>JACPPD010000016.1 GCA_016191145.1 Ignavibacteria bacterium
AAGACCATGCTCTTCGACTTCCTTCAAGATCGCCAGTCGTTGCTCATCCGTAAATCGTGGTCGCTTCTTCATCTGAGAATTCTCCTTTCGTCTTACTTCAAAGGTAGAATCTCAGTCCAACTATTTAGGGGTCTGTATCAAAACCATCAGGAAGGTCAATTCCAATCATCAACCCTTTCCCTCTCACTTCATTTATACCTGAAACACCTCTCAATTGGTCAATAATGTATGTCCCGATTTTTGAAGCATTATTGAGCAGACTTTCTTGTTCAATGACTTCCAACACAGCCATTCCGGCAGCAGAGGCAAGATAATTACCCCCGAAAGTAGTGCCTAGCATTCCGCTCCTTGGTTTAATATCCGGGTGAATCATTACACCTCCTATCGGAAAACCATTTCCCATTCCCTTTGCCATTGTGATGAGGTGCGGTCTTATTCCAGCATGTTGATGGGCAAAGAATTTCCCTGTGCGTCCATAACCGGATTGAATCTCATCTAATATTAAGAGCGAGCCATTTTCAGCGCATTTCTTCTCAATGAATTTAAGAAAAGAATGATCTGGCAATTGAACACCTCCAACACCCTGAATACCTTCAATAATTATGGAAGCAACATTCCTATCTAGAGCTTCAGAAAGTGCCGATTCATCATTCAATGGTAGGAACTGGATATCATGTCCAGTGTTAAATGGAGCAACAATTTTGGGATTGTCTGTTGCAGCTACAGCACCTGACGTTCTTCCGTGAAACGAATTCCTGAATGCGATTACTTTCCTTCTACCTGTGAAAAATGACGCCAGCTTCAGAGCGTTTTCGTTCGCTTCAGCTCCTGAGTTACAGAGAAATAGCTGGTAGGTATCATATCCTGATACGTGACCCAGTAATTCTGATAATTTGATCTGTAATGGATTTTTAACACTGTTAGAATAAAATCCAATCTTGTTTAATTGGTCGGTCAATGCTTTCACATAGTGTGGATGACAGTGTCCAATAGAGATAACTGCATGACCTCCATAGAGATCAAGATACCTTTCATCCTTGTCGTCCCACAACCATGAGCCCCTTGCTCTAATCGGGACAATGTTGTAGAGTGAATAGACATCGAATAATTTCATTCTGGCACTATTATGCATTACTCACGTTGGGTTCAATAGACAATACTCTTAAGCCTCAACCCTGTCGTTTCCTCCAACCCAAACATCAAATTCATATTCTGCACAGCTTGTCCCGATGCTCCTTTTAGCAAATTATCAATGGCTGTATGTACCACAAATTTCTCTCCCTCTTTTGCCAGGTTCACCATACATCTACTCGTATTTACAACCTGCTTCAGATTAATTGTTTCATCCGACACAACCGTAAACGGATGATAAAAGTAATATTCCTTATATAATTTTATCATCTCTGCTAATGAACGATCTGATGTAAAGGTTGAGCTCACGAATACTCCTCTGGTGAAACCTCCACGCCAAGGAACGAAATTGATAGAATTTCTGAAACCTGGCTGGAGCTGCTTCAGCGAATTGTTGATTTCGTCCAAGTGCTGATGGGTCAATGTTTTGTATGCAGAAATGTTATTCGCCCTCCATGCGAAATGTGTAGAATTATCGAATTTTCTCCCCGCCCCTGTCGAACCAGTAATCCCTGTAGAATAGACTTCTCCAAGGATCCCTGAGTTTGCAAGTGGAAGCAATCCCAAAAGAATTCCGGTAGCAAAACATCCAGGATTTGCAATGTTGTTTGCCCTTCGAATCTCTTCACGGTTAAGTTCTGGAAGACCATAAACAAATATTCGACTATCAGAGGATTCAGCCAACCGAAAGTCATGACTTAGATCAATGATTTTAACATTGTCTGAAATAGAATTTTCGTTCAAAAAATGCTTACTCTCTCCGCTACCTAAACAAAGGAACATCACGTCAACGGTATCATCAAGCGCATCGGAAAAATGTAAATCCGTTTCACCAACCAAATCTTCATGAACAGAATGCAGAGGACTACCTGCGTGACTTCTGCTGTGTACAAAGGACAGATTCACATTTGAGTGGTTCAGCAGCAAGCGGATTGCTTCTCCACCTGTATATCCCGCGCCTCCAAGGATTCCGGCATTTACTGTATTACTCATAGTCTCATGTTATTTAGTAATGGTGGCACACTGCTGAAGCACGTTTGCATTTCACACTTCAGAATTATGTGTTGAACACTATACTTTTTTATTTCTTTCTTTCACGTGGTGATAAATCATCGTTTGATTGCTGAAAATTTTTGAAAATCCACGCACGTCTTCACCTGTCCAGCCTAGATTCATTTCACCGTACCGTCCAAAACTGGATGCCATCAAATCATACGTAGATTCAATGCCCAAAATCTGGTATCGATAAGGATAGAGTTGAACATGCACATCACCCGTGACATGTTCCTGACTATTAATGAGAAATGCTTCGATATCACGCATCACCGGATCGAGGTATTGCCCATCATGCAACCAGTTGCCATAGAATTGCCCAAGCTGGTCCTTCCAGCCAAGTTGCCACTTGGTAAGCACATGTTTTTCCAACGCATGATGTGCTTTTAATACAATCATCGGTGCGGCAGCCTCAAATCCCACTCTCCCTTTAATACCAATTATCGTATCGCCAACGTGAATGTCTCGCCCAATGGCAAATGCTCCGGACTTGGATTGTAAATATTGAATGGCCTCAATTGGGTGCTCAAAACCTTTATCATTAATTCCTTTCAACTCACCTTTTTCAAAATTTAGAACTACCTTTTCGGTGTCATTCCTTGTAAGCTGTGTAGGAAATGCCTCCTCAGGCAACATACCAAGTGATTTCAATGTTTCTTTTCCTGCAACTGATGAACCCCACATACCCTTATTAATCGAATACAGTGCCTTTTGATAATTCATCTTAACACCCTTCGTCTGCAAATAGTTGATTTCCTCATCGCGGGATAATTTCAAATCACGAACAGGTGTAATGATCTCTAGTGTGGGAATAAGAATGTGGAAGATCATATCGAATCTCACCTGGTCATTCCCTGCTCCTGTGCTTCCGTGCGCAACTGCATCTGCTTTAAGTTTCACCGCGTAATTAGCAACGGCTATTGACTGCGAAATGCGTTCAGCACTCACACTTAATGGATAGGTGTTATTCTTCAGAGAATTGCCGTATATCAGGTAGCGGATCACTTTGTCATAATAATTCCTTGATTCATCTATGTTGCAGTGCGACGCCACACCCAATGCCACAGCACATTGTTCAATTTCTTGCAATTCATCAGAACTGAAACCACCTGTGTTCACAGTAATAGTGTGTACTTCATAGCCCAAATCCTCACTGAGGTATTTCGCACAATATGATGTGTCGAGACCACCACTGAATGCCAGAACAACTTGCTTTTTCATAATCCGAATTCTTAGTTGACGTCGTGATATACCGTTAGTTAGAAGACACGCATCCAACGGGTCTTAAGTATGATAAACTGTTTGAAACGAAGCCATCGTGTTAACAGTATGGAATAGCTCTTGCGATCTTGCTTAGGTCTTGTCGGGGACCAGTTTGTGCGCGATACTTCAGTTGAGGCAGTTACGGACGTCTGTTCGGGTTTGGATTCTTCTTCATCAGATGGATTGTACAACATTGCAGTACAGAGACAATTATGGCGCTCTTTCAAAGTAAGGATTGGGAAGTTAACGCAGCTTTGACAGCCCATCCAGAACTTTTCATCTGTTGTAAGCTGCGAATATGTAACAGGTTTATACCCCAAGCTCGAGTTGATTTTCATAACTGCGAGCCCAGTCGTTAAACCAAAGATGAGTGCGTCAGGATACTTTTTCCGTGAGAGTTCAAAGATTTTCCTCTTGATTTCCTTAGCAACACCAGATCCGCGGAAATCCGGGGAGACAATTAGACCAGAATTAGCCACATACTTTTCATCCTGCCACGCCTCGATATAACAGAAACCAACCCATACCCCGCCTTTCGTGATGGCAATGACGGCCTTACCCTCTTTCATTTTCTGTCGTATGTAGTCAGTTGATCGTTTCGCAATACCGGTACCCCGCACGTTTGCCGAAACTTCCATTTCTTCGGTTATAGTGTCAGCATACTGCTGATCATCAGCAGTAGCAATCCTGACAATAATTTTTGAGTCTACCAATTTGTTACAATCCGTTTATTGAAATTAACAAGCTTTTGAAAACGTTGCTACAATTCACGCAGGCGAACGCCTTGTAAGTGCTGAGCACTATAAGATTGGGCTAGAGAGTCTGTATCAAATACGCGTAATACGCGCAAGGCGGGATCGGCTGGCTACCAAATAGATAACCGCAGATATTATCTGAATAGATCTAAATAAATGGAATGCAGATGCGGCTGCAAATCTTGTAGTCTGTGTTTTCAATTTCTTAACTCTGTGTAATCAGCTAAGATGAAAGAAAAAGCTCAACGACCCTAGTTGTGCAATATTAACGATAATATTGGATTTTCCATATCCATCGATGTTTGCCGAATTAACAGACTCTCTTTATGAATTGAGGCGCTCTGCTCGGATGGTTGACACATTCCATCGCTTGTGCTGAGACGGTCCTACATTGGCATACCATGGGTGAAGGTCAACACTGTTCAACGAATCAGCTTGTCCCTATACAGTCGTCTGGCCACGGCAATCTGGCTGGATGCCAAGTACTATATCGGGTACACCTGAACCCACCACATATCAATCACCGATGGTCCCAGAAGGTGCTATACATGTCATCCTCAGCATTTCCTGCTATCAAGAACAGCAACGAACACATTACACGGAGCGCCTCTATTTAGTTTTACGTAGTCATCATCTGCACTATTGGAATCAATCCTAGATGACCAGGAAATTTATTTCTGGAATTCTCCCGGTTTCCCAAGTGAATACTTAGGTAAATAATAATAGATTCATTATTTATACCGTACGATGCGATTCTTTTTTTCCCAAAAGCAGCCAAACAGCAACTGCTATAAATGTTAGCTCCCACAAATAATACCCAATTAACGCATCCACGCTGGTGCCGGACATTAGCACCCAGTGCAGATTAACAACAGCGGAAACAATAACAGCAGATTTCAGCCATTTAGATTTGAACTTGAAATCAAATAACAACAATCCCATCACGATTACAATTAACAGGTTGCTAAGGCCGCTGAAAACCATTAACGCTGACTTATACCAAGCGCTGGGAACCGGAAAATCCTGCGACCAAAGAGGCGAGAGAGAAACTCTTAATGCTTGCCACCCCGGCACCGTTCCAGAAGAAAGTGTATCACCATATCGAGCCACTGGGACGAACCAGGAAGTGATGTAAACGGCACAAACGACGATGCCAAAGATTCGGTTTAACATTTCAAAATCCCATACAGATTTAGCACACAGTGCCAATGTACCGAATACTCTGGATTTCCCGATTTTTGCGGCATGAACAGAATTGTACGGAGTCCTCTTGGTACCGCCATTACCTGCGCCAACTGGCAGATAGAGGCTGCGTACAGAATGATTCAAAACAACCTCGATCCGGATAATGCTGAGAGACCGGAAGATTTAGTGGTGTATGGCGGAATTGGAAAGGCTGCCCGCAACTGGAATTCGTTCGACGCAATTCTGGATTGCTTAAAGAACATGCACGCTGATGAAACGCTACTCGTTCAAAGCGGCAAACCCGTTGGAGTAGTTCAGACACATCACTGGGCACCGCGTGTTGTGATAGCGAATTCAAATCTCGTACCTAAGTGGGCAACATGGGAAGAATTTCGCAGGCTCGACGAGCTGGGGTTGATTATGTACGGTCAGATGACGGCAGGCTCATGGATTTACATCGGTACACAAGGCATTGTTCAGGGTACATACGAGACGTTTGCAGAGTGTGCAAGACAATACTTCGGCGGTACACTCAATGGTCGCTTTCTACTCACTTCAGGGTTAGGGGGCATGGGTGGCGCACAGCCGCTGGCGGCCACTATTGCCGGCGCGGCAGCGTTGTGCGTAGAAATCAATGAGTCGCGCATTGACAAACGTATCAGAGATGGGTATCTGGATGTGAAGATGTACCATCTTGATGACGCAATGGCTCTCATCAGGCAACACGTTGAGTCGAGAACGCCAGTATCGATAGGACTTGTAGGAAATGCTGCCGACGTCCTTCCGGAAATCTTGCGCAGAGGAAGTCATTCGGAACATGGTAATGCAGGGCTGATGCCCGACGTAGTTACGGATCAGACCAGTGCGCACGATCCTCTAAATGGTTACTATCCTTCCGGCTTTAGCATGGAGGAGGCCGATGCCCTTCGCACATCCGATCCAGCAACCTATCTCGAGCACTCGTATGCGTCCATAGGGGCACATGTAAAGGCAATGCTTGCCTTTCAGAAGCGCGGTTCCATTGTTTTCGACTATGGCAACAACATTCGTGGCATTGCAAAGGAGTATGCACACGTCGGTAATGCATTTTCCTTTCCCGGCTTTGTTCCAGCATTTGTCCGCCAACTCTTCTGTGACGGCAAGGGGCCATTCCGATGGGTTGCATTATCGGGCGATCCCAACGATATTAAACAAACTGATGATGCTATTATCGATTTATTCCCCGATAACATGCCCCTTATCAAATGGATACACGAAGCGCAGAGCCGCATTCATTACCAGGGATTGCCGGCAAGAATTTGCTGGCTTGGATACGGCGACAGAGCAAAAGCCGGCAAGCTTTTCAACGATCTCGTGCGTGATGGCAAGGTATCTGCTCCCATTGTGATTGGAAGAGATCATCTCGACTGTGGCAGTGTTGCATCACCTTACAGAGAAACTGAGTCGATGAAGGACGGCTCCGATGCCATCGCCGACTGGGTGTACCTGAATTTTGCACTGAACACCATTGGCGGGGCAACGTGGGTTTCTTTGCACCACGGCGGAGGTGTTGGTATGGGGCTTTCACTGCATGCAGGAATGGTAGCTGTTGCCGACGGGACACCGGAAGCAGAACAGAAACTTGAGCGTGTGTTAACGTACGATCCACTGATGGGGCTGCTGCGTCATGCAGATGCTGGGTATGAACGGGCACGAACGAATGTCGGTAAATTCGGCATCAAAATTCCAATCGGCAACTACTGATGAGACTCTCCGCACTTGAGGATATCGTCGGCGCTCTCACGACAACCAATACTAAATTTATTGTCGTTGGCGGAGTTGCCGTTGTTGCGCACGGATACCTAAGGTACACAGGAGATATAGACTTGGTAATTGGGCTCGACTCCGACAATATTCACCATGCATTGAATGTGCTCCGATCGTTAGGCTACAAGCCAAGCATACCAATTACAGAGGAACAGTTTGCCGATGCTTCTCAGCGTGAAGAATGGATTCAGCAAAAAGGAATGAAGGTGTTAAACTTCGTTAGCGATTTCTATCAGCACTCACCAGTTGACATATTTGTATATGAACCATTTCCTTTTGAAGAAGAATTACAGCAAGCTATGATGGTCGATTTATCAGCAGGTATTCGTATCCCTTTCGTATCGCTTCGGACACTAATCAGGATGAAGCAAGAGGCTGGGCGTCAGATCGATCTAGATGACATCTCACATTTATTAGAAATTCAGAGATCTCGAGATGAATCTCGATAGCAAGAATTTAGAAATTGATTTCAGCAAGACAACCTTTGACGGCGTTCGACGTGAACACTTGCGGCAATGGCAGCGGCTAACAATCCGGCAGCGTCTCGAAGCACTGGATGAGCTGTGTGCCATCGCTGAGAAGATAATGGAGTGGAGAAAGCGAACAGTTGCCGGGAAAGACGTGGGATGATGCACTAGGGAACTTGCCGGGAGGCATATGCTGCCCTGGAACTTCACCCATACAATAAACCCTATCGCAGTGGAGTCTCCCAACAATGCCCCTTGGCCGGAAACTCTTTAACTGTGCACTTGTCTTGATTTTCTGAAGAATATTTGGCATTTTAGTGCCTAAACGTCTAACTCCTACCACTATCGAAGGAACTTGGCATAGAATTATCACTACTACCTTAATAGACGATTCGCCCACAACATTGGACAAAATGGCATAACTGCTACGCCATAACGACAAAAGAAACAGACGTTTCGACTGTCATTTTTCAAATACACCTGTAGCAGGAGCTGTCATGAGAACGGTGGAGTTCCGTCGGAAGACGGGCCTAAGAACTGGACCAAGCTGGGCTGATAATCGACTCTTTCCACAAACAGACGGTAGTGATGCCATGGATCTCGCACTTCAGATAGAACAGCTTTTTAAAACAGATCGGAAGAAGTATTTAGGCTTCATTCGGCAGCGCGTGCGCAGCCAGGAAGAAGCCGAGGACATTCTGCAAGACGTGTTTACCAATGTGCTGGCTGCGTCGAAAGACGTCAATAAGCCCATAGATAACCTGGCTTCGTGGGTGTTTACTTCTGTACGCAATAGAATCATCGATAGCTATCGTAAAAAACGAGCTGAGAACTTTGCCGATCTTGGTACCCAGGAACAAAAAGATGACGGAATGGACTTTGTAGAGAGATACCTCGGCGATTTCTCCTACAACCCGGAGTCCGATCTCGTTCGGAAAACAATTTGGGAAAGCGTGCTCGAAGGCCTCGAAGAACTCCCAGCAGAACAGAAGTGGGTGTTCGTAAAAAATGAATTTGAAGGTATATCGTTTAGAGAGATGTCCGACGAAACGGGCGTAAACATCAACACTCTCTTAGCGCGCAAGCGCTATGCTGTTTTGTACCTCCGCAGGAAATTGCAGGAGCTGTACGATACGGTAAACGAAAACTAGCCCCCTTACCATATGTCGCTGACATCAACCAGGACAGCCCGCGCGGTGATCTACTTTTGTTGCATCGGCGGGCTGTTAGTATTTAATAGTCTGGTTGTAATGTTTTTGTGGAACCATGTTATACCAACCCTGTCAGTGAGCTTCAACCACTACCATCTGAATTTTTTGGAGGGGGCAGGTATTTCGGCATTTACTTATGTAATTGTTTTTGCAGTCCGGTATGGTATTCAGGACAGGAAGAAGGTTGGAGAGTCAGAGAGGCAAAGAGAGCATTCTGCTATGAGAGAAAGGTGTAGTCATCTTACACCCGAACAGCGTGAAGCGTTAAAGCACGAGCTTATTACTACTTGTGGTTGTAAGGAAGAAAACGAGAGGGTGAACGTTGAGGTGAGGTCGGGTTCTTAACTTTGCACTCTTTTTGAAACGAGGACCTACTCATGTTATCAGACGATGCAATTCGTTCATCTCTTCAGTTACAAGGATTTTCAAACCTCGGCGATATATATCACAACCTAAGCGTTCCTGAATTATATGAACATGCGCTGATACTTGAAGAAGGTATTCTTACAGAACATGGCGCTCTTGCAGTTAATTCCGTCCCCTATACCGGAAGAAGAGCAAACGATAAATTTTTGGTCGAGGAAGAGTCGAGCTCGAACGAAGTATGGTGGGGCAAGGTTAATAAACCATTTAGCCGAGACCAATTCAATGCACTGAAGTCGCGCGTGTTTGCATATCTGCAGGGACGTGATGTATATGTACACGATGTAAACGCTGGCTCGGATCCAAAGTATGTTTTACCTGTTCGGTTTGTTCAGGAACAAGCATATCATTCGCTGTTCGTAAAAAATATGTTCATAGAAATTGAACACGAACAACTCACCGATTTCGAACCAGGCTTTACCGTTATTACTGTACCTGACTTCAAAACAATTCCTGAAGTCGATGGCACGTTAAGTGAATGTTGCATCATTCTCAGCTTTGAACAAAAACTTGTTCTCATTTGCGGCACATCATACGCCGGAGAAAACAAGAAAGCAATCTTCACTGTATTGAATTACCTCATGCCCAAGAATGGCGTGATGAGTATGCATTGTTCAGCGAATATTGGTGAAGGGGGCGATACAGCATTGTTCTTTGGCTTGTCGGGTACGGGAAAGACAACTCTTTCAACAGATCCCGAAAGAGCCTTGATAGGCGATGACGAGCATGGATGGAGCGGAGATGGTGTATTTAATTATGAAGGTGGCTGTTATGCAAAGGTCATTAACCTAAACGCCGAGGCAGAGCCAATAATTTTTAATCTAACACAAAAATTTGGGACAATACTTGAGAATGTGGACATTGACGAGCTTTCCCGCAAAGTTGATCTCGATTCTCAGAAGCACACAGAGAATACACGAGCGTCGTATTCGCGTCACCATATCCCCAACATCGCTCCCGGAAACCGCGGAGGACATCCTAAAAATATTGTATTTCTCACGGCCGATGCTTTTGGCGTAATGCCGCCGATTGCCCGCCTCACGCCCGAACAAACGATGTTCCATTTTCTTAGCGGCTATACTGCCAAGGTTGCAGGAACAGAAGCTGGAGTGAAAGAACCGTCAGCAACGTTTTCAACGTGTTTTGGAGCCCCCTTCATGGTGCATCATCCAAAGGTGTATGCAAACCTGTTAATTGAAAAGATTAATCAGCACCAGTCAAAAGTGTGGCTTGTAAATACGGGGTGGAGCGGGGGACCCTACGGTGTTGGCGAGCGCATGAAAATTAGGTTTACGCGGGCCATGCTTAGGGCTGCCTTAAATGGCGAATTGAATAACGTGGAGTACGAAAAGGATGAGTTCTTTGATCTAAACATCCCAACAAGCATTCCCAACGTGCCACGCGAAGTTCTGAACCCTAGAAATACATGGAAGGACAAATCGGCTTACGATAAACAAGCGAAACATCTTGTGCAGTTGTTTGAGGAGAATTTCAAACAGTTTCTCTGAAGCTCTGCTTCTTTTTCCCAGCTCGCATCGAAACCGTAATTATCACTCCTCTTCGAAGTCGTCGAGGTCAATATCCTCTTCTATATCGGGCATGAATGTGTCGCTATCCATTTCCCGTGCCGAAATGATTTCCTTAGCCTCCTCAAGGTCGTCTTCGAACACAAGAATTCGCACGGTATCCCCACCCGGAATATCTTCCGTCTTGTATTCAATGCCAGCTTCTTTCAACTGCGACTCAACGAGTTGGGCTTCAATCTCGTTAGAGAATGTTGCCAGTAATATCATCAGCCAATCCTCGCTTTGTTGTTTTGATTCAAAATAGCAAACAACATTTCAATTACTTCTTTTGCTGCATCTTCTGTCCGATGCTACTGATCATGTTAAAAATGTATGTTTGATGGTCCTCCTTCGCTTTGGATTTTGGATTGCGAAAGCACCATACTATCACTGTGTGATCGTTGACTAAGAATTGTTCAACAGCCTTTGAGTCTGTGGGATCGGGGGGTACAGTAGACTTGAAAAAGTATTTGGACAGTTGCTCCTTTGCATCCATCGGCAATACGTGGCTGTATTCAAAGTAGATTACAATACCGTCAGCACCCTGTCCAACAAATGCCTGAAACCCTTTCCGTGAAGGTGTTCCAAATGCAGGCATTGCCGAAACGGAATTGTTGTAATACTTTTCAGCCGTTGCAGATGGACACGAAAAAGTCTTCGACACACTGATACCCTTCGAGAGTGTGGAAGGGGGCATTGCAATCTGATCGAACTCAATCGGAAGATCGCGCTTCAACGGATAAAAGTTGTAGGAGTGAGAAACCGACTGAACTTTAGCCTCATAACCGGGTGGCGCTTTAAACTGGGGAACCTGGCTTGGTTGCGTCTGCTGGTTTCCAAACAATCCTGCAATGGCAATTAGAAAAATGTATGTTGGCATGAATTTAGTCGCGAGTAAGTTTTCGATATGTAATTCTGTGTGGGCGGTCTGCTTCGAGGCCTAACCGACGATGTCTGTCCTCCTCATATTGCGAGTAGTTACCGTCGAACCACACAACTTCGCTATTGCCTTCAAATGCAAGTATATGTGTTGCAACTCTATCAAGAAACCACCGATCGTGGCTTATCACAACTGCGCACCCTGCAAACCCTAGCAGCGCTTCTTCGAGAGCCCTGAGTGTGTTCACATCTAAGTCGTTGGTGGGCTCATCTAATAGAAGCACGTTGGCGCCTTCCTTAAGCGTCTTTGCAAGGTGTACACGGTTGCGCTCGCCACCGCTGAGCTGCGTCACCTTCTTTTGCTGATCGGATCCGCTAAAGTTAAACCGCGCCACATAGGCACGCGAATTCACTTCCCTTGTACCGAGCTTGATTACGTCGTTGCCATCGGAGATCTCCTCCCAAATTGATTTCTTAGGATCGAGCGGACGGTTCTGATCAACATAGCCGAGCTTTACCGTATCGCCAACAATAAAGGATCCAGCGTCGGGCTCCAGTTGTTTTGTAATCATTTTGAATAATGTTGTCTTACCTGCGCCATTAGGCCCGATGATGCCGATAATACCACCAGGAGGCAGCGAGAACGACAGATCTTCGTACAAGAGTTTTTCGCCAAACGATTTTGAAATGCCTTTAGCATCAATCACCAAATCACCAAGTCTATCACCCGGCGGAATAAAAATTTCCATTTCTTCATTCCGCTTGATGGACTCTTCGCTAAGGAGCTTTTCGTAGGCGCCAATTCTCGCCTTGCTTTTGGCATGCCTGCCCTTGGGATTCATCCGCACCCACTCAAGCTCTTCGCGCAATGCTTTCTGACGCTTTGATTCCTGCTTTTCTTCCTGCGATAATCGGGCTTGTTTCTGATCCAGCCACGATGAGTAATTACCTTCAAAAGGAATTCCATAGCCGTTGTCGAGTTCAAGAATCCAGCCTGCCACGTTGTCTAGAAAATATCTGTCGTGCGTTACAGCTATTACCGTGCCCTGATAATCGTGAAGGTGCGTCTCCAGCCATGCAATGCTTTCGGCGTCGAGATGATTTGTTGGCTCGTCGAGCAACAACACGTCGGGTTTTTGCAACAGGAGTCTAACGAGGGCTACACGACGTCGTTCCCCGCCGGAAATCGTACTCACCAATGCATCTCCGGGCGGACACCGTAGTGCATCCATTGCCATGTCAAGTTTTGAATCAATATCCCATGCGTCGAGAACTTCGATTTTTTCCTGAAGCTTAGATTGCTGCTCCATCAACTTTTCGAAATCAGCGTCGGGCTCGGCAAATTTCTCACTAACTTTATTATATTCCTTTACTAAATTGACGGCTGTTGCCGCCCCTTCCTCCACAACTTCTTTTACGGTTTTCGATGGGTCAAGCTCAGGTTCCTGTGGTAGGTATCCGAATGTTATATCCTTGTTGGCTGTTATCTGCCCAACATATTCATCGTCGATACCTGCAATAATTTTCAGCAGCGTTGACTTTCCTGATCCGTTTAGGCCAAGAACTCCAATTTTTGCTCCGTAAAAAAAGCTTAAATAAATATCGCGCAGCACTTGTCGGTTCGGCTTGAAAATCTTGCCAACACCCACCATGCTAAAGATAATTTTCTGAGGTTCGGTAACTGCCATGCTGTGTATTTAAAAATTGAAGGGGGCAAAAATAGCGCGTCTTCGTATACTCGTTGTTAATGAAGTGGGCCGATCTACTTAAGGACTGGAAAGCAACCGCTGTTGCATTGATAACTGTTGTTGCCTTTCTGGTTTCTCTGTTTAGTTATACAACCTTTCTTACGTGGGTTGAATTGCGCCCTGGCGTATCGTTTACCGATCCTGTTCACTCAGTTGTTGGACCTGTAGATCTGACGTGGCCGATTTTTATCGTTCTGTATACTGCTCTCGTAGTTGCAATCTTCTCGATGCTCAGGTACCCTGAAGTTTTGTTCGGAACTCTCCGTGCTTACACAATCCTTGTTGCTTTCAGAATCATCTGTATGGCAATGCTGCCCCTCGATCCCCCGCAAACCATGATTCCACTGATAGATCCAGTTGTTCAATTGGCAACAGGCAATGGCAATTTACCTCTTACTCGAGATTTGTTTTTTAGCGGGCACACATCAATTCTGTTGCTCGTAGCCATCTCGGCTCCAACACGTCTTGGTAAAATATTTTTCTATAGCCTTTCACTCTTCATTGGCATCGCAGTAATTCTGCAGCATGTGCACTACACTGTAGATGTTGTTGTTGCGCCGATGGCCGCATGGCTTGCATCAAATCTTGCAGGCACACCTCAGTTATCACGATCACAGTTTTAGTTAAATTCAGTGGTGCAATTTTGTTCGCTCGGCAACACCCGATAACAACTGCATAATCATCACACCTGCAAGCTTCGAGGTTCTTCCGTCAATATCGAAATCAGGGTTTACCTCGACAACATCGAAAGCCGCAAGATTTTTCTGCCTACCAACGTGCCGCAAGCACTGTCCAATTTCAGCGGGAGTAAATCCATCTGCCGAGGGTGCACTTACACCAGGTGAGTAGGCTGAGGCAAACGCGTCCATATCGAGCGATACGTACATCTGAGAACTGATAATGGAATCGACGGCATCTCTAAACGATGGGAAGACGCCTCGATCACGGATTTCGTCGAGCATTAATACCTGCCCTCCATTGTCGGCAACGTATTTCAAGTGTGCAGCAGAAACCGAAACAGACTGCAGCCCAAACTCAATCAGCCCCTTATCAACCAACCCCGAATTCTTAATGGTAAGAAGCTGACGGAATGCCGATCCGGAATGCGCTCTCACGTTATCATGAAGGGGGCGAACATCTGCGTGTGCATCGATGTTGACAACACCAAATTGGCGCCTGAGCGTTATTAGCGCGTGCATGGTTGGCCACGCAATATCGTGCCCGCCGCCTAGTACAATTGGTATTCCGCCACTTGAAATAACATCGACAACTATATCATATAATTCATCATGAATTTGTTCAAGTGTCTTTCCTGTAGTTTCAATATCACCAACATCGAAGAGCTGCATTGCGCCCGACAAAATTGCGTCGAGCATCGACGACGCCGAAAGCTTGTACAACGATCTGCGAATCTCCATTGGACCTCGTGCAGCACCTGGTCTTCCGTGGTTGCGTTCAACTCCAATGTGCTGAGGTACTCCTAGCACTACACACGCAACACCGCCCATTTTGGGTACTGACGAGACAACACTGACGATGTCTCCAACTCTCTGATCTTGCGGATCCGACGAGCGGAATATTACCTCTGCTAGATGCTCGGTAGTCATTCTGTGCCCGCAAAGTACATGCTGTCCACCTTCAACGCAGCCTAGCAAAGAATGTACTCACTATACCATTAGCCGACTGGAGCATCGCAACGTGAGAGCCGATGGTAAGTGTGGGTGGAACGGCAAATCTCAGCGAAGCGGACTCTAGAATACCATCAAAGACAACTTCCTCGATTCTTCCAAGCATGTCTGTGATGACGATTCGACATTGCGAACCCAGCAATCTGTTCGTTGATTTGCTATTGCCTGTAATCCCGGCTATCTCGACAAGAATTTCACCGCCTGATACAACTGGATTGGGGACTACACCAATCTCTGCGCCAATTCGAGGATTGGTTCCATCTTCTTCGACATCAGTGACAACTGCATTGCCAACAAGTCTTACAAGACGCAATGACGACCGTTCGTCGTTGCTAAATATTCTTACTGTACCCGACGTAACTCCAAGATCCGGCCGCAAGAATCCTACGGTGACGTAAAGTGTATCTCCCTGCATCAATGTTGCAGGCAAAGTCTTGGACGTGTTTTCAATCGTAAAATGATTTTTTATAGAAAAAGCGACAATGCTGTCTATCCGCAAGGGAGCGCTTGTAGATGATGTGATGGCAAATGTCTTTTCAGCCTTGATACTGGGGAGAGTGAGGAAAAAGAGCGTGTCTGCGCTTGTGGCGATGGTTGGCTTTGAACCGACGCTAAACTGCATCCATGTACGGTTGCCAAAATCCAGTTCAAAGGTTTTAATAGTCAGCCCATCTGATTTAAATGTAAGGGAACCGCTTCCAAGTTGCGAACGGAGATACCAAAAATCGAGACCGTATCCTTCTTTATTAATCAGTTCATAATCGTAACAGCCATCGTCGAGTACAAAATCGTTAGTGTATGTAGTGTTGTCTGCCAGGTTAGATCCCGACCCAAGTATGGTTCCATCTATGTTCTTAAGACGCCACTCATACTGTGCCGCTGCCTGATTGTTTGTTCGTAGTACGATTTGTAAATTTCTATAGTAAACTGGCGGGCTGACAAACGAGGTTCGCTTCTCGTCGTTATCAATGTTCTGATCAGTGCTGCCATTCGGAGCAGATACGGTAGCAATAAATGTCTGCATTCCCTCACGCGCCGTCCAACTGGGTATGGGAAGAGTGAGTGTATCCATCTCAAGAAAATCAAGATCTCCCGTCCACTGAAACGAGCTTTGCAAGCCCCCTTCAACACCATAAGTGATTGTACATGAGGTAAGTTTTGTCGACCCTGAGTTACGGATAACAATTGTTGGCTGACCGCATATTGGATTTATTCTCTGGTAAAATTCCCATGAGTTAGGACTAATTACATCAAACAGTTCGGCATCGAGCGCAAAGTTGGGTGCGCCATAGCCGATAAGTTGTCCGGATACCTCCCATCGTCCCCAGCTTTCGTTGGCTGCTAACTGTTTAACTCCGTAGTCAATAGTCACGGAAGATTTGCTCGTGATATAGGGAGTCAGTTCAAATTCATAAAGGTCTACCGGAGCGCCCGGGCACCATCCCGTGCGATCAATGAGCCACGTACCTCCCTGTGGATACACTGGGTTATCGCCGCATTCTTTCCAGAGCGTCCATTTAAATCGTTCTATGCCGTCAACGGCAAAAAAGTGTTCGCGCGGACAGAACTCCGCACAGTTGGTTTCATTGCTAAAATCGTGTCCGCTTGTTACAGCTTTCAGCCGGAACGTTTGTGCATTTCGATTAAGCGGCACAACAACAGGAGCTAATGCTGTATTTGAAAGAACTGACGGAAACGAGGCATTACGTTCGTACCACACTTGATCAATTTGCTTAACATCTCTTGGAGGTGTGCCTTTGATGAACACAAAGGTGAGATCGATTAACTCTTGTTGGTTTCCAGCTTCGAGAGTGACGTTGTTTCTCAACAGTGGAGCGAAGTCTGTAACATCATAAATCCATTTGAAACCATTAGGACCAAGGTCGAGACCGATTCCATACGGAGTGATATATCGTCCAATCTCAAATTGTACAATTGGGCTGAAATATATTTTGAGCTGTTTTCTCAAAGTCTGCGAAGGAGTAACCCACTCAGAGTCAATCCTACTTCCGGCCTCGTTAACAATTGGGAGCCATCCGGCTGCATACACATTGAGTGTATCAGTTGGGTTGCCCGGATGATTAGCGTCGCTTGGGTAATAGACACGGGGCTGCGCCGGGTTGTCGAATTTTATCACATGTGTAACTCTGGGCGCTAAAGACTGCACAACATCACCTTGTACAGAATTACGCGACGGTGCACCCTGCTCGAATTTCAGGAGGGGTCTCGATGTGGAGACATTGGTTAGGTAGCCAAGCATGGTACCAAGAATCCATGCGCGCCTCATGGCTCCAAATTGCTGTGCATGTCTTCCATTTTCCGATTCATCATCGGCAACGAGGGGTATTGACTCATTTTCGGCGGAATAATAACTCAGAAGATTTGAATAGAATGGGTGCAGGCTAGTGATGTGCTTCGTCATCCACTGCCGAATCGTTGCCTGGTCCAAAGCCTTATTCCAAATCTGTATTTCGTCGAGAAAACCGTCATAGGATCCTGAATTTCCAGAACCAACCAACAGCTTTGCAATTCCTGTGATTGGAGTATTCTTACCGGAACCCTCTATGAACAATTCACCATTCAGATAAATGCGCATAATACCAGTAGTTGCATTTTTTACAAAAGCCCAATGGTTCCACCTATTTTCATAATTCTCAGGAATGGCGGCTGCTTGGATTCGATCGACGTTGCCGTTCGATTGATTTCTTCCCGCATCCCAATACACAGTTCCGTCGCCCCACGGACTATGAATGTTCATCACCCTATTGCCGCTTGCATCATAAGCTTCAAGAGTATTGTGGTTCTTTGGCATCACATCTTGTGTACCAAAAGACCAGAAAGCTACCGTAACCTCGTTTGTTATATCAGATCCAATCGAGGGCGGAACGATGAGCATGTCGCCTGTTGTAAACTGAAATGCCCGGCGCGACCCGTCGTCGATGAGACCGCTCGAAGGAGCAGTTCCTGCTTCGACTGTTCCGGCGAGCTCAGAGCCAAGGCATGAGATGTCGATGATGATGTTAGAAGTGCCATCCCACACGAATGCCGAGTGGAATGCAATAAAGTTGTCACCATCGTCGACGACGAGGTTTCTCCTGCATACTGTTGTTAGATTTTCCTGACCTAATATCCCAGAAACTGATGTAGAAGTTGTCTGTCCCATCATTACTGTAAATAATTTTACAGCACCAACTGAATCCAGCGCCTTGAGTACCATTCCGCCAATCTTGCCTGCAGACATCCCTGCATCTTTCAGCTCGCCTGCAGTCCAGATAAACCGCAATCGGCCACCAGTGCTTTTAAACAGTGAATTGTTACCTAATCCTCCACTTCCAATTGCATAGAGATCTCCCTGAACCCCGGAGGATAACTGAAACTCCTTGAACCTTTGTTTTTCATTAACTGGATTCACTGTATAGAGGAAACTATCCGGAGTTGTTCCCCTCACGATATAATTCACCTGTTGAGTTCGTGTGGAATCGAATTCCCCTGTTGAATCTGTTAATATCGTGTAAGTCAGATAATCCCACTCACCGCACGGATATTGGTCCTGAGTGGTTCTGGAATCGCACTTTAACGTGTATTCCATCAGCACCTTTTGATATTCGCCGGGCGGCGGGAACAACCACGTCCCGCTTCTCTTAGTGATATCGTCGAACGTTAACGTTTTTACACGAATCGTATCACCTACGGCCGCGCTAAGACTTGCACCATGTGCAAGAAATGCGATACCAATCAACGTAATGAAAGAACATTTGCGTATAGATTTTTTCATAGGAACCTCCAGCACGATAAACTACGAAACGTTGACCCCAGATGTACACTTTCCCCTATGCCATCAAGGTTAGTGCCTGGCCACGCCCCCATCGACATTGATGGTCTGTCCGGTAATGATGCCGGACGCAGGCAGGGCAAGGAAGGCAACGACGTTTGCGATATCTTCTGGTTCATCAGCCCGATGAACTGCTTGGGCTGGTATGATATGTTTCAGCATAGTAGTGCTCACCGATCCCTCGGCAGCGCTCTGCGTGGCAGTTAAGCCGACACTAACTGTATTTATTGTTATTCCATACTTGCCGATTTCTGATGCCAGCGATCGGGTAAGTCCGATTACGGCCATCTTAGCGGAGACATAATGGCACAGGTAGGGCGTACCAAGCCACACAGTATCACTCGAAAAAGTAATGATCCTTCCAAAGCCGGCTTTTTTCATATATGGAAGAACTGCACGGATGGTGAGAAAGAGAGTATCGAGTGTTATCTCGAACGTGCGTTTCCACTCAGCGAACGACAGCAACTCAAATGGCTCTTCGTGATACACACCAACATTGTGTACAAGGATATCGATGCGACCATATTTTTCCATGGCCGTTGCAGCAACCACATCTGCGTCCTCAGGTTTCGTTAGATCTGCAACTACACTCGTCACCTCGCCCCCGGCATCGCGTACATGTTGCACTGTTGCAGCCGAATCCCGAACATCTGCTATAATTAGTTTTGCGCCTTCCTCTGCGAGCCGTTCACAGAATGCATGTCCATTGCCAACTGCAGCGCCGGTAACAATGGCAACCCTGTCTTTCAATCCGCGTTCGAACTTTGCTATCTGCATATCAATTGATTATCCCAAGTTCCAAGCCAACTGCATGGAACACATTCAGAATCTGATCAAGGTGCTCGTCTCGATGCGTTGCCATATAACTCGTTCGCAGCATGGCGAGATTAGGGGGAACACCGGGTGGAATGAAAGCATTAACGAAAACACCTTTGTCGTATAGCTTGCGCCAGAAGATCATGGTCTTATCTGTATCGCCTAGAACTACTGGCACAATGCCCGATCTGCTCTCGATTACATTGAATCCCATCTGCTTAAAACCCTTGCGCATCTTTTCGGCGTTTGCCAGCAGTTGATCTATGCGCCATGGTTCTTCCAGAAGAATGTCGAGAGCCTTAAGCGCCGAAGCAACCGATGCCGGAGTTGGAGAAGCGCTAAAGATGAGGGCCGGAGAATGATGTTTAAGATAGTTTAACACTCGTTCCGGACCAGCAACAAATCCTCCAAGAGAAGCAAATGTCTTTGAAAATGTACCCATGGTTAAATCGGTTTTCGCAGTTACTCCGTAGTGACTCGCAGTACCCCTGCCCCCTACACCAACAACACCAGTTGCATGAGCATCGTCGACCATCACGCGTGCGCCGTATTTCTCTGCAACCTCGAGCATCTGCGGCAGCTCAACAAGTTCACCAGAAACAGAAAAAACTCCATCGGTAACAACGAGCTTGCCTGCATCATCGGGCAGGCGCTTAAGCACTCGCTCCAAATCCTCCATATCGTTGTGTTTATAGCGAACAAATTCTGCGAATCCACCTTTTGCTAATAAACACCCACCAATGATACAGGCATGATTTTCTTTGTCAGAAATAACGTAGTCACCTTTTTGTACCAAGGCAGAGATAACACCGAGCGCCGTTTGATAGCCTGTTGAAAATAAGAGGACATCTTCGTAGCCAAGAAAGTCCGCTAATCTTTCTTCAAGTTCGATGTGCAGTTTTATCGTGCCGGTTAAATATCTGCTGCCAGAGCACCCGGTACCGTAACGATCTATAGCATCCTTCGCGGCAGTCTTTACACGGCTGTCGGCGGTAAGTCCAAGATAATTATTCGAACCTGCCATGATTACCTGGCGTCCTTCCAACATAACCACAGGCCCTTCGTTTTCCTCGACCGGACGGAAGTACGGGTATAAGCCTAGTTCCTTTATCTCATCTGCTCTT
This sequence comes from Ignavibacteria bacterium, assembly GCA_016191145.1. GTDB lineage: Bacteria > Bacteroidota > Ignavibacteria > Kapaibacteriales > Kapaibacteriaceae > OLB6. Next base: position 20,947 of record JACPPD010000016.1, read on the forward strand.
GTAAAATCGAAACACTTCTGAAATAGCTCCACATGTTCTCCTGGATGACCTAATCACCCAAAAATACGTGTGTTAGTATTTTCAGAGCTTTGTACGATGGCAAACTTCATTTTCATTCCGAAATTTCGATCAGCGGCTGCCGATGTGCCTGCAGGAGTTGTGGTATTTCTGGTTGCATTGCCACTATGTCTGGGTATAGCATTGGCATCCGGCGCAACTCCTCTAAGCGGCTTAATTGCAGGCATCATTGGAGGCGTCGTTGTTTCCGTACTTAGCGGAAGCGAGATTAGTGTTAGCGGACCCGCGGCAGGTCTTGCATCTATTGTTGCCATGGCAATTACTTCACTCGGTTCGTTTGAAATCTTTCTTGTCTGTGTTGTCGTCGCCGGATTAATTCAGGTTGTCTTAGGAATCATCCGCGCAGGCATTGTGGGCGACTATGTTCCGAACAGCGTTATCCGTGGTATGCTTGCCGGCATCGGCATCGTGATCATTTTCAAACAATTGCCACACCTGGTTGGTTGGGACATCGATTTTGTAAGTGACGAGACAGCGATCCAACCGGCTATCCATGAACCTTTGCAACCTTTTCTTACATCGCTGCAAGGTGTGTTTGAGGGAGCTGTTATCATTGGAGTTTTCTGTCTTATTCTCTTATTTGTGTGGGACCGTCCGATGATGAAAAAACAGAAGTGGACATTGCTCATTCCCGGTCCGCTGGTTGCAGTAATCTTCGGCGTTTTCCTCAATGAAATGTTTACGATGTTCGCGCCATCGTTGGCTCTTCATCAGGATGCTCATCATCTTGTGAGCATTCCCTCCAATATTGCTTTTACTTCACTGGCAAAGTTTCCCGACTTCAATGGATTTCTAAGGGGAGATGTGTGGCTAACGGCGTTAACTATCGCAATTGTTGCTAGCCTCGAATCTCTGCTATCAATTGAAGCGGCTGATAAACTCGATCCTGAGAAACGCATATCGGATACAAATCGAGAGCTGATTGCACAGGGCGTCGGCAACACGGTATCAGGATTGGTAGGGGGCTTGCCAATCACTGCAGTCATCGTTAGGTCGTCGACGAATGTATACGCCGGTGGCCGCACACGCCTTGCATCTTTTGTCCACGGTGTGCTTTTGCTCGCCAGTGTATTGTTCATACCCTTTTTACTTAACAAAATTCCATTGGCCTGTCTCGCCGCCATATTGATCAGTGTTGGTTATAAACTAACATCACTAAACATTATTCGAGAATCTTATGAACGCGGCCTTGATCAGTTTATCCCGTTCGGTGCAACAATTGCTGGAGTAGTATTTACCGATTTGCTTACTGGTATTGGCATTGGCCTTCTAGCCAGCGCTGTTTGGGTAATTCGCGCTAACATGCACGCTTCTGTAACGGTTGTGTTTGAGGACCGTGTTTACCTTGTACGTTTTAATAAGGACATGACCTTCGTGCATAAATCGGAGCTAAGGCGTAAACTTCGGCTTATTCCGGATAGTTCGTTTGTGTTATTCGATGGTACTAAATCCGCCATCATCGACCACGATGTATACGATGTTCTCGGAGAATTTGCACAAGCATCAGTTTATCGAAACATTACTGTTGAATATCAAAACATTTTTGCAAAACGTAGAGCTGTATAATTCACAAAGACCCGCATGGAAAGCTATCAACGACTGCTACTGAATAACAAAGCCTGGGTACAGGATAAGTTGAATCTGCATCGCGATTTCTTTGAACGCTCGGCCGCAGATCAAAGGCCAGAATTTCTTTGGATTGGGTGTTCTGACAGCCGTGTCCCCGCCGAAGAAATTACTGGCGCAGAACCGGGTGAATTATTTGTCCATCGCAACATTGCCAATCTCGTTATCCATACCGATTTTAATGTTTTGTCTGTTATCCAATTCGCAACCCAGGTTCTAAAAGTAAAGCACATAATCGTTTGCGGACATTACGGGTGCGGAGGTATTAAGACGGCTATGACGAGACGTGACCTTGGCTTGATTAACAAATGGCTGCGGCATATTAAAGATGTTTATCATTCTAATCAGCTCGAATTAGGCTCAATTTCCGACGATCAGATGCGCTACAAACGTCTTGTAGAGCTTAACGTTGTTGAACAGGTTAATCACCTAGCACAGATATCGATTGTTCAGAGATCCTGGCGAACCGAAAACCAACCCACCTTGCATGGCTGGGTTTACGATATTCATACGGGCTTACTCAAAAGTCTTGTTCAGATAAAACCTGGAACAATTTCTGACAATATCTATCGGTATGATTTTGAAGATTTGCCATGACCGTATTACATATTTTACGTTCCTGTGAGCGATCTTATGCTGCCTAAAGAATTCTTCTCGTTTTTTACGAAACTGGAAAAAAATAATAACAAGGAGTGGTTCGACACTCACAGAAAAGATTATGAACAGTACGTCAAGGAACCATTTCGAAGTTTGGTCCAAACGGTAATAGAAAGAATTCGAAAGGTTGAGCCGGATTTGCAAATGGAAGCGAAGGACGCAGTTTTCCGCATCAATAGAGATGTACGATTTTCTAAAGACAAAAGCCCTTACAAAACACACATGGGAGCTCATATCTCGCGGTTCGGAAGAAAGGCGATTGGTAGACCCGGATTTTATTTTGAAGTCAGTGCTAAGGGCGGAGGAGTTGCAGGCGGTTGCTATGAACTTGATAAGGAAAGCTTACTTCTCGTAAGAGACCTCATCAAACACGAATCGAAGGAATTCAACAAGCTTATTAATGCAAAGTCGTTCGTGAATACTTTCGGTGAAATACGCGGCCAGAAGAACAAGGTTCTCCCGCCTGAATTCAGAGAGGCCTCTGAGCTGCTGCCTGTTCTGTACAACAAACAGTTTTATTGGTGGACAGATATTCCGGCAAGTGTCTTTTTGACATCATCGTGCGTCGATGTATTGCTGAGCTGTCACAAGGCTGCAAAGCCTATGTCAGATTTTTTAATAAAAGCATTTGAATAACGCAATCGTTTCAACTCTTACGATCGCCGTATTCGAAATAGGAATTTCAAACTCGATTACAAGACGGTCATAAGTTTCGAAACAAGCTTCAATGATTATCGGAATGTATATGTCAGTGTTCCGGTAGCCTGCCGACGCAGGATCGTCCCACCAAATATTTCATAGTGCTCGCGGTCAAGCAGGTTGAACACACTGATGCTAGCCCGCAGCTCTGGCAGAACATAATACCCAGCATTCAGGTTCAGCACTGCATACGAAGGCACCCTTCCCTCAAACAAACCGGCAATCCATTGAAAACCTTCTACATAGCGGAGTTGGATGCCGGCATCGAATTTTCCCGGGTCGATGTACTCTAATGCACCGTTGATACGATGCCGCGATGTATTCGGAAGAATTTTTTGCGCTGAAACACTGTTGTCCTTTACCGTCACATCTAAGTATGCATAGTTGGCAGAAACGCTGAGCTCATTGGTGATGAAGTACCCTGCACTAATCTCTGCACCCATTTCATTAACTACTGCAATGTTGGTCGGGGCAATTACAAGCGCCGCTGATGAGTTATAGGTAGCTAGTCGGGCCGGAAAGTTCGGGTTGATCTTTGCCAATTCTGCAGCCAGTACTGAGTCGGCTACATGATTCCATGCATCATTACCGGTATTACTCTCAACCGGTGGAAAGACGTTTGGCGCCAAGCCCCCTAACGGAGCCGAAATGAGGTCGGTTCGCTGATTAAAATATCCACTGACGTCAACAAATACTTTATTAATCGGCGTACCTCGATAGCCGATTTCAATCGACTGTGCCTTTTCTGGAACGAGCGTTGGATTTCCAAGATTCCATTGAGGTGTAACACCAAGGTTGAGATTCGATGAAACTTGTTGCCCTACAATTTGACTAGTAACGGAATCAACCGTCGCCTCTACACCTGCAAGATTTACGGGAGGACCTGCTGGCGATTTGCGATAGAAATCAGCAAAGCTCGGACGAAGGAACGAACGGTTGTATGTAAGGCGAAACGACTGTCCTGTAGCTGGCTCAAATACAACACCAGCTTTGGGTGAAATCTGCGTCTCAAACAGGTTACTACCGTCAACGCGCAAGGCTCCAACAAGTTTAATGCTTGCTGCTGCCCGAAATTCAGCCTGTGTATATCCTCCAGTGAATGTTCCGAATTGGTCGTCGGGAGAGAGTAGTGGCATTACTACATCCGGCGGTGTTACCTGGTAATCGTAGGTTGTATTAACGTACTGCCGCTCATGTTGAGCTCCAACGATGATCCTTAGCTTATCGTTGAGATACGTGTTGTTGTATTGAGCGTCTATTGAGAGCACATCTGATTTCTCGCCGCTTGTAGCCATTGCATTATAAACAAGTTGAGCTTTTGGAGCTGTACGATTTTGCCAGAGAGCCTGCACATTTATGCGGTCTGAATTATATGCAACTCTTGCAAAGGGGCGTGTAACCTGTTGAATGAGAATTCTTCCGGTTTGGTTCACATAGAATTCATTGCCGCTGTTGGAATAGCCCCCTTCAAAAAGTAGTCGACTTGTTGTATCGAGATGATAGTCAAGTCGCGCTGTTCCCACAATTGCAAATGGACGCCTGGCGTCATCTGTTAGGGGTCGTACATCGTAGGCAAGGCCTGGGTACTCGAGACCGTTGTTAGGCTTTGTAGAATCCCGCAAACGCGAAACAATTGAATAGTTGAGCTGCTGTGAATACCCAAAAGTTAGTTTGTATGCCAAATCGCCCATTTCACCAGCGTGGCGGATGGATCCCTTGTATGTCTCCCATTCACCTGCAGTTAGACTTACACGTGTGCCAAGTACATCCCTGGGGTCAGAGGTGCGGATGTTAACAACTCCATTGTAAGCATTTTGACCGTATAGCGCCGATCCTGGTCCGTGTACTACTTCGATAGTTGCGATGTCTCCAAGCAACGATGACAATGAATTCCATTCATTGAGGTTAATTAGTGGCGTCGATGGATCTCTGCCATCAATGAGCACTAACATTCGCCTGTTGATGGAATTATTAAAACCTCTTGAATTGATATTGAAGTCATTTGATCCGTTTTGCACAACATCTACTCCAACAAGATGTTCCATAGTCTTCCCAACACTGCCGTGAGCTGTTCCCTGTTCTATTGCAAGAGGCGATACCACGCTGAGTGCAGCGGGAGCACCTGTGAGTTTTTCCTGACGGCGCGACGCAGCATAAACAATGATTTCACCCTGGCTTTGTGCACTTTGCACTAACATGAATTCAACCTTTGCCGATTCCGTGCCCCTTACCTCAACTTTTTTAATAACGGGCATCCATCCAATACCAGTAACTTTTATCGAATAGCGCCCATCTGCCAGAAAAGAAAACTGAAATTCGCCCTCTTTCGAGGTGGCCACTGTTTTCTTTACTTCGACACATGTAACGGTGATTCCTTCTAACAGCTCGCCTGTTGCCGAGTCTCTTACAACTCCGGCGATAGATCCGGCTTCTTTTGCATGGATAGCTTCAAATGCAAGGAGAATTACGATGGTAAGTACTAAGAATCGCATATAGATAGAAGAAAATTGATGAGCATTTACCGACTGGTCGGTCGGAATACGAAAATATGCAGGTTAAGTCTTAAAACCTTGCGTGTCTGTGATAATTTCTCAAATTGAATAAATGCATGGCTGGGTTTGAAAATTCAATAAGTAGTAATAAAATAATTTATTAACATCATCGAATATTCATTCCTTGATTCGCTTACACATCAATTTTACGGTATGAAAATGTTAACATTAGTGCAGGCAGCAATCTTTCTCGCTCTCACTTTCGTTTCATCTCAGACGGAGCAGTGGCCGCGGAGCTTTACGGGTTCGAAGGGCACTATTACCATTTACGATCCTGAGGCAGTAAATTTTCAGGGCGGAGTGCTCGAAGGCAGAGATGCAATTTCTTTTTCAACTAGTGAAACGAGCATGATTTTCGGAGCCCTGTCGTTTTCGGCAGCATTTTCCAAAGTCGGTACAACAGACTCATTGATAATGAAGTCGTTTACCATTACTGCAATGCGTTTGCCGGGTGTAGACGACGCAACTCTTTTCGTGGTGAAGCAAGAAATCGAAGCGGAAATTCTGGGATGGAGAGTAAAGACAACCGCAGCACATCTAAGCGATGGAATCAAGTCGGGCAGCGGAGGAATTGCATCGAAAGATTTGAATACCGATTCTCCTAAAATTCTTGTTCGGTATCAAACGGCTCAACTGGTAATTGTTGATGGAGATCTGATTTGGGAAAAAATTAACGACACAGATATCAAATATGTCGTTAACAGCTCCTCTCCAATGTTTTCCGATGTGGTAACAGAAAAGTATTATTTATGGCTTGGGAAGAATTGGTATTCATCCAAAGTAATAACGGGACCTTGGAGCCTATCAGTATCGACGCCAAATTACATTACAGGGCTTATCGACTCAAGTGATTCGCCTTCGCAAGAACGATCGAAACCGGTAAAGGAGATTATTGTTACCGACAAACCTTCAGAACTTATCTCCTTTGACGGGCAGCCTGCATGGGAGCCGCTTTCGGGAAACGATTTGCTCTATGCAAATAACACTGCTAACGATGTGTTTATGGAAATTGCCAGCCAGCGTTACTTTGTTGTATTCAACGGTCGTTGGTATTCATCAACTGCGCTTGACGGGCAATGGGAGTACCGTGCCGCCAATGCTCTGCCAACTTCTTTTTCCCAAATTGATTCAGGAAGTGCTAAGGGGCATCTACTGAAGTTTGTGGCTGGCACTCCACAATCCCGAAACGCTGTTCTTGATGCACAAATTCCGACAGTAGCGGCAGTCGAAAAGTCTAAAGCAACGCTCGCTGTAACCTATAAAGGAGATCCCTGGTTCGAAAACGTTTCTGGTACAAACATGAAGTATGCCGTTAATGCAAGTACCACAGTGATTTTGTCGGATAATCGATACTACGCATGCGACAATGGCATCTGGTTTGTATCGGCGTCTGCTACAGGTCCATGGATTGTTTCCGACAGCAGACCTGATGAGGTTGATAATATTCCCTCGTCAAGTCCGGTGTATAACGTTAAATATGTTTATGTTTATAGCGCTACGCCCAGCTACGTTTATGTAGGCTATACACCTGGCTACCATGGCGTCTATGTTTATAATGCTGCAGTTGTCTATGGAACTGGCTGGCACTATAATGCCTGGTATGGACACCACTACTACCCCATGTATTATCCGCCAGGTTTTCACGTGTATTATCGTCCACACAGCTATCATGGATATGCATACCACGCCCCGTACCACGGGTATACGCCTTCTCATAGCGTCCCGCGCCATTCGGTTGGCAGGCCTGCACCAGTTTACAGGCATTCAACACCGGCTTTTTCCCCGTCAAGCCACTCCTCGTCACCAGCATCAGGTCACGGTGGAAGATCATCAGGGCGCCATCGGTAATAAGGATATCGTTTTGGGCTGTATTTGTTATTGTTATTTATCATTATCCTCTATAGAGCCAGGACGATAGGTTTACCGAATTCTGGGCACAAGCAGATGTCTTCACACGATTATCTGAAACGGAACGATTATATTTCATGGCTGCTCCTACGTGCGAGCGCACGATGGGCTTGCGCGATATACAGCTTGTTGCCCACTTAGACATCGGATTACTTCCGTACTTCAGAGCAAATACCGATAGATCCTTAGTAGATTCTTATGGGCTGCGTTACCTTCGGTTTCGAGCTGGAGTAGGATACCTAACTGGTCCTGATCCGGACTTCACCTCTACAGAATGGCGGGGAATCCTCGAGCTTACTCCTCTGATACCGCTAACAAAAATTGGCTTGGTTCTATTCCGTGCACGAACAGAATTTCGATGGATATCCGGTGATTTTTCGTTTCGCTTCCGACCAAGATTCTGGTTCGAACGGATGTTTTAACCATTCGGTAATGAGGGTGTGAGCATAACGCCGTATGTGAACGCCGAAGCATTTTTTGATTCACGCTTTGGGTACAAGCTCTCTGGAATGCTTTACCAGACGGGGATCTCGATTGGCATAGATGCCAGGGTCGCTGTTGAGCCAAACTTTTCGGTTCAAATTGATATGGAACCTCGTGACCGACAGATTATAGCTCCCGGATTAACCGCTCAGTTTTTTTCTAGTTACGCTTGCTTTTTTATCGCCGAACGATCGGTGAAAGAAACACTGTTAGCCCCTTTCGTATCAATTTGTCATCGGAACCATCAATGTTCATCAGACGAACCTCGGAAGTGAAGGCATTCAAAGGGTCCGGAGTGGTTATATACGCAACCGCTCTGCCGTCGCTGCTAAGCGATGCTTTCGTTATTGGGTAGGGGGCAAGTATTTCCGCTAAGGTGCCATCAGCAATGTTGACTCGTATTAATTTATTTTTATTTATAATTCCTAACTCAGAATACTGACGAGTGGTGTGACCTATACTATATGATCCGGTGATTGGCACGTTAGCTACACTTGTCTTGCTACCGTTTATGAACCCGATTCTATAAAGTGCCAAGGTGTCTGTGGCCAGCATTTTTGTTGTTATGATTTCGGTCGAATTCTGCGCCCATCCATTCAGAATACCCGTACCCGAAAGATGAGCAACGGAATCTCCCCGAACAGAAAATATCTGAACTGCATTGGAGCCATCTGCAACTGCTATGAAAGCTCCATCACCCGACCAGTATGGCTGCCCTGGATACGATTCCCAGGATTGGAGCGCTAGGTCGGATACGATTAAACCATCTGTGCTTAGAACTGAAATCGTTGGACTTGCTTGCGACTTGACAGCTATGCGCGAGCCATTCGGCGACCACGATGGGAAATAGCGCTCGTCCGGAGCAAATCCTTCTATCACCTTCCGGGATTTCGATTCGATGTTTGCTATAATGAGTGATGTGACGCCATCGGTTGAATTGATGAAGGCCAGAAACCGACCATCCGGACTCCAGGCAGGATTAAAATTCAGTCGTTTGGTTCTAAATGTTGTGTCCGTAATAAGCGCGCACTCTGCCTCCTTACTGTCGCATACAACTAAGTCGTGGGCCACAGATGCCGTTGCGTCGATTATTCCAACGGTAAACTGATAAAGCGGAACAGATGTGTCAGGACCTGCGATATCTCCGTTTGAACATGCCGATACAAGCAGAAATATACTTCCCGCTAATGCTGCAAGATTTTTCATCCGATCTTCTACCGCAAATAGAATGCCATTTGATCCAAATTCGAATACGTATCATGTTGTTGCATTAGGTTGGAGGCGACGCCTATTGTTAAGTTCTGTGAATTATACGCTCCCAACATCCATGATTGTAGTGATCAGAAGCCCCTTAACAACTGTTTCACTCTTAACACTTTTTGTTCTGCAGCTTTTGTCTATTCGAGCTTCAGCAACGTCAGCGATTGTTTACAAAGAATACTTTCATTCAAAGTCTGTAGATAGTGCAATGGCGCCATGGCGCTTGCAGCAATCAACGCCAAGAATAACACGATCGCCCAGAGGTATTAATCATCTGGGATTGTTTAAATCGAACGACACACTGTTTCTATTTCTGCGCAATCTTCCACGCCATCAGCGAATCACCGTTGAATTTGGTTTTCACATCATTGGTTCGTGGAATGGAGTAACAGACAATGATCGGTTTATTTTTCTGGCTGATGGCCAACCAATCATCGACGAATCATTTTCGAATACTACCTCGAGTCAATCATGGCCGGCTACACAACCGGGAGTCTTGTATCCACCGCGAGCAACTGCGCGGAACAGCAACATGCTTGCTTACCCAGGCAGAGTTGCAGACGTATATGTTGGACCAATGGATGCCACTTACGCTACTGTTGAACACATCGATCATATTAAAAGCGATTTCACAGTCGCCATTACGTCATCTCTAAACAACATCGTTAAGGGAAAGGAGTTTAAGGGATGGGGCTTGGAATATTTCATCGTATATGCCGATGATACATCTGCCTCCGCTGTCGAAGAAGATGATCAACCATCTGTTTCATCCGATGGATCATCAATTCAAACGTTTACTGGTCGCGACATTCGCTCCCTTGCCGAATTCAGTCAGGACGGCGATTTCCCTGGTTTGAAGGTGGGGTCCGATTTTGAACGTGCTTTACACATCGTAGTTGCTGGCTGTGAATGTCACAGTTGTGGCGACTTCTGTCTATGGTATACGTTTAGGGTATACACTGATGGGTGGGTAAATGTTTGGAGCAACAAGCCGGCAAAAGGCGAATCTTTGGTTTCTGTTCAACTCAACATACAAGAACTCGATACCATCCGAACACTTATTTCCGAATGCCTTGAGTATGGATTGGATAAAGAATACCATGATGCATCATTCGAAGAATCCCATCCGGATTTGACGCATTGTACTCTTTCGCTGAAACTGGGCAGACACGAAGCCCAAACGGAAGTGTACGCTTCAGAACCTATCACCGTGCGTTCGTTGATGTATTACATGCTCGATGTACTATCAAGGCACGGTTGGGTTCCTTCGCCCGGATAAACTTTCTCTTTTCAATCTATTATAATTTTATTTACAGTCGCCAAAGAGAATGCAGTCCATATCGATAGTCTTTGTGTTAATGCGCTTTGCCGATACTGGTTTGCTAAAGCATTTTTGAAATCTTCGTAATACTTCTTTTGCAGCGGACTTACAGCCCCTCTCCTCGGATCCATATCGAACCTGATAACCGTATATCTCGCAATCGTCGTTTACAATTGGGGTGATAACTAATTGTTCAGTCGAGATGTCGGCAGGCAGTCTGACACGAGGGACTTCACCTACGCCATAAATATTCACAACCTGACATTTTTCCTTTAGAATTACAACGCCGTCGTCAATGCCAACAATTTCCAGCTTTACTGTATTAGGGCTGTCACCTAAAGTTGTGGTAATCCGATGTTTCGACGGATCGAAGCCAACCAGCTCCATTCGCACTGCTTGGCCATCCTTCAAGGTCACCGGACCTGTGGACGGTCCCAAGCTGATTGTGTCTTCAGTTGCCATGCCAGCAACAGGAGATAAGATATCACTCTGAATCACAACACTTTGTTGCTGAGGTGGCGGTATTTGTTGCGACGGCGCGGAGGAACACGACGACAGTACAAAAACCAACAATGCTACGCATGCTATTGCAGTCCATTTAGAAACCATACTCACCATGAAGTCTCCTTGGTTATAAACTCAGCGATTACTTGCAGTCTCCAAACAACACGCAATCCATGTCGACCGTTTTCGAAACTCTTACCCTTTTTGAAGGGGGCTTTCCAAAGCATTTTTGAAAGCGCAGCAATACTTCCTTTGCCTCGGTTTTGCATCCTCGGTCAACCGAACCGTATCGCACCTGATAGCCATAAATCTCGCAGTTATCGTTGACAATAGGAGTAACAACGATTTGCTCGGGAGTTATACCCGGAGGCACACGAACACGGGGAACTTCACCCTGACCATAGACATTCACAACCTGGCATTTAGTATCAAGTTTTATCATATCATCGTCGATCCCTACCACTTCCAGTTTCACCATTCCCGGAGAATCCCCGCTCGTTGTAGAAAGTCTGTGCAGTGTTGGATCGAAATTGTTAAACACAATTTTCACAGCCTTGCCTTCCTGAACCATAACAGGACCCGATCCCGGACCTATTTCAATTGTGTCCTCGATAACTACTGCTTCGCCTGTGACTGGTTTTACGACGTCTGACTTAACAATCACGTTCGATGCTTGCGGTGGCAATTGTTCTCGTTTACTTGGTGATGATGAACACGATGTGATCAGTGCAAGAACAATTACACAAAGAACGTGAGTACCTGTAAGTCCAAACTTTCTATTCCATATTGTCATTTATTCATCCCTCCCATACGAACAAGAACGGAGTCATACTCAACCCCTTTACGATTCAGCAAGCCTCGCAATCGGATAATAGCGTCGTTCGAGCCCGCAGTGCCAGGCAGCACAACAAACACAATATTGAGAAGGCCTGTCTGCCCAGACAACCTGGCTACATCCGATGGATCGAGCAGCACAGATTTCTGGTCTTTTTCCAGAGCGTTCATATCTATTGGCAACTGTCCAACAACAACCAAGATTCTTCTTGAAGTATCAGCTTCAGAAGTCGCCGAAAATATAGCCGTTTTTAAAGTGGAAGAACTTTCGTTCAGTGTTTGTGGAGAGCCTTTCTCTAATGCTATGCTAAGATCGCGTACCAGAAGCCCCTTATCATCATTTTTAATAGGTGGCATAGCAGCAGCGTTATAAATCACGGTGTAGACGGTTTTGGTTCCAAGCTTTTCGACAATCGCTTCCGCACATGCCTGAGATTGCGTGCCATTGAGTTTCGAGGCAACTGCGATGTATGCTGGTACTTTAGCATCCACTGACAGTGTGTCTGTACTGGCAACTGATGATGAGTTAGTAGAGACATACCAAAGAGAAACTCCAACTGCCGTGATAGCAATTGCAAATATTACAATCCAGCGGATGTTCATAGCACCTCGGCAAATTTGTTTACATCTTGGGTAACGCAAAAACGTAATTGCGGCAAAATCGGAGATTCTGTCGCGAAATCCACTCTACTTGACCTGAAGCGTCTCGATCCCCTCCCAGTCGACCGGTACGCCTTCGATCATGTGCCGCGCTGCAAAGTCCAGGAACCGTCGAGACGAGCGGTCTTTCGGAAACTCATCAAGAATTTTTTTAAAGGCTACGGCCGACTCTGCAAATCGCTTACTGTAATAATCCTCTAATGCTTGTTGATAAGTTGGCAGCCATCGCTGCTTTCCCGTACGCAGGTCTGGTTCATCTGCACCATACAACTCAAATACGGTGACGACTTCTTCCTTTCCAACCATTCTAACTTTTCCGAGGTATCGTATTTGAAATTGTTCTACATTCACAACCTTGTCCATCGTTTGCTCACTCAGGATTACCGTTGATCCATACGCCTTCGTCAGGCCTTCAAGCCTCGAGGCTGTATTCACGGCATCGGCGATTACATTGGCATCCTGCCGCTCTCCGTCGCCGATAATTCCCATCATCACCTGTCCGGTATGAATGCCAAATCCAAGCCGTATCGGCACCAGGTTCCTCTCTAATCTATCCTGATTGAACGATTCGAGTTCTACAACAATTTCCTGTGCCGTTAACAACGCATCCGATGGATTTTGTGTGAACAGAGCGATAAAACCATCACCACTGTAGTGGTTGATAAAACCATTATTCTTTCGGATTACTGGTCCGACGCGCTGCAAGTATGAATTAATGAATTTGAAATTCTCCTCAACCGTGAGGCGTTCTGCAATGCTGCTGTACGACCGGATATCGCAAAACATCACCGTCATTTCGCGGCTAATTCCATCGCCAAGTTTCACTTCTAGAATATTATTATGTCCAAGAGCACGGACAAAGTCCTGTGGTACAAAACGCTGCGCAGCAGTAATGAGGTCTGCCTGACGCTGGTACAGTGTAGCGTTTTCCAGTGACACGGCCATTTGGCTGGCCAGGGTCTCTAGCACATCCATTCTATCTCTGGTTAGGATGTCGCTCCCACTGCGATGTTCCACATAAAGGATTGCATTGGTTGCGCCTTTGTGGGTAAGGGGCATGCAAAAGAACGACGCAGGTCTCTGCTCGATTACGTACTCATCCCGCTCGATGATCTTCTGCATAACATCGCTGGTACTTAAGGCATTGTTATTAGTCCTCATAACATAATTTACAATCGAAACTGGAACCATTGCGTACTGGTCCAATGGAATCTTCCGGATGTCTGTCTGGCGGGAGTTGATGTCATATTCGGCGCGCACAAACCAGGTTCCAGATTCTTGAACCATCAGAACGGCGCGCTCAGCTCCTGCATTTTCAATAACTATGTGAAGCATCTTATTCAACAAGGTGTCCATTTCTATGGACTCCGACAGTGCACGTGCAGATTTAAAGATGCTGCTGATATCGAGCGAGCCGACGGACATGGCAGTTGTGGATGTACGCGTAAACGTTAACGTGTCGATATCAGAAGAACTGCGTTGGCCAGTCATAATATGCGCTGCATAATCATGCTTCATCGACGATGTAAGCCGCTTATAGCCTAATGCATCCAGAATTTTAATGCTCCGTTCCAGGTGCGACTCTGCATAGATCGGTACATTTTGTTCAAGCCAAAAATCTGCTGCCAGCTTGTGAATCAAGCCAACTTCGCGCATAAAGTCGTTTTCTTCTGCAGACGCTATTGCATCGTTATAATATTTCGATGCACGAGCATGATCTCCTGTCGTCCATGCAAGCTCTGCTTCTACCAGTAAGTACTTGTGTTCAAAGTTTGCTTTGTTATGATCTGCCCACAGCTTTAACTGCACCTGATTCTGTTCAATCTGCGCGCGTGCTGGTGCTGAAAGCTCGGCCTCACGTCGGGCAATAGCCAACAGGACGAGAGAATGCGTCATGTTTAACACTGTGTGAAACACTGCTGCTCCATGAATAACTGCAGCAAGCGAATTAGCGGTCTCGATACTCTTCATTGCCTCATCATACTCTGAATGCAAATACAGAGCATAAGCACGGCATACATGATAATTGCCAATTGAGTACAAATCGTTAGAACTTTTACAATTGGCTAGGAAGGAGTCTTCATCAAGATCCTTAGTTGCAAATGTCCGGCCATCCTTTGTAAGACCCATCATGTTCTCGACTAAGAGCATTAAACCCATGATAGCATCAGTTGCCAGAACATTGTGAATTTTTTTACAAAAGGCAAGCGACTCGGGCAAACGTGTCCGTATTGCTTCGAGCGAATCTTTGCCGAGATGCAGCGCTGTATACTGTAAGTACAGGCTTGCATATCCAACAAAAATTAATTCTCCCGAGTCGAGCGCATTCTGATATACTTCCGGAATCATCCTAATGATTTCACTGAAGTGCTTAACCCACGGATAATTATAATTCACAACTATGTGACCAGCGCGGCTAACGTGGCGAGGCGACCGATGTCGGAATTTTTCGGTAATCTTCATGCTCAGTCGAGCAGATGGATAGCCTAATTCATAATTGCCCTGCAGAAAAAAGATCAATCCAAGTTCGGTAAAGGCATACCCTCCTTCTGGAGAGAGACCGTACTCAATCGTCAAATTAATTTTGTAGAGTACGTGCAAGATCCAAAGATTCGTCTCACCTGAAAGGTATGCAGGAGGCGAAACATTGTCGAGAAGGTGAATGATGGCAAGAGCACGCTCATCAGTCATATCGGGTTTGTTGTAGATCGACTCAACGCCGTGCTCCTGAAAGTATGCCAGTGCCTTTCCCATCTCTTCCGGAATGAAGCCGCCACATTTATCATTATCGGGCAGAATAAAATCCAGCAGAGGGAGGCCTGAGCGTGCCGAGACCAGCGAATCGGCATAACGCGAGCTTCCATTTTGATTCTGCATTAACATGTAGTAAATCACTGACTTCTCAATCGGCGTTTTTGCCTTCCCAAGGCATTCATGAAACAGCTTCTCAGAACCATCGACGTTCCCATTGAGGAATTCGATCTCAGCTTCAGTCTGAGCTTGTTGGAGCGCAAACGCATAGTCGGTTTCCCACACTTCGTTTGGCGTAAGACTGACAGAGATTTTAATAAATGCCTGAGCAGATGTATAGGCGCCGGAGTCGCGAGCTTGTAGTGCTGCCTGAAGATTCATTTTGGCAAGCTTCCGCTTGTCTTCATCACTCTCTATCAAACTGATGGCATTGTTAAGATGATTGACAATGTCGAATAGGGAGTGATTGTCCGGATCCTCCTGTAGAAGTCTTCCGATGCGCAGATGAGTAAAGTCCTTTTCAGCATCACCCATTAGTGTGTACGAAGCCTGCTGCACTCTATCGTGAGAAAACACAAATTCACATTTGCGTTCAAGCTCTATGTCTTCTAATCCAACATACTGGTACGCTTCGTCTACTGGCACTATGAGTCCTTCAAGGACAGCCGGCCACAGACGTTCCAGGATGATGCGCACAGATGTGTCTAAGATCTTCGATAACGTGGTTAAATCGAACAGAGCTCCGATGCATGAAGCGATTTTTAAAATCTGCTGCGTCTCCTCCTGAAACAAAATAATTTTCGATATAAGCAATTCAACAACGTTCGAGCTTATGCCGCGGTTCTGTATTGCCTCTACGTTGACCTTCCATATCTGATTGTCGGTATCAAATCGTATGCAGTCGTACTGATTCAACGACTTCAGCAGCTCGAGACTGAAAAAAGCGTTCCCCAGCGTCTTGCTGTAAACCACGCTCGTCAGCTCATGCGTATGCCCATCATCTAAATGCAGCGTGTCCTTGATGAGGTTGAACAGGTCGATTTCGGTTAAGGGGGCAAGCTCAATGTCCACGATTGTCGCTTCTTCTCTCCGCGCATCGTCGAGCATCACCGTGAGCTGATGCCCGGGAATGATTTCATTATTTCTGAATGCGCCGATAACAAGTAAATATCTATTCGACTCGTCGGACACCAACATCTTAATTAAGTTTAGCGATGCTGTATCTGCCCACTGCAAGTCGTCGCAAAACAACACAAACGGATGTTCAGGTTGTGCGATACAACGGATAAAGCTTTGGAAGACAAGGTTAAATCTGTTTTGTGCTTCCTGTGGGTCCAGCTTTGGAGCATCCGGCTGGTCGCCAATGATATAGGCTAACGTAGGCATGAGCTCCGTTAGCACTGCGCCATTCTGACCAACACTCTGCTGGATCTTTTCGCGCCACAGGTTCAGAGATTCTTCCCTCTCGGTAAGAAGCAGCTCACAGAACTCTTCCAGAGCCTGCGTAATTGCAGAATAGGGAATGTTACGCTGATACTGATCAAACTTGCCGCTTACAAAATGTCCTCGCCGTTCCGTGATGGGCTTATAAATTTCCGCTATGAGTGCAGACTTCCCCACACCTGAATAGCCCCCTACAAGAAATAATTCAGTCTTACCCTTACTGATGCGGTCAAATGATGTTAGCAGCGCCTCTACTTCGACTTCTCTTCCATATAGTTTTTGTGGGATGAGGAATTTCCCGGAAAAATCCTGTTCACCGAGTTTGAATAGCGGAATTGACCCTGATGTCTGCAGAAACTCCGTGCACTTCTTTAGGTCGTTAGCCAGTCCGAATGCTGTTTGATAGCGGTCTTCGGCGTTCTTGGCTATAAGCTTTTCCACTATACGGGAAAGAATCTCCGGAACATCGGGATTGATGTGATGGACAGGCTCAACGCGACGGGCGATATGCGCGTGCACGAGCTCTAACGAATCCTTGGATACGAATGGCAGCGATCCGCTGAGAATGTGATACAACGTGATGCCGAGCGAATAGAGATCGGACCTGCTGTCTACCTTTCTGTTTACTCTTCCGGTTTGCTCGGGAGGTATGTGTGTTAGGGTACCCTTGAGTTTATCGGGGTTGCCAAGATTATTCGATACATAGTCCAGTTTACTGGATATTCCAAAGTCGATGATGGTTGCCTTCGAGTCAGCTTCGCTCCATAAAATATTCCGCCCATTGATGTCCTTATGAATGATTCCTTCATCATGAAGCTGGCCCAGAGTTTGTGCTATGTCTGTAAATACTTCGAGAATTTGCGCTAGGGGAAGCCCCTTTCCGACAAACGCTTCTTCGAGAGTGATACCATCGATATACTGAAGGCGTATGGAATGCTGGCCTTCATCCTTGCTACGTCCGAACGATTTTCTGATTCCAGGTATGTCGAGATTCTTTGTGAACTCAAATTCGTTATGAAAACGCTGTACCTGATCCTGATCCGGTGCAAGGGTATGCAGCACTTTGCGGACAACCTTACCATTCGGACTTGTCTCGACATAGATCAGCGATTCTCCGCCTGTATAAATGAGTTGTCGGTCATCAGTCATTGCTGTGCGTGGTCAAGATGAAAAACGTGTTAGTCCCACTTTAACACCTTGCCTAATCGTTGGAAAAATGTTGGCTCGGTTTGAATATTTCGTGCATCAACTTTAGACGCAGAATCCCCAAAGCCGTCGGCGATTCTAAAATGCCTGCTCGTCCATGTTTTGTTCATATCGACAAGCGCCTGAATCATTCGCTGATTCCGGTTTGCCACTCTATGGCTGTATTGTTTCTCTTCGCCGTTTGAAGACACAAATAATCTGCGAATGGCATCAATAGCTTCAAGCGCATGTTCCAGAATAAAAAACCATATCATCCACCCAAGATGTGCATTCCCAATTGGAAGTTTGAGGATGTCCTCAAATACGGGTTTGTAGTCGACGGGATCATTATATCGCTTAATCATTGCATAGATATGCGTTACACCGGGTGAAAACGGAAGGAACGTTCTTGAAAAATCAATCAGTGGCGTCGTCAATGCTAATGCGTTTTGATTGGGAATAAACTGACTTTTATAAATGCGCGACTGGAGTTTCTTTCCTTCGGCGTACGACGTCGGATTGAGATCCGGATTAACCCCTAGTGCTCTGCCATACAAATGCCACGTCATGTAATAATCATCGATGTCTTGTTGTGGAACCTTAACCCCATTTGCCAACAATCCATCTATAACTTCTATGCTAAATGTATGCACGGCAAAAATCATGTCCTGCTGGTTGATTGGCAAACCCCACGCATCGTCCCACATCATTGTGATTGCCGAATCTTGATAATCCGGATTGCTCTTTTTCTTATTTATTCTGTGCCTGATCATGGCATGAACCAGGCGAAGTTTCTGGATCGATCGGATAGCATTTCCCTCTGGCTGAAATCCATTATCCTCCATAACATCTGCCACAAATTGCAGCGTTTCAACAATGCGCCTGTGCGGGTAGTCTACAAGCAGTTTCGTTGCAACCAGAACGTTCGTTGCTTTAAACGCCGAGTATTGCTTAAGAAGTGATCTCAGCGTAAGAGCAAACAAACAATCGCCAACATGCAAATCGAAAAATTCACACCCACGATGAATAATCTCATATTCTTCCTGCGATTGAGGGAAGAGATGTTGATCATTAAAGTAATCCGTCAATACCTGTACCAGCCGCTCATGTTCTTCGTTGAACTCTGCTTCGGGAGTGCCGTTTCTGAACACGTCGGCGCTAATCTGATGTGTGTTGTTGACGATATGAGCCATAGAAGGATAGATATCCTTGGCATAGCGCGACTCAAGCAAGGTGGCAGCCACCGAATCGGCATAGTCATCCTGGACGTATCTCCAGGATTCCAACTCCTCATCAGTCATTGTTGCATTGAACATATTCATCATCGCTTTATGGAAATAGAAGTCAATTATTTCGTTCCACTGAACAACATGTACCGCCAAAGATCCTTGCGGTAGGCTTTGTATTGATAACCAGTCGACCATGCATTAAGAAGGTTTTGTCGGCTCCGCAATCCAAGCGCATACTTGCCATACATGTAAACAATGCCGGGATAGAACAGGTAATACAGCCGACGTATACTCTTTACTACCTTGGGTGTGATATCTGATCTCTTCGGTTCACGGAACCCGGCAATCTGAATTATTTCCCAAAAATTATCGACGTCAGCATACGCGTTGATAGCCCATGTGCGTGTCCACTTGTCCATCAAAACGGCATCAGTAGAGTTGGGTTCAACATTGTTACTGAAAAAATCAGCAACTATCACCTTACCGCCCGGTTTGAGAATTCTATAAGCTTCGTTAAGAAAATCAATTTTATCATGAGCGTAGCACACGCTTTCAATTGCCCATACAACGTCGAATGAATTATCGGGGAACGAAGTTTCCAGATAGTTCTGACATTCAAAAAATGTTTTATGTGATACCCCATGTGCTGAAGCGTTAGCATTGCACTGATCTACCTGTTTGGCGCTGAGCGTAATACCCTTAACATTACAATCAAATTGCTGAGCGAGAAAAATTGAAGAGCCCCCTACGCCACATCCAGCATCGAGAATATAATCACCACGCTTAACCCCTCCGAACTCGGCAACTCGTTCATTCATGTTGGCAAGAGCTGTGCGCAGGTTGGGTGTCGCATCGTCCCAATAGCCATAATGCATGCACATGCGTGCATTCAGGTGCCAGAATTGCTCATAATCCACCTGACAGTGATCATAATAATCAATGATCTCCTGTACATTCAGGCTTGACGCCATCTAATCTCCCACGTCGATAGTACTCCGGAGCCTCTTCCCCAATGCTGAGCAACAATATAGTATTATAAAGATGCCGATTCAAAATTAGCAGCTGATCTACATAGAAACAGACCTCCCGATCCGAAATATAATTACATGAAATTTTTGCGATAGATGCTTAACAGAGGTTCGAGTACGTTAAAGCAATTAAACAAGAACACTTTCGAGAGTGCTCAGCAGACGTTGTATATGCTCCTCCTCGAGGGTTCCAACTGAAATTCTGAACCAACTGATTCCCTGAGGGCACCCAAACGCTGTAAATGGTACTGCTGCGATCCCTGCATTATGAATTAAGTAATTAGTTATATCCGCAGTTGTCTGCAGCTCCTTTGCTCCGTTCACGGTTTTACCAATCAAATCGAACTGAGCGCTAACATATATGGCGCCTTGAGGTTTAATTGCATGAACTGGAAACCCTCTTGAACGCAGATCATCAAGTCCGTTATAAAGTGCATTAAAACGAGCATCAATTTTGGATTGCAACACTTTTATGTAGCTGTTTACAGATCCTACATCATTCAGAAATCTTGCCGTTGCAATTTGTTCAGCCCGTGGCGCCCACGCTCCAACGTGAACAAGAAATTTCTTCATGACATTTATAACTGCGGGCGGACCGATACTCCAACCCACACGCACTCCCGTTGCCGCAAATGCCTTGCTAATGCCGTCGATATACACGGTGTAATTTTTCATTTCCGGACGAACAGAAACCGGATCAACATGTTCGATACCATTTGTTCGCAGCATCCAATAAATCTGATCATACAGCACATACAATGGTTTTCTTTTCCCTTCACGCCGTTTGTTCTCTTCGATAACTATATCGCAGATCTTTTCCAACTGTTCACGCGTGAACGTTGTCCCCGTAGGATTTCCCGGAGAGCACAAGGCAAACATTGCAGCCGACTCAACATGCAGACGCAATTCATCGGCTGTCGGCATAAAACCATTTTCAGCCGATGTTGGTATCTCAACTCCAATTGCTTCAGTCAAATAACAATAGTGATTGTTATTCCATGATGGAGTTGGATACACCACAACATCACCTGGATCAAGAATCGACTTATATGCAGCATAGATTAGGGGGCGTCCACCTGCAGCAATAAGAATCTCATCGTTGGCAACATCGAGACCTTCATTCAATGCCAGAAACTTTCGCACTGCAAATTTTAGAGATGGTACACCGTCGGCCGGTGGGTAGTTTGTTTCGTTCGCTATGTATGCTTCGATAATATATTGTTTCAGGAGCTCTGGAATCGGAAATATGCTCGGGTTAAAATCACCAATCGTAAGATTTAGAATTGATTGTCCTTTTGCACTTAACTGACTTATCAGTGAACCTAGCTGAAGGATTTCTGAGCCAATCAAATTTGAAGCCTTCTCTGATATGCCCAACACAGAGTTCGCAACAGAATCGGTTGATAGTTCCATAATGCAATGATATTACAAACAACGACTTTTGAAATGTTGTAACAAGACTTCCACTAATCTTCAATCAATTCTACAACTCCATCCATCTGGGCGTACAAAGCCGCAGCCTGATCATATCTTTGTTTAAGATCTCTTGTATCGTCGCGCGAGAGGCCTACTATCATTACATGACGTTCCTCCCAGTCGATGGCTTTGCCAGTTGCAGGATACCAATGCAGTCCACGCTGCGACAATTCTTTAAGCAGCTCTAAATGACGGGACTCGTTTTCTTCGTCGGTAATGCGGCGTCCGTGCGGGTTTTCCGCCCCTAAAACGGCAATCGCGTTGGATTGATATGCGCGCAACCACGCCTGAACTTCTTCAGACAACGGCTCACCGATTTTCATATCAGCAAGCCCCCTAACTGAATAGGTTGCTGTAACAAATTTTTGGCGAAGGATAGGATCAAGTGGCATGGCTGTCTCTCCCAATTCCTTAATACATGCAAGATACACAGTTGATTTGTTTGCGCAAATGCACAGTGTTCTGCAACAATTTCGGAGCGTTCTGCAGTTTTAGCCTTATTACTTCGTAAACCGTGACTTGTTGAAACGCCGGCT
Source organism: Ignavibacteria bacterium (assembly GCA_016191145.1). GTDB lineage: Bacteria > Bacteroidota > Ignavibacteria > Kapaibacteriales > Kapaibacteriaceae > OLB6. The sequence goes on from JACPPD010000016.1 coordinate 43,177, forward strand.
ACCAGGGCTTTGATAAAGAACTATTGAAAAGCGCTCAGCATTAATCCTATTGCCATTACCTTGTGGCCCATACTATAACCCGACATCGCTGCGTCATCTGGGTCTTGTGGAAAGCTGACCAAGGCAAGGCTGATAACTCCAGTTACTACAATGAACCGTGCTGTTGTGGTCGATCTATTCCCGACACGTTTTTGCAAAACGAACCAACCTACTCCCGTTAAAAACAGAAATATATTGTAAACAATAAAGATAATCGTAATCGTTAGATAATATGGTCCATCATATGCCGTAAGCCTGCTGAGAGTGTGATATTTTTGACTGTATCCAGTTTGTAGCGCTCCTCCCAGTACAATTGTTATCATGCAAATCACAGCCGTGCTGATACCGGTCAACGCAGTCGCCTTGGACCATCGGGATATTCTTGTGTTTTGCTTCATCAGAAGTGATACTGACGTTTTTACCACCAGATCCTGTTTCAGAGATATTATCCGTTGCCGCAACTAAATATCCAATTTGAGGCCCTTCCTAGATATCGAATGGAGACAGTGTGTACTTTATCAATATCGGAATTGAAACATAGGATACCGACGTCCATTCTTCCCTGTTCGAAATAGCAGTATCAAATTCCGGATCAGCCTGCCAGAGCCCAGACATTCCTTTTGAGCCAGCAGGCATTTTGAATGTGATTTCTGGAGATAGCACCCAACCATCTGTCAAACGCCATTGAAGCATTGTTCTGAAAAACCAACTGAGGTAAAACTTAGAAGCATCAAGACCTGAAAAACGCGTCATCGACACTCCGCCAACAATACGTCCAGAAAAATTCTCGGAAGCTAATTCGTCAGCTGCAATTAGCATTATCAATGCCTGGCTCTTTAACTAAACAACACCCGACAAACAGCAGAAAGAAATCGAAAGCAGTACCCTAAGGCACATAGATTGTGCAATCATCAAACCGCCTCCCAATACATGTTTAAAGGAAGCTCAATCTAGCAGTAAAGTGTCGTAAATACTCTGCTTCATAATCAATTTTCATCCCGCGTAAAGATTTTCTTTGTTTATATACGTTAGCAATAACTTCAATACAGTAATCAATATGACTTTGAGTGTATACTCGTCGGGGAATAGCCATGCGCACGAGCTCCATGGGTGGCGCAATGTGGTTACCTTCTGCATCGCGTTTGCCAAACATAAGCGAACCAATCTCAACGGTTCGAATGCCCCCTTCCTGATAAATGGCACACACTATTGATTGCCCTGGGAAATGCTCTGGTGGGATATGTGGCGCAAAGCGTTTTGCATCGAGATAGATTGCATGACCACCGGGCGGCTCCAGGATGGGAACACCGGCTTCGAGAAGTTTCTCTCCAAAGTATTCTACGCTTCGCAAACGATACGTCAGATAGTCTTCGTCGAGTACCTCTTCCAGCCCTTGCGCCATGGCTTCGAGGTCACGTCGTGCAAGACCGCCATACGTTGGGAACCCTTCCGTAACGATGAGCACTGTACGAGCCTTTTCTGCCAACTCATCGTTATTCAGTGCAAGAAATCCACCGGTGTTTACGAGGCCATCTTTTTTCGCGCTCATCAAAGCGCCATCGGCGTACGAAAATATTTCCTGTGCAATCTCTTTCACGGTTTTGTTTTCATATCCTTGTTCTCTCTGTTTAATAAACATTGCGTTTTCGGCAAAACGGCATACATCAAGAAACAACGGGAGATTATAACGATTGCAAACATCGCGCACTTCGCGAATGTTTTGCATGGAAACGGGCTGTCCACCGCCAGAATTATTCGTGAGGGTTAGCATTACAACAGGGATATTCTCGCGTCCTGTTTGTTCAATTGTGCTAACAAGCGCATCGACATCCATGTTTCCTTTGAAAGGGGCTCGAACTTCGGGTTTGTTGCCGAGTTCGTTGAGAAGGTCGAGTGCCACGGCACCCGATACTTCGATATTGGCTCGGGTTGTGTCGAAGTGTGTGTTGTTGGGAATAACCTTCCCTTTGCCACCAACGAGTGAGAAGATGATTTTTTCGGCCGCTCGACCCTGATGTGTGGGTATGATATGCTTTAACCCAGTTAGATCTCTAATCACTGCCTCAAATCTGAAAAAGCTTCTCGAACCCGCATAAGCTTCATCGCCGTTCATGATGCCCGACCACTGTAGGGCGCTCATGGCAGTTGTACCGGAATCTGTTAATAAGTCTATGAGAACATCATCGGCATGCAAAAAGAATGGGTTATAATATGCCTCAGATAATAGTTGCTTTCTTCGCTCAGGTGTTGTAAAACGAATTGGTTCAACACTCTTAATCTTGAATGGTTCAATGATTGTGCGCATACTTTAATGATACTCTGCTTATTTAGTTTGCCTTAGGCTTGAATCTGGCTTGGAAGAATCGCAGATACCGTGGTTCATACGTCATCTCAAGTCCGGGGATTTCACTCCTCCTGTCATAAAGACTTGCAATTACTTCTGCAGTAACGTCAAGATGGGCTTGCGTGTAAACCCGACGCGGTATGGTTAGTCTTACAAGCTCAAGTCTGGGATGCCGCTCCTCTCCTGTTAGCTGGTCCCTGCCTGCAGACACTATGCCCCTTTCCATCGAGCGAATGCCCCCTTCTATGTACAACTGTGCTGCCAGCATTTGTGCCGGATACTCATTTTGTTTAAGATGCGGAAGGAAACGCTTTGCATCGAGGTATACTGCATGGCCGCCAATAGGTTCAACGATTGGGATGCCCCATTCCTGAAGTTTATGTCCCAGGTATTCTACCTGTCCAACACGAGCCCTGATATGGTTGTCTTGCACGGCTTCGATAATTCCCCTTGCCATTGCCTCCATGTCCCGCCCGGCAAGCCCTCCGTACGTGTGCATGCCTTCGTACACAACAACTAGCGAAAGAGCTTCGTTATATATCCATTCATCGCGCATCGCTAAAAAACCGCCGATGTTTACCAGCAAGTCCTTCTTACCAGACATTGTTGCCCCATCACTCAGGGAACACATCTCGAATAAGATATCTGCAACGGGTTTATTTGCATATCCTTCTTCGCGCTGCTGAATAAAAAATGCATTCTCTATGGCACGCGTTGCATCCAGTATAATTCTAATCCCATTCCTTTGCGCCACATTCCTTACTTCCCTCATGTTGGCCATGCTAATAGGTTGTCCACCAGCCATATTCACAGTTGCACCAATGGTGATGTATGGAATCTTCGATGCGCCAACGCGAGCAATTAAATTTTCTAGCTTTTGGATGTCGACATTTCCCTTGAAGGGGGCTTGTGACATCGGATCGTGTGCTTCCTCAACGATTACGTCTTCGAACGTACCTCCGGCTAGTTCCTGGTGAAGTCTGGTAGTTGTGAAATACATATTACCGGGTACTACATCACCGGTCTTGATTAGGATCTTTGAGATAAGGTGTTCGGCTCCGCGTCCTTGATGCGTTGGAATTACATGTGGGTAGCCATAATACTTCCTGACGTTTTCTTCCAGATGATAGAAATTTGCCGATCCACTATATGCTTCATCTCCAAGCATCATTCCCGACCACTGTACATCACTCATGGCGCTGGTGCCGGAATCCGTAAGCAGGTCGATGTAGACATCTTCCGACCGAAGTAAAAATGTATTATAACCAGCCATTTCGATGGCACGCAATCGTTCCTCTTGAGTTGTATTCTTCAACAACTCAACCATTTTTATTTTATATGGCTCCGCCCAGGAGCGTCGGTGTCGGACAGGTAATTCTTGGTTCATAATCGCAGAAAATAATTTCAGACAAATTTCGGATATTTTGGTCTTAATACCAAAGACCAGCCCCGTCTATTATCATTGTAATGAATTTGGGTATCGGGGTACTATGTCACTTCAGCTCGAAGAAGTTCTTACGAATGCTTTGCTTCTAGCCTATCCCAAGGCAACGGAAGAACTCGTTAATCATCGACATTTTATTAGTGAAAATCATCTTACACCCGAATTAAAATCACTTCTGGATGCATTGAGCCTTTATCATTCCAAGGACTATGAGGGGTCCGTCAGCCTTCTTTCTTCATATCAAAGAAGGTTAAACCAAGAATACAAGCCTTCTTTCAGTGTTCATGCTGGTATACTGTTATCGCAAGCCCTCAATAGGTTAAGCAAATGGAGTGAGGCGCTTAGCGTTTTGCAATCAATCCAATCAAACAACGATGAACAAAATGCAATTGAGTTGCTAGCAATTAGTTGGCGAATGGGAAATTCTTATATGCTAATGCACCACTATTCTGAAGCAATGAAGCATTATTCCCGTGCTCATTCCATTGCTGTTTCGGACGGATTGTCGTTGACTGCGAATTTAATATCCGTTGATATGGCAAATGCAATACTTGGTACAGGAGACATTGCGAGAGCTATTGCAATGTATCAGCAAGTACTTGTTTCATTGTCATCATTTGACGCATTGGAGGTTGACAGCATATCGGTGAAGGCTCGAATTAATCTTGCAGGCTTGTACTTATCGGTTGGCCGTCTTAGAGATGCCACGCATGAATTCGAAGTGTTGGCAAATAATATGGTGGTTCTTAGGGATAGCAATCTAAAACTTTCCGTTCAAATCAACCTTGCTATCTCCTACAAAAGAAGCGGCAGAACAGAAGAATCAATCCTTGCCTATCAACGCGCCTGGGAACTTGCTACCGCCGAGGGGGATTCAGAATTCGAGGTCAGAGCCCTCATAGGATTGGCTGACCATTTCGTTAAGAGTAAAGACCTAACTCGCGCTCGTGAGTATGCGACTCAGGCATTTAACATTGCCCGGGAAAAAAACGTGGCTACGTTATTCAACGAAACTCTTATCCATGTAGCAGCCGTTGATCGAGAAGAAGGAAAACGAGTCGAAGCTGTTGAAGGATTGCTTTCTTCTTTTAATTCGATGATCGAAGTATCCGATGACAATAACGCAATTATTTACGGAACCGAGCTCGCAGCATGGATGGCAGAGGATGGTCTATTCGCTGAAGCTTATGAGATACAGAAAAAGTGTAATGCAATTCAGAAAGCTATCTATGAAAAAGATATTGAAAGAACTATTGAGCTCGCTGCAGTCCGCACCCAACTAGAAATTGAGAGGGAGACAATACGAAATCGTGATGAGGAAAGAACTAAAATTCTTCTTTCCGTTCTGCCGCAACACATTGCCAATAGACTCATGATGGGCGAAACGCATATTGCCGACAGGCTGCGTGATGTTACAATCATGTTTGCAGACATTGTTGGGTTTACCGCAATTGCATCGGTTAAGGAACCCGAAGAGCTTGTCGAGCTTCTCGAAAATCTATTCAGTGTATTCGATGAAATATCAGCCCAGTTCGGTTGTGAGCGCATTAAAACAATAGGCGATTCTTACATGTCGTGCTGTGGAGCATCGGAGCCATTCGTCGATCATACAGAACGCATTTGCAGAGCAGCGCTTGCAATGTTGGATCCATCAACCAAACTTCCAGTCGACTCATCATTATTGCGTATAGGTATTAACTCCGGTCCGGTTGTTGCCGGTGTTATGAGTGGTTCTCGACTGTCGTATGATGTTTGGGGTGATACCGTAAACGTTGCAGCAAGAATGGAAGAGCATTCAAAACCTGGACGTATTCATTGTTCTTCGCAGGTGGCATCACGTGTGATGCCAGTATCAGAATTCAACTTAGAAAAAAGAGAGCCCCTTGATATTCGCGGCAAGGGGCTCATGACTACATACTGGTTAACCAAAAGCAAAACTTCTAATTAAGAACAAAAACGAAAACTGGTTGATCCGTAATTGCAATGGTAGGGTACGGTGTAGGGTAGGGCTGCTGACTGGGGGGAACCGGAGTGATATTGACAATGGTGACTACTGACCCAAGTGGTATTGTAAGATCATTTATCACTACATATGATGTAACCCTCAGAGTAACATTCCAGAGATTCAGGTCAATTGGTACCACCCCAGTTGGAACAATACTTAAAAGCTTCTTATTCTGAGTTACCGTTTTATATGTCAATAAATCACTTGTAAGCAGCACTTTATCTTTGGTAATATGCTGCACTGTATCTTTGGTTATCTTATGTTGTTGTTTTGATGAGTCCTCTGAACATCCAATAGCCAACAACACAATCACGCTGAGAAAACCTGCAGCGACACCCAGCTTTAAAGAAAATATTTTCATAAACACTCGCCTCGAATTGTGGTTGATACCTGCAATGCAGATTCGCCAAGATAAGAAATTTCTCACCCCAATTATATTTGCTAATCACGTAATCTTCACATACCAATCTCACACATGTAACGTGCATAATCAGAATGATCACCTTCTTCAATTTAATTGTGTTTTTTACTATCGGTGCTCTTCCGGCACTCGCTATGAAGGAAGACACAACGTACGTTGATCCGAAGGATACGGTAGTCGTCACCTCAACACGGTCTCACGAAAACATCCTTGAAACGCCGATGGCGGTTACCGTTATTCCAAAACTTGTTCTGCAGTCGCAGCGTGGATTTGGGATGGATGAAGCGCTGACTCTTGTACCGGGTGTTCTCGCTCAGTCCAGATCTGGCAATACAGACGTCCGCATACAAGTGCGCGGATTCGGCGCACGCGGAGCGGGTGAACGCTCAAATGCCGGAACCTCCCGCGGCATACGATTTTATCAGGATGGCATTCCTGAAACCGAACCGGATGGGAGAACTTCGTTTGATATTATCAACATGACGCATGCATCTAGCATCGAAGTTCTGCGGTCAAATTCTTCAGCTCTATGGGGCAATGCGTCCGGAGGCGTAGTATCCGTGTCCACTATACCGGATGAACTCAGACCATTTGTTGAACTGGGCGGAGGGTTGGGGAGTTTTGGTTACAACAACATTCAACTGCTTACGCAGACGATGCTGAATAACGAAGGCCAGCTATACCTTTCATTAGTTAATCAGTCAACCAATGGTTGGCGCGTTCATAGCAAGAGTGATTTGCTGCAGGGTACGATTGGAATTAAAGCTAATGTCGATGAACGCACAAGATTTAAAACCTTCATTGCCGGAGCCTGGAACCGCTACGAAATACCAGGTGCACTAACGTACCAGGAATACCTAGACAATCCACAACAGGCTCAGGACAACCCAGATGTTTACAATCCAACCTACGTTGGGAGAGATGAATTCAGGGATAATAAAATTATTCGCATTGGCTCGACGTTTGAGCATGACTTAGGAAATGGAGATGGAATCAGCGCAACTGCCTTTGTTCAGAGTAAAGCTCTACAGCGCTCAGAACGAAATACATGGCGAGATTTCACCAGATATCATATAGGTGGTAATGGCGTGTACAGAAATATCATGGTAATCAATGAATCCTTATCAAATAAGTTTCTTCTCGGAACCGACATCCAGTACCAGGACGGTTCAATTCTGTTCTATAACCTCGACACAGCCGCATCTACAAATGGACGGCAGGTTGGAAGAGGTACAACATTACGCGACAATAAGCGTGAGGGGGCGCTCAATCTGGGCATGTTTTTTCAAGATGAGGTGATAATAGATAATATTAGCATTGTTGGCGGGTTTCGTTATGATGCTATTACTTATTACTCCGAAAGCCGTATCAATCCTATACCGGGCTCGAGCAAAACATACAGCAGACTGACGCCCAAACTTGGGCTTACTTATCAGTATTCCGACATTTTGAATATCTATGCAAGCCTTGGTGGCGGAATAGAGGTTCCAGCCGCAAACGAGACGGATCCACCCGCTGTAAGAGGTGAAGACACGCTTACCACACTCAATCCTCTCCTCGAGCCAATTGTAAGCACAACGTACGAGGTTGGCTTCAAGGGAATCTCGCCTCATTGGAAAGGAATTGTTGGTTCATTTCGGTACGATGCAGCAGCATTTTACATCGATGTTCGCAACGACATAATACCTTACCGCAACGGAAGATTTTACCAAACAGCAGGTCGCTCCAGACGTGTCGGCGCTGAATTCGGCGCCTCAGTAGTGTTATTACAGAAGTTTACATTGTTCTCTTCACTAACATTGATGCAAACAGAATACCTGGACTACACAATTGATTCAGGCTACATCGATGAAAGCAAGACGGGCATAACTGTTTCGTACTCAGGGAATCAGATGGCAGGCATTCCAACATTCTTTACAACCGTCAGGCTGCGTTACGATCTGCCAATGGTAAGGGGCATGTTTGCAGAAGCAGAAGTTCGCCGCGTAGGTTCTTACTTCGCAAGCGACGACAATACAATTATCGTTGATGGTTATACCATCGTCGATGCAACTCTTGGCACCAACTTCAATCTCATTCAGGATCAACTCGACGTTCGCGTGCTGTTACGCGCTAACAACCTGACGAGTGCATCATACATGGCGTCGGCGTGGCTTAATCCCGACAGAACACCAGGAGGTGTTGCCTACATCGAGCCTGGCCTGCCCCTTAACATTTCGGGAACTCTAACAATGAGAGTTCATCTGTGATCCAGGATATCTTAACATCTCATGCCGATAGAATAAAACTTCTTTCGCTAAATGCCGGCAGTGTAGATTCAGATTCGAAGAAATAGGTGAGAGATTCGTCATCGTTCATCAAACCCAGGCTATAAAGCACAGGTACAAAATGATCGGGAGTTGGCGCTGCTAATTTTCCAAGCTTGTGGCTGGATTCGTAATTAAGAATGTTTTTGATGTTTCTCTCATCAAGTTGCTTTTTGATCCACTCGTCATATTCTGCTTCCCAGCCATACGGAGTGTAATCTTTCTTCATCATTTTTTGTCCTGCAAGACGCAGGTTATGAATCAGAGAACCACTACCAATAATCAGTACTCCCTTATTTCGCAGCGATTTTAACTGCCTGCCAAGTTCATAATGATATTCAGGTTTAGCATAGTAATCCAGACTAAGCTGAAAGACCGGAATGTTGCCAAGAGGAAACAAATGCATGAGCATCGGCCATGCACCGTGATCCAAGCCCCACTCAGTGGTCTCCGTAATAGATGGCACAATGCGTTTCACTTCTTGTGCCACAGTCAGCGAGCCGTTAGCATGATAGATTACATCGTAATATTCTTTAGGAAAACCGTAATAATCGTAGATCTGCTCCTGCTCTGCAGCGATGTTAACATACGTGCCGCGCGTGCACCAATGTGCAGACACTACGATTACTGCCCGTATATCGTATGAAGTCTGAAGTTTTTTGCCTAAATCAAACAGCGTTTTCCAAAAAGGCCGTTCATCTCTCGACATCGGAATATCCATTGGATTTCCATGCGATGTAAACAGAACGGGAGTTACTATTTCTTGTGTAGGTAACACATCTGTTACCGCCTTCAAATTGCTGAGAGTTCCCATAATTGGAACCGAAAGTAATGTCTGGATGAATTGTTTGCGTTTCACTAGAAGGTCAAGTTACCTTTTTCGGAACGGGTCGCTTAGGACGAATAGATGTAGATAATAGCTTGCCTTTTGTTTGTTTCAACCAAATTGTAATACAGGCTGTTTGAAATCTTCATAAAAAATCGACGATCCCTTTTATAATGCTCTCGTTGTTTTAATGAAATATTTTAGCGACCAGGGTGACTGTACAATTATTCAAGATCTCCTCAGGACATGATCATCTCAGCACATCCATTAAAGGTCTGTTGATGTAGTACACCTCGTTCCCTTCCGGCAATGACTGTAAAATGCCGATTCGCTCCAATTCTTTCAAATACTTGGATGCTGTTGCTCTCTTACCCATGCCTGAGTTTTCGACAAATCGAATTTTACAGTATGGATATTGAAAGATTAGTTCTACTAAATCATTTGAATATATTTTAGGAGTATGCTGACGAATTTGTCTCTGTGTTCTCTTCATGGCAGCATGAATAGCCTCTAAGCGCTTTCTTGTGTCAATTGCTGTTTTCTCAATTGCCGTCAACACATACATTATCCACGGAATCCAAGCTCCTTTTTCAGTAACATCTCTCAGCCCTTGATAATAATCTCGTCTGTTGTCTAGAATATATTTGCTCAAATAGAGCACAGGCAAATCCAATAGTCCTTGTGATATGAGATACAATATCGTTAGTAACCTACCAGTTCTGCCATTCCCATCACTGAATGGATGTATGGCTTCAAACTGGTAACGAAACAATGCAGCTTTGATCAACGAATCGGTTCCATCGTCAGAATGAACATAATACTCTAATTGTGACGGCTTATCACGGATAAGCGATTCGCCCTCCGGTGGAGTGTAAATAATATTACCATCCCCATCGGCTATTCTGGTTCCCGACGTTTTACGAATCCCATCGTGAATGCCCCTTACCTCCTGCATCACACGAATAAACATGTTTGTCGAGAACTGTTGCCCATATAGATCCAGATATTCCGACCATAATGCTTCAGGTTATCGACATACCTCCTTGAGCCCTGTTAGCCACAATCGCCCGGCGGAGTACTTCCTTAGGTTCTATTTCGGTAACTGGTGGAAGATCCGGAAGGTCATTATAGGGGTTAAGTCTGTTAAAAGTCATGATGTTATGCGCTTTTGATTTGTAGGACATGTCGCCCTATGATCAAAAATCGGCATTTATTAAACTTACTCTTGTACAATGTTCATGACTCGCTCATAGCAACTTTCTATGTTCAAATTTTTCCATTATTTGAGCATGCATAGAGTTCCAGCGTAATCTATGTGCAAACCTTGCACATACCCAAAACCTATGTTCAAATTCCATCGCTTTTTGAACACGCCTCTCTCCGTGAGGAGAGGGGTTGGGGGTGAGTTCCTACTGACGACTCGTGAGGAGAGGGGTTGGGGGTGAGTTCCTACTGACAACTCGTGAGGATAGGGGTTGGGGGTGAGTTCCTACTGACAACTCGTGAGGATAGGGGTTGGGGGTGAGTTCCTAATGACGACTCATGAGGATAGGGGTTGGGGGTGAGTTCCTACTGACAACTCGTGAGGAGAGGCGTTGGGGGTCAGTTCCTACTGACGACCCGTGAGGAAAGGGGCTGGGGAATGAGTAGCGAATAATTAACCAAATGGTTTAACCAATTGGTCAATTCTTTCTAAATTCGCCCCGATGACGACAAAGGAAAGAATACTGCAGGGTGCGCACGATGTGTTTCAGCGTAATGGCTTTTCTGGTGCAACAATGCAGGCGATTGCAGAAAAGAGTGGCGTTAATAAGGCGCTATTGCATTACCACTTTGGGACAAAGTCAGATCTGTTTCATGCAATTCTTCAGCAGAGTTTTTCGCAATTATTGCCTGCCGTTTTTATGGCGTTGAACTCTGAGATGCCACTCAGAAATAAACTCCAAAATGTTGTGGAGCTATACCTTGGCACAATTATTAAAAATCCTGAGCTTCCTCTGTTTGTCATAAGTGAGCTGCAGCGCAATCCATCATTCATTCGGAAACAAATCAAACTGCGTGCGTTCCCGCCGCGATTTGTGCAGCAGGTTAAAGACGCTACAACACGCGGCGAGATAATACGAGCAGAACCGGCAGATATCATGGCAGACCTTATGGGTCTGTGTATCCTCCCCTTTGTAGCCCGCCCAATCCTGCAGCATTTGTCTGGAAAATCAAATGCCCAATACAAAGAATTTCTCCAACACCGAGTCCAGCATGTCTGTGATGTGTTGGTAGGTGGTCTATTTCATGTACAGCGATGATGCAAAACACCGATCTCAAATCGCTAAGAGCGGACTGTCTGCGTCCCAAACATAGATACTCACTGTTATCTGCCGTTCTTATAGTGCTGACTGCAAGCATTGCTAATGGGCAATCGGCAATCACACTCGATTACTGCATTCAGAGTGCATACCGCAACTTTGATTTTCTGGGACAAAGAGACATAGCCGCTGAAATCACTCAAAATAATGTGACCCGAATTGAGCGCGGCTATCTACCGTCACTGGAATTCAATGCAATATCAACCTATCAAAATTCTCAGATTACAATTCCCCTAGCGATACCAATTCCCGGTTTAACACTTCCGTCTGCTCCATTAAATCTCAACAGTGCATTGTTCACGTTGCGTCAGTGGATTTACGATGGTAGCGCGATTCATCACAACTCGCTTGTTGAACAGGCTTCCGGAAATGTAGCCCTGCTTGAAGTTGAATCCCAAAAACTCGATCTGAAGACTCGCGTAATTCAACGGTTTTTTTCTGTGCTTCTTACTGATAAACAAATTGAAAATCTCTTGCTGCGGGACCGAGTCCTTACGGATAAACTAGCAGAAGTTATAGTAGCAGTTAATAGCAATGTTATGCTTGCCTCTGAGCGAGATCTGCTACAGGCAGAGATACTTAGCCTGAGAGCTGCCATATCGGAGTCTAAGTATGCACGCTCCGAACAAATCGTTGCTCTTGGTGAGTTAATGGGCGAAAAATTGTCTGCCGATGCAGTGTTTGAATTGCCTTCTGCTGCCCTCGATAAAAATGCCTCCATCGAAGAACGACCTGATATAAAACTTGTCGATGGTCAAATGGAACTGATGGAGACACGCAAGGGTTCTATTTCATCAATCTATTTACCACGTGTTGGCTTGTTTGCAGATCTTGGATTAGGATACCCAGGTTACAACATCTTCGACAAAAACGTAGTCGTGATGGCTAAGGTGGGAGTGACGCTGAGTTGGAAAATTTTTGATTGGAATCAGGGGGCTCTTCAGAAACAAAGTATCGACTTAAACAAGAAGTCATTGACAATACAACGCCGCCGAATACAAACTCAGGCAAACGTTGTAGCCGAATCGTTTCTCAACGGTATGGCTAGAGCCGAAGAACTGATGAAATCGGACCAGGAACTCCTGTTGTTGTATTCGTCCGTAACTAACGTGTATGCAGTGAAAATGATGAGCGGAACAATTACATCGGCAGAATACGTGGCACAACTAACAAAACAGGAACAAGCACGAGTTAACTCGGAGCTGCACAAACTTCAATATCTGGTGGCTGTAATGAATTATAATTCTGCGATGGGAAGATGACATGAGCGGCAAGCACTACCAACGACTAACGCCTGTCCTCATGATGGCACTGTTTACAACTCTCATCGGATGTAATAGAGACAACAACAAGGCCGATGCCTATGGCACCTTTGAAGTTGATGAAGTCTGGGTGTCGTCGAAAGCCTCTGGTGAATTAGTAGCCTTCCAAGTCGAAGAAGGTATGCGACTACCAGCCGATACCAGCGTAGGCTTAGTTGATTCGACCGAATTGCATTTGCAGCGTGCAGAAATCGAAGCGGCATTGCGTGCGGCACATGCCAAGCAACTGACGACTGATGCGCAGATGCGCGTTACTCAACGCGAGAGAGAACAACTGAAATTGGACCACAACAGAATTGAGTCGATGTATCAGCAGAAAGCAGCCACGCAAAAGCAGTTGGAGGACATCACCACAGCTCTTGACCTTTCATCTAAACGGCTGGAATTATTGGGAACACAATATCCGGCAATCAACGCCGAGATTTCAAATATCAATGCACGGAAAGCATTGCTTGAAGAACGGATACGCAACGCTGTTCTAATCAATCCAATCGATGGAATTGTACTTACCAAATTCGTACAGCAGCACGAACTAATCTCACCTGGAAAGCCCCTTTACACCATCGCAGATATGAGCGTGATGTTTCTGAAGGCATTTGTATCGGGACCTCAGCTTTCCGAAATCAAACTCGGACAGCACGTTCGCGTGTATACCGACCTATCTGACAGCAAAATGCAAGAACATGATGGAGTGATATCGTGGATAAGCAGCAAGGCAGAGTTTACTCCAAAGTCAGTACAAACAAGGGATGAGCGGGTTGCCCTCGTATATGCAATCAAGGTGAGAGTTAAGAACGGCGGTACGATTCAAATTGGTATGCCGGGTGAAGCTCGCTGGAAATAACCATGATTGTTTTTAGCAACGTATCGAAACACTATAATGATGTTGTTGGCTTAAACACAACATCGTTTCAAGTTGAAACTGGAGAGTTGTTTGGACTCATTGGTCCCGACGGTGCTGGTAAGTCCACGGTGATGCGCCTGTTAGCAACGCTATTACTGCCCGATACCGGATCGATTACATTCAATGGCATTAACGTGGTTACCGATTACAAATCCGTGAGAAAATCCATTGGCTACATGCCTGGCTCGTTTGCGCTGTATACAGACCTAACTGTGAAGGAAAACCTGGAATTTTTTGCAAGCGTGTTTTCTTCGTCTGTAGAGGAGAACTACCATCTAATTAAGGATATTTACGATCAGCTTGCGCCGTTCCGGCATCGTAGGGCTGGCGCTCTGTCAGGGGGCATGAAGCAGAAACTTGCGCTGTCGTGCGCGCTCATCCATAGCCCCCTTGCACTTATTCTCGACGAGCCAACAACTGGCGTCGATGCAGTAAGCCGCGTTGAATTCTGGAACATGCTTCGTCGGCTGAAGGATACTGGAATGACAATTCTTGTATCCACGCCATATCTGGAAGAGGCATCGCTGTGCGATAGAGTTGGCCTGATGAACAATGGCACGTTTATGCGAATCGGCACCCCTGATGAAGTTGTTAAAGCTTATAACAAAACGTTGTGGGCAATCGAAGGCGGATACAGCCATGCAGTGCTCAAGGCACTGCGCAGGTATGAGGCAGTCCATGCCGTCTATGTATACCGCGACAAGGTTATGATGTCGACCGAAGCAAACATTAGTGCAGAGGATATAATGGAGTACCTGAAATCCAAGGAAATTGAAGGCGCCTCGGTTGTTAGAGCCACTCCCGATTTTGAAGATTGCTTCATGGACCTGATGCAGAGTCATACTTCAGTTAAGCACGATAGAACAGACAAACATGGATGACTTTGTAATAATTGCACGTGATTTAACAAGGAAGTTTGGCGACTTTGTTGCTGTAGATTCTATTTCATTCAACGTCGAGCGCGGAGAGATCTTCGGTTTCCTTGGAGCGAATGGTGCTGGAAAGACCACTGCCATGCGAATGATGTGTGGTCTGCTTATGCCAACCTCAGGCGAAATACACGTGGCAGGTTACAACGTTAAAAATGAAACTGACGCCGTAAAAAAATCAATCGGTTATATGAGTCAGCGATTTTCATTGTACAACGATCTATCAGTGCAAGAGAACATTGATTTTTATGGTGGCATCTACGGATTAAGCAAGAGCACGTTAAAGCAGCGCTCTCAGCAATTACTCGACGAACTCGATTTACATCAAGATCGGAGTCGGCTTGTTTCAGACCTGCCCCTTGGCATTAAACAAAGACTCGCATTCTCAACAGCTCTGATTCACGATCCATCAATTGTATTCCTCGATGAACCCACCAGCGGTGTAGACCCCTTAACGCGCAGACAGTTTTGGGAAATGATACAATCTGCTGCTGAACGTGGTATTACTGTTCTAATCACTACTCATTACCTCGACGAAGCAGAGTATTGTCAGCGAATTTCCATCATGGTCGACGGACGCTTAGCTGCGTACGATACGCCTGAAAACGTACGAAGCACATACAGCGCACGGACGATGGATGAAGTATTTCTTAAAATCACGAGGAAATCATCCTGAAATCATTCCTTGCCTTCATACGGAAAGAGTTTCGTCACATCTTTCGCGACAGGCGAACGCTGGTAGTGTTGTTTGGAATGCCCATAGCACAGCTCTTTTTATTCGGATATGCAATTACAACAGAAATCAGGAATGCATCGATCGCGATTCTTGATAATGCGCATAACACAAAGAGTACCGAGCTCACAAATGATATTGTTTCTTCGGGATACTTTACCATTGAAGAAGAAGTTCAGTCGTATCAGGATATCGATGATGCCTTCCGTCAGGGAAAGATCAAGGCTGCAATTATCATTCCATCAACCATTGGTTCCGGGCAGATACCTTCGGCAAGAATTCAAATTCTTGCAGACGGAACCGATCCCAACTTTGCAGCTATCGTAGTTGCCTACATATCCTCAATTGCTTCGCGTGTTGCAACGCCCCTTTCATCTCAACCAGCGTTCATCAACGTCGAGCATAGAATGTGGTATAATCTGAACCAGCGTAGTGTAAACATGTTTGTGCCTGGTGTAATCACGTTTATCATGCTTCTGGTATCGGCGATGCTAACATCCATTTCCATTACTCGCGAAAAGGAGATGGGCAACATGGAAGTCCTTTTGGTATCGCCTCTAAAGCCCGTCATCATAGTTCTGGGTAAGGTTGTTCCATATCTCATTTTGTCGATGGTGAATGTGACATCGGTACTCACTGTTGCACTTGTTTTCTTCGAAGTACCAATGCAGGGCAGCTATATATTATTGGCATTGGCCTCCAGCATCTTTATAATATGTTCTCTCAGCCTTGGAGTGCTGATTTCTTCCATTGCAAAAACTCAGCAGGTGGCTCTGATGATGTCGTTGATGGGGCTAATGTTGCCGACAATTCTTCTTTCGAATTTCATTTTCCCTGTAACAAGCATGCCCCCGCTTTTGCAGTGGATCAGTGTTATCATCCCCGCAAAATATTTCGTCTCAATCATTCGCGGAATTATGCTGAAGGGGGCTGGTATCGGCGTTATTCTGAATGATTTGCTAATTCTTGCAGGAATGACGTTGTTATTCATTATAATTAGTGTCAGAAAGTTTAAGATAAGACTGTGAAAGCATTGCCTCATCTTCTCAAAAAGGAGTTTCGTCAGATACGGCGCAACAAAGCAATGCTGCCCATCATATTTATTATGCCTTTTGTCCAGTTATTGATACTCGTCAACGCCGCCGACTTTGAGATTCGGAACATTCGAATCGCCTTTGAAGATGCAGACAGATCTAAAGCATCACAGCAATTGATTGCGCGTTTCACATCGTCGCCATATTTCAACGTCCTTGGAATGGTAAATTCAGCGACAGAGGGTCTATCATTACTCGACAGGGACAAAGTCACAGTTGTTCTTCGCATCCCAAACGGCTTTGAGCGGCAGTTGCAATCCAACCATCACACCACGCTTGCATTAGACATCAACGGTATCGACGGTCAGGCTGCAGGGTTAAGCAGAGCCTACGTTGGCAGCATCGTCCGTGAGTTTCAGGCAAGCATAACCAGCAGGGGGCAAGTGGGCAGGGGGCAGGCGAGCTCAGGCATAGACGAGCGTTATTGGTACAATTCCGATCTGGAATATCGAAATATGATGCTGCCGGGTTTGCTCGTATTGCTGGTAACAATGGTCGGCTTATTCCTTACCAGCATGAACATCGTCCGTGAGATAGAAATGGGAACGATTGAGCAGATTAACGTTACGCCCATCAGGAAATACGAATTCATTATCGGAAAGCTCTTGCCGTTCTGGATCATCGGCCTGTTAGAGCTAGCTCTTGGACTTACGATAGGAGTGTTAGTGTATTCCATTCCAATCGTCGGAAGTGTCTGGCTACTCTTTTTATTTGCCATGCTCTATCTACCAGTCATAATGGGAATGGGCCTGATTGTGTCATCGATTACAAAAACGCAGCAGCAGGCAATGTTTGTTAGCTGGTTTCTTATGGTAATATTTTTACTAATGAGTGGATTATTTACACCAATTGAGAACATGCCACAGTGGGCGCAGTCCATTACATTATTCAATCCAACAGCATATTTTATCAAAGTCGTTCGACTCGTCCTTCTTAAAGGCAGCAGCCTTATGGACGTAGCTCACGAATTTGGTGTTATAACTTTATTTAGTATCGTCATGACGACGATCGCAGTATTGGCGTATAGGAAGCGGGTTGCGTAGGGAGGGCCAAGGTATCATTAATTCTGACCAAATGATTTTACAACAAATGACCAACGAATTCTGCTCCAGGTGACTACTTACAGCAGGATTCTACAACTAAGTAGCCAAACAATATTTTGTAGCCATTTGCTGGATCGAAGAATCTACCCAACACTCTTCCATTATCCTTTATCTCGGCTGAACCACGTAGGTTCAAGTGCCATACTCCCGACTCCACCTTCCATGTTACCTCCTGTCCCATAAATTGGTTGTTAGGCTTAGGTAGCCTTGGCCTCAGGCAATCTTGTGAACAATAATAACTCATGATTTGTTCGATAGGTTTTGTCTTTGTTTTCAACAATCAATTTCATTTTTATGAGTTCGTTCACATCTCTAGCGAGTGTGCGTACTGTATCGCGATAGGCTTTCATTAAGATAATGTTAGCAACAGCCAACTCATCGAGGGAGTAATCTTTTCCAAGTTTTAATGTCAGCGCCAATCGTTGGCGCCTCTTAGAAACTGCTGCTGAGGATGCTGGGATATCGCGAAACTTTTCATAAATCAGATGCTGCCAGGTGATGCGTTTCACGCTACCGAGGGCGTCTGTGTAAATTGATTCCAAGCCATCTCGTAAACCGCCAACAGCGTATCGGAGAAATTTAGTCAGATCTTTCTCTTGACGCGCAACATCGAACTGTCGATAGTATTCGCTACGAGTAGCGTTGTAAAAATTTGAAAGGAGTGTCGACGCAATTACAGGCAGTCCGGCTCTTACTAGAATGTAGAATTCGATGAGCCGACCAGTTCGTCCATTACCATCGCCAAAGGGATGGATCCATTCGAAGTACACATGCGCGGCAATCGCTTGAATTATACACTCGTACCAATATGTGTACTTTGGATAGTGAAATTCTTTCACCAACCATTCGCAGAGATTACCTATGAGAAGGTCGACGTGTTCATGGTTTGGAGGTCTGTATTTACCAACGGTACGATTGTCGGTACGGAATCTTCCCGGAATTGCATCGATAAATTCACCCAGGTTCGCTGCAACGTCTCTATGAAATTCCTGAATCAGTTCTTTTGAAAGCGCGCGTTCATCGCCATCTACTGCATTATTTTTTATTTTATTAAATGCATTTAAAATATTGTCGACTTCGATCTTCAAATATGCTTTACTCTCTGGCAGTTCCATTTTTCTGTCATATATGTCGTCAATATCCTCTTGTGTCAGGGTATTTCCTTCAATTGCAGTAGTAGAATGCGCCCCTTTCCTCAATGTAATGGAAAGCATTCGTGCATATTCATCTGGAAGGAGTGGCATGCTTTTTAACGAACTAACCAGAGCCTGACATTGCCCAAGCTGATATGCAAGTAATGGATCGATGGTCCAGTGCTTGGAAAACATTAAGTGTGGATACAGTTCTTGAAGGTCTTGCATGGTGAGTTTAGAATGACTATATCACAGTGAGCAAATGTAAGCTAACTGTGACAATATTTGTGCGACTAATTTGATGATTAAGAAAGCAAAGAGCGGTATCTTATTGTACTACATTGAGTTACGGACGCTATTATCGATAGAGAATGCTGACATTATTGGGCTGATAATTTTTTCATTTAAGTGCTGAGTATTGCTTCTCTGGTTGTCCCCTACAAACTCCAAGCCCCCTGCAAGTCATTACTCACAAGGGGTTTAGGAATTGTGGAGTGGTCAGGGGGGGTAGGAGCCTAGGCTACACACCCCTGTTTATGGCTTTCCAGAAAGGGTGGACAGAAAAGGGTGGGCATAGAGAGTCTAGCTTCTAGTAACACACTTCTTCTATGCTTCGAGGAGTGTCCGAAACAGCCTTTGAGTACGATACACCCATACTCACAACTCAAAACCCAAGATTAGCTCGTGTAAATATTTATCAGAATATTAGCGAATCGACATCTTTTCATTTGGATTGATACTATTTATGTGTGGTACACTATTCATATTGACAATGTAGAACATTTTGTTGATGGTACTATATAACAATATCATGTGTTTATTAAATTATTATAGGAGTTTTATATAGGTGATTTGTTTGTTATTGCTTTTGGTGTTTATGCTCTGATAGCACCGACAATTGTTAGCACAATCGAGATTGCTCTTCACGTTCGAGACTTTATACGATCTAGACGAAAGACCTGAGACAGTAATGAATGAGTCGAATATACTTCGGTATCTTCGAAAGGCCCTCCCCAGCCAGATATACTTGTCTGGGATTGTCTTTAGAAATCAGGAAAGAGAATTGGGCTGGTCCAGCAAAATTAGACACTCAACGTAGTCAATCGTTGTGTGCGAATGTACTCACCTTCGAACCCAAGTGGTGTTGTGTAGCCGAGTGTAGTGTGTAGTCTTCTTCTGTTGTATCGAATCTCGATGAAGTGCCACGACTCGTGTTGCACGTGTTCAAGATCGCGATACACGTATTCGTCGAGCCCTTCGATCTTCAGCGTTGCAAAAAATGATTCCACCGGTGCGTTGTCCCAACAGTTTCCTCTTCTGCTCATGCTCTGCCGTGTCTTGCAATGGTTCTCCATGAACTGTCGATAACCACGAGCAGCCTACTGCACGCCACGATCACTGTGGATGATCATTCCCGTAGGCATGTCTCGAATCTTCCACGCCTTCCATAACGCAACGATTGTTTGACGTTGCGTCATGTGTTCGGCAGCATGCCAACCGATGATGCGACGCGAATACAGATCCATCACCGCAGTTAGGTACACAAAACCGCGCAGTGTTCTGATATAGGTGATATCACATGACCACACCATGTTTGGTGCAACTGGAGAGAACTCACGATTTACCAGGTTCTCTGCGATCGGATGATCATGATCAGAATTTGTTGTTGCTACTCGCCGGAATCTCGGTGTGCGTTTTGCAACCATGCCGTCTTCTTTTATCATCCGACGCACACAGTTGCGGCCAACGATATGATTCCTGTTCTTCAATTCTTGTACCATCCCGCACGTACCAGCTGAACACTATGATTCCTTGTGGATCTCACGCATTGCCAAAAGCAGCGCTCGTTCATCTTCCGTTGATGTCTTTGTCGGTCGTCGTTTCCATGCATAATATTCACTCGGATGCACTTCCAAAACCTGCACATCACACGGATCGGCCACAGCATGCGATACTTGTCAATGAACATATATCTCAATCCCTTGTTGGACTGTTGCCGAAGATCGGTGTGGTTTTTTTTAAATGGCTGCTTCCATTTCTGCCTGCACTGCGTGCTTGCGCATTTGTCGGATTTCCGCCTCGAGTTCTTTCATGGTTTTCATACCTGAGTCCTTCTGTGCAGAAAACTCTTTCTGCCATCGGTAGATGCTTTTCTCTTCAATACCCAACTCAACAGCTACTTCATGAACGGAACGTCCACGCTCCACTTCTCGTAATGAGCCTAGCTTGAATTCATCGGTGAATTCTCTTCCTGAGTTTCTCATCTGTTTCTCCTGTCAGTGTGATAAATTACTGACTAACGAGAGTATCTACTTTTTTAAGACCGCTTCACCTGTTAGGATTCCGCGCATGCAATTCGTAATTGTTCGTTTCACATTGGTTTCTTTAAGCGAAATGATGTTGCAGCCAGCGATGGTGCACCAAAGGCTATAGTACTGTACAAGGCAACAAATCAGGCAGACATGGTAACACAGGATATTCAGCAATCACTGCTATTTTTTTTAAAGCTCTATAGAAACTTTCCATTAATTCTCTTATTGCCACAGAGCTACCAGGAAATCATGGTGAATCGTTCCCGGGTCTACTTCATTTATCGTCGCAGACATTTTTTACGGCGGATGACAATGACTTTTTTACAGAACAATTCATTGCTCACGAAGGTGCTCATCAATGGTGGGGATCCAACGTCGACTTCAAATCATACAGAGACCACTGGTTAAGTGAAGGTTTTGCAGATTATTCGGCGCTAATGTATTCACAGTTCGCTGCAGCGAACTCAATGAAATTCTTTAATCTTCTCGAATCATACAGAACAAAGATCCTTTCGTTTGGCAAACGATTCATAGGCAAGAATTAGCCGCCCCCTGCCATCAGCCTCGTATACAGAGTCGATATGGGCGCCACTGAGCCAGGAGCTTATAGCATCTTTGTCTACTCAAAAGGGGCTTGGGTGCTTCACATGCTGAGAAACATGATGATAAATATTAATACAATGGATGATAATACTTATTTTACCGTCATGCGTACGTTTCATTCCCGATATAATGACAAGCCGACATCTACAAGAGAATATCAGCAAACAATTGAAGATCTTACGGGAGTAAATCTGGAATGGCTTTTTGATCAGTTGGTTTATGGCAACCAGATTTCTAGATACACGTATGCGTGGAGGAAGGAGCAACTGGCAGACGGCAAATGGAAGATAACCATTCGAGTCAGGCAAGCAGATGTACCAATATCGTTCAAAATGTTTATTTCGTTGAAGGTTACTTTCGACGATGAATCACAAAAGCGTCTACGCATTGTGGTAACGGGCGATGTATTCACACTCGAGCTACCAATCTTTGACAAGAAGCCAGACGAATTCGCGTTTGACGACCTATCGTCTGTGCTTTGTGCGGTTGCTGAGGAACCATTTTAGGGTGTCGATCACATCCCCTGTATTAATTTTCATCATCGTAAGGACTACCATGCCGGGTACAGGTAATACCAAGCATCACGAGACCATGATTCAGTTCTTCTGCTCAATCCGAGGAAAGGTCAAACTGCTGTTGAAATATTCTGCCTGAGGGTCCTATTTCAATTGACGCGGTACAATGACACGCATTATTATTTAGATATTACTCACGCTATGAGGCACTGACAGTGCTCCCAGCCCATGATGGTGTCCCATCTTTCCAAACAACCGGTATATGATGGGAAAAATTAACAACGTTAAGATAGTAGAAGTCACAAGTCCGCCTATGATGATTACAGCAAGGGGGCGTTGGGACTCACTGCCAATACCTGTTGATACAGCTGCGGGTAGCAGGCCAATGGCAGCCATCATGGCCGTCATAACTACCGGACGTATTCGCGAAATAACGCCTTCTTCGATTGCACGGTCGAACGATACGTGATTCTTAAGATTGTTCCTGAAAACAGAAACCAGGATCACTCCATTTTGCACGCAAATTCCGAACAGGGCGATAAGCCCAACACCCGCTGAAATGCCGAAGTTTATTCCGGTTACGTGCAACGCTAAAATGCCTCCTATCAATGCAAAGGGTACGTTTATCAAAACCAGAACAGCATCTCGTGCATTTTCGAATGCCATAAAAAGTAAAATAAAAATGATGATGAGGCTAATTGGCACTACCTGAAGGAGACGTGCTGTTGCACGAACCTGATTTTCGAATTCACCTGTCCAATGAATAGAGTAGCCTTTTGGCAGGTGGACGGCACTTTGCACTCGTGCCTGTGCGTCGGCAATAGTACCACCAAGGTCTCTGCCGCGCACACTGAACTTTACTCCTATGAATCTTTTATTATTATCGCGATAAATAAAAGCCGGACCCGTTTGAGTTGTAATTGTGGCTATTTCGCTCAATCGGATTTTAGTTCCAACCAAGGTAGGTACAAGTAATTTTTGAATTTCTGCAATATCTTTGCGTTCATCGTACGGATAGCGTATGCGTATGTCGAATTTGCGCTCTCCCTCATATTTGACGTTTGCAGTCTTGCCTCCAATTGCCATTTCAATAACGGCCTGCGCATCGGCTGTTGTAATTCCATACAGCGCCATTTTTTGTTCTTGAAAACGTATTTGGATTTCCGGCTGCCCCACATTTCGAAGTATGCCCGCATCATGAATACCTGAAACGGGTTCGATTGCCTCTAATACCCTCTCTGCAATTGTGTCAAGCACGTAAAGATTCGGACCGTAGACCTTAACTGCATTGTTAGCATTCATTCCGGCAACGGCTTCCTGTACGTTGTCGATAATTGGCTGCGAATAGTTGAAGTTGATGCCCTGAAACTGCTTAAGTTTTGCATCCATTGCGGCAATTAATTCATCGGTGTTCATCTTCCTTTCCCATTCATCCTTGGGTTTCAAATTCACCTGCATTTGCACATAATAAAAGCCACTTGGATCTGTGCCATCGTTCGATCTACCCGTTTGCGACAACACTCCATTCACTTCTGGGAATGTTCGGAGCTCATCTCGAAGCTTCTGGACCATCTTTACAGCTTCAGGCAGCGACATACTCATGGGCATCTTTGCTTCGACCCACAATGCACCCTCGTTCAGTTGTGGTAAGAACTCTGTGCCCAGAAAATGAGTTGATGCAAGAACCGTCACCAGTATTGCAATTGCAACACCGATGCTGGACTTCTTTCTGTGATAGGTAAACCTGAAAGATTTTGTGATTATCCTTTCGATCCACATCACGAATGAGTTACGTCGTTCCCTTACGTTTTTTGAAAGTAATATCGCGCTCAATACGGGTACGAGTGTTAGCGTAAATAACAGAGCACCTAATAATGCAAACCCCAAAGTATAGGCCAAAGGAGCAAATAGCTTCCCCTCGACCTTTTGAAAACTAAAGATTGGAACCAGTGCTGTGATGATGATAAGCTTTGAAAAAAATACTGCCTTGCCTGATTCTGCCCCAGACTTCTTGATGAGGCCAAGCTTACTCATCTGATTAAATCGCTCAATGCCTATTCGCTGCTGTAAATGATCCAAAGCAACAAATAAACCTTCAACCATCACAACAGCACCGTCGATGATTATTCCAAAGTCAACCGCGCCAAGTGATAGAAGATTGGCACTCATACCATTCAGCCTAAGCAGCAGGAAGGCAAATAGTAGCGAAAGGGGAATTATTATTGATACAATGATAGTTGTGCGCCAGTCGGCCATAAAGACGAATACAACAACAGTAACGAGAAGTATCCCTTCGAAAAGATTGCTCATTACTGTAGACGTACAATACCTCATCAGTACATCTCTGTCGTAAAACAATTCAATCTTTACATCGGATGGAAGAACAGATGTATTCAGTTCATTGATCTTTTCCTTTACGCGTTTGATAACCTGACTTGGATTTTCTCCCTTTCGCATTACAACGATGCCTTCTACAACATCATTGCTATTGTTCAATCCAACCTGACCCACCCGAGGTAGATCGCTCTCTACAGTACTTGCAACATGTTTAACAAGAACTGGCACATTGTTAACCTGCGCTACGATGATGTTGTTTATATCATCGATCGAATCGAGTAGTCCAAGCCCCCTAACAACAAATGCCTGACCGTTTTTCTCAATAACGTCACCACCAACGTTGATGTTAGAGCGTTCGACTGCCTGATAAACTTCGAGAGGAGTTATGCCATACTTCTGTAGAAGAATTGCATTGACGCGAACTTCATAAATCTTAATACGGCCGCCAAATGCAACAACATCGGCCACTCCAGGAACAGCACGCAATTGTCTGTCTATTACCCAATTCTGCAGTGTAAGGTGCTCCCTCGTGTCGCGTGATTTTGATCTAATAACGTACCGAAGAATTTCGCCCGTCGGACCGTAAGGAGGCTGAACTTCCGGCCTAACACCTTCGGGCAGATCCACAACTCTAAGTTGATTGTAAACCTGTTGTCGAGCATAACTATCGTCGACGTCGTCTTCGAAAATGATTTTAATAACGGACAAGCCAAACATTGTAATGGAACGCACATTCACTTTGCGTTGTATCGGATTCATTGCCAATTCAATGGGCATGCTTACAAATCGTTCGATTTCCTCGGCGCTGCGTCCGGACCACTGTGTAACGATGATTATCTGTGTATTGGTAACATCAGGAAACGCGTCGATTGGAGTGTTGAGATAGCTAATTACTCCGAGGAATGCAATTACAGCTATTGCACCAAACGTGAAGAGTCTGTTAGTAAGAAAAAATGCAATAATCGATCTGAGAATTCGAATCACAATGCCTCTTTAATCAGTCAGTGCGTCGTAAATAAATAGCTGACCTTGACTGACAACCACATCACCGGGTTGAATTCCAGATTTGATGTACGTCAGCTCCTCCACTGTTTCGGCAACCTGAACTTCTCTAACCTGCACATTCATATTGTTCTTGTATATAACAACAAAGTTTTTGCCGTTGTCGAAAACAATACACGATGATGGTATTGCCGTCATTGTTCCTTGACGCTGATACCGAATGCTAATGGTTGCGGCCATGCCGGGCTTAAGTGATCCACCGCTATTGTGCAGTTTAATTCGCACGCTCATTGTGCGTGTGAGCTCATCGAGGATGTTGTATACTTTATTAATACTTCCGTAAATAATACTGTCGGGATATGCCACCGTGGTAATTTCTGCAGCAACGCCTAAAGCAACTTTCGAAATATCGTTTTCATACACGTCCGCCATTACCCACACATCATTTAGATCTGCAATTGTGAAAATGCTTGACGCGCGATCTGCTCTCAGCGTCATTTCAGTTACAATGTCCTTTCGAATCACATATCCATCCGATGGCGCTTTAACGAGGTATTCCGAATTTTTACTAAAGCTATAAATACGATACATCTCTTCGATTCGCTGCAGATCAGCCTGGGCCTTTGCAAGATCGCGTTTAGCGGAAATCATATCCCGTTCCGACGATAACCTGCTTTGCAATAACTCTTGTTGAATAGTAAGATTTTTTTGTGCTACGGCTACGTCAGACCGGGCGTCGATGAGCTGGCGATCGTAATCGGCTACTTCACCGCTCTTGATAACAGCCAACACCTGGTTCTTATGGACAAAATCACCAAGCTCTGTTTCTACACTCGTTACCGTACCACCCACAAATGGGTACACATCTTTGATCTTGCTTTCATCGGCAGTAATTTTACCGGTAAGAAATAATACTCCTCGCAGCGGTTCAGTCTTTGCAGTATCCAACCTGAGATGATGCATCATTGTGTCGCTTAAAACAAAAATTCTCCTGTTGGCAGCGTAATTGCTTCCGCGACTGCCGCAACTAATAGAAATTATTGAAGCTGCGCACACGAATGCTATGATTAATATTCGGTTAGATTTCATTCGGATCATCACCTAGTACAAGGTGAACGTAGGAGATTGAAATTGCACGTTGCGCTTTGAGTGCATTTATTCTGACGAGACTGACATTATAAGTTTCGATAAAATCGACAAACTCAAGCAGGCTCACATTTCCTCTGCGATAATTTTCGATGATTCCTTGTGTGAGTTCCTCTGATTGCTGTATGTAGTTAGATTCCACCTCAGATAGTTCATTGGAAACTGTTCGAAGCCGGTCTATGGCTGCGATTACCTCTGCGCGTGCCGTCGATCGGATATGCTCAAGTTTTGCCTGATATTCCTGAATGCGGACATCAGCCGCTTCCGATGAATATTGTTTGCGATCGGTTGTAGGTAGGGGAACGGTTAGAGCTAGCGCCAGGTAGTCACGAGCATAATTACCTTGCTTGTCATAGATCACACTAAGAGAAGGATTGGGAATAGCCTTTCGGTGCTCAGCCATACTCTCTGCCTCCGCAGCATGCATTGCAAGCAACGCACTCTGAACATCGGCTCGTTTCGAAATTGAGCGTTCAACCAGGACCTCGATGTCCGCCGAAATAAGTGCCGATAAACCGGTCGTATCCGTTCCTGCATCGCCTGCCACCAGATATCCCGTCATCCCGGTTGCTATTTGCAACATCGATCGGGCAGTATGCATAACATTTTTAACGTCGGTGCGCAAGGCGTTGATTGCGTAGTATGTAGCCTTTATTCGCAGTGCGTCTCTAAGCGAAACGTTACCCCTTGCAAGCTGCTCGTTGATCCCGTCTATCAGCGATTTTAACAACGCCAGTTGATTCGACAGCGACACAAATGATTGCTGACCGTACAACAGCACTACATAGGATTGAAGTGCATTAAATACTAATTCGCGTTCGTGTTGCTGAACATCGTCCTCTACCGATTGCGCTCGTAGCTCACCAGCATTGCGCATTGCGTTACGCGCGCCTGATAACGGAAAACTTTGTTGTAGCGATATATAGTATTGACCATTTTGCCCATATTCGAACCACATATTCCTTCCGCCTGCGTACACAGGAAGTTCAACATTCAACTGTGGATTGTCGTACAGGCCAAGCTGTTTAGAATCGGAATACAAGGCTTTGGCTTCATATCGTTCTGCCAGTAGCAGGTTGTTTCTGGAGAGTACGGCAGTACGAACATCAGTAAATGATACGCTCGTTGTATCGAATGCAGGGACCGAGATTATGCCGCCCAGCGTTGCCAGCAAAACCGATAGAATTGCCATAGTGCAACCTGCAAGAAAAAAAATAAAAAAGGCTTTAAGTCAACCTTAATATTTGCTTAAGGCTTCTAATAATGCATCACGTGTTACATGCTATTCTTGCCGTGCAGGAATTGCCAATTCAAATATGTTTTCGTCATGAGAAGTATGCGAATAAGAAATATTACCGCGATGCACCTCTGCTATTCGGCGAACAATTGCAAGTCCAAGCCCTCTTCCACGAATTGATTGGGCAGGAGCGAAGCGAACAAATGGCTTAAAGATGAGCTCACTGTACGAGTCAGGAATCGATTGCCCCTTTGTGATAATTCTAAACCTAACGTAATACCGATCCGAGATAAGTGTGCAATGAACGTTACCATCATCGGCATATTTAGTGCCGTTTTCCGTAAGATTGCTCATTGCAGTTCGAAGCAATGGAGAAATGCCGATAACTTCGAACGGAAACATAGTATTATCTGCAACATCGAGATCGATGGAGAGGTGAGTCTCGGGGTGCGATACCGACGTTATTTCGGCAACATCAAACAGTACATCATCCATTCGCACAGCCGACATCGACCGCATTGGATTCATGGAGTCGAGTCCGGCAAGCAATAGCAACGATGTAAGAAGATCCGTTAACCGTTCATTTATTTCCGATATTTCTTCCATCGCCTGCCGATATGCTTCAACACTGTGATTGCCGGATCGAATTCTATCAATTATTGCCTGTACAACCGTTACAGGAGTATTGAGTTCATGAGATGCATAGTGAACAAAATTCGACTGAAATTCAAACGCTGCTGTTAACCTGTCGAGTGTTTCGTTAAATGAAATTGCAATCGAAGATATTTCGTCTCCTCTCTCAGGTACCTCCAACCGACGATATAAATCATCCGGTCCAATCTTCGAAATGTCCGCACTAAGGTTTGTTATGGGGCGAAGAGTTCGCGAGACAAATACGCGGCTCGAAACAAGCATAATAGCAATACCGGCAGCGAACGAAATGGATAGTGCCGTTGCCAGGTGATCGATCATGCGAAGGCCAGTAATGTCGAGTGCAGATGCCAGAGCAACGTAATCCTGACCATCATGACGATAATTCAAACCCAGTTCTTCCCTGTCACCATCGATAGATTTCCATCTGCCTTTTTTCTTGATACGCCGTAGTAAATCAGGCGAATACGAAATAGAAGAATCATTGATGCTACTGTAAACGATCTGACCGTCGTTGTTAAAAATGACAACCTTCTCGTCGAACATTGCATCAGTTGTTTTCTCATCGAGTGTTCGTACCAGATTGTGATCTTTCGTCTGAACTTCAAAGAGAAGGCGCGTCGTCATTATTATTCGAGACTCCAATAGTTCATAGAATACATCTTCTCTGTATTCCTTGTATATGAAGAAAATGGAGAGCAACGAACCAAGCAGAATGAGTGTAAACATCCCGATGTACATAAGGTACAGGCGTCTGCGCAGCGTCATGGTTCTTTCTCAGCGATACAATATCCGAACCCTGGCTTTGTATGAATTAACTTTACACCAAATGGTTTATCGATTTTGTTGCGAAGCAGCGAAACATAAACCTCAATTGTATTTGTGCCTGTATCGAAACCAACATTCCACACGCGTCGAGCAAGTTCTGTTTTCGAAAATATTTTCCCAGGTTGTTCAATCAGTACAGACAATAACGAAAATTCCTTCGGAGTAAGGCTAATTCGCTTTCCGCCACGAATCACATTCTTCGTGCGATAATCAATTTCTAAATCCGCGATGTGTACGGTTTGCACTTCGTCCGGTTGACGATAATGCCTCTTTAAAAACACCGTAACCTTCGCAAGTAACTCAATTCCATGAAATGGTTTGGAAATGAAATCATCGGCACCATAATCAAAGGCTAGCATCTTACTGTCCAAATCACTAAATGCGGTCAGTACGATTATAGGCACATTCGAATCCCTGCTACGAATCCGTTTGCATAATTCAATGCCCCCTACCGACGGCAGTTGCAGATCGAGTAGAATAATGTCATACGAATTATGCATCGTAACATCGTCTGCCACTGCGCCATCGTGAACCACATTGCACTCCACACCTACAGAAGAAAGTAAGCTGCGCAGGTGCTCAGCAAGGGTCGTTTCGTCTTCTATAATTAATGCAGTCTTAGACATCACCTAGTAATCATCAATATTCTGCGCAAGTTTAGCAGCATACTGAGCCTTTGTATATTTTCTTTGAAGGTGTTGGTATGTCATCTTATTTACTATATCATGATCTGCAGGGAAGACTTGCAGGACGTTTTGAACTCATTCGAGCAATGCAATCGTTGTATGGACGATATAAGGAAAGATTTAAAATGGAATTTAGCAACGTATGCCAATAATGGTAGGTACCCTTAGTCAGCCAATTTTGCGAATATGTAGCATGGTTGGATGCATACTTGAAAGACAGCATTATGGAGCCCTTCTCGTCAAAAGAC
Organism: Ignavibacteria bacterium; assembly: GCA_016191145.1. Classification (GTDB taxonomy): domain Bacteria; phylum Bacteroidota; class Ignavibacteria; order Kapaibacteriales; family Kapaibacteriaceae; genus OLB6. The sequence goes on from JACPPD010000016.1 coordinate 73,708, forward strand.
ATTTTACATGTTCACCGAATCGGCCAACCAGAATTGCCGCGTAGGATGAGAATCACTGGTGCACAGACGTTTTTGTGAGTCGTTTCTTATACAAAGCAGCCTGGACTACATTGCAACGGAGGGCATCCTTTCCAGTAAGAACATCTTGCGGATTTGTTAGGCTGAGATTTATCGATACGATGAGGCAGTAGCATGTGATAATTCACGGGGGCAGTGGAATTAATATGCGTGAGTACGTATCGAGTCTAGTGGCATGGATTGGTCTGATTTAGATAACAAGGTGCATAGAACGAGCGGTACATCGCAACGTTCTGCGCCGCGTCGTGTGATCCTGCAAAGAGACAATTTTTTCTTATCAGAGCGATAGGACGAACGGCATTCTCCTTGAGGTTATTATTCATCTCGCGTCTTCAGTCGAACTGATAGGCCATGAAGTCATCCCACAGGCTGGCACAGCTTTGCCCACAGGAAAGTCCGCCGTCACGCACTTCACGCTCTACAGCATAGAGTTATTGAATCAGATTCATCGCCGCCGAGGCTCGCCCACGGTCGTAGTCCACGCTTTCTCGAAATTCCTGAGTGCATGGGTCCAGCAGGAAAGGCCGATGACGCCGCCGCACGCCTTGTGTGCGTGATACGCCTGATAGTAGTCGGTCTGCAGATACCCGCCCGCTGGAGGTGTCGAGCAACTCGCGGCAATGGATCTGCCCGCGTCCTTTCTGATACTCAAAGTAGACAATCGGCAGCATGGGTGCATGGTATCACCACAGAAACCCAATGTGTGTTGTTCCTTGTTTTGTTTTGTCCTGTACAGCCGGTCCGTTTTAACCAACCTGCAGATAGGATGCCTGCATCACCTCCACACGCAGCGCAGAATGCAGCGGCTGCAGGTGTTCTGCCGTCAGGCGCCGCCAGGATTCGACGGCTAATGACGGGATATCAACGTCCAGCATGCCGAAGCACCTCACTTGACGGTCAATCGGCACATGATGCACATGCTTGGCAATGGTAATGGTTGTCGGCAGATCAGCGCCTGCCTTTTATTTGTCAAACCAACGTGCCGGCAGGCTGGCGATCACGGATACGCTGTGATCCGTCTTCCTGCTGGACAACGATGCCGGGTATCAAGAGATACCCGGCATCGGGTAACCTTGAAACACCGCTTCAAACTCAAAGCCCGCTTTCAAATCTATGGTTGCAAGGGACTTAGAACTTTCTGGAGTGGTCAGGGAGGAGTTGGGGCCTAGGCTACAGGCGCCTGTTTATAGGCTTTCCAGAAAGGGTGGGCAGAAAAGAGAGGGCAGCTGATAACGGTAACGCTTGCAGAGGCACTTTGCAGCACTTACCTATTGAGATCCAAATATGCCTTTACTTGCTCTTCAATAACATACTTCTGCATTGAATAATCATTAGGATATTTATCTGTAGCTTGTTTTTTTATGCTGAAAAATACGTTCTGCGGTACTCCGACTTCCCCTACCCACTTTTCTAATTCCGAGTAGGCTTTCATCTCGTTATCAATAACATACTTCTGCATTGAATAATCATTAGGATATTTGTCAGCTGCAGCCTTTCGGATTCTTTGCTCAACACTACTGCGAGTCTCTCCGGCACTACCTGACGAAGTCGTTCGAGCCACGATTTGTGTTAGCTCGTTATGCTCTTTAATCTCATTTGCTTCCTTTATACGCAGAGGCAATTCCTCAATACTATCCCGAACAAACTTTAACGGCTGCGGAAATTCACATATTAGTACGAGGTCAGGCGCTGCACCTTCATAATGTAATAATCCAATGCTAGTAGCCGACCAGTTTACAAACCAATCATCGATTTTTGCAGAATACCCACCAAGTGCTATTCGAAGCGAGCCATCTGGAATTTCCAGTTTGTGCCAAAGACTGTCACGCTTATAAATATTTAGAGTTGTCACTCCATTGCGATACGTATTAGAAATGACAACATCCTTTGACTGTAAAATGACTCCATTGGACGGATCTCCAACACGCATTGTAAGGTTGACAGGAGATGTATTAAACCAAGTCGAAAGCAAGTGCAGAACAAACAGCAACCTCATAATTGCCTCCTATATGAATAAAGATACTATTTTTCTTAGTTCTTGAATCTCCAGGTGCGAGCGCTATGCTGTCTGAAAATTACCCTCACAATGTCCAAACAATCCGCAAGCTACGAACGTAGGCGATTGAGAATATATCTGATGTTTTGTAGAGTCAATCCATAACCCGTTGTTTTGTATTGATTTATCGATGCCAGCATTGTGAAGCAGTACAAGGCATGTAACAACGCCGTCTTTTTCGTGAATGACAGCTTCCTGAAATCCACGTCTGGAATGCCTAGCAGCACATTCTCTCTCGGCTGGCTCCTGACCGACAGTACCTGATCCTGTTGGGTTAATCACAATCATCGATCACGACAGTCCTATGGGTCATATTACAGTAATCTCCGCTCGGTCGCGCCACCCTACACGATTATTCAACGCAAATCTGAGCACTTTGGCATTAGCCATTTTGTTTATCACCCCCCCAACTCCTTCTTGCAATCTAGACTACCAGAAGATTATCAATGCGATAAAGTAATTTATTTCAATAGTGTATTGGTATGTCGTTCTGGCAATGGTACGCAGTATGTGGCTCTGCAACTGACATGTCTTGTGGGCATGTTAGGCTCGATTGTCGTAAAACGATAGATTGAAATGCTTCAAAACCTTTATGCGCAATGCAGCAGGCTGCGGACCTAGACGCTATACTACCGGCCTTGAAGACGCTAAGTATTTATTTTTATATCTTGTCATCAAGCAACTTTCGTATGTTGATGCGCATGACAATTTCATCATTTCGATGAATAACAGTTGTACACGCTGGTGTAGATATCTTGCTGGTGTAGATACATTTCTACTAAAGAATTTGTCTATTTTATCTCTTACAAAGGGTCGTTTCTAGCTCATTCGCAGTATTCTAAAATATCTCATGAATAAAATTAATACAGTACTTCATGGCATACGTTCTGAGCACCTTGAACTAATCAATAACAGTCAAGACGAGCCTGTCATAATACTTCCTGGAATGCTTGGATCTCCAATCAACTATGCTCCGCTGGCTTTGATGCTTGCCTCATTTCATGTTTTGATTGTAAGCCGCAGGTCAGCAGGGCATTATTCAGAGATGATTAACGATTTCTCATTACAGTCTCAAATCGATGAGGTAATCGAGGTTTTGGATCACCTGGGTATGAGGCAGGTAAGTCTCATTGCACATTCTATGGCCGTACCAATTGCAATCGGTGTGGCATCACATGCTAAATCTATGGTTTCTCGAATGGTACTCATAGACTATCCTGCAGAGTACAAACAACTATCAGACTCGTGGCTGAAAAATGCAATTGTTAATCGTCCAGAAATCGATAGTACTATTCTCCAGCTGATTAAGCGTGATTCTGCAGACCATTCCGCCTGGCAGGAACTCTCGACACTGAGAATTCCCATTCTGGTAGCTTGTGGTAGTGAAAGTTTGTTTGTTAAAGAAGCTCAACTCATAAGGTACAATCAAGTTCTTCCTTTTGCTGAGTTTTTCATTTATAGTGGGTCTAGCCATGAGCCATGGATTAACAGCGATAATTTTTTACCAAACTTGAATAAGTTTCTGAGCGGCCGTGGTTCAGATCCGAACGACCAGCGTAATCTGTCATAATAACGGAGAACCATGCCGGGTATCCGTGATACCCGGCATCGCATAACATTGAAATAGTTTACAAACTCCAAGCCCCCTGCAAGTATCTTATTTACAAGGGGCTTGGTATAATTTTACGTGGTCAGGGAGGGAATTGAACCCCCGACACATGGATTTTCAGTCCATTGCTCTACCAACTGAGCTACCTGACCAGGGAATGCAAATATAGGCTGAATCGCTTTGAGGGAACGCTTAAAATGGGGTGTACGAAAACGCGACGGTGGGGACTAATGCTGGACCCGGCGTGAGAGTAAATCCAAAGTCCATGGCAACGGCTGTGGTCGTAAATCGAAGACCGGTGTAGAGGATGGTGTTCGCCGGACGTGTGAGATCGGCATTCCATAATTCGGCCATGAAATGTAAATCCTGCATCTCAGGAAATCGTGTGTCCAGGCCGAGCGCAATTCCTATTGTGCCGTTCGTGAAATAAAATCGTACGGGATTGATGAAGGTCCCCCCGGAAAATGTATACACATCATCGCCGGCTACTTTTGCAAATAACGATGTGCTGACCTGCGTTCGCTTTCCAGTAAATGTTGCAACACCGTAGATATGCCCAATAAAATTATAATCATTTAACCAACCTGCATTCACACCAAGAGCATAGTACTGGTGACCCTCCTCTACTAAACCATTGTCGTTTTCCCATACGGTAACCTTTGCGTTGATGATCGATACCTGCTCGCTCCATTTGATGCCCGGTACTAACGATCTGCCAGCAGTAATACTCGCCCACTCACCAATGCCAAAACCGAAATATGGCATCACGCCTTCGATCAACGCTACAAAGTGATCTCCGCGTATGGGCTGTGCCGTCGGCATTATGAGGCCACGGTGACGGTGACGGTAGGAATCGTCTGACGCAGATATCCATGCTATCTCTTTTGCATAGACTTTTGCCCGACCGAATACTGATGAAATCTTAACAAACGCGCCATCATTATCCTGGTTAATCTCTGTTAGGGGGCCCGTAATCACATTTCCATTTGCTAAACGTATATAGTATGTATGGTCTACATCATACTCGAAATCCATTAGCTCATCGTTTGTGATAGCATATACTCCAATTCCGGAATAACAAATAAAGAACATGCACAACACAGCGAATAATGCACGGCGTGAGTTTCGGATTTGTTTCATAAGGCTATAACCATTGCTTTCTCTCATTTAGCTTTGTCGCTCAGCGCTAACTGACCGCATGCTGCATCAATGTCCTTCCCCGAAGAGCTCCTGATTAGAACATGGACGTCCTCGGCTCGCAAACGGTCAATAAATTGCTGAAAATGTTTAGGCGTAGATGGCTTTAACTGCGCACCAAACCCTTCGGGATGCGTAAAGTCGATGCTGTGGAAAGGAATCACGTTTACCTTTGATGGAAACCGACGCGCAAACCGTGCCAGACGTTTTACATCGTCGCTGGAATCGTTTACTCCTTCGAAAACAATGTATTCAAAGGTCACACCTTTATGCGTTTTCTGGTAGTAATATTCAAGTGCATCCATCAACGTATCCAACGGCCAACGCCTTGCTATAGGCATGAGCTTTTCGCGCACTCCCTGCGTTGTGGCATGTAAACTCACTGCAAGTTTAATGATACGTTTCTCATCGGCCATACGAACGATTCCCGGTACTACACCTGCCGTAGAAAGTGTGGTACGTCGCGGCGCAACTATCAGCGTACGCTGGTCGTTAAATATTTCCACGGCTCTCATCACGGCATCGTAGTTGTTAAGGGGCTCTCCCATGCCCATAAAAACAATATTTGTAATGGGCTTCAATGAATGTTTCTGCGCCTGAAGATACTGATCAACGATTTCTCCGCTGGTGAGATTACGCTTAAGATTCAACGATGCTGTTGCACAAAAAACGCATCCAAGATTACAGCCAACCTGAGTGCTTATGCAGAGTGTACGCCGACGTGGGTGCCCATCCTCTTCTGCCATCTCGCTAGGGATTAACACCGATTCAATTGCACTTCCATCCAGCAATTCAAACAAAAACTTCTTAGTGCCATCGTCTGAGACCTGCAATGTTTTCAAATGAACACTCTCTGTCCTGTACGCAGAATCTAGCGTTTCCCTTAACGCATGAGGAAGCAATTTCATTTCCTGCACATTATCAATACGCGATATGTACATGGCATCGTATACCTGACGTGCCCTATAACGCTTTATCCCAGAAGATTCGAATAGCTTTTCCAATTCCAAGGTCGGAAGACCCTTTAATTCGATAGGACCAACAACTGTATCTCTCTTTGACAAGTGTAAACTCAATGTTTAAAAATTTTGAAATGTAAAAACCCAGATGACAGAAATCTCAACATCGTTTGACAACCGACCAATACTGGCTCAAATAGGATTTTTGTTTTAACAGATCAATTCGCACGTGCGCTTAGCAACTTCCGATCCAATGGCTACGCCCATTCCATTGCATCCAAATGCAACAATAACGCCTGGCAGCACTTCTCCAACTACCGGTTGCTTTGAATTGTTGAACGCCATGGTGCCAGCCCACCGGTACTCAATGGCAACATTCTTACCGGGCAGAATAACATTGGGCAGTATATGCTCGAGATAATTCTGGATTGTTCCGGTAGTATCCATCGATGTAGTCTCCTCGTCAGCCATAGCCACGTTGCGCCCGCCCCCTATCAGTACTCTGCTACCAACATTTCGGAAATACACAAATCCCTGGTCGAAATGATACGTTCCATGCAGCTTTAGATTGGCAAGGGGAGCAGTAAGTAGAATTTGACCTCTGGCAGGCTGGAACATGGGCTTCGATGAATAGTTGGCTGATACAGTCGCGCCGTTATTGCTAATCATTCTTATCAATTCGCTGATAGCAGAATTGGCAGCCAGTACAACGTTTCTGCAGATAACTTCTGTTCCATCCTTTAAGACTAATTCTATTGGCTTGCCTGCAGCATGAACATTGTTGCGCAGATTTACGACATCACTTTTAATAATCTGTACACCCCGCTTCTTAGCAATTTCCCACAGCCGAGATACCAACAGACCGGAGTGGAGCATTCCTTCGAATTCTGTTCCTACTAATGCCTTCACCGTCTTTGTGTCGAATCCATTTTGCTCTATAAGGTTATCCATTCTAACAAAGGCAGGTCTGTTGAATACCGGATGGAGAAGCTCATTGATTTTATCAATACGGTCGAGCGATGCGTGATGTTCGAGGAATATTTCACGACCTCCAGTGTTGTCGTAACTAATATTATCATCGCCGCAACGTGATCTTAATATGCTCAGCCCTTCTACCCGACGTCGGACAAGATCAGCAGCAGCGTCGCTTCCCAATACGTCAACATCAAGAGCAACTTCACTTAGGGAACCAAAGCATGCGAATCCGGCATTGCGTGTCGAAGCCCCCTTCGGTCCGTCTGCCCTCTCCATCACGGCAATCATCATGTCGGGTCTGCGTTCCGCAACTTCGATTGCAGTGCTCATACCAATAATTCCACCGCCGATTATGCACACATCGAAGTCCCTTTTAAGGGGGCTTGCAGACGCAGTAAATCCGCCAGCTTCATCGTCCCAAAATGAAGATGTCTTCGCCATTTAGTTTGAGCGGGAAGTTATGCCATCCCGACGAACCCGACGAATGAATAGTAAAAAAGCCAATGCCTGAAATTTCAGCCCGGCTTTGCTGCCGACCTGCTTCGCGTGTAGAAGACGCAGGAGCTTACAGTAAGTGTCTCGCCTACGAGCTTAGGGTTGGCAGAATCAAATCCCGGTGGTAAAGGGTTGGGCGGTGTTGAGCCGCCACCCGGCCACTGTGCGCGGAGTTGACCATTAAAGTAACCAGCAAGGTGGGTGACGTTTCCGCTCCCGTCCCTGAATACTTCGGTGATTACAGTTGTACCACTCACAGGATAGTAAAAACGTGTATCATAATATATCACCGGTCCGGCTTCAACCGTTCGGGAATATGATGGCGAAACCACCGTCTCTTTCCAAGAATAGCTACCTGGGGACGTTGGAAGATTCTTCTCGAAGTAAAGATCTACAACTGGAGTCCACACAACGCCGCTGCCTCCGCCAAACTGCGCCCTACCTGGTATAATGGTATCTCGCGTCATCGGGTAGAACGTGGGAATCACCAGTTCGCCAAACATCTGTAAGTCGGCGCTCTTGGTGTACACGAGACCCTTCAGGATTCCAGAATCATAATAGATTACTAGTTCCTGCCCGGGGTTGGGTCCGGAGGGCCCTTTGTCGCATGACGAAAGAAAAAATAGAGACACCGTGCATATTGTAAAATGTGTTAATATCGTCTTCATAGTAGCTCTCCTCATTTCAATCACAAACCAAGCTTGAACTGATACGAAATGCCAAGTTGCGCTCCTGCCGGAATCATATTCTTAAACGTCTGATTCTTCAGTTCCACTTGGTTTGTTGGAACCGTGCCTCGTCCATCCGTTGCGCCAACACCATAAGGATATTTACCATCCACATACACACCGCTGAACATATAATAAGCCAGCAGTTCTACATTCAATATTCCAAGATCGGTTTCCCAGGCAGTTATCGAGCCCCCTACCCTAAAATCCATTGCAACTTTCATTGTCGACCGATCCACAACATGCGGATCCACATCAAGTTTCGGATTCCACATTTCGCCCTTCAGAGGGAAGTCGAAGCCAACGCCCACAAGGATTCCGCTAAGATTTACGTAGGGGGCTATGGTGAAGTATGTGTAGCGTTCAACGAAGTACCCTTCGTAGTTCGACGTTCCACCATAAAATTCGTAGGGACGGTTTCTTGTGCCGGTAGTCCAAACGCCTGCATCGAGCCTACCACGTATGCGAGACCCATTACTGATTGGAGCCGTAATAACAGCTCCGTATGTTGGAAGGAACCAGAAATCGGGATTTGCCTTTCTGCGTTCTGCAGTTTCTGTAGAAACTGCTCCCGATACAATTCCCACCTGAGCGCCTACAAACAGTGTGTATGGCTCAGAATACGTTGTAATCTCTTTGTTTTCAACTTGTCGGGATGAGATATACACCGGTTCACCGTGACTGGTGTCCGCAAAGTCTCTCACCGTTTCTGTGGTATCTTGTGCATTCCCATACACAGCAACCATGGCCAGCATCTGCAGGCCAAGTAAAATCCCTCTCATTTTTCCACGCTCCGATGGTGAAATCGAACTGCATATTACGCATTTTTACGCAAACATTTAGCTTGTAACTGGATTTATTCATTGGGGTTCTTACCGTGTCAAGTGATCGTGGGACCATGACCTACACCCTTCTCTCAGACGAAGAGCTGTTTGCCCTGGTTCGCGACCGGGAGGATGAACAGGCCTACCGGACTCTCTACAGAAGGTACGACAAGCGTTTGTACTCTTACTGCCTGAGAGCGATGGGTAATCCCGACGACGCGCAGGATGTGTTCCAGACGATTTCCCTGACGGTGTTTGACAAGCGAAGGTCTTTTGTTGATGGTTCTTTTGCGGCATGGTTGTTCACCATTACCCGCAACATGTGTTTGAAAGCCCTGCGCAGTCGAAAACATAAGGTTGAATTCAACGAGGAATTCATTGTACCCGAAGAAGAGTCGGCTCATAGTCAGGACTTCCTTCTGAAAAGAGCGCTTCATACGGCAATTGCAGAACTCCCCGAGGAATTTAGAGAAGCGTTGGAGCTTCGGTATTTTGATGACTTATCGTACGATGACATTGCTCTAACGCTGAGCATAACAGTTTCACTCGCAAAGGTTCGGGTGTTTCGCGCAAAAAAACTGATTACACAAAAACTGTCCCCGATTTTGGACGAACTGAAATGACGAACGACGAACTTCTTGCTGGCTTTCTCGACCGATCCCTGAATGAGGATCAGTTGATTGAATTCGAAGCACGCAAACAGGCACAGCCCGAGTTCGCTCAAGAAGTGAACGAAATGCTTACCGTCGAAAATCTCTTGATGGAGTCGGCTCCTGCGGCTAGCGTCCCAGTCGATTATCTTTCGTCGGTTGAACATGCTGTTGCTGCCAAGGTCGCTGCCGGATCTGCTTCGGGGGGAATTCTTTCTACGCTAGCTTCTAATGTATGGACGTGGATTACCGGAGCTGCCATCATTGCCGCTGGTAGCTACTTTGTAATATCAAATTATGGCAGCGATAACAAATCTCAGTCTGCTACACCGCGCGTTGCTCTGCGAGAGGCACCTCGTACTCAACCTGATTTGAAACCTAGCATCACAAATGATGCTGCGCCGAATTCATTGATAATGGGTGATCGCAGTGTTCCACAAAATGGCTCCGGGAATGCTGCTCCAAACAGAATACCAAGCAGGATACTATCACAAAATGCTCCTTCTCAGCCAATAACTGCGAATGCGAACGATGTGGGTATGCACACTGTTAATGCCGATGGGGCTTTGGATGGACTTCTTAAAGATCTTGACAAATGCCGAGCTGCTCGCGACCACGTTCAGTGTTCTCACATAGCACTGACGATTGGCAAAAAGTACAGCAAACAAAACGCTTTTAGTCAGGCTGAACAGTATTTGAATCTTGCACTCATCGAAGCTCAGGCAGCACGTCTCGTAGAATTCGTAATCGAAGCTAATGGCGAGCTCGCAGTCGTGGCAGAGAACAACGGTCGAATCAATGATGCCAGACAGTTGTATCAGAAAGCGGTTACCCTTGGCATTAGCAATGGTATTCAGACAGATAAATGGTCGAAAGCTCTTGAGGCTCTAGACAAGTAACGTGCCTTATATGGTGTGTTTCGAGAAACGGCGCTCCGTGCTTCACGGACGCCGCTTTTCGTTTGTATACACCTCTGCGTGCTGATATAATTCACGTTCAGGGAAACGTAGACTATCACGGAACCATGCATCAGCCCCTATGGGATGTACAACTGCTGGGGCGTTGACGACGAAAAAATCATCGTGACGCGAAAGCGACGGGTATACATCGATGCGTGTAAACACGGGATTTAACCCGAACAGTTCGATGTCTGGCGTATGAAGGTAATCAGCGCCAATCCATCGTAAAACCACATGTCGCTGCCCAGTGATGTCGGACATATCAGTTGTCGTAGGCCCGAGAAGCGTTATCTGGCTTGGGGCACTTTGCGTACGTGCTCCGTCTCTATCTTCAACCTTCATAATTACCGACATCGGATAACTGAATACATCATCTTCGTCAACGTCAAGGTTCATATCCCACACTAGCCCTGCAGGTACATCTCCCTTTCCCGAAATCGTGTGCACAACAGAATCGTGCTGAACCATTGAAACTTCCCACGACCGTACGCCGGCGCCACTGACTACTTCGGGCTCGATGCGAACCTTGGGAAGCGTCATCTCATTCGTTGTATCAGATACCGTCACGGGCTGCAGCAGACGCCTGGTTGTGTCCTGTAAAAACAGCCATGGTTGCTGAGCAGCCTGACCTCTTCTATTCTCCGTCCGTACTCTTGCTCGATCGATGCTAAATATATTGCAGATATACTCTTTTACGGTATTGAGTCGGGCTTCCGAAGTCGTTCTTCCAACATCGGTTCCATCATCAAAACAAATGAGATTAAGAGCAGTCGATGCGCTATCGCGCATCCTGCTTCCCATGATATTTAAAACGTGGTACTGCCAATGTACTTTGGAATCTGCAAACACCTTGCGCTCATTCCATTGTCTAGCTTCAGCCTTTGTAAGCTTTACATACCGATCGGGGACGAGTGCAGACGCTCCATCAAATATTACAACGGGTAGAATTGGAATAACCCTTGTCCTGTGAATTTTATCCAAGCGAAGCCGAGCTTCCGGTGAAAGAGTTCCGTTCTCGGTTTCGAAGGCCAGAGCAATCGAGGCTCGCAGCACTTCCGGTGGACGCGGAAGAACCAGATGGTAACGTTGGTGAACAATAACTCTGATAGTGTCCCTGTCTGCGAACTCCTCCACTTCGTTGCTCACTAACTCCGTAGTGGGAGCAGAAACTTCCGCACTTAACATCACAACGGTGTCGCGAGTATATGTTGTATCCCTCACCCTCAGCTCGTAGACTTCTTCTTTGAGGGGTTCTACCCTGACGCCGATGCCGAATTCAAATGAAAACGATCGGAGACTCGACTCTGAGCTCCACGATCCCAGTTGATAAAGCATCCCCACGGATGGTGTTAAATAAATTGAGTTGTTGGAATTGAGAGCAATCATGTAGTCAGCCTTGAATCCAACACCGGGCACAATAACAGAACTCGACTCAACTACACCATTGCCTGTTATCTGCGTCTTGGATCCATCTACAAACGTCAGACTATCTGGATCGGTGATTTGTACTGTTTGCGTATAATCAGTCTTAACTACACCCGAAACCGGAAAGCTAACGCTCAACCCCAGCCTGGATAATGGTTCAAATCGGAGATAGGGCTCAAGAGATAAGCCAGTAAATGTTGTTGATAAAGAATGTGAAAATAGCGCCGTTGTAATGCCTCCATCGGCAGTTGCAATGGGTGCAGATTCAGAAGCGCTAAAATCCATACCATACTGCCGATAGCCAAGGCTCAATCCAATCCTCAGCTTTTTAGAGAATAGCATGTCTGCGCCAAGTACAATCCATGGCTGCACCGTTACTCCGCTGTTTGTATAGTCGATTGAGTCGGGCGCACTGATACCGCCAAACGTGCTAAACGATTCAATCGGGATAACGACTGCCGCTCCCAAACTGCCCTGCGTAACAAGTTGATCCTGTCCCCAACAACGGTGTGGGGAAGCAAATACCAAGAGAAGTACGATTATTATTAGGGGGCTATACCAGTGGAACACACACGAATTTACTGGACTATCAGTAGTCGAACCACGCTGTTTATTGAACTGCCGTCAATCCCACGAACAAGTAGCCGCGCATAGTACGATCCGGGACTTAACACCACTCCAGATCCGGCACCTTTATTCAATTCAAATTCTCTAGTACCTGTACGCAATTGCTGTGTTAAATCAGCAATCAGTGTACCGTTAACGTCTACAATCGTTAACTCACCTACACCGCTGGTAACGTTATCGATACGCATTACACCGCTGGATACAATAGGGTTGGGATTGATGTCCAGCTTCAATGCCCCCTGCAATGAATTCACGAAACGACTATTGCCGTTTGAATAACGCCATGGGTTTGTTATCAGCACCATACCGCCTGTGAGATTTTCTACCTCGTAGGTCTTGTCCGATGAAACAACCGACCAGCCATCGAGCTGAATACGTGTTCTGTCGGTGTCGCCGATAACAGCCATCAGCTCCATTTCGGCAACAACATTGCCTTCATTATTTACAACAACGGACTCCAATGCAGATGTGAATTCAATGTAAACTTTGTCGCCATCGATAACACGCCTAACATTATCGGTCAATTTGGGTACTACCACCGTTGGGTTATAAGAAATGCGTCCGGTTATCGATACCAACTCCAGCGGTTTATCGGCCTCACCATCTACACTCAATATTATTCGGAGCATTGCCGTTTCACCAATGCGCATCCGCAAGGTGTCCTCTTCAACTTTCAACGAAAGTTGTATAGGGCGCGCAGCCATTGTTGTAGCAACGCTGATAGCTGTGGAATCGAAAACATTGCCGCTTTTTGACATCCGGTATAACACAAATTTTTCTGATGTGTTTGCGAAGGTCTTAGGAGCAGCAGTAAAGGTCACGCGAATCTCATTGGCCTTCGAGGATCCAATGGGCGATGAGACGGACCCGGTAATGTATCCCGACAGATATTTATCGAGCTTATAACTGAATGGTGCACTGATTGGCTTGGGGTCGAGCAACAGCTCGAGAGTGTCCTCTACAACGTCATTAACACGTACACCAGAAAAAGTCACGCGGGCTTCTTTCTGCATTACCGCGCCAGAACCATCCAGCCAGATAACGATTCTGTCAAACACTCCGGCTGTTCCTATTCTCACCCGACGCAATACAACAGAGTCTTTGTACAACTGTTCCTTCTGCGGCGTAAATGAAATTATAGCGGCAATAGAATCGGTTTGATTAATGTTTTCCTTAAAAACATTGAATGGCGATCGATCATCTGGTTTGTATTCAATTTCGTAAATATGTGTAGGTGGTTGAATAAAAACCCGACGCCGATATACGCTGTCACCCGTCAGCACAGAACCAAAGGAAAGCCTTATCGTTGTATCGAGATCTACTCCTCGTCCTATAAGGTAAACTGTTATAGTATCCAGCGAAATGCCCTGGTGACGCCTAATAGCGCGGAGTGTATCTCTAAATAACCCTTCTTTAGCTGGTGCGAACCTAAACACTGCAAATGCAGAGTCGTCAGATGGTGTAGCGTTAGCTCCGATAGACAAAAGAAAGAATGGTGCATCGGGCTTACCGGGAGGTTCTATAAACCACATGCCTTCACTTTGCGACTCGGGTCTAATGCGAATACTATCCAACCTCACCAATCCCGTATACACTCTACCAAAATCTATCAACACATTTCTGGCAACAAAGTACGATGTGCCGGTAGTGCGTATGCGCAGCGTATCGGATGTTTGCGGTATTCCCTGCAGCCCAATAAGGATGAGATCTGTTAAAAAGGAACCCTTGGCAACGGGAGTGAACCGAACACGAATGCGCAGTTGTCCATTTCTGATAACAAGATCTTGCTGTTGCGTCAGCAGCGTGAAGGGAAGTACCAGCGGTTTTTGGACAGCATAGTTACCAGGGCCCATGAAGCCATCGATTACTAAATCTTTAGCAGCAGTGTCGCCAACAGAAATCGGCTGAAAGTCCAGAAAGTATGTTCTGAACCTCTGCGGTTCCTGAGCGTTGGCAGCTAGTGCTAACACTACAAATAGTGCAGTTAATCCTGGGCGTAAATATTTAAAGAGGCTGGTCATTGAGAATGAGTATAACCCACAAAGATTATTCAGGTTACAGCGAAAATACTCGTCAGCAGATCATCTATTGCGCCACAAGGGTGCAGACAGGGCCGGTCCACTCCTGGCGTATAACCCTACCTGATCCGGAAACCCTTACTTCGTAGCCTGAAGAGTGAAGAACGGTAACTGCCCGACGTAAGGTAAAACCAGTAACGTCAGGTCGTATGTGTGAATTTTGCGCTGTCAGCTCAACACCAACTTCAGTCCCTCGCGCAGTGCGCATCCCGGGGAATGGCGTCTGGCGCATAATTAATCCAGTGTCCGGTGTGTCGAGCAATTGCAAGCCCAAACGCCGAAGCACTGTATCCGCTGTTGGAGTGCGGAGTCCGCGTACGTCGGGTACAACCACTGTATCGGCAGCAGCCGATGCAGCAATCATGGTTTGAACCGACGCTTCGAGTTGAAGCATCGTCATGGTCTTCTGTACAATTTTCTTAAAAATCGGAGCAGCAGTTGAACCACCGTAAATGCTTACGGTTGGTTTGTCCAGCATAACAATCATTGCAACCCTTGGGTTATCTGCCGGATAAAAGCCAACGAACGATGCTGTGTACGCTTCTTTGCTGTAAATCCCATTCTGGACCTGCTGAGCAGTGCCCGTTTTTCCTGCAATCCTTACACCTGCAATCCTTGCGTTCTGTCCTGTGCCGCGTTCCACTACGCTTACGAGCATATCGCGCACGATTTCTGCAGTTTCCCTGCTGACAACCCTTCTAATCACCTGCGGTTTTACTTCTTCCTGCATATCGCCGTTAGGCGCCAAAAACCCTTTAACAAGATGAGGCTGCATCATTGTGCCATTGTTTGCGATGGCTGCGTATGCATTGAGCATTTGCAGCGCAGTGGCGCTGAGTTCATAGCCGTACGACATGAAAAATTTTGAGTATGCATCAAATTCATTTGGGCGCTTTAACCGCCCCCTTACTTCGCCTGGAAGGTCTATGCCAAGGGGGATGCCGAAACCAAAGTCGCGAACATACTTGTAAAATCTTCTATCATCAATTCGTTTAGATAGTGTGCCAAACACAATGTTGCTTGATTGTTCGAACGCAATTTGAAACGTAGTAGCATTCAGAGGATGATCGTCGCGGATGATGTGTCCTTGCATTTGCAGCACGCCGCCGAATCCATCCACCCTGTCGTTAGGCGCAATCTTTCGCTCTTCCAGCAGTGCCGCCGCTGTGATTGTTTTCATTGTAGAGCCCGGCTCATACTGATCCGTGATTGCGCGAATTCTGACTGCATCTGGCGATGCTTGGTCGAGTCGGTTTGGATTAAACGTAGGCACCGACGCCATGGCCAGGATTTCTCCCGTTGCCGGTTCGATGGCAACAACAGTGCCGGATGCAGCGCCGCATTCATCTATGCCTCGACGCAATTCTTGTTCCGCTACCCGTTGCAATTCTATATCGATGGTAAGCTGAAGACTGTTTCCGTTACGCGCCGATTTGCGCTCGGGGTTAACGCCTGCACGGAGCTGTCCCCGGCCATCGCGTTGCATTACAACAAATCCGCCCTCACCTTTTAAAAGCGAATCGAATTGTAGCTCAAGACCCGTCAATCCATTGTTGTCTGTATCTACCGTTCCTATAATCTGTGCAGCACCAGGCCCGTAACTGAAGCTTCGCTTGGGTTCGCGCACACGAATGAGACCCCTATCGGTGATAGTATCAAGAATCGGATACATCACGGTATTAACGCCACGGGCAAGCCATACAAACCGTCCGGATGCCTGTCTGATCTTCTGTAGATATTCATCGGCCCGATCGCCAACAACCGTAGCCAGCAATTGCGCAACTAGATCGGGATGCTCAATAAGTTTAGGATCGACTGCAAACGATGTTGTGCTAACAGTCGAAGCAATTTCTCTCATGTGCCTATCGAAAAACCTACCGCGCTCTGCCCTAAGAGCTACCTTCGATTCGTATTGTTTTCGGGCTAAGTCGCGATAGCGAGCCCCCTCCATCACTTGCACCCAGAATACACGGCCAACCACAAGCGAAAACGCAAAAGCAAACGCAGCTATCAAAACGCCTGCTTTCCATCGGATCGGATCGTATTCGGGATTAGACAATTGCTGAATGAAGCTAAATAGTTAGTGGTCCGTGAGTACCGTCGGCGCCTCCGGTGGAGCTATCATTCCTAAGCGTGTGGTAGCAATAGAAATTATGCGGTCGGCACTTTGAAGTCTAAAAGATTCCGTGCGCAAACTTTGGTTGAGTATGCGCATTGAATCGACAGCGCGGCGCATCTGATCGCGCTCGGATGAGAGCTTGTTGACGGCGATAACATTGCTTACATATCCGACGGTTGCCGCAGAGGTAACGAAGAACAACGCAAACATGCTCCATCTGTTTAACAAACGTCGTTGCTTAACAACGGGAGCAGGCTCGGATATCGGACCCTTATCGCTGAACCGATCCTGGTCTGTAGAATTCATTTCACAATGGCACCAGGACCAATTTCTTTCGACTCCGGCGTAACCAAAACCAAAACACCTTCGCTGTTTGTTGCAGCAAGAACCATGCCCTGAGATTCCAATCCCATTAGTCGTGCTGGCTTAAGATTAGCAACAATCACAACTGTTTTTCCAATCAAATCCTCCGGACGATAATGTTTTGCGAGGCCAGCTACAATCTGACGGCTTTCACCACCTGCATCAACCTGCAGCCGCACAAGCTTGTCAGACTTAGGCACGCGTTCGGCGGATGTAATAATTACTGTTTTCAGTTTGACCCTGGCAAATTCTTCAATGCTAATGAGATTGTCATCATCTGACGCTACTGGTGCCACTATTCGCCCCTCCGATGCATGGCTCGAATCTTTTACGCCCAGCTTCTTCAACTGGACGTCTATCACTTCATCTTCAATCCTCGAGAAGAGAATGGGTGTTTCAATCAGAACCGATCCGGACGGCACTGCTCCGAGAGCAGCTTGCATCCAAACATCAATGCCAGTTTCCAACTGCAACGGCTCACCTGTGGTTATCGGCAGCCCAAACATTCGTTGCATCGAAGCACACGCATTTGGGATGAAGGGGGCAAAGACAACAGATAGTGTGTGTATTGTTTGGACGCAATTGTAGAGCGTCTGCGCACAGTCATCGCTGTTTGACTTAATGGTTTTCCATGGCGCTTTATCGTTGAAATATTTGTTCGCAGCTCGTGCAACGTTCATTGCTTCGGTTGCTGCATCGCGAAACCGGAAAGCATCGAGATGTTGAGCTGCGGATTCAAGGCCTTCCTTTGTTGCTGCCGTCAGTGCAAACTCTTCAATCCCCGCATTACCGGATTTCATAATTGTCGGTACGGCTGAATTGAAATTCTTTTGAAGGAATTGTGCAACTCTATTAACGAAGTTACCCAGAATAGCACCCAATTCGTTGTTCGATCGCGCCTGAAAATCCTTCCATGTAAAATCGGAGTCCCGATTCTCCGGCATATTCATCGTTAACACATATCGAAGGACATCTGTGTGATGCGGTTCATTGAAATCGTTAAGGTATTGGACTACATCGATTGCCCAATTTCTGCTCTTTGAAAATTTGTCACCCTCAAGATTCAGAAATTCATTTGCGGGAATGTTGGAGGGAAGAATGTAATTATCGGCAACTCTTGTATGCAGTAGAATTGGAAAGATAATTGAGTGGAAAACGATGTTGTCTTTCCCAAGAAATGCCGTGTACTGCGTACCGGAATCGCACCACCATTTCTTCCACGCGTCTGGTGCGCCCCTTTCCATTGCCCATTGCTTGGTTGCGGAGATGTAACCGAGTACTGCTTCGAACCATACGTACAAAACCTTACCTTCGGTGCCTTCGACTGGCACGGGAATTCCCCACTGCAGGTCGCGCGTTGCAGCTCTATCGGAAAGCCCTTGTTTAAGCCACGACCGGCTTTGCTGTAATACGTTGTCCTTCCATGTGTCGGCATGACCTTCTATGTACTGTTCAACCCATTCCTGAAAGAGGCCGAGTCTGAAATACCAGTGTTTTGTCTTACGCACAACGGGAGATGCTCCCGTGATAACGGAGTGAGGATTTTTTAGATCCAACTGATTGTAGTACGAGCCGCAATTATCGCACTGATCGCCGCGAGCTTTATCGAAACCGCAATTGGGACACGTTCCTTCTACATACCTATCTGGAAGGAACATCGAAGCTTTTTCATCAAAAAATTGATCTTCTTCTTTTTCAATAAGACATCCGCTTTGCAGCCACACATTAAAAAATTCACGTGCTGTTGCAGCATGTAACGGGTTTGTTGTACGTCCGAAAATGTCGAACGCGATTCCGATTTTTCGCAACGCATTTTCATTTGCATGGTGGTACCGATCTACCAGTTCCTGAGGGAGCAGACCTTCCTTTTCGGCTGCAATCGTGATTGCAACACCATGTTCGTCCGAACCGCAGACGTACAAGGTATCGCGTCCTCGCAACCGACAGTACCGCGCGTAGATGTCGGCCGGTAGAGTCGACCCCACAACATTTCCCAAATGCGTAACTCCGCTAGCATAAGGAAGCGCAGAGGTAATCAAAAATCTCGTTTCACTCATATAGAACTATGTCGGTTGCAACTCTGCGGGCAGTCGCTTCATCTGCAAGTTTCCGTATCAACGATAATGCAAATTCAAATGCGGTACCAGCACCTCTACTAGTGATGATTTCACCGTCTGCGGCAACTCTGTCAGTTGTGTAGGCATATCCGGACAGAACGTCTGCATACGATGGGTGCGAAGTGATCACCGTACTCGAACGTAGTAATCCAAACTCATGCAGAACGGTTGGCGCAGCACAAATGGCACCAATCAACGCCTTCTTTTTCTTATGCCGGATTACAATATGCTCTAATGCAGTATTCGACGCAAAATTGGCGGCTCCCTGACTTCCTCCTGGAAGAATAATTGCATCGAAAACATCATCATCGCTAATATCATCAATGGAGATATCGGGAACAATCCGAATGCCTCTCGAGCACGTTACCATGTCGCCATCACCAGCAACAACAACATCTAAGCCAGCACGCCTGAGCATGTCTATGATGATTACGGCTTCCATTTCTTCAGTGCCGTTGGCTATGGGTACCAGGATTGCCATTAGTCAGTGTTCGTGTTGGTGGTTGCTGCTACGTTCGATAATGGTTGGTGATGGATTAAGATCTTGTCGGCGTATCAAGCCTCCGTCGTGACTCGTCTTAATAATGACTGCATACGCCACAACTGAAGTGATTAGAAAAGCAGTCATAATAGCATTTCTAACAACGGCATTTTGCGGTTTATAAAACAACGTCAAGAGGCAAAACACAAGCGCCGCCGACATTGCCGTCAGCGACCAACGCGCAGCCTCTTCATGGTTATGAATCACTTGTTCCGATATGCCGGGAAGATTCTCAATTGCTTCTTCAGCGGGCTCGCCAGTTAGAAATGCACCGTAAACCGTAAGTCCTGTTGCGACAAATACAATAAGGCCAACGTTTTTTACAACGCTGCTTTTCATAAACAATCCTACAATAACGATTGTCAATCCAATGAATGTTCCAACAATTGAAACATGATTGACAAGCAGGTGCATCCAAACCGGGCTCATTCCCACTTCTACTCCCACTCTATTGTTGAAGGGGGCTTGGATGAAACATCGTATACAACTCGATTGATTCCACGGATTTCATTGATGATTCGGTTGCTGGTTCGCGACAATACATCGTGCGGCATGTGGTACCAGTCGGCCGTCATGCCATCTACACTGGTGACGGCCCGCAGTGCGCACACATACTCGTACGTGCGCTCGTCGCCCATTACGCCCACGGTACGTACGGGCAGGAGCACAGCAAATGCCTGCCATATTTCATTGTACAGGCCTGCACTTCGAATTTCCTCCAGGAATACTTCGTCTGCCTCTCTGAGAATTTCAGCCTTCTCCCTGGTAAAGACTCCCGGTATCCTGATGGCAAGACCTGGTCCCGGAAACGGATGCCGTCCAACAAACCAGTCAGGTATTCCTAACTCGCGCCCAACTGCACGGACTTCATCTTTGAACAATTCTCTAAAGGGTTCAATCAATTTCAAATTCATAACGTCGGGTAAGCCCCCTACATTATGATGCGTCTTGATTGTTTGCGAGGGACCGTTTGTGTTCGACGACTCAATAACGTCGGGGTATAGCGTACCCTGAGCAAGGAACTGTGCATCGCGAAAATTTTTTGCTTCCTGTTCGAAGAGCTCGATGAAAGTATTGCCGATAATTTTCCGTTTTTTCTCGGGATCTTCGACGCCGCTTAGCCTCGAAATGAATAATTCGGATCCATCTACCAGATCCACGGTGATCTGAAAGTGTTCTTTAAAAAGATTTACTATAGTCTGACTTTCATTCTTCCGCATCAAGCCGCTATCGACGTGAATGCAATGCACTCTTTCTCCAATTGCTTTATGCAGAAGCACGGCGGCTACTGTAGAGTCTACGCCTCCGCTGAGGGCGCATATTACTCCTCCATCGGCAACGATTTTCTGAATATCAACAACGGCCTGATCAATAAACGACGTTGCGTTCCACGTTGGCGAGCACTTGCAGATGTCGGTGGCGAAATTTCTGAGTATGGTTTTTCCAGATTCGGTGTGGTGTACTTCGGGATGAAACTGTACGCCCCATACATTCAATTCTTTGCTGCGGATTGCGCAGTATTCAGCATTGTCGGTTCTTGCAATGTGTTCGAAGCCTGGCGGGATAGTTGTAAGATGGTCGCCATGGCTCATCCATACTTGCATGGTTGGACCAAGCCCTTTGAACAAATCAGTATCGTCTTCCACAGAAAGGATTGCGCGGCCATACTCGCGCCGTGCCGCTTTGTCTACCACACCGCCCATCTGCTGCGCAATCAACTGAATTCCATAACAAATGCCGAGTATCGGAACACCCGTTGTAAACAAATTGAATACCGGATGAGGAGCGCCTTCAGAATAAACACTCCATGGGCTTCCGGATAAAATCACTCCTCTTGGTGCAAGTGCATCAAAAGTCTGTCTGCTGATTGAGTATGGGTGAATCTCTGCGTAGACACCTATCTCCCGCACTTTTCGAGCAATCAGTTGTGTGTACTGGCTGCCAAAATCGAGGATAACGATCTTTTCCGAATGAGTCACTTAAACGCACTGTTAGGGGTTACAGCTCTGCCAGATTGAAGAGATAATTGACGCCAACGCCCAACGAGATGACCTTTGGATTGTTCGCTGCATCTTTGAACATGCTGCTGTATTTTTCCCAATAGGTTTTGTCTATCATTCCGGTAAGCATATACCCGCCCTGAACAAGGATGCTGAGAGTGCCTGTTTCGCTCTTAAGCACCGGAATCATTCCACCTATCCGCAATTCAATGAGCGGTCCATTAATGTCCTGAACATCGGCAAGAAACTGTCCAGTTTTATCATCACCTGTAGCGCTCCGAACACTATAGGCGACCGGAAAACCAAATGCAAAACCAAGTGTAAATCCACTCAGGTAAATCGAAGGAGTGATGGTGATATACGACGGCTTGAAAATGATTGTGCTGGCATCGGTTGCTTCAGGGGCATTCGACGGACCAATTCTAAAAGAATAGGTTGAATAGCCAAAGTCTAGCACACCGCCAAGGTTCGAATACTTATCGAACATCCATTTTGCGGTTAAACCGAAATCGGGAATGCCATTGAAATTAGCACTAGTTGATTGCCCATCCGGTATACCCGCTACATTGGTACCACCCTTCAACAGCACATAGGGGCCAAGATAAATGTCTTGTGCCAACAAACTGGCGGTAGACGTTAACACCATGAACAATGCAAGTAAGGTTTTTCTCATGAACAAATCCTTAAAAAAAGTGACTATACGAATTATGTCTCCAAATACTCCAATTCTTTTCCAAACGACTCACGCAGAAACATCCATCCAAAAATCGCAGATGCAAATGTGAGCACGCCTACAATCAACGCACCGCTTGCAAGAGGCCTATTCGCATACACCGTACCAATTACTGGTAACCCGCCTGTTGCAAAAAACCGAAACATCAGCAATGCAGGTGCAAGCGCTCCCCTTACAAAATTCGGAACAGTTGTGGCAACAGTAGCCCTGAGATTGGTACCAAATTGTTCTGCCGATGTTGTTACGAATACAGCCCAATACCCTGCGGCAAACCCTAAGAGACCACACTGTAGGTAGGTTAATGCCTCCGATTTGTTTGTCGTGGCAAGATACCACCACGAAAGCGTTCCCGATAACATTAAAAAAAACAGGATGGACAATCGCCGACTCTTAAGCCACTGACTAATCAAACCGCTTAGCAAATCTCCCGCAGCTAATCCAAGGTAGGCCCACATAATGCTTCGTCCCGACACTACCGTTCCAACCGAGCCCCCTTCCCGAGATAATTCCGGCGAAAAAGACACGAGAATACCAATGATGTACCAGATGGGGACGCCTATTGCGATACAGCTAAGGTAGAGCCGCAATCGCTTGGGTGAGAACAGCATGAGCATATTTCCGCGACGTACAAGGGCGCGCTCCGACAGACGGAACATGCTCGATTCCTGAACGCGCACGCGCAGAACGAGCAGAAAGATTCCCATGACTCCTCCCACCACATACGCAGTCCTCCAATCGAACATGGTATGAACAGCAGAGGCCCACACCGCACCAAGAATTCCCATCGAGGCAACTACTGTTGTTCCATACCCACGCGAAGCCTTAGGCATTACCTCTGCTACGAGCGTGACTGCGACTCCTAATTCCCCTGCGAGTCCAATTCCTGAGAAAAATCGTAAAACTGCATAGAGTGAAGTTGAAGAAACAAAGGCATTTGCAATGCTCATTAGCGAGTACAGCAGAATAGACACAAGAAGAATCGAAAGGCGTCCTCGCTTGTCTGCGAGAATACCAAATAGAATCCCTCCCAAAAGCATGCCTATCATTTGTGAGCGTAGTATTTCCTCACTAACAAGCAGCACGTCTTCGGGCCGAACGCCAATACTTGTAAGCGACTCAACTCTTACAACACTGAATAAGATGAGATCATAAATGTCGACGAAATATCCCAACCCACAGATGAGAACTGTGAAGAGGATACTGAATTTGCTTTTATTGGATAAATGCATTCGGCATTGGGTGATTTCGAACGTTCGTTGCTTTTGCTATAGCTTCTGGTATCTTTCCACTATCCATTGTGTCTCAAGTGCTAGGTTGCATGAATGCTATCAGGCAAAGATTCCATTCGCATTCGGTCGGCTTTACTGCAGTGGTACCGTAAAAACTACCGGACTTATCCATGGCGTAATCCTAATGCGACGCCTTATCTGGTGATGGTTTCGGAGATAATGCTCCAACAGACTCAGGCGTATCGCGTTGCCAAATTGCTACCCCATTTTATAAACCGATTTCCAACCGTTCAGGCGTTGTCGGATGCAGCGACTGCAGAAGTGATTATGGCTTGGAGGGGGCTAGGATATAATAACAGAGCTGTCCGCCTGCGTGATGCTGCAAGAATCATTGTACGTGACTTCGAAGGCAACATTCCTCCGGATGAATACGAATTGCGAAAGCTTCCTGGCTTTGGCAACTATACTGCAGCCGCCGTTGCAACATTTGTGTTTGGTGTGAAGACTGTGGTTATCGATGTGAACATCAGGCGCGTGGGCACAAGATTGTTGACGAAGGATGCTGTAGAAAGAACAAGTGGTTTGGATGGCACTCTTGCTAAGCTTTTAACAGCCTTCATACAGGATTCAGACCCTTCCGAATGGTACCAGGCAATGATGGATTTGGGTAGCACCATTTGCAAAGCACGTCAGGCGGAGTGTGGTATTTGCCCCCTTCAACATCACTGTGTATCTGCACATAGCATTACGGCTTCGAATACAAAATTGCGCGAACCCAGGCGGCGTGAACAAACTTTTATGGGGCGGCCTAACCGATTTTGGCGCGGCGCACTTGTTGAACTTTTGCGCTCAAACAGCAACGGAATAACAAAAAATCAGGCTTTACGGGCTTTGCAGTTAAACGCAGCCGATAAGACAACGTGCGAGTGGTTTGATGGTATTGTTGCTGCATTGGCGAAAGATGGCATGCTGGTGTCTGCCAGGGGGCGCTTGCACTTTGCCGACTAGAGCGTGTAAGCTATACCGAACGACAGAATATTAAACTGGCTTACTGAGTAGTCGATAGCCAGCCAAAAATTGCCCAAGTGAAGCGAAGATCCGATAGTCCACTTTAAATTAACATTATTTACTTTCACAATACTTTTTTGCTGCACCTGGTCGCCCGGCTGCTCTGGTGTAGGCACTGCTTGTTTACCTTCCGGCGGCTTGGGTAACAGACCAAGCGCAATCTGCACTTCCTGCGGAAGCACATATGTGTAAGTGCTGATAACATTGATTCGTTCGTAATTGAAACCAGTGTA
This sequence comes from Ignavibacteria bacterium, assembly GCA_016191145.1. Classification (GTDB taxonomy): domain Bacteria; phylum Bacteroidota; class Ignavibacteria; order Kapaibacteriales; family Kapaibacteriaceae; genus OLB6. Next base: position 98,771 of record JACPPD010000016.1, read on the forward strand.
AAAATTCAGCACCTGCTCGATTTCTTTGCTCATCTGAACATTACTGCTAAATATGTTGGCGTTAGCTTCGAGCTTCGACTCGGTAAAGCCAACCGTATTCCTGAGATTTGTTCCCTGATACGATACCTGCACTGCAAGATCGAACCATCGCTCTGGAAAGTACTGTGAAAGCGAGTGTTTCAGACCCAAACCCCAAAATGAAAATTCTCCAATGTTTGGATCGAATTCCACCGGCGGAATAAAACGTATGAGAGCTTCGGTACCCCAGAGTGAACCAATCTCGAGTTGAGGTACGGCTGCGATGATTGCATTCAGATTAACGCCAGGAGGAAGCGTCAGGTAGGGCGGCAACGTCATACCGCCAATTAACGTATCCAAGGCAGCTTTAGCCGCACTGTCAAGAATCTTGTACTCTGCTCTGCCGTGAAGAATTACGAGCAGTTGCTGATTATTGGGCAGTCCAACACGATTGTCAGGAACATATCCGAATAATGTAGCGGCCGAATCAGGCAACACAAAATAACTGGAATCAAGTGCATCTCGCAACAGTTCTTTTACCAGCGCTTCAGACAACCCAAGAGTGTCTTGGTACGTGGGTTTTATTTGATAAACAAACTTACCATTAACAAGGCGAATCGTTCCATAGTCGGCCATGGCCTGCGGAACGTTGATCCGAGGACCAAAATCGATGTCGGGCTTATACCATCGCATATCTTCACGTACAAAACCCAGCATACCGTTTATGCTGACTCTGAAATATGGCTGTTCCACACTTTCAGGGATGAATGCCGTGTTATAGAATCGTGCGTTCGATGTGGCATTTATGGCTGTTACCATTGGCTGCACATACGGAACGGCATTGCTCTCGAACAGGTCGTTTGTAATGGACCGCGTGATATCGACTTCCAGGGGATTCCAATAGGTCTGAGTTCTCAGGCACGTAGCCGAAAGAATTATGATACAGCCTGCCAAGATTCGTTGCATCATCTTAGCGGAACAGCCTTCTGCTGATGACTACATAAATGGGTAGCGCTATTATCACTAGAATGATGATCTCAAAAAAGGATATCGCGATAAAAAATGAGCTGCGGATTATCCACCATAATGCTTTGAGGATGATGAATGCTGCAATGAGCGCAAGAGCTGCCGACAGAATTCGCTTTATCATGTGTTTTCGGTAAATGAATCCAATAATTGTGCCAACTGACGTGCCGCTTCACGTCTTTCGAAACGCTGAATTCTCGAGATACTGGGAGTTGCTAGTGGTATTTTCTGTTCCCATCGTCCAAAATACTCCAACAGCGCCTTTGCAATGCCATCGACGTCCTGCTGTGGTATGCTTACACCCGACTGCGTTTCCTTTATCAACTCAGAAATTGCACTTCCTTGCGGCGACAATGCGAGAACTGGCTTACCAATGCCAAGGTATTCATAAACCTTGCCCGGCACTATCTTATCACTTTCCTTCGACTCATCAACAATGAGTAGAGATACATCAGATTTCATTAGCCATTTCAAACTCTCCACGTGGGGAACGTACGGGATGTTCTCGATAGATGAAGCAAACTGAGATGATGAAAACATGTCTGCGACGTCATCTCCAAACCTACCTATAAACCTGAGCCGTATCATCGATGGACTGATTCTGCCCTGTTGCATTAGCCGATCGAGCGCCTGTAAAAATGTTTGAGGATTACGCCGACCATACATCGACCCTGTATATGTAACGGTGAAGACGTCGTTAGCTGCCGGCTTGAATTGGGGAAAGTCTGCAGAATCGTAACCGTTGGGAATCAGATGGAATTTGCCGGCATTCAGGTGCGGGTATTTCGACATCGCATCATCGATGATGCCCTGCCATGCACACTCAACGGCATCAGCCGTTTGAAACACCGATCGCTCAAGCCCCCTATCTATGGCCGCAGGAAGAAACCACCTGTCAGGCGTTGTGAGAAACCCCGTCCACGGATCCCTGAACCCTGCCACCCAGGGAAGATTAGACTGCCGTTTGATACGCTTACCAATCAGTGAACATGTATATGGCGGCGACGAAGTATATATCGCATCCACACCATGTCTGCGCACCATATCAACACCCAATTTCGATGCACTGCCAAGCCAACCAATTCTCGCATCGGGAATGAAAAACGTTGCACGTATGACCTCAGCAATTCTTTCTTTGAAACCTGTTCGCTGCTTTTTTGATTTGTTCACGTTGACGTCGACTGCAGTCTGGCGTCCCATAAATCGCTTATAGACAGCGTAGGGTTCTACTATGGCTGCACGTTCCACAACAACATCGTTTGGAATTTTAGCAAGCAACGATTCATCGCGTGCGGGAAACTCGCCGTCCTTTACGGTAAGCACAATGGGCTGCCAGCCGAACTCGCGCAGGTACGTTACATGTTTAAGAACGCGCTGCACACCCGGTCCGCCACCGGGTGGAAAGTGATATGCCACTACAAGCACTTTCTTCATTTCGATAATATGTTAGGTACCTGCCTTAAACACGAATGCCGCTTCCATAGCTAGATCCCGCACGAATGAAAATTTCTTCAATCGACTTAACTCAAAAACGGGAATATGCTTATTGTATTTCCATCTGAATACCGGGCGTAGTCCATAATATTTTTCATCAATAATGTTAAAGCCCTCGTTTTTTGCCGCTTGCATGATTCGGTCTGCCGAGCAACGAATACTATGCAACCGTTTAACTTCATCGCGATTCATTGGATCGCCCCTTTCCACAATTGCATTAAAGATTGCTGTTGGCAGCAAGTGTACAAATGGTATGGATCCAGCAAATGTTCCAAGCAACTGCTGATGCCCTCCAAATGGGCTTGTGTATGGAGGAAAGGTTATCAGCAGTGTGCCACCGGGAGCTACGAGTCGATGAATATTTCTCAGTGCTTGCTCGGGATTGTCGAGATGTTCAATCACATCGCGCAAGACGACGACGTCAAATCGGTGCAGCCACACGTCGGGAATAAAAGCGCCAATTACATCGTGGTGCGCAAAGGTTACTCGCAAACCAAGTTTTTCGGCAAGGGGCGAGGAGATCTGATCCAAAAGCGCCCCCATGATGTCCGTCCCCAACGCGAATGAAGCTCCTCGTTGTGCAAAAGCACTCACAACACCCCCCTCACCACATCCAATTTCACAAACAGCGGCATGGCCGCGAAGGATGTTCAGCGCGTCGAGCCAGGGGATCAGTGTGTGAGTTGCCAAACGGTACTGCATGCGGAAATTTCGTTTTGTTCGCGCATGCAAATCCATTGACTCAACTTGTTGAGCAAGATCTGTGAGAGCTGGTGTCGAAACAGTTGCCACGTCACCAAAGATACCACGTTCAGCCGCGCTATTTTTGACACTTAATGACATACTCCATCATTGTTGCAGTTTATAACCGGCCATCTGAACTCGAAGATCTTCTAGAAAGCCTAACAACACAAACATTCACTGATTTTGAAGTCGTAGTTGTCGAAGACGGCTCTTCAATCACTTCGCAGAATGTATGTGCCTCGTATTCCAAACATCTAAATGTTTCATACTTCACCAAGCCAAATTCAGGTCCCGGTCCATCTCGAAACTATGGTTGTCGGCGTGCCAGCGCTGACGTATTCATTTTTCTTGATTCGGACTGCATGGTTCCGCCAGAGTATTTGGCTTCTGTAGACAATGCCAGAAAGCTCCATGGATACGATGCATTTGGAGGTCCGGACCGCGACCACCCATCCTTTACGACAGTTCAGAAGGCAATCAGTTTTGCAATGACGTCGATCTTAACCACAGGAGGCATTCGCGGATCAAAGAGGCGGGTTACAGGCACGTTTCATCCTCGCTCGTTTAACATGGGCATCACCAGAGAGGTTTTCAACGCAACGGATGGATTTTCAACCATGCGTTTTGGCGAAGACATTGATCTTAGCATACGGATATTAAATCTCGGTTTCATCGTTGGTCTCATACCAGAGGCATGGGTATTCCACAAGCGCCGGACTGACTTAAAGAAATTTTTTAAACAAGTATACAATTCCGGATCGGCAAGAATATCCCTTTCCATTAAGCACCCGTCCACCTTAAAAATTGCCCACCTGTTTCCAGCATCATTTACGCTGTACCTGTCATTAGCTATCATTTACAGTCTTGCATTGCCAATGGGAATCTATTTATTGATCCCGATTGCAGGATACGCAGCAACTCTTTTTTTCAGCGCACTTGTACAGTCGAAGTCTGTTACCGTAGGATTGATGAGTGTTCTGGCTTCTATCGTACAATTAGTCGGGTATGGATCGGGCTTTCTAAGCGGAGTGTTTTGGAAGGTCATGCTAAACCGACGTGACCACAATGGATTTAGCAGGACTTTCTATAAATAGTTCATTCTTGAAATTACCGCTTCAAAGATTGTGTCGGAAGTGAGGTGATCCATACATCTGTACTCAGTATTGATGCACGTATTTGCAAAAAAGCATTTACATTCAAGAGGTGGTTCTATTATCACGCCTCTGCCATAAAGTTCAAATTCGTATTTGTTAAAGATATTATTGATCAGAACAACTTGCTTTCGAAGCGCAACAGACACATGCAAGGCCATTGTTACGAGAGTTACAACAACATCGCATTGATTAACAATGGATATGAATGTCGGCAGCGGAAATGTTCCATGATAAAGTGCGCCTGTTGCAGACTGGAGATATGTATTTCTATCATGTTCTGCAGGTCCGCCAAGGAGCAGAACCGTGTAGTTAGCTGAGTGCAGCTTATTAATTAATATTTGCCAACTATCAACCGGCCAATCGCGGGAAATCCATCGATTTCCGCAACCGGTGTTTAGTCCGATTACTTTCTTCCCGTTTGATCCAAGCGTTATTGGTGAGCCTTGTGGTTCATCTATTTCATATTCCTGTCCTTCATATTCGAGTCCACATAATTCAATGATTTCCTGTGGATATGAAGACCTGCTCTGCAGATTTATATCGTCAAAAACCCCCGTCAGAAATTTTGCTTCTGCAAGTTCATTAGCCGGATAGGGAACTCCGTTTTTTAGCCGGTATCCAAACAACGCTTCAGCATTTAACCGTTCGGCCAAGGCGCATGCGTGAAGGTCCTTATCGAGATTGAACACGACATCGAAATGAATCGCCTCCAATGAGATTATCGCTTCGCTATTAAACTTAAGACGCTTCGGTACTGAAGACGGCACAACTTCGGGCGATTCAGACACCCACCATATTTCAAAGCCTGGAAATTTTTTTCGCAGAGGTTCGAGGATAACCGTTGTTCGAATAACATCTCCAACGGCTCCGAGTTTAATAATCAGCAGGCGTCCCTTCCGCTCCACATAGCTAATACAGTCCTTGCAATGGACACCATACATCTTATGTGGTTTACACGGAACGTCACCGCGAAAGTGTATGCAATCATCTTTCACTTCAACACCGTGAACCAGACTCATAGTCGGACCTGAACCATGAAAGTAAAGTTCAGATGCATGACTATGCTTTCAGCCCCTTCAAGGTCGCTATTTACTGTTAGTAACTCACCACGACCGCCGTTAGTCCCCGGCACTTCATCTCTCCCAACCAAGTTCATCGCACCCCAGGCAACACTCGTATTGACGAACACAGGGTAATAGACTTCACCTTCAATGCCGAGCCGAACCATTGCGCCCAGCCTTGTAGCTGCCGGCTTGGGATATACCGTTCGGTCGATAAGTATGCTGTCGCGAATTTCAAACGTCACCTGGTATACGTTAGGTGTTACATATAGCAGGCGGGCTTCGCCGCCAATGTATGCTCGTGCAAACGCCATGGGAAATTCTGCGAACGCCCATTCAAATCCCACAATGCCTGTATACAGGTCTACTTCGTGCCGGGCAGTGAGCCTATACCTCGTGGCTCCAAACGATTGTGCGCCTGAGTACATGAAGTAGTCCAGGCCAACCGGTATTCTAAATCTCTTTTGTTTATCGATATCAATAAAACCCTTAATGCCCCATCCCATTTGCATCCCATCGAAACCGCCTCCGAAAGGCTTGTTAGAATCGAGGTCGGAAGAATGCCCAGTGATACGATAAGTGGCAGGATTGTTGTTCGTTATCCAATCCGTCGATAATCCAGCGGCAACGCGATACCTGACTTGTGATGATGCAGCAGTACATGCAAGAATCAGTACAGCAAATGCTGCTAGTGGGGCTATTAGAAAATGAATTCCCGTTTTATGTCCGATAATCTTTAACATTCTAACTTTCCTGAATTACGGAAGCCGCTCCCTGATGGAGTATCTCTCACTCTGCAGATTGTTTTTAACGATGAGCTCACCGACAAGACCCAGGGAAATAAGCTGCACACCAACGATAATCAGCGCGATTCCCAACAGTGCAAGAGGGCGTTGGCTTAGCGATGTAAGCCCCAGAAACCATTCAATTGCGAGGTACAGATCAATACCAAAGCCCACAATTGCGAACAACGACCCTATGGTACCGAAAAAGTGCAACGGACGCTTTATGTACCGTGTTGTAAACATCACCGTGAGCAAATCAAGAAATCCTTTGAGGAATCTGCTCATTCCGAATTTTGAAACGCCAAATTTACGGGCATGATGCTGAACTGGAATTTCCGTTACACGGAACCCTTCCCAATGCGCAAGCGCTGGAATGTAACGGTGCATTTCCCCATACACCTGAATGTTCTTTACAACTGAACGCCTGTACGCCTTTAGTCCACAGTTAAAATCGTGTAGTTTGATACCGCTCATCACCGACGTGACCGTATTAAAAAGTTTCGAAGGAATTGTTTTATGCCAAGGATCGTGACGCTTGCGTTTCCAGCCCGAAACAAGATCGAAACCTTCATCTAGTTTAGAAATGAGGGCGGGGATTTCGTTCGGATCATCCTGCAAATCTGCATCCATTGTAATTATAATGTCTCCTTGCGCTTCATCAAACGCCAATGCCAGAGCTGCCGATTTTCCATGGTTCCTACGGAATCGTATCGATCGAAACCTTGTGTTTCGGGTATGAATATCGTGTAGCACATCAAACGATCCGTCGGTTGAACCATCATCAATAAAGATAACATCCCACCTGTTCGGCGCAAATCGGTTCAACACTTTTTCGATGCTCGAAGACAACTCACGCAGCGATTCCACTTCGTTCAGCAAAGGAATCACAACGGTTATGCTGCTATGAAATGTTGATGGCTGTGATTTGTGGTCGTGGTGATGTCTTGGATGCCGATGGAATCGCCTCCTGCTTCCTGATGGACGTTCGCCCTGTGGTTGGTCGCTCATGTTTTACTTGCGGCTGCAAGATTTAATAACGCGCAAACATTTTTGATCTGGTCATACCCATTGTGTTTCTTGTCCTAACTATAAATATACCGGAAGGAAGATCGGAAATCGAAATAGTTTGAAGGGGGCTTGCCATAACGAGATTCTTGACAACGCGACCATTGATGTCAAGAATATCAACTTCATTCCCTGTCCCCAAATCTGAATAAATCGAGATTTCGCTGGTGGCTGGATTGGGCCATAACCGGAGTACCTCAATGTTATCATTTTCTTCAACAGACGTCTGAACAGCATTATACCAAACCATAATATTGAATCTGTCGAATGCCGGATTATCTGTTGTAATCATTGTACCAGGCTGAATTTTTTCTGAAATGATATTGTCGGGGTAGTCAGATTTTCCGTCGACAACATAAATAGAATCGATAAAACTCGGTATTGGATAGGGCCATGAAATTTCCAGAATTCCTCCATTCCAATTTATACGAATGTCATAGATCTCAAGATGTTTTTCACCAATCCTAAGCTTTCGCACCTCTTTGGGGCTAAGCCACAGTGGTTCACTAATTGGAGCTACGGACCAAACGTAGAAGATACCTCCAGGTAAGGGTATCGATGGTATCTCAGTCTCGCCAAGTTGTGTATCGAGTGAGTCAGTCCCATCTGGATGAGCTGAAACAGTGAACTTTCGCTCTGTTGACGCGCCCGGAGATAGGTTTTTAAAAAATAATGGGAACTCAACAGTTTGCGCAAAGAGAACCTGAGTGCCCGCTACTAAAAGTAGGATGCCGTAAATCGAAGACTTCTTATGTTCATTTCTCATACGAAGAAAAAAGGGGCAGCAGGATTACTGCTGCCCCTTTAGAGAAGATTACCATTTGGTTATCGAACCACTGTTACCGCACTTGTGGCAACGTTACCTTCGTTCGTAACCTTGACGATGTACCGTCCAGCACTAAGGGCCGCAGCATCGAACTCGAATGTATAGAGACCAGCAGTTCTGCTCTCATCGACGACAACGCTCACCAGCTCGCCAACAACATTGAAGATTTCTACGCGAACATTACCGCTTTGAGATACTGTTACGTCGATTGTTCCCGTTGTCGACACTGGATTCGGTTTAACATTTGCACCGAGTACAGACAGATCGGCATCACCGCCAAGCAGTTTGATACTGGTTGCCTTCTTGTCTGTGACAACTACACTGTTGTTGCGTCCCGAAATGATTGAACCGATAACCACGCCCGTTACAGGATTAACTACGGAATAATTCCTGGAGGGGTTGTTCATTGTAATCGTAATGGGGAAGTCTGTTCCTTGCAATCGGATCATCGGATCTTTTGCATCTTCGACGTATGCTTGATTTGAGAATCGAACATCAAACAGTTCATACGGCGGCAGTGGCGGAAGCTCGAACACATTCTTTGCTTCCAGGTTACGATCTTCCGATATGTATAGCTCAGCGAACTTGTTTGAAGCATCTGCTACTGTAACCAATGTCGAGCTGAGTTTAACTGCATCGCGAACGCTGTTAAAGTTCACGCCAGACTTAGCAATAGACATGTTCAGATAAGCCTGACCTTGAATCTTTATCCAGTATCCAAGTCCGGGTTCGATTTCGCTTACAGCTTGATAGCCGCGATCAGTTACGTAACGATAGATATCGCCGACGATCGTTGGGAATGCTCCAGTACCAAACGGAAGAAGTGAAACACGTTCTGTGCTGATTGGGAAGGATAGTGAACCCATAGTGTTCCATCCTTCATACAAGCGTGTTGGGAAGGCATTCTCGTTGATGCGAAGCAATCTGGAACCAGCAACTGTTTTGTCAACCTCATCCGAGTATTTCACAAAGTATCCAATACCCGGCGAGAGATTATTCTCGTTGGTCTGGTAGATATTCTGAGCAAAACGGATTGGTGTGTTCAGAGCATTCTTAAAGATGTCCTTCCAGTACGATGACGATGGATTGACTGGTAATGACAGCAGGTTCCAACCCTTATTGATTACCGGGAATTCAGCAACCTTGGGAAGGGTATATTCAATCACGAACGCAGACACGTCTGCATCGCGAATCGTTACTGATTGCCTGCTTCCTCCAATGTTTGTCGCATTTCTCATGTTCACATTAAACCGTGAACCATTGAGAGTGTCGCGAATAAACAGCTCAGATCCTGGTATAAAGTCATCCGTGTCCCAAGCAACAACAATAGGATAGTTTAATGGGCTTCCGGCACTAAAGCGGCACCAGTACTTGATGGTAGTATCCGAATAAATGTCGCGAATATCACGCGAGCCAGCTTGTGGTCTGTTGGCTGTTGCCTGCCACAGGTCGCTGAGGCCATCTATGTAAATATCGGTTTCATCAGCGTTCTTAGGATACCAGCGGGCGCCAAAACCGGAAAGTGGATTTGTATATACCGATTCGCCGAACAGGGTATCAACAACGTCCCTTGCTCGATATCCAACACCCATAACAAGATAGGTACGTTGAATCGGATCTGCATTGTTACGCACTTCCAATGTAATACCTTTGCCGAGGAATTCGCGTTTCTCCTGCCATGAATTGTTTTCGTCGAATTCATTGGGCTCAAAGGGTGTGCGGAAGTATATGAAGGTAACCTTGATCCTAACAGGAGAGGCATTCAATGATGTTGATTTGAACGTAATGTATCCAGTGTATATGCCAGTTACCTCCTGCGTGTTACCGTCGGGCAGCTCGGTTGGATCGCAGATTATGCGCATGTTAAGATCGCGCATGGCAACAGTGGCATCGCCATTGGGAGTTTGACCAAGAGTCGTTCCCAGAATACCCTTATCAAGCATTCTAATGTAACCTTCACGTACTGGCTGCGGGAACGGGGAAATTTCACCCTGTCCACCCTTAAGGAATGACTTGAATTTCAGCCAAGGCTGATCAGACTGCACGGTGACGTCGTAGGCTCGAGTACCAAGAACAGCATTGATAACGTCAATGTCGCGTGTTCCGATTCCATTAACATTATCATCATAATTCGATCCATAATCAATTGTGATAGGATCCTTAATGAACCAATTGTCGCCACCTGACCCATCTATGGAATCAACAATTCGGAAACGTGGGTCTGCCTGGTTAGTAAATGAAAGTTGTGGAATAAGGTCCGTCACCTCAAGCCAGATCATCCCAGGCTTCGATGGCCTTAGTGGGTCGCGAATCTGCTCAACCTGGTTGAAATCAAGGTAATAATTGTTTACACCACCAAGACCGGCGTACAGCGGTGGCTGGGGATCGTTCGGCAGTGGCAACTCATACCCAACCTGAAAATCATTATAAAACAATGTATCGTTCGTAATGATAAACGGTGTACGAGCACTTACCGGATCCTGCGCGGGGTCGGCAATTACATTGAAACGTAAATAGATGAGCTCGACGAACGGACGCTGATCGCAATCCTGAGTGAGATCGCCAGTTTGAGGAAGCGGCTTCGACGACACTGCGTCGATCATTACACGCTTACCACGTAGGCGATTCTGAATTGGCGCGCCGATTACACTTTGATACGTTGTGTCGCGAGCGACACTTGTCGTGAATTCAAAATCCCTTGCAAGTGCGGCAATCGGCATGTTTTGCTGTGCAAAGTTTGGTCCATTCTTTTCAACGCCTACAAATTCAACTGCAGTGCTGTCGAACTGAACCTTGAATTTGAACGAATAAATAGGGAACGCTTCGTACACAGACGTCGATCGCCAGCAGTTCTTAATGAATACCGGAACTAACAATGAACGTTTACCGTTTGGACCGCGACGTGGCGCCCAAATACGGCCGTCAGGATAATACGTGGTGTTCCAGCTCGATTGACTACCCGTCAAACTCAAAATTGGCAGTTCTGGCTTGTCTTGTGCCTCGGCCAACTGCGAGCTAAAAACAATCACCGTCGCGAGCAAGAGAGCAGCGCCTATCCAGGCCGTGCCTCCCCAGAGTGCGAATCGACGATTCATACGGACTCCTCTGATGAGATGATCATGTGATTTCATAGTTCAAATTTTGTTACCTGATGGCTGCCTGACACTACTACAATTGCGTAGTACATGCCCCTTGGCAGTAAATCAAGAGGCAACCAAGTGTTGTCAGAACCCAGTGTCGTATTGCTGACTGTTATTCCCAGCACATTTACAACATTTAAAGTTCCCGGCTGCCCATGACGATTTTGGATCAGTAAGCCACCATCGATTTGAGTGACTTTGATTCCAACATCATCATGGATGTCGGTTTCTACGGAAACGATTGGTTGAACAGCATTGTAAACAACAATAGTATCGCTCAGACCAGGTGTTTTACATAAACAATTACCTATCGCCCTTGTTTCAACAATCAACTGCGATGAAATTGTATCATTTGTGACACCTCTCAGATAAATCCGGCCTTCTATACTGTCACCAGTAATTGAGCTCAGGTAACCTGTTGCCCGAAGCCGATCGGACGAGTAGAAAATTGAGTCAACGTTCAAGCCTTCCGAAAGTGTGAGCGAATCAATAGCTGCCGGTAGGGGGCTGTCCAAACGCACTTCTACTGTGTATTGGTCTGCGGGTATTTCCGAGAGGTACACGGCGAAGTTCGCTGCCGTAGTGCTATCACGCCCAGTCAGAGTTGCTGAATCCTGAAGAAATGCCGTGCCCTGATTAAGATTTTCTGAAGCATCTGCAACTGCAATGACGGTATCTGTTCTAAAGAACTCGATTGATACCTTGAATTCTTTGTTGAATTCGGGACTATACGGTAGCGAGAAGGTATCTCTGTCCATGCAGGTACCCTTATAATCACCTGCAACCGCAAAGAGCGGTTCATTACCTTTAACAGGTGTTGTTAGCGTAAATGCTCCGACACGAATTTCTCCCGGAACAACAAGATTGATATATGGCGAAATGTCTGCGAATCTCATTTTATCCGCTAGGGTTCCCAACCATAAGCCTGTTGTCGGTGTCAGGTGTGCTGTGTCGTAACCAATCGTTATGTCAAAGGACATTAAACTGTCGCTGAAGTATACTTCCCCAATCCAAACGGAGAAGACCCAGCGCTGTTCACCGGAACATGTGTTGATGATTCGATATGAATCAATCGACAGTGTGTCCGATGCTGCGACGATCTTGCTGGCCGTCGTTACAACGGCCAGCAAAACAATCATCGCAAATTTCATAGAACATCGACCTGCTTTTTGTGCAGTTATCGCACAACTGTCAGGCGTAGAGACTCATTAACACCCTCACCAGCAACGCGTACGATGTATGATCCCGGTGCTACCAGGATACCAGATGCATCTGCACCGTTCCATGTAAAGGGTACTGTGCCAGAAGCTGCTTCTCCATTAAAGATCGTGTTTACAAGCTTGCCAAAAATATCGTAAACATTTACAGTAATGTGCTTGCTTTCGCGCAATTCAAGTGCAAACGATGCTTCCGTAGTCATTGGATTCGGATACGCCATGATAGTAGCCGCACCCTCGTAGTCACCGCCATTCAGACGAATGGTTTCACGATCTTGCTCGTTAAACCGCAGTGAACCAAACGTGTAAACATCGTTTTCGTTTACTGTTACAAAAGCAATTGGCGAGTCTGGTCCGAAAACACCGGAGCCTATAATAACGGCAACTCGGTCGGAATTGTCCGCACCAACGTATCCGCTTTCTGAGTTGATAACGCTGATTTCCTTGATGTCGGTATTTGTTTCAAACCTTACACCAAATGCACCGTTGTGAATTCCATTCATGTATACAGGAACTCTCACAAGACCATTACCAACCGAGACTGGGGCACCAAACCACACATTGTCTGCAAGTTTAGTATCTCCAGCCTTGCCAAAGTCCGGTCCGGTAGTATCATTGTCGTAAACCCATGGAAGATATGGTAGCCTCCCCGAGAGGTAGCGCATGATGAGACCTGCATCATACTCAGTAACCTCATAGTAAATCTGATTCAGACTGCTGAGGTCAGGCGCCTTACCGCCGACTCCGTATAGACCCTGGCTTTCATGCATAACGCGCAGTACTTGTTTACCGGTGGTTGCAATTACTCCCTGTCCCGGGAAATACTGCTCTACGTCTATTGTTCTGCGCCAGATTACAATGTTTCCGCTGTTAGGCGGAAATATAGAATCTGATGAGAAGTCACGAGTAAGTTTTGTATAGTAATAACGTCCAGAGTGGTTTACGTCTCCCTGATATGCCTGACGTTTCCAAACCGAATCTAGACGCTGTTTGGTAACAATGGACTTCATTACTACGCGAGCATCGTTGGCAGTAACGCGTCTGTTTTGAGGCATACCGTCGTGCTTGTTATCGCGTGCTGCCGAAGTATCGGCATCACCAAAACCCCACTGGTCAAATGTTAGGTAAACAATAGACACGAAACGGATTACTGCGTCGGAGCGGCCGCCGGAAGGCTGCCACGTCGATGTTGAATCCGTCCGACGATTTGCACCTGGTTGCGGAACCCAGATTAATCCATTCCAAAAGTCGCTGATGAAACCAGGAAATCCGCCGTTACCCTTGATACCAACAGTAGCACCACGCGTTACAACTGTCGTGTTTTGCGTGTATGGATTGCCCCCTACCTGACCATAGGCAAATTCAATATTGCCTTGATAGTTGGTGGTTTGATCGCCTAAATACAGGCGAGCCTGGAAGTTCCCAACACTTGAGTTGATCGTTTGATCATTAATGTTATGATTCTTCCATTGAACAATGATGCATCGGCGTACAGGCTTGATGGTATCGCAATTTTCATCACGGTCTACATCAATAGCCCAGGAAATTTCCGAAGGCATGTAGCCAGCAGCGATGTTGGCATTTGTTCGCAATCTGTGATCTCCCCAGAATGGTGCTACCACATTGTCGGGGTACGAAGCTGAGTTGATAAACAATCCTGCTGACTGCTTAGCCGGCACTAGCTTCGTTCCGTCGAAGGTGATGAAACCGTTAACGCTAACGTAGAATCGGCTGAACACCTGTCCGTTGTAGTTGAACACATCAGGGGAGGGGATGTTTACAGTGGCGTAACCATCATCCAGATCGTTTGTGTTCGTCGGGGGCAGAACAAATGCCGATGGTGGCAAGATGTTCTTAGCCAAATTCGAAGCAGGGCACTTGTCGAGGTCACGATAGGGACGTCCAACTACAAGTTCGGGTTGCCCAAACTGGTTGAAGATCTGCTGCGCCAGGCCCTCCACCGCACCGATTACGATTGAACAGAGCACCACTGCCGCGGCAATGAATACCTGTTTTTTCATAAGAACTCCATAATTATTAACATGTTCAATTTCGTTGTTCGGAGAGTGGGGCCAGCCAAAAGCTGGCCCCGGACTTTGCGCATTTATCGTATGAGCACCACTTGATGCGTTGCCGACGTCTTACCATCCGATACACGAATGGTGTACGTTCCACTGGCAACGATACCACGACTTGATGCTCCATTCCATTCGATGGTTTGAGATCCCGCATCGAACATTCTATTTGCAAGTGTCTCTACAAGCGAGCCCTGTGAATCGTACACATCAACCTTAACATTGGACCCAACCGGATTGTAGAATGTTATCGAAGTTGATGATGTGAACGGGTTCGGCATTGCCTTGGTAATTGACACAACATTCGTAATCGTTAGTTGTTGATCATCGTCAAGACCTGTTGTAAAGTCGTAAAGAATGATGAAACCTTCGATACTTGTGCGATTAATGACGATTGTGTGGCATGGCTCTGCACCTGAACTATCAATCACATGAGTGATATCTGCAGCACTTGTGCCAACACCTGTCTTCATGTTAAATGAGAACAACGCACCGTTCGAAATGTCGTCACGAATGTAGTACGATCCCGGAGATCCTTTGGCTGGATCCAACGCAGGGATGTCTTTGGAACACCACGACAATTTGATTGGGTAGTAATTGGATGCCTGTCCTGTTTCACCACCAGCTTGGAACCGAGCACGGAAAATAGCTTCACCGGGCGTTGTAGAATGCGGGAAGATGTTTCTCAAAATTCCGTTCTTTGTTGGGATCGTCCAGCGTGCATCAAACACGTCTGTCGGCGGAACTGGTGGCAGTTCATACTCACAATAGTTAGAGTCGAGCTGACCAAATGAAGATGATTCATCGCCTCGAGTTGCAATTGCGGTTTGACCAGTACCAAATTCAAGAATTTGGAACGCACCAAAATTGTTCTGTACCCTTACTTCAGCGGTAAATCGCGTCGTGTCTGAGATGGCAACCTGATAGGAGATTTCCTCAGATGCCCCCTTACGATCGGTTACTCGAATTCGAATTGTAACTCGGCCGTTGACGAGCGTGAAGCCACCGAGTGATGGTGTTGATACAACAACCTTTTGGGTGTCAGCAATCGGACTCGACAAACGATTGGGCGTAAATGTCCACGATCCGGAAGGCTCGATCACTTCGAACGTAAGCTGCTCATTGTCGGCTTGCTTTCGCTTCAGATCAAGATCGGCTACCGTGATTGTGTCCGTGTATGGCTTATTTAGATCGAAGCACTTAAGGATCGGCGAGGCAAGCAGCTTCGGATCGTGGTTCACAGCCTTAATAAGTAAATCAACGGTTGCGATATCCTTGAGTAAGCCTGCGTCCTCGACGATAACCGTTACCTGAACCGTAGTGTCGTCGAACGGAACATCGGTAACTCTTGCAGTACCATACAACAGACCGCTTTCCGGATTGATCTTAAGCCACTTCGGCGTCGTCTTTCGTGAAGAATCAAGAATTATACTGCCAGCTTCCGGGAAGTACGGGTCGACCGGCACTGAATCTCGTGGATCGTCTTGGTAGACGAGTTCGAATGTGTGCTTTTGGCCCCAGTTCGGATCGTAAATTTTGATAGTACGTGCCGAATCGAGAAGAACCAGATTATAATCTGTGTCTTCAACAGCTTCGAGGAGTGATAACGTTTCAATCTTTGGCTGTACGTTTACGAATACACGACGCGTAAGTGTGTTGATTCCTCCGTGACCATCATTAACAATGATCGATACCACTGAATCTGTATTGAGATCGCGCCACCGTGGATCATATGGCGGGGCATCATTGATCGGCTTAAGAATCTGACGTGCCTCAGCATCCGAAATGCGAATGTTGATTTTACCACTTGTTGTAAAGTCGACAGCATTTGGATCGACGTTCCCACTTGCGTTAAACTGTCGCATGTACTTTGGCGACATCCAAACTGGGCGGGCAATAATGAGTTCATCCAACGTTGTATCGCCAGGTGTGTCGCGAACTATTGTTGACAGGAAGCCATAGGCCGTCTTGCCATAGCGGAAGTCCCATGGACCATACTTCTGCACAACATACCGATTGGCGTCAACCGCAGCCATGTCTTCATACTCATCGTCTGTATTAACGTCGAGCTTGAATCTGAGAGAGTCTGTAAGGTTAGCTACAAACTGAATATTCAAACTGTCGTTCTGATTCTGTCCCGGATCATTGTACACTTCGTCTACAATGTTAGCCGGAGCAACGAGCATACGAGCTACCCGCGACTCTGTCGGCGTCATTCGAAGTGTATCCAGGAATGTATCGTTGCGGAACGTGTTTGTGTCTGTTGTGGTTGGGTCCAGCACAATCATCTGCGGAGCGCCAAGCATTCTTGTATACTGAGGGCCAGTTCTGCCAGGTTTGAACGCCCATAGGAATCTCGGCATGCTGTCAACCACGTGAATTCTGAACCTGTACGATGTAGTATCAAGCCATCCGAAATTGACAGTGTCTTGCTGTAAGAACCGAGCATTTGTGTTGTCGGGGTTGCGCTGGCCCAAAGGAAGAGCGTTGTTGTCATACTCTTCTGCATGGAAGTATTTCGGATACAGATATAACCAGTGCGAGATTACCTCTTCAGAAATTCCGGACTTGCGTAAAGAATCAACCATTTCGATAGAAGGTGGAAAATTCTTAGCCACAACTTCGACTTCTTCACCACCCGGAACGATGTACGGATTTATCGGACGACCACGAAGGAAGCGATAACCAACTGCACCCCATGATGTGTCATTGGCATTTGCAACTGTAACCAGTGTGTCACGCAGCCAATACTTGAGCGCCGACTTGTTATCGGTAATCATCCAGTAGTACGACAATTGCGACCCCTTTGTTGAATCCATGATCACTCTTGGATCGTAAAGAAGGTTAGGATCTACTGCCGTGATGTTGAAAATTGAGTCTCTCTCTTCCCAGTTACGAGACGGAATTGGAATTCCAGCAGAATCGGCCGGATACGAACCAGGCTCGTTAAACCACGGATCTTTACCCGGACGTGTTGACTGCAGAGCTGTAATTGGTGTGTAAAGCCGATTCTCCGTAATAAATACACGGTTTCGCATTTCTGGGTGAATCAGCGGAGAGTTGGCAAGTGTATCACCTGAACCCGTGAACACCGGAGGAACTGTTGTGTTGCTTACACTAAAGGTTAACGCACCGTTGAGCGCGTCTACAACACCGTTCTTCCATAACATGGTTCTGGAAACGACTAAAACATTGTCTCCTTCACGAACCGGAAGCGCGCGGAACCGCTCACCACCATAGTATGTTTCTTTGCCTTCATTGGATGTAGGCAGAGAAGGACGGTTGCCTAAACGGAAGCTCGGTCCGCCAAGCTCTCCGGCAATCGTCGACCCATCCCACCTTCGTCCAGACAGTGCGGCTGAATCTTCTGCAATTGCGTTGTCAGCAATGTATGTGAGTAGCGTTGCGCCCGAGCCATAGGTGGCTAGACCTTCGTATGCACGACGGATGTTGGGATCTCCACCGTTTGTTGAATCGGGAACGAGCTCAACGCGTGCACGGAAAATTGTGTCGGTCTTTGTCTTCTGACGCATGTTAACTCGGATGTAGTCACCCGTTCTTTCGTTTATCACGAAAAATACCGTCTCGTTAAACGCACGCTGATCATTGTTGCTGATTTCAGATGTCTGACTATAGTCAGCACGCGTTTCAAGGAATAGTGGGTATGCAATTGGGTGGTCGCCTACAAACTCAGTCTGCACCTTTGCAATATGGTCATACAACTCCG
Source organism: Ignavibacteria bacterium (assembly GCA_016191145.1). Classification (GTDB taxonomy): domain Bacteria; phylum Bacteroidota; class Ignavibacteria; order Kapaibacteriales; family Kapaibacteriaceae; genus OLB6. Next base: position 117,103 of record JACPPD010000016.1, read on the forward strand.
CATCGTACGGGTCTCGCGTCATGCGCTTCACGTACTTGCCGAACGAAGGCTTTGTTGCATCGTTGTACATTACGAGTGTAGGTGGAATTCCTACAGAAAAATCTTCGATTGGTGCCATGCGCCGCCTTGAATAGTCAGCGGTTTTAATATCAGTACCTTTATCAAAGATGTCGTAAATGCGGCCTTCTTGCAGCAATGTATCCGGAATCATCCAGGTAGGCACGGGCTTGTAGGTAATGCGCCACGTTGATTCGAACGGACCTTGCTCTGTTGTGTTATTGATTGAGTTACGTACAAAACGCATGTGCGTCTTACCATTCCCTGCTACGAAGAAGGTTTCCTGAATTCGCTGGAATGTATTGTTAGCAGATAGAGGAAGAATGGTGTTTACATTAGCTTCTGTTCTGCCCCAGTAGTTACCTCGAAGTGTGTCGACGCCACCGAATCCGATTCCTGTTGTGCCAGCCAAGACACCCTTTGTATCCTGAGCATCTGGCACACGGATCGTGAAGCGAGCATCATTGTCATAAATCGAGTTTGCGGCAGATCCATAGGAATTCCATGGAAGGGGGCCAACAACTTCACCATAAAGAATTGCACCGGCAAGATCGCTTGATGCCGGGTTCTCTGATCCAACCATCGGTCCAACGATGGTATCGTTCTGACGTCCAATGTTAGATGTTGCTCTATTGTTGGTTACGAAACAACGCTGGAATGCCAGCTTGAGATCGTAATTATCAGAGTAAACAGCAGCTCCTGTGTATGCAATGTTTCCTTGAATGCGAACTCGGTCGAATGCAAAGGTGTCGACGCGGACACGTACGCTGTCAAGGATGTACAACGCACCTCCCAAGCCCGTACCGTTTTCGCGAAGTGTTGTGCCACCGTGAACTACATCAATATCGCCTTGCTGAGTTGTTCCGGATCCCATGCGCTTCGGGTTTTCCGTTGCTGTGTTGTCGTAGAAGCGCGTTAACATCCGCTCGTCTGCCCTCGGAGCAGTTGTTTGGAATGTAAACACATCGTTTCTTGATGAGTATCCTGTTGCAACTCCATTGGGAGCATAGGTAATTTCATCGAGATCGGTAACCATAAACCGCTTGCGGGTCAGAGTATCGGGAGTAACAACTGCAATACCGCCGCCGTTACCATTTAGCGCTCTATTCGAGCGGAATTCTACACCCTTCACAACATTCAGGTCGGCATTGATGGTATACAAACCACCTCCTCCGCGCACATTTGGTAGCAGCGTGTCATTAACATCGCCAGCAGTGTTGTTTATAAAGGACCCCCGTACAAATCGAAGAGCTCTTCTATTGATAGGCAGGTTCGGTGCAAGTTCTACTGAAAAACCGCCGCCATAGTAACCAGCCATGTTGTTCATGACTTCGATACCATAGTTTGATCCATAGGTCCAAAGCGGTCCGCTTACTCCACCTGCACCATAAAGGTACATGTTGCGGCCTGTGTGGACGGCGCCACCGGATGCAGTCGCTTTGTTATCCTTGAACTTGATGTTAAAACCATAGTTGCGCGCATTGATAATACCATCGGATCCGCCAATGTGCGGAGAATGTGTAAAATCGCTTGCACTGGCACTTACATAGACGGCACCACCACGTCCTGATGAATTACTGAGGAAGTGCGTTGGGGGATTGTTATCCAAATTGCCGCGAATCTGTGTTTGCAGAGCACCTGCCGAAGCATAGATGGCGCCTCCATGTGAGTATGTAGCACTGGAATTCAGCAGATTGGAAATGCCCAGATTTGGAATGTACGGTACCCTCGTCATGTTGCTCGTGTACCTGCCAGCGAAGATTACGCTGGTTTGATCACCAACATATACTGCACCACCGCGAGCACCGTTAGTGCGTGTGTTACCGACTGCCGTACTCGGCTGCCGGTTCTCAGCATAGTTGCTCGTAAACTCAACTGTGTCCTTGCCCTGAACGTCGTTGATACCTAATCCAACAATCATTGGTGTGCGACCCGAAATATATACAGCACCACCAAAGGCATCATTTTTCTGAGACCTGGTTACTGTTTGGAAAACAGTCGCCGGACGGTCTACATCTGTTACTACACGAATGCCACCGATCTGGACAGTGTCCACATTAGACAGCAAGGCACGGTTGCCAATAAATCGTATCTGACGGATTCGACCTAGATACAACGCTAAACGTCCGTCGTCTACCGACTGACGTTGCGTAGATGTAAGTGAAGGTTCGGCACCCGAAGTGTGCAATAAGTCTATGGCACGCAGTTGCTGATCGTACGGCTGAGCATCCCAAGGGCTTGTAAGGAAGGGATTCGTTTCCGCCGCATAAATAGGCAAGTTGTTGGTGTTAACAGTTGGATACAACTGGAGCGATGAACCCACATACTGATCTACCGGCGCCTGCAAAATCTGCAGAGCACCTGCATGGTAGCGGGCCATATTGTTGCGGAAGTTGCAGCCAACAATCCACGTTCTAACCGAAAAGGTTGTGATGGCTCCACCACTTCCGTTTGTAGCCCTGAGAAGATTGTCGTTTGCTGTCTCTGCATTTGTACGAGTAAACAGGCTTCCCGATGAATTTGCCCAGTAAATGGGTTCATTATCTACGGTTGTGTCTTTCCTGAAATTCAAGAAATCCACATCGCGGAAGAAGGCGGCATCAGCACCAGGTAGAATGATGATGTGACCCCACTCGCGAGAGAAATTGTTCACGTCGCCCGCAATGAATGTAATACGAGCCGGGCGAACATTGACTGGATTTCCACTGACGCGGAACCAGGGATTTAACCTGATTGCCGATATCACACCACCAAATTCCAAGCGGGCAGCCTTATAGACGACTGCTTCAGCGGGCGTGAGATTCTGCAGATTCGGATCTGAACCAACATCTACATTGAATATTGTGCCGTACTTGCTAGAGTGAATTGTCGGCTCTGTGTAGATCGTCGATGTTAACACTCCAGGTGCACCGAAATAGGCAGGATCGTCGTAACCAGTATACGGCGGCTGCAAAGCGTTAGCAGCATTCGGGTTATAAGTCGCTGAAGCGCGACCGTCTGCCAAAATCCGACCACCGACAGAGTCAATCAGACGCCCATTCGGCAGAAACTCGACCCGTGTACCCGGCTCAATGACCAGCGTACCGCCGATCGTATATGTGCCACTAATCCGGTAAATGGTGTCGCGTGTAAACACACGTACCATCCCCGGAGATAGGCTTCCGCGCACCTCCACGTAGTCCTGTGCCTGAACTACAGAAAGCGCTGCGGTTACCGCTAGCAGCAGGCTGCTTAGACGAAACCAACGTTGCATACAACCTCCAGTTGTAAAAACCTTATGCATTTGAATTGTTTGCTTTGTTTTCAAATTCATTTTCATTTCAATGCGAGTAGGGCATAGCATGCCCCCGCTTCGCTAATCAATTGCCATGCCAAGCCGAGCCAAACCCGATTTTGCCTGCGGTGCGACGGTCGATGTCTCATACTTTTTGGCAATAGTTGTAAACAATTGTCCGGCCTTTGTTTTATCACTAGACTTTTCAAAACATAATGCAGCCGCGAGCATGCAGTCCACTTCTAAACCTGTATTCAGGGATCGCTGCGCAGCTTGCTCATATAAAATGGCAGCTCCGGCAAAGTCTTTGTTGACCTCCTTGCAAGCTGCAAGCCCCTTTAATGAGCCGACTTCCACAACGAGAGCCTCGCTTCCTTGAGCTCGCTCAAATTGTGCGACTGCCTCTTCAAACCGACCAAGATTAATCAAACAATTACCGGCCATCAGCGCTGCAACTTTACCTGCGTCAGTTCCTGAAAATTCATCACTTATCTCTAAAAGCCCCAAAGCTTTGTCTTGCCCAATCGCAGCAATTGAATCTCCCGTCAAGGCACGTGAATAGTTGCCGGCATCAAAAGCGCTGCGAACACGGGCCAAATGACTCACAGCTTGCAAATTAAGTTCCTCTTCATGCGTTGTGTACCACCAAAAACCTGCAATTGATAAAGTAATCACCAATGCTATGCCAGCATACAACTGCCACTTTCCTGTAACAGCCCCCAGCCAATCACGCTGATTGCCGCCAGAGAGATTTCCCGATTCTACGAGTTGTGTTTCGTCGTCTGTCCTCATGCATTCCTCGATTAGACCAAAGCCTGTCGTTTGTCCCGTACATCTGGCTCCAGATGGTAATGGGTAAAACGAAGCACGGTCACATGGACATACCTCGCCCACGGACCGAAGCGCGCAAATATATCGCTGCACAGCTGATTACACAAACGGCGCAAACTGCTGCCTAGCCCGTTAGCTTAGGCTATGTTATCTACGTATGTAATACCAGTGTGAACTCCCATTCACACAGAATCAAAAAGAAACCGTGGTTTTTATCGCTTCAATAACATCACTTACCGAAAGAAGGATTGCTTTCTCCAATGTCTTGGCAAACCCTACTGGTGTGAATTTCGATCCAACCCGTGCAACTGGCGAATCGAGGTAGCGAAATAGCTCTTCACTAATCTCGGATGCAATTTCACCACCAAACCCTGCAACACGCTTGTCTTCGTGCACAACAACACATCTTCCAGTACGCTTCACTCGCTCAAAAACTAGCTGCTTGTCCCACGGCGCTAAGGAACGCAGGTCGATGACTTCAACTGAAATCTTTTCCGATGCGAGTTTCTCTGCAGCCTGTAAACTCCAGTGTACGGCGGTGCCATAGGCTATGACTGTGACGTCTGTGCCTTCGCGTCGTACACGCCCCCTTCCAAAAGGAATTAAAAAATTTTCAGGGGGCAAGGGAGCTGATGTTGGACGGTAATTGTAAAGATATTTAGGTTCAAGGTACATTGTTGTACCGCGAGATCTGATGGCAGTACGCATGAGTCCAACAGCATCATCGGCGAATGCTGGCATCACTACGCGAAGGCCAGGTAATGTTGTAAATGTTCCTTCGAGGTTTTGCGAATGATATAAGCCGCCCTGTATGTATCCGCCAGAAGCAAGACGTATGACTACGGCTGGACTGAATCCGCCGCGTGTGCGCCAATAGTCGTGAGTACACTCTATAAGCTGCTCCATAGCCGGCCAAAAGTAGTCTGCAAATTCTGCGCCTTCGACAACTACCCTGATGTCATCTCGATACCGCGTCATTCCGTTTGCAGTGCCTACGATGAAGTCTTCGGCAATTGGTGCATTAAATACACGTTGATTACCAAACTCATCGAGCATCCCTTTGCAGACATTAAAGATTCCTTGTTTTTTAAACGAAGCAACATCCTGTCCAAAGAGGAATGTGTTGGGATTGCGTCGGAATTCTTCGAGGAGCGCTGTGTTGATGCCTTCTCTAAAGGTGAGCCTGGGCTCATCATCTGCGGGATGCCACTCTGCTTCGGACGCATCGTTGTAGTCCGCCACGGCATCCGGAATCACAAACAGTGAATAGCTCTCGGGATCGGGTTCGGGCATAGGTTCCACAGCATCGGCGGCTGCGAATATTCGCTTCTTGTTTTCACTTTCAATTTCATTCAACTCTTCGTCTGTTGCAATGTGCGCGGCAATCAATGAGGCGCGCATACGTGGCAGCGGGTCGAGAGTACGCATTTCGTCGAAATCGCTCTTTGGTCGATACAGATCGTGGTTGTCCGAATTTGAATGCGATCCGAGACGGTCGCAGTCGGCATGGACCATTGCCGGACCCTTGCCTGAATCGACGTATTCACGTGCTTCTGTAAGGGCACGGAAGCTGTCCATCGGGTTGCGCCCATCACAGTAAATAATCTTAAGGTTCTTGAATCCACTAAAATTTTCAGCTACACGCAGGTTCGCCGTCTGCTCGCGCACCGGAACGGAAATTCCGAACTTGTTGTTTTGTATCACGAATATGATGGGCACCTTCTCCCGATCGGCACCATTCACCGCTTCGTAGTAGTAACCTTCTGCAACCGTCGATTCACCTGTAGAGCAATAAACAACTTCCTTTCCGGAGTAAAATTTTATTGCCCTCGCAGTGCCAACTGCCTGCTGGGCGTGGTTGCCCGTGCACGATGAAGTGTTTTGAAGACGAATGGAAAGTTTTGCGAAGTGATTGGACATATGGCGTCCACCGCCCGCAACATCAGCCTCCTTGCTTAATCCGTTTGCTATAATTTCCTCAACAGTAAGTCCCGCAGCAAGCGAAGTGAGCATATCACGGTAATACGGAAACAGAAAATCAGTGCCAGGTCTGAATATTTTTCCCAGAGCTAATTGAATTCCGTCGTGACCTGCAAAGGGGGCATGATACGACCATCCCTTAGCCATTTTTAAATAATTGGCAGCCTTTTCATCGAGCCTTCTTCCCAAATGCTGCGTAGTATACCAATCGAGTAATGTTTCTCTGGAGAATCCTTTCACATCAAACAACTGCACAGCAGAACCTGCGCCATCAATGGAAGTATCGCCGTTCGTTGATGTATTTTTTGGAACCTCTGACTTATCGCTTTGTCCCTGTTTGATTTTATCGTTTTTTTTAATAACTGATTTTGACATGTTGTAGTACTCCTTATTTCCGTTTAATTCGCTTCGATACCGGACCAACAAACGTCAGCCACTCATGCGGATCTTCGCCTTCTTCTGTAACACGCAAAAATGCCTTTTGAATAGCTCGCGTAACAGGGCCAACCTTGCCCCTTCCAACAGCAATGTGATCAACGGATCGCACCGGAGTGATTTCTACAGCGGTGCCCGTTAGAAACATTTCGTCGGCTGTGTATAACATTGCTCGAGGAATGTTTTGCTCAATAACACGGTAGCCGAGCGACTCAGCAAGTTTCATAACTGTGTGCCTGGTAATGCCGGGAAGGAGAGACGATGCTGCAGGCGGCGTAATGAGGTCGGCGCCCAAAACGAGAAAAACATTTTCACCGCTGCCTTCGGCAACATTTCCATACGTGTCCAAACAAATGCCTTCGGCATACCCATTCTCGATAGCCTCCATCTTTGTTAGCTGTGAGTTCATATAGTTACCGCTCGCCTTGGAAATAGAAGGTAATGCGTTGGGAGTTATTCTGTCCCACGACGACACGCATACATCCACGCCAACTTCTCCGGCAAGATCTCCCAGATATGCGCCCCACTCCCATGCAGCGATATACACTTCCAACGGGTTGTTCAATGCATATACACCCATATCGCCAAGCCCGCGCAATGCAAAGGGTCGGACATAACACGTCGACAGTTTATTCCGCCGGATGAGTTCTTCCACGGCTTCAGATAATTCCTCTACGGAATAGGGAAGCGCCGTTCGGTAAATCTTGAGCGATTGATGAAACCGACGCATGTGATCGTCGAGCCTGAAAATTGCAGTTCCCTTTACGGTCTGATACGATCTGATTCCTTCGAACCATGATGTGCCATAATGAATTGCATGGGATAAGACATGAATTTTTGCTTTTTCGAATGGTATGAACAATCCATCTTTCCAGATGCTCTTTGTCGGTGTAATCGGCATTAGCTTACTCCCCTTAATCCATAGAAATCAAGTCGAGTTCTTCCTGCATCACAACGTTCACCATTGCTGGGTTTGCTGTTCCACCGGATTCTTTGATTACCTGACCAACGAGAAATCCTTTCAAATTGGTCTTTCCCTGTTTGTACTTTCTCACATTATCGGCATGCTTTTCCAGAACTTCTCTCACGAGATTGCGAATTACAATCTCGTCCGACATCTGTGATAGACCGCGTTCTTGAATTAATTGAGTAGCGGTCCTATCACTCGCCAATAATTCCGGAAATATTTCTTTTGCAACCTTGTTCGAAATGGTACCATCTGCTACTGCATCTACTAACGATCCCGTCTGTTTTGGCGTTATCCGTAGTTCGCTCACGGATATCTTCATATCGCTCATGATTCTCAAATGCTCCGTCATTATCCAATTCGATACGAGCTTATATGACGATTTACCGGGACTTCTCAGGCTTTCACATGCCGATTCAAAATAATTTGCCAAGTTTCTGTCAGCCGATAGAATTTCGGAGTCATACGCAGGTAATCCGTACTGTTCCATAAACCGCTTCTTTTTAGCTGACGGCAGCTCAGGTAGTTCTGACCTTAGCTCATCGATTGTATTACTGGTCACCACAACAGGTACAAGATCTGGCTCGGGGAAATACCGGTAGTCGTGAACATGCTCCTTAGTTCGCATGATCCTGGTTTGCTGAGCCGAAGCATCCCACATCATTGTGTGCTGCACAACTGTATCTCCAGATTCCAACACATGTATTTGCCGAAGAATCTCATACTCGATAGCCTTCTCCACATTCCTAAAAGAATTTAGATTCTTCACCTCCGTTTTAATACCGAATTCAGCCGTACCCTTGGGGCGGACGGAGATGTTGGCATCACATCTAAGCGATCCTTCTTCCATGTTGCCATCGCAGATATCGAGATATATAAGAATCTGGCGCAGTTGCTGCAAATAGAGATAGGCCTCCTTTGCAGATCGAATATCGGGTTCAGAAACAATCTCAACCAGGGGAACTCCGCTGCGGTTGAGATCAACCAGCGTATCGACGTCTAAATCGTGAATACTCTTTCCGGAATCCTCTTCCATGTGGATTCTGGTTAATCCGACGTGCTTTTCTCCTTCCAATGTCTCGATAGTTAGGTAGCCGTCGTGGCAAATAGGATCTGCATATTGAGAAATCTGGTAACCTTTTGGTAGATCAGGATAGAAATAGTTTTTACGGGAGAAAGTGGATGTCCCACGAATGGAGCAGTTGGTTGCTAACCCCATCTTAACAGCATAGTTGACAAGATTACTGTTGAGTACTGGCAGCGCACCCGGATGCCCAAGGCATATCGGACAGGTGTTAACATTTGGTCTGGAGCCGAACGTCGCGGGACATGCACAAAACGCTTTCGAGGCAGTTTTTAACTGAGCATGAACTTCTAGTCCGATTATTGGTTCGTAATCAACAGGCATCGTGGTTTCCATACCTTGAGCAGGATCGCAAAGGTAAGGAAACGCCTGCACGTTGTTTGAGCAGTGCCAACATGATTAACGGGATCGTTGCCCAACTATAGCGACGTTATGTCGCAGTTCCCGCCTGACAAGATTACGCCGACTCTCCTGCGGCGGAATTTTTCACGGTTGTCGGAAACAATTGCCAGTCCGACAGCGCCGCTTGCCTCGACTACAATCTTCATTCTCTCAAACAGTAATCGTTGAGCATTTCGTATCGATTCTTCTGAACAAGTAAGTATACTAACACCATGTTGAGTGAGATAATGGAATGTTCTTTCACAAAGCGCAGTCCGCAAGCCATCGGCAATTGTGATTGGTGGATTAGGGGGCTGAACAACGCCTTGTTGCATTGAGATGAATGCGTCGTTAGCAAGTGCCGGTTCAGCGCCAAAGGCTTCTATGCCCGGATAGATGCTCCTTGCCGCGATTGCCGTACCGCTCATTAGTCCGCCTCCACCAACAGGCGCTATAATGGCATCAAGGCGTCGAGTCTGATGAAGCATTTCGAGTGCAGCGGTGCCCTGTCCGGAAATCACATCGTCGTTATCATACGGATGTATGAGAATACCTCCCGTCCTTTCCAACACCTTGTTTAAAGTTTGCAGACGGTCGTCAAGTGTGTTTTCAGAAAAGACGATATCGGCTCCGTATTCCCTGATGGCATCGACTTTTACTGTTTGTGATGTGCTGGGCATCACAACCGTACATTGGAAGCCATGGGTTGCAGCAGCGAATGCAAGAGCCTGACCATGATTGCCTGATGAATGGGTAACCACACGCCTGCCCGATGCCCTTCCTAAGAGGATTACAGCATTATTGGCACCACGCGCCTTAAATGCACCTGCTTTCTGAAAGTTTTCGCATTTGAAGAAGATGTTAGCGTCGAAAAGTCTGTTAATCGAAGAATTAGTGAGAACAGGTGTAGTGTGAACGTAGGGTTGAATCCTACGATATGCTTGACGTATGGTATCGAGATCAACCAATCTAATCACTACCTTAGTTTACAATGAGGCAATATCTACAGTTTTATAAAATCAATATTCTTATAGCCCCTTAACATCCGACAAACCTCGTATCCCTCACTACCCTCCTCATATTGAGAATTTCCTTCAATCGTTTCCATGAACTCCGGGTGAAATACAACTACGATTCCTGTATGCATCCATTCTGTATGACTTTCTGAAGAACGCTGCAAGAACACGGTGCCAGGCCCCAGATCGGAATGCTTCACGATTCCGTCCGCTACAAGACGTTCGGTGACAAACATGTCCAGCGATTGTGCCTGTTGTGCAAGACCGGTACACGATAGTGACCCTTGTATAGCGTTAGGCACATTTTTCAATCCTTCTTGAGCCTGCAAAATAAGCGTCGAAACAAACCCAGAACTCCACTCAGCATGCGAGCCTTCTTTACCACGTGTATATAGCCTTACCCACGGGCCGAAATGCTGTCCGCCAATCTCTCTCGGATGCTCCTTTAGGTGCTGCCTTGCTGCTGCCACAACCCGTTGAGAAAACATCTCAGCAGTTGTGTCGAGTTGTCTGCATGCTCGTGTTATTGGCGCAATGAGGGCACGAAAAGTCAGCTCGTCTATGATTCCCGAAGCTGGCAATCTGATCTTAGTCTGGAATTTTCTAACAGCAGCTTCGGTTGCAGGCGCAAAGTAGCCGTCGATTGGTATATGGCAATCGTGCAAACAAAGCCATTCCTGCGCAATTCGAACATCACGTCCTTTAGAACCGGATTTTAGGGGCAGAATAATCTCATATTCCGACGGCACTTTCATTACATAGCCCTACGATACTGGCCTCCAACTTCGTACAGAGCATGCGTGAGCTGTCCTAACGAACAAACCTTCGCTGCCTCCATCAGAAACGAGAAAATATTTTTGTTTTGAATTGCAGCGTGTCTTAGTTCTTCTAGTGTCTTGCTTGAAACACCTGCATTGCGAACCATAAACGCTTCGACATTATCAATTTGTCGTTGCTTTTCCTTTGATGTAGCACGAATAACGTTCTCGGGCAAAACTGTTGGCGAACCTTCCCTGCTAAGAAAGGTGTTTACACCCACAATTGGATAATCTCCAGAGTGTTTAAGCGTTTCGTAATAAAGCGACTCTTCCTGAATTTTATTTCGCTGGTACATATTCTCCATCGCTCCAAGCACTCCACCTCTGTCAGACAGTCGCTTGAATTCCACCAAGATTGCTTCTTCTACAAGATCCGTCAGTTCTTCAATGATGAATGACCCCTGCAAAACATTTTCATTTTTTGCCAAGCCAAGTTCGCGATTGATAATAAGTTGGATTGCAACTGCACGCCGAACACTTTCTTCTGTTGGCGTTGTTATCGCCTCGTCATAGGCGTTAGTGTGCAGTGAATTGCAATTATCATAAATCGCATACAGTGCCTGCAGTGTTGTTCTAATATCGTTGAAGTCAATCTCCTGTGCATGCAGAGAGCGACCGGAGGTTTGTATGTGATACTTAAGCATCTGAGACCGCTCATTGCCTCCATACTTGAACTTGATAGCTTTAGCCCAGATTCTTCTGGCAACCCTGCCTATAACACTGTATTCCGGATCGATCCCATTTGAAAAGAAAAAGGACAGGTTGGGTGCAAAATCATCAATGTGCATGCCTCGCGACAGGTAGTATTCAACGTACGTGAATCCATTTGCAAGTGTGAATGCCACCTGCGTAATAGGGTTGGCTCCTGCTTCAGCAATGTGATAGCCGCTAATTGAAACTGAATAAAAATTTCTAACCTTTTGGTCGATAAAATATTGCTGCACGTCTCCCATAATTCTGAGAGCAAATTCAGTGGAAAATATACACGTATTCTGTGCCTGATCCTCTTTTAAAATGTCGGCTTGCACAGTACCCCGCACACTCATCAACGCATGTTTTTTGCATTGAGCATAAACATCCGGCGGCAGCACTTCATCGCCAGTAACACCGAGCAGCATTAAACCGAGTCCATGGCTGCCATCGGGCAACGCATCACCGTTGTCGTCGCTGCTGTATATGGGTCTGGGAAGCCCCCTAGCCTTATACAGCGAATTTATTTTATCATTCACTTCGTTTTCCAGACCGTTTGCCCGAATGTACTTTTCACATTCCTGATCGATTGCTGCATTCATAAAAAATGCTAGTATCATCGGGGCGGGTCCATTAATAGTCATCGAAACAGAAGTATTTGGAGCACAGAGGTCGAATCCTGAATAAAGCTTCTTTGCATCGTCGAGAGTTGCAATGCTGACGCCTGAATTACCAATCTTGCCATAGATATCCGGACGTTCTGCTGGATCCTCGCCATACAGTGTAACACTGTCGAACGCTGTTGAAAGTCTTGCGGCAGGCATACCCTTCGATAGGTAGTGAAAGCGTTTGTTTGTCCTCTCCGGACAGCCTTCACCGGCGAACATTCGTGTGGGATCCTCAGTGGAACGTTTGAACGGATATACTCCCGCAGTGTAGGGAAATTCTCCAGGCACATTTTCCTGCATGCACCAACGCACAATCTCTCCCCAATCTTGAAATCGGGGGATGGATATTTTGGGAATCTTTATATGGGACAGAGATTCTGAATAGTTGCGAACTTTAATATCCCGTCCCCTTACCCGGTACGTGAACTCTTCTCCGCGATATGCTTCAACCTTTGCGTTCCAACTATCAATGATGTTCCTAACCTCAGTGGTAAGCTGTCTTTCCAGGTTCTGTGCCTGATGATTCAGAATTTCAATTGCCGCAGATATTTCCAGCGATTCTGCTGAATCCTGTTTGCTTCCGGACTCTTTCTGATTTGACGAGGAATGTCGTTGATGCGTTGTCATGCAAGCCTAATTATGTGTTATCCACACTGCTCTCATTGTTTTAGACGATTTAGATCCACCAACCCACACAGTGTAAATCTTTTCTGCATCGAGTCGAACATCAGGTGCTTTAAAGAGCGTGGTGTCAGCAAGTGCATCTCTGAATAGTACACCATACGTTCCCGCCTTTATGGTACCGGATGCAGATTCCCGAAAGGCTACCTTATCAGCTCCTGGCAAGGTTGTCTCAGTCCCCGTTGCTGGTATGTCCGCAAAATAAACGCCGAGCTTTGGTGCATCGGAGATATTATGAATAAATCTCACGAAGGCTGCACCCGGTATGGGATCCGTCTGATCCTGAAAAAGAAGCGGTGCGATGTTTGCCGGAACCATTGTTCCAGTTATGTACAATGAATAAGTCTTGTAGGGATCGAGCATTATTGCCTGATTCGCCACTAAGGCAGTCGAACCGGAGACGACGGAAAACGTGTGGGCGCCCGACGCCACCGTCAGATACGGACTAGGGTAGGGATAGTAAAGATATTGAATTTGCGGAATTGATCCATCGATTGAGATGTGGACATTTGATCCTTCAACGCTGTTTACAAACGATATTTTTGCTGTTGTTGGAGCTTCTACCCAATCGATGTATTCTGTTCCTGCACCGTTGTCTGTAAACATCCGAATACCAAACGGATAGGGATCGGATTCATCCTGAGTTCCGTGAATCACAATTGTATAAGCCCCCTGACCATTCAGAATCACGGCTTCGTATTCTGCTGAAAATGTCGAGTCGGATGGATTGCGCAGAGAAAACCGGTATGAGCCTGCTTCGAGATCGATGTAGGTTGTTGATCTGGATCGTTCAATCGGTCCAAGTAGTTTACTGCTCGATGCTGTTATGCGAAGTTCAAATTTATTAGTATCCGGGCAAGCATTCACAAGTTTGATGCGAGACTTCTCCGGAGTTGTACTACGCGGATCTGCCACAAATCCGCTGGAAAAGGCGTTGTTGGGAGGGAATGCATACATGGTATAGGCCGATCCCTCGACCATATCGTGCTTTGAACTGTTTCGTGGAACTGAATCGCCCGCGTTGTGAACAGAAATTTCCAAGCCATTACCCGAAATTGTCTCTTTGTATCCGCTTGATGTTCCAAATGTAGTTCCCGATGAAACGAGAGTACCGTTGACTCTAAGATCCAGAGCGCCGCCATCGTACACCATGTTGAGCAGACGAATTGTTGTTTGTTCACCGGTTGGAGTGGTCGAATTATCTTTTGCACAACCGAAAAAAGTAAACAAGATGATAACAGCGAGAAAAAGAAATCGCTTCATGTTGTTGTTCCTATAATAAACTTGATAATTGCAATGTTCATTTCGATGAATTCAATTGATGGATGACACTCTTGATTTGCCACAATTTTCTTGCTACGTCAGCCTGCTGAGCAACATGATCGTCGAATTGTCTGTTTGTTTCCACGATTTCTGCAAGGTACCGGTTTCTGTCAGGCGGAATTATAAAAACCTTCTCGCTCATCTCTTCCGATACCATGTATTGCGTCATCCATTCAAGATTAAGTTTATTGATAATCATCTCTAACACTTTTGTGTAAAGAGTGTTTGTGCCCGGATCGTTGAATTGCGAAGCAATCGTCCCAAACACGGGCATCATCTCGGGTTTTTGGTCGAAAAGTTGCCTGCTGCGCTGATATTGTTTTCTTACATCGCGCATGGCATCTTCGGCGCCTCTTTTGTCGGCTTTGTTCAGCACAACGAGGTCAGCAAAATCAATCATATCAATCTTTTCAAGCTGGCTTGCTGCACCGTATTCGGGAGTCATTACATACATTGATACATCAGCAAGTTCAGTAATCTGAGAGTCGCTTTGCCCAATGCCTGCCGTTTCTACGATGATTAGATCATATCCTGCGAACGATAATATGTCGATTGCATCGGCCACATTCCGATTCACAGTAACATTTGCTTCGCGTGTTGCAAACGACCGCATGTACACGCGTCTGTCGTCAACGGCATTCATTCTGATGCGGTCCCCAAGGAGAGCACCGCCAGTCTTTCGTTTGGATGGGTCGACGCTGATGACGGCAACAGACCGTTCCTTCTGATCAATTAAAAACCGTCGAATGATTTCGTCTGTCAGGGTGGACTTCCCGGCGCCTCCCGTTCCGGTAATACCAAGTACAGGAGACCGCTTGCTGCCTCTAATAAACGCAAGCCGATCCTTTCCTTCCCGCTCCACCATCGTGATCGCCTGTGCAATTGCAAGTGGATCGTGCTGTCGAATCAACAACTCAAGTGAATCGTTTTGAATTGTGAAGGGGGCAGGGTAGTCAACCGATGAGACAACATCGTTGATCATACCTTGCAATCCCATCGAACGGCCATCATCGGGCGAATAGATCCTTGCAATTCCGTAAGCCTGCAGCTCTTGGATTTCCGATAGTAAAATCGTGCCTCCGCCCCCTCCAAAAATCTTAATGTGACCAGCACCACCTTCATTTAACAGATCATGCATGTATTTGAAATATTCGATGTGCCCGCCTTGGTACGACGTCATGGCTATCGCCTGAACATCTTCCTGAATGGCACACGTTACTACTTCTGCTACCGATCGGTTATGTCCGAGATGGATTACTTCACAGCCTGTTGACTGAAGGATGCGCCGCATGACGTTGATCGCTGCGTCGTGACCATCAAATAGAGATGCAGCCGTAACAATACGGATGGTATTCACCGGCTTGTATGGGCGCGGTGTGTGCATAACTCTTGCTCGCTCGACCGTTTGGATGGGCAAAGGTACGTAGGATCACACACTAAGTCCACTCCATGAATCGGTGACCTATCTTGCAAAATGGCAGAATTGATTGTGCTTGGAGGAGCCGAAGAAATCGGTGCAAACAGTATGTACTTTGAGCTGGAAGGTACCGGGATCATCGTCGATGCCGGTTTGCACCCACGCCACAGGGATGCAAGAGCATTTCCGGATCTTGATGCTCTTGCCTTCAAGCCCCTGGATATTCTTGCCATCACACATGCACACACAGACCACCTTTCTGGTTTGCCGTATGTGTTACGACGATTTCCGCATTTACGAACGTTAATGACTCATGCAACACGCGATCTGAGTCACATAATGCTGCACAACAGTGGGCGGCTACTCAAGACGGACATTTCCTCTTGGTTCACTAACTCAGTTCTGGAATTTTATACTCGGGAGCAAATCGAATTACTTCGTCAATCATTCGAACCCCTCGAGTATGCCCAACCGATTCTTGTACGTGGTTATAGTGGCCGAGCCGACGTGAAGATCACTTATCACTGGTCGGGGCATATACTTGGATCGGCCGGAATCGAGCTTGAATGCGGCGGCATACGGCTTATGCATACCGGTGATGTGCAGTTCGACTCCCAACGCTCAATCCGCGAGGCAAGGTTACCCAGAACACATTTCGATGTTCTGGTTACCGAAGCAACGAATTGTGCTGTCGATAAACTAGCAGGCACTGCCGGTGAAATGCGTCGGCTTGCTTCATTTATCAATAGAGTAACCAGTGCAAACGGTTCGGTACTAATCCCTTGCTTTGCGCTCGGGAAGCAGCAGGAGTTACTTGTGATCCTTAACGAGTTAATGTTGAAGGGGGCTATACCACGCCTACCCATTTTCACCGGGGGAATGGGAGTAAAAATTAACAAAGTATATGATCAGTATTGTTATACTGAACCGTTTCGTCGGCCTGGTTTCGAAATCAGTGACATTCCTCAGGAACAATTGCGTTTTGAAGAATTGTTCACTTCGCTTTACATGAAGCATCCTTCAATCGTTGTGGCTCCTTCGGGCATGATGAACAAGGGCACTCTTTCGTTTGCTCTTGCAACACAGTGGATTACAAAGCCGAACTTCGGAATTGCCTTTGTTGGTTATCAGGATCCCGAGACTCCTGGCTCGCAATTGCTCAACTCGCAGCCCAACGTCGCGTTTGATCTGGCCGGTAGGACTGTAAAGCGATCGTGCCAAATCGAACGGGTTAGGTTCAGCGCGCATGCATCTCTTGGTTCGATTGTGGATTATATCACAGACGTCCGCCCCAACACACTTGTAATTGTGCAAGGAGAGACGGACGCCTGCGAGATGCTTGCTTTATGCGTACGCGAGAGACTTCCGAAAACTCGAATCATCATTCCCGCACAAGGAGTCGCGTACGATGTTTCTTTATCTGCTAACGATAATGGGTTCGGTTCTGACATTGCCGGAAGCGCTGTGAAGTCTGACGTAATACATCCCCGCTGAAATAGGATTCATGTTCAGGACGGCAGAGGTTTGTCCAGGCACCAATGGTTGCTGCATTACGATACGCTGAAGACCATCAATCAATTCCAATAACTGCATATCAACGGCATTCCATCCAATGGTCAACGCGCCAGATACAGGCGACGGAGCAGTCCATATATCCGGATTTGCTTGCAATTCATCATTGTTCGATTCCGAAGCCCCTTTCAATCCAATTGAAATAAAACCAGAGCTCATGTCCATATTGTTCGAATCGGAGTCATCCCGAATCAGAAATCGAAAGTGAGTACCTGGCTTGATGTCAGAAGGGATACTCCATGTAAGTTCTCTCTGAGAGATTGGGATTCTTTCTGCCACTGTGATGAACTTTTGCCTATCTCCGTCCCATAAGCAGACATCGACAAGTTCTGCATTCAGATCGTTTGTCCAGCGTATGTTAACAGGTGAACCGATCGATAAACCCGTAAGAGTTGTTCCTCCACCCGGATATACAGTTGCGCCGAGAAATCCGCATGGTGTGGTACCAAGGAGGATGATAACTATTGAGAGCATGTGTGATTTCATTGTTTTGCTTGTTTGTGTTAGTGAAGAAAAAGTGACGTGGAGTATGAATGAGAAAGCCCAACACCAATAAGTATCGCCATACCGCTGTTACCGTTGGTTGAAATGATACAGGGTTCCAAGAGGCAGCTATCGGTTTGGGAAATGATCCTACCCTGCAGGTCGGAGAGTATCCATTTGTAGATAGTTGTTGCCGGATCGTGCACAATGATGTCGCCATTCTTGTAAGCAAACGTTATCTGGTTTTCTGCTGCTGGATCTTCGCGGACTGCCAGCGTTACATCGCGGTACCAGGCAGTCAGTATTACAGTGTCCGTCAGAGGCCAGCATTCGTTATCTAGTAACTGAGTAAGCTCATATTGTTTTAGGCCAGCCAGCGAAATACTACTTTCCCAGTGATCAAAATTCCATCTACCAACATTCCGTTCTGCAGCGATCTTCAACCCGTTACTCAGATAGTGAACACACGATTCCATCTTTGGCTGTAAAAGAATATTCGATGAAAGGTCGGAGCTGTCAGTCATTGACCGTGCCTGTGCACAGGCACGGATCACATTTTGTTTCGACAGATAGCGTACATACTCATCAACATTGTCGGGACCGTAGAAGTATCGGCAATCCATAACCACTTGATATTGGATAGGATTGAGATCTCCAATCACGCTTACGGGAAACGAATCTGGGACAAACGTCACAAATCCTCTGGACGGGTCAATACTGATTGTACCGTTAACGTCGGTGAGTTTGTAATTTCCATTATCATCATAGAAGCCCGCAAGAACACGTATTGGTGATTCTACAGGAGAGTTTTGATGCCTAGGTGGTATTAGCGTCCCCAGACATACCGTGAGCTTGTCGTCGCAATTAGCAATTACGCCATTGATGGAATCCTGCACAATGTAATAACCGTTGCAAGAAAATACCTCTTGCCCCATTGGAGAAACAATACATGGTTGTGCTGAGAGATCGGCACAGACCAGCAAGACGCACGCATTAGCGAAGAACAGCTTTAGTAACATAGAATCTTCCTTCAAGTGTCATTCGAACATTAGGGTGCTCAGCGTAAATAATCGGTACGGTGGAACGATTCATTCCCCACCAGGTAGCTGACCCCTCCAGTATCGTTACCTGTCCGAGATAATAGTCTTGCTCATCAGGTGTGAGGAGTGTTCCGAGAAATTCAGCTCCAACAGCAATAAGGTCAGGAATTATTGTTGGCCAATCCAGATTCACTTTCCGATCTGTAGACTTGTATTGATCTGCTCTGTCTCTTACTTTGTAAATCACTTCAGCCATTCTGTTCACCCAGCAGTCGCGCTCATCTTTACAATCTTCATCGTAAGCTGCTCCATAGAACCAGACGTAATCTTTCAGGTCCATCCAGTATGGTTGTATCCAAAGCAAATGATTACCCAGATCCAGCGGGTTGTGTTTATCACTATGTTCAATTGTGCATTCATCGGGTACAGTTCCCTGTTGTTCACGGCAATCGGGGATGCGCTGGAATGCGCTTTCCGTCATAAGAGCTTTGTGCGCAGCCATGTCTCCGCCATACATTGCCAAATAGATTTCGCCATAGTTTTCGAATGGCCAAAAGTCCCAGTCGCCGTCATAGGCAAAATTGATCGACTTTAACGATAGTGAGTATCCTGGCAATTCCATCCTATCGAGTATAAATAGCGCCCGTGTTTCCAGAGGCATTCCGGAGAGTGATTTCAGGCTTGACTCACAGAATACGTCAATGATTCCACCATGCAAAGCCTGACGACGCGGCGATGTTGTCGGGTCGTTAATGTCAAATACAACTGTGTTCAATCCAGTACCGTTGCGAGCTTCAAAGTTGATGTGTTCGTCATCGAACGAAGCAACTTCAAAATCAAGGTTCCGTTCCCGAGGATTTGTAACCAGCATGTTGCCGTATGAGCGTGCTTTCATACCGCCGGAGTAAATAGTTTGAACGTCGATTGGAAGTGTGAACTCAACACGCACCCTCGTGCCGTGGAACGGTACATATTCTATCTGGTGACTACCGCGTGGTTCGTCTGACGCTAAGTCGCGATACAGCAGGGGGTCGTACCATCGTTCCTCAAATTTGCTTTCCTCTCTGTTTTCATTCTTAACAGTACGCACGGTCAAACCAATCGAGGCGACACCAAACTTTTGCAGGAAACAAGCCCGAACTCTTATTTCCGGCGCATCGTAGGAGTTCTTCATGCAATCTTTAGCATCAAAGTATGCCAGGTCCTGATCGATGACCATTGTATATATGTTCTCTCCAGCCACGGTCTCGCTATATGATGGAGTCACATACAACTCTTTTTCAGCAAAGTATTTCCATACTTCGGCCCTGATGTCTGTTCCTTTCGTGCGTATTCGTATTTCGTCGCCGCAGGCAAATTGATAGGTTGAGAATGGAATCCCGTTATCGAAACACGTCACACTCGGGTATGGTATCCATGTTAGTAAGCCTGCGTTGTCTAGACTGCGCAGATCAACCTTCACATAACTTTCGCCGGCGATAGTTTTTTTGAGAATAATGTCGTCTGGGTCGTCGCTCTTTAGCAGCACTTTCTCAACACGGAGATAAATTGGTTTTCGTTGGGCATAGATCGTTATCACATTCTCAGGCTTTGTTAGCTGTGCATCTATGCACAACGATTGAACACCCTCTATATAGTTCATCGTTTGGGTATTCGAAATTGCATATCCAACAATTTCCCAACAGCGTTCAGCGTTCACGCAAATTGTTTCGATATCAGCACTTCCAGATTCAAAAGTTTGAGCCGTTGTAAATCTGACACTTTCGTTTACATCAAAGAGCTTGCTGTAGTCTACATCTTCGAGAACGGCTCGGAGTTTATATGTTTCGGATAATGGATCACCATTTTTAAACTTCGGATTGAAACCGGGTATGCTCCCAGTATTCCAGTTTGTACCAAGTTGGTTTTGTATTGCTGTACCAATGATCGCTGCTGCCGATGTAGATCCGTTAAATGTTCCGGAAGGGGCTGCCCATTGCGTGAAGGTGTAACCTGACGACGGAACAGCCATAAGAATTGGCTGACGCAGATCGTCGGTGATGAAAATTGTGTCCGATATATCAATTGTTTTTACTATCAAACCAGCATCATTGTAAACATTAACAATACCTCCAGAGTCTACATTAACTGCGAATGCAATGGAGTCGACTCTCTCAACAATAGCTCTGATGATTTGGTTTGCCCTTATCAGATTGCAAGGAAATGTTACCTTCACAGAAGGTCCAGATGAAATGTTGATATCCGGGCTTTCCCAGCGAACAAACCTCCATCTGTCACCAAGGGTAAGAGGCGCCGAAAGGTCGATTGCAGCATTTGCGATTGCGACCTGATTTAAGTCTTCAAATTGGCTGGCAACCCAATCTGGTATAGTCCTTCCATCAGTTGCTACAACATTTATTGAGAGTTGACCTGCCCGACGCACGACTGTTGTGTACAGCCTGTCGTCATCTATGGATCCTGTAACTAAGCTGAGCTGACATCTTAAGCGCAATGCTGATCCCGGCATCCATCCACCGACAGGAGATAACCTTACGCTCTTACCGTCTGGTGATATTTCTGGAATGACAGGCTTCCTTGTCCATACATTGCCGACGTGGTCCTCCGCAGACTCCACTACCAGCAACTGGGTTGGATCGGGCATAACATTGCGGATACTACCTGTAAACGCAACATTGATTGGTTGGCTACAATTTATTTGCTGTACTGAATCGAGGATACAAGACTTAACACGTAGAACATCGTCGCGTGTGGTGAATTCGAATTCCAGCGATGGAAGGATTGCTCCTCCGATAATTCCAACATTGCTTACAACAACCATGTATGATGTTGAAGGGGCTAGCCTGCCGTGTTCAAATCGGATAGTGCGAATGTCTTGCAACACATAACGACCTATTACCATTTCGCGACGTTGCACTGCGAATGATTTATCCTTAAGTGCAGAGGGTATGAGTGTAATCGTCGGCGTTTTTGGCGTATTCCCAAACTGGTCGCTGTCAGGATATCCAAATGTTATACTCTCAGGAGCAATAGGTGCCGGCGATCTGATTACCAGCGATGCATCGGGATCAATCCCGGTTGATCTGTTAGTTGGGAATACTGCGGTAAGCCCAATGAATTGAGCAATGGCGTTCGACCAATACGCAACTAGAAAGACGAGACAAAGAGTCAGCATGCGGACTCGCATTGATTCCTCCGGTACAAGTGTGAAAGTCAGCGTCGTCCTTCGACGCATTCACCCGTACCGTGAACCAAGGGAATAATACCGTGACTGTAACTAATATCGATAGTCAATATTTTTTACATACTGCAGAGATAGAGTATCGAGGTCCAATGAGCAAAGAGCTCCCAACCCTTCCCGATCAGGATAACAACATCCAGAATCAAGAATAATTTTCCGTCCGGAATCGATCCTTCTAACTATCATCTGAATTGTCTGGGGAGTATGCCCTGCAATCACACGTCGGCCCATTTTATCAGTGTCATCTATCTCCAACCGACTCCACAGCATTGATTCATAATCGGAGTAAGGATCTTCTGACAGAAGATTTAACGAAGCATGAACGCAAACGAAATCCTGTTCCTCGTGATAAAATGGAAGAGTGTCGATAAAGTCGCAATAGTGCGAGGGAATATCTTCATGTTGGGAAACACCAAAACTTTCGAGCGTGGCAGAGCCCCCTGACACAAGATGCATTCGTGCAACATCGGCTGAGAATCTTCCTTGAATGAGCAGATCATCGTGATTTCCGCGGAGCGGAATCAGTCCGTACCCTCCGTCGATCAAAGCCATTATGTAATCCAGAACTTGCATGGAGAATGGCCCGCGATCAACATAGTCTCCGAGCAGGATTATCGTATCTGTTTTAGAAACATGCAACCGATTTTCAATCAACTCTCGCATAGTGTTAACACATCCGTGGATATCACCAATTACATATCGTGCCATAGCATTTATATCACAGAAACGAGAAATATCCACGGCCAGTTTTTGCCTGTCACATATACCTGTTTAGAAAGCTTATCGTAGGCGATGCCATTCAAGACGTCTGAAGTCATCGTCAACTTATTTTCTTTGCGTATTACCTCACAGTTAATTACTGCATTCACAACGCCAGTTTTTGGATTGATTCGCACAATCCGATCTGTCTGCCACACATTTGCCCATAACTCACCCTCAACCCATTCAAGTTCGTTCAACTTATCGCATGGCCTGCCGTTGAGTGTAACGCTGAATGCACGCAGTTGAGAAAAGTCGACTGGACTGTGCACCGTAATAACATGAGTACCATTACTCTTATATAGCTGAGTGCCATCGGAGGCAAGGCCCCATCCTTCTCCGATGTATGTAAACTCACGAACAAGGTTGAGTGATTTTCTGTCGTAAACAAATCCTTGCTGATTCAGCCACGTGATTTGAAAGAGCTGGTCATCAACCATTGCCAGTCCCTCACCAAAAAACTGCGGGTCAAGCCCCTTCCTATCCAAAATCTTACCCGTCAACATATCCACCTTTCGCACCGACGACTTGCCATTGAGGCCGGTGCTCTCATAAAAAAAGGCTCCCGCTACTAACAGCCCTTGAGTAAAGGCATTTGTATCGTGGGGCAATCTTTTGACGATTTTGATTGTCTGTATCAATGCCTCCGGCGACGATAAGTGTGCTGATTTTGATTTGGGCTTTTCTACAACTTGGTCTACCCTTTGATCCCTGAATCCACAGGCTGCTATGAGCAGCACTGTTATAAAAACGTACAACAAAATTAATTTGGCATGCATTATGTCAAAATTACGCCACAAAAATTGAACCAGAGGGGCGAAGTACATTCATTACACCCACGACTCATGACGCATTTTTTTCCCCGGATACAATCATCATTAATCACTATCTGTGCCTTTGCGTTATCAGTCATCATTTCTGCATGTTCCGATAGCTCCAATGATAAGTTAGCTGGGGACCAACAGCTCGTGGAAGATTCACTACGTGCCTTTAAGGTTAAACGACAGAAGTTCATCGATTCTGTCGAGAATCTGTTCCCAAGAATCACGTACCACAAACTGCAGATTTCCAATGCACACATTCTTGACAGCATTCGTACAAATTTTGGAAAGACACGAAAGACTTGGACAAAATATCGTGTTCTAACGTTGTTAAACCGGAAGGATATTCAATTTGTAAGGATTGGCGACAATCTTGTTTTGCCGGATACCTTTGTATCCGATTTGCGCGCATATTCAATTTTCCCAGTGTGGTATGAAGGTGGTGAGCGTGTTGATAAGATTGTGTTCATCAGCAATAAATGGCAATGTTATGCTTGTTATAAATATGGTTTATTAGTACGTTTTGCTGCAGCTAATACTGGAGAAGAAGGGAAGCCCACACTGCCAGGAAGGTATGCCGTAAACTGGAAACAACGAAAGCGCATTTCGTCACTCGATAGCACATGGATACTTCCATTTACTGTAAACTTTCACCAATATGCTGGCAATGCTTTTCATCAATTTGAAATGCCGGGGCGACCAGTTTCACATTCGTGCGTCCGACAATTTCTCTCCGACGCAGAATGGCTGTATCACTGGGTAAGGCCGGCGCGGTTAGATTCAAACAAGAGGCCCATCATGTTCACAGGAACACCTGTGATAATCACAGATGTCTTTGATTTTTCAAAGAAGAGAGGCGGACCATGGCTTGAACTATCTTCGAACAAGGATATGTCAATAAAATTACCAAATAATCCAATGGAAACTGAAGAGGCATTAATTCCAATCTCGCAGATTCCTAAAGATGTAAGGGGAGCTCTTACCGATATAAACCGATACAAGAGTGCAGAAAAAATCCTGCGTGAGCGTGGAGTACTTCGAGAGAATGCCCGCTTAAAGGTCAGTGTAGACTTTAACAAGCTCCGACGCGATAAGAAACGAAAGAAACAGCTGGAAGAGGCACGCTTGCATGAAATGCAATTAAATAAAACCGACTAAATGTCATCTTTCCACCGGTCAGGCCATCGTTCTTTTAATCTGTTTCTAATTTCAGCCTCTTCGCCATCACCATTGGGATCATAAAATTTCTGTGATTTAATTTCATCAGGAAAGTAATTATCGTGAATAAAATGCAAAGGGTAATCGTGGGGATATTTGTATTCCAGACCGTAACCTTGTTCTTTCATCAGGTTCGTTGGCGCATTTCTTAGATGAAGTGGAATAGTTATGCCTTGGTTTTCTCTAATAACTGCTGCCGCTTTTTCAAATGCAAGGTATGAAGCATTTGATTTAGAGGCACATGCAAGGTAGATAGTACATTGCGATAGCGTCAGCCTGCCTTCAGGTAAACCTATGCGTTCAATTGCAAGGAAGGTTGAAACAGCAACGTTCAGCGCTTGAGGATCGGCGTTACCAACGTCTTCGCTGGCAATAATTATTAACCTTCGGGCAATGAATAGAGGATCCTCGCCTGCCTCGAGCATTGCTGCCAGATAAACTAGTGCAGCATCGGGATCGCTTCCTCGAACTGTTTTGATAAATGCCGAGATGGTATCATAGTGTGCATCACCGGCTCTGTCGTACCTGGCAATTCTTTTTTGAACAGCAGCTTGTAATATTTCGGGAGTGATCTGACGAAATCCTGAATCATCAGGCTGTGCAATTATTGCTGCGGCTTCGAGCGCATTCAGAGCTGCACGCGCATCTCCAGAGGCCAGAGTATATATGGTCTTCCAGTCCGTAATCTGAACCAAGTGTCCAGAAAGCCACGCATCTGTTGAAATTGCGTATTCAACGATTTTACGAATGGCATCCTCCGAAAGGGAATTCAGCTTATATACTTGACACCTGCTGAGTAATGCGGAGTTTACTTCGAAAGAAGGATTTTCCGTCGTTGCTCCTATGATTGTTACAACGCCCCTTTCAACTGCGTGAAGCAATGCGTCTTGTTGCGATTTATTAAACCTATGTACTTCGTCTATGAACAGGATTGTCCTTGTACCAGATCGAAGACGAAAGTTGGCTCGGGCGATAATCTCACGCAACTCCTTTACACCGGAGTCTACAGCAGATACGCGCTCGAAGGCAGCACCAATCTCACGGGCCAATAACGAAGCAAGTGTGGTTTTACCCGTACCTGGAGGTCCCCACAGAATCATGGACGGGATGGCACGCTTCTGAACGAAAACCGACAGTGGTCCATTGGAGCCGAGCAAATGATCTTGCCCAAAAACATTTACGAGCGCTGTTGGTCTAACGCGTTCGGCTAAAGGCTGTGTGCGTTGATCACTTATTTTATCGTCGAAATCGAACAGACCTGTCATAGCTGGCGGAGAGAATAAGACAGCTCAATCTACGCCAGCGAGAGCGTGTCCCCAACATGCCGGGCAGCCAATATCGGTTCCAGGTTTTTGCAGAGTGCCGCCTCTAGCCTGGTGATGGGTTCCTTTGTGGGTTCGGAGCCCTGATGAAACGTTGCATGATAAATTGGGACGAGATGTCGGGCATGCATCATTCTCGTCATATCAAGAGCTTCTTCCGGCGTGCAGTGTGCATCGTGGTATCCCCCGTAAGCTCCAATGGGCATGAAGGCCACGTCAACCTTGCCCTTATACCTTTTGAATTCTGATGTGTGCGCTGTATCACCGCCAAACATTACTCCCGCACTATGCGATTCAATGTAATATCCATTGTAGCTTCTCCCTGTTGTTCGCTGGCCGGCTGCACGACATGGCTCGCCTGGCCATCTCCAGCCATTGTGCTTCACCCGAACTCCCTCGATATCTAATCCATGCATTGAGACCTTGTTACCCCAATCAAGTTCATTGATGGAACTCCAGTTGAGATCTCGAATCACATCTGCAGTGTTGGAGGCAGTAACGACGTCAATTTGTTTAGGATATAGCTCAGATAGTGCAGCCAGCGTTGTCCTATCCATGTGATCGAGATGAGCGTGTGAAAGAAGAATCAGGTGTGGCCTTGGTAGGTCGTCGATGCTGATTGCAGGTCGGTGCAGTCTCTGCGGTCCCAGAATTGTTCCAAATACACTCAAACCATAGGCATCAAACATCACAGGGTCGGTTAAAACCCAGGTGTTTTCGAAACGCATCAGGATTGTTGAGTGCCCAATCCAATAGGACCAAAACGACGCAGTTCCATTGTATAAACTATCAGGTATTCTGATCCCAGGCGCTGATGTAGCAACTGTAGGAAATGCTGCCGGTGGCAGCAGATGTGAACCTGCCACGAGAATAAGAGAACTGAGCAGTCGGCGTCTCGTCATGGCTTCCCCCCGGATTCCATATTGACAAAACTCGGCTTCTTAATCGAACCTTTTGCATTATGTATTGTCTATGAGCAAGTCATAACATTGCGCCCTGGCTCATATTACAACCCGTAATTATTCGTCCTCACCTCGCCTGTTCCCTTATGCAACAGAAACCGTTCATTTCCGTAAGCCGACAGTCGTTTTTCGAAGTCACATCATGATAGTTCGCTATAACGTGATGTTGTCTGTTTTCTTTTTGTTCGTTTTGTTTACAATACGTGCTTATAGTCTGCAAGATTTGGGTACCGATAGTACAGGCTATGAACAAAGACAGTCTATGGACGATGCGCTCATTGCAAGAATCAAAGAAAAACCCTTGTCAGTGCAAGCGGGATTAAACTTCATGGTCAGCAACCCGCAGGATTCGCTCCGTTCTGCTCTGTTGGGCATGAATGCAAACCCCGTTGGTTATGGCTTTGGTTTATTGGCTGCTTATTCACTAGACCCGACGCCTATCGTTACTGGTGGCGAATTCGCTATGAATTTTTTTGGAGGAGACAACCGCTTCCGCGTGATTCCAAATCAAATTGGGACAACCGATACTATTGCATTCGACATCGTCAATTTTCAGGTACCGATTACGGTATTTCTTAGATTCCAGCCAGGAATTAAAACCTGGCTTCATCCTTATGTGGAAGGGGTTGGGGGATTGAATATCCTTGTTTCAGCGCTAAGTATACGGCAACGAAATGGGCAGGTCCTTAATTCCGAATCCAATACTGAGGGGGAATTGTCGTGGCTTTATGGTGTTGGCGGAGGATTGATGCTGAAGTTTGCAGACATCATCACATTGCCGAATACCCTTGAGAGATTTCTGATAGACTTTCGGTTCAGGTATTTGTGGGGGACTTCCGTTGATCTGCCGTGGATATCCATTAATGACAACGTTTCTTCGTTTTGGATAAAGCGCACAGTTGTGGATAATCCGTCGTGGTTCTGGTTTAATGTTGGCATCACGGCGCAGTTTTGAAAACTTTGTCAAGGAATAATTCTATGAACGCACGGTTAATGTTGGTGATTCTCGTAAGTGCGATAGCAATAATTTTCATATCGTGTAAGTCTGCGGAGGATAATAGGCAGGATTTGAGATCAACACAAGAGCGGGAGATTACTGCTGGCATCGTGAAGAAGGAGATTCGAAAGGGGATGTCTGGCGCTGAAGTTGCAGAGGCGCTTGGGTCTCCTAACATCACCACTAAGGACGAGCAGGAATGGGAAACGTGGATTTACGATAAGATTGCTACGGAAGCCAGTTATTCAGAGTCGCAGAACTCATTGTTCTTAATACTGGGTGGGATAAGCAATAAAAGTGGCGCTGTTAGCACTACACAAAGAACACTTACCGTAATTATAAAATTTGATCCAAACGGTAAAGTCGCTTCCTATTCTTATCACACATCGAAGTTTTAGCTAACAGTAGATCAATGCGAATATTATTCTTCATAACGATATTTACTGCATCCGTTCTTACGGGTTGCACCATCATCCGTTCTGGCAATTCCGACACGACTAAAACACAGTTGCAGATACGTGAAATTCAGACGCGGGAATTCGATACAAACGACGTAAAACTGGTTATGAAGGCACTCCTAAATGTTTTACAGGATGATGGATTTGTTGTCAAGAATGCAGTCACTGAGCTTGGGCTAATCACTGCTTCGATGGAGCTTCAGATCTCAACTAAAACATCAGGAAAATCGGATTTATGGAACGATATTTTTGAAAGCATGTCGAAAATTTCTGGACAACACAGTACCAGCAATACACACCAGACTCTGAAATTTGACAAGTTTAAAGTTGTCGATGTAAGTATTAACGTATCGGAGTTCGGAACTCGAACGAAGGTAAGGGCAAATTTTCAGGCGAAAATTCTTGATAATGACGGGCAGCCCTCATCGATATATACCATAGAAGATCCCAAATTCTACCGGGATTTCTTTTCAAGAGTAGACAAAGGTATTTTTCTACAAAAACAAGGTTTATAACGGTTTGCGAACAATTATTTTATCGCTTCTGATTGCCGCTTTTGCATTGGAAGTTTCGTTTTCCCAGTCGTTTATCGAAACAGTGAAAACGGGCAAGCTTCGATCTGTCCAAAAAATGTTAGATAAGAAATCGACTAATATCAACGAGACAGACGCTGAGGGTTATACAGGATTAATGGTGGCTTCAATAGTAGGCGATACAATTATGATAGAGTTGTTGCTGAACCATAGAGCAAATCCTGATATTCAGGCAAAAAATGGAATGACGGCACTTCACGCTGCTGCGTACAACGGACACCCCAAGATTGTATCGCTTCTACTTGGTGCAGGCGCTAAGCCAAATTTTCAGGACTCTAAAGGTCGCACGCCCCTCCTGGTTGCAGCAGAGGTTGGTATCAACGATGTTGTCACATTTCTTTGTCAGGCAGGCGCTGATAAGGAGCTCCGAGATTTCAAGGGTAACACACCTCTTATGATAGCCTGCGCAAAGAGAAATCTAAATGTCCTGATAGAGTTACTTGATCAGGGGGCTCAACCAAATGCACGCGATCTGCTGGGAAGAACACCACTGATGTTGGTATCTGTCCTCGGTGAATATGAAATGGCAAAGATTCTTATAGAACGTAAGGCCGATGTAAATGCATTTGATAACTCAATGATGACGCCACTTAAATATGCAGAGAAATACAACAGAAAATCTGTGAAGCAAGTTCTAATTCGGGCTGGTGCCAAATATTGAGTTTATTACGATATTCGTAATGGTTCACAGGTTCGGTTACTGTTCAGATGTTGCGTTATAAAGGTAGTACACCATTTACAAATTGTATTCGAAGTGAGCCGAGTCTAAGATTGATATTCACATAGGGAGACTTTAAGATATGTCTATACCAGCCCCAGGTATTGGTAAGCTTACACGCATTGGTGTGTTTTATGATGGAAATTACTTCTTACATGTAAGTAATTACTATGCATTCAATCACGTCAGAAATAGTAGGATCAGCATCCGTGGTCTGCACGAATTTATACGGCATCAGGTTGCTTCCGAAGAAAACATCGATCCTCGACATTGTCAAATCGTAGATAGTCATTTTTTCCGCGGGCGCATCCCTGCTCAGGAGGCTCAGCAGAGAGGCAATCTGCTGTATTACGAGAGGGTGTTCGACGATATTCTAATGTGGGAAGGCGTCATTACCCACTATCTACCTCTTCGCAATTCAGGAGGTAAACGCGAAGAAAAAGGAATCGATGTCTGGATGGCCTTGGAGGCTTATGAACTCAGCCTGCTTAAGCAGTTCGATGTTGTAATTCTTATAACATCGGATGGCGATTACGTGCCCCTTGTAAGAAAATTGAATACTATTGGCACAAGGGTTATGGTACTGTCGTGGGACTTTGAATTCGTGGACAACGAAGGCAATAGGGTTGTTACGCGAACTAGTCAGGAGCTGATAGAAGAAGTAACTTATCCCGTTACGATGCACGAAATCATTGAAAACCGCACGCGTAAAAATGATCCATTGATTCAGAATCTCTTCGTTCAGCGTGACGTTAGTTTCCAACCAGTAAAACCCATGACGGCCATGGTACCTAGCGAGCCGATGAGTTCTGAGCCAATTTCAGAGGATATATTCGATAGCGAAATCCTTAGTCTAAAAAACGGCTATGGCTTTATCAAGTATCCACCGAACAATCTGTTTTTTCACCATACAGATTTATTGAATGCTGAGTTTCCAGACCTTAACGAAGGTGATCCTGTAGAATTCAATATTGGGTTCAACTCCGTCGGAGAGCCCGTTGCGAAGAATGTGCGTCTGCTTTTAGATGAAATGTAGGAGATCGGGATCTACTTGTAATCCTGTGGAACTATTTCAACGCGGACCGATTTGTTGATGTTGCTACAAAGGGATACAATCTCCTGAACTGATTGTATCGAGCGTCTTTCGTAATCGTTGAGTATTGTATTAACCTTGTTGGGATCGTTTAGGAAAAGTGTGTAATACCCAACGTTGTCTGCTATACCGGATGTGCGCTGCAACTCTGTTGCCAACGACATACGCTGCCGGTTCAACGCTTTTCGGAACTGAACTTCGTCAATTCTTGTCGATGCTACTGCTTCCACAGCAGACGTAACCAAGCGGTCGGTTGACACATCGGGAGCGCTGCCGTATATAATGAGCGTAAGCAGAGACGCGTGTGCACGCCGATCTACATAGGCGCCCACGTGAGTTGCAATCTGCTCTTCTTTCACCATTCGTTGATAGAGTGCAGAGCTTCGTCCAACGCCAAAAATCGACGAGGCAACGTCGGCATCTAACAATACATCAGAATCAAGACCAGGCAAATGAAATGCTAAAAACACTGCCGGAACGGGGACGTTATCGCGAAATACCATTTTCGAACCGACTCGCTTCCAGGAGTGTTCAAAACTATTCTTATCCGACGTGTGCCTAGTGTTAGAGGTGTTTGGGATTCCACCGTAAAGGAGTTGAACCCGTTCCAGAGCCTCGGCAAAGTCAATATCACCAACTACAGACAAAACCGCATTTGACGGTTTGTAATATGTATTATAAAATTTTGTTGCATCATCCATTGTAACCGATTCTACATGACGTGATGATCCATACACATGCCAGGAATACGAGCATTCACTTGTATATGCCGCCTCATCGAGCAGCGACGGCCAGCGTCCATAAGGTTGGTTTTCGACGTTTTGTTTTATCTCTTCCACCACAACGCTTCGTTGGGTTTGCAGGGCATGCTCTGTTATCGCAAATGCCTTCATTCGTTCGGCTTCCAGCCAAAGACCAAGCTCAAGCTGATGTGATGGCAAGTTGATATAGTAGGTTGTATGGTCGTACGTCGTATATGCGTTGTTCGAGCCCCCTGCCACCGTACAAAGGGAATCGTACTGTTTTGGGACGCCGGTAGTTGTGTTATCGAACATCAGATGTTCAAATAAGTGGGCAAGGCCCGTTTTTTGGCGATTTTCGTTAAAGGACCCCACACGGTATGTGGCGTTGACCGTTACCACAGGGGCTCCGGTATCGCGGCACAACACTACTTGTAACCCATTTGAT
Source organism: Ignavibacteria bacterium (assembly GCA_016191145.1). Lineage (GTDB taxonomy): Bacteria > Bacteroidota > Ignavibacteria > Kapaibacteriales > Kapaibacteriaceae > OLB6. Next base: position 149,187 of record JACPPD010000016.1, read on the forward strand.
AGTGTGTGAACTTGAATGTCTATGTATTGCATGATCAATTTTGTGTAATGTACATCAAACAAGCACTTGGATTGTTCGTCTTGCACAAATTCTAAAACGGGAGGACATCATGACAGTTCGAACAAATGCAATTGGTTTAAGCGCCGCAAAGGCTGTTGAAATCTCAGCAGAGTTAAATGAATTGTTGTCTAACTATGCCGTGTTTTACCAAAACGTACGGGGTTTTCATTGGAATATACGGGGTGATAAATTTTTCGAACTACACGGAAAATTTGAAGAACTCTACACCGATCTTCAAACAAAAATAGACGAGATTGCAGAACGCATTCTTACGCTTGGGGGAACGCCCAATCATTCATTTTCTATCTATCTCGAAACCAGCGCCGTAAAGCCTGCAGAAAATATTAAGGATTTCAAACGTGCTATACAGCGTATCCTCTCAGCCTTTACAACAATTCTGCTACTCCAGCGGGAACTCTTGGAATTATCGGCTAAAGATGCTGATCAGGGAACAAACACTTTGATGAGCGAATATGTCCGCCAGCAGGAAAAGTTGGTATGGATGTATTCTGCCTATCTGGGTTAAGCTGTTAGCATGTCAGGAATTAGATTTTTATTCCACAGAAGTGTTCACAGCTAACATATGTACACCTGTAGAAATCGCTGAAAAGTGCTTCTTTCATCCCCAGTGTTGAAAGATCAAAGCATTTTTTTTACATTTTTTTAAGGGGCTATTACACGTTATCCAATTATTTCTATAAACTACTCACACAGACAAGTGTACACCTAACAATATGAGTTTTATTGAGATAATTGCCGTAGACTACCAATAAAATCATCGTTATCCTCAGAATTCACAAGGTATCATCACCATGGTATTCATCCTAATTACAAACAGAAAGAAAAGATATTGGATGGCGTGTGGAAATGCTCCCATTTGATGATGTTACCAATACAATTGCATATTTGAGCCTATAGTTCATCGAATCCACAGTAGGGACGCAGACAGGGTGGAACCCGAACCTTACCATCGGGCATTTGATATTGTTCGAGAAGTGCTACCATTATTCTGCTTGTTGCAAGACCGCTGCCATTCAATGTATGAAGGTATTCCAGCTTGCCGGTTTTCACATCTCTGTATCGAATGTTAGAACGTCTTGCCTGGAACGATTCAAAATTTGTGCACGAGCTTACTTCAAGCCATCGCTGTTCCCAGGGCGCCCAAACTTCAAGGTCGTAGGTTTTGGCGCCACCAAAGGTCATATCGCCGGAACAAAGCAAGATCACCCTGTATGTGAGGCCCAATAACTGCAATAAGTATTCTACATCGTTTACCAGTGATTCCAACTCATGGTATGACGTTGAAGGTTCGACGAACTTTACCAGCTCAACCTTATTGAACTCATGAACACGAAGAAACCCTCGCGTGTCCTTTCCATAGCTACCAGCCTCGCGGCGGAAGCAGGCACTGTACCCCGCAAAACGAACAGGAAGGATAGATCCAGGTATAATATCATCCCTGTAATAATTCGTGATTGGAACTTCGGCAGTTGGAATTAAATACAAGTTGTCTTTCTCTACATAATACATATCATCGGCACTCTTCGGCAGTTGTGCTGTTCCGAGCATCGATGCACTGTTGGCTACAAACGGAGGCATTATTTCGGTGTAGCCTAATTGCGAAGTATTTGTATCCAGGAAAAAGTTAATCAATGCTCGCTCGAAACGAGCCCCCTTGCCAACATAAAATCCAAAACCGCTACCAGTTACCTTGGCGCCCCGTTCAAAGTCCAGAATTCCAAGACGTTTGCCTATTTCGAGATGGTCAACCCTGTACTCACGTTCGCTACAACTACCGTTTCGACGTATCTCGACGTTTTCTTCCGGCAACAACCCTATAGGAACACTTGGGTGAACAAGATTCGGAAGCCATAACATCAATTCATGTATGTTCTCTTCTACGGTCCGAAGCTCATCGTCAAATTGTTTAATACTTTCTCCAACATCTCGCATCTCAAGAATCTTCGCGTCGGCATTCCCACCGCCTTTTTTTATTTGGGCAATGTTTTCAGAAACAGAATTTCTCATTGCCTTCAGGTGTTCGACCTTTTGAATGAGTTCTCTGCGCCTAGCGTCCAGATGCACAATCTGGTCAATGCCGGCCGGGTCAATATTCTTCTTAATACAGTTCTCGCGAACAACATCTGGATGCTCCCGAACAAAGCGAATGTCTAACATTATTGGTTCCGTTTAAACGATGCAAATTAACATGCCCGCAGCCTATGCAACATGCTATAGTCCACAATCTGGCAATCAACAACCTTCGTTGTGCTGGTATGTAATGGGGCCTGTAGTACGAATGATACTAATACTACCCACACACCCACTGTCTGTATTTACCTCATCCAACAAATCGAGCCTTGTTATCTCATTGCAAGTAAAGCCGCGAAGGTGAGAATCTGAAATTCACGTGTATTAAGGACTTTGCAAAAAAGTAGGCCTCGCGACAAACTATGATAATCATATTTATCATTAAAACAAAGTAATTATTTTCACTTCGATTACCTGAGATATACAGTCAGTATCGAAATATCGGAGGCAGAGACACCAGGGATGCGCGAGGCTTGACCCAAGGTTGAGGGTTGGATGCGCGACAGTTTCTCTCGTGCTTCGGTTGAAAGTGAAAATACCCGATCGTATAAAAAGTTAGTGGGAATTACAGTCTCCTCCATCGCCTGGCTACGTTCCACATCGCGGACTTGTTTTTCTATGTAGCCCTGGTATCTGTGGTTGGTTTGAACCTTGGCAATAGAATCTTGATGTTCGTTTAGCAGCGTCGCCGGTATAGTTTCGGTAAGCATCAGCAAATCGCCCAAGTTTACTGTTGGCCGACGGGTGAGTTGTGCCAGAGTGGTGGTCTCTGAAACTGGAGTTTCGTTCGATGATAGAAGTAGCGTATTCACAGCTTCGACTGCAGGCTTGTCTGCTATTGTTGCCCGATTGATTTTTCTTTCAATGTCCTTTTTACGATCCCATCGTTCGTAATCCCACTGAGAGATCAGTCCCAGTTGATGCCCATAAGGAAGAAGTCTGTCGTAAACAGTATCAATTCGCAACAAGAGTCTAAACTCTGCTAATGATGTAAATATTCGGTATGGCTCTTCTGTGTTTTTGTTTACAAGATCGTCGATGAGAACCCCTATGTATGCATCAGTTCGCTTAACGATGAAGGGATCCCTATCAAGCACCTTAAGCGCCGCATTTATACCGGCAATCAATCCCTGACTGGCGGCCTCTTCGTAGCCCGACGTTCCATTGATCTGTCCCGCAAAAAACAACCCCGATATAGCCTTCGACTCCAATGTGTATTTCAACTGATAGGGAAAGAAAAAATCGTACTCAACTGCGTATCCATATCTGACAATTTGTGCACGTTCCAGACCAGAAACCGACTGCAAGCCCCTTTCCTGTATGTCAGGGGGCAAGCTAGTCGAAAACCCATTCACGTACACAGAATGCGTATTCAAACCCTCAGGTTCAAGAACAATGCTGTGACTGCTCTTATCAGAAAAGCGAGCGATCTTATCTTCGATTGAAGGGCAATAACGAGGCCCGGCACCGTGGATCAGGCCCGTAAACATTGGGGATCTGCTAAAGCCAGTTCTAAGAATGTCGTGCGTTCTCTCAGAAGTTTGAGTGGCATAGCATGCGAGCCTATTCTTCACAATTTGAGTCCGGAACGACATTGGCTGTGGAGATTCGTCTCCGTTATGGGGTCTGAACACAGAGTAGTCAATCGACTTCGCATCGATCCTGGGCGGAGTACCTGTCTTTAACCTTCCTTTAACGAGGCCAAATCCAGCTAAGAGATCAGAAATTTTATCAGCGGCCTTTTCTCCAACCCGACCACCGCTGACAGCCTGCTGTCCCGTCCACATTACTGCATTTAGAAAGGTTCCTGAACATAACACCACGGTCTTTGCCGAGATACATTCGTTGGTTTCAGTTTTAATGCCAACAACTGAATCGGCATTTACAAGGATTTCGACGACCTTTTCAGGAATCATTTTGAGATTCCGCTGTTTAAGAACTAGATTTTGAGCAAATAGAGGGTAGAGATCTTTGTCGTTCTGCGTTCTAGGCGACCAAATGGCTGGACCTTTGGAAGTATTGAGCATCTTGAACTGTAAGCCACTGGCATCGGCAAGCGACGCCATCACACCTCCGAGGGCATCTATTTCCTTGGCCAGATGACCCTTTGCAGACCCACCGACCGAAGGATTACAGGAAAGTCGGCCGATCGAGTGCAGGTCCATAGAAACTAACCCTACGCGCAGTCCCATTCTTGCAGCGGCAATTGAGGCTTCTATGCCAGCATGGCCACCACCAACAACAAGGACATCAAAATTGGAGACGCTCACAAGACAAAACCGAAGAAATGTGGAAACGGCTTATTTACAACGCAGAAAACCATTTCGTGAAACATTTAGGGTCTGTTTCACGTGAAACACTAATTTATCGTAGAAATTTTACCATTAGGTATTCATCGACGTATTCATCGCCAACTTTCAGAGCCCTGACCTCGGTGCCATAGACGGTGAATCCCATTCTCAAATATAAATTATACGAGTCCGAATTACTGGTGCTTACAGACAAATGTATGAGTTCACAGTCAACAGTATTTTGTGCGGTTTCGATAACAGATTCGATCAGTTTGGTTCCAATGCCTTTGAATCGGCTTTCAGGTCTCACATAAGCACCCCAAATCTTTCCCTTATGCCGCAGCTTCGATTGCGTAAAATCGCAGGAGAAGCCTACCATACCATCGATTTGACCAGTGTCTCGGACTGCACCCAGAAGAAACTGGTATGGATAGTTCATATACTTTGCAAATCGAAGTTCTTTTGAAAGTAATGAAAGGTGCTCAAACTGATACAGACCCCTAAATAGTTGGACTGAGATTCTACCTTTGAAGTAAGACGAAAGGAGAATTCTCAGATGAAGAAGCGACCACGATTTACGGATGAGCAACGACTGGCGATCTTGAAGGAAGTCGAAGAGCATGGTCTTG
>JACPPD010000012.1 GCA_016191145.1 Ignavibacteria bacterium
ATCGATCACATGACGCCCGCGGAAAGGTTGCTCTCGTTGCATGTTGAAGTTCCGAATCCTTTGTATGCACGCATTGCAACACCACAGTTTTTTAACTCACATTCCAGTGGAATTCAGTCCTAACAATAGGGGTCTGGTACAAAACCAATGGTAATCAGAACCGAATACCTCAGGAGAATTCACTAGCGCATCGCCTTGGATTTCGAGAAAAGAGTTGAAGTCGTCTATCTCCAAGGGGCGCAATTCGTATTGAGGAAGCATCTCCAAACATACATGGTTCGGCATTAATCTAGTGGATTCGCACATAGCAATTTAATTCTTGCCAGGATGTCAGCGAACGGTAAAAGTAACTATAGTTAGCAACTTAGTATCTACCAGACTAAAAGTCTGAAGGCTAAACTTCAATATCTAAGGCATACACAGGAGGCGACAGCATGATTCCCTGGTGGCGGAAAGGACCGTATACATGTTCGGAAGTGGGAAGGACTTCGTTTAGAACACAAGCACTTTGTCGCTGTCTACTACCCAGTTGCTGAGTTCGGCCATTGAGCTGATTTCTGCTCCCTCAACCATCTCAACGTTATTCAGCCCCCGAGCATCGGCGCAGCTTCCGCATATTTTCACCATGGCACCCTTAGCGATGGATGATTTCAGCATTCGCTCAATGCTGTAATATCCGTTTGGTGTGGATTGGTTGGCGACGGCACAACCGGCCGCATCGGCCATTAGGAAGATTCGCACCGCTACTTGTTCATGGTCTTTGCCTAACTGGTTTGCCAGGCGCAAAGCATTGTATGCCTTTTCTGTTCCATAGGGGGCATCGTTAATAATTATAGTTATTATCATAGATTGTTGTAGTAAGGCAAGTTGTGCTAGAAATCCAAATTTTTAAGGGCTTCGGCGTAACGCTGGCAGATAGACCCTTGCAGTCCCAGGCTGAATCATAACCATACCTTGATTCCTCAGGTAATGTTTATCATCAGTGACGAGGTTATTTATTTACTGGATAACCTTTATCAATCCAGTCTACATTTAGATTATGAGTTAGGTTGAGAAGTTTGTGGTTGGTAAATCCCATTTCGTTAAGCAGACTGAAAGCTGGTCGGATATTCGGACAATCCTCGAAGGGGCAACAACCGCAGTAGATAACGATGGCCGCGTCTCTAGGTAGAGACTGTATTTCTGCCTTGAACCTATTCAGATTTTCCGACTCCTGTGCCGGGCCAAATGCGATAGAATTCTTGATTGCACCAACGCGGCCTATGCTGTACACATGTGGAAGGTTCTTACTATTATTCGTTAGCATCTTGGCTAGGGTGGCCGGTTGCATCAGTTGTGCATCCGTCCAGGGCTCTGCCAGTGTGGACTGCGCTGCCTGTTTGATAGCGGCCTCCTGAACCTTTGCAGAATATTCCGATTCTGTATTACAACTCATAATCATGAGTCCACTAATTAAGACAATGAGTGTCATGTGTTTCAGCTCCATTATGATTCGACTTAAAATTCTACAATTACTGGTTGATCCACTGCTTGTTCAATGCAAAAGGAATGGAAAGCGACGGTTAAAGGTTTTCAAGAAGCGACTGACCTTGTTTTAGGTTTTCAATCAATACTTCACGCATCAGTCTGCAAGCGCGCGCTACTTTCTTTGACGAAAGAGAATAATAGTTGCACTGACCTTGTCTGCGTACGGTTAGAATCCCCTTCTTACTCATCAAAGACAGATGTTGGGATAGGTTAGACTTCAGCCCTCCTGTTATTTCGAGAATGTCGGTAAAGCAGAGCTCTCCATCCTGCAGCAAGTCAATCACCTGGATTCTCAGAGCGTGTCCAAGAGCCTTGCAGACATCTGCATGGAGTTCAAATATTTTGCCATCTTTCATGGTTCAATTGTTTATTAGTTCACAAATCTATGAATTATCGGACGAATCTCATCTCACCTTCCATATAGTCCTTGCTAAATCAATTACCTAACTTTAACCGTTCATCATCTAATACAGACCCTTTGATAAGGAACTCTCGCCAAATTTTTTATTTGCGCAAACCCTGAATTGGGTAGCTTGAAAACTGTTTACTCGGCAACTGGAGTGTGGATTTTTCAGAGAAGATATGTGTTGTAAAATCGTGATAAAGCAACCCTGTTGATGAGTGCTGCACACGGTGGAATGTTATATAAGCAAATGGATTGTGAACCTTTGGCTCACTTCCCTATACAGAAATTTGCAAACACTGCATCGAGAATGTCTGGAGTCCATGTTTCACCAGTGATCTCACCAAGGCATCGGATGGCGGAACGCACGTCGATGGCGATGAGATCTGCAGTCGTGCCATCGTTCAGCGCGTTGCGGGCGGAGAGTAGATGTTGTCGTGTTTCACTGAGGAGTGATGCCTGACGTTTGTTGATGAGTGCATCATCGAATCCCTGTCTGCTCTTCCTGATATGCTCAAGGAGTGCGACCTTTACCGGGTCTGCACCTCTTGCCGATAGCGCCGAGCAGGAAATATCATTTTGTCTGGCTGCTGGCAAGCCCCCTTCAACAAGATCCATCTTGTTTTGTATGCACACGATTGGGATATGCGGGAATCTTGATGCGATGTCAGCCTGCAAGGCACCGGAATGATCGAACCCGCAGGAAGAATCGTTGACAAGTAGCACTATGTTGCTTTGTTCGATTACGGATGATGTGAGCTGTACTCCTTGCAATTCTATGACGTCTTCTGTGTGACGCAAACCCGCAGTGTCGTAGAGGTTCACAATGTAACCATCGATAACAAGTGCATCCTCGAGATAGTCGCGAGTGGTACCAGGGATTTCGCTTACAATTGCTCTGGTACGATTAAGCAACGCATTGAATAACGAACTCTTACCTGCATTAGGGTAGCCCACTACGGCACAGGCAAAGCCTGACCGCAGTATTTCTGATGACTGAGCAGACGAGAGCAGCGCAGATGTGAGGTCTACCGACTCGTCGAGCGCTTTGATGAATACAGATCTGCTAACAAATTCGTATCCCTCTTCCGAAAAATCCAACTCGACTTCCAATAATGAAGTCGCTTTCAATAGTAAGTCGCGCACTTCATTCAGACGGTGTGTAAATCCTCCGGCTAGCTGACGAGCAGCAATTTGAGCCCCTACTCGTGTTTGTGTATGTATTAGGTCTGCCACGGCTTCAACCTGAAGGAAATCCAATTTTCCGTTCAGAAATGCACGCTTTGTGAATTCACCCGGCTCTGCATGACGAGCTGAAGTGGATAGTAGAGAGGAGATGATCTGCTGTGTAACGAAAACACCGCCGTGACATCCAATCTCCACCACGTCTTCGCCTGTATAGCTGTTAGGTTTCCGAAACACTGTTAACGTCACCGAATCGATTTTCCGAACACCTTCGCTCCACCACCCATAATGGATTGTATGGTCGGTGAATTGTGGAACAGACTTTGTGCCACGAAAGAACTTGTTGCAGATTTCAAGCGAATCGGTACCCGACACACGAATGACAGCAAGACCGGCGATGCCGGGTGGAGTTGCAAGAGCACATATTGTTTCCGTCCAACGATCTGTATTTTCCATCATCCAAAAAATACGAACGATGATGTGTAAACTTGTGTTTTTTACAATCGCAATGTGCCAATGATTTCGGAACAGCCGATTGAGTTTCATCTGCCGAGCGTGAGTTCGACAAACGATTATGCAAAGGAGTTGCTTCGACGATATAAATATGTATTCGTTAGCGCCATGCATCAAACGGCCGGAAGGGGCAGAAATGGTCGGGCGTGGTTTGGCGACTTCGGTGCTAACGCTTATTGCTCACTTGGAGTGAGGCATACTTCCGAGAAATCCGTAAGTGACCTTGCCGCTTTTATGGCGAAGGGGGCTTTGGCAACAATCTTCACTCTTCGGGTATGCTCGCCCGACACAAAGTTCAGATTGAAATATCCAAACGACGTACAGGTGATGATGGAAAATGGATGGGCTAAGATTGCGGGTATACTTGTAGAACACGAATTTTTGGGAAGTCTGTGCACGTCTTCGGTGATCGGAGTGGGAATCAATAATGGTCAGCGCTTCTTCCCTGATACTATCAATCAGCCATGTACGTCGTTGCGCCTGGTTGGCTGCGATATAGATGTTTCGAAACTTGTTCAGCAACTAAAATCCGACCTCGTTCAAACAAATAGCATGCAAACAGATGAAGCACTGCGATGTTGGGTTGACGAATTAGATATTTTAGGGGCTAGTATTAGAATTCTTGACGATTCAAGTGAGTGGGTTGTCACTAAGGTAATGAACGACGGTCGCCTCGTGGCGAAGAACAAAGTATCACTAATTGAACGGACCGTCACAGATGGCGACTCTGTACGATACTAAAGTTGAACTTAATAATGTCGAATACGGCATTTGTGGCATTGATGTAGGCAACAGCCGGGTAAAAATCCATCACGATGATGTATTTCTATCGTTCCCATACGACAAGGATTGGAAGAAAAACGTCCAGCATCATTTTCGTGACCACACAACGCGACGCTATCTGATAGGTCTTTCTAGCGTTAACCCCCGACAAACGACTGCAATCGTCAAGGTTCTGCAGCGACTACCCGGCCATCTCGTTATCAGTATTCATTCACTGATGATGCGCAACGAGAAATTACTGTCGTTTGGTGCCGTTGAAAATGCGGGCATAGACAGGCTGCTGGGTGCAATCGGCGCAATGCAGCAAGCAAAGCCACCGTTGATTACTATCGATTGCGGAACCGCAATTACGATTAATGCTGTATCAGAAAAAAACGTATTTATTGGCGGCGCAATTTTTGCTGGCATTTCCACGCAACTATATGGTCTGGCAAAGCAAACGGCAGGTATACAGGAATTTTCGTATTCACCACCAACGAGCTCGATAGGAGTAAACACATTTGAGTCTTTGATGATTGGTGTTACCGCATCGGTTGTAGGCGGAGCTACTGAAATAATAAAATCTATGCAGACGGAATTGTTTCACAATACGACTGTTAGCACAGTGATTACAGGCGGAGAAGGTATGCATCTCGTGAGCGGTTTAAAGGCGAATGGAATTGATTCGGTTTACTATAAGCATCTTGTTACCGACGGCATTTTATCGTTGCTTGCCAACGCTCAACGAAATGATGTGCAGGACGCAATCATTGAGAAAATTCGCACATGAGTGGTGTACCCATGCCCCCTTCCATTGCCATTCATGGGGGAGCCGGAAATCTTGAGAAATACCGTAATACGGGAAGGCTTGAAGAAGCCGAAATGTTTCTTGCAAGGTTAATTGATGGGTTGTACGCAGACGCGTTGAACGGTATGGGGGCGATAGACCTCGTAACAAAAGCTGTTGTGATACTCGAGGACTGCGGTCTCTTTCATGCAGGTAAGGGATCATCGCCGAATTCGCAAGGAGTCATAGAAATGGATGCCTCAATTATGCGAGGCGATACGCAGCAAGCAGCGGGAGTGATTGCTGTGTCGGCAGTGAAGAATCCAATTCTACTTGCCCGACACATCATGGAGAATACACCGCATGTGCTGGTACATGGCGCTGCTGCCGAAGAACTTGCAACCTCTGCAAACCTTGAACATGTTGGAGCATCTTACTTTGTGCCGTGCGATGAAATCGGGGCGGCTATCGATGCTCGGTCTCAAGGAACCGTTGGCGCTGTAGTACGGGACGTAAGGGGCATGATGGCTGCAGCCACTTCTACTGGGGGCATTTTACGCAAAGCTGCAGGCCGTGTTGGAGATTCTCCCATTATTGGCGCCGGCACATTTGCACGCAATCTCGTCGGTGCGGTATCATGCACGGGAATTGGAGAATTTTTCATTCGGTCAGCGGCTGCTAGCCAGACTATTTCACGTATTGAACTTTTGGGCGAAACAGCGACGGCTGCTGCAGGGCAAATACTTGAATCGATTCACCGCATGGGTGGTGAGGGAGGCATCATAACTATTGGACAACGCGGAGAATGTGCCATGTTATTCAACACTCAGGGAATGTATCGGGCTGCAATTGATTCAAGGGGCGAGCGAACCGTTGCAATATTCTAAATTTATTTAGAATGCATGTCCGAGCCCAATACTGATCTGCCAATTGCTTCCACCCATGATGTTTGTTCTGCCTCTAAAGATCCACTGGCCCTCTGTTCGCAACGGGTCGTAAACACTGGTTGCATAGTCTATCCGAATCGGTCCGACTGGCGTGTCGAACCGATATCCCAATCCGGCAGCCAATACACTACCCTTGTACACATCTTCAAACCTCATTGTACCGTAGAGGTCAACCGTAAGACGGTTAAATGCGTTTCCGGCATCAATGAAAAATGTAATTCCACTTTTTTCAACAATGGAAGCCCATAATGCATTCCATCCACGTGGACGGGCAAACGTATACCTAAGTTCAATGCCAAGTTCGATGAGTGTTCCACTGCCAACAACATTTGAATAAATATTCTCTTGAGAGTTGTTTTCTAAATCGACAACACCTGAATGTGGATCGTGTAGCAATCTCGATGGATATGAGCGTATACTTGCGGCTCCGCCGGCAAAGAACTGACGTTCCAGTGGAACGTATGTGTTTGTATCGATTGCACTGCCAGGCTTGAAATTCAATAACTGAATGTGTCCGAGCTTAACCTTAGTTGCCAATATTAGCCGAGAGTCGAGAGTAGTTACAGCAGCATTGAAAAACTGGAATCGGACAAATTCTCCCGCCCCAAATCCTCCTTCAACTGAAAAGTTAAGGAAATAGCCTCTGCGGGGATTGACAGGATTGTCTCGATGTTCACCGCGAAAATTGAAGCCAGGATAAATACCTGTGAACCACATTGAATTAGGATTTTTCAGGTATGCATCAAGCACGGAAAACTGATTAAATGTGCTAAGTACAGTGGCAGTATCCTGCACAGTTTTAGCGTCATTGAGCGCAGTACCCAAGGCTTGATCAAAATTTTCAGGTACCTGACGCTCAAGACTCAGATTAAGGTCGAAGCCATTGAATACAGTGTAGCTGTATAGGTTAACGGGGAGTCTCCCTCCGAGCCCAAACGAAGCCAGGCGGAAAGGATAGGTGAGGAGTCGATATGAGTAATATGTATTGGTTTGCAAACCCAGGCGTATTCCACCGACACGTGCCATATTTGGCCACGCCAATACAAATGAAAGCAACGCTTCGCTTTCTAGTGTTTGACTCTGAAACGCACGGCTGATGTCCTGTAGAATGTATTGCGCAGTTATCGAAGTCACCTGGGCACCACCAAAAGTGTTCTTGTATTGTGCAGTAGCTCCAACACCAACATTGAGATAATTATCCACGGCAGTCTGAAACACTAAGAGGTTGGTGCCGACATCATAGACTTTTGCATTCCTTGTGAATACTTCGATTGCAACAGCCGAATCTGCATCAGACATGTCGGTCGAGTCGAGAAAAACAACTGTAATAGTATCAATTGCAACTATTTCAAAACATCCCAAACTTATTAGACTCGCTCTGGTTTGATTCAGCTTGAGCTTGCTATACCAATCGCCCTCCCTAAACTCAAGCTGCCTCCTTCGCATAGATTCATTCACACTTGGATAACCGTTAAGATCTTCGGTAAAGACAATCTGACGAATCCTTACACGACTACCAGGCTCGATTTTAGCAAGTAATGTGTCGTGCCTACCATCATCAGAAATGCTGACTACGGGCGGTTCGAAGTATGCTCGGTAGTAACCGTTGTTTTGAAGAACAGCCACAATGGCACGCAGCTCCTTTTCAAAGCCTGCCTCGGAGTATGGATCTCCCCTTTCAATATCTCTAACGTCGTTAATTTCTTTTAACACACTGTCTGGGACCTTGTACAATCCTCGGTAAACAACTGTATCAATTTGTGCTCTCGGACCTTCGTCGATGTAAAACGTAAGCGTATTTTGATAGGTTGAAAGGTTGTATTCAAACTTCCATGTTACCGTTGCATTATGAAATCCGTTTTGATCCAGATACTTCAATAATGCCACACTGTCGTCGGAAGCTTTGTCAGGATTGAAATACAGTAATTCCTCCTCAAGGTCTTTCTGAACCTTGGAGAGTGTCTGTATGACCTGCTTTGGAGTGGAAGGATTACGGCGAAAGTTTTCGTAATAATAATATGTAAGGCGTCGGGTAAAACTGAGATCGCTTTCACGAGACACGATGACGCCGATCAAATCTTCTTTTGCTGTCTCGTTCAATCCCACGAATTCGATTGCTTCCAACTCTCCGAAACCCTGCGAGACATTCATGCCGGAACGGGCTCTGTGCCTATCCTCGCTGGTGTCTTGCATCACCAGAGCAAAAGCCGGAGACGACTCTATAATTACCCATGCAATAATGATGGGAATCAATAAGAACATCCGGCTAAAGGCGGTGCCCACGCGTCAAAGATACTTCCGTTCGAACTGATGGAATAAAAAACCTGATGGAATAAAAAACGCTCGCTCAAAAAAGTTAAGCGAGCGTGAAAATTCTGCGGGAGTTAAAATTCGTTATCGTCGTCTTCATTAAACAGAAAATCGTCAGAAGCGCTTTCATACTCTGGCCAGAGGTCTTCGATGCTCTCATACGTGATGTCTTCGGTGTCATCCAGCTCTTTCAGGTTCTCAATTACCTGCGTTGGCGCTCCTGTGCGGTCTGCATAATCGATCAACTCCTCCTTAGTTGCAGGCCAAGGCGCATCTTCGAGGTATGATGCCAGTTCTGGTGTCCAAAACATGATTGGTTCCTTTGATGTAGCGGTGGTCGTGAATCAAACGGGCGCGAATATACATTTGGTATTTGTTAATTGGTAATGCGCATGATTCGAGAGGTATTATACCGGTGAGTCCGCTCTCACTTCGATAGGAGGCTCTCGACATAAATGAGATCGGAATTTGTGGTGATTTTGATGTTTGCATGCTCACCTGGGATACAGCGTACAGGATGGCCAGCAGCTTCAACGAGAGATGCATCGTCGGTGCCAGTCAGGCTGTGCCTGACTGCGTTGTTGTATGCGTTAACCAGGACTTCGCGCCTGAATCCCTGAGGTGTTTGTACTCTTCTAATTTCAGACCGGTTGATGGTGTCCACAACAAAATCGTTACTAACAATCTTAGTAGTGTCCGATTCCTCCACACACGGTATTGCAGCCCCTTCCCTGTATGCGGCATTTATGATTTGCTCAAACAGTCTTTTTGATGCAAGGGGGCGAACAGCATCGTGAACGAGGATGACGTCGACGTCGGCTATGGACGAACTCATCAGTGCATTAGCAACGGAATCCCGACGAGTATTTCCCCCGGTGACAATGTTGATGCGGTCGTCGTCAATATTGTTATGCTTCAATAAAGCCTGCAGGGTTGTGTCGGTTGGCGAAACTGGTATCACAACAGATTGAACGCCATCAATGCTCAATGAGATTTCGACAGCGTACAGGATGACGGGTTTATTGCCAAGCAGCATGTATTGCTTTGGCAGATGTCCACCGAATCGTATACCGGAACCTGCAGCAGGCAGAATGATGCCGATTGAAATCATCGTAGCAGAGGGTTATCGGAGCGTTCGAATGTTCCGTGTTGCATTACATCTAGTATGTGATACATACCAAGTTTCCTTGCTCTCAGAAATCCAAGCCAGGCCATGTCTGCAAACCGACCGTTTTGCAGCAGGTCGAACAGCCATTCACCAGAATGCTCCGGTTTTTCCTGACGCATGCCGGCTCCAAGTTCCAACAGCCATGTGCGGTTGAATTTTTCTTGCGATCCAATTGTTGGGCTCATGATGATGGGAAGACCAAGACCTGTGTAAAACGACAGCTCGCTTGGCTTTGTCCACAAAATATCTGTTGACCGAATTGCTGTGTTGAACTCGGCAAAATGTGCAGCACGGTCGCTATGATATAGCACCTTTGCATTTGGGGAATTTCCAACAACTCTGCGCACATTCTCAAAGAAATATTTGGCGGTATCGGAGCGTGTGCCGGCAGATAGCACTAGATTCATCGTCCCCGCTAGTATTCTTTCGCGGAACGCTGTAAGCAATGCTGTACCAATTTCTCGCTGGGCACCTGCACCGCCTACCACATACATGAGCGTAAGAACGCGTTCCTCCGTTGGTTGAGCGTCGGCAAATTCTCCAAGGATATGGCGCACACTGTGTCCAAGAGTTCGGTGAAACCTCCCTGTTGGATCCAAGATGCTGAGTCTTACAGCAAGGTCGTGCTTCAACGTTGTTAATGCCCTTCCTCCCAGCAGTTCATCGTCGAACGGAAATCCCGTTAAAAAAATTCTTTCTTCCGGAACACCGTATGATTTTAGACGTTGAGCTGCTTTCCCGCATGGTGCGAAATAATTAATCTGTGAGTCCCATGGTTCCTTGGCAACCCAAACACGGTTAAGATCGGCATCGCAAATAATGCAGTAGATGGGTTCCATCCCAGCACTGTCGGCTGCTATTGCAACAACGTAAAACGAAGTGAGAATTGGAAGAGGATGTCGTGAGACAGTCTGAATAAAACCCGAGCCAAGACCATGACGAATTTGCCAGCTAAGCATGTCTACCTGCATCGTAGAATGCGAAAGATTCCGTCTTGGGTACAACGAAGGGATGTGGAGCATTTGATCGAGCATACCAAACAATTGCTTGCCGATTATTGGAATTGCTTTTGCACGCGAAAACGTTTCGTACAAACGCAGATACGTTTTCCATTGGTTGCGTTCGGAATCCGTTACATCGGTTGTATCGCCCGCATTAACGATTCCGGTATAGGCAAACTCACGAAATGGGTATACAGCACGTTGATGTCCATATCCCATATCTGCTGCAACTACCCAGAGGTCAGTCATTTTACCTGACTTTGAACGAAGCCATTGTAATGATTGCGAGCATTATTCCAACGATATAAAACCGGGTAACAATCTTCGACTCATGCCAACCACTTTTTTCAAAGTGATGATGAATAGGCGCCATCAGGAATACTCTCCGCCCCTCTCCAAAACGCCGTCGTGTGTACTTGAAATAGAGTACTTGGATAATCACACTCACTGTTTCAGCAAAGAAAATGCCGCCGACAATAGGCAGAAGAAATTCTTTCTTAATTAACACACAAAGAACACCAATGGCACCGCCAAGAGCCAGCGATCCGGTGTCGCCCATAAACACCTGAGCCGGATAGGCATTGTACCATAAAAAACCCATGGCAGCACCAACGATAGCCGCACAAAATATTGCTAGCTCATCCGCTCCGCGCAGGTGCATGATGTTCAGGTAGTCGGCAAAAAATGCATTGCCGCTGAAGTATGCAATTACTGCAAGAGTCAGAGCACTGATGCCCACTGTGCCAATGCACAAGCCATCCAGCCCGTCAGTTAGATTCACAGCATTCGATGTGGCTGATATTATGAAGATCACGATAGGGATGTACAGCAGCCCAAAATCGAAATTCACCATTTTCTCGAATGGGACTGTAGTTACGGTTTTAAAATCAGCCAGCGTTGGTGAATACCACTCAGGAAAGAAATACACGGATCCTCCAAGGATCAATCCCGCAATTACCTGTCCCGCAATCTTGTAACGCCCAATCAGCCCCTTACGAAATTTTTTTACAACCTTTAGATAATCGTCAATAAACCCTACTATACCAAGCAATGCCGTAATCACTACGGCCATAACGATGTACATGTTGAAGATGTTGCCCCATAGCAGACTTGGTATGAGAACAGACGCGAGAACAATGAGTCCCCCCATAGTTGGCGTTCCAGCTTTTCGCTCGTGATGACCTACACCATGCAATTCAGATTTTGCCTGTTCCCCAATTTGATACTTCTTCAACTTTTTTATAATGAATGGGCCAAGTACCAGCGAAATGAACAGGGCAAATATTGCCGCCGCAGCGGCACGAAATGTTACGTAAGAAAACAACCCAATTCCCGGAATATCGGCAATGGATTTAAGCCAAAGGGCGAGCTGATAAATCATTGAGCTGAACTGCGAAGGTGTAGAATTACATTTTCCATTTGCATTCCGCGTGAACCTTTAATAAGCACAACACTGCCGTCATGCGTGCTTTCCCGAATCATCCGCGCTGCGCTTTCAAAAGAATCTGCCTCGATGGCGTGTGAGGCTCTCCGATTCTGCAGTGCTAATCGAAAAGTTTCTCCGATTATAATTACAAGATCGGCAGATTGTAGCGCATGCTCAAGGACAGATAAGTGCTCATCAAGCGCCGCATATCCTAGCTCCCTCATGTCGCCAAGCACTGCTAGGCGCCTCTGTGCCGGATACATTGCCAAAGTCTTTAGCGACATCTTCATTGATTCCGGGTTGGCGTTATATGTATCGTTCAGCACTGCTAAACCGCCTATACGTTCTACGGTCATTCTTGCATATCCGTGTGGGGTAGGGGGCTGGTAGGATTCAAGACCTTGCTTGATCTGGTGCGCATTGTAGTTGAGCGACCACGCAACGGCAACTGCACATGTCGCGTTATACGCCGAGGCCAGGCCAACTGTGTGCATGTGAGCATGTAAGGTTGTAGTGCCCTTAACAAGGTGTATTGTTGGATGCAACTCTTCGTCGAATGTAACCTGTAAACGAATGTCTGCTTCGTTCTCTATCCCAAACGTAATTGAACGGCCATGATGACCATGATAGCCGTAGCGTTGCAGGCGTTCATCATCGACGTTGACAAATAACAGACCTCCATTATCTGTCAGATAATCAAACAGCGCTGTCTCTTCATGTTCGACACCATCAAGATCGATCAATTTTTCGAGATGCTCCTTTCCAATGTTGGTAATCAGACCATGAGTAGGCTGAACCATTGCACTAAGAAGCTCTATTTCACCCGGCTCGTTTGTCCCGATTTCAATCACGGCTGCCTCGTGCTCTCCCGTCAACTTCAACAGTGTATGAGGTGTGCCAATTCTGTTGTTGAAGTTTCTTTCTGTCTGCAATACACGCATTGCTTCCGAAAGAACATGTGCAGTGATGTCCTTAGTCGATGTTTTTCCTGCGGCGCCAGCAATTGCAATCACTGGAATATCAAAGCGACGCCGATGATACCACGCAAAAGAACCCAATGTATGCAAAGGGTCGGCCACAGCCACAATGGGCCTTCCACGCCACCGTTGAGCGTAATCAGGAAAACGGACTACGTCGATAACAGCAATGGAAGCCCCCTTATCAAAAGCCTGATCGACATATTCATGTCCGTCGAAGTTCTCGCCACGCAATGCAAGAAATGCATTTTCCGGAGCAAGTGTCCTTGTGTCTGTGCTTACTCCCTTTACAACCACCGTATCCGGGATTGCATCAGCGGCATCACCGGCAATTGCAAGCAAATCGTGGTGGTCGAACGTACTCATGCAAATCTCTCTGCACATCGCAGGCGTGCGCTGCGCGCCCGTGGGTTAACGTGCAGTTCAGCGTCTGTGGGAATAATGGGTTTCTTTGTCACAATTTTTAGCCGCGGGCTGTCGGTTTTTTCAAATTCTTTATATACTTCCTTAACAATCCGATCCTCGCCTGAGTGATAGCTGAGTACAACAATACGTCCGCCGATTTCCATTAACGGAACAATATTCCGCAGCGTTACTCTCAGCCGCGTCAGCTCTCTGTTCACTTCAATGCGCAAAGCCTGGAATACCCTTGCAAGAGTCTTAACCTGAAGATGTGGAGGCACATTTTGAATAACAACGTCGCGCACATCGGAAATTTTTTTGAAGGGGGCGATCTTCCGCCGCCGTTCAACTGCACGTGCCAGCATCAGCGCCCGCGGTTCATCGCCGTACGATTTAAGTATGTCTACCAGATCATCTAGCTTCCGATTGTTCAAAACATCGGATGCGGTTTCTCCCTCGGGAGTGTAACGCATGTCGAGCGCTGCCTCCATACGAAACGAAAATCCGCGTTGGTGATAGTCGAACTGATATGAAGAAACGCCAAGATCGAACAGGATACCAGAAACACCTGGCGAAGATGGAGTAATACCGAACTCTCGATTGAGATATTCCGGCATGGTATCAAAATTTGCATGCACTAACCGAAGGGAAACATTTTCTCCAGCGTCGGATAGAAATTCTGCAAACCGGCGTGTAGTGTGGTCAATTGCCATCTCATCGGCGTCAAACGAAACAACTACCGACCGCTCTCTGCCATGCGTATGCTTGGAGTCGGCAACTAGTGTTGCAAGAATCGACGCAGTATGTCCACCGCCTCCAAGTGTTGCATCCACATAGGTTCCACCTGTGTGGATGCTGAGGTTCAGGATGCATTCATTCAGCATTACCGGAACATGATACTCTTCCGGCTTCAGGCGGATCATAATAGCAGGGACAACGACGGGAGTGATAATGGCTCGATTGATAGGAAGGCTTCTGCATATCTAGTGCCAATGCGATTGCCGAAGTAGCGTGCCCTCGCTTCTAAACCTTCAATAAAAGTCTTATCCGAAATAAAAGTTTCAGGATCCTTGGATTGGCTTTCGCCCGGGGAATGAAATTGCGATGCAAACGCGTGAATAGATTGCATTTTATATGCGAAGGTGTCGCTGATGTCGACGTAAAAATCCGGTTGCCGCGTGAAATCGTAAAATAATTGATAACAAATGGTTCTTTGCGGTCGGTGCGGTTGCTGCACCATGCCGTTGAACGTTGTGATAACCTTTGTAAGACCCGCAGTGAAAGACGCAGTTCGGGCTATGCGGTAAACAGTTTCGTGATCGGGGTGACGTTCGAACGACGGAGGAATAATAATCAGTCTAGGCTGAAAGTGTCGGATAGCTCCAACAACTTTTAGCACATTCTCTTGTGTATGCTCTATTGCACCATCGGGCATATCCAGGTATACTCGCTCGCTCACGCCAAGAATTTTCCGGGAAGCCTCGGCTTCGGATTTCCGAAGATCTGCGCTGCCGCGTGTTCCCGCTTCGCCAAGAGTACAATCGGCAAAGGCAACGGAACGGCCTTCGTTAGTAAGTTTTTTTACCGTACCGGAACAGGCAAGTTCCGCATCATCGGGATGGGCAGAGATAACGAGGACGTCGCAGCTCACTGTTGTTCAAGATCCTGAATTTTTTCAACTCGTTTCGTATGGCGACCACCGCTGAATTCAGACTTAAGAAACGTGCGAACAATTTCGATGGCAAGTGCTACGGGTGTAATCCTTGCACCTACAGCAACCATATTGGCATCGTTATGCTCGCGTGCCAGGCGTGCCATTTCAACATTCGTGACATTCGCGGCGCGGATACCCTTTATCTTGTTTGCTGCGATTGAGACTCCGATTCCCGTCCCGCACACCAATACACCCATTTCTGCCTTACCTTCTGCCACCAGTCTGGCAGCGGCTGAAGCAAAGTCCGGATAGTCTACGGAATCTTCGGAGGCAGTTCCGACATCAATTACAGCATGACCATCTTCTTCAAGTGCTTTTTTCAAAGCCTCCTTGTGCCTATATCCAGCATGGTCAGATCCGATACTAATCTTCATGGGTGTACACCAGTACTTCCAAATCCACCTTCGCCACGGTGTGTTACATCGAGATCGTCAACCTCGTTCCATTCAATATGCTCATATCGTGCAACAACAAGCTGTGCAATTCGAGAGCCGCGCTCGATAATAAAATCGGACGAAGAGAAGTTAGCAAGGATTACGTGAACCTCGCCGCGGAAGTCGCTATCGATTGTCCCGGGGGAATTCAGAGCAAACACCCCATGTTTGGCTGCCAAACCGCTTCGAGAGCGAACCTGACATTCGAATCCTAAAGGAATTGACATTTGCAAGCCAGTGGGAACCATCGTTACAGATCCCGGCGCTAACCGTATCGGCTCAGTGACTGCAGCATGAACATCCATCCCAGCCGATCCCGACGTTGCTGTGGAAGGTAGTGGCAGGCCTTCTGCATGCGATAGGCGCACGATGTCTATGTGTAGGCTCACCGCTTCCTACCAAAATCTGCCGGATTCTCGCCCCATTTGTCTGTATCCCATTTCAACACACGATTATCATAAGCATTAGTCCTGAGCCATTCCTCAGCTCGGTTTATGAGAGCGAACAACTCAGAATTTTTATCAGATGGCGCTACCGTTGTCTTTGCATGTTTCTTCCTTACCCAAGCCAACGCAGTTTTAGAGTCAGTATAGACGGGAAGGTTTCCGGAGTTCTTCTTCTGCATTCCCAAAGCGTGAACTACTGCCAGGAATTCACCAAGGTTATTTGAAGAGGCACTGAAAGGACCCATTCGAAAAAGTTCCACTCCCGTTTGTGTATCGACGCCTCTGTATTCCATTACACCAGTCGTCATGTTGCACGCAGCATCAACACTGATACTCGGAACGATAGGTCCCCGCGCGCCCGACTTCGTTTTTCCGAGCGATACATGATCAGCTGGCGCGTGTTTGACAATTTGTTTTGGAAGCCCCTTTTCAAATGCCTCTTTAGCCTCTGCCAAGGTATCGTATGCCCGGTATCTCGATCCCGGATACCCCTCTACCTGATCCCGGCATTTATCCCAAGATGGATATAGCCCAGGCGAATGACCGATCCAGACGACGTACCACTTCGACTTTTTCGGCGCTCTTGTGATTGGCATTTGGTGCAAAAATAACTAATAAGTCACGCTCAAGCTTATAGTGGGTACATCTGGTAAAGGACGTTTATAAAAATGTATTCTAAGACTTCTACTGCCACTGTAATCGGCATTTCGGCGATCCCTGTTGAAATTGAGACGCATATCGAAAACGGCTTGCCAGCCTTTCTGTTGGTTGGGTTGCCCGACAGTGCTGTTCGAGAATCGAAGGAACGGGTTCAGGCAGCAATAAAGAATGGTGGGTACGAACTGCCTGCTAAGAAATACACCATCAACCTTGCACCGGCAGATCTGAGAAAGGAGGGAAGCGCCTTCGACCTGGCAATTGCGCTCGGTGTATTGATAGCTCTTAGGAAAATTGATGAACCCAACCTCGATGGCACATACATGCTCGGGGAATTGGCATTTGATGGAAGCCTCAGACCTGTTCGTGGCTGTCTTGCAATTGCAGCAATGTTAAAACGGAAAAATGCCAGGCGATTGTTCATACCTGAACGAAATGCCGACGAAGCATCGATAATCGAAGGCATTGATGTCTATCCAGTTGGCACACTACGAGAAGCAGTGGGAGTTCTCACTGGCGATGTGAGGATGCACCCGCATAGGGTTGACGTTGCTGCCATGTTTCAGGCATCTTCCGGCAGCTCGTCAATAGACCTGCATGATGTTAAGGGGCAGGCAACTGTAAAGCGAGCGTTGGAAGTTGCCGCCGCAGGAGGCCATAACCTAATCATGGTTGGGCCTCCGGGCGCTGGTAAGACGATGCTTGCAAAACGACTGCCGTCAATACTTCCTCCGCTCACGCTGCAGGAAGCGCTCGAAACAACAACGATACACTCAGTCACTGGTCTTCTCGCTCCTAGTCAGTCCCTGGTAACGCAACGTCCGTTCAGAGCGCCGCATCATACCATCAGCGATGCAGCGTTGGTAGGAGGGGGACATGGGGCCGTTAGAGCAGGAGAGATAACCCTGGCTCATCACGGAGTACTATTCCTCGATGAAGTCCCCGAATTTCAGCGCAACGTGTTGGAAGTGCTGCGGCAACCTCTCGAAGACAGACGTATTCGAATTTCGCGATCTCGTATGTCGGTTGATTATCCAGCCAACTTCATGCTGATATGTTCGATGAATCCTTGCCCGTGCGGTCATTTTCACAGCCCGCTGAAGGAGTGCACCTGTCAGCCTGCAGATATTCAGCGGTACATGTCAAAAATATCAGGTCCACTCTTAGACAGAATTGATATCCATATTGATGTTCCTGCAGTTCGTATTCAAAACCTTGCGGGCGATGACGGTGGTGAAACATCGGCAGTTGTTAGGGGGCGAGTTGTTACAGCCCGTGAACGCCAGATTCAGAGATTCAGGTCTCGCGAAAATCTGTTTAAGAATGCCGATATGTCGCCCAAGGATGTAGAAGCTTTCTGCACACTCGATTCTGCTGCGCGCGATCTCTTGCACAAGGCAATGAACAGACTCAATCTTTCAGCGCGAGCCTACGACAGAGTGCTGAAAGTTTCCAGATCGATTGCCGATTTGGGAAACTCCGATGCAATCGCCGTCGATCATATTCTTGAGGCAGTTCAGTACCGCAGTTTGGACAGGCCGTACTGGAATGCATAGGCAATTCACAGCATGTATTTCTCCCCAACTCCGTTCACTTCACCACAGTGGCGTTGGCTTGTTTGTATTCGACTCCAGAACTCGTGCGAACAACGCCTGACGTAAAGATGTAAGACCACTTTCAATTCCACGAAATTTCATTCTGAGATCAGACTCTGCTTTCAGCGTTATCAAGCCCCCTTTCAAAGGCCGCTTTGCAGGTTGTGCCAATTCTGCTGTTGTTACTGGTTTCAACGATGATGGATCGAGCTTAAAAAATTCTGCAATGGCAACGGCAAAGTCGTAGCGGCTCAAATAGTTTGCGCCTCCAACGTGATAAACGCCGGTGCGTTTGCGAAGAATTATTCTAACAACTGCTTCGGCAAGATCGTCGATATATGTTGGATTGGAAAACTGATCTGATACAACTCGAACATCTTCGTTCGATTCAATCATTGTTAATACCCATCGTACGAAATCGGTATGTGCTGCATTGGGACCGTAGAGGACGTTGGTTCTGATAACCGTTGCATCTGGACTCAAACTCAGACAGGCATTTTCGCTGGCAAGCTTGGTTTTACCATAATAATTTATTGGCGAAGGAATATCGTTTTCGATATATGGTCCTTTGGCGCCGTCGAATACATAGTCGGTTGAAAAATGCACCAGGTGCGCATCGGTAATTCTGGCAAGTCGGGCAAGATGTTCTACCAGCGACACATTGATATGCCACGCCGTGCTTCGGTCAATTTCACATGCATCGACATTCGTCAGTGCTGCGGTATTTACAATTACCTGCGGAATATTGCTCAGAATAGCAGACTTTAATTCAGCCTTATTTAAATAGTCGACCGTTGTACCACTCACGCGCTCGTCGTGCGTTTCAATTTTTTTACTGCTGATGAGGTGCAACTCGGCATCGGTCTCTTCGAGGATCATTGGAATAAGGGCCGATGCTGTAAGTGAACTCGCCCCGAGGATTGCAATCTTCATGGAGAACTGAGGTGTCTGGAAAAACTTGCTGTGAAAATAGTGCAACGCGAAACATCAAACCCCATCCCTCTATCTTAGACAAATCTTTAGACTGAAAGAATTGACTGTGAGAAAAATCATTACAACAACATTTGTGACTCTTGATGGTGTGATGCAGGCTCCAGGCGGCCCGAAAGAAGACAACGACGGTGGTTTTCAATGGGGAGGTTGGTCTTTCCATTATTGGGACGACATCATGGGAAAAATTATGGATGGTTTTATGTCCGAACCCTTCGACCTTCTTCTCGGCAAACGCACGTACGACATCTTTGCCTCACATTGGCCAAAGGTAAGTGGCGACTCTGTATCAGACAATTTCAATTCTACTACAAAGTATGTGGTGTCGCATAATCAAACGGATCTACCTTGGAAGAATTCAATTCTCATTTCTGGAGACGATGTATCGGAATTAAAAAAACTTAAGAACATTCAAGGTAAAAATCTATGGATTCATGGCAGCGGTCAACTAATTCAGTTGCTGCTTGAGCATTCATTGATTGACTCCATGTACGTATGGACTTTTCCCGTCATCGTGGGCAACGGCAAACGGCTGTTCGGAAGCGGTACTCCTGCGCAGAATCTCCGCCTCATCGATATCCAAATCTCAACCACGGGAGTCGTAATTTCTCACTACGAACCTGCCGACGAATTGCAAGCAGGATCGTTTGCGCTTGAGTGAAGGGGCGGGAGCAGGGCACAGACTTCTAAACAAAAAAGCCCCGTCCGCTGGACGAGGCTCTGCGTTGTACACCGTACGGGAATTGAACCCGTGTTACCGCCTTGAAAGGGCGGTGTCCTAACCTCTAGACGAACGGTGCAGTTAATTCAGAACCACAAAGATAAGACTATTCCAAATCCTTTTAAAAGGTGGGCATTACAACTACATGGCACAGAGCGAGTAGGAATTTGCAGCAAAAGCAATACACTCCTGAAGAGAGGAACGAAGTGTGGTGTCACCTAAATTCGTTCAATGAAACTCATTGGTCTTACAGGTGGAATCGGATCGGGGAAGTCGGCAGTTGCAGAACTCCTTAGGAAACGCGGCTGGGAAGTTGTAGCGTCGGATGATATGGGTCGGGAGCTATTGAACGCCGAAGCTGTGCGCGATGAAATTGTTGAACTGTTTGGATCATCCGTGTTGAACAATGCAATTGTTGATAGGGGGCGTATAGCTGAGATTGTGTTTGATGGCACTGACGCAGGACGTTTAAAGCTGAATCGGTTGAACAGGATTATTCATCCGCGTGTGCTTGAGAAACAGTCGGAGTTGATACAAGACCGGATAGCGTCTGGCAGCCCCCTACTCGTCATCGAATCTGCACTCATCTACGAAGTTGGTCTCGAAGATGGCTTTGACTGGGTTATTGTGGTTGATGCTACGGATGATGTATGCATTGAGAGGGTAATGCAGCGCACTGGTATGAGCCAGGAACAGGTGAGGGCTCGCATGGCCGAGCAGATGCCTTCGAAAGACAAGCGCGCCTTGGCGGATTTTACAATAGGAAACAATGGCACTACTGCTGAACTCGAAGCTGCTGTAGATACAATTGCCACAATCATTGAATTGCTACCTCAGCCCCTTGAAGAGTAATTAGCATGAAGAATGATCGCTATATGGCGACATCGTTCAATCCAACCCCTTCTAAATTTTTTGGTAGCTTTGTCGTCGTTACAGTACAAATTTTTTCAATATTCGGAGTATTCGAGACTTCTATTCTTAAGGCAATGTCGTTCAAACCTTGAGGCAGAAGTAATCGAAAATGTAAAATGCCTCATCCCGTACATCTTACCGACGAAAGTTTTGGTCCCGAAATAGCCGGTGGAAAGGTTGTTCTCGTGGATTTTTGGGCTGCATGGTGCGGACCGTGTCGCGCTATCGCCCCTATCATGGACGACCTTGCGTCTGAATATCAGGGGCGCGCAACCATTGCAAAGGTTGACGTTGACAACAACCCTCGCGTTGCAATGGAATATGGAATTCGCTCCATCCCGGCGCTGCTGATTTTTAAAGGGGGCAAGGTAGTGGATACCATTGTTGGCGCCGTTCCAAAGACGTATATCACAAACCGATTGGAAGCACAACTCGAAACTCAATTAAATTAACATCATGGCTCGTCCAACGCTTATGAGCGAAGAAGAGCTGGGTGAACATCTTAAGGACATTCCACTGTGGCGCCGCGATGGCGCCACAATTGTTCGTGAGGTACCTTGCTCCGATTTTGCTGCAGCAATAGGCCTTGTAAATGCCATTGCGCTTCTTGCAGAGAAAGCCGATCATCATCCGGACATCCTGGTTTACGGCTGGAACAAAGTGCGGATCACTCTCAGCACTCACGATCAGGGAGGTCTGACAATTCTTGATATTCGTCTTGCCAAAAGCATCGATGCTTTGAACATGAATATTCTGTCGATGAGTTAAGCTGCGAACACAGTTCTATAAATGGAATCCGGGAGGACGTAACCATTATGATAATAACCGATATTTATGCAAGGGAAATTCTTGATTCCCGCGGTAATCCAACTTTGGAAGTCGATGTTGAATTAGAGAATGGCTCAATGGGCAGGGCTGCAGTTCCTTCCGGAGCAAGCACGGGTGAGCACGAAGCTGTTGAACTCCGCGATGGCGACGCATCGAGGTACGGAGGTAAGGGTGTACAGAAAGCCGTTGAATTTGTCGATACAGAAATTGCCGAGGCGCTGCTTGGGATGGATGCTACGGATCAGCGTCAGGTAGACAGGATACTCATCGACCTTGACGGCACTGACAACAAGGGCAGGATTGGCGCAAATGCTACGGTTGGATCGTCACTTGCAGTTGCAAAGGCAGCAGCCGATTTTCATGGATTGCCCCTGTTCAGATATCTTGGAGGAGTAAATGCAAGTTTGCTGCCTACGCCGATGATGAACATTCTTAATGGTGGACGTCATGCCGATAACAATGTTGATATTCAGGAATTCATGATCATGCCTATCGGTGCCGACTCGTTTTCGGAGGCTCTCCAAATTGGCGCAGAAGTGTATCATACGCTTAAAGGAGTGCTTAAGAAACGCGGGCTGAGTGCATCGATTGGCGATGAAGGCGGATTTGCCCCCTCCCTAAAGAGCAATGAAGAGGCGCTTGACCTTATCATGGAGGCAATAGAGATTGCAGGATATAAGCCGAAAGACGATATCGTACTGGCCTTGGATGTTGCTGCAAGCGAAATGTGGGATAATGGTTCTTATGTGATGTATAAGAGTTCAAAAGAGAAGAGAGATGCGGGCCAGTTGATTGATTGGTATTCATCGCTTATTAAAGCATACCCAATAGTTTCAATTGAAGATGGAATGGGTGAGAATGATTGGGTTGGATGGAAAATGCTAACTGATTCTATGGGAGAGCAGGTACAGCTTGTTGGCGACGATGTCTTTGTTACCAATGTTGAATATCTCGCGAAAGGCATTGCCGAAGGCGTTGCTAATTCGATTCTCATTAAGGTTAATCAAATCGGAACACTCACCGAAACATTTGATGCTGTTTCCCTGGCAAGGCGCTTCGGATATGGCAGCATTATCTCACACAGGTCAGGGGAAACAGAAGACTCGACCATAGCCGACATTGCAGTTGCTCTAAGTACAGGGCAAATAAAAACAGGCGCACCTTGCAGAAGCGATAGGGTTGCGAAGTACAATCAACTGCTGCGAATTGAAGAGATGCTGGGCGAAGACTCTGAATACGCAGGAGATTCAACGCTGTCATGAGCTCGCACATTAAGTTTGGCACCGATGGATGGAGAGGCGTAATTGCACGCGATTACACCTTTGCAAATGTGTCTCTGGTTGCACATGCTACCGGACGATATGTGCAGTCCATTAAGAAGCACGGAGCAGTTGTCGTTATCGGATATGATACCAGGTTTATGTCGCGCCAGTTTGCCGAGGAAGTCTCTCGCATTCTAACAACATATAGCATCACTGTATATCTCACCGACTCCGTGAGCAGCACGCCGCAGGTCTCGTTTCATACGCGGCAGAAGAGCGCTCAGATTGGAGTTGTTATCACGGCATCGCACAATCCGGCCATATACAATGGTTTTAAGGTTAAGGCGAGTTTTGGTGGCCCGGCTATTCCCGAGCAAATAACTCGAATTGAGCAGGAACTCGCTGCATTGCATGGGAAACTTCCCGCGGTGAATATTCCTACGCTTCAGGAATGTTTGGAAAAACGAACTATTAGGCTCTTTGATGCCAAGGAATCGTTCATCAGGTATTTGAGAAAGAAGATCGACTTCGAACTCATATCGAGGAGCAACATTAAAGTTGTTTACGATCCGATGCATGGTGCCGGAATCGGTTTCATCCACCGCATCCTTCCAGAGGCGTTCGAGATTCATGGTGATTACAACCCGTCTTTTGGAGAGATCGATCATCCTGAACCTATTGCAGAATGCCTTGAACCATTGATGAAGGCTGTAAAGAAGAAGAAGGCAGATATTGGAATTGCAACGGATGGCGATGCCGATAGGTTGGGACTGGTAGACGAAACAGGATCGTACGTTGATCCGCACAGAACCTTTATGCTGCTGTTGAAATACCTCTATGAAGACAAGAAACGCCGCGGTGCCGTTGTTAAGACCGTTAGCCTGACGTCGATGGTTAATCTGTACTGTGAAAGACGCAACATCAAACTCTACGAAACGCCGGTTGGTTTTAAACATGTTGCGAAGCTGATGTCGGAAGAAAAGATTATTATAGGTGGAGAGGAGTCAGGGGGCTTGGGTACTTCTCTGCACATACCTGAAAGAGATGGTGTCTTTAACGGCTTGCTGATTTTGGAAATGATGGCATCTCGCAGGAAATCGCTTAAGAAGCTCTGCCACGAGCTTGATGAAGAATTTGGACCTCATCGATTCAGACGTCGTGATGTACTTGTAACGGATAAGGAAAAAAATGCAATCATGTCGGCATGTGCCAAGCGGCCTCTAAAGCTTGGGCACTACAGTGTACTGCAGCTCGACGATCGAGACGGTTACAAGTTCACGGTAGATGGAGGAGCATGGCTATTAATCCGTGCGTCCGGTACAGAACCACTGGTGCGATTTTATTCTGAGGCAACATCCTTGCAAAAGGTGAACGAGCTTCTCGACGAGGGTTTAGCACTCGCAAAAAAGTAATTCATGTCATTTGAGATTCTATCAAAACACCTTAACGGAATCATCGTTCTAAGGACGGCACGATTCGAAGACCATCGCGGGTTTTTCGAGGAGTTGTACCGAGTTGATGCCCTGTGGAAGCTTGGTGTCGAAGAAGTGTTTGTTCAGGACAACAGAAGCAATTCGCATAGGAACGTTATTCGTGGTCTGCATTATCAGTTTCGACCACCGATGGGGAAGCTCATTCGCGTTGTTGCAGGGTCGGCGCAATTCATCGAGCTTGACATCAGGAAGGACTCACCTACATTCGGAAGGCACGTCGAGATCGAATTATCGGACAGCAATAACAAACTCTTATGGGTGCCACCGGGCTTTGCAAATGGATTTTGTGCATTAACCGATACCGTCGATGTGATTTATAAGTGTACTGCTATTTACAATCCGCTGGGAGAAGGCAGTATCAACCCTTTGGACCCGGCGCTTGGCATTAAGTGGTTTGTTACAGATGCAATCCTATCGGAAAGGGATGCGAAAGCCCCGCCCCTTTCCGAAATCAAATACTCATTGTAAGAGCTTTGCTTCGCAACCCGTCGAACGTTTCAGCCTTTGGCGTGGAAGCCCATTCCTTCTTAAACATCGTTGATATATAATCAATTGTTTTAGTTCTGTCCTGATGAATTTCGTGCTGATGTGGCACTATACTTTCGCCGATTGACTCGAGATATGCGTTCAATACCATGAAGGAACCACAAATCTTTGCCGAATGTGTGTATCCAGCGATGTGCGGAGTAGCCAGGTCTGCGTTGCTAACAGTTCTGATGTTAGCATGCGGTTCACTCTCAAATACATCGAGCACTGAGACAAGCGAACCATCGAGGCATTTATCGATTACTAGTGCTTCATCAATTACTTTACCACGCGAGGTATTTATCAGCACAGTTCCTGGTTTGAGAAGATTGACTTCGGCTTGTCCAACAAGCTTGTGTGTGGGGCAAGAGCCAGATGTTGTATATGGAACGTGAAGCGTAACTACATCGGAGCGTGGAAGAAGCAAGCGCAGCGGCTCAGTGTGTCCTTTGGGTGGATCACTGATCAATACATTATATCCCATACTGATTGCTGATTCAACAACTCGCGATCCAATATTCCCAATTCCGATTACGCAAATTGTTGTGTCGGAAAATTCACGGGCTATGATTTGTGAATTAGTTAGCAGTCTGAGTGAATCAAATACGTAATCGGTGACAGCCTGAGAATTTGAACCGGGTGCATAAGCGAGTTGAATTCCGCGTATAGCAAGGTATGCTTGATCAACATGGTCGATACCGGCAGTAGCAGAACCAACGAAGGATACTGCAGTACCTACAAGCAGATCCTGGTTAACCGGGCACGTCGATCTTACAAACAGGGCGGTAACCTGGTAATCGCGAAGCATCTGGTTGTTCAGTGTTCTCCCACTGAACGTCTGAACTGAATCGAACTTTCCTAAATACTCAAATAGAATGGGTATGTCTTCATCAATAAAAATCATTGGCCAAAGTAATAAATCAATGTCATAGCGGAAATTTTCCCGTTGGTTACGAATGCCAAGTATGCACCTGTGCTGAACGAGACATTGCCAGAGGATGCTGGATCCCACTCAACGACCTGATTTGTTCCACTATCCAGACTATACATCAACGAGCCCACTAAGTTGTACAGGCTGATGGTCTCGCCTATTAACTCAGGAGGAATGATAAAGCTAATCGTCGAGGAAAATGGATTTGGATAAACATAAAGTGGCAGCTCGCCGGATGCCTCCGAACCGACGGAAGTTGAAGAAGTAACAAATAAAGTTGTATAGGCATCGCGATACGACGTTGTATTAATTCTTACAACACTCTGCATAACCGCCGCTGGCGGTCCGATGTAGCGTACCGTAACGGATGCACTGTCGGCCGGTTGGACAACACCGGTGTCAATAGCAACAATTTCAAAAGCCGACATATCATCACCTTCAATTGTGGCTCCTGTAACCGTTACTGTGTCTGTACCTGTGTTTACAAACCACAATCGAATAGATTCCTCGCTGCAATTTCTACACTGCACAACGAGGGTATCGATGGTTGCATCTAGGACTCCAACAACAGTTGAACCCTTGAGGTAGATGGGGAAATTGCCGAGACTGTCTGTCGCAATGAAAGACTCGGTAAAGTATTCGCTGTCGACGGGCGGTTTAAAGACGAAGTTGAGCGGGTAGGTCCTACCTGGAAGCACCGTGATGGGTACTCTCCACTGATCGCTTCTTAAAAACAAACCAGTATCGAGTTCACCAACGAATTGAATCCTGAAAGGTGCCGTTCCAATGTTGCTAACGGGAACGTGAAACAAGAATTCATCTCCTACTCTTGCCTTAACAAACATCGTATCCGGAGCTGAATAAATAGGTATAGCTGAATCTGGAACAGGAATAACCTCAACAATTTTATCATCATCAAATTCAGGAAAGGGATCAACTCCGTTGGGTTCCCTATTACTTGAACAAAGGAAGATTCTTCCGTCAGGAGAAATAGCAATATCACGAATCCGGCCGATGCTGCGCCTGAAGTAATCCAACACTTGCACAATGCTGTCGCCGTCATCATTCAACCGCAACTGGAACAACGTGCTGTGCTTGAGTGTTGCCAGAAGAATAGAATTGGCGAACACAGGATAGCGGTCACTATTATAGTATTCAATGCCGGCAGGAGCTACGGTAAATCCGCCGGAACTCCACTTCGGCGTCAGTACGTTGTTTGAATCGCAATATCCTATTTCATATTCTTCGTCGCATGGACCTTCAACACGGGGCCAGCCATAGTTTCCGCCCTTTACAATTAAGTTCACTTCGTCCTCGATATTGTTACCATGCTCACTCGCCCATAAACTTCCGTTGGGGAGTTGTACTAGACCTTGGACATTTCTGTGTCCTTTTGACCACATGTATCTCCCCGGAATCGGGTTGTCGTAAGGTACCGACCCATCTAATTTCATACGGAGAATTTTACCCTTGTCTGAATTCTCGTCGAGTGCCGGGAATTCCTGGTAATGATCGCCTGTTGTAACGTAGAGCATACCATCTGAGCCTATAGCCAGTCTGCTGCCGTTGTGTAAGTAACCTGCGGGCGAAATTCTGTAGATTTCAACTGGATCAATTAGTGTATCTTCAACATATTCATATCGTTTAACAACTCTGTAATCGCCCGCTGTATCACCGCCAACATAGGTAAGGTAGATATAAGGTATCTGTAAAAAGTCTGGGTGGAGGACGAATCCCAAGAGTCCGGACTCTAAAGCTGCGTAAACAGAGTCTTGTATGTCCAGCACAACTTGCTTGGTTCCAGTTTCAGGGTCGATTCGGCTAACAATACCGGGACGTTCCGTAACCCAAAGCATACCGTCGGGCCCCCACTCAATTTCCCAGGGAATTTCAAGGTTGGTAGCTACAACGCGAAGCGTGAAATCCTTTTGAGCGCAGACAGGGTGGTTGAAAAGGAAAAATAAGAGTAGAGCCAAGCCAACGCAACGTAATATTTGGATTGCCATACAACGTCGAAACGATATGTGAGACATGATAAGAAAAAAATCACCTAACGATAACGTTGACGTCGTCTGTAGTCCAACGCTCGCGGATGGTGATCGAAATTCCGATTAGCTTCCAACGTTCTCCGAATGTAAACGGCCGAACAGTTCCGGGATCGTATAATCCGTTACCATTGATGTCTTTTACCACATCGACGGTATACGTTCCCGGTTTGATTGAAGAAATCGTCCATGTCTCCCCTTGAACGACAGGCAGCGCAGCTTGTATGCTACCTGATTTGTCGATAAACCTTAAAAGATACGGAGGTCCAAAATTAATTGAATCAATTAATACTCCGTTAGCACTACCGGGTTCGATTTGTATTGTCGAAGAATCGCTCACCGAGGAATCGGACTTCTCTTGTTTTCCTGAAACCGCAGAAGAGTCTATTTGAACATCTATTTTCAAATTTGATTCACGCGACTTGCCGTTGGCAACCTGAATATCTGAGTAGTCTATTGAATAATCTTCGCCTGCATCAACGATTTTGTTCTTATTTCTATCGCGTGCTGCAAGTACTCTGTACCACCCGTCTTTTAAGCCCCCTATCGCAAATGCTCCAGATGTACCAACTGGAATTCGATATACAGATGGATTGACGGCTGGGCTGAATGATGTATCCAGCTTATCCGCGTCGGAGTATGCTAATACATAGAGGTCCTGGAAGTTGAGAGCTGAAACCTGACCTTGAATTATGCCTGAATCAAGTTCGGGACCCGTAGAAAATATTATGGTAGTCGCCGACGGCGGAGAATTACCTCTCAGGTCCTTCCATTCTGTTCCGAGCGTTATTGCGTACGTTGTATTGGGCAGAAGATCTTCTTCGAAGGTAATTGCAATTTCGTCGCCGTAATACGAAGTTGAAAAGCGTGCAGCAGGTTGTATCGAAATTGCATTACGGATGGAACGATCAACGTAGTCGTCGAATTCAAAATCAAACGTTTGATCTGTAACATTGGTTGAGCGATTTGGTGGCTCTGTCCTCAAGAGGCTTGCCGGTGTCTTGTCCGGCGGGCCTCCTCCGGGAGCCGATCTGTTCGCACAAGAAAGGACTAACAGGGACGAGAATATTATTGCGACACTCCATGCGCTGTTATGCATTCGACAAATCTAGCTTTGAAACACAAAGCTGTGTGAAAGAACCATGAAGACGACGAGACATAAACCGGACATTTCATTGTTAAATCGTTTACCAACGTGGGTTAAGCGAACATGGAATATTGTCTCTGAATTTGTCGATATCACGGATCGTCGGCACATATTTCTTCTTTCAGCAGGGATTGCATTTAATCAGTTGCTGTGTATGATACCGCTTACGCTGCTTGTGCTCTCAATCATTAGTGTCATGGTACACGAAATGCACGCCAGGGAGGCATTACGATCGGTATTGATACAAATTCTACCTGCAAATATCGAAGCCACTTCGACAATTCCATCCGTCCTCACAGAGCTCAATGCAGTCTACACTTATAGGACAATCGCTGGATGGATATCGGGCTTTGCGCTGATATGGACTGCATCGGCGCTCTTCAGTTCTCTGCGTACAGGCCTGAATGCGATTTTCCATACGCCCGACACAAAGTTTTTTGTTTGGTATAAACTGAAAGATCTCGGACTTACGATTGTAGCAGCGTTGCTAATATTAATTACAACAGCGCTTAGTCCCTTGCTCACTATCGTAGAAGACATTGGGGAATCGGTTTTCGGTATAGCAGAGTCCGTCTACTTTTACGGGTTTACAGCTCAAGCCGTCAGTCTCATTTCAACTTCGGTTCTGTTTTTCGTCCTCTACCGAGTAGTACCCAGCGGCAAACTCCCGTGGCAAATCGTTGTTATGAGCTCGCTGTTTGCTGTGGGACTTTGGGAGGGGGCACGCATTCTTTTTTCATGGTACGTTAACGTATCCTCTACGCTTTCCCTGTTCTATGGCGGCTACGTTACACTTGCATCATTAGCTCTGTGGTTCTATTACTCAGCATTTATCTTTCTTCTTTCAGCGGAGCTATCACAATTCATTTACGTGAAGAGGACGGAGCACCATTCTCCCGCTGCCTAAGCAATTTGCAAGACACGGAGCGACAACAACGATATCAACACATATACGCAATATTTAGTATCTACCATTTCAGCATGGCGCTCCATTTCAGGAACAATTCCCATGTAGCTTGTACATCGCGCAGACAGTATTCCGCAATTACGTCAAGTTCACCGGCCGCGAACAACGACTGAACCTTTGAGCCATCGACACCAGCGGACTTAGGCGAAGTAATGCCAAATGCCTTTGCATAAAAATCAAAATTGAATTTGCGCAATGGTCCGGTTGATGTACCTGAATAAAATGTGAGTTTATCGAGAAGGTCGGTATGACCCGAATAATTATAGCGAGTGCCATCCATTAGGTTTCGCTGAGGCCGGATGCCAAGCAGGGCGCTTCGTAACATCAGCCATGGAGCATCAAAGTTTCGTCCATTGAATGTAACCAGGTGTATTCCAGGATTAGCAGTCAGTAGCTTCCAAAAATTCTGAATCATAACCTGTTCTGAACTCCGATGACATTTCGCTCCGGAAGCAAGTACCGATTCCACCACATTGTCGGCATCACTCATACCCTCATCGAGAGCGTATGCGGCGTTGCGTGTCTGCCACTCATTGTCTGCACCTTTGGTTACCAGGCACATTCCAATACATACAATCTTTCCCGTTAAAGGACTTAGAGCCAGCTCATGAATTTTTTGAGTGCGATCCTCATCCGTCTGGGTATAGCGCAGCAAATACTCCTGCTGAGACTCATCAAATGAATTGAAATCTGCGCCAACAGTCTCGAGATCGTAAACTAAATACATTTATAACTCAGAAATTTCCACTCATCATTCTTACAACCCTGCTTTTCGGATCCAATGAAATAGCATACTGACGAATCCGCCAATACCCGGCAGTATCCTTCCGCTGCTCTAAAGTAAACATTGCATCGTTATACAACGCAGACAGGACGGTTTGTGTTAAGGCAGAGTCTAGGCGGCTCGTGCGGCCATTGAGACTCGACGTGACGTATTCCAGGTAGTCTAACTGAGTCTTGGGTAGCAGTGTAGCGTCTTTCGTCAGCCGTAATAACGGCCCCACTGGCAAGGCCTTATATCCCACTGTAAAACCACGTTCTTCACTAAATATTTCCGGAGTTATGTAAACGGGACGCGTCGGGTTTGCCTCGATAATAGCTTTCAACACATCAACAAAGCGCCGTTGAATTTCGACGGTATTGCGTTTTTGAGACATGAAAACATCGTTATCGTACTCGAACGATCGAAGCCAGGGCATGTATGAATCAACCGCTGGTTGAGCTCCCTTCATCACATCGGGGTACATCTGGGCAAGGTAGGGGGCGTACCAGGTTCGGCGTAACAGCTCTTTATCTATGATTGCCGCATCTGGTCTGTAGTGCTCCACCGTTTGTAAATACCATGCAGCAGAGCACATATAATCCCACTGACGCGTAATGATGATTGCATTCGGGCCTGCATTTATAAACGCCCATCGGGTATACGCATCAACAGCAAAGTGCTCAGAATAGTCCATATTCTTAAAATGAAGCATAAACGCAACTATGGGCAATAAGGCAATTGAATATTGAGTAAACGGCCTCAGTCGACTTGTCAGCCACGAAATGCCTGCGCCAAAAAATATTGTGAATACCACTATTGTTGGCAGAAAGTACGATTCAATATCCGGAATGGCGTATCCGAGCGAAATTCCAAGGTTACCAAGGGACATCGCCAACAGAGCATAACCGATTGAGCGTTTCTGTGCAAATACAAAAGCGGCTCCCATGACAATTACTATCCATCCAACCCATAGGAAGTCCTGAGAAATAATAGTTATAAAGAGCGCTAGATTCTCTCGAACCGCCGACGCATCGCTAAACATCCATACGCCAAATTGCGTTCCTTTCACATGATAAATAAATTCAGCAAATCCGCGATGAACCATTCCCCAATTGATTGGAGGAAGCTGTGCGCTGCGCAAAGGCAATAATGCATACAACGATGGACCAACAATCATGGGAACCATCAACCATGGCAGCGCCTTCTTTCTGACAACTGTTCCATCAGTAGCACCCCACCACATCCATATAACACCGGGCAGCAAGAACACGGACGACACATGGTTAGCAAGCATAAAGCCAAACATTATGCCAGCAAGGACTGTGTTGACGATTATCCGTTCCTTGTTGGAATGCAGGAGTAATAAAAAATGCAACAAACCAACAAATAGCAATAGATTAAGCGAATACACCTCGACGGCAGTGCTTTGAGACCATACCGTTGAGCCAACGCTGAAAAGTGCAGCCGTAAACACCGCTCCCAATAACGCAGTACGTTCACTAATCGATGGTAATGAAAGCAAAACGATGCGGCGCACTACCGGCACCATAAGAGCGGCGGCAGCAGCGGTGTACATTGCAACTAATAGGTTAAGGCCTTCCACTGCAGAAAGCCACGGGAGGAATGTCCAAACATGTCCAATCAGCGTGAACAGTGGGTATCCTGTTGGGTGCGCAACACCCCATGTTTTACATGCTGCAGCAAGTTCACCTACGTCTGTATAGAAGAGTCCGGGAGCTTGCGTAAGGATGTAAACAGTGCAAGTCGCAACGCCAACAATGAGGGAAGCGCGGAGTGTAGCCGACATCAGTATGCTGAGTATTGGTGGAGCGGTGAAAAAATAAGGATTTGATTTCTGCTGGAAATTCTGCGATGTATTAATCCAGTCATGTTCAGTATCCGATTCGAGCTTCGATTGAACCGTACCAAAACGCCAAGGGACTATTGCCTCCATTTTTGTTTGTATAACCAAGTCTTACATCGGTAAATACATTGGGGATCCATTCCGCGGAGAACCATACGCGTATGCGCTGTTGGTAGCTAACATTACCCCGAAGAAATCTATTCCCTTGCAAGTCGTCGGCGTCTCCGCGCAGGATATCGCCCCCTACATTACCGATTGCGACCATGGATCCCGACCCTGGGAAGCGGGGATCCTCGCCCATGACGATCTTGCCATTGGAGTCGAGAAGATTTTCGCCGTGGCGTGTGAAATCAACGTCGATGCGTATAAATGTTTGCGGCTTGAACCACGTTCTCCATTGCAAAGCAATGCGATCGCTGTTTGGCTGCATATCGTATCCAACTGGTGCGTCGAAATTCGTGTACGATGCATTGATACTGCGATGCGAAAACGCAAATGGATCCATACGCACATACTCAACACTTGCAAGCGAACGTAAGCCTGCTTCACCATTTCCAAAAGACTGTGTAACACCAATCTGAAACGCAAATTTGTTGTTATTGCCGGCGGCAGAGGTATCACCAAGCGTCGAAAAACTCAGATCGTCTACAACGAGAGATCCGTAGGCCATTGTTCCATTCATTGGTCTAACGGCAGCATCAATTGCAAGCAGTGAGTTATCATTTGCGTTGCGTTCAGCTGTGCCTAATCCGGCAGAGGTATAGAATGCCAACGGGTTAAGATAAGCTAAATCGAGTCCCCTTCCCCAGTAAACAATCATGTCGTTGACGCCAATACTTAACCAGGATGCTGGGTCAAATGCGATTCTGTGCGTGGCAATATACTTCGTTGGGACAGCCTTCCCGGTAGTATCCGTTCCATTTGCACTGGAATGTGTTGTAGTGAACCTGAATGACTTGTATGGAATATCAATGAGAAGTCCGTCAAGAAGGGGAGCATCGATTGAATGAACAAAGTTGTCGATGGGAGAAAAACCGTACTGCAAAGCTTCGCGACCGAAGCGAATGCGAAGCCAATCGCTTTGATACTGAATATATCCTACATACTGGTCGAAGAACGTTGTGTCTTCCGAAACAAACCTCGTTATCCGTGCAAGAGTAGGATCGGCTTTTGCAATACGACGAGATTCGCCTTTAAAGCGCATTCCATTCGACAATTCGAGAAAATATCCAAAATGTTTTTCGAATGAACCCAGCATTCTAAACGATGGGCGCGCCAGCAGGAAAAAATCCGACGTCGAATCATTATTTGTTATGCCAGGTCGAACCATCATTGAGACATCGGCCTGAAGTCGTGCAACTCCATCGTTCAAGGTAAGGCCTCTGAATCTGCCATTCGAAGTCCGCGCGAATTCTACGCCCTGCGTCGGAGCTGAATTCATATAAGCAGGGCCATAGTACTCCATAAGGTATTTCGTAAACAAACTGACCGTATCGAGACTGTCACCACTCAAGGTATAAATCGATTGAGGCCAGACTGCCATTTTCCCCGGAGTGGTTGTGCCATCGACGGCACGTAGCAACACTTGGTCCATAGAGACACGCTCTGAACTGATATCTGCATTCTGAGCTTCAAGTATTGAAATGACGGCAAAATTCCAGAATACCAGAAATGAGACTAGAACTATTCGCCGTGATGCCATCGCTTAGTTATAGATAACGTGCATTCTAATCACTGCACTATCGTTGAACAATCGTAGGCTTACACTTGCACAAATCTGAAACTGTTTTGAGCTCCTTTAAAGCTTCAGGTTCGGAAAGATACTCTCCAACCTGAACAGTGTACTGCATAGTACTACCGATTTTCGTATCGGTAAGAAATACTTTCATCCGGCTCTTTTTAAATGTATTTACCATCTTCTGAGCCGCAGCTTTATCTGCTGTGCCCAAAGTTGCCATAGTGTATTTGACTGCAACTGTCGGTGTTGGAGTATCCGGTTTCTTC
The DNA here is from genome assembly GCA_016191145.1 of Ignavibacteria bacterium. Lineage (GTDB taxonomy): Bacteria > Bacteroidota > Ignavibacteria > Kapaibacteriales > Kapaibacteriaceae > OLB6. The sequence goes on from JACPPD010000012.1 coordinate 34,707, forward strand.
TGTGCAACTGGAGAAGCTTGTGCTGCAGTTGTTGCTGGCACCGGAACAACAAAGGCAGCGCTAAGAGCATTATATGCTATAGGAAGCAAATCACTCTGACCGTACTGATCTCGCATGATTTTAAAGTATGCCTTGGCTTTGACGCTGTCCCGTTGTATCACCGAAGTAACTACAAGCCTAAGCAGAGCATCATCGGCCCATTCGCTTGATGAATATTGTTGAAAAATCCTCTCGAGCAACGGTTGAGCCTTCTTAGGTTCATCAACGAGGCTGGCATGCAAGAACATGACTGCGGCGTCGTCCGGCCTATCAATCAACAAGTCGGGCAGCGCTTTTTTTGCGTCGTTCGTCCACCCATTCGCTATTTGCTGGATATAGGTTTTTATACTTGTTTGTGAAGTGAGAGGAAGGGCCAACAAAGGCAGAAGGAGGCCTATCCAGGGAATGAAGTTGCGGGAGCATGACGAATCCGCAAAGCGAAAGAGAAGCATTATCAATTACGGTACATGGTTTATGAATGGGTAAAAATACACTAATCGGCATACTTTTGGCTGAAGCTTAGATTTTGACCACGAACGGAAATTGAGTCCGAAATTGCAAACGAATTCATTTCGACTAGTTGTTGCTGCCGGAGGAACTGGTGGACATATCTATCCGGCAGTTGCAGTTGTCGAAGCCTTAAGAGAGCAGCTCGGTGATGCAATTGAAGTTGAATTTCTTGGAAGTGAAGATCGTCTTGAAACAACAATTATTCCCGCATTAGGATTCCGCCTAACGTCCATGCCTATACAAGGTTTTCGTGGCTTGCTCTCGCCTGGTACATTATTGTTGCCACTTAAAATTTTTAGGTCGATACGAATTGCCCGATCTCTAATCAGCGCTTTTAAACCACATTGTGTGATTTGTACCGGTGCATACATATCTTACCCGGTGGGTATTGCGGCATACAAAGAGAATATTCCATTCATCGTGATGGAGTCTAACGTTAATCTTGGAAAGACCAATTATCAATTGGCAAAGCGCGCCACAAGGATTGTTCTTTCGTTTGAGGAAAGTATTACGCATATCCCTTCAAGGCTGAGGTCGAAAGCTGTAGTTCTTGGAAATCCTGTCAGATCGATGATCACGAGAGAGAAAAATGTAGGCGAGTGCAGAATGAAGATGGGATTGAGGGAAGACCTTCCAACAATTCTCGTGTTTGGAGGAAGTTTGGGAGCACGCTCAATAAATTCAACCGTGCAACGAATGGTCAATGCCTTCGCAAACGATGAAATCCGCAGAGATATTCAAATCATCTGGCAAACAGGAAAGAATTTCAAACCCGAAATTCCGGCAGATATAGGCCATTTGATTCGTACGATGCCGTTTATCGACGATATGGATTCTGCCTATGGTAGTGCCGATCTTGTTATTTCGAGAAGCGGCGCCACAACACTTGCTGAACTAGGCATTGTTGGTAAACCAGCCATACTTGTTCCGCTCCCTTCAGCATCGATGAACGAGCAATTGCTGAATGGGCGGATTGCGGAAGAAAGAGGAGCTGCCATAGTTGTTCCCGATGATGAAGTTAGCGAACGTCTGCCGCGTGTTATCAGAGACTTGCTTGATGATCCTTTGCGATTGACGGTAATGTCGGCCTCGATGAAAAAACTTGGACGTGAACATGCAGCTCATGATGTTGCAAGGCTTGTTTTGGAGACAGGCGGACGTACTTTTAACGGAGAACGTGCATGAACGAAGCATCGGGTGTTACCGACAGCTCGGCAGATTTCAAGGTTCGCCTAGATCAATACTGGAAGTCTGTTGCAGTATATGCGATAACGTTGATTGTATATGTGGTAATTAAGTCTATGTGGGATTCAACGCTTCAGCAAGGAATTGTAAATGTAGTGTTAACCGATCCCGTGGTAGTACTTCTTGGTGCATTCGTTGTAGCATCGGCAGTTACACTAATTGCAAATCTCATTTCGAGACGTTCTCTTGTGATTGGTGAAAGAGGAATAACCTTCCGATCGAGATTTCACGAACGTACGTTTACTCAGGAGGATATTGAGTCAATTACAGTCGGTAAAGACCGACGCATACGCATCAAGGGAGTTCTTTCTGTTGTAAAAGTTCGGATACGCGGCAGACGACGTGTGCTCAGAATACGTCCGGCCGTTTACGATGATGAAAGACGACTTGTATCTGCATTAATGTCTTTAAAATCCCACCTTCGTAATAGAGCAGCATGAAGAAGACATTCATGTTCATGGCAATATTACCTGTTCTTGCCTGCTCCGGATGGGCACGAGAGATTGCACCCGCAGACCAGATACTCGATTCGTTGTTAGTGGACGTGTGCGCCGAAATTGCCAACCAGATTCCGCCAATTGATACGCTGCACATAGACGTGAGCATTCATCCCGATGCGGAATTTGTCGAGTCTGTTTTGCTCGAATCATTAAGCAAGCGTACTACAGTATTTTCTCGGACAAACGGCAACAATATATTAAAAATTATAATCAACGATATGTCAACAAGATACCGTTTGGTGGATGACGATAGTGTTCAACGTGTGATCACTGTAACATTAAGGGCCTCTCTGGAATTAAACGGCGTGGTAAAGCCCCTTAACATAACGGACCGATCGCGCATCGATGTTGGCAGCCGGAGAGAGGCTGAGCAAGCAGATTCCGAACAGCATGCAGCTTCTCACGGACATGTCCCCGATGCTGAGAGAACATTTTGGGACGACATTTTGGAACCTGCAATTTTTGTTGCGGTAGCAGCAACAACGGTAATACTTTTATTTACAGTTAGATCCAAATGAGTAGCCGAAAGCAACTAATACTCATACGACACGCAAAGTCGGATTGGGCTGATTCTTCACTCAAAGACTTTGATAGACCGTTGAATGTAAGGGGCATGAAGGACGCACCATTCATGGCAGATTGGCTAAAGGAAGCAGTTGGCAGCGTCGATGCGTTTTATTCAAGCCCGGCGAAGAGAGCGCAGCAAACGGCGAAAATCTTTATCGAGGCATTGGTCCCGCCTACTTCTTACACGGTAGATAAACTTTACGATGCAGATATTGAGGATGTCATTAATGTTATCACTTCAATTCCTCCGACAATCAGGCGTGCTGTTCTTGTAGCACACAATCCAGGTCTTACGCAAGCCGCAGAGTATCTGACTGCGACAACACTTCACAACATACCTACATCTGGAGTTGTTGTTTTGGATCTAATTGTGGATGAGTGGTCGGACGCCGGCAGAGGGACAGCTACGGTAAGTGTAATTGGTAAGCCGAAAGAGATAATGGAATGACCCTACCAAAGGTGCTGCACACCATTCCGCTCGTCAAGCAATTCCTTGAAGCTTTCGTCCATGCGTGTTCGCGAGAACTCGCTGATTTCCAGACCCTGAACGATGCTATAGGTACCATTTGAGCAAGTTACCGGGTAGCCGTAATAGACACCTTCGGGAATACCGTACGAGCCGTCGCTGGCAACGCCCATTGTTGTCCAGTCGCCATCGGGTGTACCATGTACCCAATTGCGCATGTGTTCGATGGCTGCGTTAGCGGCGGAAGCTGCAGACGAAAATCCTCTTGCTTCGATAATTGCGGCGCCACGTTTTGCAACAGTTGGGATAAAGACATCTGTCAGCCACGAATCGTCGTTAATCGTGGGCCACACTTTTTTTCCGTCGGCTTCGAGATTTGAAACATCCGGATACTGTGTAACAGAATGGTTGCCCCATACCGTCATTTTTCGAAGTTGGCTTGTGTGAATCCCTGATTTCTGCGATATCTGCGACAACGCCCGGTTGTGATCCAGCCTCATAAGAGCCGATATATTTTTGGGGTCGAGGTCGGGAGCGCTCTTGCTGGTAATCAGAGCATTAGTATTAGCAGGGTTGCCCACAATTACAATTTTTGCGTGTCTGCTCGCAACCTCATTGAGTGCTCGTCCCTGAACAGTAAATATTTGAGCGTTGGCTTCAAGGAGATCCTTACGCTCCATCCCCTTTGTGCGTGGGCGCGCCCCTACGAGGACTGCATAGTCTGCATCTCGAAAGGCAACTGCTGCATCATCAGTTTGAACAATGCCATGTAGCGTCGGGAACGCACAGTCATCCAACTCCATGGCCACACCCTTTAGGGCCTGAAGTGCAGGCGTTAATTCCAGCAACTGAAGTATCACTGGCTGATCGGGTCCGAACATTGCGCCGCTTGCAATCCGAAACAGCAGACTATATCCAATTTGTCCTGCGGCGCCAGTTACCGCCACTCTAACAGGCTTCATGAATTTGCAGATTCAGGGTATACAGAAACTTTGAGGCGTGTTTTATCCTTGCGTTCGAATTTTACCACACCATCAATCGTGGAATAAATCGTATAGTCTTTGCCTAGGCCAACGTTTTTACCCGGGTGAAACTTGGTTCCGTTCTGACGGATGATGATATTTCCACCCACTACACGCTCACCGCCGAACTTCTTTACTCCGAGGCGCTGCGCATTAGAATCGCGACCATTCTTAGTAGAACCGCCGCCTTTCTTGTGTGCCATGACTGATTCCTTAGATTTTTATCTCGTTAATGGTAATTCGTGTGAAATGCTGCCGGTGGCCATTCAATTTCTGATAGCCCTTGCGCCTCTTTTTATGAAACACGAGAACTTTATCACCCTTCCCGTGCTCATTAACCGTTGCCTTAATGGTTCCCTTGATGTACGGAGTTCCAACGCGTACGTCTCCGGAATTGCTTGCAAGCAGGATGTTATTGAATTCCACCGAGTCGCCAACATTTGACTTTAACAGAGGGACTGTGAGTGTTTGATTGGGAGTAACAGCAAACTGCTCACCCGCTATTTCGACGACTGCGTACATTGATGTCTCTATGCTTTGAATGCAAAAAAAGGACTCGCAATATACGGAAATCTAAAATCCAGGGAAATCCTACCCGCTGGTTTGAGGTATCTCAGGTTGAGATCCATCTGAGATCGAAAACGCCCCTGTGATGAAAACCATAAAACCATGCCGGGTATCTCTTGATACCCGGCATCATGATTTTTTACCTCCATGCCGGGTATCAAGAGATACCCGGCATCATGGTTTATGCAATTCTCTCCCGGTCACTTCCAGGTGCATGGAGAAAATCCTCTTCGTTACAGTAACATTGCCGCATGGCATGCGTAACTCGCCCCCCTCGATGATAACAATCGGCACCATACGCCTTCCAACGGAGGCACTGATCTGGATTGGAGCGCTTGTAGGACTAGCCCTCTTTGGTACCAACCTGCACGGTCATCTATCGTTCTGTATCCCAACGCTGCTCGGTTTGAATGGCTGCATTGGTTGCGGACTCGGACACTCAATAGCCCTGACGCTGCATGGTGATTGGGAAGGGGCTTTTAGGGCTCATCTGATGGGAATACCTGCAGTGGGAATTTTACTCTTTCGAAGCATATCGATGATTCGACAATCAAACAATAATTCACAAGGATTTTTACATGGCTAATGTCTTTAACTATTTACCTGACCTCGATAGCGATGAACTTGTATATGTTAATTCGTTGGTGTCGCCAATGACCAATGAGCAGGCTCAGCAGTTCGCACTTATATACAGATCGCGCAGAAAGGATCCGCAGACGATAATGATCCTAACGCTTTGCGGATTCCTTACGTTCATCGTGCCGTCGGCAGGCTTACAGCGCTTTGTAACTGGCAAAATTGGATTGGGGATTTTGTATTTGCTTACTGGCGGTCTCTGTTTCATTGGTACAATTGTAGACCTCGTACACTATCGGCGTATCGCATCCGAGTACAACCAACAGCAAGCTTACGAAGTGGCTTTAATGATGCAGTCAATGACGCCACTTGCATAACCATGCGTCTCGTTACGGTGCTTGTGCTGATAATTGTAAACCTTCCTGCGAGCGCAGGCCAGACGCCGCGTCTCGCAGTCGTTGTTTCATTCGACCAGTTCCGCGGTGATTACGCCAAGAAGTTTTCTCAATTCATAGGCTCAAAGGGATTTGCACGAATAGCATTGCAAGGGGCTGTTTTATCTAAATGTTTTTATCATCATGCCGGTACGGCAACCGGGCCAGGGCATGCAGCCCTGCTGACGGGTTGCGATCCCTATCGGAGCGGAATTACATCGAATTATTTCTGTGATACTCGCCAGAAACAATGCGGCTATTGTGCCACCGATTCGAATGATGTTGTTTCACCGATAAAACTCGAAGCGTCAACAATTGGCGACGTTCTTCGATCGGCGAATGCTAAATCAAAGGTTATAGGTATTTCGATAAAGGACAGAGCATCGGTGCTGATGGCGGGACACAATCCAACGGCTGTGGTATGGGTTGATAAGGAGACGAAAAATTATACCACTAGCTCGTATTACGATACACCAGTGTGGCTATCATCAATAAAGCAACTATCGGCACCGAAAAAGTTTGCTGGAAAGACATGGAACACTGTGATTCCACAGTCGAAGAATCCTGCCGAGGATGATGTGAGGTATGAGGGTACGATGTCGACTGGGCGCCGCACGTTCCCCTACAAACTCCCCAAATTCGATAGCGAAGAGTTCTACTCCGATTTTGTGAGATCGCCATTCAGCATGCAGAGTTTGTTCAATGCTGCCTTTGAAGTTATCGCAGCGGAAAAACTCGGCTCAGATAATCTTCCGGATTTGCTGTGCATTGGAGTATCGACAACTGATTTCGTTGGGCATACCTTTGGACCCGACAGCAGGGAAGTTCAGGAACTTTATGTCTATGCTGACCAGTTGGTTGCAAGACTGATTGATTCGCTTGACGAACGTGTGGGACGCAAGAATTATGTTCTCATCATAACATCGGACCATGGCGTAAGCCCCGTCCCCGAAGTACTAAAGAATGACAATATGCCCGGACGTCCGGCTATTGATGCCGGAAGGTACAAGCTCAGTCAGTTGGTAAGAGGTGTCGACAGTGTACTGAACAAAAGGTTCGGTACACCGCCATCCGGTACCTGGATTTCGATGGCCGATGAGCCCTCAATTTTCCTTTCAGAATCTGCTATTGCACAACAAGGAGTCGACCGGAGGAGAACAGTTGATGCAGCATGCGCATGGCTGCAATCGCTGAACGGAATCGGAATTGTTGCACGAAAGGACAGAATGCTTGTTGGTGATTGTCCAGATGGTATTGCTGACGAAGATTGCAAGCTACTTCGTAACTCATTTCATCCGTCGCGTTCGGGCGATATTATGATTTTTCCAAAACGGTACTGGGTGATTACTGCCGATGCTGCATCGCATGGTAGTACACATGATTACGATCGGTGGGTGCCATTGATGTTGCTTGGAGGTCCTGTAAAGAAACAGACATCGGGGAAGCTTGTTTCACCAACCGATATAGCTTCTACACTCGCTCAGTGGTGGAATCTTGCTATGCCACCTACCGATGGGAGTCCGCTGCCGTTAAAGTGAGTTAAGAAGGCTTCGCGCAATTACAATTTTTTGAATCTCAGAAGTGCCCTCGCCTATTGTCAGCAATTTTGAATCTCGCCAATATTTTTCAACAGGATAGTCCTTTACATATCCATAGCCGCCGTGAATTTGAACAGCATCCTCAGCCGTTCGTACAGCAACCTCCGATGCATACAGTTTCGCCTGAGAAGCTTCCAGTGAAAACGACAACCCACTGTCGCGACGCCATGCAGCCTTATACGTTAACAGCCGTGCAGCGTCCAACTCCATAGACATTCGGGCAAGCTTGAATTGTATAGCTTGCATTTTGGAAAGGGGCTGTCCAAATTGTTCTCTTTTATTACTATAAAGAAGCGCAGCATCGAACGCCCCTTGCGTCAAGCCAACACTCAGTGCAGCTATTGAGATGCGTCCACCATCTAAAATTTTCAGAGCCTGAACAAACCCTTCACCTAAATTTCCCAGCATGTGGCTTTCAGGGACTCTCACGTTGTCGAGAGTGATTGAGGCTGTATCGGAACAGCGCATGCCAACCTTGTTTTCCTTTTTTGAACCGTAAAAGCCCGGCATCGATTTGTCGACAACGAAAGCTGATATTCCGCGCTTGCCTGCCTTACTATCTGTTACGGCCATCACAACGCACACATATCCCACATTCCCATGCGTGATGAAATTTTTCGATCCGTTAATAATCCAATGGTCTCCATCTCTTACTGCAGTTGTTTTTGTTCCCCCTGCGTCCGACCCGGCCGACGGTTCGGTGAGACCCCATGCGCCAAGAAATTCTCCCGTAGCCAATGTTGGTATGTACTTCTGTTTGATTTCCTCGGAACCGAATCGAAGAATATGGCTGGTACACAATCCGTTGTGTGCGGCAACACCAAGAGCCATGGCAGGGCATCCCCTGGCAACTTCTTCAACAATGATAGAATATTCAAGGGATCCGAGACCCGAGCCGTTGTACTCTGGTGGAACAAGAATTCCCAGATAGCCGAGTTCACCGAGCTTTCGAAATATTTCCGTCGGGAATTCCTGCGATTCGTCAAAGGAAGCTGCAACCGGTGCTATTTTTTCCTCGACGAAGGATCGAACATGCTGGCGGAGAGCATTTTGCTCGTCAGACAATTCAAAGGAAACAGAAGACGTCTGGGTATCATTCATAAAATCGATGAAAGGAACATTTTGGAGAGAACACTAAAGTATCAACTGTTCCATGTTACGATCTCGTAACATAAAGCACGAAAAATAGTTAACTTTCAATGTGTATAGGGGTTTAATCACGATATTATTTCTACATTCCGTCCTCGTTCCGTTGATAATTTATGCATTGGGATCCGATATTCCCCTAGTAAGAATTATGCAGCGCATTGACACCACCAACCCGGCAGTGCGCGTAATTCTTGCGGCTTGGGTAGACAGTCTCGATACGTGGAGAAGCATCGAACCGGGAACCGTAGAGTGGAATATAGACAAGACATCCAATGCATTTGCTCAAAAAAAGCTGGTGCTCGATTGGTTCGGTCAGTCTGGCGATATTATCAAGACATATCCACCGACGGTTATGAGCATTGAACCAAACGAAGATGTTTGGTTTGTTAGAACGCTGTTTGCAACCGTTGATACACATAGCGGACACGTGATACCACTAGGGATTTTACGGACAGTCTTTTCGATTGATAGTAACAATAGGCCTCAGGTCGATAACCCGTATAATTCGTGGATCAAAAATTGGAATGTTGTAAAAAGCGGTCCAATAAGTTTCTATCATCCTCGCGAAAAAGCGCTCTCCAGGGAGCGAATGGACGGCGCCGTTAAGTACATGGAGTCCGTATCGCGGATGTTCGAAATCGAGCCCCCTACATCAATCACGATGGTGGTAGCCAGAAACCGCGACGAGATGTGCAACCTGCTTGGAATAGAGTACTATGCATTTCCACCAACGGGAATTGCATATCCGGAGTACTCCCTGATTATTTCCGGACTCAACGATCCTTACTATCCTCACGAGATTACGCATGTAGTGCTTCGCGAACTTGAGCAAAACGCGCACCCGATAATTCGAGAAGGAGTGGCTACATGGTTAGGAGGTAGTATCAACGATAATCTGGCTCAGTTAGTTGTGATGTATCTCGAAGGAACTCCCCAGCACGACATACCTTCGTTTGTTGGATTGTTTACCGACCCTGAAATTTCGCAGGACGATCAGTATGTTCTCGGCGCAGTTGTGTGTGAGGCAATTGCGCAACGCCACGGAGTGTCCGCAATCAAGCGGCTCCTTGCTGCTAAATCGACCTCCGAAGTCATGCTCCTTGCCAGCCGCTATCTTGATATAGACCCAAGCGATAAACAAGAGTCACTGATACCATTCTTGAACGAAGTAGTAAGCGCATCTTCAGCGAAACCAGGTCACTAACACTTCGTAGTTTTGCCATTCAAATCAATTCTGGAGACAGTTATGATGCCGACGATCATCAGGTCCGTCGCGTTGTTAGTATTTATTGTCAGTGTCAATACAACAATTGTACAGGGGCAAATAGACGATAGCAAAACGGTACCATTTAACTCAAAAGTTGTAACGGGAAAACTTCAAAACAACATTCCCTTTTACATTTTAAAGAACTCGAAGCCCGAAAAGAGACTCGATCTTATTCTGACTGTGAATGCTGGAGCAGTCCTTGAGGATAAAGATCAAGATGGTCTTGCGCACTTCTGCGAACACATGGCATTCAATGGAACAAAGGAATTTCCAAAACAGGAATTAGTAAACTTTTTGGAATCAACAGGTATTCGGTTCGGAGCCGATTTAAACGCATATACCAATCAGGATGAGACTGTGTACATGTTAACAATACCGATAACGTCGGTAAACAATGTTATTACTGGCGTCAAGGTTTTGCGAGACTGGGCTGGTTTCGTTACATACAGCGATGAAGACATCGAGGCGGAAAGGGGAGTTGTATTGGAGGAGTGGAGACTTGGCCGCGGCGCCGATGAGCGTGTTCGTACAAAGCACTTTCCCGCAATGTATTATGGTTCACCGTATGCAGAACACGATGTGATAGGAGATACGGCCGTACTTCGGCATGCTCCGCCAGACGCTCTTCGCAGATTCTATAAGACATGGTATAAGCCTGAAAACTTGGCTGTAATAGCTGTCGGCGACATTGAGCCGCACGTTCTCAGTGAGATTCTTCAGAAATATTTCGTCTTGCAGGTTATCAGCAGCGGCAACGAAACGAAAAGCAGACCGCAGATCACTCTTCCAGAACACAAACAGAGCATTGTAAGCATTGCATCCGATCCGGAACTACAAGCCGCATCTTGCCAGGTGATTATCAAACACATCGCCGACACAGTGGTTACGTATGCCGACTATCGAAAATCAATTGTTAAGAATTTAGGTTTTGCAATGCTCAACTCGCGTTTGAGGGAGTTGACGCAAAAGGCGAAACCGCCATTTGCTCGTGCATTTGTGGGGATATATCCCATCGCGCGCGAAAACCGATCGTTCTATGGTATCGCAACATCGGCAGATAAAAATGTGCTGACATCTTTTAACGCATTGATGACTGAGATTCAGCGAGTTAAACTCCACGGTTTTACTGATACCGAGCTAAAGAGAGCAAAGGATGAGTTGTCGGCACAAATGGAATCCTATTACAACGAGCGTGACAAAACAGAGTCGCAACAATTGGCCTTCGAGCTCTCCAGACACGTGCTGTCGGCGGAATCCGTGCCCGGGATAGCCCACGAAACAGAGATATACAGGCACTATTTACCCGGAATTACGGAAGCGGAGTGCGCCGACGCATTGCGTGCAATGATGAGTGATGAAAATCGGGTCTACCTGTTATCTGTTCCGGAAGGCAACGGATACCTTATGCCAAAGGAGCAGCAGGTGCAAGATTTGCTTGCTGCCGTTGCTGATAAAAAGATTGAGCCATACATCGACAAGGTAGTAACAAGGCCGCTTCTTTCGTCGGCGCCATCTGCAGGTACGATTGTCAAAAATGAGTATGTACCGGATATCGACTCAAAGAAACTGACTTTATCGAATGGAGCTACAGTATATCTGAAAAAAACTGATTATAAAAATGATGAGATTCTCTTTGAGGCAAACGGTTTTGGCGGACAGTCTCTTGGCGCTGATGCCGACCACATCACACTCTCGTTCAGCGCCTCGCTTGTTGATGAGTCGGGAATTGCCGATGTATCGCTAACAGATCTTCAAAAAATGCTCCAAGGCAAGACGCTGAGCCTCTCTCCATACATTAGTATGGAAAAGCAGGGACTCAGAGGATCGGCAGCACCACGCGATTTTGAAATGATGATGCAATTGGCATATCTGTATTTCACTGCGCCACGAATAGACGATGAATCAGTGCAATCCTGGAAGACACGGACGAAGGCTGAGTTGGACAACAAGGAAAAGAGTCCCGAAGCTGCACTGTTTGATTCGTTGATGTACATCATGTCGGGCAGGCATCCGCGGGCAATGCCCATTACATCAGCCAGTCTTGATAAAATCGACCAAAAGAAGGCTCTTGATTTTTTCAAGGCACGATTTGCAAATGCGGCAGGTTTTACGTTTTCGATAGTAGGCAACTACGATGAAGCCCAAACAGAGGAATACATTAAAAAATATTTGGCAAGTCTGCCAGGCGATCCTAAGAAGAGAGAGACGTGGAAGGATGTTGGAATGAAAACGCCTCACGAAAAAATTGAAAAGATTATTCTAAAAGGCGAGGAACCGAAAAGTTTTGTTGTGCTGGCTTATACAGGTGATGGCTCCTACAATCCGCAATCGCGATACGACTTATCTGCCTTGGGTGAAGTGATGAATATCCGACTGCGAGAGCAAATGCGTGAAGAAGCTGGTGGAGTTTATTTCGTTTCGGTACAGCCCCAAGTTGAAAAAATCCCCCACGAGGAATATACTTTGGCAATAATTTTTTCGTGCTCTCCGGATAGAGTTGATGAACTGTCTGGAATCGTAGAGAAAGAGGTGGGATACCTGAAAAACAACTTCGTTGACGATTCATACATTCAGAAGGTAAGGGAAATTCAAACCAAGGAACGCGAGGTTCAGAAGAAGAAGAATCAGTTCTGGTCAAGAGCCATCTGGCAGGTTGTTGAAAGCGATGAAATGTTTTCGGCCATCGACTTGCGTGATAAGTTGATTGCCGGGCTGAACAAGGAGCAAATCAAAGCAACGGCCTCGAAGTATCTGAATCAAAACAGCTATTTAAAGTTCGCACTGAAGCCAGCTACTAATTAAGGGGAGCCAGGCTTTCTATAGAGAGCATGTTAGTCCGCGCTCTGCCAACAAGCGGACGACCGATGGTGAAAACTACAAACGCGCTGGCAGGGAGAATCTTCTCCCTCACCAGCGCGTCTTTTATGCTCTCTATTGTTTCATCGGTTGTGGTGATGGTGTCCATCACTAATCCTGTTACACCCCAGTACATCGACATTCTGCGCGCAACTGATCGCATCGAAGTAATACCGATGATGGGACAATGGGGTCTTCTGTTCGATATTAGCCGTGCCGTTTCTCCGCTGTAGCTAAGTGAAATTATAGCAGAAACACGAGGGTCCTCTGCTATGTGTGCCGCCGCCGCCGCTACTGCCAGCGTATTCTTCTCCCTAATGGAAGGCATCGAGACGCGCGCGCCACTCGGTACTTCAGCTTCGACTACAACCTGCTCCGCCTCCGAACAGATTAATCGCATGTAATGAACAGCCTCGATGGGATATGCACCAACCGATGTCTCTGCACTTAGCATCACAGCATCGGTACCGTCGATTACTGCATTAGCAACGTCGCTGGCTTCGGCACGTGTTGGACGTGGAGCCTTTATCATCGACTCAAGCATCTGAGTGGCAGTAATTACAGGCTTGGCATGTTCATTACATAATTTTATTATTTTCTTTTGTACAAGCGGAACGTTTTGCGCAGGAATCTCTACGCCGAGATCGCCCCTTGCCACCATGATTGCATCTGATGCCTCTACGATGCTTTCAATATTTGCAAGTGCCTCCGGCTTTTCAATCTTAGCAATTACATGTTGTGAACCGCCGTACTTGTGTATATATCGCCGAACATTTTCAATATCAGCAGCGGTCCGAACAAACGATAGTGCCACAAAATCGCAGTCCTGTTCGATGGCAAATCGAACGTCAGCTCGGTCCTTAGTCGTCATAGACGGCTGCGATACCAACGTCTGAGGCAGATTAATACCCTTTCTGGGTTTCAACACGCCGCCGTTTACCACAATACACGTAACAACTTCTCCGCTGGTTTGCTTTACCTGGAGTTTCAGCATGCCGTCGTCGAGCAGAAGTACGTCGCCCTTTCTAACATCCTTTGCAAGAGTTGGGTAATTAACAGGAATTAGATCATCACCGATTGTAAGTTTCTTTTGCTTAATCACCGAAACATCGGCAAGCTTCACATCATGTCCGACAAGCATCATTAGCTGGTTGAGTTCTCCGAAGTCGCCGACGCGGATCTTTGGCCCCTGTAAGTCTGCGACGATAGAAATATTGATGCCCAGTTTCTTCTCGGCGTTTCGGATGCATTCGATGTAATGTGAGTGACTTGAGTACGAACCATGCGACATGTTTAACCGAAACGCATTTGCGCCGGCCTTTGCCATTGCTATAACCTTTTCAGTTGTCGCAACAGCCGGACCCATTGTGCAAAGAATTTTTGCTTTTTGCCCGAGTGAAGCAGAAAGCATATAGTTATTTCCTACTGTGTAACAACTGTGGTTATTGGAGGCGGTGATGAAAACGCCTCAATGCTCAGCGCCCTGCCGGTATCGGCATCAATTACAACATGAGCGCCGCATACCCTTACATCGTCGGTTGCGTTTTCGTATTTGTGCGCTGTTTGTAACATCAATCGCTTTAATGCAATTTCTTTTTTTAGGCCGATGACAGAGTCGTATGGACCTGACATTCCAACATCTGAAATGTATGCTGTCCGCTTAGGAAGAATTCTTGCGTCGGCAGTCTGTATATGCGTATGCGTGCCAATCACGGCACTCACTCTGCCATCCAAATACCAGCCCATGGCAATCTTTTCGGCAGATGCGTCTGCGTGGAAATCGGTGATAATGATTTTGGTGTGGGATGCCAAACGCGCAATTGCATGATCTGCAGCCTTAAAGGGATCGTCGATGGGCTGCATATACACCCGGCCCTGTATCTGCAGCACTCCAATCTGTCGTTGGTCTGGGAGGGTTATCAAGGACCAACCTCTACCCGGGTTTTCCTGAGGATAGTTATAGGGCCTGAGAACATGTGGGTTTTCTTTTAGTAGGGGGCGAGATTTCCAGTTATCCCAAACGTGGTTACCAGTTGTAATGCAGTGAACGCCCGCAGCAAATAGCTCGTTGGCTTCCTTGTCTGAAAGCCCCTTACCGTCTACAATGTTTTCGCCGTTGACGATGGTGACGTCGGCCGTGTACTTCCGCACGAGTTCCGGCAGTTGACGGAGTACTTCCTGTAATCCGACGTGCCCGACAACATCACCTATGAACAACACATGAAACGGCCGCATATCATCCAAAACTACGAAGGACCGTCGTCGGCGTAATTTTGTACTCAAATGGCAACGCGCATTTACACGAAGACGGGCGACGATGGCACCACTGGGCTTTTTGGTGGAGTGCGTGTTCCAAAGGAGCATATTCGAATTGAAGCCTACGGCACAGTCGACGAGCTCAACGCAGTAATCGGTGTTGCCTTATCGTGCGAAACAACGTTTGCGCTGCACGACGAGCTACAGCATATTTCAAGACTCATGTTTGTTGTTGGATCTGACTTGGCTACACCACGCAATCCTACACCTGCGTACAACATTCCGCGGATAACGTCGGAACACATCACACAACTCGAACGTCTGATCGACGCTCATGAGGACACACTGCCGGCACTCAAAAATTTCATTTTACCCGGCGGAATTTCTGCGGCGGCGCACTTGCATCATGCTCGGACTATTTGTCGCAGAGCTGAGAGAATTGTGTCGGCTCTTGTAAAGGAAGAGGACATTGGACCCGACGTTTTGCCATTTCTTAACAGACTCTCCGATTATTTGTTTGTGGCAGCTCGCCGCGCCAATCATGATGCACACATTAACGATGTTCTATGGCATTCTGAGTTATGATTATGCACTACTATCGAGATATCCTTCTATTTTCGATTCCATATTCTCCAACCACGTTCTCACAATAAAGGTACCTTAAATGAAAGTTCGGAATACATTTCTCCACACATCGTTGATTCTTGCGTTGACAATTGCCATCGTAGCATGCAACGAGAATACAACCACTCCGGCAGAACCTCAGGCGCCCCAACCGCCGACTGGGCTTGCCGCAACATCAATAGATTCAGTAACCGTTGGGCTAAAGTGGACCGCTCCTGCAACGGGTGTTACCCCTACAGGATATGAGATTTCGTACAAGGTTGAAGGCACATCGGAAGTTTTTACCACCCAAGTTTCGGGTTCAACACTTTCCACGCTGATTTCCAGCCTTGTTGAAAATACCGTGTATGAGTTTACAGTAAAAGCTAAAAACGATACAGCTCGGTCGGCAGCTACGTTGCCTTTAAAGTGGGCGCCTGCAAAGAGGTATTCAAGCAGCATCATCCTGTATGAACATAAGAGTTCATTTGGATCAGGTCTTAACCTTCCGGCATTTGGTGGACTGACGGTTGACAATGGTGATCTGTGGGATCTGGCCTTCGATGTAGATACGAGTGGTACGAAATTTTACATCGGCTCACCTGGATCGTCATCTTACACCGACGATAATGGAGTGTTTGTCGTTGGCGGCGACGTAGCGCGAACAACACTAATCGGTTTAGTGTGGACTAACGTGCCGAGTCTTAACGATGTTTACGAATCTGTAGACCTTGCAAGTTCTGCTACGCTTGAAGAAGTCATGGTGGACTTTACAGCCGACGATGCGGCCCGCAGACAGATAGCATTTGTGGTTAAGACGGAAAGCGGAAACTTTGCTAAGGTAATGATTAAAAAGAATGTCGATGGTAGGCTAATAAGAGGTTCGGCTCCGGATAGATACATCGAAGTCGAAGTATCATACCAGGAAGCAGCAAATATTCCCTATGCTAGTGTGGAAAACAGAGGACCATTCCCCCGATCTAAGAACATCCGTTACAGCACAGCGCAGTAAATGCGGGATATAATGCTGTCTAAATGAGCAGATCCAGGTACTACCTGGGTCTGCTCAATTTTTTTACTTTCTTAGAGCCTGATGTGTCTCTCACAATTTCCTGTGTACTTACAGCAGGTTGCTCATCAATACGGACAGATTTTTCCTGCGTTGTTACTGACTTTATTTCCTGACGTTTTACATCCGTGCCCGAAGCATCCTTTTCATGCTTCATCTCCTCGTGTTTATTATCTTTCATTGAATCCTTCTTCATTGTATCAGTAGCCATTTGCATATTCTCATGATTTGATGGCATCGCTTCATCCATAGGTTTCGGTTCTTCCTTAGGCGAACACGATATAATAGACACGGCTACTGCTGTTGCAATGCTTGTACGGATATATTTCATGCGAGAGCTCCTTTACTCAGTTCATTGATGGATGAATGATTGATTATCGTCCGTGGAAAAGATTTACAACTTACGTTTTAGTCGGGCTGCAAAAGCACCGTCGGATTTGTGTTTGTACGGATACGTCTGCATGAAACCTTTCGAACAGACCTCAGACGGTAGGACTTGATCTGCAGGTTCCAGTTCGAAATTCGCATGAGATGATAAAAATTTCAATACAACATCTTCATTCTCTTCCGGCTCAATGGTGCATGTACTGTAAACAATGCGTCCTCCGGGTTTAACAACCGTTGCAGCGTGGTTAAGAATATCGTATTGCAGGACGGACATTTTTCTCACATCATCAAGCGACCGGCGCCACTTTATATCGGGCTTCTTTGTGAGCGTGCCCAACCCTGTGCATGGTGCGTCAACCATTACTATGTCTGCCAGTTCATCGGGTGTGTATTCTCGGGCGTCGCCCTGAGTGGGTTCAATAATTGTTATACCTGACCTACGAGCGTTTTCATCTATGAATCTCAGCTTCGATTCATACACTTCCAGCGCCACAATCCTGCCTGTGTTCTTCATAAGTTCAGCAGCGTGTACTGCTTTGCCTCCTGGAGCGGAGCACAGATCGTAAACAAGCATTCCGGGTTTGGGATCGGCAAGTAGTACAGACAGTGTTGCGCTTGCGTCTTGTACCGACACTTTGCCTTCTGCGAAAATTGGAAGTGATCTTACGTCGCGCAGCGAGGTGATTAGAATGCTGCCGGGATGAATAGTCGACACTTCAAATCTGATTTCTGCATTGTTCAGTGCCTGACTGACTTCTTCGATTGACGAGCGATAACTGTTAATTCGGAGAGTAATAGACGGTCGAACATTATTCGCGTTCAGCAGGTGCTCAGCTTCCTCGCCTCCATAGCGCATCACGTAGCGCCTCACCATCCACTGTGGATGAGCGGAGTGTACAGAAAGGTGGAGCACTTCGTTTTCTTCTCGCAACGGATATCTGATGTTGCTGATGTTGCGTAGGATATTCCGCAGCACACCATTTACGATTCCTGCATGCCTATCGCCCTTAATTTTCTTAACAAGCTCCACTGATTCGTTAATAGCGGCAGGCGGTGGGATCTTGGATAGAAAAAGCATCTGGTACAAGGCAATACGCATTGAATTTTTAACGATGGGCATACACTTTGTGAATTCACCATGATAGAACCCGGTAAGAATCCAGTCGATTCTCGAAAGCCACCGAACCACTCCATTTACAAGCTCAGTTACTAGTGCCCGATCGGGCGGTAGCATATCCGTACGCCGTAACTCAGCATCGATAAGCTTGTCTATGAACGAATCGCTATTCTCGTACCGGGAAAGTAATTTTACAGCAATCCAGCGGGCCGATTCAAACAACGATGAATCGGCTGAAAGAGATGTTGGAATGGAAAGGGGCTCGGTAGCTGAATTCAAAGGTGCTTGATCTTGACGCATAGAACGCAAGTATACCAAAACATGAAAGCTTGCTAATGCTGATCTCCTGTTTTAGATTGACGTTCTGCCATCACCGTACTATTCCAAAATTGTACCACTGCACGTTAGCATATTCCCGTCTCATCGTCCTTTGTTGTGCGGTTTTCAGCAGCATGTACCACGTATATGCCCAGGAAAATGTTCTCGAATCCGATCCCCTGCGCGCCAGAAAGCTCTTAGTGTACGACCAGATAGGTGTGTATGCAGGACCTTCATTCAATGGTCAGGGGGGGAAAATCGTTACCGACTGTCTTTGTGAGTTTACTGGCGGAGCTCAAACCGGGTACGCTTTTGGCGCTCTGTTTGAACGGCTCACCAGGTCGCGGCTCATTTGGGGTTTTGCGCTCGGATTTGAAGATAAAGGCGTCGAAGGGCGGTTCACCGAAATTGAAGGTGTAGTTCAGCAGTCTCCCAGCACTGGAGCACGGTACACCGTGCCCATCACATTCAATAATTCTGCTGTGGCATCCATTGGGTACGTTACAGCCATGCCATATTTAAAGTATGATTTCTTCAAGATATTATTTGTCCGGGCTGGTGTGCCCCTTTCCTACATTGTGAGTTCAAACTTGAAGTATACTAAGTCTCTGGTCAGCGACAGCGTTACTTTTCCCAACGGTGAAGTGGCAACAGCATCAATTCCTGGCACAACAAATGGCTCCATAGTGCTCCAGGATGGCCCCCTAAAGAATATAAAATCTTTTCAGGCAGGCATCTCTCTGGCTGCCGGACTTGAAGTAGGCCTCAGCCGCACCCTGTATTTGAGTCCTGTAATACAATACATACAACCACTGACAAATGTGAACTCCACGGGTGGGGGTTTTTCAGTGCGATCACTTCAAATATTCTTGGAATGCCGACTAATTATTTAGAATCTACTTTGGGGGTTTTCCACAAATGCCTATTTTTTCAGTTCGTAGCAGAATGCGCGAATCGAATTTATACCTCTGGTGTGATTATCAGCCACGACATCATATGAACGGGATGTGTATGGTTTTTCGAGTAGCTTTACTTTGTTTGGGGCTATTTACAATGTTGAATTCTGCATCGGCTAAACGCCCAGCCGAGGAACTCAACTTATTTAGCGTTACGATCGATCCCGTGGCAGCAGTGGATGATCCAACCGCAATCGGAGTCCTTGACAACCCGGCGAGAATACGAATTCTCAACCTTGGTCCAGCAGTCAACCATGGTGGTTTGGATTACGGTCCAACCGTCAGCGCCGATGGTAAAACACTTTACTTTGTGTCGAACCGCAAAGGAAGCAGGATTACACGCGAGGGTGACTTTTCTCACGACTTTTGGGCCGTGAGGAAGGAACACAATCTTGATACTGTGTTCTCGACACCATATAACATCGACACCGTCGACGCTGGTGTGAATACTATTTGGAACGAAGGTGTTGCTTCGATTGCTGCCGACAGACAGACGCTGTACTTTACTGGATGCAATCGAGAAGATGGTTTGGGAGATTGCGATATATACGTGGCCAACATTGAAGGTGACCACTGGAGTACTCCAAGCAACTTGGGAAGAAGTGTGAATTCTGAGTACTGGGATTCGCAGCCGACGATTTCTCCCGGAAAAGACAGACTGTATTTTACATCTAATCGACCATCTCCTACAAATCCTAGCGGCGAGGGTCAGGATGATACCGACATCTGGTACTCTGATTGGGATGATGAGCTTCAGGAATGGAAGCCGGCTATTAATCTAGGTCCCGACGTAAATACCGACGGTACAGAGGTTTCTCCTTTCATTGCGGCCGACGGCAACACGCTGTTCTTTGCTTCCAACAAGCACAAGCCAAATCTTGGAGGACTGGATTTTTACAAGGTTGTACGTTCAGGCGAGAAGGATAGGGCGGGACGCGACCGATGGACGAAGGTTGAAGCCCTGCCCGCTCCCATCAACACATCCGAGGATGAACAGTTCATTACTCTGCCAGCTTCTGGCGATGTGTTGTATTTCTCTTCGCGTAGGCGGGATCTTACTGGATGGCAGGGTGAGTTGGATATCTTCATGGCCTTCATTCCATCCTATTTCCGTGCCGTGAACATTATTGTTAATGTTATTGACGAATGCACAGGTCTTGGCATCCCAGCTACTCTTACCTATAAGAATCCTAAAACTGGTAAGGCAACAAAGGACAACGTTGATACTACGCATCGCGAATCGAACATCATTGTTACCGACGACGATTACGGTCAGAAAGCAATCCGGGAAGATTCCGTGGTTTATACCGTTACGGCCTATTCGCCGGCATACGGAGAACGCAGTATAACAATTCCGGTTAAGGATCCGGGTAAAACACTCGATCAAACGGAAGCTGATTCGCACCTTGAAATCCGCAAAACCATCATGCTTGGTCAGCGCCCGATTCTCGGAGCTGAAATGGCATTCTCCGATTGGTCGAAAAAGAAGAACGACGGGTTCAGAGGACTTGTCCTGGAAGAGCGAGCAAGCATCACCCTTTATCCATTGCTTCCATACATCTTTTTTGATCTCGGAAATTCCCAGTTTCCAAGCCGATACACCATCTTCAGAAGTGCGGGCCAAACAGCCGGTTTCAACGACGAAAGGGTTCCGGGAGGCACGCTTCAGAAGTACTATCACGTTTTAAATATTTATGGCTACAGACTCACCAAGCATCCCGATGTGAAAGTTGAATTAGTTGGCTGCGTAGACGAGCTCAATGAAGACAAGAATTCGTCCCTGCCTAAAGACAGAGCTCAACTTGTTTACAATTATCTGCGCGATATCTGGAAGATCGATGAGAGCCGAATGAAGATTACTGCACGGGGCTATCCAGAAGTAAAGTCCAATCCTAAAGATTCCCTCGGTATGGTTGAAAACCGCAGAACAGAATTGCGGTTTACAGGAAGTGATGAAGATGTTTGGCAGGTTTCCCGACCCATCCTTGACAACGACCCAACAACGTTCCCGTCACCTATGGAAATGACGTGGACTATGAAAAACGGCATCGACAGTACAATCGTTGCAAGCCGTCGGGTTGAAATCTGGCGTCAGGGAAAGCATTGGAAAACACTTACCGATGTTGGTTTATCGCAGCCATCGACTGTGTGGGATTGGCATAACGACGACAACGAGCACCCCTCTGATCGCCAGAACACAGATGCAGAAGAATATTTGGTTTCACCTTACGCTGCACAGCTGATTGTTGTCTCAAAGAATGGGACTGAATGTCGGTCAGACACCGTAAAAGTTCCTGTAAAACGCGTTGCTACGAGGAAGCTCGTAACAACTGCCAGCGAAGCGCTCGGCAAGACGCTTGAGAAGTACAATCTGATCTTGTTCCCATTCGACCGTTCAGATGCCGGACCAATGAATGAGAGAATTCTCCGCGAATACGTCTACCCAAGAGCCAAGGCAAGCTCAGATATTAAAGTGGACGGCAAGACCGACGTAGTTGGTATGGACACACATAACAAGGGCCTTTCTGAGCGCCGCGCAAAAACGGTATACTCAGGAATTAATTCTACCACAGGCGGTAAGTACAATTCCCTTGATTCACGCGGGACAGGAGAAGAAGAACCGTTGTTCACCAACGACCTTCCCGAAGGAAGGTTCTTCAATAGAACGGTGCAGGTCATTATTGAAACTCCACTTCAGGATGCAGATCTTGGCGATTGATCGTCTTCGTTCATGATTGAGTGGAATGTTGACCCCATAATATTCACCGTTGGGCCACTGCAGCCCCGTTGGTACGGGTTGCTGTTTGCCTTGGCGTTTGTTGTAAGCTACCAGATAATGCGCCGGTTGTTTCTCGACGACAAGCGTAGCATGAAAGATTTGGAAGCTCTTGCGATTACCATGATCGTAAGCACGGTTCTTGGCGCCCGCCTGGGACACGTAATCTTTTATGAGCCGAACATTTTTTTCCAGGACCCACTCGAAGTGCTGGCTGTTTGGCATGGCGGGCTGGCTAGCCATGGTGGTACAATTGGAATTATCATCGGCCTGTGGTGGTTTCAACGAAAACGCAAGTCGTATTCAATGATCTGGCTGCTCGATAGGCTGGCAATAGTTTCCGCCATTTCGGGTATGTTCATTCGGATTGGAAATTTATTTAATTCCGAGATCATTGGAATGACGACTGATGTGCCTTGGGCCTTCTGGTTTAAACGTGTCGATACCTTACCAGTTGCCCGGCATCCAGCACAGATCTATGAGGCTCTTCTCTGCCTCGGTGTGTTCATTCTGCTATGGATCTTATATAAAAAACGAATCGCCTTTTCCAAGCCCGGGGTTCTTATCGGCGTGTTTTTTGTCGTCATCTTTACTGGGCGGTTCATCATTGAATTCTTTAAAGAGCGGCAGGAAGCATTCGAAGCTGCTCTTCCAATAGATATGGGTCAGATACTTAGCATTCCATTTATCGTAATTGGAGTGTGGATGCTCACCAAAACTTTAACACAGAGAACTAACTCGTAACAGAAAACGATGTAACGATTTTCTGTGCATCCTTCCTGGTTTTTTCCGATGTAAGCGCAGAATTGTAATCAGTAGTTGCTTCGTACCAATATTCACCCTTCTGAATAATTTTTATAAAAGTTTCTCCCTGTGTGTCCCTGTTACGGAATGTTAGCAGGGCCGTGCCCGATGGTTCATCGTATGATACATCGGGATACTCAGGCGCCTCGCCAGCCTGAACAAGGATGTTGGCAACGAATTCAACAACACATTTAACGTTCTTACAATTTGGGAATGCCGACGTTGGAGTGCGCGATATTTTCACCGTAGCCCCTCCGGCCGAGTTAAGCTCAACAATGTTTCGCTGCATGTCTACATAGCCCCCTTCATCAAATTTGATCGACCACTGACCGGGGTCGGACGAGGCAAGAACAAAGCCAGCCTTTTTATCAATCAAGTTATTACCCAGAAAACGTTCTGGCGTAATCGGCGTTGAATTCTTCAATTCGATTTGCCGTATCAAACTGTCTGCAATTTTTCCCGTAGTATATGGAATCTGATCCCCACCTGTTTTAAGAATTGCATTCTGAGTGTGAACCTGCTCGATTAATGGCCTGTCTATTTTCACAGTGAACCCATCCTTACCAACAGTAAGCTCACCCTTCCCTACCTTGGAAAAAAACAACAACACAACAATGAGAATAATTGTCCCGCCAACGCCAAGCAAAGCGAAGTACCGTTTTGTTTTTTCGCGCTCGGCATAGGAAGAAGCATTTTTCTCGTTTACGTTAACGCTCATTAATCCTCCGGCGATCGTTTACTACCACAGTGCCTGTAAATTATGTGATTCGTAGTTTTACCGATACTAATCATCTAGAAAAATCCGGAGGGACAAATGCACCAAGTGGTTGCAGTAACACTTTTTCTTGTAGGGGGCTTGCAGATTGTGGCACAAAACACATGGGTACAGGATGGTCCCTTCAGGCGTTATAGCGGTGATTTCGAAATCACGTCGATCTACCTGGGCTCTAGTGAAGCCGAAGGTTATCCAATTGTAGAACAGCCTGCTTCCATAACTCAGGTAGACCTGCTCACAGGTGCTGCAACACGCCATAGCAAGCCCCAGGAGGGCTCGTGGAAATTCTTGCCGCGCGTGCCTACAGTTATGGTTAGCGCCGAAACATCGGAAAATCAGACCACAATCAAGTTTAACGATGTATGGCTGGGATCTATCACGCGCCAAATCCAGGTTGCCGAATCAACTGCCGGTATAGAAATCGATGTAACGGATACATGGATTGCACCAGACCAAACAGTTGGTGCTGTTGTGTTTGCACCAACACCAGCAACACCGCCTGAGGATTCAAGCTACCTCATTGTAGTGTTCAAGGATGATAAGGTAACAATGGCACTGCGCGTTAAAGCAAAAAATGATATCGATATTTATGTTCGGCCAGATCTCGAAAGTGGTGTGCTGGTTTACCTGCGTGGTAGTGAGCTGACGTTCCCTCCAAACACTGAAGAACAGTTCACCTACGGCGGATATCTCCGTTACAACTCCGATGGGAGCCAATCACTAATGCCACTTCCAACACGAGGACCAGGAAGCGGTAAGGGACGGAAGATTATTTGGCATAGCAACAAAGCCGACCGATTGCTGATGACAGATGAAAACGCCTCCGGGGCTTTGTTGGTGAAGGCATCTAATGGAATTGTTGTAGATAGCATCATTGTGTCAAAGATGTTCCCCGGACAAAATATTAAAATTCTTTCCGCCAGTGGGAACAACCGGGAAACTTGGATGGCAACTCATGCACAGGTCGATAATAAGAGCGCTATTATTCTCTGGTCCATGCCGCTGGTTGTCGAAGGGACAGCAGAATTTTTTAATCAGGGTGATGTGGCAACAAAACAGATGCCGTTGTCGCCTTGGGATATTTTGATTCCATTCATTTCGTCGTCCACGTCGGGAAACGTTCTCTATTCATGGGACAGGCGCGACTTTGTTTCGGTAAGTGAACGCGCGTCTGTTGCCAACAATGTAAGCCCCCTACCAGCATTTGACTTCATCAATGTTTCCGCATACGGTTTGGTAGGCACCATCAAGTATCAAATCTCTACAGCAACAGGTGATGTTATTAAGCAGGGTGAAGCGCTTGCCTACGATGGGACATGCCGTATCGATGTAGCCGAGCTGCCTGCGGGAGTATATGCTGCTCTGCTGGAGACGAGCAGTACCGTTAAGTTTGCTCGATTCATTGTATCGAGATAATCCATGAGTATTAACAAGATTTGTGTTGTAGGCGCCGGTACGATGGGCAATGGAATTGCTCATGTTGCTGCAAGTACCGGGTATCGCGTAACGATTGTCGACGTTAATGAAAACGCATTAAAGAAGGCAGTGTCTACGATTACTGGGAATCTCGAGCGTCAGGTTAAAAAGGAAGCGATTACTGCAGACGCAAAGGACAAAGCGTTGTCGATGATTACAACATCTGCCGACCTGGCTTCTGCAGTTAACCATGCCGATTTGATTGTCGAAGCGGCAAGTGAAAAGCTGGAAGTTAAACAGGCAATATTTAAAAATATTGATGAAGCGGCAGAACCAACTGCAATATTGGCGTCCAACACATCATCAATATCAATAACAACGTTGGCAGCAGGCACATCGAGGCCCGACAAATTCATTGGCATGCACTTTTTCAATCCCGTGCCTGTGATGAAGCTGTGCGAGATTATCCGCGGCTTGGCAACAAGTGATGAAACGTTTGCAGCCACTCGTGATATTGCAGTGGCACTCGGCAAGATGCCTGTAGAGGTGAAGGACTATCCTGGATTTATCTCGAATCGTGTGTTGATGCCCATGATCAACGAAGCGGTGTATTGCGTGATGGAGGGTATCGCATCGATAGAAGACATCGATACTGTTATGAAGCTGGGAATGGCCCATCCCATGGGACCACTGACGCTGGCAGATTTCATCGGGCTCGACGTTTGTCTTAGCATCATGGAAGTTTTGCACGATGGATTGGGAGATTCGAAATATCGTCCGTGCCCTTTGCTTAGAAAGATGGTAGCAGCCGGACACCTTGGACGTAAAAGCGGAAAAGGATTTTATTCTTACTGAGTAGCTTAGCGGAACCAGCAAATATGTCGAATCGGCGCCCACCAGGTCATGGTTGTTCCGGGCTCCATTTCAGCAGGCTCCTGCGTTCTACGCTGAATAATAGTTGTGCCGTTAACGTTGGCATGAACAAGCCACTCGTGGCCGATAAACTCCGAAGCAATTATCACAGCTTTCAGTTCCAGTGCATCACCTAAGCCAACATCGGTAATGTGCTCAGGTCGGATACCCAGGAATTTTCCATCCCATGGAATCATATTCATCGGTGGACTGCCAGTAAAAGTTGCAACGAATTTCGTTGCAGGCGTGCAGTACACTTCCGAAGGAGTTCCAACCTGCTGCAAAGCTCCGTCGTTGATGACGGCCATTCTGTCGCTCATCGTCATTGCTTCTACCTGATCGTGTGTGACGTAAACAGCCGTGACGCCCAGATTCTTCTGCAGGTTCTTCAATTCGGTGCGCATGTGTGTACGCAACTGAGCATCGAGATTTGAAAGGGGCTCATCAAAGAGGAATACACGGGGTTTGCGCACAATAGCTCTGCCAACGGCAACACGCTGACGTTGCCCGCCCGATAGCTGTCTGGGCTTTCTATCTAACAAAGTATCTATATTTAGTAAGGTAGAAATCTCCCTGACTCTTGCCTCGATTGTACTTTTCGACTCTCTTCTAATGCGCAGCGGAAATGCGATGTTTTCGGCAACCGTTAGGTGAGGATACAGGGCATAGTTCTGAAATACCATTCCAACATCTCGGAAACGCGGTTCGATGTTATTCATCACCGTATTGTCGAACAACAACCTGCCAGACGTCGCTGATTCGAGACCGGCAATAATTCGCAATAGGGTGCTCTTGCCTGAACCTGAAGGACCAACTAAAACAAAAAATTCACCGGGTTCTATGGTGAATGAGACATCGCGCAACGGCACGATGCCATCGAATGTTTTTGTAATTAATTCAAACGAAACTTTTGTCATGCATCACAATCCGGACGCTTTAAGATTTTCAAACAAGACTTTTTGTTCATCTGTGATCGACTGAGGAAGGTCGACGTGTAGTGTTATATACAGATCTCCCTTTTGGTTTGGGTTGGAGTAATGTGGCATACCCTGAGCTTTCAATCGCAGCACCTTTCCAAGCTGACTGCATTTGGGAATGGTAACAGATAGGGAACCACTGAGTGTTTGCACTGTATGCTTACCACCGAGAACGGCCGTAGTAAGCGGAATGTGGTCGGTCGCTTTTAAATCGTCTGCCTCTCGTGTATATCGCGGATGAGGTGCAATGCGTACCTCAAGCACACCTGCAGGGACCTTCAGGCGTTGTCCGTCCGTGATACCCGGTTTGAATGTGACGTCGAACTTTGAATTACCAAGTGCCAATCGTTTTTGAACGCCGTTGTATGCTTCCTCAAGTGTTAGAGTAAGGGAAAACACACTTGTTGGTATTTCACTTGTTGGTTGTGGGCGGCGCCCGGTGCGTCCGCCAAACAATTGCGATATCAGATCTCCGAACGACGTTCCTTCGAACGTTTTACCCAGATCGTCGAAGTTGAAGTTATAACGTCCGGCGCGACCAAAATCCTGCCACGTTGTTCCACCTCCGGGAGCAGATCTGAACGAGTTGAATTGCGAATTCACCTGATCGTATTTAGCGCGCTTCTCAGGATCGCTCAAAACATCGTATGCTTCACTGATACGTTTAAAGCGTTCTTCGGCTCCTGGCTCATCGGGATTTGTATCGGGGTGTAATTCACGTGCAAGCTTCCGAAATGCTTTTTTTATTTCAGCCTCGGAAGCCCCCTTCTCCAATCCTAATTCTTTATAGTAATCGCGAAATTCCATTTGTGCATAATGACGATTGACGTCATGATTCAGTAGTGATCAGATTGCATCAATGATAGAAATACCAAACCATCGATCGAGAAAAAGTGCGATAAGTATGAGGAAGATAATGCCAACAAAGATCACCGCTCCCAGGACCTTACCAGCTCCTGCCTTTGTTTGCCGGAGGCCGGCCTTGATAGCCGCTTCCGTCATCCTTTCCGTGTAGGCAAATACCGGCACAAATACTGCCACAATGATAGCCATGCCGAGGAGCGTTGCCGTGAGTGGCCGAAACTGTTCGGTTTCTCTAAGCACGCGGTCTTCGATAGCGCCTGTAATCAAATAGCTTGCAAGAATTGAGATGGTGAAGATCACAGCCTTTGTCAGGAATCTTAACATTAGTACAACTCCGCAGGTTCAGTATGGTGAACCATGTCAGGCTGCCACATTGGACTTTCAGTATTTATTAGTTGTGCAATTGTCGAATTTATAGCAACCAACATTATCGTGTGGCACATAGTCAAAGAGAAATGGAGCAGAACAAACAGCGTTAAAGCAAATTCCGCTCTGCCATACTCGTATAGTCTTCACCGCCTATTACGAGATGATCGAGTACGCGAATATCGACTATACGTCCAGCTTCGACAAGCTGCCTGGTAACGGCAATATCCTCTTTTGAGGGTTCCGTGTTACCCGATGGGTGATTATGAGCAAGAATAACAGCTGCAGCGTTCTCTGATATGGCACACCGGAACACTTCTCTAGGGTGGATGACTACGCTGTTTAAGCTGCCTTCACTAACAATTACATCACGGATAATGTGGTTAGCGGAATTCAGCAGCACTACATGAAAAGTTTCGTTGCGCAATCTTCTCATTCGTGGGATTAGCATACCTGCAATTGACTTTGGAGAGGTAACCACCTTCTGCTGATCAAAAGGTTCAGCCTGAATTCTGTGAGCCAATTCAAATGCAGCGCACAACGTGGCTGCTTTTGCAGTGCCCATGCCGCGCAGCGACCGAAGTTCCGATACATCGCGGCTGGCAAGGTCGGTAAGCTTTGGGTAACGAATCAGCAAGTCCTTAGCGATATCAGTTACACTCGCCCCTTGCGATCCATTGTTGATGAGCAGTGCAAGCAATTCGTGCGTTGAGAGAGCACGTGCACCAAGCTGCACAAGTCTTTCGCGGGGCCTGTCGGCATGCGTCGGAGAAATCATAGTTACTGTTTCACTTCACCACTTATCCAATCCGCGTAGGGACCATAAGCTTCAGTTATGGGTATTGCAAAGAATTCGGGAACGGAAAACGGGTGAAGGGAAGTGAATCGCTGCTGCAATTGTGTGACGATGTTAGCGCAAGTTTTGAGAATCAACTGAACTTCCTGTTCCATGATTTTTTCACCTTGCCATCGATATATCGAAGTTGCGTTACCAATAATCGTTGCGCATGCTGCCAAGTGTTCCTCGACAAGCGTATTTGCAATTGATACAGCAACTTCATGTGAGGGGGCAGTGCATAGAACAACGCATAGAGATTTATCGGTCGCAGTTTTTTCCATTTTTGCATCCTCTCGAATCAACATGATAAGTGAACCAACAGCCGCAATATGATTGATCTTTTGATATTTCACCTGCACATCGTTGGCATCGTGTACGCTTACACAAAGCGTTGGCAGGAGGACGGAGTTAAGTCGGGGTTACTGGCTGTGGTGTTGTGTGGGTTGGTATTTGTTATCATTTGGTCGTTGATGGGGCCATTGGCGCGGCTGATGATGTCGGCGCCTACACAACCTGGAGCATTATTCACTGTCGATACACTTTCGCTAGTGTTAACAATGATTCCGGAGACATTTTTCTTCTGGCGATTTTTTCTTTGGAAGTCTCGCGAACAAAACACTCGGAACCGTTTTGTGGAGTGAGTGAATTGGCGTAAGTTTGTTGTCCTGCCACAACGAAGGTGAGCAGGGAGCAGGATACAGCGGGAGTTGTGTCCTGTTTTTTTCGGGGACCCGCAAGGGGACCAATGGTCTTTGACAAC
>JACPPD010000019.1 GCA_016191145.1 Ignavibacteria bacterium
ATCGATCACATGACGCCCGCGGAAAGGTTGCTCTCGTTGCATGTTGAAGTTCCGAATCCTATGTATGCACGCATTGCAACACCACAGTTTTTTAACTCACATTCCAGTGGAATTCAGTCCTAACAATAGGGGTCTGGTACACAAACAAACGCGCACAAATAGGTAACCCTTCAGTAAATCTGAATGGACTGTATGTTCGTCCTCGATCATTAACTATTTCCGGAAATGGAATTTTGAGACAAAATCTCACAATTTCTTGTGGAGCTTCCAGGCTACAGTAACTCACACCATAGGTAACATTACCATCGCAAACCAGTTCATAAGGACAATTAATTTGTGCAAATAATTTTCCAAAAAAGCCACATGCAATAAGTGTAAATGAGTAGGGTCGATTATTCAGTCCAGTCTATGATTGCAAATTAGTGGTTAAGCTGCCTTGTTGTTGAATGCTGTTATGGGTGGTCGATAATTGTGTTTACTGTGTGGGCGTTCGGTGTTGTACATCGTAAGCCATTGATTCGAGAAAATGTGTGCTTCTTGCAGCGACATAAATACTTCTGCATCGAGAACCTCTCTTCGAAACGTACCAACAAAACGTTCTGCAAATCCAGTTTGCCACGGCTTCCCTGGATCAATGTAAGCAAGCGTGATGTTGCGTCTGTGCGCCCAACGCTGCACGACGTACGCAATCAATTGTCCTCCATTATCTGATCGCATGTAGCGGGGTGCACCGTACTTCTCTGCGAGTTGGTCGAGTACACGTTCAACATCGACTGCTTTGAATGATCGCTGCATGGTGAGGCTCAATCCAAACGATGTTGCTTCATCTTTGACAAGCAAGGCGGTGAGTTTTCTTCCGCTCATGAGTCGGTCTTCTGCGAAGTCCATACACCACACATGATGAGCATGCTCTGCAACGGGATTGATGCGCACGTCAACATTGATCGTGAAACGCTGTACAACCTACACGCATCGCGCTGTCCAAGACCTCGCTGCATGGCGTACTCCACTGCCTGGACTTTCTGTGGGACGCCTACCATTTTTGTGCGTTGATCTCTTTCATGATCTCTAGCTCGAGATCTCGCTCGTCCACAAGCTTCTTCAAACGCGCATTCTCCTGCATGATGCGTTTGAGTTCTGAAACATATGGCGCATCTATGGTCCCGAACGTTCTTCGCCAAAGGCAGATCGAGTGCTGCGAGACCTTGTGCTTCGTCGATGTCGCTGGTACTCCGTGCTCGTGTGATTCACGTACCATTGCAACGATCTGCTCGTCGCTGTACAAACTCTTTCTCATCAGTCCTCCTTTGAGACTCTCGTCTCAACTTAAGACTGGTCCGATTTTTTCCAACCCCTTCCAAGATGTACTGGGGTGGATATTTTATATATAGACTTTGACCAGAGGTTTCATCAAAAGGATAATTGGGAGAAATTAATGCCGGACGAAGCCCGTGAATCGTCCGGCATTAAACTACTAAAGTTATTTAATTATCGACAATCCGTGGAGGACACGACTGTTCGGGATATCACCACTCCCGAGCTGTTTGTGGTAATGTCTATTGAAAGAGTCACATAGGCATTATCATCTGGCCCGCCGCTTACCAGTCTTATCACCCTGTCTAACGTACGAGTGTAAGGAAAGGGCGGTCCTGCCGTGTAGTCGAATTCGTCTGTTGTCTGTGCCATCAGGTTGTATGATGCGCCTGTCTTCCTACCGGTTCCCGAACCTTTTATAAAGAACTTACCGGCGACTTCAACCGATCCGTCGGCCTTCTCCTTCCGTGTGGTAATCAGGTGCAGCTCACCAGTTACATCAACCAGTTCTGGAACACAGGAATTGTAATACAAACCCGTTATCGAGATTTTGGAGGAGTTTGTGCCAGCTACTTCAGAAACCTTTCCGGAACTCGGCTGAGAAGGGGCTGGTGGTGAATCAGACAGGGAACAGGATGTGGTGAGTCCGGCCAGCATAGTCGCCATGACGCAAACTAGTATGGGACGCATGTGAATGCTCCGCAAGTTGTTGGCTGCCGATGTGAAAGTTTGACCGAAACGCTGCAGCACGCGCCAGCCTATGAGTTCTTTTAATCCTCGCCTACATCGCCAATACGAGAAACAGCATCACTGCAAGCACAGCTAGAAGCGGCTTCATAACACCTCCCATGATGTTTGTATAACTACCCCACCACTCACAATCCACGACACCCATTGTGGAAAGAGGTGTGAAAATACATAAGTATTTATACCTATGCAAGAAATAAGTTAAAAAAAGAAAAAAGGGCGACGCCGTATGGCGTCGCCCTAATTCACTTCGACATTTCTTCAAAAATTACTTGAGGATTTCTATCAGCTCTACCTCAAAGATGAGCGCTGCATTTGGTCCGATAACGCCGCCCATACCTTGTGGACCATAACCCAATGATGGGTGGATATAGAACATGTATTTCGAGCCAACACTCATCAGTTGTACACCCTCTTGCCATCCGGGGATAACCTGGTTAACCTGAAAGTCTGTCGGAGTGCCTCTGTCGTACGACGAGTCAAACTTCTTACCGTCAATCAATGTCCCGGTATAATGAACCCTTACCTTATCTTCTGCAGTGGGCTTTGGACCAGTACCCTCTTTAATAACCTTGTATTGAAGACCCGAAGCAGTAACCATAACTCCCGGCTTTGTCTTGTTTTCTGCCAGAAATTTTTCCGCCAGCTTTATCGATTCAGCGCCCTGTTTTTCGCGCACTTCGTTTTGCTTCTTCATGTTCTCTTCCTGAAAGGCCATGAGAACGGCGCGGGTCTGCTCTTCCGTGAACAGCGATGTATCGCTGAGCGCATCGCGCAGTCCTGCGGCAACCATTTCGATGTTGACGTTGAGAGACTGCTGTTTAAAGTTTTGGCCAATATTTGTACCGATTGCATACGAGGCCGAGTCCTTCTTATTCATTGGCTTCATTTCCAACACCTTCGGTTGAGCGTTACAGGCAATGGCGAAAGCCGAAACCAATGCTGCTAATGATATGATTCTCATGTAAAAAACCTTTGTGATACAGAACTACTAAAATACGAGGATTTCGGGTTTCCAAAGATGTTTCTGCATGTCAACTGCATCTTGAATAAAGGTGATACCTTCGGATTCCAGCTTTTCCCGCATGGCATAGGGTGTTTCAAAGTGCATTTTGCCGCTTAATTCTCCAATGCGGTTCACAACACGATGAGCTGGGATTCCGCTGTCATCTCTCTCCTTAAGAGCATTGAGAGCGTAGCCAATAAGCCGGGCGCCAGACTTTAACCCAATGGCTGCTGCAATGTGTCCATATGTGGTAACCTTGCCGCGCGGAATACGGCGGACGATTTCGTACACAATGGAATAATCGAAAGGCATGATGTTTATTGAGGTTGAAATAGCAGTTCCAGTACACACGGCAGAGGATGCTGCAGAGGTAGATCGGCTGCTGAAGCAGGCGGCTGGAGTTGAGAGCGAAAGTAACAAAGCTAGTGTGGAAATTGTTCGCAGGTCTCTTGATGCACGCCAGCGGATTCCGCTAATCAGAATTCGAGCAAGAGTACACCACGGCACAGAACCTCCTGTTGAGCGCTCGATAACTTTAGACTTCAAACAAGCCGATCCACGGAAACGTGTCGTCATTGTTGGCTCTGGACCCGCCGGATACTTTGCAGCACTTGAATGCCTCCGATACGGCATTACTCCGCTTGTTGTCGAGCGGGGGAAGGACGTGCGCGACCGGCGTCGGGACCTCCGCGCTATCCAACAGGAAGGTATCGTTAATCCTAACTCTAATTACTGTTTTGGTGAAGGGGGCGCAGGAACCTACTCAGATGGGAAGCTGTACACGCGCTCCAAAAAACGCGGCAATGTGGAGCGCGTTCTGCAGATGCTTGTGGATCACGGAGCACATCCCGACATCCTCGTCGATGCTCACCCGCATATCGGTTCCAACAAACTTTGGATTGTTGTTCAGTCGATTAGGGAGACCATTGAACAATATGGCGGAGTTGTGAGGTTCAACTGTAAAGTAAACGATTTTATTATCACCTCCGAGCGTATTAGAGGTGTCGTGATTGATAATGGTGAAGAGATTTTAGGAGAAGCAGTGGTGCTTGCAACGGGACACAGTGCCCGCGACATCTACGCGTTGTGTGCCCAACGAAATATTTACATCGAAGCAAAGCCCTTTGCCCTCGGTGTCCGCACCGAACACCCGCAATCACTTATCGATAGTATCCAATACAGGATTGACGCAACGAATGAGGAACAACATACCACTGCTACTTCGGTACCTCTGCGGAATCACTCATTGCCGGCTGCATCATACGCGCTTGCGTGCCAAATCGAGAATCGCGGTGTGTTTAGCTTTTGCATGTGTCCGGGTGGGCTTATCGTACCTTCGGCAACTTCTGCAGATGAAATTGTAGTAAATGGTATGTCGATGAGCCGTAGAGATTCAGCATACGCCAATGCGGGAACAGTAGTATCAATCGAGCGAGACGACTGGGATCATCTAACACCTCGGTACGGCGCCCTTGCTGCAATGCAGTATCAGGCAGATGTTGAGAATGCAGCCTATCTATCAGCAAGGTCGGATGGTGAAGCAAAAAATCTTCAGCGAGCGCCGGCACAGCGATTAACAGACTTCCTCGCCAATAAAATTTCGTCCAACCTGCCCCCTACCTCATACATTCCCGGCTTAGTGCCACGTGACCTACGTGATATACTGCCGATATCAGTTCATCATCGGCTGAACCTTGGCCTACGGGAGTTTGGAACGAGAATGAAGGGATATATTACTTCCGATGCAGTAATGGTTGGCGTCGAAAGCCGAACGAGTGCTCCCGTGCGCATTCTGCGTAATCGCGAAACGTTTGAACATGTTGGTGTGCAAGGATTGTATCCATGCGGAGAAGGTGCAGGTTATGCAGGGGGCATTGTATCTGCAGCAATAGATGGAATGAACGTTGCTCAGGCGATAGCAGCAAGAATTTTTCGCGCTGCGTGACGTCCGGAGGCCGCCGCTCCGTTCATGTATCCGCGGAACTCATCGCTACAGTGTTCTCCGGCGAAATACAACGTTCCGTTCAGGAATGATTGTGATAATAACCCCTGGAACGACGTCCATTGATTGGGTCCGAAAGAAGAATAGCTTCCTAATGCAAACGGCATGTCCGACCAGTGAATACGCTCGAACCGGCCATGCCGAGTATGCGCGGACTCAGGCCAAATAGTATGCAGATGACTGAGCAACATGGAAGCGGCATCATCCTTCTTCATCGATCCGATAGCGCGGCTTGTGCTGCCGCCGCTGAAGAAGGTGAGGCCTCCTCCGTCGACGTTCTGCATTGCCGTATTCTCCCACGACAACTGAATCGGCAAGTCTGAAAAAATCGTTCCGCTTGATTGAAAATCAGTCCAAAACGGTCGGTCGAATCCAACGAGGACTTTTGCGTTGCTGCCGTATCGAAGTTCGCTTATCATTCTGCCGACCATGTGCGGAAGAGGAAGGTCGACGTTAACATTTCTTAGAACTGTGAATGGCAGGGCAAGAATTACAACGTCGGCTGCAACATCTATCGAAGCCGATTGCGTCTTGAACGATAATGAGAATGTGCTCCCAACACGTTTGATGCTTTCCAATACATGCCCATCGAAAATCCGGTCTCCGAGCAGCGCAGCAATCCGGTCGGTAATCTGCTGGTTCCCGCCTCTGATTCTATAGCGCTCGTCGCTTGATCCGTATACAGAAAATTTAGCGTTTGTTATTTCTGATCCAACCGTCTCCAGGAAATTCAGAGCACTTTGTTCTCCGAGTTCGAGACCGTTCTCTGCAACAAAGGCTGTTTCAAGGAACGACCTGATCCACCCGGTAAGTCCGATGTGGCTAAAGTAACTTTCTATACTAAACCGATCGAACTTCAGGCGGGCAGCCTCTGCAGCAGCAGCGCTGGTTGCCGACAGTTGCATAACGTCGGCGCTAATCTGCTTTAGCAATGGCCTGATTTCCCTTACTACGTCAGCCTCCCGAAACGTCCTGTTGTTAAAAAAGTATGTTTCATGCAACCCCTCGCGCGAGGCATCGGCAAGGTCTATAAGCTCCAGTCCAAATCCGTGCGCTAACGTGAGAATGTCTGCATGTGTGGAATCAATCAATTCACCACCGAGTTCTGTAACCGCACCGCGAACAAGTAAATTTTTTGACGATAATATCCTACCCCCAACTCTATGCGAGGCTTCGTAAACATCTGCGCGAATGCCCTCGCGATGTAAATGATATGCAGCGCTCAGTCCGGCGATTCCTGCTCCAATGATTGCAATGCGTGGTGAAGCTGCATGTGCAGCGTGCTGTGCAGGTTTGCCGCAGGACGTTACGATGGACGGCAATGCAGTTGCGGCGCCTGCAAGTGAAGCTGTGCGCAAGAAGTCCCGACGGGATTCATTTGCCGACGCCGTCCTTATTGCTCTGCGTAGAAGCCGGAAGATTGGTGTTTTCATGTTTAAGCACGGAGCTTATGCCGGATTGCTCACTGCACAGTTGTGAATTTAACGTCGAAGGATTTTAAAAACTGTGCGGCGGTTTCGGGCTCTGCCTTCTTCTGTTTCATTTGTTTCGATTGGGTAGCGTAGTCCGAACCCTCGCGTACGTATACGCGAGGGTTCGACTCCGCGGGCAATAATTGCATCTCTGACGGCATTGGCGCGATTATCCGAAAGCCTCTGGTTGAATTCTTCGCCACCGATGTTGTCGGTGTGTCCCTGCACTTCGATAATCACACGCTCGAAGCGCAGCATTGCATCGGCGATTTCATCTACAATTCCAAGCGAAGCTGAATCAATGTCGAACTTGTTGTAAGCAAACAAAATATACCTTGTGAATTCATTCGTCGGGTCAAGGGGCTGCAGCGGCGTTTTGTCGTACTGACCCTGAGCAATCATCGTATCGCGTCCGGGAACTACAACGCTCACATCCACAATATGCAAGCCGTCGTAAAGTGGCGGTACATACGAAACGAGGTAATAGTTTCTCAGCGATCTCCAGATGTCGAGAAAGATCGCCTTCAGGTCGCTCTTGGTGTAAGCACGGTAGTACTTGCCCCCTGTATACAACGAGAGGTCTTGCAGTGCTGCGTCGTTGGCATAGGCAAAGCCAACACAATAAATACTGATATTATTTTTAGTTGCATACTCGAAGATATCTGAAATCTTAACCATGCTGGTGTTTTCGTCTCCATCTGCGAAAACAACACAGACCTTTGGCTGATCGTTCGGGGTCTGGTATAGTGTCTTCAATGCAGCCATAATACCTTCGTATGCCGAAGTGAATAGACCCTGCGCTGTGGATTTGAATGCGCGGAATTCTCTGAGCATTGTGGCTGTATCGGAGCTCAGTGCAAAAACCTGACGCACTTCCTTGTGGAATCCGGTGAGTGAAACGCTGTCGCACCGACGCATCATTGAGATGAACAGTTCTGTTCCCTCGTCAAGTACATCCTTAGCACCCTTCATGGATCCGCTGTAGTCTATGGCAAGCGCAACAGAAGCCGGTATGCTGTCCTGTTCTCCAATCTCCCGAACCTTAAAGGGGCTAACAATAACAGTCTTCTTTTTTTTGCGCGCGCCAAGCTTCTCTACAAGTTGGGGGAAATAATTTGGTGCGCCTGGTTTTGCATACGGCGGAGCCATGTGGGTAACAACAAATCCGTTTGTATCCAGTACGCGCACAAACAGGCGGATAGAGTCCGGGTAGGAGTAATGTTCGAGCTTCCAGACGTCGGTAATCAAGGCATTGACGTCGCTTGAATCAATATGCCGTGTTTGTGTAAACCGATATTGCGTTGTTCGTTCGCCCCCTTCACGAAGATCAAATTCCTGACCTAGTTTGTGAACAGACTTGCAGCCGATAAATAAAATTATCAGCGAAGAGAAGAGAACGGGCTTTGAAAGAGTCTTTATAAATAACGATAAGATCATAGTTTGAGGCCGATGACCATTCCATCGCCAAGAGGGACGAGAGTCGCCAGCATACCTGAATGTGAAGCAATCAGGTCGTTGAACGCTCGTAGGGCTGCAACATTGTTTGGTTCGAAGTCAGGCTGCGGTTCGTGCACATGACCCCACGCAAGCGCATTGTCGCCAACAATAAGCCCCCCCTTGCGAATCATTGGAAACAGGGCTTCAAAGTACCGGAGATAGTTTGGCTTGTCGGCATCTATAAAGGCAAGGTCAAATTCAACTGGGGCGTCCGACGAGCCTAATGATTCGAGCGTTGCAAGCGCAGGACCCTCACGTACTTCGATAATGTGGTCGAGAAACGCTTCCCGAGATTTTCTTCGGATGAACTTGCAGTACTCAGGATTAATCTCGCATGCTATCAGCTTCCCATTGCTGGGGAGAACACGCGCCATGGCTATTGCCGAATAACCTGCCAGTGATCCGATTTCAATTACTCGTTTTGCGTTAATCGATTTCAGCAGCACCTGCAAAAATGCCGCCTGCTCTGGTGCAATGCTGATGGCAGGTATCCCTGCCTCGGCAGCTTCCTTCTGAAGTTCCGAAAGAAAAACATCTTCGCCGTTGAATTTCTCTGCGACATATGCGTTCAATTCTTCCGTTAAGAATGTGCTGGTTCTCGACATGACGTCAAAACCCGTAAACAATGATCAAGTGAGTGTTATAGGTTGGCGATACGATTACAGGATCCGTTCTACTTGTGTCCGACGCTGACATTAACGTTTACGCCATTCTTCCTTGTTTCATTTACAAAAACTCTGAGATTGTAAACAAGCGAGTCGAAACGGCGTTTGAATGCTGTATCGTACACAACTGCATGTATTAGTCCGCCGTTGGTGCGGATTTCGGTGACGATGTTATTGATGTTAGACACAAGCGAGTCGGTATTAATGATTGCCCGATCCGCCTTTGAGATTGTGCCTTCGAGGTCACTAAGAGACCTGTCTAGTTTGTCCAGAACCGAAGAAAGTTTTGGCTCATTGTTTTTAACTGCATCCTTAAGGTCTGCAATAGTAACGCGTATGTCGCGGACCGATGCCGTAAGGTCCTGACGGTTCGTTTGCATCCAATCACGCGCATCACGCACAAGGACTGCGCCATCGGCAGTCATTGATTTAAGATTAGCCGACAGAGATCCATCTGCAAGTAATTGGGTAATCGATGCACTGATGGTATCGAGGCGCCGCAAAAGCATTACAAGATCGCCGGACACATCTCCCACCTGTGTAATGAGCCCCGAAATGTCGGCAGCAACACGTCCGCGCATTTCCTTTTCCGGATTGAACGGTTTCTCGGAAGAGCCTGGAAGTATTTCAACTTTCTTTCCTCCAGTTATCTCAAGAATTGTTACAACTGCCGATGCATCTTCCCTGAGGTCGGAATAATCGTCGATACCTACCTTTACCAGAACGGATCCGTCATTGTTGTGAACATCCGTTACTGCTCCCCGCTTAACGCCGTTGATTACAACGGGGGAACCATCCTCGAGACCACCGCTGCTGGGAAGCCGTATCTCTATCTTCTTGGCGGCTGGTGTAATTGCGATGCCCTTACCCAGGTAGATGCCGCCAAGCAGGACGATGAGGCCAATAATACTTACAATGCCGACCCGAATTTCGGCATTCCGTGTTTTATCCATTCACAAACATAAGTTAGGGGGCGATGTAGACAGGCTAAAAGGGGATGTCGTCTGTCTGGCTCTCCTGGTGCGTTTCATGCTCTCCATTCGCGGCGCCTTGCTCAACTTTTTTAGCATCGAGCATTAGGATGTTATCGGCCACAACTTCGGTAACGTACCTCTTATGCCCTTCTTTGTCGTCAAACGACCGGCTTTGAATCTTTCCTTCGATGTAAACTCGCGATCCGCGTCTGACGAGCTTCTCGACTACATCGGCCAAACCTCTCCAGGCAATGATTGTGTGCCAATCCGTATGCTCCTGTAAGGCGCCATCTCTGTCCTTCCAGGTTTCAGTAGTTGCCA
This sequence comes from Ignavibacteria bacterium, assembly GCA_016191145.1. Taxonomy (GTDB): domain Bacteria; phylum Bacteroidota; class Ignavibacteria; order Kapaibacteriales; family Kapaibacteriaceae; genus OLB6. The sequence continues at coordinate 9,999 of JACPPD010000019.1, forward strand.
TACGGAATTGAGCGACCTTTACTCCGCTTGGAGTAAAATTTACTTCCGGTTCCTTGCCAACGTTGCCGATGAGCATGACCTTATTTAAACTGCGCGACATTTCTCACTCCTTAATAAGTTTCTGTGTGCCTACCATTGGTCGGCGCGCAATGCTCGAATATAGTCAAGCCCGCCTACCATTGTTCTGGCTACGAGGATTTTGTAAGGGAAAACGTGACAACACTGAGCAGAGTGCCGTCATGCCTGTCCCCAAAATCGCGTCCCCTTCCATTCTGAGATGAGTAGTTTCGCTCATGATTTGTACTACCACCATTGACGGTGAATTAAAGACTTTCGACCTTCAGCACCCGATTGATATTTCCATTCCGGTTACTGAAACATTGCCAGTTAATGCGTTTTCCCTGCCCCCTGCCATATTCACTCCGTTCAGAGTTGGCACATTTGTTGGAAGCGTTGAAGAAGGTGGTTCGCTGCGCTGCGACGTGATAACCTTTGCGCCACATGGCAATGGCACGCACACAGAATGCGTGGGACACATTGCCGGCAAGCAATACACATTGTTGCAATGTTTACAAAATACGTTGCATCTGGCGCGGCTGATAACAGTCGGCGCAGACTCCGGTCAGAACTGCGTAACCGCCAAAGCGCTGGGTGAATCCTGGTCCGAGGAGCATGGCAAATGGCTGCCTGCGCTCGTTGTCCGCACGCTGCCCAACGATCCACGAAAGCGATCAATGGCGTGGTCGGGCAGCAATCCTCCATTTATTGAACCGGAGGCGATGCAGCTCATTTTGGAAAGGGGCGTGCAGCACCTGCTTGTAGACCTGCCGAGTGTCGATCCGGAGAAGGACGGCGGAGTGTTAAAGGCACACCACATTTTCTGGCAGTGGCCCGAGTCTCCGCGGATTCACACTACGATTACTGAACTTATTTACGTTCCCGATGAAGTGCAAGATGGACTGTATCTCCTCAACATAAACGCATCGGCCGTCGATGCAGATGCTGCACCAAGCCGGCCGATGTTGTATGAATGTTTAAGGTTGTCTTAGTCGCACGACAACGGTTCAACCAGCAGCTCCTGGTCGCCGAAGCTTGCTGACCATTGCCCCGTAATCACTGAATTACCTGGATTCGAACTATTCCAAGTGATTGTGATGGTAACAACTTCGCATGCTTCAACGCTGCCTGTAAGCTTGATTATTCGGTTTGAGCTATTGCCTGGCGTCCACTGCGTCACCGTCAAATTGCCTCCGGTAACGGTAACAACGGCATCTGCACCTGTGAAGTTGGTTAATCCACCCTGAATCTTCAGTGTATCAAGCGCTTCGAGCGACGAAAATGTATACACTGCCTCACGGGTATCATCACAAGAGATCGCTTGTCCCGTAAACGCTGTTTCGCATTCCGGGCATACGCCAATCAGATTGTAGCTGATATTGAATTCTGCCTGTGGTCCGTTGCCAGCTACCTTAAGCTCGAACGCCTCTGCATCGCAGGCCTGCCAACCAGAAGGCAGCGGATAGGAATATGTACCCCACGTGTTTGGAGCAACCGGACCATTTGTCCAAGAAGACACTTCGTCAATCACCAGGTCGGACCAGCCGTTTGTGCTCTTAACCTTGATTACGAAATCTGACTCCGTGTTATAGACGATTACATCAACCGTTTTCGAATTCGGGGGCTTATGAGTAGTGGCACCGCCCCACGTAACCACCTGCGAATACGCTTTTTCGAAGTACGGTCCACCTTCTTCAATACAATCAGTCTGACAGTCGCCTGCCGCAGCAATCTGTCCATTTGACTTGCCTGTGTTGACCTGCAAATTGTTTGACGATGCCGGATCGTTCGACGTCGAACACCCCCAGGCAGCGAATCCAAGTCCACACAGCATTACGCCAATGCGCGTCACATTTTGAAAACTCATGAGTTCACCCACTCTTGTAAAAAAATAGTTAGTTAACCGGAAATTCTTTCCGGACTCCTCTTACCTGCGCTGATGTTGCCCCCACTTGCAACATCCATGAAAGCGATGCGCGCCCATGCGAAACAGATTATCAATTCCAATACAAACCTAGACCAAGTGCTATGCCGTCTGAAATGAGTACTACTACCTAATTTTCATTAAAGGTTGTATTCATCAATTTTACGATATCACAATCTTTTACCTGTACCAAGCACGTGCATCTACTCGCAGCCGCCATCTTACCATTGCTGAGATGCACATATGTGAGCGACAATAAATGTTTCAACACATTCTATATTTCATCAATATCATATCACTGTAATTACCTCGCAATCATCAACGGTTCACGCTTGGTATCATCACATGAATCACTGAATTTATAATAGAATAGTATCCGTCCCCGTAACTGCATCTTGCATACTACCTATGTACAGTTTTACCTGTACAATGAGGTATGCGTATGTGATGCTTAAACAGAACAATTATTTGCTGTGTTATTGCGGCACTGTAGTATGTTGTGGTGCTAAAATAAATTATCATATCGATGAGAAGCAGACGTCGTTGCCGGAGCGATTGCAGCTTGGAGATGGCTTCGTGCAGAGGAACTCACCCCCAACCCCCTCTCCTCACGGAGAGGGGGCTCGTGCAGAGGAACTCACCCCCCCTCCTTACGGAGAGGAGGTTCGTACAGAGGAACTCACCCCCAACCCCCTCTCCTCACGGAGAGGGGGCTCGTGCAGAGGAACTCACCCCCCCCTCCTTACGGAGAGGAGGTTCGTGCAGAGGAACTCACCCCCAGCCTCCCTTATTACTGAGAGGGGGCTCGTGCAGAGGAACTCACCCCCCCTCCTTACGGAGAGGAGGTTCGTGCAGAGGAACTCACCCCCAACCCCCTCTCCTCACGGAGAGGGGGCTCGTGCAGAGGAACTCACCCCCAACCCCCTCTCCTCACGGAGAGGGGGCTCGTGCAGAGGTGGGGTGAGTTCCTCAACACCGTCGTAGTTAGGTATCCGCTATTCGTAAACAACGATTAACTAAGGTAAGTGAATAATTTTGAGGAGCTAGTCCGGTAACAACGGCCCCAACTCTGGTTGCGGTGCGGGACAAGTTGAAAAATGTGAATGTTGCCAGGGTGGAAAACAGAAGGCAGGCCGTGGTAAATAACGGACATCTCCTCATCAAAACTTGGGTACATACTTTGAAATTGAAAATCAACAACCCTCGAGCACATGCACTTTCATTGTCGACGTTCCTTCTTGCTGTAACGTCGTTTACGATGTACGTGGTGAATGACTATGAGCTAACAAATTTAACGATCGTGGTTTTTGCCTGTGCATTTGTGAATGCTGTTTTGGCTCAAATCGAATTCGCACGTAGCAGGATAAAAGGAGACTCTCGATTCTAACCCTCCTCTCGTGTGATTGACGTTAGATTATTCTCCAATGTCAAATTGCATGATTGTATTTTCATCCGCAATGTATCCGCTCAGGCAAGTATATCTGGCACGTTGGGTGATCAGTGTTGTACGGATGAGATGAGGCAGTAGCTCATGTAGATAACAGGAGCGGTGGAACTAGTGTGAACTATTATCTTCGCTTACGGTCAATGATATGTAACGCTATGGAAAGGACCAGAGCATTTATTGCTCTGCTATACCACATATCAGAGGAAAAATCCTGACCGAATATTTCTTTCTCAATTAAGCTTATAATTTCATTCAGCGCATAGAAAATAACAGCCCAAATCAAAACGGTCGATGTTATGGACAATGCTTTTTTAACAATCATCCCAAAAATCTTTTTCAACATTATTACTGGAGGTTGTATTCATCAATTTTACGATATAAAGTTCTTTCACTTATTCCAAGCAGACGCGCCGCTTCGCGACGGCTTCCCTGAGTTCTGCGTAGAGCCATTTCAATTGCTACTCGCTCAATACGGCCAAGGTTGAGATCGCTGCTAAGAGATTCAGAGCTCGAAATACTTTCTTCTTCCGTTTTTTTTCCCGGAGGTGTCTCTGTATTCATCGGTGTCGACGCCACACCATTGCCTTGATGTTCGAATGTGAGCGATAATAGATGCCGCAACACATTCTTCATTTCACTCACGTCGCCTGCTAATTGTAAAAGGGTTCTATACAGTGTTTGCATGTCAGCCGTTTCAGGCTGATAATGTATATCTGAAAGCTTAACAAGAGCACGTGGGTTCTCAACTGGTTGATCGTCGGTCTTTGGCAGGTAGGCGCTTAACAATTGCCGGGTAATGTGTGCCCCCTGCTCAAGAGTTACAAGGGTTTCGATAACATTGCGCAACTCCCTGATATTTCCATGCCATGGGAGTTGCTCTAAAACCTGCAGTGCTTCGGGATCGATGCCCTGATATTCAAGATGATTACGATCGGCTGTTCTCTGAGCAAAATAATCGACAAGTGCAGGAATATCGTCTGCGTGTTTGCGCAGCGGCAGCAGGTGAATGTTTACGCTGTTCAATCGGAAGTACAGGTCCTGACGGAATCGACCGCGACGCACATCGTATAGCAAGTCTCTGTTAGTAGCGGCTATTAGGCGGACATCAACTTTCTGCGAAACCGAGGAGCCCAGACGTGAGAATTCGCCACTTTCAAGTATTCTAAGAAGTTTTACTTGTGTTCCAACGGGCATTTCGCCTATTTCGTCGAGAAAAATCGATCCATGATTTGCAGCCTCAAAAAAACCCTTTCGCTGCTCTGTTGCTCCGGTGTAAGCTCCTTTCTCGGCGCCAAACAATTCACTCTCGAGCAGGGTTTCCGGTATGGCGCCACAATTCACACTTATGAAGGGGGCTTTCTTCCGCGTGCTTAATTCGTGCAGCGCATGCGCGAACACTTCCTTGCCGGTTCCCGTCTCCCCCGTAATTAACACGGTAAGGTCTGTCGGCGCAACCTGAAGCAATTTCGTCATTGACTCCGTCATTGCCTGGGACTCACCGACTATCCCAAACCGATTTGACAATTGCCGCATTATTTGCTTTGAAGCTGTCACCGTGCCTGCCACTCCGCCCATCCGCCTTTGAAAATAAATATCGGACCATATCCGAAATTTTTCAATACATCGGCTACATGGTGCGATAGCTCACATTCGCCGCCATCGCAGTAAACAAGAATAATTCGGTCTCGAGGGACATCCTCCAAAATGTCGGGAATCCTCGACTCAGCCTCGGCACCATAAATATTGTTAGCATTCTTAATGTGACCCTTAGCATAAGCCTCGGGCGTTCTTGCATCAATCAAATAGTATGGTCCGGCATTCATAAAGGCAACAAATTGCTGCTTATTAATTTCCTTTACTACTCCCGGTTCTGGAACGAACTTCACCGTTTCGCGGCGTTCTACCGTGTTTGCATCCTTGCCGTTCTCTTGCAATTCATCCGCCAGCACAGCGGTCTTCGTGCGCCTATCTTCGATCTTCGGGGTCAAGTCTTTAGTCTGATTATCAGACTTGTCAGCGTTGCCGCTCTTCAAATCATTTCCCGGAACAACTTCATCGGCTGTCGTTTGCTTCGTAGTACCCATGTATTTTGCCATCTCGTCGTCCGACATAGCCACACGTTCATATTCCTTCTTAACCCAATCAATCTTACGCGGATTCATCATATTGAATCCCGTAGCCAAGCCAATAGCGGCAAGCAGCATAAGCCCTGCATCGCGCAGCGTGCCTCTGGGAGACGAAGCCTGGCTGTGCCCCATGGCGCTGCTGTTCATTCTGCCGAGTGGTTCGCCCCCTAACAAATGAAAATGAAGGTGATAGATCGTTTGTCCGGCATCGGAATTAACATTAGTTACAATACGGTATCCACTTTCAGCCACACCGAATTTTTCGGCAAGCTGCTGAGCCACGGAAAACACCTTGCCGATTAGCGCTGAATCCTGGAGTGTGATGTGATGTGCACTGGGGATAACACGTTTTGTGATGATGAGCAAATGCAAGGGGGCGCTTGGGGCGATGTCGCGAATTGCAATTACTTCGTCGTCTTCGTACTCAATAGTCGATCCGATATCCCGATCGATAATTTTCTGAAACAGTGTCTTTTCCACGGTACCCTCGCTAAAAACCATAATATGTTTTGAGGATCAAATAAGCAGTGTTGATTTCCTGCGCTTTCTGTCGCGACATGTTTTGCTCCGTTAGCGTTCCGTTGACGAATCGATCCGGATGCCATTGCCGCATGGCAGACCGATAGGCTTCCTTTACAGCGGCCGCTGTAGATCCGAGTGGTATGCGGAGTATGTTGTGGGCATGAACGACGTCGTCGTTTACAGATAACGCAGCTTCGTCGATTGCCCGACGCAACTCATCATCCTGAGAGTCGATTAGACGTTCTGCCCACTCGACGTCGGAAGAAGTTGCATCAGTCCAGTAAACTCTTGCGAGACGTGATATCCTGTCAAAAAGCTGTCCCATAAAAACAAAGCTATCATAAACGCGCGCCTATAGAGAAATAGCCGAGAACGGGGCCCCATGCAACCAAGGCAGGATCGTCATAAAAGAAAAATCGCCTGCCAACAGAAAACAGTGCCGGTCCAACAGGAGTGTCTATGCCCAGCGTGATACCAATTGCATGCTGCAGATCGCCGATACGAATTTTTTCCGGCACATCCCACACGGCACCGATGTCGTATCTCGCCGATACATAGGTATCGAAGAGAATATCGAAAGGTAATTGATATCGCACATCGAGATTGCCGACCACTATTTGCCTGCCCCTTTCCTCATCTTGTCGCATACCATAAAACAGTTCCTGGCCTCCGAGACTAAAGAGTTCCGGGAATGGAAGTGTTTTATCTGCAGCGCCAATTAGAAAGGAAGGAGTGGCACATAAGATACCGAGAGGAACCACAACGCGCGTACTTGCTGTTGCCTTTGTAAATGATATCCCGTTAGAAAGGTTGAGGATGCTCGATTCAAGCGAAAGGTCTATTGTTCTGCCAGTTCGCGCAAAATCTATTCTGTCTCTATCATCCCATCGTATCAGTGCCTTCGCAGTTGCCAGAGGCTGAAAACTTGGTGATGAGGGGGCACTGATATCGCGATATCTCTGCAGCTCATATCGAAACTCGCCGAGGATGATTCCATTTCTCTCTATCTGCCGTCCTGCATTTAAACGGAATCCATATCGATCTTCGGAAAATTCATCTGTGCGCAACCGTGCCGGTGTGTTCACGGGTTGCTTAGGATCGTCGGTATAAATCCACACATTTCGAAATGAGACATAGCCTATCAGCGATGTGGTCCAATAGGTAGATGCAATGCGCGGCATCTCTATGATTAGGCTGCCTTCACCAATGCGAGTGCTAATCATGCCGTGCAGTGTTGATCGGATCGAAGTGCCGAGAAAATCCTGGTGGACGAAGTCTACGCCAAGCTGTCCGTACCGTTCGTTATCGACGCGTCCACCAAGCCTCACCATTTGGTTGCCTTTATCGTGTCCTCCAATCACAACATCAAGACCGCTGTCGCTTGCAGGCACGAGTGCAAGATCGACGTCGTCGTACAAATCGGACGCTCTGAGATTGTCGGCAGTTCTGTGAAGTGACGAAATGGAAATAGTATCGCCTGTTGTGAAAGACAGATCGCGCAGAATTTCCTGTAGGTTGACGCTACGAAGTGGATCGGGAATAATGTTGTTGATGCGCCCCACGTCGATTGAGATCAATAACAATCCACTTGAGGAATCAAAATCCATTTGTTTAATAAAAGCCACATCATATCGAGCCGCACGTAAAGAACGGTTGATTCGAAGCGTCCAGTATCGCCTGAACTCCTGCGACCAGCTTCTACCTACAACATCGTTTAACAATGAGTCGAGCTGTCGGTTGGCTCGTAAATCAATTCCAGTGTTTGTTCGGACTTCGCGAATCATCGTTCGCTTTATTACCGAGTCCTGCTGACTGTAAGTAAGGGGAATCCGGTCTGCGTTTAACGAATCTGTATATTTAGTATAGATTTTTATTTTACCAATTGCAGCTCTCCCAGCCTCGAGCCCGGCTCTCACAAGCTCCCTGACGTCGCTAAAGTCAAACGTCGAGTGCGGACTCAAATCTGGTCTGATAACAACATCGGCCGCCGCCAGATACGTTGTATCACGCTGCTTCATAGCAGTGGTCAGCGCCTGATCTGCCACCGAAAATGCATCTGTCAGGAATTCCGGTTTTATGAGATCGCTGGTTGTGTTTACAACGATGATGACGTCGGGATTCAATTCCTGTGCGGCTGGCACCGGGATGTTGGCAACGAGACCACCGTCAACCAATACTGAATCTCCAATTCGAACTGGCGCATATCGTAAGGGGAACGAAGCACTAGCCCTCATAGCCATACCCAGATTACCATAACGCAGCGATACCCACCGTCCATCTGCCAGGTTAGTTGCTACGGCACGAAACCGACAGCGAAGCTTGTCGAAATCAGTGACTGAATTGTACGGACTATGCCACAGCATTTCCTGCAGTGTACTTGATATCCGTGCGTTGCCGCTCAATGACTCTGGTGGGAGAAAATTGAAATCTCTGAAACGGAAGGTGACAAGACTCCTGTCGTCCTCCTGCTTGCGCATAAAAAACAACGATTCGCGTTTTGTATCATCGCCTAATGACAGAACTTCTTTCCAATCCACTGCCCGGAACATCGAGTCGATTTCATCCGGGCTCAATCCGGCAGCATACAGCCCGCCAATTATTGCGCCGATACTCGAGCCAACGATTATATCGGGTTGAATCCCTTGTTCTTCCAAAGCCTTCAGCACACCAATCTGAGATATTCCCCGAGCACCGCCCCCTGTTAAAACCAATGCAATTGTAGGCTGTGCAACAACTGCATGAGTAACAAACAAAGAGAGAACGAGCGTTGAAGCAAGAAGTGCAAAAACCTTTGAACTCAGATGTTCTCTTTCAGTCATTCTTGCCTTAATGGTCCATCGTATGCGAAGAACGTTAATCAACGATTCCGATTCAGACTATTCATGATCGGCCTGGTATACTTCCTGCATAGCCAGGAAGAGCGCCCTGTGACGTTCTTCCAGTTCAATTCGATTAATAGTAGCCTGAACAGCTAAATCTCTCGACCCTTCGTGAGTAAATATATCGTTGCAGCGGCCGCCGTCTATAGAATCAACGATAGTTTGTGCGGCGCTATCGGCTGCGACGAGTTTAAACAATGGTGCAAGAGATAAACCCTGCTCTCTTGCAATCACTCGCGAACGTGGAATTGCTTTTGCATACAGTGCGTTGATCGATCCGCCAGTTGTGACGTTGCCCCAATCCGTTATTACCCCGGCAGGGCAAACAACCGTTGCATTAATGTCGGTACCCATTAGTTCTGTTCTGAGTGCGGCTGTAAATCCAACCGCGGCATGTTTTGCGGCAACATATGCAGCGTTATAAGGAAATCCAATTGTTCCGGCAGTGCTGGCAATGTTCACGATATGACCGCTGTTGCAACTGCGCATGTGGGGAAGGGCTTCTCGGGTTAACCAAAACATGCTGTCGACGTTGACTGCAAAAATTTCGTGCCACATCTGAGTTGTTGTGTCCTCCACCGATGCATAGTTGCCTCGTCCCGCATTGTTAATCAGAATGTCAATCCTTCCATATTCCGATATGACGTGGCGGATCAACTGAACACATTGATTTTCCACGGAAACGTCGGCATTATAACTATGTATAGGAAGTGCCGTCGAACGTCGGGATACACCTATCACCGTTGCCTTTCGATCAATAAACACATTTGCGAGGGCGGCGCCCAAACCGGAACTGGCACCTGTTATTAGCACTATCATCAAACAATCCTAAACTGCTTGTACACTCGGTGGTCTGATATGTCTGTACAGGAGACAGATTGCACGACTGCACCGCGTGGACCCTGACGCAGTACCATTTCCAATTCTGTTAGCGACTCTACCGAACCTTGAGCAAGACACTCCACATCGCCTGAATCCAGATTGCTCACATATCCATTCACATTCAATCTAATGGCGTGGTGCAGCACGAACCGCCGGAATCCAATACCCTGAACACGGCCCTTAAGAATGTAATGTACTGTAGACATACGATCCAGGTTCTCCCGTCTAGTGTTTGTTAACAATGTTTACTGATGCCTGATCGGTAGGCGTAATCAAAACATCCTGTATGGCAACGTGCCTGGGTCTGGTTGCCACGAAATACACAACATCTGCAACATCCATTGCAGAGAGTGGCGTGTATCCTTTGTACACATTTGCGGCACGCTCTTTGTCGCCGCGGAACCGCACTTCCGAAAACTCCGTTTCAACAAGGCCGGGATCGACGTTGCAGACTCTGACGCCGGTTCCGTTAAGATCTATTTGCAGCGAATCGCTCAGCATCTTAACAGCTGCCTTTGTTGTGCTGTACACATTACCGCCACGATATGCCTGGCGTCCAGCGATAGAAGCAATATTTACCACGGTTCCGCCGCCCCCTGTCACCATCATTGGAATGATCTCTCGCGAAACGTTAATTAGTCCCTTGATATTGGTGTCAATCATTTCGTCCCAATCCTCATAGCTGCCTTCATGGAAGGGGGCGAGCCCACGCGACAAGCCGGCATTGTTAATCAGAACATCGATATGTTCTGCATTTCCTTGTTTAAGCCATGAGTTAATCGCTTGCTGTACATTAGCGCGGTCTCGCACATCAACACTCTGAACAAGAATGTTGTCACGTTGCCCCGTTGCACTGGACGCGCGCTGAACGAACGAGTTTAACCTATCAATCCGTCGAGCCCACAGTATTAGTTTGTGGCCATTACGAGCGAAAACTTCGGCGCATGCTTCTCCGATACCAGAAGATGCACCGGTAATGAGTACAGTTAAGGTGTCCATCAACTAAATTTACGAATGACTGCTTCGCCCCCTCTCTCTAAAGAATCGCTGAAATTCAGATTTCCCGATGTTGCCGAAACTGTTCTTGATGATGGAACTCCATTATATGTAATTGAAAAAGCGGGCGAAGACGTTGCCACGTTTGGCATCTACCTTCGGGCAGGATCCGCTCACGATGTGCGAGCAGGCGCTACAGCGTTCGCTGCAGAGATGCTCACACGCGGCACCGTCGATCGAGCTGCAGAAGAGTTCGACGAAATAGTTGAAGGACTCGGCAGTTCCATCAGAAGCACATGCGACCGAGACACATCTTCGGTATACGGTGTTTCTCTCAATGAACATTTTGAGGAAACTACAAGGCTTGCTGCTGAGTGTTTATTGCGTCCAGCTTTTGGCGACCGCGAAATGAATACGATGCGGCAGCAGTTCATTACGGAAGCGCAGATTGATGAGAAGGATCCTGAGTGGCTTGCAACGCAGGCGTCGAACCGCGTGTGCTACAGAGGACATCCGTATGAGCGCAGGCGCAGGGGCACAATAGCAGACATGAGCTCTATGATGCAGGCAGACCTCATCACTGCACATCAACGATTTCTAAGCGCGCCACGCTGCATTATTGTTGCCGGATCTGTTAACACAAACGAAATGCGTGCAATGTTTAACGAACTTCTTGAAGGCATGCCGCCAGTGAAGTTCAATCCAGCACTCAGTAGGGCACAGTTGTCGGAAAACTCAGGATGTCTTGCAGTCAATGCCGAGGCGGTTCAAACAGCATTCCGGATATCGATGCCCGGCGTTGAGCTAGATAATGCCGATTATCCTGCACTTCAACTCATCACCGGAACACTTGGCGGCTATACGCTTGCGAGACTTTTTTCTGTGCTGCGCGAACAAAAGGGTTATACCTACGGTGCGTATGCAATGAGCAGCGTGAGACCCTGGGCTCAGACAATTGATATTGTGACGAGTGTTGGCAATGAATTCACTGCCGACACCTTGCAAACCATTGCAGACGAAGTAAGCAGGATTGCCTCTGAACGCATTCGAATCGAAGAATTGGAAAACACAAGGCAATACATTCTTGGAACATTTGCACGCACAAACGAAACTCCTCAGCAGACTGCAGGGTTGTTGTGGACGACGCTCCTTCATGGATTACCGCGAGATTTTTTCCAGGAACACATAGTACGCATTCAGCGGCTGACTCCCGACGACTTATTGCCTGTTCAAATGCGTTATTTCGACAAAAGCCGGTGGGCTATTGGTGCATCGGGTATCGAAGATGTTGTTCTGCCTGCGCTAAAGATGCATGTGCATGAAGTTGAAACAATGCACATCTGACTTCCAGACATTTCCTTAGAGGTATCGATGATTTTCGGCGTTGATGTTCGACTGTTGTTGATAGCGTTAGGTCTTGTACTTGCAACAATTGCAGGCGACCCATTTGCCGCATTTGATGCATTTCAGAAGGCATTGGGAAGGGGCGACATCATCGGTCCAATTTGCACAGCCATGGGATATGCATTTGTGCTCAAAGCGTCGGGTTGCGATGTTGCAATGGTAAAAATGCTTACTAAGCCGCTGCGTCGTTTTAAATGGGCATTGATACCTGGCGGAGTTGTTATTGGGTTTATCACCAACATGGCAATCACCAGTCAGACAGCATCGGCTGCAGCCCTGGGCCCAATTCTTGTGCCAGTCCTCCTGGGCGCAGGCTACCCGCCGCTTGCAGCAGCGGCAACGCTGTTGGTTGGCTGTAGTGTTGGCGGCAATCTCTTCAATCCAGGCGAGCCGGATGTGGTAGCAATACAAACATCATCGTTGGCTCCGGTAAGTACCGTTATGGGAAGTATGTTTACTCCAAACCTTATCTCACTCGTTGTTGCAACAGTTGTGCTCATGATAGTAATAAGAAAAGTTAGTATATCGTCGAAAATAGGCAGCACGCAGGCCGACAGCACTGACATGTCCTATTCACTCCGCAAGGCGTTGCTGCCTCCGCTGCCAATTATCATTTTGTTGCTTTTGCAGCCATCGTTAAATCTCATTCCATCATTATTCGAGCGCTACCCTCATGGCTTATATGTTTCTATGGTGATGTTAGTGTGTTCTGCGCTGGTGATGATGGTGACTAAGACAATGGCAGTGGTAGACTTCTTTGAAGGTATGGGATATGCAATGGCAAAGGTTATCAGTTTAATCCTTGCTGCATCGTGCTTCATTGGAGGGCTGACGGCTCTGGGTGTTGTAGAGCATCTGGCAGGTGCATTGGGAAGCAATCAGGCACTGGCAGCGGCTGCAAGCCCCCTACTAACTTGGGGGCTCGCCATTCTTGGAGGGAGTGGCACAGCACCGTCGGTTGCTTTCGCACAGGCTATGCTGCCTTCAATATCAAAATTTAATGTTCAGGGAGCAGTGGACATTGGAGTTGCAGGAGCTATTGGTGCAAGTGTTGGCCGAACAATGTCGCCAGTTGCAGCCGTAGTTCTTTTTACCAGCGCATTAGCAAATGTGCCTATTCACCAACTTGTAAGAACAGTTGCACTGCCAATGCTTACAGCGTTAGCGTCAATTGTCCTTTACGGTCTATTTTCGTAGCCGCATGACCAACATTTTTGCAGACTATGCATCAACAACTCCACTCGACAAGAGAGTGCTGAGCCGCATGATGCCGTATTTAACCGACGTGTTTTACAATGCTTCGAGCACTCATGCAGGGGGCTTGCAGGCTCAGCAGGCAATCATGAAAGCACGTATGGACGTTGCACGTCACGTCGGAGCAAAAATGAGCGAGATAATATTTACCTCTGGTGCTACAGAGGCAATCAATCTTGCCATGCTGGGGATTGCCAGAAGACTCCACGGTTCAACGCGTCGAAAGGTTGTTACTGCTAAATCGGAGCATACAGCAGTATTGGATTGCGCTGAACAATGCGGTCGTATGGGGATGGATGTTATTTATCTGGACGTCGATTCCAACGGATTAGTTGATGTCCAACAGGCACGCTCCGTTGTTGACGACAGCACCGCAGTGTTCTCTATAATGTTGGTAAACAACGAAACTGGTGTTATTCAGGATTTAAAGACCCTTTCGGAAATAGCGCACAGTGTTGGTGCATTGTTTATGACGGATGCAACTCAAGGCTATGGCAAACTACCTATCGATGTTGATGATATCGGAATTGATTTAATGGCGTTTTCGGCGCACAAGATTTATGGTCCGAAAGGGGCTGGAGCATTATTCCGCAGAATGCGAAGCGATGTAAAAATCGATCTCGAGCCAATTCTATTTGGAGGCGGGCAGGAAGGCGGAGGCATTCGCAGCGGAACATTCAATGTCCCCGGTATCGTGGGGTTGGCTGAGGCAGGCAACATAGCCCACGATGAAATTGAGCAGGAGTCCATTCGTGTGGCATCGCTTCGCAACAGGTTCGAACAGGCCTTGGTTCAGCTTGGAGGTGTTTCTATAAATGGCGCTGATGCGCCACGCAGTTACAACATTAGTAATGTAACGTTTGCCGATATGGACAACGAGAAATTACTCTTCGAACTGCCGCACATACTATGCAGCAAGGGCAGCGCTTGCACCAGCACAAAGACTCATCCGTCGCATGTGCTCTCTGCAATGGGCAGATCGGTTGAAGAAGCAAGCCGCACGCTGCGATTTTCGTTCGGACGTTTCACAACGGATGAAGAAATAAACACTTTGGTACAAGACTTATCGGCAGTTCTCGTCACCGCCTAATCCCCAATTACAAATCCCCCTATAATGAACGACGTTGAAAAGATTCAGCAGCTCGCTGCAAATATCAATCAGGTAAAACGTGAAATCGGGAAGGTCATCATTGGCCAGAAGGAAATCGTAGACCAACTGCTGATAAGCCTACTTGCACGAGGGCACTGTCTGCTGGTTGGTGTGCCAGGGTTGGCAAAGACGCTGCTCATACGCACACTATCGTCGTCCCTGGACCTCACCTTCTCGCGCATCCAGTTCACTCCCGATCTGATGCCGGGCGACATTACCGGTACCGAAGTCATCGAAGACGATCGGTCGACCGGACAAAAAGTATTTCGGTTTGTTAAGGGACCAGTGTTTGCAAACATTGTGCTGGCCGACGAAATCAACAGAACGCCGCCTAAAACCCAGTCTGCATTGCTCGAAGCCATGCAGGAGCACAGCGTTACTGCAGCGGGTACAACGTACCATCTCGACGAACCATTCTTTGTTCTTGCTACACAGAATCCAATTGAACAGGAGGGGACGTATCCGTTGCCGGAAGCACAGCTCGACAGATTTATGTTCAACCTACTTCTGGATTACCCGAATTTTAATGAAGAGATGGAAATCGTGCGCTCCACAACTGTAGAGCAATCACCCGATGTAAGGCATGTGATGAATGCGCACGATATCATCGAAGCGCAGAACCTTGTCCGCAGGGTCCCTGTTGCCGATAACGTTATCGAATTCGCCGTCAGCCTGGTACACTCCAGCCGCCCTGGCAATGGTTCGCACAAGATTGTAAAAGATTTTATCTCATACGGAGCTGGTCCGCGTGCCTCGCAATATCTCATCCTCGGAGCCAAGGCGCGTGCAGCCCTCAGCGGACGTGTAACGCCGGAAATAGCCGACGTTAAGGCTGTTGCACTTCCTGTACTGCGTCACCGCATAGTAACTAATTTTAATGCCGAGGCCGAAGGTGTAAACGCCGATTCAATTGTGGAAGAGATCGTCAGCCAGGGTTCACAACGTTCTGTTGTGTAAAAATCTTCCCACCGTTTGCCAATACGTTGCATGCCCAACTGAGCGCACATCAAGGTGGTGCGCCCCCTTCACCTCGTGATATTCAGAAATGCCTGGCGCAAATGCTGCTTCGATGCGCCGAGCGTGCTCGATAGGTATGCGTTCATCATCGCTTCCATGGAAATGGAGAATTGGTTTCGTGATGGAACGAGCAGATATGTCCGGTCTTACGCTATCAATCCGAAAATCGGCGATGTTTTCAGCGCGTGAAAGAGATTTGTTGATGAGCGTGGGAAAGGAAAAACCACTGTAGTGTACAGAGTACTCCTGAGCTACATCGCGGAGCGATGCAAAGGGGCATTCCACAATACCAAAAGCAATTCGGGAATCGTACGCCATGGCCTGCAGTGCAACGGAAGCGCCGAACGATGAGCCAAAGATTCCGATATGCGTTGGGTCAGCCCCCTTAGCAATGAGCCACGATATTAATGCGCGGATGTCTTGCTTTTCGCGGTAACCATAGGTGCAAAACATACCTTCGCTTGCGCCGTGTGCGCGCATATCGGCAAGGAAGACATCGTAACCAAGTTTACGGAACTCATCAGCCGTGGCCGTCATCGATTCCTTGTTGTCAGCAATGCCATGGATAACAAGTACTGTCCCGAGGGCGGGGCGCTGCAGCGTCTTCTGGTAGAGACACGACAATTGCGTAGAGTCGTCGACGCGCACCGTTATTGTGCCGGGCAATTGTTGTGTCTGTTTCCTGTAAGGCTCGATCAAGGCATACGGCAGCACTCCATTTACCACCATGGGCGCAAGCATAATCGCAATAAACGAGATTATGCCAACTGCTGACAACCATGCACCGATTTTGTTCATAAGCTGATTGCGTTGAAACGTATGGTACGTCGTTACATTTTTGTGTACAGCCCCCTAATTTCGACAAATCCTCAATCCTAGTTATGCGTCAACTTCATTACCGTCGGTCTGCCTCTGTCGTTCGCCAATTTCACATGTTTGGTTTAAATGCAGTCACACTCATCTTCACTCTGATGTTCGGCTGTTTTCTTTTACCTGTGAGCTGTTTTGCTCAGGTAATTTTGCCGTTCGACATCTTGCCCTACCAGCATGTAGACACAGTAGTAAATTTGTTTAAGGCAAAGGCAATTGACGCAGGAATTGTAAGGAATCAGGAAGGTGGGCAGGAAGTCCGTGCAACAAAGGCTGAATGGAAAGATATTGAATTCGACACCGTGATAGTCTCATTCACAGGTCAGCCCGAAGAGGTTACACAGATATCTCTCGTGCGTGCATGCGAAGAGGACGAAGTTGAAAAGGCTACTGAGAAGCTCATAACCGATATTTCGGAACTGTTTGGAGCCCCTACCGAAGATGCCATGGACTATGCGATATGGTCGAGAGGAATCCGCCAGATGATCTTTCTCGGCCGAAGGGAAGACAATCAGTCTATTGCTGCATCATTCGATGTCGAAGCAGCGCTATACCGCCGGCCCAGCACAGACGCCGACTGGCCGTATCAGATTCCCATCGATGCGTCGCGTGATGAAATCGAACGAATCGTCACCGCAGCTTGCTCGCGTCTCATCGAGAGAGACGACATGTTCATCAGCACAGCGGGCTGCTTCTGGTTGGGCATTCGATCTCGGAAAATGATTATCTGGAATGATGAAGGGGGCTTGATAACGCAGATCGAAGCGCGCTTCGATCCTGCCAGGGAATCGGAAGTACGAGATGCAATAGTAAAAAAGTATGGCAAGCAAACGGCGTCAGACGATACCGGCTCTTCGTGGCATTTCGTCGGATCGTCCGACGCAGTGCGTCTCGAAAAACGAGACGCCGATCTTGTTGTGCTGATCGATGTTCTGGCGTTGGAGCGTAAGCAGTATGCCGAATAGGTTTATAGGCGGCCACGAGCTTGGATTGTTGCTGGGAGGGATATGAAAAACCACGATGCCGCGTATCAAGAGATACCCGGCATGGCTTTTGGGGAGAGATATGCTGCCGGGTAACATGCCGGGAGAGATATGCTGCCGGGTAACTTGCCGGGAGAGATATGCTGCCGGGTAACATGCCGCGGGAGGTAACTTTGTTGATGATCGACTGGAAAGAGCCCCCGTACCATGAGTAAGCGTACCCTTGAAGAACTTAAGCAAGCCGTCAGTAATGCCATAACTATGGGTGATGTTGCAGCCCTAAAGCAATGCGCCACAGAACTTGAAGAGATTGGTACAGCCGAAGCCAGAGCTCTTTGTGAGCTTGCACTTGGTTCAGCAAATCGGTTGACAGGCAATTACCGCGAATCGCTCGAGCACCACCACAGAGCCCTAGCCATAAACGAAGAGCTTGGCGACCTGCGTGGTTTGGCGGTTGCCAACAATGACATCGCCATCGTATTTATGCAGACAGGCAACTATCCACAGGCTCAGGAACATTACCACCGTGCCCTGGCCCTTTACGAAGAACTGGGAAACCAACAAGGAATTGCTACTGTCAACTGCAATCTCGGAAACATTTACTGGTATACCGGCAACTACCCTCAGGCACTGGAGTATTACCACCGTGCCC
>JACPPD010000018.1 GCA_016191145.1 Ignavibacteria bacterium
AGGCAGGGCAACGACGCAGATGAGCGTGGTGCGCTAGCAGACACACGACAGTATTGTTTCAACGGGTGGGTCCGGCAACGGATCCACCCGTTGCGTTTTTACGCCCAACCAGCCATCAAAAAAACACGCAGCCGCACCACCATGCCGGGTATCAACAGATACCCGGCATCAAGATAAAGGCGGTTGGTGGTGATGCCCCCAAATGCAGCAGACACCGAACCTTAAATTTGACAATGCTCCCTCTGCTCACTGGACTTTTACTGGCGATATCTTTCCCGCCATCGCCGCTTGGTGTACTGAGCTTAGTAGCATACGTGCCCCTGACAATATCCATTTTGCGAGATGGATCTTCGTGGGGTAGATGGAAGCGACTAGGGATGCTGTACCTACCATTTTCCATTTATCACTTGGCGTCAAACTGGTGGATATCATCGTGGCAAGAACATACCGATCCATACTTGTTTGCCAGCGGTATCGCTCTGGATGTAGTTCATCCACTGTTTCTGCTGCTGCCTTGGTATTTGTTGACTTCAATACGGAAGCGGTTGGGGCGCGTCCAAAGAGATTCGGAGATTATACTTGCCTTACTGCCTCTGTTTATCTCCGGCTTTGAATGGCTTCACGGGCAGGGTGATGCCTCGTACCCGTGGCTGACATCGGGCTACATGCTCGTCTATACACCGTTTGCACAGATTGCGGATTACATTGGCGTATACGGCCTGTCGTTCATGATTGGCGTCGTTAATGCATTCATTGCACTAGCAATAGTAGGTGATAGGCGACGGTTGGGTCTAATGCTTACATTCGGTGTAGTCGCAGTGTGGCTTGCTCTTGGATTGATCAACGAGCACTACGAGGGTAAGTACACAAATGGAAGATCAATAAATGTAGCATTGATCCAACCGAACGAAAACCCATGGGATAAATGGAGCGATCCGCGTATACAGTTGTGGAATCATATGGATATTGTTGATTCGGTG
The DNA here is from genome assembly GCA_016191145.1 of Ignavibacteria bacterium. Classification (GTDB taxonomy): domain Bacteria; phylum Bacteroidota; class Ignavibacteria; order Kapaibacteriales; family Kapaibacteriaceae; genus OLB6. The sequence continues at coordinate 981 of JACPPD010000018.1, forward strand.
CGCAAGCGGTTCACACAAGAGTTCCAGCAAAATTATCATCGCCCGCTTGTGGTATGGAGCGAAACGGCTATTCCATATACGATACGTCAACCGCTTCATGCAGAAGATTTTGCAAAGCTTCGACATTGGGTCGATACTTCTAATGTCGTGCTACTTACGGGCTACGCTGATCTAATGACGTATGCCCCAGGCACGGCACCTCCTTCTGCGCGACGCTTGTCCTCTGATTCAACCGTACGTTACGATGCCTTCAATGCCGCAATGGTCCTATGGCCTTCTATCGGAGCTATTCCTGTTCATCGGAAAACAATTCTAACTCCTGTTGCCGAACGACTCCCATTTGCAGATCAGCTAACCTTTGCAATGTCATGGATCGAATGGGGTGTGGGCATCTCTGCCTGGGGTAAGGGGCGTGATAGAATACCTCTTCCAATAGATATTGATGGCGTTTCGATAACCGATGCCAATACTAAAGTTGATACTGCAGCACGTGTTGGCGTAATCGTCTGCATTGAATCCATCTACCCCGAAATGGTTCGGGATCTGGTGAATAATGGAGCTGATCTGCTGTGCGTTATTACTAATGATGCCTGGTATAATGGGACAACGGGTCCGGGCCAACACTTCGATATCGCGCGAATGAGAGCTATCGAGCAGCGTAGAACTGTAATCCGATGCGCCAACTCTGGTATCACCGGTGCAATCGACGCAACTGGGCGCACAATTGAAACCATTCCCCCTATGACGAGAGGATCATGTAATGTAACAGTCAAGACGTTTTCACGCCGCACACTCTATGCTTCGGTTGGTGATATACTTCCACCTGCAGCTCTATTCGTGGCTGTGTTCGCCTTTTTTTCAGCACGATTTCCATCGCTGATTCGTAAACTTCCGTTTCGTTAATACCACCGATTTCTGGATTGAATATGCTCAATGCGTTTAAGGCGGGACTAGTAACGGTGCTTGCACTCACAACAGTGATTGCATTGAATGCACAGGTGAAGCCGCTCGTCTTCAAGGAATATGATATGCCAAACGGCATGCATGTGATTTTACATGAAGATCATAGCGCTCCCGTAGTGGCTACAGTTGTTCACTATAAAGTTGGTTCGCGCGATGAAGATCCGAAGCGTACGGGATTTGCTCATTTTTTTGAGCATCTCATGTTTGAATCCACGGAGATGATCGAGCGCCATAATATGGACAAACTGATTTCTAGTGCTGGAGGACAATTGAATGCCTACACATCGAATGATGAAACAGTGTATCATTTCGTCGTGCCTTCAACGGAGGTTCGACTAGCGCTGTGGATTGAATCGCAGCGCATGCGAAAACTACAGGTGAATGCAATTGGCGTTGAAACTCAGCGTGGAGTGGTTAAGGAAGAACGTAAAAATCGATACGATAATGTGCCGTACGGAGGGTGGTATGAAAAAATGCAGAGTTATTTATTTCGAGATAGCCCTTATGCATGGTCGCCGATTGGATCGTCTCAGCATATCGACAGCGCCTCCATTCATGAATTTGTAGATTTTTATAATGAATATTATCAACCCAGCAATGCAATCCTGGTGGTAAGCGGAGACTTCGACGAACAGATTGTGAAAGAGACAATCAACGCCTATTTCGGCCCATATCCAAAAGCGCCCGAGCCGCGCAGACCACAGTTGAATCGAGTTAGCGACAGCATAGCTTCTGTGAGGGAAACTGTCAACGACATTAAGGCCCGCCTTCCAAGATTGTTTATAGGCTATAAAAGTATTAGCATCAGCGATGCCGATTCATACGCTATCGATCTGCTAACAACAATTATGAGTCAGGGCGAGAGCTCACGCTTATACAAATCCATTGTGGACAGCCAGCAGATTGCTGTAAACGTTTCACTGTCGAACCAATTTCGCGAATACGCCGGTATGACCTTCATCATTGGAATTCCATCGGCAGGAAATAGTCTCGACGCAGTCGAGCAATCGATAGATGCACAGCTTAAAGAGGTAATGGTAGGGGGCGTCACAGACGCTGAATTACAGAAAGCGAAAAACATCACCGAAGCACAGTTTGTGGGAAGCCGGACAGGTATGTATAACAAGGCTCTTCAGCTTGTAAGCTATTACCGGTATTATCACGATACTGGACTCATCAACACGGAATTAGATCGGTATCTGAAGGTAACCCGCGAAGATATTCAGCGTGTTGCAAAGCGCTTGTTTGAAAAAAAGAATCGTGTCGTGTTTTATTACCTTCCATCCAAGGGTTAATCGATAATGAACGCACAAATAATTCGAACTATCACGCAGTTGCTTGTGGTTGTTCTTTTCGTTGGAGTTGGAGGTAACGAACTGCATTCACAGACTTCAAAGAAAAAATCTAAGAAGTCGAAGAGTTCAATAACGCAATCCCCAACACCCCAACCGACGCTCGAGGAAACAAAGGTTGGAGAGAATACCGAGAAGCCCGATCCGAATGTGAAGCCTTCGCCGCTGGGTACGACTCCGTTTGTATTTCCGGAGTATGAGGAGTTTACGCTCCCTGACGGCATGCATGTTTTCGTTGTTGAGAACCATCAGCTGCCTACCGTTACGTTCACACTGCTAATCAGAGCCGGTGATATATACGACCCCCAGGGAAAGGAAGGTGTTGCTTCGATGATGGGTGATATGATGTCGAAAGGAACGGCCAAGCACAGTGCTGCGCAGATAGCAGAGATACTGGATGGAGTTGGTGCAACACTTGGCGTAGAAACCTCCGGAGAGGCAATGACGATTTCCGGATCTGCACTCAAGAAACACACCGACCTGTTATTCTCAATGTTGGGTGAACAGATTACCTCGCCGTTGTTCGATGAGACTGAGATTGAAAAACTTCGTAAGCAATACATTGCATCGGTTGCCAATCAAAAATCTCGCTCTAATGAAGTTGCACAATCTCTTTCGAGAAAAGTGATATATGGATTCGATAATCATTTGGCAAGAATTCAGTCGGAAACGAGTATCAACAACATAAAAAAATCTGATATCTCAGGATTCTTCAATTTAGTTATTAAACCAAACAATGCGTCAATCGCAATTGTTGGCGATGTTACCGTTAAGGAAGCTAAAGCGCTACTATCGAAGCATTTGAACAAATGGGAAAAGGGAGACATTCCGGCTCCACCCAACCCAGAAATGCATACTGAACGACAAGGAGTTTATTTCGTTTCAAGGCCTGGAGCCGTACAAAGCACAATCGTTGTTTGTTCACCAGCACCGTCGCGAAAGGATGAGAAATTTATCGCACTCGACATGACGTCGACATATCTTGGCGGAGGTTTTGGCAGCGTACTGTTTTCTACACTAAGGGAAAAATATTCGTATACATATTCTCCATTTGCTTATTTGACGCAGGGCATACGCTATAACAGATTTGCCCTCGGCTCAGAAGTTCGTTCTTCAGTTACAGATAGCACTATCTCTGTTATTCTTCGTGAACTGAAAAAGCTCGACGAAGAAGGACCCGATGAAGAAATTCTGAAACGGTCGATTGCCTTTCGAGTTGGAAGGTACAAGCTTTCGCTTGAGCGTGCATCTACTATTGCAAGCTATCTGCAAAATGGATGGTTCATCGGTATGCCAATGGACGACGTAGAACGTGAAGTCGAGCGCATGGAAGCAGTGTCGTACGGCGATGTAGCTGAAGTTGTTCGAAAGTACCTCGGCATGTTTGATCTCCGGATTGTTGTAGTGGGTAACCCTGCAATCCGAAGCACACTTGAACGATTCGGTCCTGTGTACGATTACACACTCGACCTTCAGCCGGCTGTCGCTGAAGAATATCAGCCCGTGCAAATGAGTGTTGAGGATATTGTAAGGGGCTATCAGCAAGCTCTGGGAGGCGAAGCCGTAGTTAATGCCGTGCAGAGCGTTGTTATGAATGGTAAGGCAGTGATGTCGATGCAGGGACGCGACATGGCAGGCAGTGTAGTTCGAAAATGGAAGAGCCCGAACAAGGATTATATCAACATAGACTTATCCGTAATGCAGCAAATGCAAAGCACAAACGGATTGCAGGCATGGGTATCACTGAACGGCGGAACTGCTGGTGAGGCCGATGCTGAAGAGACAAAACGAATTATCTTAGAGGCCAGGCTGTTCCCTGCTTTGTCGTGGCAGGCTGATGGATATAAAACCTCGGTAAAAGGTAAAAAAGGTGATTTTATCGTTGTGGAAGCAATGGCTCCCATCGGGAAAAAAGACTTGTACTTTTTCAACTCCACAACTATGCTCTTGTCAAAAACTGAAAAAGAGGAGCAGACACCGGGAGGATCTGTTACCGTCATTGAAAAATTCGACAATTACGTCGATGTGGCTGGGGTGAAATTCCCGACAACGGTTGTAACGCAGAATCCAATCTATACACTCTCATATACTTGGGACGTACAGGTAAATCTGCCGCTGACCGATCAGGATTTTGTTCCTCACGAAGCACGGTAGATAAACAAAGTGCGATTGATAGTTGCGCTCAAGTCGCTGGTTTTTGCTGTTGTGAATCCTGCGCGGCTTCACGAAGCTCAGGCAGCGTCTGCCACAGCAGTCTTTGCCGTAGCGGTCTTACTGCTGACAACAGCAGAAACCGGACTTGCATATCTCCATGCCGCAGATCCTAAGCTTGAAACTGAGAGTGTCAGAATTTCACTGCCGATGCAGCCGCCGGGGCAAGAAAAGGAGTCGGTTGCATTGTCAAATGAGAAACGCCAATTCACTGCTATCATGGGAGGAGCATTACTCAAGACCTTCCTGTCCTTGATAATGTTATCTGCGCTAGCACTCGGTGTTGCACGGTTTCTAACTGACAAGCAATATTCAGTTTCAATTGCGATTATCTGCGTGTCAGCGGCAACGGGCATCGACCTCGTGCGCTTCCTCGTTGAAACGCCCCTTCACATCACCTTGCATACCGTAAGGTTTGGATTGCACCTTGGTGTCTTTGTTGATCCTTCCCAGAATCCACTTTTGTTTTCGTGGCTGCAAAGACTTGATGTGTTCGGATTATGGTATTATGTTGCGTTATCGATTGGTATTACGACTTCGGAAGGCCTCCACAGAAGGTTCGGCATTGTTGTAGGAGTGATTCTGTTTGGAATTGTGCAGATTGTTTTTGCAGGACTGACGCTCATCGCGTGGCTAATGAGCGGGAGCATGTAACCATCGCGGCGTCGGTTGTGTCACCACACCATATCGACAGATGCGTTACAATCCAAACCATAGACGTACACTGGAAGGTGGGCTACTCAGCCAGGTTCTGGAAGAGTTCCGAGATGGTAGCCGTGATGCGTTCAGATTGTTATACGACCGGTTTGAATATCCCATTTATCGTTTTTGTAAACACCTGACGGGTGACGAGGCAACGGCGCGAGATGCCTTCCAGGAGACTTTCATAAGGATGTATGAGCACCGCCGCGAACTGAAGACCGATTGTATTGAGTCGTGGCTGTTCTCCATTGCGCGTCGAGTATGCCTGAACTTGATCCGCATGCGACGCCGTGAACACGAAGCATTCGATGAATCGCTTCATACCAACGCATCCACTCAGGAGTCCGACGATATTCTAAGAGCCCACCTCTCAAGAGCTCTTTCAATGCTACCTATCACTCTCAGAGAGGCAGTCATCCTACGCGATATCGAAGGGTATTCATACTCGGACATCGCCGACATTATTGGAATAGATCTCTCGCTGGCAAAGGTCCGGGTATACAGAGCACGTTTGATGATGAGACGTATCCTTTCACCAATCGTCACAGAACGCTCTTCATGAATATTGATCAGCTCATATCGGCCTATCTCGATGGAGACCTCACACCAGAGCAGGATGAGCTTCTGAGAGCACAAATCTCGGCAGATCATGCAGCCCACGATGCCTTTGATGCTGCAGTGATACTCCACATCTCGATGTGCTGCGAAGACAGAACCGAGGTTCCGCCAAATCTTAGAAAGCTTGTATTCGAAGCTATTGAAGGATCGGCTGTACAGGTATCATCGGGTAAGATTAAAAACCTCACATTCGTTGATGGTCGAAAGATTGGTGCATTGGTAGCCATGCTATTCCTGTTTTGCCTGCCCATTACAGATAGTTTTCTCGAATTGAATTCTTTCCTTGAGCTCTCCGATCTTGCTAAGGTGAATGAATTCACGATTGAAGCAAATGCTGAGAAAACTCTAATCGCCAAGGTTCACACCATGGATGTAATCAGAGAATCACCTGATGGCATTAGTAGACAGTCGATAGAGAATGCGCTGGTTGGGGATGACGAATTCGCTGCTCAACTTACTATCAACCATGAACCACATTCGTCGAATTTCCACCAGAGTGCAGAGCACCCGAGCCTCGAGCAACCAACATTGAATAGCTTTTTTAATCAGCCCCTTACCATTGCTTCCCAATACAAAGATCGTGATGCTATCTTCTCAACTGAGCAACCAGGCAGCGAAATTCCGAGAACGCCCATTACGTTGTCGACCGTTTATGCCACGGGCTTCGGTTCTGCTGCATCCGGCGCCACTGACATTAGCCAGGTTGCTGCCAGCATTGGTTACGAAATGGGAAAAGAAGATTTTGTCGGGCTGGAATTTGGTGCCACATCGTATTCAGTCGAGTACACATCATCATCACTTCTGGGAACGTCGGAAGGAGCTTCGCTCACTTCGCAGGTGCCAATCAATGTTTCAATGACGCCTCAAGCATCGGCTGTGCAGATACCTGTGGAGCAACCATCAAAACTTGCTTCGCCGGACCCTGTAACTACGCATTATTCAGCCGGCCAGTTTACAACATTTGCCAGACAGTCAACCGTCTGGGGGACGGCATTTTATGAACGCAGACTCATCACTTTGAGTTCTCTTTCACTTAATGCTCGTGCTGCTGCTGGCGTTAGCGAGGATGGCGTTTTAGGATATGGTAGAATACTCGGCGAGTGGGAGGTTGGGGGCGTTGTATCACTAGTGATTGGAAGTGAGTTGCGGACGATGCCATTCAGAACAGGGACACGAAATAACAACCAGTCAGCAATTAACTACGGAACCATTTTAACAGGATTGACAGGCATTCATGTTCGGTTTTAATGTGAGCAGTGCCTCAATCAAAAAACTGTATATTGCGCCCCTGAAAAAAAATAGGGGACACAAGGAGAACAACATGGGACTTATCGCTACGCGTTTTGCCATAACATTATTTGTTGTGGCGTGTTCATTTGTATATGTATTATCAGCACAAATACGTGCCCCTTTCAGCACGCCAGTAAAGCACCTCAACGAAATGCTACCTCTTACAAACCAACCAGTAAGGTGGGTTGGTTCAGTTACCGATGAACGGCAGCCTGTTGTTGTCTCTACATCGCCGATTCTCATTCCCTCAAGAAAAGTTAAGAATGAAAACCTTGTGCAGGCTGAAGGTGTTGGCGCCAAGGTTGGTTTTACCTATTACGATTTTCAGACAAATGCGTCGATGCCTAACAGATTGACGTATTTCCAGGATGGTTCCGACAAGTATCTTCAGATTCTATGGATGACGTCGAAAGATTCAACACGTGATGCTACCACCCGTATTCCGGGCTTTAATGTCTCCAGAGGAAGCCATTACAACTTTCTTGATGCATTAGATCCCGACAATCTTTCTGTTGGAATCGAGAATTGGCAAAAGATTGAAGCTGAACGGGCTGGCTGGCCATCGATTGTACAATTCGATGATGGATCAATCGGCACGCCATCCCATACACCGATACGATTTTACGCTAATGCAGGTGTTGGCGATGAGCAATTTGTTGAGGTTTCTTCGGTGAGCACTAATCCAGATACGGATTTATGGCCCAGAGCTGCAATCGATGGGCAGAATAACGTTCATTTGATTTACAATAAATCCCAAGGTACTAATAATGCTGGTCCCTACCAGGTTATATACCGAAGGTCGTCAGACGGAGGTTCGTCGTGGGGACCAGAGGTATATTTAACAGGACCAACAGCAGTGTATTGGCCACAGGGAGTAACTGGCACTAATATTAATGGTGCCGGAGGCGACACATACTCGATAGCAGCACGTGGTTCAAATGTCGTTGTGGCATTTCACGACTACCTGCGTGTTTGGTATCGCAAGTCAACTGATTACGGCCAAACATGGGACGATCCAACGAGTGGACTTGGAATTGTATACAATCCAACTTACACGTATGTCGATTCCGCGTACATAGGTGTTGACAGCATCGAGGTATACAGCGATACTGTTCCAGCATTGTCTACAATGTCCGACGTGATCATTGATTCTGAAGGAAAAGCCCACTTTGCAATCGGCCAGTACCTTGGTTACATCGTGCAGCGTGGTCTTGCAGACCCTTCTTCGCCTCGTACTAATTATGTTAATTCCGTCAATTCCGATGCACTTCATAAGAACACAGGAATTTGGTATTTCAAAGAAGGCGATACTCTAATCTATACGGTTGGTTTTGCAGGCGGAGGCGAGTGGGATGGAGAAGGCACAATTGTAAGCCGAAGAGCGCTGTCTGGCTCGAGCAGATACCCTCAGCTTGGTATTGATGCTCAGGATAATATCTACCTTGCCTATACATCAGTTAAGACAGGAGATATTTTGCCAATGCAAATCGATACAACTCCAAAGTACAGCCAAGCCGAGCCCGATACTCTTAGTAATGTAAATGGTCTGTTTGGCCACATCTACCTCACTCATAAGTTTAAGAATTATCCGATGTGGTCGGCACCGGTGAATATGACTCCCGACGGTTCAAACAGCCTTTTTGCAACGCTGTGCGACGATGTTGTGAATAGCAGGTTGTACGTTGCTTACAGTGTGAGCGACGTCCCTGGAGATCGGGTAACCAACGTTGAACTTGCTGCAACTCCTGCTGATATCTACGTCAATGCATTCGATGCTAATCTGTTGAATCCAATCACAAGTGTGGATGAAGGTGACGCAGTATCGGGGATAGGAATTGCGGTATTACCAAACCCAGCAGACGAATTTGCCCGTGTTAGCCTAACAGGTGTAACCGGTGGAAGAATTAGTGTGTCCGTTGTTAGTACGGATGGACGTCGTGTTGCACAATCGTACAGTCCGAGCGTTGCGAATGACATTAGGGAACTTGTTATTCCGACGCGTGACTTGTCGACTGGGGCATACCTGCTTGTTGTGGAGCAAGATGGTTATGCCGTAACGCACAGACTAGCTGTTGTTCACTGACATTAAACAAAATTAAGTTCGAATAACGATTGCCTTGTCAAGGATGGGTCTATGATCAATAGGTACATTGTTGCCGCATTACTGTGTTTTGTCCTTTCCATTTCGTCTGTTTTCGCCGGAATCACAGGTATTGTGACGGGGAAAGTTACAGACAAGGAAAACAAACCTGTGGGTGGAGTAACGATTCGAGTATTGGGTACGAACCGTGGTGGGTTCTCTAAAAACGACGGGACCTACGTAATCACGAACGTTGCGGCAGGTACATACAACGTGCGGGCTACGGTTGTTGGATATGATACGGTGACGCGCGAAGTTGTAATCTACGTCGACCAGACGGTTAAGCTCGACTTTGTGTTAACAGAGGGTGGCATAACTACTAAAATTATCGACGTTAGTGCAAGCAAGGACATAATACGCTCCACCGACCTTGGGTCGAACCGAACGGTGAAGGGTAGCGATATGACAAGGATTGCTCGCGATAATATTGCGTCAGTCATCTCACTTCAGCCAGGTATTACTGCTTCCGGAAACAATTTCATTGTTCGGGGTTCGCGTACCACTGAAACGCAGGTACTCGTAGACGGGCTCACGGTAACGGATCAGTTCACAGGCGGACTTGGTCAATCAGGTTCAACGGTTTCTGCGGCTATGCCAAGTCCCTATGCAACCGAAGAAGTCCAGGCACAGACGGGTGGTTTTGGAGCTGAATATGGGAATGCCGTTGGAGGCATCGTTAACACCGTTGTTAAAACAGGGCGTACGGATAGGTACGATGGTGTTGTGCGCTGGAGAAAGGATGTACCCTTTCTTTGGGGAAACGCAGGTAATGGTGTTGAAGCCGGTTTCCCATCCGAAGATGTAGTTGACGTAGCGATGGGCGGTCCGCTCGGCATTAGTAGCTCTACATTTTTTGTTTCTGTTCGCAACACCTTTCAACTGTATCGGAATTATGGTTTGCAGGTATACGACCCTGCCAACTACAACCTCGGAATGTTACCTAATAATAGAACGTGGTCCAGAAATATTACAGGACGGTTAAAGTTTGCTGTCACGAATGACGTTACATTGCTGTTAGGGGGCTTGTATGGCCTTGTTAATGGTGAACGATCTTCGCAGACGTGGCTTTATGCAAGCCAGGAAGGTTTTCGTGTTGACAACAATGGGATCCCAATTCTGGATAACAATGGTAATTACCAATACAACGGCTTTACGGAGCGTTCTGCTAAACAAATTGTTGTGCAGGAATTTTCGAGCAATGCATTTGCTCAAATTAATCATCAACTTGGTGAAAATACCTTTTATGAACTTAGAGCTTCATTCAATACCAAGATAACTGAAACTGGTAAGCGTGTTTCGAATGCAGCGCCTGACATATTGTCCGGCTGGAATCTGTATTACCCGGTAGATCAGATTCGTTTTGAAGGTAACAATTATACTAAGGGCGCTAACCAGGTGCTGGATGCTTATGAATACTTGCGGACAACGCAACTCAGCGCAGACGGGTATCAGCGGTTGGACGTAACTCGTCCAAATCCGATTACGGGGTTTATTGAAGGTCCAGCCGACTACCAAACAACGGCGAATCCGTACGGATTGCTGGGATATTTTGCAAAATATGGCAATGAAGGCGGCATCGATTTCAGAAAAGCCACTTATTGGCAGGCAGACGGCAGTATCACACATACCACTACGTCCGGTGACACACGGCACATTATTAAAGGTGGTTTTGAATTACGTCTGTTAACATTGGTTAGGCATACAAATGGTAATCCCTGGGATGGTAATCCTTTTTACGATGTTTACGGATCCGGGTATGGTGGAAACTTGTACTACGTAATAGACACTGCTAACTTGGCAAAAAGTCAGAAAATTCTTGAACAGTCACTTCAACCTTTTCAACCCGTTACTGGGGGAGTTTATTTCCAGGACCAGATCATTTTCAAGCGTCTCGTCTTTACACCCGGTTTTCGATTAGACTATCTTGATCCTCGTGCGCTATATCGAACATCACCTGAATATTTTGTCGGTATTGGTTCCGATACGGGATTTGCTCAGGCCAGCAAGAAATTTTATTTCAGCCCGCGCCTTTCGGTAACCTATCCAGTAAGCGATGATGGCAGACAGAATTTCAATTTGTCGTATGGCGTTTACTACCAGGTCTCACCGTTCTCAAATTACTTTGATAGTTTCAACGTATCCAATCTGCGTCCTAGCTCGTTGTTAGGCGATCCTAACCTTAATTTGCAGAGTACGAATCAGTATCAGGTATCGTATAACCACCAGCTCTCAGACAATTTTGCACTAACGGTTACCGGATATTATAAAGACATTTATAATCAGCCCGACATTGCCTACGTTCGCGCGGTTCCGATTCCGTACTATCTGCAAACAGTTTCTGCCTACGGAAATTCACGCGGCATCGAATTCACATTTATAAAGCGCACGGCTGACAACTGGGGTTTTAACATCAATTATACTCTTGCTTCAGCAACAGGAACGGCAAATAACAACACAACAATTGTTACAGAGGATCCACAGACTGGGCGACCAGCGTTTCCTGTAGAGCCATTCCCTCTCTCGATCGATAGAAGGCATCGTATAGCTGGGAGTATTACGTTTCAATGGAACAGAGACGAAGGTCCCCGCATTGGTGGAATCCCCTTTCTGGAAAACTTTAACTTTAACATCTCGGGAATTTGGCAGACCGGTGTCCCATACACTCCGGTTAACGCGCAAGGCCAGGCTATCGGTGCAATCAATTCTGGCAGATACCCGGCATCTTGGAATTCTGAGCTGCGTGTGATCAGAACTATTCCACTTGCTGGCTTTCTTGGCGGTCAGACCGCGCTTGACCTGATTCTTGACGTATCCAACCTGTTAAACTACACCGGTGCAATCTCATTCTACACCACGACGGGTGATCCGGATTATGACGGAACAACTCTAAACAGGCAGATCGGATCGTTTGCGTCCACGCTCTATTACAGGGATGCAGATCCAAAGAACAAGGCGACGACAGACGCGCAACAGTACGACAGGGTTGGTAATCGTTTATACAATAACATTGTTGATTATAATAGCGATGGCGTTGTAACGCCGGAAGAAACCTATCAAGGCTACCGGAGATACGTTCAGGATGTTGTTAACCGACGCAACAACTACCAGTATCCTCGCCAGGTGTTCTTTGCTCTTGCCTTCAGATTTTAACCTTGAAAATTCGATTGGTGAACATGAACATGAAAAATCAGCTCAATCACATCGCTCATTTTGGTAAGTGGATTGCACTTGCTGCATTCTTTTCAACCATTGGGATTACAACGGCCATTTCAGGCACTGCCAACAGCGGAGCGGCTAAGAAGAATGGAGAAGAAGTTCAGCGCGCTGTAAATGGTGCCTTCGATTTACAGAGGAATGTTGTGTCGCGCATCGACTTTTACACGACTAACTATGGAATTTTCGGCCTCAATATCAGAAGTCAACGAGGTGGAACGTTTTGGCCCAGAGGATCAGATAACCAATACATTTTTGGCAGTGGAGTATGGTTTGGAGCACTGAAAATAGATAAAGCAGGTGTGTTAAAGAAGAGAACTTTGGTCACATACAATCCAAACTCAGGTCAGTCCTGGGTGGTACCGGGAACTATTGAGGATGGCGAATTACTCAGCCAAGATGGCAATGCCATCAATAAAAACAGGTTGTATTTCTCGTCGGATTTTAACCAGTATAATGGTGTTGATTTTTCAAACCCGACATATCCTTTGTGGCCGATTTGGGACTCTTCACCAAGCGATACTCTTAGAGTAAATAATTACTTTGGGTATTATGTCAATGACATTACGCAACGGGACCGTGCGCTTTTCACTAAGGGTCCGGCTTTTATTTCGGGAGAAGATGTATTCAGTGTGTACAAGGACACCGACCTTTCGTGGTACGAGGGCGGTAAGGCGAAAAGAGAATCAGAAGGATTTCCCCTTGGATTCCAGATTGAGCAGATGATCTACTCGTGGGGCTTTGGAGACTACGCCGATTTTGTTTTTCTCAAGTATATGTTCATTCATCCAAAGCAGTTTCCGGACACGCTGAAATCTTGTTGGATGGCTTCGATTCAGGATGTTGACATAACACTAGGTACGAACCCAATTAGCGGAGCAGAAAATGATAGAGCTAAGTACTACGACGTTGTTGATACTCTGAATATGGCAATCCAATGGACAGATAATACAAGAGGAGAGGCGAATAGGGGCTTCGGATATCTTGGATTTACCTTCCTTGAAAGCCCTGCAGTTGATGCAGACGGATTCATTCGAAAAGACAAGAAGCAATTTAAGGTATCTGAACAATTAGGGCTTAGGACCTTTAAAACCTGGCCTATTTTACAAGATCCTCTTGAAAGTGATGACCGATATAACTTTATGTCCGGCGGAAACTTTGATCCCGACTTTGGTCCGGGAGACAGAAGAATGCTGATGGCTACGGGACCCTTCAATATGCGTCCCGGAGATACAGCGCGTATCGTGGTGGGTATTATTCTGGCTGCAACCTCAAGCGGGAAAGATGCAACGGGCACACCTGAGGATACAAAGGAAATCCAGCGCAAGGTTGAATTCGCTCAATTTGTTTACAACAATCAGTTTCGCGCCCCGGAAGCGCCGAATCTTTCCGTTATTAAGGGCTATCCGACTAGCAGTTCCATATTCTCTATTCCCGAAGCGGGATGGATGGGTTTAAACAATGCAGTGGCCATACAATGGGATTCTACGGCAGAACTATCGGTGGACACTCTTGAAAATGGACTTGATTTCATGGGCTATAGGATCTATCGAGCCCGCCGTACAGATCTCGACACATACAATATCGACTACCAACCGAATAACCGCAAGGGACCACTTGCTTGGAAAGAGATTGCTGTAATACCCTTGCCACCAATTTATTTGAAATCGCAAATCATTGTTGAAAGGGCAGGAATACCAATCGATGATTTTGAAATCGTTCAGAAGGTTAAAGCCAGTGACAGAAGAATACTTGTCAAGAGGAAAGAGTCGAATGCATCTCCATGGTGGGGATATTGGCTTCAGCTACTTGGAAAAAGGGATTCTTCTGTAGTTGAGGATTTCTACAAACTTAATCCGGGTACGGACTCCACAATAAACTTGAACCTCAGAGATAGGTTCGATTCTGTAAAGTTCGTGTATTTCACGATGGTTAACGATAGTCTGCCACCTGTGAATTGGAATGCATATACGATAACTGGGCAACCGGGAACATATTATCGTGTTGACTCGGCGGAAGCTGCAAGAGCCAAGGACACGTTAATGGCTCTCATTCAACGGCAAAAAGTCAAAATGCAGCAGTTCTTGTTTGACGATACTGTACATGTAAGAAATCCCGACAATAGCGTGAGCGTGGTGCCAATCAAGCGTCCTTTTGAGGAACTGTATTTCGTCAGGCATGGATTGATTGCCCCTTACATGAAGACGGCTAGCCAGGATAGGATTTCTCTTGACTTTGGAGACGACAATCCGAAGGATGGCATTGTTTCGTACGATCCGGATCCCGAAAAGTCGGAGAAGCTTATTAATAACGTTGATTACTATTATGCCATCAGGGCGTATGATGAAGGTGACTTTGTCCAGCAAACTGAAAGCAAATTGAACTTTCATGGATTGGGCGCACTTAATACAGTTACTGCAACTCCTCTTGCCTCCCGCCCGGGATATGATGTCTCGTATGATTTTTCATTGCTTGAATCAGACAAACCCAAAATCGGTGGCATTTATAATCTCAAACTCCAGGTTCAAAACGAACAGTTGTTTAACCAGCTGTTCGCTGGCAGAACGCTGGAACTTGAGTTTTTCCGAAGCTGGCTGGGAATAGATCACGATGCCGCTCAAACCAATCAAGACGTTGGCGCATACGGTGTTGTAATGAAATTGAGGGATTCTGCCTCAAGACAGCTTCTTGCCACATGGGAGTCGTTGCTTCCACCTCAGCTTTGTGGTGGCGATGGATCAACGTACGGATATTTCTCAGAGAATGCACTCGTTTACGTAGACATGAAGCGTCGCATAAGAGAAGACTCTACACTTAGTGCAACAGAACCGATTTACGATACGGTTCGAAATTCCATTTCTGGCGAGATAATTCGCATCGATACAACAACGTTTCACCTTCCGGATAATACCGAAAAAGTGCTTCGTGGCGGCCATTACACAACTACAGCCTCGTGTTTTGGCGGGAAATATGCATTGGGAACCGTCGGTATCTCGTTTGATTATACCATTGAACAGTGGGGTGGTCAATTCCGTCCGGGAAAAACTGCTGATGTAATCTCCGGTCCAGGCAACATGTACATTGGTACCTCCAACGTTGGTCTTGCATTTGTATACAACAACGGTGCCGCCTACCCCATCCCCAACCGTCCTCCAGCATACATTGATCCTCCCTTCCCTGGTTGGGATACTCTTGCCGCACGTGGTCAGTGGCAAGCAAGTTATAATAATGGCCCTGGAATCTATGAAGTAACTTTTAGTGAAGGGGGCACGGAAGATATTACGACCTCATTCCTGCTGAGCAACCTTGTGGGTGACGAACCTGGAAAGGAATCAGCAATGGTATTCCCGAATGTTCCCTACCTAAATATGTCGGTTCGAAATGTTTCGGAGTACAAACGGCCGGATCAGAGACCGGATGGTACGCTTTTGGAAGAAACGGTGAGCTACCCATTTGACTATGCTGCTTATAGCGAACCGTATCCCACGGAGGATTCTGTTCGGAAGGTTTATCCTAATCAGGAAGCAGTTCCAATTGGTTCTTTTGCTGCTGCTGCATACGGAAATCGAAATTCACGTGCAGGGTATACTGAATCACGATACCGACGTTTTCTTGCAGCAGACTTGAATTCTGGAAAACCGTTAGGACTTGGCCGATATTACGTATCGCGTAATGTTTCAACAGCGGGGAAGGACACGCTGGACTTTGTAAATATATTGACGTTCAGTGGCTGTCAGTTTACGATCGATTTCTCGTGGTTTCAACGGAGAAATGCAAGCTGGCCAGCCACTCCTAATTCATCCTTAAGGCCGTCTGAATATCCGGCAGAAGACTTTAAACCTGGCGATAAAATCAGGCTTTATGTCTATGGCGGAGCGCTCGGGTACCCATTTGACGGGGCTAAGGCTTTTGCTCACGTTAATCAGTATGATCCGGAATTGATGGCGAGAGAATATTCAGATGACGACCTCTCGCAGGTTCAGGTTGTACCCAATCCATACTACGTTACTCACGAAGGTATTCGTTCACCATTTGAAGGTCGGCTCTATTTCACGAGACTGCCCAGGCGGGCTACGATCAGCATCTTCACTACTAACGGAGATTTAATCCGCAAGTACGAGCACGATGAATCGACAAGTGAAAATCCGTCGACGTTTGGTACTTATGTGTGGGATTTGCTTTCGGGTAATAATCAGCGAGTTGCAAGCCAAATGTTAGTCGCTAAGATTGAAACACCGAGCGGTGCCAGCGTAATAAAGAAGTTTACGGTTGTTGTTGGACCTGCCAGAATTCCATCAGGAGGGGAGTAAATAAGTGCTCAATTATAATAAAATGTTACTCGCTTCAAGAATGTTGGCAGCGGCAGTTGCGGCCTTGCTGATTTTCTCGGTCCAATCGCACTCCCAGGTGGTAAAGGTAACTGCGGGCGAACTCTCGAAAGTGGGTTTGTCGGGAGGACAGTTTTTGAAAATTGGTGTTGGCGCCCGTGCCGGAGGGATGGCCGGAGCTTACAGCGGAATCGCAACCGACGCAAGCGCTATTTTTTGGAATTCAGCCGGTGTTGCATTCGTCGATGGCTATGCTGTCGACTTCAGCCAAACGTTTTGGTTCGCCGGTATGTCGCACAGTTTTGCTGCAGGAATCATCCCTCTTTCAGACAAATTTAGAATTGCTGCCAGCTTTACTGCATTTAGCAGCGGCGATGTTGAGATTACTACAACTGGGCAGCCCGATGGCACCGGTGGTATCTACAATGTCAGTGATGTTGCTTTTGGGTTGACTCTTGCCGGGAAATTAACTGACCAGTTTTCATTTGGCGTGACTGGCAGAGCCATCAACCAAGCGTTTTCAAATTTGTCGGCCACGGGTTTTGTATTTGACATCGGCACGCGTTACGAAACTGGTTTTAATGGAGTTGTCATCGGCTTTACCGTAAACAATCTTGGTTCTCAATTAGCTTATGATGGGGCTGATGTTACCCGAACAAACCAGGCAATTAAAGGTGTCGATCAGACGGCTATAGATATGCAGATACAAACATCTTCGTATAATGTTCCTCTGTCTTTCAGGGCAGGTCTCGGCATCGATATGTTTAAAGGCATTGTTGCTGATGCTCCAGAAACGGCTGATGATGGGACTGACATTCATCAGTGGATTGTTGGCGCCGATTTCGAAACGTTTTCAGATGTTAGAGAACAATTTGCGATTGGCACTGAATACACGTTTCGAGAGTTTATCTCCGTCCGTGCAGGGTATCGCTTTGGACAGGACCAATTCGGCGCATCTGGCGGAATCGGCTTGAAATATGTAACAGGTGATTTTAAAGGCAAGCTCGACTATTCGATAACGCCTACTCAAACACTTGGCCTGATTAATCGTGTTAGCGTAGCCATCAATTTTGAATAAGCTATCACATCGACTGTTCGAATCGTACTTGTGCTGCTTCTGTTTGCCGGATTCCAGGTCCCGGCAAGCGCAGTGGACTTAATAGCTGACGTTGTTCAGTTTAAGGGTAGCGCTACGCGCACTAAATGGGAGTTTCAATATGCCTTTGCCGATACGTCGGTTAAACATGTTGCAAATCCCCACGGCTTTGTTGGTGAGCTTTACTGTTTGCTAACACTCCTGTCATCAAGCGGTGACACAACCGTTGAAGAGTGGATCGCTGAGTCGCATCGGCAGATATCAGATAACATTCATAAATTCTTCCTGAGCGGTATACGCACACTACTGCTTAAGCCGGGATCATATAACGTCAGCTTTACTGCATTTGATGTGAACGACACAAACAATCGCATAGTAACTAAATTTGTAACTTCAGTCAGAGATTTTGGGCTGCAAACGTCGATAAGCGACGTCATGTTTACACAACCTGCTCGAATCGCTGCCGATTCCGGTTTTATACGCAACTCGCAGCCCGCAAGTCCAAATCCGCGGCACGAAGCGATCGGCACCGATCCTACATTTGGGATTTACACAGAAGTATATAACACCCTGCTTAACAAGCTCGATACGTTTGTTGTGGAGCTACAGGTACTCGATAACGTTCGTCGTGAGATGTTAACAACATTTATAAAGCAGGTTGGAGTTAATGACAATCTTATAATCCGTGAAGATGTTTCGGCGGCCGTTCTTCCGAGTAGCGTGTACTATCTGCGGGTTTCGGTGAAGTCGAAAGATTTGCAGACTACGTATGCTTCAGACGAGGATCGGTTCTATGTGCTGAATCCCGAACTGCCACCCGAGGGACAGATATTACTTACGGAAGAGGAGCGTTTTTTGTCGTCGGAATGGTCTATCCTGAAAGGAGACCGATTAAAACTGGAGCTGGAGCTGTCATCTATACTGGCATCGCAAGCTGAGAAGGCCACACTCGCTGGTTGCATCGATGAGCGTGCAAAGCAACGATACCTTTATCGATTCTGGCTAATTCGCGATCCGGATCCTATAACGCATGCAAATGAAAGACTCGATGAATTCAGACAGATGTATCTGCGAGCTCAAAAGTTTTATACTAGTGCTATGCAGAAAGATGGCTGGAAAACAGATCGGGGCCGGGTGTTGATGAAATATGGTAAGCCTACGCAGATCGAACAGTTCATTCAAACGATTGATACTAAACCCTACGAAATCTGGTTCTACCAGAATATACAGGGTGGTGCATATTTTTATTTTGTCGATTGGCAACTCCTGCAAAATCATCATCTCGTACATAGCACAATAATCGGTGAAATACGGAACGAAAACTGGTATAATGAATTTGCAAAGGCATTTAGTCCGAACCCGACTCCGGAAAGTACGCTGACAAGCCCACAAAAATGAGTAAGCTGACGGATTGGCTGGTTGCTGAAGTTCTTGCCTCGGTTGGGCGTAGTTCGTGTGCCAAGACATTTGATCAGCGAATATCGTTGGGTCGGCGGCTGGGGCGTTTGATGAAAGTCGATCGGAGACGGCTTGCCATTACACGCACAAATGTAGTCTCTGCCTTTCCTGAAATATCTGCTGCCGATGTTGATGAGATTGTTACTGGCGCTTATGAAAACCTTGGCATTACTCTCGCCGAATTACTGGCTGTGCCCGTTCTCACACCATCCTTGATGCTCGACAGAATTCAAATACCAAATATTGAACTTGTTCGCGACCGACATCAAAGGGGTTTGCCCTCCATTTTGATTTCTGGTCATTTCGGAAACTGGGAATATTTAGCGATTGCTGCAGGCATTGAAATTGGAGCGCCGATAACAGTTGTTGTTCATCCTCAATCGAACAAAATTGTTGATGGTGAGCTTAATACATATCGCTCGAAATTTGGGAACGTGCTTGTGTCTATGCACGATGCAGCGCGAACGATTGTGCGAACGCTTCACAGTGGAGGAACGATCGCATTTTTGGTTGATCAGTACGCTCACCCGGAACGCGATCCATGGATACCGTTTTTCAGTAGGCTTTCGCCTACCTATGCTGCTCCGGCAGCATTGGCAATTCGCTACAATGTTCCGATTTTTCATGCGTATGCACAACGGCTTGATGATGGAACGTACATTGCTCCACTTGCACAGCTTGATTTGAACGGAATTACACACGATGAGACAGGAGTTGTGGAACTGACGCGTCGGCATGTTCGTGCACTTGAAACGGTTATTAAACGACATCCGCATCTTTGGTCGTGGCAGCACCGACGCTGGCGCGATTACATGCCCCCTTCACAACACCACGATGGGAATCGTTATGGAATTAGTGAGATTGAATAAGGTAATCGCCGATGCTGGAGTTGCATCCAGACGTGGCGCAGATGAATTAATCTCTTCTGGCAAGGTTACCATCAATGGAAAAAAATGCACAGAGCTTGGAACACGCGTTTCTATTTCCGACGTTGTAGCCGTTGACGGCGATATCGTACCCAGAACAAAGCACCTCACCTACATTTTGCTTAATAAGCCGAAGGATATCATCACTACTGCTAATGATGAAAGGGGGCGAGAAACCGTTTTTGATCTTGTACGTGTGCGCACTCGCTTGTTTACTGTAGGCAGGCTGGACAGAAACACCACAGGTGCAATTTTACTAACAAACGATGGCGAACTCGCGAATCGTTTGATGCATCCACGATATGGAATTGCCCGCATTTACAAGGCAGTTCTCGATACACCACTAAAACGGGAACACGCAAAGGAAATTTCCCGCGGAATTGTCCTGGAAGATGGTCCAACTCAACCATGTGAAATTGTAATCGATCCCAAGGACAATTCAACTGTTCATCTTCAGTTGCGTGAAGGGCGCAACCGCGAAGTCCGACGGATATTTGAGCACTTTGGATATTATGTTAAACGACTCGATCGCAAACAGTATGCAATCTTGTCGACGCGCGGACTTTCGAGAGGTTCATACCGTCACCTCACCAATGAAGAAGTATCTGAACTCCGACGCATGGTGAATCTCGCTTGAACTTTCTTAATCCATTTGCATTACTCGGGCTTGTGGCATCGGGTATACCGATATTGCTGCACCTGCTAAATCTGCGGAGACTCAAAGTTGTTGAGTTTAGCACTATCCGCTTTTTGCAGGAGCTCCAACTATCGCGTGTACGTCGGCTGAAACTGCAGCAAATACTGCTGTTAATTCTGAGAACATTGTTAATTGTTTTTGCTGTGCTTGCATTTGCCAGACCAACGATTCCAACTTCTTTACCTCTGCTGACTAGTGCCATGCGGGCAAGTGTTGTAATCTTGGTTGATAATTCTGCGAGCATGGAAGCAAGCGATCAGGCGGGTCAGAGATTTCGGCAGGCACAGGATGCTGCGCGACGTATTGTTGGCATGTTGCGCAATGGAGATGAGGTCTGTGTTCTCCCTCTTGCGGCTCGATCGCCTCACCGTACGTTTGGCTTCACACGTACGTTCGCGGAAGCCTTAGCAGAAATTGATAGGCTAACACTTTCAGAAACGAATGCTGATGTACCGGGATCGCTTCGCTTCGTTGAACCGCTTCTAGACGATGCCGCGCATCTACATCGGGAGGTTTACGTTATCAGCGATGCGCAGCGTGCAACCCTAATGCGGGTAGAAAACGACACCGGCAAAGTATTCTATTCTGAGTCAGCCGTGTATTTAGTGAGGATTGGTAATGGGCTTGCAGGTCTCGAACAAAATTTCTCAATCGATTCAGTAAAGATTGTCAGTCAACTGAATCAACCCGATAAGCCACTCGAAGTGGAGGCGTTTGTTCGTAACGGCAGCGATAGAGATGTTTCGAATGTTGTTGTAACAATGGCATTTGATGGAGTCAGGAATGCACAGCGTGCTGCAGATATCCCTGCCAACTCAACACGCTCTGTTGTCCTTGCCGCGCCGCCTCAACGCAACGGAATTGTTGGTGTTTCAGTTGAACTCGATGACGATGCTATCGATCTTGATAATGTCAGGTTTGCAGGTGTCCTCATCCCGCCGCATGCTCGAACTGCCATCGTTGGTACTGGTCTTGCAGCAGAATTGGTTGCCACTGCCTTAGCGGTTCCTAATGAATCGATTGATTATCCGAAGCCCCGACGATTCAACTCTGTACGCGAACTGTCAAGTCAGTTATCTGGCCTCGATGCTGTATATATCGTTAATGGAGCATGGTCGGATGCCGACGCTTCCCAACTTATTCAATTTGTGGACCATGGTGGCGGTTTAGTTGTCTTTGCTTCCGATGAAGCCTGCGTGGCATCAACGCTACAGCGGATGAACCTAAACGTTGATAATACTATAACACCTCATGGCAATGACGTGTGGCGGGTTCGTAATCTCGACGAGAGCCACCCGCTTTTTGCAGGCGTTTTTAAAGCTGGCAGAACCCAGGCAGCCGTTCGAGAAAGATTGGTAATTAGAAAATTGCGCCCGGCTACTGGCGGCGTTGTTGTTGCAACCAGCGATGCAGGAAGCTTTCTGGTAGAGACGATGCATGGCTACGGTCGAACTCTGTATATCGCTACAGCTATCGATCCGGCATGGAGCACGATGGGATCTACCGGACTTTTTGCTGCGACGATGATTAGATCGTCAATTTATTTAGTGTTGCCACGAGATCAGGGAATCTATGCAAAACCTGCAGAGACTGTAACAGTGCAGGTTCCCGCACGATTTGCCAATGAGCAATCGTTTATTATTGTCGATGCAAATAGAGTGTCGACAACGCAGACTCCGGCTCGTCTTCCTTCATCAACTCTCATAACTGTTCCAGCTCAGCACCAGGTTGGAGTTGTGAAAATTCTTACAAGCGATTCAACAGCCGTGGTGCCCGTTACTGTAAACGGACCTAAGGAGGAATCCCATCTTACATTTTTCGATGATGATGAGTGGAGGCAGGGCGTCGGCGCGCTCACAGCCAATCACAACAACATCATCGTTACAAAGTCTGGTCGCAGTATGGAACAAGCCGCAATGAAAGCAAGGACGGGTTCCGAGCTGTGGTCGTTGTTCATTGTTCTGTCGTTGCTGTGTGCTTTTACAGAGCTTCTCATTTCAAGATTTTTTGCATCCGACGAAGGTCCCGCAGTTGGTGCAGCATAGGATCTCTGCTTGGACAGATGGAGACAAGGTTGTACAAATCGATTACACATACTTCAACGGAAGGTAATGGCATACAACATTGAACAGCGCGACGAGCAACTAATTGGATCGTACGCCGCCATAACCTACACACTGGAGTTTGACAGAGCCCCACAGCACATAGTTCGTGTGCGAATGACAATTTCCAATGTGAACAGTGAAGAGATTACGCTTGTAATGCCTTCGTGGTCACCCGGCAGTTATAAGATCCGTGACTACGTTGGTTATCAGGGTAACGTTGTTGTGCATTCAGACGCGAAACCATTGGCCTTTCGCTGGACAGGCGTCAATAAGCTAACAGTGGTTACTGCGGGAATGACGGAAGTTTTCGTCGACTACGTGATATTTGGCAATGAACGTTCAGTGCGAACAAATCATATCAACAGATTTCATGCATTTATTCAGCCCCCTGCAACATTCATGTATGTGGAAGGAAGAACTCAGGAGATTCACCACGTATTGTTAAAAAATGATAGGAAGTTGTGGCCGAATGCTTCTACACAGCTTTCTCCTGTGCGTGAATCATCTGCGCAAGAGACTCTTCTCGGCGCTTTGAACTACGACGTGCTTGCCGATTCTCCGATAGAAATTGGAAGTCACGTTGTGAAGACGTTCACATTAGAAGGAGCAACACATGAGGTTGCATTGGCATCGTCGCAGCCACTCGACGCAGACTGGATTACAGAGCAACTAAAGGTGATCGTAAAAACCGAAGCGTCAATTTTCGGCGGTGTTCCTTACGACCGATATGTGTTTATCATACAGGCTTATCTCGGTGCACGTGGTGGTCTTGAGCATTCACGCTCTTCAGTTAATGCAATTGATCCCACTTCATTTTTGGACAAGTCGAAGGCATCTGCCTTGCTATCGCTGTTGTGTCACGAGTATTTCCATCTTTGGAATGTAAAGCGGATACGCCCGGTCGAGCTGGGTCCATTCGACTATGTTAATGCCACCCAAACACCCATGCTTTGGCTTGCAGAAGGTCTTACTTCATATTACGATGATCTCATTGCATATCGGTGCGGCTTTCTTACTCTGAAAGAATATCTCGCAACACTTGCGAAGGACCACTTGGACAAGCTCTTGCGAGTACCGGGCCGGCATGCAATGTCGGTACGCGATAGTAGCCGTCTGGCCTGGGTAAAGCTTTACATGCAGAGTCCGGATGCACCTAACCGATTCCCATCCTATTATTTAAAGGGCGGCTTAGTTTTTCTGTTAATTGATCTTTATATCATAGACAATACAGCTGGTTCAAAATCACTCGATGACGGAATGCGCCTTCTTTGGGCGCGTTATCAAAACAATCCTTCTGTAGGAGTAACCGAGGACGAATGCATCGCTCTATTTGAGCGTGCAGTGGGTGTAGATTTACGGGACAAAATGATGTCGTGGCTGGACGAATCCACAGATTTACCCTTTGAGGAACTCTTTTCACTGGCAGGTATCGAACTCACCCTTGGTGAGAGAGTTTCTGAGGCAATAACCTTTGGAGAAAATCGGTCATTTACGGCACTACAGCCCGAGTTGTTCTGCGGATGGGTTGTTTCGGGAGCCGACGGTAGAGTGTTCATCAGAGGGGTGGAAGATGGCTCACCGGCAGAGAAGGCGGGCTTAGGCATCGATGACGAAATCATCGCAGTTTCGGGCAGGAGGGTGACGACAACTGAACAGCTCAGCCGGGCAATTGATGATGCTGGTCTTTCAGAGATCCACTTGATCTGCGAGTGCGACGGAATAACTTTTGAAACTACAATCAGACCTGGCACGGCGTTGGTACATACGTTGAATGTTGCAGAAGAAACGTCAAAGAAACAGCGGCTTGTGCGTGAAATATGGCTCAAGAGAAATGTGTGAATAATCGGATAGTAAATATATTTCTAATCGTTACGGCTGTTCTTGCTGCAGCAGGATGTTCGTGGTTCGACAACCAGACCGCGTACTTCAATACGCACTACAACATGCAACGGATAATGACGGAGATTAAGGATGAGTTTTCCTATATCGACGAAAACCGGCGTGTTCAGCCCCGCGTGCTTGTGCCTGGTCTGGATTCAGCGAAAACGGAGAAAGATGAACCCAAAACCAGAGCCGGCTATCAATTCCTAAAGGCGTTTGTGATCGACAGAGCTAAGCTGCAGCCAGTGAATACAAAGGTTGATTCCATCCTCTTGAAGGGATCCAAAATACTCGCTAATCACCCTAAGAGCGAATTCGTTGAAAGCAGCCTGTTTTTAATGGCAGAGGCATATTTCTTTCGGCAGGAATGGATGCCTTCGCAACAGAAATGTATAGAGTTGATAGAACGATTTACCGATGGAGAGCTATCACCCGACGCACATCTGCTGCTTGCGAAAAATTATCTCATGCAACGAAAAGTCTCGCAGGGAAAGCAAACGCTGTCCAGGACGATTGATGTTGCATGGTACAAGGACCGGTTCGACATCCTCAGCGAAGCCTATCGCATTCAAGCAGAAATGGCAATGGAAGATGGCGATCTGGAGGGGGCTGTCCAACCGTATAAGCAGGCAATAGCCCAAATTGAAGATGACGAGGTTCGTGCCAAGTGGCAGGTCGACGTTGCATCGCTGTATTACCGACAGGGGCGTTTCGAGTTGGCTGAACAAGCCTTTGCCCGCGTGTTCAATTTCACCCCCGATATCCTGGCTGAATTCGAAGCTCTGCTTTATCGAGGCTCTTCACTTGTGAAGTTGGGAAGAACTGAAGAGGCAGAAGAGATATTTACATCAATTGAACGCAACAAGAATTATGCTGATTGGATTTCGTTCGTGACTGCAGAGAAGCTTGCATTGCAAAGACGGAAGAGCAGCTCGCTGAACGATTCTACACTCATCGCACAAGAAAGGGTTGCCGATACTTCGTTTGTGGGAAGGCCAGAGCTCATGGCTCAGTCATTCCAAAAGGGGATGTCGTTGTACAAAGAGAATAATTATCAGGAAGCTATCAAGTATTTCGCCAAAGCAAAGGTTGTTCGGACGCCTGTCTATGAAGTTGCGTCGAAGTATTTTACACTACTGAAGCAATGGGATGACCAGCATCGGAAGGTGAATGGATATAATGCCGTCTTGATTGAACGTGAATCATTCCGAGATTCAATCATGAGCATGAAGGCGCGCGAGCTGTATGCCTTAGGCAGAGTTCACGAGCAGCTTGGGAACATCGACTCTGCATTGTTTTACTATCGTTATTCTTACGATAGTACATCAGATGCCGACAACGACCGCAGCAAGTATCTATATTCGCAAGCGCGTTTGCTAGCCCCCTCCGATCCCGATGCAGCCGACTCCTTGTACATGGTCCTGAATGAGAAGTATCCCAAGAGTATTTATGGCAAGGAAGCTAGCGACAACCTTGGATTCACCGCAGAAGCAGCGATAGACGATGCCGCAGAGATGTATCGGTCGGGGATGAGCTTCCGAAAAATTCGCGACTTCGATTATGCTTCGAAACAATTCAATGAGGTTGCCGCTCGATTCGAATCGTCGCAGTTTGCCGCAAAATCACTGTACGCCTTGGGGTGGATGTTTGAGCGCGATCTTAATGAACAGGACTCGGCCTTGTTTTACTATGGTTTGCTCATGGAGCGATATCCACGCTCAGAATATGCCAAAGAAGTGCGTCCAAGCGTTGAATATGCGTTAGCCAAACGGAATAATTCAGAGGTAAACGACTCGCTGTTGTTCAAAGACCTGGATGAGGATCTTCTCCGTAGGGCACGTGCCAGTGAACGAAGTGTTCTTGATCAGGTAATTGATAAAAACAAGAATGCGCTCGATGTAAAGGTTCCGGGATTAAATCTTCCGTCTATTCCGGGATTAACGCCCCCAGGCGGGGGAAACATCAATGACTTGATTAAGAATCAGGTGAAATCTCTTGGTACGTCGATTAGGCCAGCCGACAGCGCAAGGGTTCCGCTTCAAGACACTTCACAAGTGAGAAAGCCTTAGTACTCTATCCGAGTGTGCAAAGCGATTTCCTCCAGAATTGTGGAGACACGCAGACACTCAGTTACCTGTCCTTCGTAAACAGCGGCTTTGCCGCGAACGTGTACTTCAAACGTCATTGCCTCGGCCTGCTCCTGAGTGCAGCCAACGGCTTTAATCAACTGCTCAATTACCTCATCAAATGAATGTTCGGCGTCGTTGAACAGAATAACACGTGCTTCGATACTGATCTCGACATCGACGTCGAGCTCAGGCTTATCGATTACAAATGGTTCCAGCTCAGCCATAACTTTTCTTGGTGTATTTCTGCGGTCTCGAAACTACGAAATCCGCTATCTTTGCTGTCCGTTTAAACTTGGGAACGACTATGACTACAGAAGATTTTCTCCGTGAGCTCGATGAAATTGTATCTGAGCGCCACATGCTGCAGCACCCGTTTTATATCATGTGGAACGAGGGTGCATTATCAATTGAAATGCTAAGAGAGTATGCAAAGGAATATTACCATCAGGTGCATGCTTTCCCAACATTTGTGAGCGCAACGCATGCTAATTGTGACGACATGGAAGTGCGCCAAATGCTCTTAGAAAATCTTATCGAAGAAGAGAAGGGGCCGGATAATCACCCGGAGCTGTGGGTCCGCTTTGCTGGAGCTTTGGGCGTTTCCCGCCAGGAAGTTGCATCGCGCAAATACCTCGCTGCAACGCGTGCTTCGGTGCGTATCCTCAAAGATTTGGCTCGGAGAAACAATGCCGCCGAAGGGTTAGCTGCTCTGTATGCATACGAATCACAGATTCCTGAAATAGCGACCACAAAAATTCAAGGTTTGAAAAAGTGGTACAACCTCGACACAAAGGATGCTCTTGAATTCTTTGTTGTTCATGAGCATGCCGATGAAATACACAGGACTGTTACGCGCGAAGCACTTGTGCGCATGTGCCGGACCGACGAACAAAAACAGGCAGCGCTTGATGCTGCACGCGAAGCGGCCGATGCTTTTAATCTTTTGCTCGATGGAGTTTACAACACCTGGTGTGCTGAAAAAGCCTCATTGAATTAACACCAGTACCCATTGAATGTGCCGGTTTGTTGCCTATATCGGACCTCCAATACTTGCGAGTGATCTGCTTTATACTCCTAAGTTCTCGCTGATTACTGCTCAGACAATGAATGCCGGTGAAATGTCTGTGGCCGTCAACGGCGATGGGTTCGGCATTGGATGGTACGATCCGGCACTGGATAATGAACCCTGTGTGTTCCGTAGTATTAAACCTGCATGGAGCGATAGTAATTTAAAGCAACTTTCAAGGAAGATTCACTCGCCATGCATCTTCGCCCACGTTCGAGCTGCGTCGCCAGGGTTGTCTGTCGATGAGGTGAACTCTCATCCGTTCTGGTGCGGGCAGTTGATGTTTATGCATAACGGAGTGCTCGGCGGATTTAAGGCACTGCGTAGGAAGTTGCTGCGCTTGCTTAACGACACAGCTTATGATGCCATACAGGGGTCTACAGATTCCGAACATTTATTTGGTTTGTTCCTCAATAACATCAACGATCCATTCGGCAAGGTTACGTGCGAAGAAATGGTCTTTGCCCTTACCAAGATGTTCGAAGATCTAAATACATTGATGATTGATTCAGACGTGCGGCAGCATTCTTATCTGAACCTCGCAGTAACCAACGGCACCTCGTTAGTCTCAGTTCGCTATACAACCAATCCAAATGTCCAGCCCGCCACTCTGTACTACATGCACGGCAAGGAATATCATTGTCATGGCGATATTTGCGTTATGGAGCCAACCTATGGTAAACCTAGCGCCATCGTAGTTGCTTCGGAGCCATTCACGTCCCGTCGGTCCGACTGGATGAAGGTAGAGAGAAATTCCATGATGATTGTCGACGAAACCATGCGGATGCATTTCCGGCATGTGGAGATGGATGTTGAAAAACTCGAGTTTGAATCGATCACACCGGAGATTCGATGAATCCAGCATTATTGACATTATTCCCTCTCCTTGGCTTTGTTGTTATTGGATTGTTTGGCAAGTGGCTGAAGCATGAGAAAGTGATTGGAGTTGTTGGAAGCGGCGCCATCTTTCTTTCCTTTCTTGTTGCCGTGGTGTTGTTCTGTGATCTGCTTCAGATGCCCGAAGAGTCTAGAAGCTATGTGTCGACGGTATACACATGGATTGCAACAGGCTCGTTCTCAGTCAATGTAGCCTATCGCGTTGATCAGTTATCAGTGCTGTTTGCGCTAATCATCACCGGCGTTGGATTCCTAATCCATGTCTATTCAATTGGTTACATGCACGGCGACAAAGGCTTCGCACGCTTCTTCGCCTACCTAAATCTCTTCGTATTCATGATGCTCAATCTTGTGATGGCCAGCAACTTCCTGCTGACGTTTCTGGGTTGGGAAGGTGTTGGTTTGTGCTCGTATCTGCTGATTGGATTTTGGTACGACAGAAAATTTGAAGGCTCATTTATCACGTGGACGGGTGATGCTGCCAAGAAAGCATTCATCGTAAATCGCATTGGCGACTTCGGAGTATTGATTGCGATGTTCATGTTATTTAATATCTTCGGGACTCTCGATTACGGCGAAATTTCGCAGCACGCCCAGGGTGTGTTTAGCATGGGAGACACAGCCGTAACCATCATAACACTAGCTCTATTCTTAGGATGTACCGGCAAGAGTGCGCAAATTCCACTAGCAGTGTGGCTGCCGGATGCCATGGCAGGTCCCACTCCAGTGTCGGCCCTCATTCACGCGGCTACGATGGTTACTTCGGGTATTTTCCTAATTGCCCGCACCAATGTATTGTTTGCGTTGGCGCCTGCAACTATGGCCATAGTAGCTGGCGTGGGCATTGCAACTGCCTTGATAGCAGGTACAATTGGCTTAGTACAGAACGATATCAAGAAGGTACTTGCTTACTCCACGGTATCTCAGCTCGGCTTCATGTTTACGGCGCTTGGTGTTGGTGCTTTCACTGCAGGCGTTTTTCACGTAATGACTCACGCTTTTTTTAAAGCACTGCTGTTCCTTGCATCAGGATCAGTTATTCACGGAATGCACGAGGAACAAGACGTTCAGAAAATGGGCGGACTTAAAAAGTATATGCCCGTGACGTTTGCAACATGGATTATCGGAACATTTGCCATTGCCGGAATTCCGGTGTTTTCTGGATTCTTTTCCAAAGATGAAATTCTGTGGAATGCCTATATAGGGGGCGGACCAATTCTCTGGGGCATCGGCGCTATTGCTGCCTTCTTCACTGCTTTCTATATGTGGCGTTTAACCAGCCTCACCTTCTTTGGGAAGGAACGCTTCGACCATCACAGCGTGCATCCTCATGAATCACCTGTTACTATGACAGCTCCACTGGTGATTCTGGCTGTGCTGTCGGCTATTGGCGGCTTCGTTGGCATTCCTCATGTGATAGGTCATTTAATCAATGTTCCTAACTATATTGAGCATTGGCTAGAACCTGTATTTTCAAGTGCTCAGGCCATTCTTCCTGCCCATGTAGGCGAGTACTCTGCGCTGGAGTGGACGCTGATGGGAATTTCCACGGTCGTTGCAGTGTCGGGAATTTTGCTCGCACGAACATTTTATGCAGCCGGTCCTGAAAGGGCGCACCAACTGGCAGCACGATTTTCTCTCCTCTATAAGATTTTGTGGAACAAATGGTACCTTGATGAGCTTTACCAGATGCTGCTTGTGAATCCGATCTACATCGCATCGCGTGATTTCTTGTGGAAGGTGGTAGATGTAGTTGTTATTGATGGAATTGTAAATGGATCGGCTCGTACCATAGCAGCTTCTGCCTCGATACTGCGCCGCTTGCAAACCGGAATCGCTCAGAATTACGCTTTGCTCATGATGGCCGGTATTGTGGTTCTGATTGTAATTGTCTTGTACCCATTTTTTAGCTAGTCTTTCATTAACAGAGAGGTCGTCATGAAACTGCACTTTCTTACATTGGCCGCAATTGTAATGAGTATTACAATAGCCTGTAGCAGCAGTCCTGTAAAGCCGGCAGAAACGAACACAAGTTCAACCAATTCATTCAATGCAACCGGCGGCGGTTACACCAATGCTTCGTTTAAAGGGTTTATTGCCGATACAGCATCGGATGCATCCGAGCAAACAGGTAGTGCCTATATTGTTTTCACCGGATTGACAAATAAGACCGGAGAAGCCTTTTCCATCATCATTCAGTTAGACAGCACTGAAGTGAAAAAGTATATCGTTAATCCTGTGGAGCAGACCGTGATGACGCTGTTTATTTCCTCGGGATCTGGTACAACGTCGTACCTATCAATTGATGGCGAAATCGATCTTACCAAATGGGACGCTCCTGGCGGACGGGCTAAGGGGACATTCAAGGGTTCGTTTAGGAGCTCAACATCGGCTGACGTTATAACAGTCACAGATGGAAAGTTCGATATCTACAGATCAATCTAAACAACACCACATCACTGAAATTGCTTTCTAGTGTGTTATACTGTTTCAATATTTGCCAGCACACACGAAATTGAGACAGATCTTGGAGCAACGTTTGATGATGCAGATGCTTACCAGCCATACTTCAACGTTTCTGGGTTCGTGCATCCGGCGCTTCCCATGGTTTCATCGGAGCGTCCCGATGCCATCCAGATTCTTGAATGGGGCTTGATTCCGCGATGGATCAGGGATCTCGATGCAGCTTCTGATATTGCCAATAAAACATTGAATGCCAGAGGCGACACAGTATTTGAGAAATCATCATTTAAGGACGCCATCGTCTCGAGAAGATCGTTGTTACCTGTAAACGGGTTTATTGAGTGGCGTCACGAAAAAAAATCCAAACTGCCTTTTTTTGTAAGGGGCATACAAGAGACATTAATTACCTTGGGATGCATTTTCGAAGAGTGGACAGACAGAAATTCCGGAGAGCACAAAAAGACATTTTCAATCCTGACCACAGATGCAAACGAGCTAATGGCGTACATACACAACAACAAACTGCGCATGCCAGTCGTCATAGGTAAAGCAGATCGCAGCGCCTGGCTTTCTGATATCGATAGGCACACCATAGAACAGCTCATGCGCCCCCTTTGCGAACATCAACTGCAGGCAATCCCGCTTTCGCGGGAGATATCGCATATAACAGTTAACACAGACAACGCAGATTTATTGAAACCAATCGGCACGGCAATTGTTGATCCTCTTGTTAACAATAATTAGCTCGTTTACAATCCCGCTGATGAGCCTTGATGATATGGAATCGAGGTTGAAGGAGGGGAAAGACACAGTTTACATCGTTAATTTCTGGGCAACATGGTGCAAGCCGTGTGTGAAAGAGTTGGCAAATTTTGATAGGGTGGCACGCGAGAATCAAGATAATGCAGTAAGGGTCTTACTTGTCAGCATCGACGATAAGAGCACGCTTAACACAACGGTTAAACCATTTGTACAGAGACAAGACCTACAGGCAGAAGTATTGATGCTGGATGAATTAAAGCCCCACGTGTGGATAGACAGAGTTGATTCATCGTGGAGTGGAGCGATTCCGGCAACGATGTTAGTGCAGACTTCGACCAGACGCCGTGAGTTTTTTGAACAGGAATTTTCTTACGTCGAATTAAATAATAAACTTTCAGATTTCCTTAAAGGCACACCTTGAAGTATACGTCTTTATGTATGGCTTGGTTGATCGCAATGTTTTCAGCCATTTCAATGAGCGCAGTTGATCTTCCGGATGGCGTCAAAGTCGGAGACCCTGCTCCCGATTTCAACATCAGGAACATCGATAACAAGCGCATAAGCCTTTCAACTTTTAAAGAAGCAAAAGGCATCATTCTTGTTTTTACGTGTAATTCTTGCCCCTTTTCAAAAAAGTATGAAGATAGAATCATCAATCTTCATACAAAGTATGCGGGCAAGGGCTGGCCTGTATTGGCCGTCAATTCTAATGATTCAACCATTTCAGAAGAAGATTCTTTTTCAGCAATGCAAATGCTAGCATCTGAGCATGGATACAAGTTTCCTTATGGGCTTGATGAGACGCAAACAATGGCAATGAAATACGGCGCCCGACGAACACCCCACGTATTTCTGATTCAAATCAATAATTCAAAATTCACGGTCACCTATATCGGCGCCATTGACGATAATGCAAATGATCCCTCGAAAGTAGAGACGCGATTTGTAGAGAATGCAATCGACAATATGATTAAAGGTGAGCCGGTAGAACCATCAATAACAAAGGCAATTGGATGCACAATCAAGTGGCGGAATCATTGATTTCCCTCGTATCTTTGAAACAGATATCCACGTTCGTGCATTACATTTCTTTAACGCACGTTTTGCTATTTCGATCCGCGAAATAGATAAGGATTACCCAAATTTTAGATATGCAAGAAAACGGTCGTAACCGACGTGGACGCCGCGAGCGCCAAGACGGTGACCCAGAACAACAGCCGCTGACGAATGAAAGCGCTATGGAGCTTGGACCTGCCCGGCGAAAGAAGAAGCCGGTGGGCAAGCGTCCCCCCCTAGTCTATGACTCAGATTATGTTCCCGGCAGGAACCCACAATTCGTTAATGGTAGTGAAACGGAAGGGGGCAAGAAGCCGGGCTTCCGCAAACCCAGAGGACAGAATCAAGGTGGATTCAGACAGGGTCGGGCGCAGGAAGGGAAATGGCATTCAGGCAGGCAGCAGCAAACACATTCAGATAAATCGCGCGGAGCAGACAGATCGAGGCGACAGCATGGACGCCCCATGCCTGGTCAGTATCGGCCTCCCCAAGAAGATGGTCTGCGTCAGCCAGATCAGCGGGATGAACGCCGAGGCGGACGCTTTCAGAGACCTGGGCAGCGTAATACTCCATACCGTCAGCCCGGGCAAGATCAAGAGGAACGGCAACATGGTGGCCCGCACCGAAATGGTCCTAATCGAAATGGACCGCATGGTAGCGGCGCGCAGCGTGGTGGCCCGCACCGCAGTGGTCCACACCGTGATGGTCCACACCGCAGCGGCCAGCAGCGCTTTGGCCCACACCCGAATGGCCCGCAACGCAGTGGCCAACGTCGAAATGGCGCGCAACAGACTGGTCCACAACAAGCTGGTTCTCAACAGTCTGGACAACCAAATATTGGTCAGCAGCGAACGAGGAACCAGAGACCAGGACAGCAGCGGGGTAGATTCCAGGGCAAACAACTTCAGAGAGGCAGGTCGGCAGGTTTTAGTCAATCAAAGCGTGTAAACCCTAAGGATCTCGGCCACACTAAGGTTTATACTGCCGATACATTTATTTATAAAGAAAATTTAGATCCTAAAAAGCCAACAGAACGAAAAATGAGAAGTCGGCGCATTAGGCCTTCGGAAGAACCACCAACGGAGTAGGGCATGAATAACACGTTACTTATGCTGACAGCTTGCATGACCCTGGCAATTTGTTCTCCCATGCTACAGGCTCAGGATACCGCAGACGTAGAGAACGACGACATGATACAGGATGTAGTGAAATCGTTTAAGCATCCTTTTATGCAGGTTTCAATTGGCAATGCTATGATTGCACTCGACGGTGTACCCTCCATTGAGAATGACCTCACGTATGGTATAGACCTTGGTTTTACCCGTACCCGCCAAGTGATGAATTCTAGTGTTAATTATCAATATAACAAAGGTCTCTATTTAAAATATCATATGGCTCCGAACCCCGTTCCTGGTTCTTATACCTCAGATGTTTGGCGTTTTGGCACCCAGTCCACTGAGTCGTACGGATATTCTTTTAGCAGTGGCGAGCCGGAAGGTATTTATTTTGACTTTTCAAATGCACCCTTGAGTTGGTACAGTATTGTTAATAAGGGATCAGTTGATTCCTTGTCGAACGCACGAATGGCACGATTCCAAGATGCACTGCGTTTTGGCGAAGCATCTCTTGCTTCGATAACCTTACGCGCATCCAACAATATTTCTTTTAACGCCGGATTTGAATGGGCACAAGCCTACGAGCGACACATGTTCTGGTATTGGGCAGGGAGTCAGCTCCTTGAGGGAATTGGAGATAAGCTTGCAGAATTCTTTGTTGGGGCGATCAAGAAGAATTCGCCCTCTGCTGTACCAATCATGCACTTCATTCTTCGTAACGGGATTGCCTTCGGCTTTAAAGCGCTTCGTCAGCATCAGATGAACTGGCCATTTACAACGGCTGCACCTTTGAACTTCACCACGTATCGAATTGGGACGACGATAATTTTCTAACGTTAAGCGTGTAAGCCTGTCTCCCAAACGTCCCCTTGGTCGATCTGTGTCGAAAGCAAGTCAGGCATTGTCTCCCTCCGCCGTATAACGTGTGCATGACCGTGGTAAATTAAAACTTCGGATGGTCGGTATCGTGAGTTGTAATTCGACGCCATCGCATAGCCGTAGGCGCCGGCATTATAAAAAGCGAGAATATCACCTTCACGCACTTCATTAATCTTGCGATCCCATCCAAACGTATCCGTTTCGCAGATATAACCCACTACTGTATAGATGCGTGGTGTGCCGTTAGGATTCGACGTGTTTACAATGTGATGGTATGCGCCGTATAGCATTGGACGGATTAAGTGATTCATGCCGCTGTCTACACCTGCAAATACTGTTGAAGTCGTCTGTTTGACAACATTGACGGGAGCGAGAAAAATTCCTGCTTCGCTAACGATGTATTTGCCTGGTTCAAACCAGATCTCAATAGGTGTTTTCCGCCCCTTATTGAATTCTTCAATGCGCATTGAAAGTTTGCTGCCGAATGTTTCGATGTCAGTCTCGATGTCGTCCTGCTTGTATGGCACCTTAAATCCCGATCCGAAATCCAGAAATCGAATTTCCGGAAAGCGTTCTGCAACATCGAGCAGTATTTCAGCCCCCTGAATAAATACATCTGCGTCGAGGATATCACTGCCGGTATGCATGTGCAAACCATTGACGTGCATTGAATTCGAGTTAACAATCCGTTCTACGTGGCGAATCTGGTGCACGGAGATGCCGAATTTACTGTCGATGTGCCCCGTGGATATCCTTTCATTGCCTCCCGCCATTATGTGCGGATTGATGCGAATACAAACTGGCACACGATCGGCATAGTCATGTCCAAATCGTTCCAGAACAGAAATCGTGTCGATGTTAATGTGAACTCCAATCTCAATCGCTCTCTTTATTTCAGCATAGGACACCATGTTGGGTGTATACAGGATTTCAGACGGAGTAAAGCCCGCAAGCAGGCCTAGTTCAACTTCCTGAATCGATACGGTGTCGAGGCCAACACCGAGTGTCCTTACGTATCTTAGAATATTAATATTAGTTAGAGCCTTACAGGCATACATAATACGCACCGACGTTTTACCAAATGCATTCAGCAATCGGCTGACTTGTTTTCTGATAACTGCTGCGTCGTAGACATAAACAGGCACTCCGCTGAGTGCAACTATGTCTGAAATAGCAATTCCACCGATGTGATACTCTCCGTTGATCAGCTCCATGCCGTATGCTCTTTATAACGGTCTATTTCTTTTGCCAAACGTTTAATTACTGCAGCAACAATTGCCGTGTCGTCAAGATAACCAACAAACGGAATGTAATCCGGTGTTGCATCTGTAGGAATAATGAAGTACAGCAATGCTCCGACGATTAATCCGCGAGTCCCCCAGGTAAGATCGAATGAGCGATCCCGAAGCATTGTAATCAATAATCGAATGTTATGAAACAGGAAAGATGCTGAATGTAAAAGCCGTTCACTCCGGAGCTTCACTTCCGTTCGGGCAATTACTTCTTCATCTTTCACCGCGTACCCTTGTCCCCTGGCTTCCTCGCAATCATGATCCCGATGGGTATGATAACACAATAGCCGATAACGAGGACTACCGGCGCCACATTAACAGATAGTGGATTGTCCCACGATGTATTGATACTCGCGGCCAGCATAAAAAAACCGGTGATGATTACTGCCACGCCAATGCCGATGACGACGTACTGTCTGCGTGTCCATGGATGTATCCACGACACCTTTTGTTTCGCTGTCTTAGTTTGTTTTGCCATGCCGCTAAATTATGAAGGGACCGGCATTCTCAGGCGGTAAAGACGCGTGCAAGTTTAACTCCATCTGGGCCCAAGACTACCAGCCCCTTCTCAGCAAGCTCTCCTATGGCTGACCGTACCATAACCCACGGGCATCCCGACATGCGCTCTAGTATCTGGGGCGGGACGGTGATTGAAGATTCTGTTCCGTTGCCATTCTGAAACGTTGTGGCAATGTGCTCAAGGAGGCCGAGCACATGACGGGTTGTGGATTCATGCTGACACGCATCAGTAAGTCTTGCAACGGATACAGTTCTTCGTGCAAGCTCCATAAGTACTAAGCGCGTAAGTTCGCCATTCGCATGTGTCGCCTCAATGAACTCATCGCGATTTGCAACAAGCAGTGTAGAACTTGTTAACGCCGTTGCGCGAATGCCGTATACAGCGCGATCATCCCCGGAGTACGGTATTCCAATAATGGAATTGGGTCCGCATAATGCAACAAGGTGCGATGTATATTCTGAATCAGCCTTGGTCTCTGCAAGCGCACCTTTTTCGACAAGATAAACTTTCGTTATTATGTCAGTGGGCTGAACAAGGTCAGCATTGCTCGGAAGATAAATCCTCGAATCCGACGAGTATAAAAGATCCCACGGTGCCGGTTTACTAAGATTGTTGTTACGTTCATCCATGAATAAACGCAACTACGCACATTACCTTCGAACAGATTATGATATTTATCAGTCGGAAATAATCCACTCAATCCGAAATATTGGCAACGTCTATCAATGCCTTCAGATTTTTTACCTTGATACGCCTCTGATTAATCTCAATAAGGTGATCCGACTTCAACTCACTAAGCATTCTGATTAAACTTTCCGGAGCAGTTCCCACGATGTCTGCAATTTCTTCTCTTGTAAGGGGCATATTCAACGTTTCACCATCGTCCTCTGTACCAAAAGTTTCCCTCAACACCAGTAAGGCTTCTGCAACACGCTCGCGCACAGACTTGCGTGCAAGCTCCACGATGCGGCGCTGCGTACCCTGCAATTCCTGGCTCATCATCTGCATTACACGCAAAGACATCTGCGGCTTATCACGCAAATAGCGAAAGATGAGATCGCTTGGAATAAAACAAACCGACGTTGGTTCAACAGCAATTGCTGTTATTGAATATGGTTGTCCTGTTAGAAGCGAAGCGTAGCCGAGCGCATCACCGGAACCTGCAAAACGAATAATTTGTTCGCGTCCTTCTGGACTATATCGCACAATCTTGATGTGCCCAACGTTCATACAGTACAATCCATTTGGATACTGCCCCATTTCGAAAACAGAGTCGCCTCTCTCGTATCTGTGACAATGCTTTGCAAGCGTTATTTCCCCCAGGTCGCCGGGAGCAAGCATAGAAAAAACCGACATACTACGGTACGCACAGGCTTCACAGGCTATTTGGAAATCTTCACGCATGTATATCGGAAAAGACTGGTGAATTCAAAATTACGGAAATCAAAAATTTTTATTGATAGCTGATGAATGTCATGTTATGACTGTCTTGATTGTGGTGAAATTGTATTAAGGAAGAAATTCCCTCCTCCTTGAACAGCCAAGCCCCAAACAGGTAATTCCTGCAAGGGGTTTTGGCTAATTATTGCACATGAAGTGTTCGGACAGGTTCTCATTCTTTCACTGCCCAGATCAACAACAACGTTATTCAACTACCTGATTTATATCATACAATCATCATTGCATTAGGAAAGAATTTTGTGAACATGAAGTGATTGATATTATTCAAACTCAGATATCATGAAGTATTGTAAACCATTGCGTCACGTAAGACTTTCCGACGTTCCCTCTGTAGGTGGAAAAAACGCTTCAGTCGGAGAAATGCTGCACTACCTTACTCATATGGGTATAAATATCCCGGATGGCTTTGCACTAACAACCGATGCATTCTGGCAATTCCTGATAGTAAACAATATTAGAAAGTCTCTGGAGCAGGAACTATCAAGGTTAGACGTCAGGGAACTCTCCAATCTAGCAGATGTTGGAATGCGCTGCCGCTCGCTCGTTGCACACGGAGCGGTTCAACCTGAATACGGATCAACACAACAAGAATCTCTTCGATTGCCAAATGAGATTTGGAACGAAGCAAGGTTAATGTACGATGAAATGTTCATTGATCCGGTTGCCTCTGTTGCAGTTCGCAGCAGTGCATCTGCCGAGGATTTACCCGATGCAAGCTTTGCAGGACAGCATGACTCGTTCCTAAACGTCCGTGGGCACAAAGATCTCCACGATGCTATTATTATGTGCTATATATCGTTGTTTAACGATAGGGCAATAAAGTATCGCATCGATAATGGCATTGAGCACATGAATGTTGGTATGTCTGTGGGTGTTCAGCGTATGGTTCGCGCCGATGTTGGTAGTGCCGGAGTTGCATTTACAATTGATCCGGAAACCGGATTTAGTAACGTTGTTTATATAACATCGTGCTGGGGTCTTGGAGAATCCATTGTTCAAGGCGCTGTAAATCCTGATGAGTTTTACGTTTACAAGACGAAGGCGTATCAGGACCGTCAAACTCAGGCTTTGAATGAACGCCACGAAAAAGAGCAAGGAGGATTTTTCCCTGTCATCAGAAAACGTGTTGGCTCAAAGGAAAACATGTCCGTAGGCATGCGCGATGTGTTTTCAATTACCGATAGCGACGTTCAGACTCTTACAGATTGGTGTCTGAAGATTGAATCGCATTATATGATGCCGATGGACGTTGAGTTTGCAAAGGATGGAATTACACAGGAACTCTTTGTGGTTCAGGCTCGCCCGGAAACTGTTCAAAGCAGGCAACGACATCTATCATTCAAAGAATACAAGCTTAAAACCAAACCTGAACCGATTTGTAAAGGCAAGGCTGTTGGGCATTCAATAGCGTCCGGCACTGTCCGCATCGTTCGATCTCTTGCAGACGCACCCAAGGTGAAGAAGGGCGACGTAATTGTTGCAGATATCACAAATCCGGATTGGAATGCACTGCTAACGAAAGCAATCTGCATCGTCACGAATAAGGGTGGGCGTACAAGTCATGCATCAATTGTTGCCCGGGAACTGGGCATTCATGCAGTAGTTGGGACTGGTAATGCCACCGAAAGACTCAGCGATGGCCAGCTAATCACAGTGTCGTGTATTGAGGGCGATGAAGGTTTTGTTTATGATGGACTTGTAAAGTGGGACGAGACAGACATCAATTTCCGAAATGTTCCGGAAACCATTGTCAAGCCCATGCTCATTCTTGCCGATCCCGACAAAGCATTCCATCTCTCATTCTACCCTTCTGCGGGAGTCGGGTTGCTGCGTATGGAGTTCATCATCTCGAATTCGATTGCAATCCATCCAATGGCACTTGCACGCTTTGATGACGTTCCCGACGGAGCAGAGAAAGTTTCGATTGAGGCACTAACGCGGCATTATGCAGAGAAGAAGGAGTTCTTCGTCGACCAACTATCTCAATCCCTTGCAACCGTTGCTGCAGCATTCCATCCTCGTCCCGTTATCGTCCGCATGAGCGATTTTAAAACAAATGAATATGCACTGCTCATTGGCGGAAAATATTTCGAACCCACGGAAGAAAATCCAATGCTTGGATTCCGTGGCGCCTCCAGGTATTACAACGAGCGTTATCGTGAAGGCTTTGCTCTCGAATGCGCTGCCGTCAGACGAGTGCGCAACGAGTGGGGATTCGACAATGTTAAAGCAATGATACCATTTTGTAGAACAGTCGACGAAGGCAGGCAGGTGCTGGAAACCATGAAGCAATTTGGATTGGTAAGGGGCGAGCAGGGCCTGGAAGTCTACGTGATGGTAGAGATTCCAAGTAATGTAATCCTTGCCAAAGAATTTGCTGAAATATTCGATGGCTTCTCGATCGGTTCCAACGATCTAACGCAACTCACTCTTGGAATCGACAGAGACTCATCGATAATCAGCAACCTGTTCGATGAGAGTAACAACGCAGTCAAGAGCTTGCTCGCTTCAGCCATAAAACAAGCTAAGGAAGCTGGCAAGCCCATAGGGCTGTGTGGTCAGGCCCCCTCCGATCATCCTGAGTTTGCTCAGTTTCTTGTTGAACAGGGAATCGGTAGTATTTCATTTACTGCAGATGCGCTGTTAAAAGGTATTCAGAATATTTCACAAGCGGAGTCGAAATCATGGAAAAAATCTTTGAAGGAAAAGTTGCCCTCGTCACTGGTGGGAGTTTTGGGATCGGAAAGTCTGCAGCCATTGCTTTTGCTCAGCGCGGAGCACGAGTAGTAATTGCAGATTGGGTAGACGACGGTGAAACGCTGAGCGAGATTCGGAAGGCAGGAGGTATGGGCGTATTCGTCAAATGTGATATTTCAATCGATGATGATGTAAAAAAATTGATTAAAACCACAGTTGAGTCGTTTGGACGCTTGGACTTTGCATTCAACAATGCAGGTATTGAGGGGCACTCCGCCTCTACACATGAATGTACCGAAGAAAACTGGGAGAAAACAATTGGCGTCAACCTGCGCGGTGTTTGGTTCTGTATGAAACACGAGATAGAACTGATGCTGAAAGAAGGCAAGGGAGCTATCGTAAACAATGCAAGTATTGCAGGATTGGTGGGTTTCCCCAGCATTCCGGCGTACGTAGCATCGAAGCATGGTGTTATTGGTCTCACCAAGGCTGCTGCTCTCGAATATGCCCGAAGGAGCATACGAGTCAACGTTGTGTGCCCAGGCGTAATCCGCACGCCAATGATTGACAGGTTTACCGGTAAAAACAAAGAGGTAGAAAAGCAGTTTGCCAACCAGGAACCCATTGGGCGGCTTGGTGAACCCGAAGAGGTTGCTGATGCAGTCATGTGGCTGTGTAGTGATGCAGCCTCGTTCGTTACCGGTGTTGCCTTGCCAGTCGACGGCGGATGGGTGGCGCAATAGCCTAGGGGATGGTGCCGAGGAGGTCAATTATTCGCTACAAAGCGCGGAATTAAGTATTATCGCGCCAGCCAATTGGATTGCCCCTTAACGGATATCAGTAAGGAATGTGTCTATGGCGACGTCCGAGCTTGTTCAGGTGGATTTGCCCGACAAAGGGCTTAAGGCGCGGGTAACTGCGCGACGTGACTGGTGGTGGATACCGCAGGCGCTCACGTTTCTTGGTTTCTCCAGTTTCCTGATTTATGGAAATTGGGCTGCATGGCAGGGTAATCATTATGTTTATGGTCCATACCTGTCGCCATTTTATTCTCCCGAGTTGTGGGGTAATTCGCCGCATGCGTGGTTCGGTCCACTTCCGCAATGGTATCCCCAATTCCTGCCATACTCACCAGCACTCCTGATTTTGTGGATACCGGGGTTGTTCAGGCTGACGTGTTACTATTACCGTGGTGCATACTACAAAGCCTTCTGGGCCGATCCGCCCGGCTGCACGGTAGCTGAGCCCAGAAAAAAATTTCGTGGCGAAAATTCTTTTCCTCTGATATGGCAAAACATCCACCGGTACTTCTTGTTTCTTTCGCTAGGTGTACTTGCTATACTTATTTACGATGCATTCCAGGCATTTTGGTTTGAAGTCCCTGCCGGATTGTCTGGACCTGCAGAGTCGCACACGGAATTTGGAATCGGTGTGGGATCGCTTGTTCTGCTAACCAATTGTGTGCTTCTATCCCTTTATCTACTTGGATGTCATTCGTTGCGACATTTAACGGGGGGCAGGTTAGACTCGTTACAGAGAAAACCCATTCGAAAAACTTGTTATGAGTGTGTTTCCGGACTTAACAAGAGGCACATGCGATGGGCGTGGTTCAGCTTGTTTAGCGTGGGTTTTTCCGATCTGTATGTTAGAATGTGCTCTATGGGTATCTGGACTGATATGAGATTATTTTAATGGCACTTCCCGAATTCGAGACGTTTGAATACGACGTAATCATCATCGGCGCCGGAGGCGCAGGCTTGCGCGCCGCCGTCGAAGCAGCCAATGCCGACGTCAGCGTTGGCCTTATCTGCAAGTCCCTCCTTGGCAAGGCACACACCGTTATGGCCGAAGGGGGAATTGCAGCTGCAATGGCAAATTCCGATGAACGCGACAACTGGAAAGTACACTTCGCTGATACAATGCGAGGCGGACAATACATGAATAACTGGCGTATGGCAGAGCTTCATGCAAAGGAAGCTCCCATGCGCGTACACGAATTAGAGGCATGGGGCGCGTTGTTCGACAGAACAACCGACGGCCGCATTATGCAGCGCAACTTCGGCGGACATCGGTATCCCCGTCTCGCGCACGTTGGCGATAGAACGGGCCTCGAGATGATACGTACGCTTCAGGACCATAGCATTCATCAGCAGATCGACGTTCACATGGAATGCACAATCACCACGCTGCTGAAGTCAGACGGACGAGTTGTTGGCGCTTTTGGGTACGAACGCGAACGAGGTCGATTCAGGTTGTTTAAGGCAAAGGCCGTTGTACTTGCAACAGGAGGCGTCGGACGTGCATATAAGATTACAAGCAATAGTTGGGAATACACAGCCGACGGACAGGCGCTTGCCTTCAACATAGGTGCAGAGCTCAAAGACATGGAGTTCCTTCAGTTTCACCCTACGGGCATGGTGTGGCCCCCTAGCGTTCGAGGAATATTGGTTACGGAAAGCGTTCGGGGTGAAGGCGGCGTATTGCTAAATAAAGATAAAAAACGTTTCATGTTCGATGATATTCCTGAATTGTATAAGACTCAGACCGCAGACAATGAAGAAGAAG
Source organism: Ignavibacteria bacterium (assembly GCA_016191145.1). Lineage (GTDB taxonomy): Bacteria > Bacteroidota > Ignavibacteria > Kapaibacteriales > Kapaibacteriaceae > OLB6. The sequence continues at coordinate 44,863 of JACPPD010000018.1, forward strand.
GTTGGAGATATGTTACTGGCGATCCGAACGCAAAGCGTCCGCCTGAGCTGCTCACACGCGACCATGTTGCGCGCTGCATTACACGCGAGATACGCGAGGGTAGGGGCAGCCCGCATGGAGGCGTATACCTGGACATTGCGTGGATAAAAGAAAAACTTAGCAACTCTGATGAGCACATAAGAAAAAAACTTCCTAGTATGTATCATCAGTTCAAGCAGCTTGCAGGGATAGATATCACAAAGGAAGCCATGGAGGTTGGCCCAACAACTCACTACATGATGGGTGGAATAAATGTTGACGCCGACTCGCAGATGGCAACCGTTCCAGGATTATTCGCTGCAGGTGAATGTGCAGCCGGGTTGCATGGCGCAAATAGGTTAGGGGGCAATTCGCTCTCCGATCTGTTAGTGTTTGGTAAGAGAGCTGGCGAGTATGCTGCGAAGTTTGCACGTGACCATTCACATGGAGATGTAGACAACGACGCTGTACAAAAGGCAATTGAGCAAACACTTATACCGTTTGGCAACACGGGTGAAAGCCCCTTTCATGTTCAGCACGATTTACAGGATATGATGCAGCGTCTTGTTGGCATTACGCGAACAGAAGGCGAAATGCAGCAGGCATTGGTTGAGCTAGGCAGACTGGACGAGCGGGCAAAATCTGTAAGTGTTACAGGTCACCGAGAGTACAACCCTGCTTGGCATACATCTGTAGACTTGTTAAATCTACTTAACATCTCTCGAATAATTGCAACTTGTGCTATCGAGAGAAAGGAAAGCAGAGGAGCGCATTTCCGGGAAGACTATTCGCAAAAGGATGCTGAGTATGGAAAGTTCAATTTAGTTGTAAGAAAAGATGAATCGGGGAACATGATAATGGAGCGAAGACCTGTGCAACCCATGCGTTCCGATTTACAGGAGATTATTGAAAGTCAGCGTTGACGACTTCACTCTACATCGGAGCTTTTGGAACTCATCCACCCGCCCCGTGAAGGGTTAAGGGGAAATGGAAGGAAAGCTATGCAGTTCAGAATTTGGCGAGGGGATAAAAGTGGCGGCGACTTTATTCCGTACGAAACAGAAGTCACGGAAGGAATGGTTGTATTAGATGCAGTTCATCAGATACAGGCTGAGAGTGCAAACGATTTAGCAGTACGATGGAATTGCAAGGCTGGCAAATGCGGTTCGTGTTCTGCGGAAATTAATGGTCATCCAAAACTGATGTGTATGACTAAGCTCTCTGATTTGCCTCCTGACGAACCAGTGAAGATAGAACCGATGCGTTCCTTCCCATCGATTAGGGATTTGGTTACCGATGTGTCGTGGAATTTCCGTGTAAAGAAGCAGATTAAGCAGTTTAAGCCGCGCAAGCCTGATGCTGATGACGGAACATGGCGCATACAGCAAGGCGAAGTGGAGCGTGTGCAGGAATTTCGTAAATGTATTGAGTGTTTTCTATGTCAGGATGTCTGTCATGTTCTCCGCGAGCATCATTTACACGACCAATTCATTGGTCCGCGTTACCTTGTTTATACAGCATCGCTTGAGATGCATCCACTCGACACAGAGGATCGTCTGGCAGAGTTGAAACAAGCGCATGGCATTGGATTCTGCAACATCACAAAATGCTGTACGAGTGTTTGTCCGGAGGATATCACCATTACCGACAACGCAATCATACCGCTCAAGGAGCGTGTAGTAGACGAGTTCTACGATCCGATAGTAAAAATATATAGAAAGCTTACTTCGCTGGTTCCTGGTTCCAAGGCGCAGGTACGGGATTCCAGCGGATAGGAGCCCCTTGTTGTGTCGATGGTCAGCCTGTTCCGAGTTCAGCATAGTGAGGGAACGCTAAAGCATTGACAATTTGATTCCAAATTTTGGAGTTAAGGAAATGATAGAATTGAAGCCACTTCATCCGGATCACATTGATGCGGCACTCGAAAAGGCTGAGCGATATCGGTTGCTTAATGAACCTCGCGATGCTGAGAGTATTTGCCTGGATATTCTTGCTATCGATCCGGAGAATCAAACCGCATTAATCATACTCTTGCTCGCCATTACAGATCAGTTTGGTCAGCACGTTATGGATACCAAGACTGCATTAGACATCGTTCCTAAGATTCTGGGCGAGTATGAAAGGCACTATTACACAGGACTTGTATATGAGCGCAAGGCAAAGGCAATTTTAGAGCGGGGTTCTCCGGGATACCGCTCACGCGCGTATGAGGCATTCATGGAAGCTATGAGCCATTTCGAAAAGGCCGATCCATTGTCGCAAGCAGACAATGACGACGCCATTCTGCGTTGGAATTCCTGTGCGAGAATTATGAATCAGGAGCATTTAGAGGCGAGCGTGGAGACTCGGGAGCAGGAGTTGCTGGAGTAAAGAGAGTAAGCCTCAAATCACCATGCCGGGTATCAAGAGATACCCGGCATGGTGTAAAATTCGGGTTGTTTGGATCAGGGGGGAGTGCTCCCTCGGGGATTCGATACACCCTCCTAACCTATTGAATTTCATGGTGTTATCGTTTCAGATAATTATGACCTGACAGTTTCACTGACAGTGATTGATACCTAAGACTTCCAATAATGTAACCCGTCAGGGTCGGTGCGTAATGCTGAAATAATTGCACCCAAAGTCGGGTTTTGAAGATTCTTTGGCCAAGGTTCTTTAAGCAAACTTGTGTGCTTGGATTGAACATCAAGATATAGAAAAAAGAAAACACGAACAGATTGGTAGCCTGGATCTGCATGCGCTTGAAAATCTCGGACTAGTCTGTAGGTGTCTGATTTGGCTGAAAGTGGACCCAAGGGATACGTCGTTTCCACAAATTGATAGAGCGATTCCTCGGTGTCATTCTCTGTGCATGGAATAATCGACTTTTCACGAATAGAAACTAGACTTGGAATTATTGGAATCACATTGCCATGTGCCAATGTGTGTCGCATCGAACCTCTGAAAAACTTTGTAACGGCCTCTGCATTTCTTGGATCTAAATGCCTTAGAATCTTGGTTGGGTCCTTGCTGCCATAAACATATTGATCAAAGGAATACTGATCCGGACTGCTCACATGTTGATTTCGACAATAGGCAGCGAAAGCTAAAGTCTTTCGCATAAGTTCGATTGCTAATATGTACCATCGGAAAAACAAATTCAATACCAATTCAACTTTAATTTCTGCCGTTGGTGTCTTCAGACGATCAATTGAATTGATCCACAAGAGTTGACTGCGAAAGACGTCGAAGAATGGTCCAATCAGGTCAGTGTAATCGTGATCTGGATAACCTAGCAAAGGCGCTACCCAGGTTCTCAAAGCAGCTTCACGCTTATGAACCATCAGATCTGATAGATAGCGAAAGAGTTTTACTCCTACCTCAAGTACTTGTTGTCCATTGGAGTCATTAACAATGGTATTCAGCTCTGGAGGAAACTGTCCTAGATTTCTCGAAACGTACTCTAAATCGCTGTTGTTTTTGCAATCAACTAGGAATTCTTCCATGTTGGTAGCTTCAGTTTGTTCCGAAACGGCGTAGGTCGGTCCCGCAAATTAGACACTCTTCCTGGTCAATCGTTGGTTACGAACCTATGCACCTTCGAGTGCTACCGGAACGTTGTACTCAACAGTTGAATGCAGGCTAAGCCGATTGTACTATTCGTAATGTACAGACATATTGTTCATTATCGGACAACAGCGCTTCTGATTGAGCTTTCTCCAGCGATTCTTGTTGCGTTGTAAATACTGCGATTAACATGTCGCCGAACATCACCTCTTCCACTTCGCTTGTCGTAGTATAGAAATATATCATCAATATGTTGAATAATAATTGTACCTCTTGGGGTCGATACGTAGCAGCAATAAGTCGTTGTCGTTGGTTTATTTATGTGCAGACCAATTATTGTGCTGGCGGAAAGACTGACTGTTCAAAGGATCATCTTTGCGAAGTGTACATTCCCACCATCAATGCGTATTAAGACAGGGCCAACGGCACTTGTTTCTATTACGAATGTTCCGCTTATTCCTCCGCCAAGCTCTTGCGCCAGTAATAGTTGACCGATCATATTGTAGACCTTAACAACGCTACCGGCTAAGTCCGCCGTGTTGGATTGAATCACAAGCCTGCTGCCTTCATCCCTATGAACATCAATTTCAGGTTCCTGTTCGCGTGCATCAGCCAGATCAGTAATAAGGACAGAAACATCCTCGGATTTAACGATACATCCATTAACGTCGCGTGCGACAACAGAGTAAATACCGACAGAAGGATCCTTCAAAGGAGAAACCATTCTGGCATCACCTGAAAGCGTACGCAGTATTTCACCATTTCGCAGCCAATAGAAAGGACCCTGCGTCCATTCAACTTGAAGCGCCGTAGCTCTGTCATTTCTGCTGATGACCTTAATCACTGGCTTTGAAGGAAGACTACTATATGTTGAATCGGCGATGATGAGCGTATCCTGAATACCGTTACCCACAATTATCAACTGGTATGACATCGAGCGTGTTTTGTCGATTTTACTGACCTCGATTTCAGCAATCCGTCTATTAAGTTCAACACGAAATCGCAGCTCAGCATTTGTACTAGCCTTCTCAATGAGCCTGATTGAACCCATCCTTGGACCACCAAGAACGTAGGTTATGCGATCGCAGTCCAAGATTCTATCCAACACTGAAATAGGTCTTGGAGCATTTGCCTGTACGTATACTTCAGACCCATACGGATGAATGTTGCCTTCAATGTCCATGAAAACACCATAGATTCCACCTGCGCTCTGTGGTAGTCCACCGGGTGGGAGCCGTGGATCATCCGCAGGTACTTCTGCCGACCTAATCAACAGTTCGCAATCCCTCTTGCCTCTCTTTCCACCACTGAGAAAGAGATACTGCGAAGTGTAACTAAAACCTGCACTGTCGAGAACATTGCCATTTGAAAAACACATTTCTAATTCAGGCGCCTCAACAAGACTGTCAGCATCGATGTCATATCTCAGGTACGACTCAACCAATCCGGTATCGTTAGTTGAAATATCCAATACGAGAGTATCATCAATAAGTGTAATTCCCCACTGCCTGGCGCTATAGTGTTCGTTCTTGCGTGGCCACAATGTCCGCCATGAGATTCCGTTGTTAGTTGTAATTTTAACCTCGTTTTGAGCAGCAACAAACCATCTTTTTACGGCTAGGATGCCTTGTCCGATAATGTACAGATCGTCCAATTGCCCAAATTCCCAACTTTCTATTTCAATTGAAGTCAAACCACCATCGATGCTGCTAAATCCTCTTCCATAGGTATCTACCCAATACATATTGCCAGTGGCATCTCGACGTAGTCTACGGCCCCAAACAGTTGGCGAGTATGAGGAGCCAGTACCCTCTGACAATGTCTGCCAATTTTGCCCATGATCAACACTGGCATTGAATCCATTTCTGAACAGAGTAGAGGTTGCAATCAACTGTCCGTTCGCCAGCCGAACAACCTGGTCAAGTGACGGTTCTGCCGAACGCACGGTGTCGTATTTCCACGTCACTCCGCCATCAAAAGAGCGCTTGACAAAATTGCCTGGACAACCTTGTTCTGTTGATTTGTATGATCCGTCGTTGCAAAGCAAATACCCGCCAACAAATGTCCCTGCGCCTGCGTACACGATACCATGCCCTCCGGCTCGCATATAGGCTGAGTCATATTGGGATTCGCCGCAAATGGCATGAACTGCACAAATTGCGTGTATTACAAGCAGTGCTTCATATCGTCGCCGTAGGAACATGTTTCTGAAAATTCTACTTCATAATGACGATTGTTTCCGCACCGGCAATTCCTTCGCCAACAACAAGGATAAAATATGGGCCCGGAAGCATGTCGCTGGTGTTCAACAATACTTGAGAGAACCTTGACGATACCGCCACAGTTCTTTGTTGAAGCATGGACCCGTAAGATCTGCAACGGTTACCTAAACCCGCCCTGTTTTGAGATACAACAAGTTAAGAGGCATTCGACAGTCTTCGACGTTGAAACCACCGAGCTTCATGTTCAACAGGCGACATGAGGCTCCCCCAATTCCGTCGTCAGTCAAGTCGTTCATTTGATTGTGTTAGAAGTTGATGTTCGAATTCAGTGGGAGTCATGTAATTGATTCCTGAATGTAAACGCTGATGGTTGTAGAAGAGATGCACCCATCTGTAGACGACTGAACCTGCTTGACGAAGATCGTCAAAGAGTTTGTGATCGTGAAGTTCTGCTTTCATTCTTGACCAAACCGATTCCATTGGCGCGTTGTCGGAACAGTTTCCGACTCCGGTGGCGTCGATGCTTTGCACGATGTTGCGTTTAGCAAGCTCGGTTTTAAAGATGTCGGCATTGAATTGACTTCCTCGGTCGGAATGAAAGATCACCGGCTCGGAGGGTAGATGCCGCCGCAACCTGCACGCTTGAGCTAATGCATGCAGAAGTGTTTTGGTCTGCATCGAATGCGATACGGTAACTCCGAGAATACGTCGAGAACAAAGGTCCATGATGGCAACAGCATACGCTTTACCGTTGCGGCATGGAAGCTCCGTGAAATCGCTCAGCCACACTTTGTCTGGATGCTGAATATCAAACGCACGCTGCAAGAGGTTTGCTGCCGGTGCCCGTGTTTGCGATGAATCTGTTGTTGGCCGATACCGGCGCTTTGCCGATACACGAATGCCAAGAGTGTACATGAGTCGCTCAACGGTCTTGTGCGTGATCACATCACCGCTTTTGCGCAGCTCGGATGTTATGCGTGGACTACCGTACGTGCCGTTACTCCAGGCATGGATGCGCTGGATGTTCTCAGTGATCCGATTTCTCAGTTTCTCGCACGCCCGCTGCTGCTGTTCACGTGTTGAGTGTATCGATATTCACTCCAACCTGTTGCGTTGCTTTTGCTAAGGGCAACCTCCGTTCCAGCACCAACGCAACGGCTTCACGTTTGAACGCCTCGTCATAGTGCATACACTGCTTCTCTCTTTCAATGATCCTTCTCCACAGATTTATGTGATGAAGATCACAGCTGCTGTTAATTAAACGGGGGAATCTCAAACATTATCTCACCTTCGGATGTCTGGTGCATTAGAGACGAAATACATAGGTTCGTCGGCAAGGATAACGCATGCGAGTGTTTTTCAGTATTTAGATTTGGATTAGTGTCGATTGCAGGTTGAACACATCGTAAATAAACTTAAAACTGATCAGATTTTTTCCCATCCCAAACAGGGATGTAACCGAAGCAATCGTGGACTGTCTCCAACCGCTCTTCGATCACAGACAAGTAATAAAAAGCCCGTCCGCAAAATGTGGACGGGCATTTCTCCGAATGATGGAAGCCTGAGATCGCGTGGGCATCAGGGTTCGACGACGAGAGTCATCGCAACGGTCATTCCTCGTGCAGAACAACGCACGATGTACATCCCGGCGGTTGCGTTGCCAAGTTTCATCTGTACATTGTTCAAACCTTTTGCCAACGGAGCCTCGAATGCCTGAACAATACCGCCTGAAATCGAAACAACTTCAATGCTGGCTATGGTTTCATGTGAAGATTTAATCGTCAGCTCAACGTTACCAAGAGTCGGATTGGGCGCCATTGATGAAATCGACAGCCAACCCAAATCGGAGGATGTATTTTGAGACGGCTGCATAGACGCTTTCGAGAACCCTCCGGTCCCAGCCTGTAGCCTCAAATCAAGGAGTACGCGCTCGGTGAACACCTTGTAGAGAGAGTCGAAATGACCAGTGGTATCCTGTATCGCATTGAGCAAAAGAAGATTCCAGTTTACCGGAATAGAGTCTGCCTGACTGGGATACGACGACAATACCTGAGAGTACACGATTCTTGCAGAATCGAGTTCCTCCAGCAAGCGGTGCGTCTTCCCCTTTATCGACAGCGCCTGGCTTCTAAGTGCACCTGACAGTGATGAATTCGCAGCAAGGGAAGCCAGGTCAGACTGTAATTGCGTAAATAGTTGCACAGAATCGGTGAACGCCACAGCCTGGAAATACTCCCACACAAGATTACGACGACAGTTGAGTGATATGGTCGTATCAAATACGGCAGTTTGCAGGGTTGCAATCCGAGCATACACACTGCTGTTCACTTCCGTAAGTCCGGGATAATTAATACCCGGGGCGGTGCAGGGAATTGGCTGACAAGGACTCTCGGCTTCAATCAGAGCGCACGCAGCCTCGACGTCACCCTGCACATTCAGCGGAGTTCCGCTCCAGCCAATCTGGTACACAACCGGCGAAAACCCCGCGCCATTTGCCCAACGGTTGTTGCTTGCATCGAAGTTTGCAACGCTGCCATCAGAATACACATGGTAGGCCGAGTAGTCTGTGAAATCGTTGTACCCGCAATCAACAAACAGTTGTGCGCCCCGCCCTACGTTAATATCCGATACGAAGACCTGGCCATTCCAAAGACTATACTGATCGTCAGGCGACATGAAATTATTCCTGCCAAATTCATACTCATCTTCCTTGCCGGCAATCACACGGTCGCGCAGATACGAGGTGGTAGCATAATTTTGCAATCCAATGGCATATACTCCAAAGTAGTTGTCAACCAACCAATGCGTTCCACCAGTATAGATGCCGACGCCAACTGTACAATCATCGTAACTGTTGCTGTAATAATCTACTTCTGAAGTGGCATAGATCACTGAGGAGAATTCATTCCCAGCAAAATCTGAAGTGCACACGCGTCCTGAATTTCCGTCAACAAGGAGTCCAATAGAGCAATCGATAAACGTGGACGCCTGGTATAAGAAATTACGGTTATTAACAAGCACAGCGCCAGACAGAAATGAATCGAACGTCGAGTTCGTGATGTTCACCATTGAAGCACTCATTACACTCAATCCATTATTGCGATAATGATAATCGGTGACTAAATTTAAATTCTGCATGTCTCGGAATAGACAATCGTCGACGTCAAAGTTGTTGATGAACGAAAAGTACCTAGGTGGGAAGGCTGGATCGATTTCAAACGGATTGATTGTAAAGGGTTGTTTGACATATACGAGGGCGAATTTGCGGTCATACAAAACAGTTCTTTCAAATGTGGAATGCTCTAAATCCTTTGATTGACGATATGAACCCATTCGAATCATGTCGAAATAGGCATCCTTGCAGTGACCATACGTGATTCGAAAGTAGGAGTAATTCCAATTCCAAAATGGAGACCCTGGTAATAGGGGTTCGCCACGACCCTGCACAAACGATCCTCTGGCAGTGGTTGAACCATTTGCCCGGCGGCCCGTAAACACTACTGGATCATTGCTGGTACCTGCAATAGTAAATTTTCCATTACAAAAATGAGCCTCCTCAAATAGTTCCACATTCGCAGCTGGAAACATCGTCCATGAGCCGTTTGAGTTGATGGTGACAGTCTTCTTGAATACCACCTTGGCAGCGCTGTTGATTTTATACACATTTAACTTTCCGCCCGTTCTCACAACAATGGGAACGTCGATGATAATGTCTGTTCCGTCCGGGTCTCCTTCAGGAATAGAAATATTCAGCGTGCCATCGACATAAATCGTGCGGCTTGATGCTGTTGAAAGTGATGTGCTCTCAAATATTCCCGGATCATTGCCGTGCCCTGGCAATAGCTGAACGCATGCGCCCGCTGCAATCGTCACATCACGCTGAACATCAAAGTCGCCTTGCAGATTCACTGTGCGATAACTCTTGTCCGACCAGGTATTGGTTCCCGTGTATCCGGTAATGGTACCGCCAAGTTTTTGGTCGAAATAGCGGAGGACTAAGAAGCCGCCGTCGAAGAGCCAATTACGGGCATGTTCAATTTGTTGAGGATCTTGCGGAACTACGGTATATGCTCCACTAACGATATTTTGATCGAATCTGCCTTCTCCAAATGCCATTGAGTAGATAAACTTCTCATCTTCGGGAAGCCTGACGGGCGGAGTTGCCGCTGGATCAAGCTCACCGCTGGCGGTGCATCGCTCAGGACCAAAATCAATTGTTGAATGCCAGACGCCGTAGAAGTACGAAGCAACTGTGTAACCGATTTTCATGAATGGGATATACGAGCTTACTCCCATTTGTGCAAGCTTATAAAAGTAAGGGTCCCAATCGTTGTATGAGAGCCTTGGGGTAAAGTCGAAAAACCCTTTTTCTGCAACCACCGGATTCGCATCGGTAATACCGGTCAGGTTTATCATCCGCACTCCCTGAGTGTATGCACTGAGCAAAACATCATTATCATTTTCCTCATATCTGGAATCGTACGGCTGGATTACATGCGGACGGTGTGTGGTATTCGGTCCCACCCTGTTGGTTGTGCTCTGATCGGCGCCGGGGTTCTGCTGCGCCACGGATCCAATTGTTATGGATGTAGTCGGTAACACTCTGATGGAGCTATAATATAAATCATCCGGGTCCTCTGATTCAGGTGCATCGTAGAGCACCAACGGACCATCATCGTTACCACTACCTCGTGGGGCAACTTGAAGAGCCCCCGAATTATACTGCGTGTTCCATACTCGTAAAAACGACCCGATTCTCAGGTCGTTCTCAAAATCTGATGTGGAACCGTTATCATCGGAATTAAGAAATGCCGGTGCCGCACCATCTTTATACACTCCGGCGGAAAGTGTAAGGGACGGTGTCCCCAATGGGTTGGAGAATGGAATTGCAAGTTCGTCAGTGGTAAGGATAAATGGCTGCTCCTGGTCGGTATGTGAAAAGAGTATTGCGGAATGACTCTTCCGCCACCACCAGTTATTTTCCAAATTGGGATCTGTTGTCTGGGTAAACCGTCGATGAGGATATTCACGGTCAGAATCGTATGGCCACCAGTGTTTATTAGAGATTGTGCAAGCATCCGGATTGGCGTAATTAACATCCATGATTACAATTCCGGCAGCGACTCCGATTCCCCCCACAGTTTTTGAGTTTCCCGGCGAAGCAATGATGAGTCGAACAGCATCGGTTCCAATCTTCTTAATATCGATTTCGTGGGTGTTGGCCCGAAAGTCTTCGGAGCTGACTTCAAACGTCGGCAACAGCAACGGAACTACATGGACTGCCGAGTTGACTGTGATTTCCGTTGACAAACGAACAACTTCGGTTGGTGCAGCGGTTGATGTCAGGAATTCAATATCTGCTAATTGAGTCATATCGAACGCATCAATAAAGGGTTGCTGGCCAATAGAAGTTGTAGCAGATAGCTTTAAAGAGGAAATCGTCATGACCCCTGCCTCCTGATCGATATTCAAGGCATGCGGGACCTGCTGCTCTGAAAGATCATTATATCCGGACAGCTTGAAGTAATCGTAATCGCTTGCAATGTATCCGACGTACACATTCGGATCGCTGCTGCCGTTGTAGTTTGCACCCCTCGCGGATGCATCCGGTATTTCAATAACGTTAACATTGGCTGGACCGGTCTCCCTCAATGCAACAGCACGCGAAAGGTTGATGATGAGGAACCTGGCTTTTTTATTGCCAAGAAAATCATCTTTGTCCGGCTCAAGAGGCAGACCTCCATTGACTAGCACATCTTGAAAATTAACGACTTGCTTGTATGGTCCACCAACCCAGGCAATCAGGAAAACGTCACCCTTAAACGTCTCATTCTCAGGTTCCTGCTGATCGGAAAACACCTGCAGGATGCCAAAGTTTGCCCAATAGGGGACGTTATTGGGGTTTCCCTGAAGTGGCGGTCTCACGTAAATTCTGAGATAGTCGCCATTGGGTTCTCTCGGGTTTGTGACGTCCACAACCCGAATGCAAATTGCTCCATTGTATCCATCACTATTAACAGACTCGTATGCGGTCAGCATCAGCTGCTTCCATCGTGTTTCACTTCCATCGGTGTATTTCACAGCGGCAAGTTCAAACTGATCCGCACTTTTTATATTAAACTCCACCACCTTGAGCAATTCCATATTTCTGCTCATCACACCACCGGCCTTTAACGTTCCGGACAGGGTGGGATGCGATTGTGGGTGCAGGCTCACAACCCACGCCAGTAAAGCTGTCGCACAGATGAAGATTGGTCGCATAGCGCCTCCGCATGTCTCTTAATGGATGATGGTTAACGGTACACTGCTGACTCCCGATTCAGTTTCGAGAACGACGTAATACGATCCGCTCGACACGATGCTGACATCGACAATGACCTCGGCCTCTGCACGGTTCTGATACCGTACCGCAGTCTGCTCCCTGCCCAGCACATCAACGATGCGAATGCTCCTGATCCTCTGGGCAGCATCGATGCGCACGCTGAGATACTCATCGGCAGGATTCGGCGACATCCTGACTCCGGCATTGCCCTGAACCTCGGTAACCCCGGTACTGCGTGTTAGGGTATAGCGAATAAGACCTGACTCCGTGATACTATCAGGACCCGGGGAGCGCGGCTGATACCACCTGTAGTATGGAATGAAGGCTTGTGAGTTCCCTGGACTTACACGAGGACCATCATAATATTCTTCTCCCGTGTCTGGGGTATATATGGGAGGTTCAATCTTCAATAACATCCATGTGTTTCCGCGGTCTGTTGTTAAAAAAAATGCAGTTCGATGGTACCACGATCCTCCGATAAGCGTATCCGCCCGCGCCCCGAGACAAAGAAAATCCCGATCGCTGGGATGAAAACCAAGCACTGGAAAGCGCCCGGTTTGCACGCGAATGGTTGCTGAATCTGACTCCGGCCACACCTGCGACGCAATCCTCTCCTGCCAGTCTAACGCGATCAGCTCATTGGTCAAGGCATTCACAAGCAAGAGGTCCCTGCCGACGCGGGCCTCTGATGTGTCACCAAGGCCCCAATCCGTTCTCCAGAGTCCGATTAACTTGAGGTAGGCATTTGCCACCTGGGTCCACGATGCTCCCATGTCGTCGGAATAATAATATTCCTCAGGAAGACCCACTTGCCAAAGATCATCTCCGTTAATGGTCACCCAGAGGCGTTCCGGCCGACCCCAGTCGAAATCAAACTGAATTCTGCGGCTGCCTCCCTGGGTATGCGCCGGAACGTTCAGCATGCTCCACGGCTCATCGTCGCTTGGTCTGTAAAACAAAAAGTCAAACTCAAAACCCGGAAATGTGCCAGAGTTCCTGGTTCTCAAAAAGGTCAATTCGGAATTGAGGGGATGCACATAGAACCCCCACACGGATAAATCTGGTGGAACTCCACTGCTGTTAGGATAATTAACTGTAACATTCGCACCGCCACGCCACAGGTATATCGCCGTAGGATATGGTTCAAAAGCACCGGCATACATCCCGAAGCCCGGAAATGGCATACCGGGGGCGTAACCACCAAAGTACAGGTGAAGCGAGGAGTCCCAGGAATCGCCCTTATCTGTAGAACGAAACACCAACATCGAATCGGAGTCTGCATCATCTGAGAAAAAAACCACGGTATCACCATTGGTTTGAAGGGCATTTATCCACCTCAGATTTGGCGGAAACCACCGGAAGAGGGTATCAACGCGGACCGTAACCTGGGCAGTGAGGTCCGTGAGCTGGCAGAACAGGCCGCAGATAAGCATGCAGGCTATCGCAGAAGATCGGCTCATGGTGCGTATCCTTACAGACGTGGAGTAGAACAAGATTTGCAGTGGTTGGTTACAGAGAGAAAAGCTGCCGGGAGACATATGCTGCCGGGGAAGTTGCTTTGCGCCGCCAGGACTTCGTGCATTGCAACTCACCCCCAACCCCCTCTCCTCACGGAGAGGGGGCTTCGTGCATTGCCATACACCATTTGTGTCAACAAAGTCTTCAGCGAATCCATTCTGCCGTGGGTCCCCCTAATCGTCTGTTAAATATGTTTAGGGTTCAATGCGACACAATGAACGGACGGTAATACACTCCTGAGTGTTCTGTCACGTGCACCACATACATGCCATTACTCCAGGCATGCGTATCAATCTGAGTTTGCTGAGCGGCATTGTCGGAAACCTGTTGCTCATACATCAACACACCAATGCTGCTGTAGATTTCAATCTTTTTCTCTTTATTATTAGCGAGAAAATTGATAAATATATTGTCATTAACAGGATTTGGATATATTATTAACTGGCTTCCTGCATCGACGTCGCTCTCCTTTACCTCAGTAATCCTAGGCAGAGAAACACGAATCACGTCGTCAGTTTCTGTTGATCTGTGATTCACCGAATAGACTATCGTGTTTGTTTTTGGGTCAACACGCACCCACTGAAATGGATCTGTATATTTTCTGGCAGAGGGGGGTTCGATCCAATTCCAAGTCGTGCCAGAATCAATTGACACAGCGAGTCCTGTTTGCTTTATCCACGAACTATCTGCCAGCGTGTCGACCTCGACGACAATCGAAATTATTTGTGGAGCTTCCGGGTGGAGACCGATTCCATACATCACACCACCACCCTGGCTCCAGTTAAAGGCGAAGCCAACTTCGAGTTTCGTTGTGTCATACCATGGTATCAGATCACGGATAATAATGTCTCTCCATGCGCACGGTTTAATCTCGCCGGTGATGGCATGTTTGAATTCAATCGAAGTTAATTTTTGTTTCCCACCAAGTCGTACACGACTTATCCCAAACCCTGGTTTGAATAATCCCATTCCGACAGGGATATTGTATGGTATCGGGATATAGGTGTTGCCCAAATCACTGGTGTAATAGGACTCGGGGGGAACATCGATATTAAAGTAATCTCTGCCGTCTGCTATGACGTACATCGTGTTGGTGTCGGCATAGTCGAGTTCCCACTGTAAATACGAACTGTTGCCCGGTGGATCCGGTAATCTGATTTCCTGGAATCGGGTATCATGGTCAATGTTGGTAAACGTCGGCGTGAACTTCACAAACATATTCCATACATAAAACAGCAGCAGCATCCTGTTGTTTGAGAGCGGGTAGAATCTGGAATCGCTCGTAACACCCAGTGGCAGACCCTGGGAACTTCCCGGACCAACATCGGTGATGACCTCGGCACGCCCGTTCCGGGTGCGCATCACAACGCGTTGAGAGTCGTTTAATTCTGAATC
Organism: Ignavibacteria bacterium; assembly: GCA_016191145.1. GTDB lineage: Bacteria > Bacteroidota > Ignavibacteria > Kapaibacteriales > Kapaibacteriaceae > OLB6. The sequence goes on from JACPPD010000018.1 coordinate 59,884, forward strand.
CTGTATCCAGAGAATATCGGAGGTTGATTCCGGGCCTGAAGATCTAAAGTTGTTGCCAAGAAAGGTAAGTTCGCTGACACTGCCGGTTGAGCCTACAATGGTGTATATAATACCAGAATCATTGCCTGGCCGACCATCTCCAACGAGAATAGTTGTGGTGTCATTGTACGATTTCATTAACAATAACATGCTCACAAGTTTGTCGGTTGGTGTCCGCCAGATCGTGTCCTTTACAAACACCACCTGCGACGAAGTGCCAGTATAAATCGCAAGCTGAAGAACACAAAACAGGATACTATTTCTGACGATGGGCATATTCACTCCTGCAGATAATACCTGCTGGTCTCGATTGTAAATGGTGTTATGAACGCCATGATAACAATCCAATGCGCTGATTGGTGGCGCGACAAACGAACTTACCTCAATTAAGCTCACCTCCTACTTCAGATTTAATCTCAGACTTCCTAAATATCTAATTCCCGAATCCGCCCGGAATAAATCACTAAACAACTAAAACAGATGAAACGTTACTACCGGTAGTGAAGATGAAAAATCATGATGCCGGGTATCTCTTGATACCCGGCATGGTTTCACGCAAACGAATAAACGAAACCGGCGTCGAATTCGATAATTTGTCGTACACATATCAACCCTCACCAAGGACCAACCGCTTGCTGAGCATCGACGACTCTTATACAACCACGGCAACACATCCTAACGATATTGAGGATCAGGGGGCGAAAAACTACGCATACGATCAGATAGGCAACCTCACATCCGATACGCAGGAAGGTCTTTCACTTGTTGTGTGGACACCGTCGAACAAGATCGATTCCATTGCAACATCAGCGTGGCGGATAGGATACAGCTACGATGCCATGGGTAACCGCATCCGTAAGCGTGTGTGGAACACGTCGAACGAGTTGCAATCCACTACGTGGTACGTCAGAGACCCACAGGGAAGCCCCTTGGCCATTTACACAAAGAACACAACTGAGGATATTAAACTACGTGAAGTACCGCTGTACGGCTCAGATCGCATCGGGATGATAAAGCCGGATATTGCACTGAATATGACTCCGTTCGATACCGTTGGTATCGAAACGGCTTTGGAAACCCATCGTTTTGCAGCGCAGCGATTTTACGAACTCAAGGACCATCTCGGCAACATCCGCGCAGTGGTAAACGACGACGTGCAGTTGCTCAGCACCGGAGAATACATCCCAACAGTTGTAAGCATGACGGATTATTATCCGTTTGGGATGGCGATCGAGGAGAGAACAGAGCAGCAGTCATCATACCGTTATGGATTCAATGGTAAAGAAAATGACAATGAAGTGAAAGGGGCAGGCAACCAGCAGGATTACGGGTTCAGGATCTATGATCCGAGGGTAGGGAGGTTTTTGAGTGTGGATCCGTTGACGAGAGAGTATCCGTGGTATACGCCTTATCAGTTTGCGGGGAACACGCCGATACAAGCGATTGACCGTCAAGGTAAGGATGCATTTTTAGTTATTTGGTTTGCTAAGTCCGATGATGGCAGTATCGGACACACGGCATTGGTCGTGGAGAACTACAAGACAATTACGAAAAAGGTCGTTGAAAATGGACGTACCGTAACAATGACTGAGAAAGTGCCTGACGGTACATACCAATATTTCGATCTTTGGCCAGAAAAGCCCGTGGATAAAACGGAACTTCAAACAGGGGTCAAATCAGATTACAACACAAAGGTGCTGTTTAGCCTTGAGGATTTCACTTTAAACGACCCTAGTGTAAGCGGTGAACGAGGAAAAGTAAGTGAACTTGGTGAAGGAAGGGCACCAGACGCAGTTGTGCGATTTACACTCGACGCGGCATCAACGGAAAGTATTGAAGCTAAGGGTAATATGCTTGTGGAGGGCAACAATCAATACAATGCAAGTTTTAACAATTGTACAACATTTGCTATAAAAACGTTAAACGTCGCGGTTCCATCTTTGAACGGTGAAGAGTACTTGGATGCACCGTGGTTTATGGAAATGATAGGATTGAAAGACACGATGGCAAAAACGCCGAACCAAGCATACAGAGATGCCACGAAGATTCCAGGCTCTTCGATTGAGAAAAAACCCAAAGTAGAACCTGAGAAAAAGAATTACCTAGACATTGTCAAATGATGCACCTCCGTTTTGGAATATGGTTTCTTCTTTTTCTGATTATGTGGTTTGCAAATTCGTCGTGCAAACGACATTACTGTGAAGCTCATTGTAGCCCACTATGTGTTGTGATCAAACTTCAAAGTATAGAAGAAGACGGTGACATAAACAACCCACAAGTCGATAGCTTGGTTGATTTTACGACGGCATACATGTGCGATTCTTTGAATGGTCGACAATGTTGGGAGGGAGTGACAATGTTTGCTTATAGATTGGCACGAGACAAAAAATTCACAAATAATCATCGTTACCATCTTGATTCGATCGAAGAAAGGTATTGTGGTGACAGTGCGTCTGTTATTATGTCAAGAGCAAACCACACAGAGGAATATGGTCTTATAAGACACGGTTCCTCCTGGAGGGTAGTCTCGTGGAAATACAAGAGTAGATAGACTATATTGGTCAGATGCCTGCTAACCATGAACATCAGTTTTCAGTATGAATGTTTGAAGGTGCGGCTTAAACGCTGTGAGTGGAAGGGTGTACCCTTGTACAATGGCAACATTGCATCGTGGATGTGGAATACACGTCAGAACGATGGTGTGCCCCTTACCGCACTTGCAGGCGTGTACCGCTACGACATGCTGAACAGAATTAAAGCCGACACAATTCATGAAAGGGGCTCTGGTAGCTGGTTGGCCAGCACCGGTGTGTTCGATACTAAATATTCATACGATCCCAACGGTAACATTCTTGCGCTCAGACGCAACGATGACGGCGGATCTCAATTCGATAATCTTACATACACGTACCTTAGTGAAACGAACAAGCTCACGCACATCGATGATACTGAAGCCGATGGAGTTCATGCATCGGATCTCGACGATCAGATAGCCAACAACTACACGTACGATGCCACCGGAAACCTCACATCCGATGTTAAGGAAGACATCGATCTCATCGCTTGGACACCGTCGAACAAAATCGATTCCATCATGAAAGGCGACACACTGGCGGTCTCCTATCGGTACGACGGCATGGGCAACCGAGTGATAAAGCGAGTGTGGGATGGTGAAGGGGCAACCACGTTGAAGAGTACAACGTGGTACGTCAGAGACGCTCAGGGCAATCCCATGGGCATTTATACACAAGTGGCTGATACCGGTGATATCACCCTTGGTGAACTGCCTATGTATGGATCAGACAGACTAGGTCTCATGCAGGTGCAAGCCTCTTATGCAGCACCAACGTCAGGCACAATATTCGATCGCACTGTTGGACTCAAGCGATACGAGATGAAGGATCATCTGGGAAATGTAAGAGCAATCCTAACAGATGCAGTCGTTGACATCGGATCCTCAGACCTGATTGCAATGGTTGTCAGCCGAACAGATTATTATCCGTTTGGCATGCCGATGACGGGAAGGGCTTACAATACAAGTTCATCTTACCGATATGGTTTCAATGGGGCTGAGGAGGATAACGAAGTAAAAGGTGAAGGAAATAGTTATTCATTTAAGTTCAGAGTTTACGACCCAAGAATGGGGCGCTTTCTTTCTGTTGACCCTCTTTCTAAAAATTATCCGTGGAATAGCCCTTATGCTTTTGCTGAAAATGATGTAATTAGAGCAATAGACCTTGAAGGGCTGGAAAAATATATAGTTACTGTAAGGTCATTTATTCCAATGAAGACTTTAGACAACCCTTCTTATTCACTTAATTTCAAATCATCTTCTTTCGGTGGCGATAATAGGAATTACTACACTGTCAATAATGCGTCCTATAGAACAGAGCAAAAAGTAGTTGCAGACTTTGACCAAAGAAAGGTTTATTATACAAATAATATTGCAAGTGGTTCTATTGGATATGACAGTAAAGGCAATGTTGTAGAGACTTCAGACCCCGCAACAGCTGGAACTATAAGTAATACTCCAATGACAGAAAAATCTACTTCTGTAACTATTTACTTAAAAGTGGACGCTTCAAATAAATTAGTTTTTGGTGCTCCTGCAATTAATTATGATTTGGCAGTTACTATTACTCCAAATGTTGGTGCTGATGGAAAGCCAATTCTTGACAAAAGTGGTAATCAAACTTTCAATTATCAAATGAAAGGAGCAACAGACGGTTTTCCTGCATACGAACTTTGGATAACAGACGAAAAAAGTAATAAATCTTTTCTACTCTTTAATAGTACTCCAACCGAAACAGGAGAAATGCCGAGAGCTTTATTTCCTCCAATGGAATACAAGTATAACTTAAAGGGTAATAATGGAAATGCGACCCCTGCAACAACAGTTCCATTTAGCAATACAAGCAACTCTATTGAATGTATAGATGATTGTGATTAAAATTTGAAAATGATGATAAAATTAAAAAACATTTCTACTGCGTTAGTATTTTGGATTGTACAAAATGTAGTTGAAACAATAGTTGTATTGATATTAGGCTATATAGGATTTGATGTTATGGGAGAGTTTTGCAAAAACTGTCTATTGATTGAAAATATAGAAGGTGCAGCTTGGGGCATGGGGATTAAGTCACTGATCTTTCTCTTGCCATATATTCTCTTGTTTGTAATAATCAGCTATGTACCATTATTTAATAATAATCAGAGCAATATTAAAAATGCATTTCTAAATGCAGTGATTAGTTGTTTGATAATTATTCTTATAGGCATATTAAGGCCTGATGAATTATTACAGATGTGGCGACCATTATTAGCAACGTTTGTCTCTTCTGGTTTAATCATCTTATTCTTGAAACTTAAAGCCGGATCATGTCCGTTTTTGCGTTGAAATTCTCGAAGGCTTTGATTCTAAATGTTGTTTGAATCGTTGTTGATTGATTTCGTTTTGAATCGCCATCTACAATCTAGGTAATTGGCGAAAATTGTGAATCTTGTTCCGGGATGGCTCGAGTTCCATCAGCGCCAGTGCAGTCCATCGCATCCGTTGATCTGCGGTAATCCATCGCGTGATATGACGCGTGTATTGTGCAACACCACTATTGACGCTCTCAATGATGGTTGTCGTAAGGAAGCATCGTCCGAAGGTCGCATGCAGGCTTAACCGTGCCAGCGTGAACATATCATCCGTTCTAGACCCCTAAATAGTTGGACAGTCATTCTACTTTTGAAATACTAAGAAGTAGAGGTCTCGGATGTCCCGACATTCACGATTTAAGGCTGAGCAGAAGCTCAAGATTCTGCGGGAAGTGGAAGAGCATGGGCTTGCTGTTACTCTGGGTAAACACGGGCTGTATACGAAGTCTATCTATCAATTCGAGGTATCGGCCCCAGTAAGTACATCTGTTATTCAACAAAATGATGAAATAAATACGCGCCACAACAAGCGAAAATGGTGCAATGAACAAGCTAAAAATATGTTCAGTGTGGTGGATGCGTGGAAGCATAGTGGGCTGGTCCCGCAAAATTAGACACTCTTCTTAGTCAATCGTAGTTTACGAATGTACGCACCTTCGAATGCAACCGGTGTCGTGTATTCGAGAGTTGAATGCAGGCGACGTTGATTGTAATATTCGATATAATGCCAGACTTCGAATCGAACATGGTCAACATTGCGGTAGATCATTTTGTCTAACCCCTCAATCTTGAGTGTCGAGAAAAATGATTCCACAGGTGCATTATCCCAGCAATTGCCTTTACGACTCATGCTCCGGCGTGCTTTGCAGGAATTCTTAAGAAATCGACGGTAACCGCGCGAGGCATACTGTTTCCCGCGATCGCTATGCAGGATCATTCCCGTCGGATTACCCCGATTCTTCCATGCTTTCCACGCAGCCATGATCACAAGACGTTGATCAATTGCTTCGTCGACGTGTCGGGCGATGATTCGGCGCAAGAACAGATCCAAAGTCGCAACAGAATCGATTTTCCCACAACAACATTGCAACTCTCCCCCTGGCCCCCTCTCCTTGCGGAGAGGGGGTGGTGCCACACCAACCATGATGCCGGGTATTACGGATAAACGGCATGGAGGGAAATTCGATTAATTGTTAATGAAGCGGGGGGAAGGTCAATTATTAGTGAACTTAGTGTTCGGGTTGCCAGAGTAAAATGTTTGTTTGTGGATATCCATCCGCGAACTTTTTCTGTTCTTCCGTTAGTAAGTCGTTTTCTATATCCTCTGCTTCCCAGAACTCACGAGGCAAGAAGAACTGGTGGAGTAATGCGCCGTCGACAGATGCATCGCGTCGCCCTTTGCTCTTAATGGCTACTCTTCAATGAATTGCCACTGCATCTTCTTGGACAGCGTTTGCAGAAGATCCTGAAACGCATTCCGCACGGTCATCTGTCCGTGTTTCTCGAACTGTTTAAGTTCGGTGAAGTAGTCTTTTACTGGCTTGTGGGAGGGCTTGAGGTCGAGCATGGATTCCAAACAGCTCAATCGTTACAAAGACAATTGTTCAACCCAATTATCCCCTTGACGAACCCAATGGCTAATAGGCTAGGTATAAATACGACTTCAACGTTGTTAATGACTAAGGATTATAAGGTCTGAGCAAGAGTTCGTACTCAGATTCATGAAGTTCTATCTGCATGTCCACCAATTTGAGATTGTACTCACTATTTATGTTGTTCAGAATTTCACGAATCCTTTGTTTGTCTTCTTGGGAACATCTCAAGCCGTACGCTACTCCTTGTAGTGCATCGGGCGGGAACGAGAAAAGGTGAAACGTCTTTCCATTTACGGTTACAGTTTCATCGGATTCACTAAACGGCCGAATACACCTCATCTCTGTCTCATACGACCATACATCAGACTTGGTGAAAAACAAACTCTGAATCAATTCTGCATTGATACCATCATCATCAAAATTCTGCAAAAGCACATCTCGATACGTTGGACGTTGCTTGCTGTATTGAACAGGTCTAACTTTTCTTATTGCTTCTGCCTTATGCCCCGACTGTTGGAAGAATTCATGATTCTCAAAAAAGACCAAAGAAACACCCCGATGTGAATCCGCGTAATGTGCCCACATCAATTCCTCAAATGGGTGAGACCCTCCAAGACATAGGAATCCCAAGGATTGAGAAATACAACTGCGCATAGCATCATTTGTGAGCTTTGTAAACAAAGGTGGTAGCGACTGAACGACACTTCGAGTTAGTTGCGCAAATTCAGGTGTTTTAAAAACAACATCGTTTGCATACTTGACGTAAGCACCGAAGTCGCCAACCTCACTTTTGTGTTCTGGTACTAAGTCGTCGTAGGTCTTTTTCAAGTTATCCAATAACTCCAACGAAAATTCTGGTTTGGTCACACCTTCTTGTATTCTCGTTTCTAGCGTAGAATGCGACATCGGTTCGAAGTATGTAGAGGTCTCAAAACAGTCATTGAATTCAGCTGGGGGCGTAAATCGGATCTTGAGATTAGTTAATATCTGTTCGGCAAGTTCTACGGTCGTGTACTTATACAAATTCAAGGATACCTCCACATCAAGGTTAAAAACATACTCCTAATAGCAATTGTCTGTACTATTTATTATGACAAAACATACTTAGCGGAGTGGAAGAATGCAAGTAATCAAGAAATGAGGTTCCCCCAATTCCGTTGTCAGTGAACCTGATCAATGAGCTGTTGTTTCAAATAGGTTTCAAATTCAACAGGGGTCTTGTAATTGAGTGATGAGTGCATTCGCTTCATGTTGTAACACAAATGTACTCAGTTGTACACGACGGAGCGTGCATGTCGAAGGTCATCAAAGATCATCTGGCTGCGAAGTTCTTCTTTCATGCGTGACCAAAACGATTCCATTGGTGCGTTGTCGTAACAGTTTCCGACTCCGGTGGCGTAGATGCTTTGCACGATGTTGCGTTTAGCAAGCTCGGTTTTAAAGATGTCGGCATTGAATTGACTTCCTCGGTCGGAATGAAAGATCACCGGCTCGGAGGGTAAATGCCGTCGCAACTTACACGCTTGATCTAATGCATGCAGAAGCGTTTTGGTCTGCATCGAATGCGATACGGTAACTCCGAGAATACGTCGTGAGCATGAATCGATAATTGCTATAGCATATGCATTGCCGTTGCCTCACGGAAGTTCCGTGAAATCGCTCAGCCATACTTTATCAGGATGTTGAACATCAAACGCACGCTGCAAGAGGTTCTCGCCGGTGCCCGTGTATGCGATGAGTCCGTTGTTGGCCGATACCGACGCTTTGGTGATACACGAAGTCCATTCTTGCTCATCATTCGCTCAATGGTTTTGTGCGTGATCACATCACCGGTTCTGCGAAACTCGGGTGTCATGCGTGGACTACCGAACGTTTCTTTACTCCAGGTATGGATGCGCTGGATGTTCTCAGTGATTCGATTTCTCAGTCTCTCACACGCCCGCTGCTGCTATCCGCGTGTTGAGTGTGTCGATATTCACCCCCACCTTCTGGGCTACGGTCGCCACTGGCAACCTGCGTTTCATAACGAAGGCAATTGCTTCTCACTAGAACGCCTCGTCATGGCGCATACTTCGTTTTGCTTTTTCCATAATCCTTCTCCACAGATTTATGTGATGGAGATCACAGCTGCTGTTATTTAAACCGGGGGGAATCTGATAACTCTTGTCTGAGGCAAGGGGTATTCCACGCCGCTTAATCGGCTAAACATCTACTTTCGCGGGAAAAACACCTACTTCAGCGCGATATTCTCCTTCCAACGCGACAAAAACACCTTGCGACGTGTCGATTGCACCTTCAGACGTGATAAAAACACCTTAAAACCCTACGATTTTTTCTACCATAACAAGACAATCTCATGTTTTCGGCAAGGTTGATGAGCGAAACGCGTACCAATTGTTCAATGGATTATGTTCTTCCCAAGTATCGGTTGATTTCAGCCTGCTCGTAGCGCTTGGAACGACCGATGTGGATGGGAACAAGGTGACCAGCGCGCTCAAGACGATACAATGTGACGCGCGAGACGCCAAGTTGCTCCATAACCTGACTAGTTGATAGCAGACTCAGAATGTTGGCTGGTTTGTTGACCTGTTGCTGCGATTGAATTGGCGTGTAATCCGGTTTATCATCGGTACGTTCACTGCCATTCATTGCCGTGATACGTCGTTGCACCGCTGATGCCAGCACATGGCAGTACACCTCGGTCGACTCCTTGATGCTTTTGAGGAACATTTGCCTAACGTCTGCCATTCCTCCATAGGTAATGAGTGCTGCGATGATGTCAACGAACGCTAAATCGAGCACTTGACTGTAGATCTTGGTGAAAAGTCTGCGATCCGCATTCGTGAAACTGAAATCATCCGGCGCATTGGTAAGCACGCTGCCCAAGACCTCGATGGCCAGAAGCCTGGCATCTCTGTCGCGAACCGAGAGCAGGTCGTGACGCGCCATAATAGCGTTGTACTTCTGCTCTGCCTCTACAACCGATTGGTTGGATAGAACACGTTCGATACGCTCCTTAAATAATGTTTCCATGTCAGCGCAGAACTCTTCATGCTCCGATAGTACAAGACATCCACCCCAGAAAATGGTTTGATCCATTCCACTGAAAGGGGCTTGCACCCGACGGTTCAGGTTGCGGATCTGGCGAACTGTACCACCGAACCCCAATGCCTCGAATCGTGTTCGCATAACGTCGAGGTTTTTCATAGTCTCGTCAATGCCTAGTTCCGTGATGAGAGTCGTCATCGTGTCGGCAACCAAAACTTCTGCCTGATCGAGTTGGTGCTGTACTTCCGATTGCAGAAACTCGATGCGCTTCTTTCGCCCCTTACCATTGCGAAGCATCTCTAATTCTGCGTTGAGTATTACCTGTGCATGGTGCCATGCAACGGGATGCAACAGAAATAATTCTCTGTCTGTCATAGTTGATCCCATGCGTTTACAACGATATCGCGAACTGCTTCTTCATCGAGTTTTATATAATGCTGTTGCAGCATGCCTTTAGCGGAATGTCCTGTTACGATTGCGATAACGGATTCGGGAACACCAAACCGAACAGATGTCGAAGCAAAACTCCGGCGTGCAACGTGCGTGGTAATGAGCTCATGCTTGGGTTTAACGGTTTCAACCCTGCGTCCACCACGATACTGAGCGATTGATATCTCCTTGTTGAACCCTGCCTTTACAGCTAACTCCTTGAGATACAAGTTTTGCTTGACGTCAGAAGCAAATTCAAAAATTCGCGAAGGATATCGAGCGAGGAGTGTTCGGATTGGTCGTGTTATCGGTATGATGCATTTCGTGTTGGTCTTAGTTGTTGTGAAACGAATTACGCCAATCTCGTCGTCGAAGTGGCGCGGCTCCAACTGCATAAGGTCGCCGTAGCGCATTCCGGTGTAACACTGCAAAAGAAAATGATCGCGAACTCTCGAAAGCCGTGGAGAATCGGAAAGGTCTAGATCGCGGATTGTTCTGATTTCATCAGCCGACAACGCTACTGTTTCACCTGTGCGCTTATCGCGGTGAAAACGTTCGTACTCTGTTGAGTCATGCAATCGGTTGTGTTTCGCCCATTTCATGAAGGTCTTGATGACCTTTATAAAGTTCGATGCAGATGCGTCGGATAAATTGCGGTTTGATCCAATCCATTGCACATATGACGCAAGGAATTCAAGTGTGATGGACTCATAAGAGATCGTTGTGGAACGATGCAACTCAAACTCGATCAGCGATTGTTTCACCAGTCTATACATTGATAGCGTTCGCTCCCGAGGTCGAACGGTGGTAACCAATCCCGATGATGATCGGAGCGTGTGCGAATTGATGAACTGCTCGAAATCGGCGAACAGGTCTACAGCTGTAGGGGGGGTGACTGCTTTTTTAGAAAGGATCGATTCGATCTGTATTTTGAAGTGGTTGATAAGCTCGATTCGAGCATTGCTTCCTATACCTTGGATATGTAGGTCGTTGTATACTTCGTTGACGGAATTCGTGATCGTTCGCAGGCGTTTACTATGGGCGTTACGGTGTGGATCACTTGCCCTAGGCTCTTGCTTTTCTGCATTCCAAGCCTTCGGATTTATGGAAATTCCAGTTCCGAAACGAATACGTTGCCCGAATAGGGCAATGTTGAGCATCACTGTGCTCTGTTTTTCTTTGGGTTTATCGAGGTAGTATGAAATTCTCATAACAAAAATCGCCAGTAAAGAGGCAGGATTTCAATCTCTCCTGACCAAATTACTGACGATTTCCTGAATCTTCCAAACACACAGAGAAAATAGTGACTGGTGAACAGTTAGGCTAAGCGCCTTATGTACCTTTCAGTTATGTTTCAAACTGTTCCCCGTTGTTTCTTGGTGTTTCAATCTGTGTGCTCCCTCGGGGATTCGAACCCCGGACCCACTGATTAAGAGTCAGTTGCTCTGACCAACTGAGCTAAGGAAGCGGGCAAAGATAAGGAAGTGCGTTAGAACGTAGTATGCAAATAAAAAGGGCGATTCCGAAGAATCGCCCTTGGTGTATTGCGATGAAAGTTTATCGGGAAACCATTACCTGCATAGCATACATGCCCCTTTCCATTTCGATGCGGAGAGTGTATGCGCCTGCCGCGAGTGGTGAACCTGCGGCGGTGTTGAGATCCCAACTAAAAATTGCGTTGCTGGGGATAACCGAAGCAATTGTTCGACCATTGAGGTCGACGAGCGTGATCCTTCGGGCAACGTTGTCACCGGTTTTTATGCTGATTGTCCAAGTTGTTGGATTCGGATATACTGCTATACCCGCTGCAGTAGCATCTTCGTCGACAGATACTATCTGAACTCCATTGCCCTGTGCTGTTGTGGAGCTGTTGCCGCCTGTGCTCGACATAAAGCTGATCGCAGTGCTGGACAAACCGAGTGCCCTTGGTGCGAAGTCGATGCATACAGATTCCGATGCTCCAGCCGCGACGGTAAGGGGCGTTTGAGTGGTGACGGTGAAATCAGCCGAGCTGTTGTTAATCTGATCGATGACGATCTGCTTCGATGACGTGTTCGTTACATCAAGACATAACGTCTTGCTCTGTGTGAGCATCACATCGCCAAAAGAGAGTCCCGACCCAAGTGAGTATAGCAGTACACCGTTGCCTTGTACTGAGAGGTTTCTGGTGCTTGGTGTTGCATTCGACGTGATCAGCAATTGCGCCGCTGAAGAGCCAACACGGCCGGGTGTGTACCGAATATCTATCGTCCTCGACTCGAGAGGCTGCAACGTGAACGGTGCGCCGCCGCTGACAACAGAAAAATCGGAAGCATTGGTGCCGCTAAAACTCAGATTTGAGACGTTGAGTGCTGCTGTTCCAGTGTTAACGAATACGTTGGAAAATGTTTGCGTAGTATTATAACCATACGGAACATCTCCAAGGTTAAGGTTTTCCGAGGTGATATCAAGTATCGGAACAAGGCTGGCGGGGTCGGTTACCGTTACCTTGGCACTGCGTGATGTTGTTGGACCACAAACGTTTGAAACCACTGCGCGATAATAACCGGCGTCGGTGATTGCAACATTGGTTATCGTTAGTGTGTTTGAGGGTCCCGACGCAATTTCCATTTCGTTACGATACCACGTAATTGTTCGTGCATCCGATGCATTTACGGTGAGCGTCAGAGTATTGCCTACCTGTAGGTCGGCGCCGACAGGATGGCTTGAGATGACAGGTAGCTTAAGAACATCAACGCGGACGGAACTGCTCGATACGAGACCGTTACAAGCAGATCTAACGTCTACGCGGTAGTCACCGCTCATGCCCGAAGTTGCATTAGTTAGTATCAGCATGTAGTTGTTACTATTGGGTACGGGAACTCCATTGCGATACCATTGATATGCAAGGTCGGCGCCATTGGCACTAACAATCAGCTCACCCTGAGACCCGGCACAGATGTCAGTTGCCTTGGGTTGTTCCGTAATTACAGGTTGCCCAATGGTGTATACATTTACCTGTTCCGTGGATGTTGTAGAAACACAAGCTCCAACGCCCCCTTTTATTTTCAACCAATAATAACCGGATTCGGATGGTTGAAGCGAGGGGAAGTTCAGAGTAACTGTCGTTGCGCCAATAATCATCTGGCTGCCCTTGTACCATTGGTACGATAATCCGGTCCCAGAAATTACCGGAGTAATCGTGACGTTTGAACCGGGGCAGAAGCCGCCACCGACAGGCTGCTGAACGATGATGGGCGGTGAGGGAACTACTACGACGGCATCGTTGCTAGTGTCGGCTGGGCCACAGGCAGCCGTGATGATAACCTTGTATGTTCCATTGTCATTAGTAGTTGCATTTTGGATGCTGAATGTGCTTTGTGTAGAGCCCGGAAGCACAGCACCATCCTTCATCCACTGATACGTCAGGTTTGTACCTGTAGCAACTGCTGTTAGTGTTCCACTAGCGCCTGGACAGATCGTCATGCCAGTAGGCTGTTGTGTAAATTTGGCGGGTGATTGAACAGTCAACGTCAGTGTTCTCGACGTAACCTGTTTGCCGCACAGATTTTTTACAATCAGGTAGTATGTACCGGCATCACCGGTTTGAATACTGGAAAATGAGAGAGATTTCGTTGACGTCGATGTGGAATACAGTGTTGTACCCTTGTACCATTCATACTGCATCGACGGCGTGCCGGGGCCTATATCAACGCCTACATTGACAGTAAGAGGATAACCTACACATCCGTTTTGATTGGCAGGCTGCACAGTAATTGCCGGTTGGTAGCATCCAGGTGTGATTGTGAACGGAATGCCGTAATAATAGTATTGGTTATAACCGTCGTACAAATAGGAGCAATCGCTCGAGTTGTTAGGAACCTCTCGCAGCCTTACATAGCAATTGGTGCTGGGAGTAAGTGTCCAGGGTATGGTGACATTTGTGTATCCATAAAAGTAACCCCAGCCTGAAGGGTTTCCTTCCTCCATATCAAGACCAGTGACTACCTCATTCCAAGTATAGCCTCCGTCAGTGGAAATGTCTATGGAAATAGTCGACCCAATTGGCGGCCAAATGTCGTTGTAATACAAGTCGTAGATATCCCACTGTACGTACATTTGGGTACCCTGTGCGTACGACCCACCGTACGGATCATATCCGTATATGGTACCATATCCATAGTAACATTGCGCTTGCACAGATATGCCAACAACGGACAATAGGAACGTGAAAAGTATACTTCGAAGCAACGTTTTCATCATCGAGACCCTCAAATTATTTAGTGAACGTGTGGTAATTGGAAAAAAACAACCAAATGAACCACAATAATCTCCGGCAATATCTAAAGATGATCCAATTTGACTGCGGACAAACCCAAAACGACCCATAAAGTTACCTAAAAAAACGAGACCGCTCTTGCGAACGGTCTCGTTTTCCTTGTTGCGAGGTCCTAGTTCTCCTTGTACCAGTCCCTTCGACGTCCAGCTAAACTACTTGCCCCCTACCTACTTTTCAACTGCAATCCTCGTTGTATAGCGTCCTCTAGCGGTTTCAATCAGGACAGTGTAAGTTCCAGCGGCAACTCCTCCAGGCACCGTGCCGTTGAGATCGACAGTAATCGTATTACCCGACGGCACAACTCTGGCAACGGTGCGTCCATCAACGCCAATAAAACTGATAGCCTTAGCAACTTCACTGCCTGTAACAATTGTTACCACCCCAGAGCTAGGGTTGGGATACACAGCCATGTTGGAAGGAAGGGCATCATCGGCCACGGAAGTGGGTCGGACCCCAACGCCTTGCGCAGTAGAAGTTTTGTTGCCGCCAGTTGATGACTTAAAGGTTATCAACGATGTTGCCGGTCCCATAGCGGTGGGAGCAAAAGTTAGACATACTTCTGCTGCTGTTCCCGATAATATGGAAAGGGGCATTGGAGTCGCAACGCCAAACTCAGGCATGCTCGACGTTACCTGATCAAGCGCGATGTCTACGTTTGAAGAATTGATCACGTTGAAACACAGCGATTGTGTTTGACCAATCTCTACGTTGCCGAAGGTCAATTCTTTTTCGTAGGAGTAACGTATAACGCCGCGTCCCTGAATAGCAATATTTGCTGTGCCTGGTGCCGCGTTTGAGTTGATAACCATTTGTGCAGTTGAAGGACCAACCACAGACGGTTTGTACAACACATTGATCCCTGCTGTTTCTCCCGGCTGAACAGTGAATGCACCAGAGCCGTTCACAAGCGAGAAGTCAGCGGCATTAGCGCCAACAAATGAGATTCCAGAAACTTCGAGTGCAGCTACTCCGGAATTTTCGATCAGGTTGTCAAATGGTGTTTCCCGATCGTAACCATACGGAACATCACCAACGTTAAGTTGTTCAGAGCTGAGCCTGAGTTTAGGCACAAGTGTAGAAGGATCTACAACATCAACCTTCACAGCCCGCGAAGTGGCGGTACCGCATACGTTGCTAACCACTGCACGATAGTATCCTGCAGCATCAAGTGTAATGTTTGTCTTTGTATAGGTTGCCGACGTCCCGCGGGCAATTTCCATCTCGTTGCGGTACCACGTTACTTCGCGGCCATCTGTTGCGCCAATGGATAGTGAAAGTGCATTCCCAACCAATAGGCTTTGCGGCTGCGGCTGAGCAGTTATTTTCGGCGACGTAAGTACTGCCACCTTAGCAACATTGCTGCGAACAGAGGAGTTGCAAACGGAGCTGATATCAACTGTGTAGTCGCCGCTCTGATTTGCTGCTGCATTATTAAGAACCAGTAAATAACTATTGGCATTTGGAATGGGTGTGCCATTCCTGTTCCACTGGTACTGAACATCGGTTCCCTCGGCGCCCACACTCAGCTCGATGTTAGAACCAAGACATACGTCTTTCGACATCGGTTGAGAATTTATAACAGCGGGATCGAACGTATAGACTGCAACCTGATCTGTTCCCTGCGATGTAATGCATCCGAGATTCGACGATGTAGTCTTTAACCAGTAGTAGCCTGAATTCGCCTTTTGGAAATCATTAATCGTTAATGTCATGCCCGTTTCCCCAGCCAACGGAGCGTCGCCTTTATACCACTGGAACGAAAGGTTGGTACCAGTAACGGTCGGTGACAATGTAACACTTGAGCCCGGGCAATATCCTCTGCCAACAGGCTGTTGAGTTACAACTGGTGGAGGCGGAACCTGCACAACTGCATTGGCACTCGTTACAGACGGTCCGCAATCAGCCTGAATTCGCACTGAGTATGTTCCTGCAGCTTGTGTAGTTGCTGCAACAATTGTATATGTGCTGCTTGTTGCATTGGGAATTGAAACTCCATCCTTCATCCATTGATAGGTAACATTGGTGCCTACGGCAGGGGCGCTGAGTGTTCCATTTTTTCCCGGACAGACAATCATACCCTGAGGCTGTCCCGTAAAAGCAGCCGGAGTTTTAACTGTTAAGGTCATCACCCTCGTCGTAACTGTCTTTGTTGTGTTGCTGCACTGATTCGTAACCGTAAGCTTGTAGGTACCTGCATCGGCGAGCGTTATGGAGGAAAAAGTAAGATTAGGAGTTGTCGACGATACCGAATACGATGTTGTACCCTTAAACCATTCGTATTTCCACGTCGAAGCCGACGGACCCTGATCAACGATAACATTAATCGTCAGAGGGCTGCCAACGCATCCCACCTGGTCTGCTGGCTGTTGCGTAATGGCGGGCTGGTAACATCCGGGTTTAATTGTGAAATAATAACCATAGATACTATAATTATAATAATTATAACCGGTATAATTGTATGCGCAGCCAGAAGCAGGCACTTCGCGGTACCGCACTAAGCATTGCGTACTGGGATTAATGGACCACGGTATAGTTACCGAAGTTGAATACGTACCATAGCAGTAATAACAGCTTGCCATTGGTTTCGTGGCGATTTGAGTCCAGGTTGACCCTGCATTCGTACTCAGATCAATCGCCATCTGCGAGTTGGCATAATAGATCGCATACGGATAGCCAGTGTAATAGCTAACCGGCATGGTTTCACCAACTGTGTAGCTGTTATAATAGTATGGCTCATATCCGGTAATTGAGCCATAACCATAATTGCACTGTGCACGAGTAATGGCACTGGCAACTATAAACAATATGAGAATAACGACGCTGCGTCGCAATGTTTTCATAGAAGCATCCCCAAGTGAAAAATGAGCAGGGGAAACTTAAACGAAACGTTGGCTGCAAACAACCTGAAATTTCAACTAACCATTTTTTTTTTTGAATTCAGTAAAAACGCAGATAATTAACACCTTGCGATCCGAATAACTAATCACGGGAAGAACACGCACACCCACCGTTTAGCGAAACATATTCAGTAAGATGCCACCTTTGTGGGCAAATGATGCAGCAAAAACAAGGGAGATGATAGCCATCAATTTTATCAGAATGTTGAGCGACGGTCCGGATGTGTCCTTAAACGGATCTCCTACGGTATCTCCAACAACGGCCGACTTGTGGGTGTCCGAGCCCTTACCGCCGTGAATACCGGTTTCGATGTACTTCTTTGCATTATCCCATGCACCGCCGCTGTTAGCCATACTTACTGCAAGCATGACTCCGACGATCAAGGCTCCGATAAGAACTCCCGCCAACATTTGCGGACCAAAAAGAAAGCCTATCAGGAGGGGAGTGAGAATAACAAGCAAGCCTGGAGGGATCATCTCTCGAATGGAGGCTTTGGTAGAAATGTCAACACAGCGAGCATAATCTGCACGTCCTGTTCCCTGCAGCAAGCCTGGAATTGTTCTGAACTGATGCCGAACTTCTTCAATCATGTCGAAGGCTGCTTTACCAACACTCTTCATCGTCATGGCAGAGAATGCGAACGGAAGCGAGCCCCCTACCAACAATCCTGCCAGGACGTTGGGATCTGTGATGTTCAGGTCCAGAGTTTGCCCTTTCTCTGCAAGCACTCCCTGGGCGCGCGTGAGAAAGGCGCTAGTGAGCGCTAGTGACGTAAGTGCAGCAGAGCCGATGGCAAATCCCTTGCCGATGGCAGCAGTGGTATTACCGGCTGCATCAAGAGCATCGGTGCGCTTACGGATGTCCTTTCCCATCTCAGCCATTTCTGCAATACCACCGGCATTGTCGGACGTTGGCCCGTACGCATCGATGGTCAGTCCAATCGCAATAGTGCCAAGCATACCGATTGCGGTAAGCGCAATGCCGTACATACCTGCAAACGCAAATCCTATAACAACGCTGATGGCGATGAGGAGCATTGGTATGACGGCTGAATTGTAGCCAAGAGCAAGACCGTAAATGATGTTAGTAGCCGATCCTGTCTTCGAAGCATCGGCAACCTCGCGCACAGGCTTGTATGCGTGCGAAGTAAAGTATTCTGTTACTAGTCCGATGAGCAATCCCGAGATCAGTCCGGCTGCAAGCGCTGCGAAAACACCGTTGGCTGTAACGGTTACGGATCCCATCTGAAAAGTTGATTGGCCGAATGCGATATGTGTAAGAGGGTACAAGGCAATCAACATCAAAACTGTTGAAGCAATAAGCACGGTCTTTAAAGCGGATTCAACGCCGTCTTCGCTCCTGACGCGAACGAACAATAACGACAGAAGAGAAGCAACGATGCCTACACCGTTGGCGAGCATTGGGAACAACAGTATCCAAAGATTTTGCGAAGCTTCGGGTGTGACGGCATAGGCCGCAGCTCCAATAACGAGAGCCGCACACGTAGATTCTGCGACCGATCCAAACAGGTCTGCGCCCATGCCTGCAATGTCGCCAACATTATCGCCAACATTGTCTGCAATTACAGCGGGATTACGTGGATCATCTTCGGGAATGCCAGCTTCAACCTTTCCCACAAGGTCTGCTCCAACATCGGCAGCCTTTGTATAAATGCCCCCTCCAACCCGGGCAAATAAGGCAACAGAAGATCCTCCAAGACCAAAGCCCGACAGGATTTCCATCTGCAATTCGCGCGAGATTGTTGCGGAAAGGGGCATTAGCACGTCGATCCCTAAAAACACCAGGATGAGTCCCAACACGGCTAGTCCTGTAAGGCCGAAGCCCATCACTGCACCCGAATCAAAGGCCACACGAAACGCGCGTTGTATACTGATGCGTGCCGCAGAAGCTGTGCGCACGTTACCCTTGGTTGCAATCTTCATGCCGATGAAACCACTGAGTACCGACGTTGCAGCACCGCACAAAAACGCTCCGGCAGTGTACAGCCCATAATCAACGGTCGCAACAATTACGACAGCAAACAAGACCATAAAAATTGCCAGCGTTCGGTACTCGCGTCCCAGAAATGCCATGGCCCCCTCGGCGATGGCATCGGATATCGTCGTCAGTCGCGAAACCTCCTCGGCACTTGCAGCACCCTCCTCCACACGCACACGAATCACGCGCCGGCGGAATATGAATGCAACAATTAAAGAAACAATTCCGGCGGCAAAAATTAAGCTAATAACCATCGGTACTCTTTAGATTATTCAGAGAAACACCAGCCCCTAGTCCCTAGCCCCACATTTCTTACTTTTGCCGTCCCGTATGGACGCTTAGCTCAGTTGGTTAGAGCGTTACGTTGACATCGTAAAGGTCACTAGTTCGAATCTAGTAGCGTCCACAAATATACACTTGCGCATTTGTCGCAATCCAAGGGAGGATTCTCGGTAGGGGGCTGGCAGAACTCGGCAAAGTTGCGATATTTATATTTGTGCAACCAACGGTCGAGGAAAGAATGGGGCGCTGCCCCAACATCCGTATCGGACAGGTGAAGTTGCCTACAAAGCAGATGAAAAAAATCCTTGAGAAAGCATCAGTAGTCTGCCTCTATCTGAGTTTGCTCGCGTCAGCCATTGGATGTGGCGACGTTGGGTCAGGTCCCATCGACGAAATCGGACCACGGGGAGGGTGGACCTCTGCCGAAAATATGTATCCTATACGCCACGTTATCAGCTTCGATTCGTTATATGGTTTCGTCGATCAATGGTTTACCATTGACTCAAATGGAATGATTACAATCGTTGTTATAGCGTCGATGACAGACGAGATAGGACAGTATGTGAGTGAAAATGTAACCTCTGAAAATGCAAGCACCGTTTTTCAAAATTCGTATTGGACTGAATTTACATTTGACTTTGGTGGTGCTGTTCCTAATGCAGTTGGCCCTGTGCTTTTTCCTTTCACCGCAGAAACTGTACCTGTTACTGTTAACATATTTGAAAGTAGCAATATCACGAGGGAGAAGAGCCATTTTTCTATTATAACTTCGAAGTCCAAACCATTCGTTTTACTCCCAGGTAAACAGGTTGATTCAGTGGCTGCGGCAATTGATATCCCACTTGAGGGGTCTAATTATATGGAAACATACTGGTGGTATGAAAAGGATGCTGACACGCTGTGGATCCCCGGCGATGTGGTACAGTTGCTCAATATTGGAGACACTGTATCTCTGACTGTAGACAGAGCGGTGTATAATAAAGTTCAGGGGAAACGTGGATATGTTGTCGGTGTAGTAAGTCATTTCACTCTTCACTATAACATCGTAATAAATTAACATAATATATTTAAGAGTATAATGTGATGTCCAAAATCATTTTGACAATTAGATCTGGTCCAGAACCTACAGAATCATGGTAGTGGGACCAGCTCGATCTATGAGTGGAGATATAGTATCGAGTTCAAGGTTATCGACTTACCGGTGCATGTGCGTCATAAATTTCTGTCTAATATTCAACACCTTTCCAATATCAACCTATGCCCAGCGCCCCACGCTTTCCACAACTGTTGGTATCGCAAACATAAATAACGCAACTGTTCCGAGTTTCGAAGGAATAATAAGTTATGATATCAGTTCTGTTATAATAAGCGGAGTTCAGTTTCAACTGCTTAGTGGAGTACCAACATATATAACTGCGAAATACAGCGAAGGGTCGAAGCTTTTAAAGCAGGATGGCGAGAGTGCCGTCACCAGCATGCAGGCATTAATCGGTGCAACGTTTAAAGTCCAAGCGATTAATTGGAGGACGGGTATAACTTTGGGTGGAGCCAATATTACCCACAGAAGATGGGGTGGATTTCTCGGATTAGGCACAACGGATTATCAGGCTAGCATCGCCTTCGGTACTTTCAGTGATCTTTTTTGGGTTCTTGGTTCATATTCTCGCATTGGGTTGAAGGTCGGGTATACATGGGTCGATGCCTCAAGCGAAGTGGTTTACGATTCCAGGACTGAAGTACGAGTTATTAGCGAATTCGCGCGTCCATTTTGGTCGATTGGAGGTGGTGTAGGCATTGATCTGGATTCACTTCATTGGGACACGAGCGCATCGACATACAGCGGGTATATTACAGTCTCCGTCGCCAGCCGACACCCATTCGCTAACGATTCGTATAATGAATTCAATCCTGGGCTTGGTTTGCAGTTGAGGCTCAGGTCTGGTGTGGAAGCAATTATTCCATTTGTAGAAGCAGGAGCATATCAGTACTCAATGGGCGACTTGGCGACGTATGTCGGCTTGGGCTCATTGTGGAGACCATTTAAATTCCCAGCCGCATTAGGCTTGGTGGCCGGAGTACTCGGTCTGTACGATGTGTATGGGGTTACATTTTACCCTCTGGCTTCTCCTCGTTTAACTTATGATACGCCTATTGGATCGGCTTCAGTGTTATTTCTAACCGACCCATCAAATTTCAGTAGCAGCGCATTTGGCTTGCAACTTCAGTTGCCAATCTTTTAAGATGTCGAGGCAGGTTGCCCGGCAGCATATCTCTCCCGGCATGTTACCCGGCAGCATATCCCTCCCGGCAAGTTACCCGGCAGCATATCTCTCCCGGCAAGTTACCCGGCAGCATATCTCTCCCGGCATCATTCCGATGTCAGCCAAAAAGTTTTCACCATGCCTTTGCCTTTCAGCTCTGTTTCACCTCTCAACTCTACGCGAATACTTCGGGTTCCTGGTTGACCGTGAGGCAATTCAGTCTGCTCACTTACGCCGTTGTGTCGAACACGCATTGCCGTGACTTCCTGCAACGCCTGCGCAAAGTTCTCACTCACGTGGATGCGATTTGGTTCACTGCTGCCTTCCATTCTGGAGGCAACGTTGACGGTGTCGCCCCAGATGTCGTACTGTAACCGCTCCTTGCCAAGAACGCCTGCCGTCACCGGACCAACATGCAGCCCT
>JACPPD010000003.1 GCA_016191145.1 Ignavibacteria bacterium
TTCTCTCGCTGGTTGCGCCTTCGATTTATCTGGATTCTCAAGCACAACTCGTACTACTTCTCTCTTGAAATCCGGATCATTCTTACGCCTGACTCCTTGTGAACCCATGTTCTATACTCCTTCAGTTAATGGTTAAAATTATCCTTAACTTTCTGTACCTCAATTCAAGCCGGGATCAGCTGAAAATCTTATCGGATTCATGACTACACGAATTGACAATGTCCTTAACAGTATTTGGGGGAGCTGACATGAAATTAATTTCTGTTACAATCAAGAACTTCCGCTGTTTTCGTCAAGAAGTTAAGTGTGGAGTTGGAGACATTACAACGTTCGTTGGCAAGAATGACATTGGTAAATCGACAATCCTGGAAGCATTGGAAATATTTTTCAATAACGACCTTGTGAAAATTGACGCCACGGACGTGAATGTCTATAACAAAAGTGAATCAATCACGATAGTCTGTGAGTTTGACGATTTGCCTGAAGGGCTTACTCTGGATGCCGGGGCTACAACTAATCTCCGTGACGAATTTTTGGTTTCTGCTAAGGGGACACTTATCGTAAGGAAGTCATTCGATTTTTCGAAAGCAAAAGTCAGCGAAGAAGTTGAGATTTTAGCCTTGCACCCAACAGCCGAAGGTGTTGCGAATCTATTAGAACTGAAAGAAAAGGACTTGCAGGCCATCGCTAAAGAAAGAAAGCTTGACGTTTCGCTGAAAGGCAATCCGACAATGCGTCAAGCTATATGGAATAGCGTAGAGGATCTAGACTTGCGTGAAGTTGCAATTAAAGTAGGTGGTGCTCGCGATGAAAGGAAGGAGATCTGGGATCAAATTGAAAGTCAATTACCCATATATGCACTGTTTCAAAGTGATCGCAGTAGTAGGGATTCGGACGATGAGGTTCAAAATCCGATGAAACATGCCATTACTACCGCCATTTCAGAAGTGCAGAAAGAAATTGATGAAATACAACGAAAAGTCAAGGAGAAAGTCGAAGACATTGCACGAAAAACGCATGAAGCGCTTAAAACGATCGATGAACGATTAGCCAAGCAACTTACTCCTCAATTCAAGCCTCCCGCAATTGGAAAATGGTCAGGACTTTTTTCGGTCAGTCTGGATACAGAGGATGGAATTCCTCTAAACAAGCGTGGGAGCGGAATTAGACGAATGATTCTAGTGAGCTTTTTCAAAGCAGAGGCAGAACGAAATCTTACCGTTGATAGTCGTCGTGGTATAATCTATGCCATCGAAGAACCGGAAACTTCACAGCATCCAAATAACCAAAGAATTCTGATTGAAGCATTCAAAACTCTGTCTCAGGGACCTCATTGTCAAGTGTTGCTAACAACACATAGTCCAGGACTAGCTTCAGAGTTACCAGCCGAGAGCATTCGGTTTGTAAAGTTGAAAGACGAAGAGCACACAATCGAGTCTGGTGTCGATGTGTTTGGCGAGGTTGTTGAAACGTTGGGTTTGATTCCGGATAGTCGAGTGCGCGTCCTGTTTTGTGTTGAAGGACCGACCGATGTCGATGCGATGAAATGTTTGAGTAAAGCTTTGCATGTTAACAACAACGAACTCCCAGATCTAAGCACGAGTGAGAGCGTCGCGTTCATCGTCGCAGGAGGATCAACGTTAAAACATTGGGTCAATGAACATTACTTGCGGAACCTCAGACTGCCAGAAGTCCACATTTATGACAGTGACGTTCAAACTTATGCTGAGTATGTGACGCGGGTCAATCAGCGAGGCGACGGTTCGTGGGCTGCGTTAACTCAAAAATTCGAGATCGAGAATTACCTACATGAAGACGCTATTAAGGATGCGTTTGATGTTCAAGTAACGGTTAACGACCATCCAGCTACGGTTGAGGAGCAAGTTCCTAGAGCATTTGCTATTGTTTACTCGGCGATGATGGGACTAGGTGGTGTGTTACGCGATGAGAAGGCAAAAATCAAACTAGCAGAGAAGGCATTTCCCAAAATGACTGCTGAGCGTATTCGACAGCGTGATCCAAATGGTGAAGTTGAGGGGTGGTTTCAGAAAATACAAGAAATGCTTTAATTAGAAATGCAGGTCGTATTGGTAAAGAAACCACCAGCAGCCGAGAGAAGTCCGAGTAGAAATTTCATATGATATTCAAGCTTCATGCACTAGGGTGGAATAATTTTCAACAGTTGTGTCTAACGATCACAACTGAATTGCTAGGCCAAACGGTAGAATCTTTTCTCGATTCAAACGACGGTGGCAGAGATGGTGCATTCACCGGAATATGGACAGCGAAAGGTGAAGAAAATCTCAACGGCACATTCGTCATTCAATGTAAATACAGTAGTAGAGAAGATTACAATCTGAAGTGGGCAGATCTACAGGATGAACTTGATAAGCTTTGTAGGCTCAAAGAGCGAAACTTGTGTGATGTGTATGTACTAATGACGAATGCAGGAGTAACAGGAAAGTTTGCAAACAGATTCGCCTCCGAATTGAAATCGATCGGGATTATTCAGACTCGAATTTTTGGTTCAACATGGATAAGGCAACTGATTACTGAGAACAAACGCCTTCGAATGTTAGTCCCTCGCTTGTACGGTTTAGGCGATTTGAGTCAAATATTGGATGAACGGGCCTATTTGCAGGCTCGTACTGTTCTGGAAACAATGAGGGAGGATTTGGCAAAAGTGGTTGTCACCGATGCATATAGAAAGGCAATTCGCTCGATTAATGATCATGGATTTGTACTGCTCATTGGTGAACCAGCGGCAGGCAAATCGACCATCTCTTCGATGCTAGCTGTAGCTACGATAGATCAATGGGATGCAACAACACTAAAACTTGACGATCCGAGCAGCGTTGTCAAACATTGGAACCCTGACGAACCGTCCCAATTCTTTTGGTTGGATGACGCCTTTGGCGTATCTCAGTATGAGAGTGAACTAGTGCGAGGATGGAATCACGTGTTTCCACAAGTTCTAACAATGATTCACAGAGGGGCCAAGATCGTGATGACATCGCGCGATTACATATACAATCGGGCACGTAGTGAACTGAAAATGAGTGCATTCCCGATGTTGGAGGAAAGCAAAGTTGTAATTGACGTCCAGAATCTTACCGATGATGAGCGCCGACGAATTCTATACAATCACCTCAAACTAGGTCGGCAACCGCGTTCGTTCTTAACCGAAGTCAAACCATTTCTGGAGAGTATAGCGACAAATCCACGATTCATCCCAGAGACGGCCAGACGCTTGGGTGATCCTTTGTTCACAAGGCGATTGCAAATCAGTAAGTATTACGTTAATCAATTTGTGGAACAGCGCGAACAACTACTACAAGAGATAATTCAAGGCCTCGACGACGATTGCAAATCTGCGTTAGCATTAATACACATGAGAAATGGTCGACTACATAGTCCGATTCAAATGTTAGAAGCCGAACAACTCGCTACTGAGCGACTTGGCAGCAGTCTTGGAGGCTGTGTCAAAGCTCTCAACTCACTCCAAAACAGCCTAGTGATGTTGATGCAGCACGGTAGTGAGAAGGAGTGGCATTTCAAACACCCCACAATTGGAGACGCTTTTTCCAAGTTGCTGATGCAAAATTCCGAGTATCTTGACATATTCATCAGGGGAAATAGTGCCGAGAATTTGGTCGGACAAATTACTTGCGGCGATGTCGGGCTAGAGACGGCAATTGTAATCCCGACTACATTGTTTTCGTTGGTGATTGACAAGTTGGATGGATTGTCGAAGTCCGATGAATACAAATCGGGTTGGCTGTCCGAGTGGAGTGCTCGAGGGAAGCGGATGAATTTCTTGGCTCGTAGATGCACCAAAGAATTCCTTACCACTTACATGCGGTTGCATACAGAACTTCTTGATGTGGTGTCAGAACCGGGAATGTACTTGGATTCGGTTCCTGAAGTCAGTTTGGCGAATCGATTGTACGAATACGGGATGCTTCCTGAAGTGAATAGAAAGAAGTTTTCTGAAACCGCAATAAGGTATGCAGTTGAAGATCACGATTCTGGTGCATTTTACGATGACGATGTCAAGGAACTGATAACACAGGAAGAACAAGCACAATTGACTGAACAGTTGCGAGCGAAAGTGATTCCCAATTTGGATGAATTGCGAAGAACGTGGCAATCTAACTTCAATGGGGAAGAGCCTGCTGATGACTACATGCAGCAGTACATTTCATACTTAGAACGTCTTCAAGTGTTTTTTGATAGCGAAGTGACGATTGCCAACACAATTGCAAGACAGGTAGAGAAAATAAATAGTTGGGTGAACGAGAATGCGCAACAAGAGTCCGTGGTCTTGGATAGAAGTTTGGCAGAAATGTCTGTTCAAATGGAGAATCAGAGTGAGCGTAGTATGTTTGATGACATTGATCTGCATTAAGACAACATTTGTCCTGCTTCCGAGCGAACCTTCGCAGAAGAGCACAATTCCGACTGTCGCCTCCTCACTTCCTTGAGTCTGACTCGTTTATTCGTGCTTTTGCCTTTTCCAGCGCGATTGCAAACATGTTTTCGCCAAGCATTGCTTTTAGCGCATTCACGTACCGCAAAGGCACTTCAGTGCGGTAGTAGCTGAGCATGTTGCTGACAAAACTTGTCGACATGCGGATGAATCTGGAAAATTGTGCTTGTGTGTAACCAGTTACCTTCAACACTTCGCGAAATTCGCGCACTGTTAGCGTCTCCATGATGTACCTTCCTGTTTGAAGTGGAATCAAATTGATGTTTGTGAATGATTGTGGCTAGATGCGAACACGTTTGGGTGGAGCACTGTACAGGTGTGGACGGAAGCGCATGCGGGTGGATGTTCAAACTCAATCGTGCACAAATGCGTATGAAAGCATACGAATTGGCGCGAATTGACTGTTAAATGAACGCTCATCAATTGTTTTTCACCTCGTCTACGCTGTTGAATACATGGCGTCAGAATTTGTGGAGGCTTCTTTGGAGGGCTCGTTGTCCAAAATTGTCCTCGCAGCACGCCAATCAGCTAAGCGATAAGAGGATTGGCTGTGGCACAATGGCACATTGACACCTTCAAGTTGTTGTGCATGTGCAGGCACAGTGTGTGAGAGCGTTAGTGGATGAGTCATTGTGTCATTGTGCCATAGATGCACTTTCGATACTGACCCTGAGACAGCCGTTCAAACAAGCGACTATCTTTTAAGTATCGCATGATCGTTCGAACTGGAATTGCAAGCGATGCACCTGCGACGGTAGCTTGCTTTGTGCTAAACGTTTCTGGTAGCATTTCGTACCACATTGCCTTGCGTGGTGGCTCGCCCCCCACAACCTCAAGTGTAATCGAAGGAATCAGTTTGAGTACAGAGCGTGCTGTAGCGTTGAAGTATCTGCTAAGTGCGAGTACCACACGAAATACGTTGTCCGGAACAGAAATCGTTGCATGAGAGGTTAGGAGGCTAGCGTTGCAATCCCAAGCGTCGAGCACTGAGAGAATTGTTGCAAGTCTTCCGAGAACGATTGACATTCGACGATTGGCAGCTTGCAGTGCTTCGCTGTCCTCCGTCAGGAGTTCATTGGTTTGCAAATAGTCAAAAAGGATCTTTCTTTGCTCACCTGTGAACTTGACCAGCAGTGAATCTTTGTCAACTATCTTGAGTGCATCATGAATCGCCTTAACGGTGCGGGAGAAGTGTTGTGCAGCGCCATATATCGGCTTCGCTTGTTTCTCGAATAGATCTCGAAAAGGCGATGGTGAGACAATCTCATGGAAGAGAAACCGCGAAACCAAACCGTTCTCCGTTGTTTTGAGAAGTGTGCGAACCTGAAACGGTGTTCCGCACAATAACAGTGATAAACGTGGCCGGTCATGCACTATGAATAGGTTCTCGCGTTTTCGTGCGTGCTTTAGACTCTCATGTTGCCAAGCTGATCGCAGCAACGGCGAAGCGTCACCGTACTCGCTTCGAAGGAGAGCATCCAAAGTATCTGCTTCAGTTTCACTTATGAGGATGCTTTCGTTCGCAGCAAGGGCTGAAGCCAGAATGGGAAGTGTAGAGTCACCCGGGATAATGAGAG
Source organism: Ignavibacteria bacterium (assembly GCA_016191145.1). Lineage (GTDB taxonomy): Bacteria > Bacteroidota > Ignavibacteria > Kapaibacteriales > Kapaibacteriaceae > OLB6. Next base: position 6,067 of record JACPPD010000003.1, read on the forward strand.
TTTTTCTATCTGGAAGTGGTATCAAGTCGGCGGAATGTTTCTTACTGTTTGTCGATTCAGATACAGAGAGTTTGTGTTTTTCAAGCTCGGCTTGATACGTCGCATGGCGAGATGCTTGAATCAGCGCTACCACAACGTCTGCATATTTCGCAATGCCTTTTCCAGTTCCAGCCCTTCCAACAATGAAGAGAAACAAGTCTGGGCAATAGAAAGTGCCGTCGATTTCCATTCCAACGTTTGGAAAGCAACTACCTATAGCGACCAAAGTCGATGTAAGTAGTGTTGCTCGATCGGTGTCGTTCTGAGCTGAAGCTATCAAGGCACGAAGAGAATGTGGCAATAGATCAAACACGTGAGTCGGGAACACAGGTTTGCCGTGTGTCGTGCACAGGTTCTCAGCGTGATCGTAAGCTTCAAGGAGCATTTCGACTGTTCCGCCCCTTTCAAAAAAAGTGCTTACGTCGCCCTTCGGTGGAAGATCTAGATCCAGTTGCAAGAGATCGATTACTCTTACATCCGTTGTATCGGCATGCTCGATCAATGATGCTACGACTTGTTGGACATGGAGTCTTCCAGCGTCGTCATTGTCACCAATCACGGCAAATTTTCCGCCACTCAACTGTTGTGAATTTTCTTCGGTCCAATGGCCAGCACCCATCGCGTTAGTTGTCCCAACTAGACCACTTTGTTCTAAACTCAAAACATCCTTTTCGCCTTCAACAACCCAAACCAATGTGTCATTTGCAATCGCTTCCAAGCATTCAGGTAATCGGAAAACAACACGGCGCGTATTGTTCAATCCAATTGTCCAAGTACCATTCTCGAAACTCTCAACGCGAACTCTCTTCGGTGCATCTTCGAAGCGATCTATAACAACTCGGAACAGTGGTTTGTTCTCCTCGTCGTTGTATGGATAGATCGAAGTATTCATAGATCTCTCCGTGAAGAGCTAGTACGTAAGCGACTGCGATTAATCTTAGTTGTGAGACTTGGTTGTATGAATCGCTGACCACAATGCGTTGACCAACATTTGCCCCCGTTTGTAGGAACACCCATTTCGTCAACTAGAGGGCAGAATTTGTTTGAGAGTCCGCAGGGGCAGTTTTGCTTGGGACCGAACTTGTTTCCCCTTTTATCCATTTGTTCCTCCCTCCTGTGATTCTAGGTACACACTCAAGGCGCTTGCATTCACAAGGACTCGACGACGAATCCTCACAAAAGCAAGTTGGCCCGATTTGAACAAGGCATTGACCGTTTGGACACTTATCGCTAGACGTTTGGCTACTTCCTTTCTAGAAAGCAGTACGTCGCTAGCTTGACCAACAATTTGTGCCGACTCAGCAACCATTTCACGTAGAATGCTCCTGAGCACTGGCCTTAATTCGGTCTTCAACACATCAACTACAACCTCGCTGATGTGCTGAATGTCATCGAATCGTTTGTGCATGAGAAACCTCGGCAAGTATTAAATGATACTTACAAGTTGCTGAGGTTGTGAGGTGAAAAACGGACTTAGGAAATACGTTTCGTAACGTATGTCAAACGTATTTATGAAAGCTTGGCAATACTTTTCAAATTCATTGTAAGAACACTTACTATCGGTTGCATCTCATTGTGAATCTTTGGCCCAGCCTTTTTTACGGCATCATGAAAGACATTATTAAAACTTGGTGGTCTGCGCCACGTATAAGCAACATCGCTACCATGAAGAAAGACTTCAATTCCGCTCAGATCAATTGGTTGGTAACCAAGTCCATTGCGAATAGCCTCAAGAATGAACGAAGCTTTGTTTAGTCTACCGGAAGACATTGTGAGTTGACCAGTCCTTTCAACGAATACACGGTATATCTCATCAGCCTTCTTGTTGACAAAATGATCCTCGACCACAGCCAGTGCCTTAACATTTGAGTCAGAAACATCAGCAGGTATTCTGCGATGAACTTTCAACGTTGATTCGTCGAGGCTCAGTTCCAGTATTAAAACATCGACCCATTGAATCAGCAGATCCAAATTTTTGACCGCTGAAACAAGCCACTTTTCTGGGTCATATCCTTCGAATTCAATGAAATCCGGGCCTTCCTTTTTAACACCATCGACTTCATATTCATTCCGGAACAAAGGAGCTGACTTACCATGACCCTCTGGGCCAACGGAGACATATAACGCCATTGAATGTTCTTCGGGAAGAATGATTCTCCAGCCCTCTAACACCTTCTTGTGATCTGTTAAGTAGGTGAGCATGAGCCCAGCATTATCCGGATTCTCTCTGACTAGAGTGCGGATTGAGTCAGCCCAATATCTCGGCCTCGCAGCTGCAAGGCGTGATAGAGCTTCCTTCTGCTCAAGTGAAAATGAAATGCACTTTGACATATTAGCGCTTCGCAAGTTGGTTGATAGCTCGGATTTTAGTGAGCCAAACAGTGAGCCAGAAACTTATAAGCCCCCGCAACTCTATGAATTACAAGGGCTTATAATATAACTAAGTAGCGGGGGCAGGACTTGAACCTACAACCTTCGGGTTATGAGCCCGACGAGCTACCAATTGCTCCACCCCGCGGTGTAGAAAACAAAGATACGAATTTATTCGTGCCATGTGCCAGGTGCCACGTGTCCTTCGGAGTGCCACGTGCCAGGTGCCAAGTAGCATGTGATATGTGTTCCTAAATGTGTATAACTACGAATGCTAGCCCCCTTCCATAAAAAGTATTTTTGCCTGTCTATCCTGTAATCACCAGGTATATGAAAATTGTTCATGGGTGGGTGTCGGAGTTCGTCGATTTGGACCCGACAATATGGAGGCCGGAACGGGTGGCTGATGTGCTCACAGACTTGGGTCTGGAGGTGGAGCATATCGAACATCGTTCTGCTGCCCTAAACCGGTTCGTTGTTGGTTTGGTTCTCGAATGTGAGCGCCATCCTAATGCCGATAAGCTCTCTGTGTGCCTGGTTGATGTTGGTGAATCCCTGCCACGTACGATTGTCTGCGGAGCCGCGAATGTGGCCGCCGGTCAGTTTGTTCCCGTTGCCCTCGATGGCGCAGTTGTCCCGAATGGAGGCTTTGCCATAGGGAAGAGAATGGTAAGGGGCGTGCAATCGAATGGGATGATTTGTAGCAGAGAGGAATTGGGTAGAGATGATGAGATGGGTACAGCAGACCAAAAGGAAGATGCCGGGATTTGGGTTCTTGGGTCTTCTGGGGATTCTGAACTGACACCGGGTAGAGCTCTGGCAGAAGTTATCGGCCAGACGGAAATTGTATATGATGTGGCCGTGACGCCTAACCGCGCTGATTGTCTGTCCCACATCGGGATTGCACGGGAATTACAGGCGTACCAAATTGTACATGGTAAAGAAATTGAGCAAAACGGAAAAGCAGTTACGGGGACGGGAAAAGAGAACGAAGAAAAGGGCTTGGCAGGCAAGGAGCAGCAGGTAGAAAACCCGACAGGGCTGATACACAGCATCGATGAACATCTGGCTCCGTTCTATGCTTTGCAGAAAATAACGAATGTTACTATCGGCCCCTCGCCTAAGTGGCTTCAGGATCGGCTTACGGCATGCGGGCTGCGTCCGCGTAATGTAATCGTCGATATTACGAATTACGTTAACATGGAGCTCGGACAGCCTCTGCATGCCTTTGATTTTGCGAAGGTTCGGGGTTCACAGTTCAATGTTCAGGGTTCCGAGGGTTCACAGTTCAGGGTTCAGGGTTCCAGGGGTTCACAGTTCAATGTTCAGGGTTCCATGGGTTCCAGGGGTTCACAGTTCAATGTTCAGGGTTCGAGGGGTTCACAGTTCAATGTTCAGGGTTCCAAGGGTTCACAGTTCAATGTTCAGGGTTCCAGGGATGACGATGAACACGGAACCATGAACTTTGAACGATTTGTGACTCTCGATGGCAAGGAACGCACGCTGCCACTACATACTCTGATGATCTGCGATATGGAAGGGAGCATTGCCATAGCAGGCGTAATGGGCGGTGAGAATTCGGAGATCGATGTCAGCACCACCGACATCGTACTCGAAAGCGCCTATTTCGATCCGGCGAGCATCCGGCGGACGGCAAAGGTTCTGGGTCTCTCTTCCGATGCGTCGTACAGGTTTGAACGAGGTGTCGACCCAGGTAATGTTCTGAATGCACTCGACAGGGCAACAAATCTTATCCTGAGTCTCATCCCTGGGTCGAGCGCCGCTGAGCGTGACGTTTCAGGACCAGGCAGTTTACTTGAGCCTCGCACGATTAAGGTACGGTTCGGAAGAATCCGAAGTATTCTTGGCACTCAGGTGTTAAACGACGAGATGATAAACATCTTTACTGCCCTTGGATGTGTGGTTTCTGACGTCACCACAGATTCATGTGTGGTAGAGCCCCCTACCTGGAGGGCCGACCTGAAAGAAGAGATCGACTTTTCGGAAGAGGTGATGCGCTTCTATGGCATCAACAACATCAACGATGCGGCGTCGGCAGTCATCAGTCTTCAGATGCCGGTGAGCAAACCATCCGATGCCACAGGTGAACGGTTCCGTGTATTTGGAAGCAGTGTGGCAACGCACCGTAACCTGCGCATGCTGCTGGTTGCGCGTGGTTATTCCGATTGTTTAACAACGGTGCTTACGAGTCCGGAGAACGCTGAGCTAACGGGCACGGGCATCGTGAAGGTAAAAAATCCGTTGGGAGTGGAATTTAGCGCACTGAGAACGTCGCTGGTGCCATCGCTGCTAACAGTAGCATCGTTAAACATACGGCACGACGCCGGCACCATTCGGCTATGCGAAATCGGAAACGTGTTTACATGGAATACCAACGTTATCCAACGCGAACATCTTGCAGTGTTGATAACTGGTGAATATGAACAGCACTGGAGCGCACCCGAACGTGAGTTGGATTTGTTTGATTTGTTGGGCGACGTTGGGATACTTGGACCATTGGCAACACGGCCGGCAAAATCTCAGGGCATCTGGTCTGCGAACACTGTAGAAGTGCTTGCAAATGCCGAAGTTATTGGCATGGCAGGGTTGGTGGATCCGGAAGTAGCGGCGCTATTTGGAATAGACGCCGCCGTATTTGCCGCAGAGATTTCTCTCAAGGAACTCGATGCAGTATTTGCGGCAACGCAAGCTCAACGAGTTTATAATAAAATTGGGCAATTTCCGAGTGTGAGGAGGGATCTTGCACTCATTGTTGACGAAGAAATTCCCGCCGGGCGAATTGTTTCGATTATTCGGGCAGCAGCGCCGGCAACATGCAGGGATGTGCGTGTTTTTGATGTGTATCGCGATGTTGAGTCGATAGGAAGGGGCCGGAAGAGCGTGGCAGTGGGGCTAACGTTCCGAAGTGACGTGAAAACGCTTATCGACGAAGAGATCGAGGATTCTTTGAATGTTATCATCCGAGCTATAGAGCAGGAGCTCGGTGCACTTATTCGGGGAAGCAGGTAGAGCATGGCACAGCAATCACCAGAGAGACCGAACATACCTCCTCACGGAGATCCGGCGGATAGGCCGTATGATATGCCCGACAGCGATCGGCCGGAGCTGCGTGAAGGAATAGAAGCTTCGATGAAGCAGATGTGGGAGATAGTGCGCAAGAGCACGGACGTTATTGTTGCATTGCGCGAAGAAAATGCGATATTGAGATCAGAGCTATCTGCGCTGCGTAAGTCGGAACGGCAGATGCACGACAGGTTGGAAGAATTTCTGCAGCGCATTGCAACACTTGAAGAGCAGCGTGCCAGGCCCGAGATGGCAGAGGCTCCAAACACGGTGTCGATAGATCGGTTAGAAGACAAAGTTGTTGAACTTCCAGGAGATTTTTCCGATTCAGGGGAGGCGCAAAAGGATCGGAAGGCAGGAAAGGTATTGGCAGTACCATCGCAGGTACCCAGGAACATCACGATAACAGTAACGATCCGAGACGACGAGCGCTCCGTTGGAGCGGATCAGGTGGATTCAACGGTTCGATCGATTGTGGCCGCAGCCACAACTGCCCTTGGGGCGCTATCTCCGGGTAGCCGATGAACCGGAAACCGCTGATTCACTGAGGGGAGATTTGAATGGCGCAACAAATACAACCGCAACAGGAACAGCAACAAGAGGGAAGCCCGCTGCAGGATGCGGCAATGCAGTCGTCCGTTTCGGGACGTCCGAGCGAAGGCGTAAGCCTTGCCGTGCAGCGCATGTGGGAAGTTGTGAGGAAGGGCGCGGATGTAATCGTCACTCTCAGGCAGGAAAACTCCCAGCTTCAGATGCAGATGGCACAGTTGCGGAGGAGTGAGGCAGACCTGCAGGAGCGCGTGGATAACTTTGTTGAAAGAATCGCACTTCTTGAGGAAAAAAACGTGATGCCGGGTATCAATGATACTCGGCATCGAGGTTCGATTGATCGGCTGGAGGACAAAATTGTTGCCCTCGAAGCCGATTTGGCCGAAGCCCACACTCGCCTTGCCGAGCACGCCGATCTGTCCCAGCAGTTGATGCAACTGCGCCTGGAACTCGAAACTCGCACACAGCTTTTCCAGGAACTCCAGGATAATTTCGAGGATCGGCCGGCAGCACCATCCGCCGTCGAGGAGGAACGGGATAAGCTTCAGGCAGAGCTGGATAAGACACTGTCCATTATTGAGCGCTACCGCACTGCGGGGCTCAGACACATCGAAGATCCGGCAGGGCAGGACCAGTTAACACTCTTTATTCCTTCGGAAGGGGGCGTTAGCATGTCGGCAGAAGAAATACGAATTCTGGCCAACAGACTGGAGTCAGTTGCAATTCAGCTCGATGAGCTCGCAAAACTTTCGTAATTTTTGTATTAACAAACAGCGACGAACGCTGAACTAGCGCATGTCGAAAGCGATTAGAGTAACAATTGGTGGAAAAGACCTGACCCTTCGTGGAGAAGACGAAGAGTCGATCAAAAAGTCAGTACGTGAAGTCAACCTTCAAATCCAAACGCTATCGCAGTCATTACGGGAGCAGTCTACACCGACGCTGTCGCTACTGGCTGCCCTCAATTTGGCAGAACGATGTCTAAATGCAGAAGAAGGGCGGGAGCGCGATATGCGCTACCTTCTCTCTGAACTCGAAAAGATGACGTCGTATTTCGAACGAGCGTGGAACCAACCGGTGGTGTAATGTCCGGACATATCTGACGGGTGCAAGCCCCTTTCCCGATTAATCTAGTCCTTCGCATCGCTTTTTCAGAGGAAAGCGTAGCCGCATTCCGCTGCTCGACGCACGCTTGAAAAAGAACCAAACAAGTTTTTTCAACCAGGGAATCAGGCTCTGTCCATCAATGGCAGGCCTCGCCCGGATTAACGGGAATGGTGTGGCGGCTGTGCCGTCATGGCGGTAACGCAACCATTCAGTGGACGTCAGCGATGGTCAGGATGGTACCCACCGTGCGGTATTGAGGTTCTTTTGGCAACCAGAACGGGGTAACCCCGTGGCAGTGGGATGCGGCTCTTTATTACATGTTACGCGCACTGGCGTGCAGCCGCCGGATGCAGCATAAAAAAGGAGCTGGCAAAATGGATAATTCCATGGTGGGAATCGTAATCATTGTTGGGGGTGCGGTTCTCGGTTTTCTGATAACATATTTCACCGGTAGAAAAGCAGCAGCGAAAGCAGTTGCAGAGGCTGAAGAAAAGTCAAAGAATATTATCGACCTTGCACAAAAAGAAGCCAATGCCATTAAGAAAGAGAAGATCTTTGAGTCAAAGGAAGAAATAGCAAAGGAGCGGCGTCGGTACGAAAGCGACCGCGACTCGAAAGAGGCAAAAATCCGAAGCCTCGAAAAAGATATTCGCAGAAGAGAAGAAGGCGTCAACGAAAAGTTTGAGACTATTTCGCGAAAAGAAAAACAGATGTCGCAGGCCGATGCCGAGATCTCCCGTAAACAGGCATCGATAGATAGTAAGATTAAGGAAATCGATCTGGTAGTACAGGAGCAAACAGCCCGCCTGGAACGCATAACAGGAATGAGCCGCGAAGACGCAAAAAAATTCCTCATGGACAACATGGTGAACGATGCGAAAGCCGACGCAGCTCAGCGGGTAAAGGATGTGCGCGACGAAGCAAAGCTCAATGCCCGCAAAGAAGCTCAGCGCATTGTGCTCATGGCAATACAACGAACGGCATCCGACCATTGCGTAGAGAGTACTGTCTCTGTTGTAAACCTACAGTCGGATGAAATGAAGGGGCGAATCATCGGCAAGGAAGGACGCAACATCCGCGCCTTCGAGGCGGCTACTGGCGTCGACTTAATTATCGACGACACTCCGGAAGCAGTAGTAGTATCGGGTTTCGATCCTTTCCGCAGAGAAGTTGCCCGCGTTTCGCTCGAGCGTTTGATGGGAGACGGACGCATTCATCCGGCACGTATCGAAGAAGTTGTCGAGAAAGTGCAGAAAGAGCTGGAAGAGGAAATCGTTCGCGTTGGCGAGAATGCCCTGATGGAGCTTGGCATTCACAACATTCATCCGGAAATGGTCAGATACATTGGCAAGATGAAGTATCGTTCGTCGTATGGCCAGAACCTCCTTGCCCACAGTATCGAAGTTGGATTCCTCACAGGAATCATGGCTAACGAATTAAACCTCGACGTAAATATGGCAAAGAGAGCCGGCTTGCTGCACGACATTGGCAAATGCATAGACAGAGATCTCGAAGGGCCACATGCTCTGTTAGGGATGGAGCTTGCAAAGAAGTATAAGGAGCACCCTCTTGTAGTGAACGCCATTGGCGCGCACCACGACGACATCGAGATGGAATCGCCGATAGCTGTGCTGGTGCAGTCTGCCGACTCGATTTCCGGATCACGTCCGGGTGCACGTAGGGAATCACTTGAAAACTACATCAAGCGATTGCAGCAGCTCGAAGAGATTGCAACTTCCTTCGACGGTGTTACTAAGACCTATGCCATACAGGCCGGCAGGGAAGTGCGGGTCATGATAGAACCTGACCGGATCGATGACTTGCGCGCAGACCAAATTGCGAACGACATTGCGGGACGGATCGAATCGGAAATGGAGTATCCGGGACAGATAAAGGTAACGGTGATTCGAGAGCGAAGAAGCGTGGCGATAGCGAAATAAAAAAACGAACTACATTGCCGGGAGAAACGCCGGGAGTTTCTCCCGGCGTTTCTCCCGGCAATTCTCTGTCTCTCAACCGGAATAGATCAGGATGAGCACTCCACTAACAGCTATCGCAGCGCCAAAGATTGCCGTCGGCCTCAGTTTTTCGTGCTGCCGAACGGCAGCCGTTGCCAGGATTACAAACGGGACGAGAGAAAAAATGGTCTGCGCTGTTCCAGCTTCGAGTACTGAGACGGCATAGAGAGACAGCGCTACGCCCGTCACCGGACCGAAAAGCGTTCCCCAAAACATTGCACGACGGCCAGCCTTGTCTGCAAAAGCCTCCGATAAGGGACGAAAACGATCCCTGCGCACAAAGTCCATCACGTATGTGCTGAGAAAGGCAATGCTCAAACGCATAAAATTTGCGTGAAGCGGCGGGATACTATACGCCTGATGAGCTGCCGTAAAAATGTGCACGCTCCCCGTCATGCCAACCTTTGCACAGACAAGCCCAATGCCCTGACATGCCGCGCCGCCGATGGCCATCATGGCGCCCGCAGTGTATGAACCATAACCATCTTTATGAACTTCGTGACGATCCTCAGAGCTGCCCATCGCCCACATGACTCCGATAATAGACATCGCCATGCCACCCATTCCGATGAACGACAGGTGCTCGTCGAGCAGCAGAAAGCCACCCGTGGCCGCAAAGGCTGGAGAGATGGTGCCAACAACGCTCTGACGTCGAGCGCCCAAAATCCGGAGGGCTGAAAATCCGAAGAAATCGCCGATGGTAAACCCAACAACTCCGGACAACCCCAGCCAGAACCATTGCTGAACCGATGGAAGCAGGATCAGTTGGTGTGGAAGTATTCCCTGGATGAGACATGCAGCAACAGCCGTGATGCCAAGAGCAATCAATATCCGCGTACGATTGAGCAACGCGGGCGGAATGATTCTTGCCGCCGTGAGAAACGTGAAGGTACCTGCCGACCATGCGAAAACTGTAGCCAGAGCAGCTATAATTCCCAGCGTCACCGTACCACAGTTGGGAAAGTTAGCATCCACGCAACAGCGCTCAGGAGGAGTATTGTGCTGCCGATAACGATAGAAGTTTTTGTTGACAGCGATCCGATATTGCTGGTTATACCGCCAAAGAACATAACACTAGCAAAAATTACAGTTAGCAAAACGTAGTGTTCACTGTGTGCATTGGATTCCGAAGCAGTCTTGAACATCCCCTTGTACTCGCTCTGTAAACTGTCGGCACGCAGCGTTTCCGGAACCCTATATTCTTTCATCAAGAATGGTGTTAAGGGGGCGCTCGGATTAGTGCCAGGCTTGAGGGCTACCCATGCGTTGAATGCCGGCAGCATACGCACAGGAAATCGTTTCTGATAAAAACTCGCCAACGAATCTTCGTCTTTTGCCACAGCATTCAGATAATTGATGAATGCCAAAACGTCGATCGTTGTCTTTTGCATCGACAGTGTGCGCAGCGCCTGCACTTCGAGATACACAGTGTCTGCATCATGCAACTGATATTCCTGCACACTGCTCCAAACTGTACTCTGATAAGCACACCATGCTGTGGCTACAGTGGCCAGAGCAAGCAGCACGGTAGCAATGCGCTCGAGTAAATGATGCCGCTTGTTTGAATGATCTACGTGATGCTCCATGAAAAATCCATTCGATGGTTGACTGGCAATATGTGAAAAAGGGAACGTGATTTAACAAGTTCCCTTTCATTCTACCTGATCTTTTTCTTGTGACGATTCTTCCGCAAGCGTTTCTTCCGCTTGTGAGTCGCCATCTTATGCCGCTTTCGCTTCTTTCCGCATGGCATGTTAATCTCCAGTTGATGATGATGATAAAATTGCGTTTGCTTGCCGGCCCAGTTGGCTGTTGGGGTCGGCGTCTTTACATTTCTTTATCCACGTTTTCGCAAGCTCACGTTTACCCGACTGTTCGTAGACGTATGCAAGATTGAACATGGCCATTTGGTTCTTCGGGTCCTTCCTTATCACACTGCGAAGCATGGACGCAGCCGTTTCGGCGTCACCGTTTCGGAAGGTAACATAGGCAAGGTCGATTTTCGCCATGACGTTCTGCTTGTCGATCTTGTCCAGAAACATCCGATAGTAACGTTCCGCTTTATCAAATTTTTCAAGATCGTAGGCAGTGTTCGCTGCCGAGATAATCAGCATGCTGTCCGCCGGGCGCTTCTCCAACTCTTGTTCAATGATGTTCAATAAATTTTCAAGTGTGTCCCTGTGGGCTGCCAAACGTTTCTTATCAAGTTTTTCCTCGCCCGATGCTATCCTGATGCTGTCGCGTTTTGCAATGGCAGGAGCAGCCTGCTCGATGGCACGGTCGATCAGGTGACGGTGCACACCAAATGTTGCGCCGGAAATTGCAACAACAGCAACAAGTGCTGCATACCACCACAGCAATGGTGTGTGGCTGACGCGATCTCCTGACATCACCTAGAGAACGTTCCGCTCCGGAGCTCCATCAGTATGGAGTTTACCGTGGACTTTTTCCTGGAATTCCGACGATACTTTGAACGTCGGAATGAAGCGTTCCTCGAGCGGTACCGGGTCGCCAGTTCGAGGGTTGCGCGCCATGCGCGGCTTGCGGCTCTTAACGCTGAACACACCAAAGCCTCGAAGCTCTATGCGCTTTCCTTCGGCAAGGGCGTCAATGATACTCAATAAGAAACCATCCACCACAGCCTTGGTCTCAAACTTTGTTAAGCCAGTCTGGGTGGCAATCTTTTCTACGATGTCTGCTTTCGTAACGTTCAATCGTGCCTCTGGTTCACAATACTTGGATGATGCACACGTGCCATTTCGGAACATGCCGAATGTATGAACGGCAAATCTACGAAAGCCCTTGTCTTTCCACAAGCTTAGCGACGTTTATGCCAGGGGAGAAATAGAGAGAAGGAATCTTGCTGTGGTTTTTGTGACAGTGGTATCTTTGCCATTTTGGAATGAGGTAACACAGACGTGAGTTGGACTAGCGAACGGATATCTCACGACGAGAAGTCCATACGGAACGCACTGCAGGGGTGCGGAAGAATCCCACGCCACGTTGGAATTATTATGGACGGCAACGGCAGGTGGGCTGAGGATAGAAAGTTCCCAAGGGTAGAGGGACACCGCGTGGGAATGGAATCGGTAAGGGATGTTGTAAAGGTGGCGTCTCAACTTGGCGTACGCTATTTAACGCTGTACGCGTTCTCGCTGGAGAACTGGAAGCGGCCAGTCATGGAAGTCCGATTTCTGATGTCGCTTTTGGAAAGTTACCTGCGTCAGGAAATCGACGAACTCCACGCCAACAAAGTCCGCATTCGTTCCATCGGCAAAGTCAATGCATTACCAAGGGGCGTTCAACACATGCTGAAGAGAGCGATGGACTTAACAGAGCACAACGATGGGCTTACTCTTACGCTTGCTCTGAGTTATGGATCGCGCTGGGATATTCTCAGGTCTGTACAAATGCTTTCGCTTGATGTGAGAAGGGGCAAGGTTAGTCCCGAAGACATCACAGAAGAAACATTCCGCAATTATTTACAAACGTCGTTCTTACCCGAACCGGATCTCATTATTCGAACAAGCGGTGAAATGCGACTCAGCAATTTCCTGATGTGGGAATCTGCGTATGCCGAAATCTATGTTACACAACGGCTTTGGCCAGAATTCCGAAGAATGGATTTTTATAAGGCGTTAGCTGATTATGCGCGGCGTGAACGCCGATTCGGTTGCACATCTTCGCAGATTGGTGAACAAGTATCTGAACACGCCGACCATCTGTCTACCCTGGAACATATCCTCAATGCGCTTCATTAGCGGCAGTCTTCCTCTGATAATCATTTTATTTAGTGTTGTCGCTGCCCCCTCCCAGCAAGCGCAGCGGTATCCCGTTATTGCAGGAATATCTGTGGACGGACTCACGCAAGGCGAAGACATGCAGACTGTGATTGCTTATTCGGGGCTGCGGGTTGGAGCTGAGGCACGTCCCGAAGAATTGGTAAATGCAATCAAGAATCTTTGGAACAGAAGAACGTTTAGCGACGTGCGCATAGAGAGAGAACGCGAGACGGCTCTGGGTGTGTTCATTTTAATCAAAGTTACACCTGCGCCACGACTGCGAAATATTGGTATTGTAGGAAATGATGCGCTGTCGGCAGAAGAGATAATGAAGGCTGCAGATAAGCGGAATGGCGACATCATTGGAGCGTATGAATTGTATCAGGTCCGCAGCGCAGTCAAGAATGCCTACACAAAAGAGGGTAAGCTGTTTGCAAAAGTCGAGACAGAGCTGTCCTCGGCAGACTCCGCAAATTTTTACGATTTAATGGTGAAGGTTACCGAAGGAGTTGAATACAGTGTAGGCTCAATTGAGTTTGAAGGAAACGTTCTCTTTTCGGATAAAGATCTTGCCTCTGCGTTCGAGGAAACCAGCACGCGCTCGTGGTATGAATTTTGGTCGTCGAATGATTTCGATTTAGAGAAGTATAAAAAAGATTTGGATAAGCTGAGAGAGTGGTTTCTTGAACACGGTCTTCTCGACGCGGAAATTGTTGATGATACAGTTATTTACAATGAAGCCAACGAGAAGGTAAATATTCGCATCACGGTGAATGAAGGCAAGCCTATTTACATTAGAAAAGTCAAATTCATCGGCAATACAGTCTATCCCGAAGATGTTCTTCTCGCCCGTTTGGATATCGTTGAAGGAGAGCTGTATAACCAGAAAAAGATAACTGCTAATCTTACAGTGAATGAAGCTCAAACGGATGCAACGTCGTTGTATGCCGATCACGGCTATCTGAGTGCGTCCCTGGCGCCTGAATTGATTCGTATAGGGACCGATAGCGTAGACATTACGATTAAGGTTATCGAAGGCGATCGATACACCATCAGGAAGGTTGAGGTTGCCGGTAATACAAAGACACGCGATAGAGTTATACGTCGGGAACTTTACACTCGTCCGGGCGATTATTTCAACCGCTCTGCAGTAATTCGCAGCCTGCGGGGACTTGGAGTGCTAAATTTCTTTAATCCTGAATCATTGAAGCCTGACGTATTGCCTGCCGACAAAACAAAGGTTGATCTGGTATACAAGGTAGAGGAGCGAAGTACCGACACCTTCAATGCCTCAGTAGGTTTTGCCGGCGCCTTCGGTTTAACCGGATCGATAGGCGTTACATTAAATAATTTTGACATCTCTGAACCGCTACGGGGCGGCGCCGGACAGATACTATCGTTCCAGTGGGAGTTTGGTCAGCAGTCGCGTGTGCGAACATTCCAAATCTCTTTTACAGAACCCTGGCTGTTTGGACAGCCTACTACGGTAGGTTTCAACATCTTTGATACTCGTCAGAATTATAACATCAGCATTCGGCGCACGGGAGCTCAGCTAAACATTGGACGTCGTTTCAGATTCCCCGACGATTTCTTCCGCGGCGACTGGTCGGTGTCGTTCGAACGGCAGGAATCCAACACATCGAGCATTTTTTATCGTCGGGGCGTCTACACTGCGTTTACTCTTTCTCAAACTATTTCGCGCACGAGTTACGACAACTTAATTTTTCCCACCAGTGGTTCTCGCCTCTCATTATCGTTGCGCGGCACCACTGCATTTCTCGGAATTGGAACTACCGACTTCGGCAAGGTTGGTTTTTACTTCGACATGGTGAATCCGCTGTTATCGATCCATGGCAATCCGCGGCTTGTAATGCTCGTTGGTTCAGAACTCGGATACGTGGACGGACTAAAATCCGACACGTTGATTCCTCCACAGGAACTGTATTATATGGGCGGTAATGGTCTTGGCGGTTTTGCAATAACGCCGTTGCGCGGCTATCGCGACAATTCTATCGGCCCCCTTGCACCAAATGGTCGGAACCTCGGTGGAAGAATCCTTGCACGGTTCCTCACCGAAGTCCGATTTGCTGTCTCACTCAATCCCTTCCCGATCTATTTGCTTAGTTTCGCTGAGGCTGGAAACGTGTGGGCAAATATTCGCACGGTAGACCCCTTTGGACTCTATAGAGCAGCAGGTTTTGGTTTACGCTTACTGCTGAACCCCATCGGTCTTATTGGCTTCGACGTGGGGTATGGCTTTGATCCCGACCCATTAACTGGTCAACGGTCTGGCTGGCGGTTCCACTTCCAGTTTGGACGCTGACCGTTTTCTTCAGGAACAACCCTAACATTTCAAACAACCATGGTAACGTACATGAAATACAGCGTTATTGCGCTCATCACATTTTTCTGTGCCGCCGGAACAGTTGCTACTGCGCAGGTGTTCAAGGCAGCTTTTGTTAACTCAGAAACCATCATGAAGGAACTTCCCGAAGCGCAGGGGGCGATGAAGAAAATCGAAGATCTGACGCTGAAGGTACGTGACACACTCCAGATGATGCAGAAAGATTTTGAATCTCGCTTTGAAGCCTATCGCAAGCAGGAAGCGATGATGAGCGCCGAGGCAAAGCGTAAGGAAGAGGAAACACTCAACGGTTTGAGAACGCGCTTTCTACAATACCAAGAGGAAAAAACCGCCGAAATGAGACAGGTACAGGAAGCTTTTCTTAAGCCCATCCGTGAAAAGGTGCAGGCTGCTATTGCAGTTATTGCTAAAGAAGAAAAGATCAATATGGTACTCGACAAAGTTGCAGGTTTTGTTCTTTTTTCCGAAGACAAATCCGATATCACGTATAAAGTGTTGGACAGGATGAAACGAGGTGATAAGTAAAGGTTGAATGTAATGCGCACCATAAGAAATATTTTTAGTAACTGCATCGTGGTGTGCATCGTTTTTTTATTCGCCGGCATCGGCCTCTCTGCACAAAAAATAGGCTACGTCTCCACTGAAACGATTAAGAAGCAGTACGACCCTTATATCCAGGCCGAGGCGAGACTAAATGTGATGGTGGAAGAATGGAAGGCTGAACTTAGCCAGATGAAAAAGGATATTGACGATCTAGAGCTTGAAATGCGTAAGAACAGGCTGATATGGACAGATGCTGAACGGCAGCAAAAGGAGCTTGATATAGCAGACAAAAGACGCAAACGCGAAGAATTTGCTTCCGAAAAATTTGCGCCGGGCGGAGAACACGACCAACAGGCTGAGTCGCTGTTTAAAGCGATTTGGGAAAAAATTTATCTGGCCATACAAAAAATTTCTGCAGAAGACGGCTACGATATTGTATGGGACAAGAGCGTTCAGCCACTGGTTTATGTGAATGCAAAGTATGATATCACGGTAAGGGTGATGAAACAGCTCGGAATCGATGCCGAGTCTTTGGCAAAGAAACAACAAGAAGTTATCGATGCTGATCCCCGTAACAAGAAACTGGAAGAGCGGAGACAATCACGCACCCGACGCAGGTCTACGTCACCTTCAGATCCAAGCCAGGATACGGTGCAAAATCCTACGCCGGATGGATTGGCGCAGCCCCGCTCGCCGAGCAACCTTCCGCCACCGATGATTCCAATGGATAATCCGCCGCCACCGCCCGCAGATACCACGCGTCCGCGAGAGGAAGAGGTTCCCCGATGAACCATCCTGCTGCGTCGCCCTCATACAGAGTCGCTGAACTTGCTTCATTAGTTGGCGGAGTTGTTATAGGCAATACTGATGCGCCTATCACTGGCATTAACCGCATAGACTCTGCACAGTCTGGTGAAGCCACATTTTTGTCGACCGACAAATACTCAAAATTTTTAGCATTAACTAAAGCAGCCTGTGTTATAACTACTGCGGAACTCGCAGGCAGTGCTCCGATAGGCCTTACGCTGATCATCGTTCCCGATGCCTATCGCGCATTTGTTCAGGTAATGCAGCGCTTCTATCCGCCGTTTATTATGAGCAGAGGAATGCGCCACGCCACTGCAGTTATTGAGGAAGGTGCTCAGGTCGATGACTCTGCTTCGATCGGCCCTGGATGCGTGATCAATGAGGGATGCATCGTTGGACCGAATGTTCAGCTCGTTGCAAATGTTGTTTTGTATAGGAATGTGTCGGTCGATGCCGATACTATCATCCATGCAAATGTTTCGGTTGGACAAGGAACACACATCGGCAAACGCTGTATCATTCATGCAGGCGCTGTTATCGGTGCCGACGGTTTTGGATTTTTGGAGAATTCCGATGGGTCGTTTGAGAAAATTCCTCAGGTTGGAATTGTAATTATTGGTGATGATGTTGAAGTAGGAGCGAATACAACCATCGACCGCGCCGCCGTAGGAGCAACCATCATTTCGTCCGGGGTTAAGCTCGACAATCTCATTCACATTGCTCACGGCGTGAGCATCGGACAAGACACGGCAATTGCAGCACAGGCTGGTGTGTCGGGTTCAACTGCCTTGGGTAAACGCAATCGAATCGCCGGACAGGTTGGGCTTATTGGCCACATTCAGACAGCCGATGATGTTATTGTTGAGGCACAGTCCGGCGTCTCAAAATCAATTACGCTTCCGGGACACTATTTTGGGTCGCCAGCCAAGGAACACCGCACCGCATTAAGGATGGAAGCGGCTCTGCGCCGGCTTCCAGACCTGCTTCACGAATTTCGCGAGTTGCAAAAAATAGTTGCAGAGTTAACAGAAAGTAAATGACGACAAAGAAACAACGCACCATCGGGCACGAGGTATCGATGTCTGGTGTAGGGCTCCACACAGGCAACATCACTACGATGACCTTTAAGCCCGCAGCAGAAAATTCGGGCTATCGGTTTCTGCGCGCAGACCTTGAAGGCTCGCCAGAAATAATTGCTATTGTCGACAACGTAGTTGATAATGAAAGGGGCACCACCATTGCAAACGGTGATGCTCGCGTTCATACTGTTGAGCACGTGCTTGCCGCCATGGTTGGTATGGGCATAGACAATTGCACCATCGAACTAACGAATAACGAACCGCCAGTAGGCGACGGCTCATCGCTGCCGTATGTAGAGATGATTCAGAAGGCTGGAGTTATAGAGCAGGATGCGGAGCGTCAGGAAGTGATTGTCGAAGATACAGTTCGTTATCTCGACGAGTCGCGCGGAACCGAAATCGTTGCCTTACCGAACGACGAGTACCGCGTAACGGTAATGGTAGATTACAAGAATCCGGCATTAGGAAGCCAGCACACTGGCTTATTTAATCTCGAAAGAGAATTTGTAAGCGAGTTTGCTCCAGCCCGAACGTTCTGCTTCCTGAATGAACTGGAAACGCTTTGGAAGCAAGGGTTGATTAGAGGAGGCAATCTCGAAAATGCAATCGTTATCGTCGACACCGAGATGACTACCGACGAGCTGGCGGAGAAACTAAACAAATTTGGTATCATGGAGAATGCTGTTCTTGGATCCAATGGCATCCTCAACGACAGGCTGTTACGTTTTAAGAATGAACCTGCACGGCATAAGCTGCTCGACATGATTGGCGACCTTGCACTCATCGGCGTACGTATTCGGGCACAGGTTCTCGCGGCGCGCCCAGGCCATGCCAGCAACATCGAGTTTGCCCGTAAGGTGAGGAAGCTTTACGAACAACAGCAAAAAGTCAGGCGTTACATGCCCCATACAGAAGGGGTTGTTTATGATATCCAGCAAATCTTGCAATTGATGCCGCACCGATATCCGTTTTTATTAGTAGACCGGATTACCAAGATTGATGTTGAGCACAACAAGATATTTGGGTTGAAAAATGTGACGGCCAATGAACCTCAATTCATGGGGCACTTTCCCGGACGGCCACTCTTTCCGGGAATGCTGATTTTGGAAGCTATGGCGCAAACGGGTTGCATCCTGCTAACCTTGAAAGGTGTTGATGCAAAAACAAAAATTGCATTGTTTACATCGGTGACCAATGCCAAGTTCCGGCGCGCAGTAAAGCCCGGCGACCAATTAGTTATGGAACTGGAATTAGTCAGGTTCCGATTTAACATAGCACAGCTTCATGGCAAGGCTTACGTTGATGGCCAGCTTGTGGCCGAATCGGAAATGTCTGCCGCAGTTGTAGACCGGGAGGGTTCTTGAGCGTAGAGATACACCCAAGCTCAGTTATTTCCAAGAATGCACGAATTTCTGACGGAGTTAGCGTCGGGCCTTTCTGCGTTATTGAGAGCGACGTCGAGATCGGGCAAGGTACAGTGCTGATGTCGAATGTTTTCATCAGCAACGGCTCGAGAATCGGAACCGATGTTCGCATTCATCCTGGTGTAGTAGTGGGCACGCAGCCACAGGACTTAAAGTATGCAGGGCAGGGAACGTTGGTATTTGTCGGAGACCGCACGGTTTTGCGTGAGTACACTACAGTCAATCGAGGAACTGTAGCGACGGGCAGAACGGTGGTTGGTTCGGATTGTTTGTTGATGGCGTATTCGCATGTTGCTCACGACTGTGTTGTTGGCAACAATGTTATTCTTGCAAACTCGGTAAACCTTGGAGGGCACGTCGAAGTACACGATTGGGGCATCGTAGGCGGCGTGAGCGGAATTCACCAGTTTACACGTATTGGCGCGCACTCCATGATTGCCGGATGCTCTCGTATTGTGCAGGACGTGCCGCCGTATACGCTTGCGGCACGCGAACCACTCATCATTGAAGGTCTCAACTTAATCGGACTGCGACGCCGTGGATTTACACCCCAAACCATCAAGAGTATCGAAGAATTCTACGATATCCTGTATACATCGCAGCTCAATACCACTGATGCTCTGGAGTACTATGAATCGGCTGTTACTAATCCCATTGCAGAGGTTCAGGTTATCATTGACTTTATACGCAGTTCTAAACGAGGGTTTTGCAGGAAGTACGTCGCGCGATCAACCTCGGATTAGCATTGTAATTTTTTTGATTTTAGCATCCTTTAGCGTATCACTAGGACAAACAAGCCCCTTTCCAACGCCAATAGCTAATCCCTTCGAAGCCAGGATTGGCTCGATGGTCCAGTTCGGCGAACGGAAGCTTCGCCTCGATATCGGTGTACCTGTAACCCTCGGAGAGCCAGTGCATAGCGATTCGGATGGATGGCTGCGGTATGGAGCTGAGCTCATGACGTGGACGCGCCTCCGATCTGAGGGCAATTTTAAATTCCCCGTAGAGACAATCGATTACTGGTTTGGCTTATACGCTTCATTTAAACTAATGCCAATTGGCATCGAGTCGCGTCTGCGAGTAGCTCATATTTCGTCGCACCTGGTAGACGGACTGGCGGACACCGGCGGAACACTTTCACGCAAACCATTTGTGTACAGCCGCGAATTTGCAGAGCTCTTGTTTGGATACACTGCGGGCTGGTTCAGGCCGTATGCGGGAGCAACAGCGATTTGGGCAACACAACCCGATAATCCAAATCCGTTTGTTCCACAAGTGGGGTTAGACATTCAGATTCCGCTGAGTGCACGGTGGGCCTTTAGAGGCGGTTACGATGTTAAGCTCATCGGAATCGATGGAACATACGCTGCCTCCAATGCGGCACAGGCCGGAGTGTTCTATGCAATGATGGATGGCCGAGGCATACTCATCAATTTGTATGGATACAGTGGCCGAAGCATGCACGGCATGTTTTACACTTCAGGCGATCAGTATCTTGCTGCAGGATTTCAGCTCATCCTGTAACGTCAGCGCATAATCATCACTAGAAATACAATCGGCGGACACTGTCTGCTGGGACAGTCTCCTTCAATCACAAGACTGTACACTCCGGAACTAGTGTTGGGAATGGAAACTCTCCACGAGTTCAATCCTACCATTGTAGCCTGAGGCGACGAAATGCGCTGTCCGCTTACGTCAATCAGGGATACCGTTAGAGGTTCAAACGGAAGGTCGTTGATGAACAGCACATTATCGAAAACGGGGTTGGGAAATATAGAACTATGCTGATATTCATCATCTACACTATTTGGAGCTGTAGTATCCCACTGCTGAGCACGTACAGAGGTAGTCAGCACAGGCTGTCCAACAGGAATACCATTCCGCCTTGTAGTTACCCTTGATGCTGCTATTTCGAGCAATATTTCGTTGCTCGTAGAAGGCAGCCACGTAGAAGTTGTGGTTTGAGTAGTAGTAACTAACACATTCGGGCCTTGCAGAACCGTATCCGACGTGGTTGATTTTCGCGTAAGGCGCGCAACATTGGTGAATGGAAGTTGCTTTGGAAGCACAAGTGTGCCGATGCCATCGTAGACAACGGTGTCATTGCCAATTCTCTTTGGATTAGTTCCTCCGCTTTTTGGCCAGATCGAGGCGCGCCACGAATCAACAAATGGTTCGTTAAATGTTAGTTCGGTAGGCCGCGTATCATACGGGTCCATGTACGAAACGGTAAGATTAGCCTGCGATGAAGAACTTCCGAGCATCCTGAACGTTGTGCCTTGAGTCATGTAGGCAGTAGTGACTGTGCCATCCACAATGCCTACCTGGGCTTGTGGAAACGAGTCGCGCAATTCGGGAGGGAATTCCTGAACAGCGATATAGCGAATTGATCCATCTCGAGGCATTAACTGACGCACCTTAAGCTCACCGAAAGACCACAGCATATCAACACCTCCAGGTCCGGGCCTGACGCCAGTTGTATCGCAGTAAAACAAGAGTACTGCTTTAGCAGGAGCTGGCAGGGTTCTGGAATCGAGTAACGGCTGCGCATCGGCTTCCTGTCTAGCAAGGGAGGCAAAGAACAAACAGGCTACTATCAAGCAGATAATGCATTTCATCGTTGTGCCTCCATTCATTTTTTCAAACTTCGAAAATTTTTTGATACAATCAGCCTAAACAAAAACTATATCGGAATAGTGAGTATTTTCGAATTATGCAGATTCCAGAAGAAATTCAGGGAAAATTCCGAGAGTTGAAATCGTACAGAGGTTCCAGTTCAAGAATTAATTATTTACTTGATAGGTGCAGAGAACTCCAGTACGTCGAGCCTCATCTCGCATTTTATTTTTCCGATGCAGCACGGCGTATTGCTCGAGATTCAAAGCTGCCGGATCAGGAAACATTTTGTCTGCGCATGAATGGTATTTGCAAGTTTGCCGCACATGAATACACCGAAGCAATTCAAATATTTCATAAAGCGCTTTCAAGGTATGTGCGAGCAAAGGATTGGTTGGGAGAAGCTAAAGCGCATCAGAATATTGGCGCAGCCTACCGCGCTATGGGGCAGGTAGACAAAGCCGAAATAGAATATCGCCTGACGGAAGCATATGCCCGTGATGAGGGCGACAAAGAATTGCTGATGACCGTGTTGAATAACCTGGGAACATTGTTTACCACTCTCAACCGCTCAAAGGAAGCATTAGAAGCATACTCTGAGTGCTTATCGATTGCGGAAAGGCTTGATAACGCAGTAATTCGCGCAAGGATAACTGAAAATATTGCAGAGATATATGCATTCCTCGGCGACGAAGAAACCGGAATCAGTTGGTCGCAACGGAGTCTTGCATTGCACCGGCTGAATGGCGATACAATGGGCATTGCACTTACACTTTCGAACCTTGGAAGAATTTATCGGAGCCGTGGCGACATCGACGATGCTCTCGAAATGCTAACAGAATCATTAAATGTCATGTCCAGGCTGAAAGACGATCATTCATCTGCTCGCATCATGTCCGATCTGGGTCTGGCTCTTTTGGAAAAGGGGCATGTAAAACAGGCACATACTATTGTAAATAAGGCTGTTTCGATTTTTCGTAAATCAAACGACGTTGAACGCGAGATACGATGCATCGTTTCACTTGCAGACATTTCAAGAAAGATGGGTAATCAACAACAGTCGCTGAAACACTTGCTCTATGCCAAAGAGCAGACTAAGAAAATTCAAAATCCAGTTTTGTTAGTCGACGTCGAACAGAAGCTGGCAGATGCAGCGAACGATTCGAATCAGCGGGCAAAGGCTATTGAACATCTTCAAACTGCTGTTCAGCTTGCAAGTACAAATCTCCTGCATGATTTAACAGCA
Organism: Ignavibacteria bacterium; assembly: GCA_016191145.1. Taxonomy (GTDB): domain Bacteria; phylum Bacteroidota; class Ignavibacteria; order Kapaibacteriales; family Kapaibacteriaceae; genus OLB6. The sequence goes on from JACPPD010000003.1 coordinate 29,096, forward strand.
CAACTACACAGACATTTATCGGATGCCTATTCTCGTATAGGTGATTGGGAAAATGCACTGGTTCACGAAAGGATGGCATCGGAAGCACAGAGGACTTTTGATGCAGAAATCAGAGCGAATCATGCCAAAGTCCTTCAGATTCAACTGGATCTGGAGCGGTTATCACGAGAACGAGAGCGGACTGAGCGGAAGAATGAAAGTCTTCAGCAGTCTCTTGAACAAAAAGAAGGAGCGATGAATGTTAACATAATTGCCCTTACTGAGAAGAATGAATTACTAGCGGAGTTAATGAATGAAATTAATGCTATTCTTTCCGCGCCATCGCGCAACCGCACTCAGTTGCTGATAACCACTCTGAGCAGAATGGAACTTCGGCTGCGCCGAGGTAACGAATTAAGTAATCTATCGAATCAGCTTGTGGAAGTTCGAGACAGCCAGTTAAAAAATCTCACACAAAAGTTCCCAACAATTACTGCAAATGAAATAAAGTTAGTAAAATTATTACGCCTTAATCTTCATTCAAAACAGATCTCCGAACTGTTAAACATTGGTGTTCACTCCGCGGAAATTTACCGGTATCGCTTGCGTAAAAAACTGAATATCCCGCCGAAAATGTCAATCGTTACCTACCTGCAATTGCTGGATTAGCGGTTTTTGTTGTTGATTATTTGTATAGGTGCGCCGCATTAAAATATACGATATGTTGCCTGAAACAACATATCGTCAACCTTTGTGTGGTGAACCGTATGACTTTCAAACTTCTAACTACGTGCGCAGTCATTGTATGCGCTGCAGCACAGGCATTTTCCATTGGAGCGCTGTTTGTACGGCCGCTGAACTCCAACGTCACGTACGATGCCATCGCAATCCTTACCTACGATGCCAAGGTGGCTATTCAGGACCACGTAGCCACGACGATGGTGGATCAGACATTTTACAACGAACTGAACGCTCAGGTAGAGTCGACGTTCATTTTTCCGCTGCCGCCCGGTGCCATCATTACATCGATGGCCTACTGGGTGAATGGTGTGAAGGTAACTGCATCTGTCCGAGAGCGGGCCGACGCACAAGCGTCGTACGACAACAAGATCCGCGTTCGCATAGATCCGGCGCTGTTGCAGGAAATAGGCGACAACGTGTTCAAGATGAACATCGCACCCATAAATGCGAAAAGCCCGGTCAGATTCGAGATTACCTATACAGAAATTCTTGACTACTCGCTCGGAGTTACCTCCTACAAGCATTTCCTTAAAACAAATGGGTTGTCTCCCAAGCCCCTTGAAAGAATTTCACTCACAATTCAAGTACGGTCTGCCCTTGAACTGCTCGATGTTTCTTCGCCGAGTTTCGGCCAACAGCCAGCTCATAAAATCGAATTTATTTCTCCTAACGAAGCGCGTGTGACGTTTGGCGATGAGAACTACACTCCAACAAAAAACTACATTCTAAACATCGTTGCAAAACGCCTCGATGTTGATATGGGAACACTAACCTATGTGCCCGTCGAAGAAGATTCGTTTGGGATGGAACCATTCTTTCTCACGTGGGTAGTTCCGCCAGACAAAGACGTGAGACCATTGCCGCGCTCAGTGGTGTTCGTAGCAGATGTCTCGTCGAGCATGGAGGGCAGGCGAATTAATCAGGTGCGCGAAGCAATGGAGCAGTTCCTGAATGAGCTGAAGCCGGAAGATAGATTTAACATTATTACGTTCTCTACAAATGTGATTGGCTTTCGGGAATCCTTCGTCGATGCTTCTACAGAAAACATTGATTTAGCACGCGTGTTCATACGCAGCCGTACCGCCCTTGGGTTAACGAACATTTCTGAAGCCATGCATATGGCCCTCACCCAGGATTACCTCCCGCAAACTGCAAACGTCACCATCTTCCTCACCGATGGCGAACCGTCGTGGGGTGAATTGAACACAAGCATCATCCTCGACTCGGTAAGGCAATGGAATACAAACTCCGTTCGCATTTATCCGGTAACCGTTGGAGAGGAAACAAGCATTGGTCTGATGCGAGACATAGCACAAATCTCCGGCGGCTATCTCACAGAAATTGCAAACGACGAAGACATTGCAATTGCTGTTCAAGATCAGCTAACGCGTATCTCAATGCCAAATCTGAACAATCCCCAAATCACATACGGAACTCTTATCACAAAGGATGTTCTGCCAAGTGTGCTTCCAAATGTTGCAGTGGGTGGACGCTTAGTTCAAACAGGACGTTACGAGGTAGGGGGCATTTATCCCGTTACTCTCAGCGGTCTTATGACGGGTGTAGCATATTCTAAGACAAAGGATGTGTTGTTCGGAGACCCCGCTACAAACAACAAGGCTGTTGCGCGGCTTTGGGCAAACGAAAAGATAAATGAATTGCTTGATGAGATAGAGCGCGTCGGCGAAAAAAAGGAGCTGGTTGATGCCGTCATCGACCTTAGCATTCGGTTCGGCATTCTAACAAAGTACACTGCTCTGTATGCAGACCCAGATGATAATCCAACTGGAGTGCCCACTGATCAACGGCCAGTGGAACTAACAGAAATTACTATTGCACCAATGCCGGCAACACGTCAGTCAATCGTCACGGTTACCATTGATGCAAAATATGCGGGACAGCGGCTAATTATCAGCGTTGTAGATCTCTTTGGCAGGGAGTTGTATGTGCTCTTCGATGGTGCTTCTGCCATTGGACCGATTGAGTTAAAGCTGTTCGGCGACAACGATCAGCCACTTGCACTCGGGACGTACTTCATTGTGTCTCGAGTTGCAGACCGGCAGTGGACGAAATCGATAATCATCGTGGAATAGCAGCTGGAAGATGCAATGATATTATCGGGATTGTTATCTGCTGCATTCACGGTTCGCGGTCAACGTTCAGCCGCACGGGTGTCCGTGGTTCGCCGATAACTTCCCAAATACAGGGGCCCTGCTCAGTACCAGTCTCCCGGCACGGCAGGGCTCCGTCGTATTTTCGCGCCCCATGGCTATTGCATGCGGTATCGTCGGATTACCCAACGTCGGGAAGTCAACACTCTTCAACGCTCTAACTGCTAACGAAGCAGATGCAGCGAATTATCCATTCTGCACCATCGATCCCAATGTTGGAGTGGTGGAAGTTCCTGACCCACGGCTGCGAACTCTTGCGCAAGCATATCAGACAGACAGACAGGTTCCCACTACTGTGGAATTCGTAGATATCGCTGGTCTCGTCAAGGGTGCATCCAAGGGCGAAGGGTTGGGAAACCAGTTCCTCGGCAACATTCGAGCATGCGATGCTATAGCCCATGTTGTTCGGTGCTTCGAAGAAGAAAACGTTGTGCATGTTCACGGAAAAGTTGATCCGATACACGACATCGACATTATTGAAACAGAGCTAATTCTTAAAGATGTTGAGGGTGTGGGAAAGCGCATAGATTCTGTGCAGAAAAAAGTGCGCGCCAACGACAAGGATGCTAAAGAAGAACTTTCCGTACTGGAAGCATTGGGATCGCATCTTAACAACGGCCATCCGGCGCGCACGTTTATACGCGATGCAAAAATTGCGACAATGATAGGCCCCCTTCAGTTATTGACTGACAAAGCAGTTATGTACATCGCTAACTCAAACGAAGAGGGAGCTAAGCATGGTAATGCTTACATTCAGGCAGTGCGCGAAAGAGCGGAAAGGGAAGGCGCCGAGGTAATTCCTATCTGTGCTAAAATTGAAAGCGAAATTGCGCAGCTTGAAGAGTCCGATAGGAATTTGTTTTTGCACGATCTGGGAATGGATGAGCCGGGACTGGATAAAGTAATTCATTCCGCCTACAGATTGTTGGGATTAATAACTTTTTTTACTGCCGGAAAAAAGGAAACGAGGGCATGGACGGTTCGGAAGGGTAGTACGGCTCCGCAAGCAGCAGGTGAAATTCACACAGATTTCGAAAAAGGCTTCATTCGTGCCGAAGTAATGTCGTACGACGATTGGAATAGATTGGGTAGCGAGCAAGCAGTGAAAGAGGCCGGCTTGTACCGTATCGAGGGGAAAGACTACATTGTAAAGGATGGCGACATCATGTACTTCAGGTTTAACGTATAGTATGGCATTCCTTGGCTATAGTGTGCGCATTGTTGTTTCGTCGGATAACATCCATCGCTCCGTGCACTCCTGGTCTGGTTTGGGTTTCGACGTGCAAGGTGAGTCTGCAGGGCGCGTGCGCCTCTCCGATGGTCAGATATTGCTGACGTTGATGCCCGATCACTGTTTATCTCCAACACTTGCGTATTTCCATCACGACGTCAGTGCTCTGATGAAGGAATGTTTCAAGGCAGGTCTCGACGTTGCTGATTGCAGCAATCGGTCCAGCAAAGCCATTAGTACGCTGCGTATTACAGTTCCCGAATGCGGAGAGATTTATGTGCACGAACACAGCGACCTTACGATTACCTCGGCAAGTAAGGAACAAAGCCCGTTACTTGGATATTTCGATTCATTGGTTCTTGGAGTACCCAAAATTGAAAGCGTAAAAATTTGGGCAGAGCATGCGGGCTACTTCATTCAGGAGGAATGGCGTGAACCGTTCCCACAAGTGGATGTGACGGACGGTCTGGCAGCTTTGTCTTTCCGAAAGATGCATCCTCAAAGGTTTCTTTCGTATTCTGCAGACCTCGATCGAATGTATCTGGAAGAAATTGGCAGTGTATGCGAAGAACTTGCTGTCGAGTGCGTCGTTGTAAATGCCGATCTGATTAAACTTACAATGCCAGAAGGAACGGTTATCATGATTTCAAACGATATGATAAGTGAAAGGGGCTTGGAATGACTCCGCGGTTAGTCATGTTTGATCTGGACGGGACGCTCATCGATTCTCGAAGTGGTATTGAGCACTCTCTTCGGTTGACGTTAAAAGAATTTAACGTTGCAATGGAGGAGGGCCACGACTTTACATGGTGTATCGGAGGTTCGCTGTGGACAATCTTTGAACACTACCTACAGACATCCGATGTACACACTATCGATTCGGCAGTAGCAAAGTATCGGCATATTTATCGCGACGGTCCAATGTTTGAGTATAAGGTATACCAGGGAGTCCCCGAAGCATTAATGGAACTGTCGGCGTTGGGATCAAAGATTGTAGTAGCAACGGCAAAGGCGCATGAGTATGCACGCGAAGTTGTTTCGACAACTCCCTTCGCACTGGTTGTCGCACACGTTTATGGTTCTGAATTTGACGGTACCAATGTTGCAAAGCGCGACCTCATACATCACATTCTCAAAGAAGAAAATTTTGAGCCGGACGGCGTTCTAATGGTAGGAGACCGTCATCACGACGTAGATGGCGCCCTTGCCAACGGAGTAGGCACTATTGGGGCAGCGTATGGCTACGGAACAAGAGACGAGCTTCATCGTGCCGTTGCGATAATCGACGCGGCAAGCGATTTGGTTGATTGCGTCCAGCATCTAAGGCTAGAACCTCGGTAGCACACGATGCTTGCATTCGCACAAGGATCGGATAAACAAGGTGTTGAAGCGAGATGCAATAGAGATACATACTTCGCCACATGAACAGATCCGACGCAGCAGCTGCAATTAAATCGGCAGCCCTACGCATCGGCTTCGATGCTGTTGGCATTGCGGAAGCGTTACCGTTAGTTGATCCCATAAATCGTTACAAGGAATGGCTGGGAAATGGATTCCATGGAATGATGTCGTATCTCGAGCGCAACAACGAAGCGCGGGCAGATGTTGGCAAGTTACTCGAAGGGGCACGTAGTGTTGTTGTGGTTGCTAAAAATTATTACACACCCTATCATCACGAAAAACAAAACGTTGGGAAAATATCCCGATATGCATGGGGAGATGATTACCACACAGTGATGAATGCGCTTCTCGATACTCTGGGCTCAGAATTAATTTCAGTTGTGCCAGGATCGGCAATTCGGAGATACACCGATACAGGGGCTATTATGGAAAAGGAGTGGGCTGTGCGTTCAGGCATAGCATGGCAGGGAAAACACAGCAATGTTTTGCGAAGAGACATTGGGTCGTGGTTTTTTCTCGGAGTACTCATAACAACTGCCGATCTGGAAGCAGACTCTCCGATGGACGATTATTGCGGAACATGCACAGCATGTATAGACGCTTGTCCAACGAGTGCAATCACTCAGCCGATGGTTGTCGATGCAACAAAGTGTCTGTCGTACTGGACAATTGAAGTAAAACCCGAACACAATATTCCTGACGACATCTCTAAATCAATGGATGGATGGTTATTTGGCTGCGATGTTTGCCAGGATGTTTGTCCGTGGAATCGCTTCCAAACATCATGTAACGATTCGCACTTTATGCCTCGCAATAACGTCATCGCACTCTCGCCGGAAGCAGTCGTTAATTTGCAGCCTTCTGAATTCATTCTGCATTTCAGAAATAGTCCGTTGAAACGACCAAAGCTTGAAGGCCTGAAGCGTAACGCACGAGCGCTCTTGGCAACTGTTGGTTGGAAGAAATAGGAAGACGAATAAATACATGCATAAACACATAGCAATTATTGGGTCGGGTCCTGCAGGATTTACAGCAGCGCTCTATGCTAGCAGAGCGGGTTTGGGAGTTGTAATCTTCGAAGGATTACAACCTGGTGGACAGCTTACCATAACTACCGAAGTTGAAAACTATCCCGGTTTCGTTGAAGGAATTCAAGGTCCGGAGCTGATGGAAATCTTTCGTAAACAAGCGCACAAGTTTGGCGCAGTATCGAGGTATGAGACTATTGCAAAAGTCGACGTTTCAGAGCGTCCCTTTCAGTTGTGGAATGAGCGCGGAGAGCGCTATACTGCAGATGCTTTGATTATCGCCACAGGGGCCTCGGCAAAGCTGCTTGGTGTGCCGGGTGAATCGGACTTCATGGGTTTCGGAGTTAGCGCGTGCGCAACATGCGACGGATTTTTTTTCAGGGGGCTGAACGTATACGTTGTTGGTGGAGGTGATACTGCTATGGAGGAAGCCACCTACCTCACACGTTATGTAAGTTCAGTTACCATCGTACATAGGAGAGAAGAATTCCGTGCATCGAATTATATGATTGAACGGGCTAAGTCGAATCCTAAAATAAAATTTATGATTAATACGGTTGTTGAAGAGTATATCGGTACGAATGTAGATAACATTAAAAAACTTACGCACCTGCGCCTTCGCAATGCTGTAACGGATGAAGTGACGACGGTAGAGGCTGACGGTGCTTTTGTGGCTATCGGCCACGAACCCAACACGAGTCTGTTCAAAGAAGTTCTCGATATGGATGAAGTTGGATACATCGAAACTAAGAATAGGAGTACCTACACAAACGTTGAAGGTGTTTTTGCATGCGGCGATGCACAAGACAGCACGTATCGTCAGGCAGTTACAGCCGCCGGAAGCGGCTGCATGGCAGCAATAGATGCTGAGCGGTGGTTGGAAACAACGCACCATGCGCAGCACGCCCATGTCTGACGGGAGCAATCTTCGATACTAACGATGTTTATTAACAGGCTACTCAATGAAAACGGTGGTCTTGACAAGCTTCCGGACGGACGACATGGCTTTTTCCGCCTCAGATCTGTTGCGATAACCCCACAATTTGAGACGATATGCAGGAACTCGCTTCAAAACTATAGGTTCGAAGTAGGCTTTATAGCCGCGCGTTTCCCATGATTCCACACCCTTGATTGCCTGTTCCTCCGATGCAAACTGATCAACAACGATGGTATACGGGAAATCATCTTCACTAATGAAGTACGCTTCTACGCGGTTGTTCATGAGCCGCTGTGTGCCATCGAGCTGCAGATAATACACTGGTTTTCTGTTGCCGTTGGACGAAAGGCTAATCTGGTTTTCCTTTACACCGTAAGCCTTTAAAAAATCGGCCACATATCCAGCTCTTTCCAGAGCTCTCTTATCGGCATCGCCCTTGAGATCGGCGCTAACATGACCAACCAGTTGCAGTTGCTTTGCAGGGTCAGACATGAGTTCTTCGGCCAGTGCAGTGAGGATCGGGTAATAATCCTGCAGCCCTTTATCTGTGGTATCGTTAAACATTGCTACGATGCTTCGTCCTGAGTAAAAATTCTTTTCTCTTCTTGGCACGAGTATCGTATCGGCAAATACATCAGATGTGCCTTCTATTCCTGCAGATATTTTTATCAGAAGGTCGTCGCACTCCGCGGGTATCATAGGTACTGGAATCGTTACCTCGAAATGCTGCTTTGAACCATACGTTATTTCCCTTATGATGTCTGCCACTTCGCCGACGTTCTCTGAAGCAATTGAGTACAATCGTCCTCCCGATGCCGCTGCTATATATCTGTATATGTAACCCTGAACAGATGAGCCAATCTTGATTACATGTATTGTAGCACGAATCTCATTGGCTTTCCGAATTACGTTTGTGAGCATTGATGGAAGAGAGGCGACATCGTTCGACGCAGTAACAACCACAAGAATATTGCTGGCGTGCTTGTGATCTTCGAGTTTTTTCAAAGCCGTAAACATGGTTGTGTACGTTGCCGCAAGCCCGCCTGGCTGGTTAGTAGCGTTAGGATCGATTGCTGAGCTTGCATCTAAATATGATGCTATCGGAGTTATTTCGTCGAAGATGTGAGAATAGGTTATGATGCCGATACTATCACGCCCGGCAAATCCGGGAAGCTTATCTCGCAGTGAGCGCAGGATTGGTGTTGCAATTCCGTCGGACGTCAGTGAGTTGTCGATAATAACTTCTAATAGTGTCGGAGTGGTGATAGAACGCCACACTTGCTCATTCACTGCAGGAGATACGGAGGTAGACATTGGTTCGCGCCTGCAGCCATACATAGATGTCCACACCAGCGTGCGATCGGCATTCCGAATAAAATTTCCTCTCTTGTCAAGCACAACAACTTGAGCGACAACCGATCCCATGGTGGAACGAGCTCCGAGAATGCGCAGGCGTACAGGTTCAACTGCACTGTCGGCATTCAATCCTCGGAGGTATATGCTTTCGTTGTCGTTGAGAGTGAGAGGATCTGGCCCTGTAGAAACATTATCCTGCGCGCAGACCGATAGATTCACCAGAGCAAACAAACACGCTGTTTGCAGCCATCGCATAAACCGATGCATAGTCATACCTATTTTTCTCAGCTATTGTTAACAGGTGATTCGACTTTGAATGTTACCTGCCCCTTATCATCACAATCAACGATGACGCTATCGCCTGATGAGATTTCGGCGGCAAGGATTTTTTGAGCAAGCGGATCCGAAACATATCGCTGAACCACTCTTTTCAGCGGGCGAGCGCCGAACTGTACATCGTAACCTCGTTTACCAAGCCACTCAATGCAATCGTCGGTTATGCGCATGATGATCCCCAGATCTTTCAGCCGCTGTCTAACGGCATCAAGCTGTATGCCTGCAATGCGCTGTACTTCACTCGCCAGCAATGGCTTAAACAAAATTACTTCATCTATGCGGTTTAGAAATTCCGGACGCAATCGCTTTCTAAGAAGCTCGAGCATTTTGATTCTCAATTCGCTTATGACGTCGTCGCGGTTGTCGTCTGTGATTTCGAGCAGACGTTCCTGAAGTATTTCCGCACCGAGATTCGACGTCATGATTACAATGCTGTTTTTGAAGTCGACAACGCGCCCCTGCCCGTCGGTAAGCCTTCCATCATCGAGTACCTGCAGCAGCAGGTTAAACACATCGGAGTGAGCTTTTTCAATCTCGTCGAAGAGGACTACGCAATACGGTTTTCTTCTCACGGCTTCGGTTAACTGTCCACCCTCTTCATAACCAACATATCCCGGAGGCGCACCGATTAGCCTCGAGACTGCAAACTTCTCCATGTACTCGCTCATGTCGATGCGAATCAGTGCGCCTTCATCGTCGAACAAAAACTCTGCGAGGGAGCGTGCCATTTCTGTTTTCCCAACACCGGTGGAGCCGAGAAAGATGAAAGAACCAATGGGACGTTTTGCATCCTGCAATCCAGCGCGCGATCGTCTGATGGCGTTTGACACAGCGGTGACAGCTTCATCCTGACCGATGATGCGATCGTGCAGCCGATCTTCCATTTTCAGAAGCTTTGTGCGTTCGGATTCGAGCATTCGCTGAACTGGAATTCCCGTCCATTTTGCAACAATCTCCGCAATGTCGGCGCTGTCGATCTCTTCTTTCAGCAAGGCCGTACCCTGCTGCAGAGCCACAAGCTGTTTGTTTGCTTCTTGCAGCTTCCGTTCTGCATCCCGGAGTGTGCCATAGCGCAGTTCTGCCACGCGTCCATAGTCGCCGTTTCGCTCTGCCTCGGCTGCCTCCTGCTTGACTTCTTCGATTTGACTCTTCAGTGTTCGTATTGTCTGAATATGCAGTTTTTCGGTCTCCCATTTCGACCGAAGGTCTTCGCGCTCTGCTTGCAACGATGCCAGCTCACGCTCAATTTCTTCGAGGCGCTTACGCGTGGTTCGAATCGTATCGTTAGTCATATCGGTGCAATGAACATTCTCCCGGCGTTTCTCCCGGCGTTTCTCCCGGCAAGATCGATTCCGTAAATTGCGTTGTTATGTTTAAAATGAGCTAACAAGGACCATGGACCCGCTATTACGCCTTATCCTCATCGTTGTACAAAGCTACCTTATTGGATCGATTCCGACGGCGTTATTAATCAGCAAAAAGTTTTTTGGGAAAGACATCCGTAACCTGGGAAGCGGTAATGTTGGAAGCACAAACGTATTCAGAACCCTCGGTTGGCAGTGGGGGATTGTCGTCCAGGTCGTCGATATTATCAAGGGCTTCGTGGCAGTAGGTCTGGTGGCATATTTCTTTGATACACAGATGCCGTTTGTTAATCGCACACCGTTCGAAGATGCAACGGTTGTAAAACTCATCGCGGGTTTGTGCGCCGTAGTTGGACACATCTGGTCTGTATTTGCAGGGTTCAGAGGTGGCAAGGGAATTAACACATCGGTTGGAATACTGATTGCACTTGCCCCGGTTGAATTTGGCGTTGCCGTTGGAATATTTATGCTCCTGCTGTTTGCCAGCGGATATGTTTCACTGGGATCGATCATTGCAGCGGCATCGGTGCCGGGGACGATGGCAATCCGACATAACATCCTTGGTGTTCAGATTGAAGGTTATCAGGTGATGGTACACGCATTTATAGTTTTGGCACTCATCGTTACCTACGCCCATCGTTCAAACATTGCGCGATTGTTGCGCGGCACGGAAAATCGATTTGCCAAGCTTCAGTTGTTCAGGCGTGTGTCACGCTGATGCATGTTGGCATCATCGGAGCCGGTGCATGGGGTACGGCGCTTTCCGCTGTGTGTACCGATGCTGGTCACTCCGTTATCATGTTGGCACACGAAGCCGAAGTAGCCAGCGAAATAAATTCCTCCCATACTAATCAGCGCTTTCTGCCTTCGGCAAAACTCGACGCAGGTGTTCGAGCTGCTACCGATGTTCGTGCACTCGAAGGATGCGGCTTCATCATCTGCGCAACACCAACGCAGTTTATTCGATCGGTACTCAAGGATGTTGTGCATAATGCTCCGGAGCACCTCTTCAACCAGAACATCCCTTTCGTAAACGTCGCCAAGGGTATCGAAACTGGTACTCATTTCAGAGTGTCGCAAATTGTGCACGAGGCAGCCCCCTCCCTCACTTCGTATGCGGTTTTAAGCGGACCGAGTCATGCAGAGGAAGTTATCCAGCGTATGCCGACAACCGTTGTATGCGCAAGCGTCGGCAATGCAACTGCGGTGCGTGTTCAGGAAACACTAAGCACGGAGAGTTTTCGCATCTATACATCTACCGATGTTACTGGCGTTGAAATATGCAGCTCGTTGAAGAACGTCATTGCCATCGCTGCGGGAATCGTCGATGGCGTCGGACTCGGCGATAACACCAAGGCTGCACTGATAACGCGCGGTCTTGCCGAAATAGCACGCCTTGGTACTGCCCTGGGAGCCGATACTCAAACTTTTTACGGATTGGCTGGTATGGGAGACCTAATTGTAACGTGCAGCTCGGGACATTCGCGCAATAGGTATGTTGGTGAACAAATTGGTAGGGGGCGCTCCATCGGCGACGTAACTGCACAGATGTCTGCAGTGGCTGAAGGTGTTGCCACAACCAAGGCTGCATTGGAACTGGCCAACGAAGCCGGCGTTGAAGTACCAATCACTCGCAAGGTGGCCGATATTTTGTTCGAGGGCGAAGATCCAATACACGCTATTCGAACACTGATGCTCAGACCTGCTAAGGCGGAGTGAGAGGCTCGCCTGATAGCGAACGCACTTTTAGTTCGGCCTGCTGCAAATACGTTCGACACTCCTCCGCAAGCTTCATGCCCTCGGCAAACAGCGCAAGCTGCTCATCGATTGCTTTGTCTCCCCGATCAAGCATCTGTGAAATTTCTTCGAGCCTCTTGAGCTTTCCTTCAAGCGTCTGGTTGCTCTTGCCCATAATCGTTATCCTCAATAAATTTAGTATTCAGAATTTCGGCTGTTGCTCTCTGATGGGATCGCACAAGTTCTACAGTGTCGCCTGCACCTAACTCATCAGCAGCTCTAAGCACATGTCCCGCCCGTTCGATAATCGCGTAACCCAGCCGCAGCGGCCTGTACGGGTGCAGTGCGCTGAGTTGCGAATTTACCTGCGTGAGTCTGTGCCGGAGATTTTCAATCGCGTGAGCCATCGACCTGGAAACGCGAAGGTGCAGTTCGTCTGTTCTCTGCACCCTATTCATGATGCGCTCAAGCACTCGCCGTGCTGCAGTGCCATCAAGGAAGCTTTCAGCCATGGTTTGCAGCTCCGACACATTTTCCTGCATAGAATCTATCAGCCGCGAACGGAACTCCTCAACGAACAGCAGCAGGTCGGTTTTTGTAAACGGTGTAACGAGTTCTGCAGCAGCCGTGGGAGTAGCTGCCCGTACATCGGCAACAAAGTCTGCTATGGTAAAATCCGTTTCATGGCCCACGGCAGATATTATAGGAATTGAAGATTCATAGATGGCTTTGGCAACTGCTTCGGTATTAAAACACCAGAGGTCTTCGATAGAACCGCCGCCACGGCCAACGATAATCACGTCTACATCGGCGGACTGCAATTCCCTAATTGCATTTACAATGTCGGCGGCAGCCTCGGCGCCTTGCACTACCGTAGGGCGAAAAACAACATCGAGCGGCGGGTATCGGCGCTGAATTGTAGAAAACATATCATGGGCGGCGGCGCCAGTTCCCGATGTTGCAATGCCAACAGAGGTTGGCAGACGTGGCAGCGGCTTCTTACCAAGAGCGTCGAACCAGCCCCTCTGCTCAAGGTCGGCCTTCAGTTTTGCGAATGCTGCATAGAGATCGCCGATGCCTTCCGGACGAACTGTTACGCAGTCTATCTGATAATTCCCTCGTGCCGGATACACCGTTAGCCTTCCGCTAACTACAACACGCATTCCGTCCGCAGGTGCGAAACCAAGCCTCCTCGTCTTCCACATAACGCATTGTATCTGTGCCTCGCCATCCTTGAGGGTAAAGTATCGGTGTCCCGAAGTGTGGGTTTTGAAGTTCGAGATCTCACCAACAACAAGCACCTCGCCGATGCCTTCTTCAAGCAGCATCCGAATCTGCTGCGTCAGTTCGGCAACACTGCATATTTCAGCGTCGATATTGGGTATTTTCATGCTTCTGGAATTCCGGGGAATCAGCAAATATGGTTGGATTTGGTTTCGATGTGCATCGGCTCGCTGCAAACGAGAGGTTGGTTCTCGGCGGTGTGGAGATTCAATCGGATGTTGGAACTGTTGCACACAGCGATGGCGATGTTGTTCTGCATGCACTCGTAGATGCATTGCTTGGTTCGCTTGCTCTTGGCGATATCGGAGAACATTTTCCTGATTCCGATCCATCATGGAAGGGGGCAAGTAGCACGGTGTTTGTTGAGCACGCGTTAAATATGGTAACAAATCAAGGATTTCGCGTCGTTAACGTCGATGCAACAATCGTCCTTGAACAACCAAAACTAGCCCCCTACAAAAATCAAATGCGTAAGCACATTGCAGCAATATGTTCTTTACCGGTTAAACGCGTGAGTATCAAGGCCACCACGTCGGAGCATCTTGGATTTGTTGGAAGAGGAGAAGGAGTTCAAGCGTGGGTGATTTGCGAGGTGCAACCACAATGAACCGCTGTGGTGCATTGCTGCTGATGTTTGCAGCCATGTGCGTGCAACTGCACGCCGATGACTCCGATCCGCTGACGTATCGTGTGTATACCACCTGGAACGGCGCCATTACGGTGCTGACCAATCCTCCTGCGTATGTCCTTCACCGCTCCCAGCCTGCATGGATGTCGGCAACTCCACCAATCAGTATTCTGAGGAGCGACGGGCAGACGGAGAGAACAGGCATGACGCAGGAAGACATTCGGAATGTTGTTCCGTGGAACGACAAACTGTTAATTGTCCGCTCCGATTCTGTTGGCTGCAGAGTTGATCTCACTACGCGAAAGATTGAATCTCTGCGCTCATGGACAATGAACCTTGGCGCGCGAATTGAACCGGGGATCGATATTGATGTGCATTGTAGTGATACATCTCCGATAGCTTTTGTTCGCATTGGTTCTTCTCTATGGACATTTAACCTCTCCGATACATCTGGTAAAAGTTCACTTGTCGAAGACCGGGTACGCGGAAGCGCCTTGCTTGAAAACGGTCCGGGGCGTGTTGCAGTTGTGCACGACATCGGACGTATAGCCTATCTGAGTATCATCGATTCCCTGATGCGCCGTGTTGCAACTCCCTCCGTACCGCTGGCGCCAATGGCTCGCATCGAAGTAGCCAACAACATGGTGCTCATTGTATCGCCAATTGATGCCGAACGCGGAACACAGATAACATTAGTAAACACGTTGAATTCGGGTACGCGAACTATGTCGGTCCAGGCGGCATCCGACCTCATCGACGCGTTCGCGGTAAATGGAGGCGTTTCTATAGCAATGCTTTCGCAGCGGACCGGACGCTTCGAGCTCGTAACTGCTCGTCCAGAAGAAATCGGCGAGGAAAATTTCGAAGGAACCATTTTGCCGGGCGAGTATGGGCGTCCACTTGCCTTGCGTGTTATAAAAAAGGTGATTGTCGTTCTCTTTTCAGGGGGCATTGTAACCGCTGATTCAAACGGCAACATCATTAGCAGAAATGCTCACCGATTTGATGTTGATCCGGCAACACTAAAAATTTATAGTATTCAAAACGGCTTGCTGGTGTCGAGCAAACGCGGATCGGCATTGTTGTATGCAACGGCACAGCCCTTATGGTGGATGATCCGATTCATTAATTCCGCAGGAAAATATCTCATTCCAATAGTCTTTATTCTCATTGTACTGACGTTATTCCTGCAATTAAGAAGGCAGCGAAGAATATTGGATGCCATGTTGGAGATGCCCGGATCGGGCCTTGTATTTATGGTTGATGCTGCAGGACGGCTTCTGAGAACTAACGAGAGAGGAGCCAAACTCCTGCGCATTTCAAAGAACATTCCAATGCGCAGAGTGTTTCATGCATATATGCGTCACGATGGTGTTGCAGGTGTGCATGCATATATCAGACAGGCACTGGCGGAACGGAAACCCCTTTCAGAAAAAGTTGTTGTCGACGACGGCGATGAACAACGTGAATATGTGTTTACTGCAATGCCGCTGTGGGGAACAGTAGGGCGATTGCGCAGTATTGTGATTAGAGCAGTCGACATCACTGAAGCGCTGGAACGCAAGCGTCTGGTTAACTGGGCACAGCTTGCACACGATATGCAGACCAATCTTTCTACAATCCGCCTGAATGCAGAACAGCTCGAAGTGGATGAGTCGGGAGGTAATAAGGAACGGCTGCGCAGAATTCTGTTTCAAACAAGCGTGCTGATACAGCGTGTGCGCGACCTTGTGAGCGTAGGCAGAACGGAAGAACTGTCGCGGTCGCCAGTTCACAGCGCTGAGTTCTGTACACAGATACGGCATGAATTTGATCCGCTGATGTTTCCAAACGTATCGTTTCAAATGAAGCTCCGCGGCACCATGATGAACGTAGATCGGCTAAAGCTTTCTCGTGCAGTGAGAAATGCAGTCGAAAACGCTATCAAATCTCTCCGAGGTGTTGATGGCATCGTTGAAATTGCTACGTGGTTCGACCGTATTAACGTGTTCATTAGAATTTCCGATACCGGCGTTGGAATGGATACGCTAACACTTGAAAACATGATGAAGCCATACTTCACTACGTCGAAGGATGGCTCGGGTACTGGTATCGGAACAATGATAATGCAGCATGTAACCTATTTACATGGGGGTACATTGCGAATTGCCAGTGATCCAGGAGTAGGAACGCAGGTGATTTTTAGAATCCCGCACCACATGACTTCGGATATTTATGCCGCTAAACTGACATCTGAAGGAGTCGGTGTTTGACGTACGACAAAGACTTGTTGCTTGGCAAGAGGATAGCTGCCATTGATTATGGTGAAGCGAGGATTGGCGTTGCCGTCTGCGATGAACGGCATATTGTTGTCAGCACCCGACCAGTAATCACCAACGATGAAAAGGTGTGGGAGGCGCTGGCTTCCAGAATGGACACTGACAGGATAGATGTGGTACTCGTTGGAGTGCCGCGCAGACTCGATGATTCCTCGTCGGACATTATTAAACATATTGAGCAATTCATCCTAGAGCTTCGTCGCAGAATTTTTTTGCCTGTGTTCGAGGTCGATGAATCATTTTCTACAATGAAAGCCAGGGAACTCATGCTGTCGGTTGGAGTGAAAAAGAAGCGCAGATCCGCCAAAGGAACAAAGGATGCAATGGCTGCCGCAGTTATACTAAGCGATGTACTGGAGGAGCTCGGTTAATGAACACCTTGCGATTGTTTCTGTTTGTGATTTATACTACCGTGATTTTTTCGGAAGCTTTGAGTGCCCAACCGAAAAGTATCGTTGATAAAACGATTTTTATAGATTACGGCGACCGATTCTACGCTGATGCATACGTTGTTCCCACAAGTAATCCCGATACCGCTCAAGTATTTGTAATGTTTAGAATGGCTAACGATTTTCTCTCATTTACGCAGGTTACAGACAGATCTGACGTCGGCGGAAATTTTAGAGCAGACATGGCGGTAAGCGCAGAAGTGCGCGATACTCTCAGCGTAATACGGCAACGGTTACGGTGGGCTGGCGTTGCGTATACAAATGTATTTGAGGAGACGCATAACAAAAACCTATTCCATTTTGGATGGTTTTCGTTTAACATAGGAAGTGGCACCTACGACATTACGTTGGAAATTCTGGCTCAAAGAGAAACCAATCAAAAAAGGATCACAATTCGCGGTGTGTCGTTTACCCCGAAACGTCCATTGCGCCAACTCACACCCCCGCTATTCGCAGAGCCCGAATATCGTGATGGCGTTGAGCTGCTTAAACCCTACATCTTTACTGGTAACGTACCGTTTGGCTCTAAGGATGCGCGTGCCCTCATCCTGCTCAGCGATTCAGTGCCTGTTGATTACGACTTTACGATAAAGCAGGTAGCATGGGAGGGTCGAGACATTCGGTGGTGGCTGGTGAGCGACATCATTGGAACCACTACATCGAGTAAAACACGATTCCCGCGGTTGTCTTCGTTGGCAACAACCGAAGCCCCCTACCTTGAAATTCAAGAGGAAGCAGACCTGAAGCTGCCAGTAGCGTTGGTTGAAATTCCTGTGCCCCTTACGGCTCTTGTACCGGGCAAGTATGAAATCATCCTCGCGCGGACTGGAACTACTGACACCATTAGAATTCCGTTTAGAATTGTATGGGAACTGATGCCGTTATCGCTCCGCAACATCGATTATGCAATCAGTTCGATGAAGTTTATCGTGACAGATGACATTCTTGATTCGCTCGACGAAGGGTCGGATGCAGAACGCCGGGAACGATTAATGGGGTGGTGGAGGATGCAGGACCCAACCGAAACCACAACATATAACGAACGGATGGCAGAGTATTTCAAAAGATTAGATCAGGCCTTTTTTGCATTCAGCACAATTCAAGAGCCCGATGGTGCTAAATCTGAAAGAGGTAAGGTTTATGTGCTCTATGGACCGCCAACCGAAATCTCTAAAAATTTGAAAACCGAAGGTGAATCGTTAGAGATCTGGAGGTATTCAAACAAGGTAGGAAAAAAATTTACATTCTTAATTGACGATAGGGGAATCTATCGGTTAAAAGCAGTTGAGCCGACGCAGTAATTTATGCTAACGTGGTTCCCACGCTTCGCCTTCGCATGGAGGCTTCTCAGTGGTTACGTGCTCGTCGAGAACCATACATAGTTGATTAGTCGGATTGAAATGTTTGCACGAACCACACAGTGTTCCGTGATGAAGCTCCTGAACATGATCGTTGAATTTTTTGTACTGAACCCATGCCGGATAAGCGCCCAGAGACCAGAATGCAAATAATACCAGCGTCCACCACCAACTGGAAGACTCAAATTGTGCATTGAGCAAAAACGCGACCGTAGCTATCACTGCAACGCGAAGAAGCCCAGCGGCAACAATGTTACCAGTTGTGTAGTACGGCTGATCTGCAGCATAGTCGGGCGGATTCATCCGCAGCAAAAACAGATCGAGAATTTGCTCTGTGGTAGTTGGTGTTCTCATCGCGGCTTCTACAGACGAAATTTGCACTGTCATCATGCCTGATACAACGATACGCATACTGCCGGAACACCTTGCAAATCAAATTGCAGCAGGTGAAGTGGTTCAGCGCCCGGAGTCCATTGTTAAGGAACTTGTCGAAAACTCCATCGACTCAGGCGCCGCATCGATTTCAGTAGTTGTTCGCGAGGCTGGCAAACAGATGATTCACGTGATTGATGATGGTGGGGGCATGAGCAGGAGCGATCTCGAAATGTGCACTGTCCGACATGCCACCAGCAAAATTGTATCGGAAGATGATTTGCACTCTATCAAGACACTTGGATTTCGCGGAGAAGCTCTCTCATCGGTAGCCGCTGTTGCCGATGTTGAAATTCGAACCAAACGCAGTGCCGATGAACATGCTTGGACGTTAACATCTCGGCCGGGCGCAAACGTCGATGTTCGCGCATCGAGCTCTGATAACGGCACACAGGTGCTCGTGAGAAATTTATTTTACAATGTGCCGGCACGCAGAAAATTTCTCAAGTCGGATCTGACGGAGTTCCGGCACATCAGCGAGACGATGCAGAAATTAGCGCTGTCGAGGCCCGACCTCCGTTTTACATTTCATGATGGCGACACATTAGTTTTTAATGTCAGGTCTACAGATGTAAAGAAACGGATTATGGAAATTTTGGCAATCGACGTCCCTAAAAATCTTGTACACATTGAAGGGTCGGAAGGTGGTGTCTCGATAGAGGGATTTGTTGGATTGCCTTCCATGGCCAGACAAAGCCGAAGCGGACAGTATCTATTTTTAAATAACAGACCAATCTTTAGTAGATCGCTGAGTCATGCAATTTCTGCTGCTTACGAACACCTGCTGAATAGCGGACAGCATTCAGTATTTGTGGTTTACATCACGATTGATCCGCAAAACGTTGACGTGAATGTTCATCCGCAGAAGCATGAAGTAAAATTCGAAGATGAGCGTTCAGTTTACCTTCTGCTACAGCACGTTGTAACGAATGCTCTGAGCAAGGCCAACGTGATTCCGTCGTTTATCGGCGACGTTCCGCTTTCTACTCGCCCCCTTCAGTCATTGCCTATGCAGTCGGGAGCCGGACCAACAATCGTAAATAGGCTCACAGGTGAAATTCTGCCCGCCGGATCGGCGTGGACTTCTTCGAGCTTCCACGCAGAGTCAATATCGCGTAGTGAGCGGGCTGGCGTAGAAGAATTGTTTGCAAGGTCTAACGTCGGCGGACCCGATGTGATGCAAATCGGCATGCAATACATGGTTACAACATCGGCTGAAGGACTTGTTGTGATTGATCAGCATGCTGCACATGAACGAATTATTTTTGAGCGCGTGATTCAACAGCAGACGCAGGAAGTACATCAGGGTCAGGCTCTGTTGTTTTCTGTGCGCATACGCCTTGCCCCAACGCATTTCGCTTTGTTGAGAGAATACCTTGAAGAGCTAACATCTCTTGGATTTCGCATCGACGCAGATAATAGTTCTGCAGTGGAGATCCATGCCGTACCGAACGATGTAAAACCCGGCAACGAAGAAAGTGTGCTTGCTGAAATTCTTCAGTCGCTGGAAGATCAGGGTCGACTTCCAAAGGAGCATAGAATTGAAGGTATCGCCGCTGCTTTTGCCTCCAGGCAAGCCGTGAAACGCGGTGAAAGTCTTAACAGCGATGAACTGAAGTCGTTGGTACGCGATCTCTTTCAATGCAGCGTGCCTCACCTGACACCCGATGGACGCCCAACCTACATTGTTGTACCATTCGACGAACTTGTACAGAGATTTCGCTAATCATGATAAGAATCTGTGTAATGAATGTAAGGATATTGATTATTGTCTTCGCAGTACTTTCAATCCCGCAGTGTCTGTTTGGAAAGCCGTTAGGGGGCACAACAAACGAGGATCTCGATTCATTGCTGAAATGGACGGAAGGGACATTTTCGAATTCTATACAAGCAAGAGTTGATTCCTCTTATGACAACGTTACAATTTCGTCGAGGAGAATATGGAGATCAAGAACTCCGGGTGGATGGTTGATCGTCAGTACTATTAGGCACGATAGTTTATCGGCTAAAATGGTGTCGAAGTATGTGTATCACATCAGGAGTGTAGAAGAAGGCATGTTTGAGATTACCATTTTTTCCGTGAGTGAAGCGATGGCGAAAGCTGATG
The DNA here is from genome assembly GCA_016191145.1 of Ignavibacteria bacterium. Taxonomy (GTDB): domain Bacteria; phylum Bacteroidota; class Ignavibacteria; order Kapaibacteriales; family Kapaibacteriaceae; genus OLB6. The sequence continues at coordinate 49,953 of JACPPD010000003.1, forward strand.
AGATGCATGAAGACATCGAACATTTTTCTGAGAGGGATCTCACGCAGCGAAGCGGTTGTGAACTGTACCTTCAGGCGGCCGATCGCACATTCATTGGCGGAACTCATGGAACGGCATGTCCTGGTTCTATACCGGAGGCATCGTATTCGACAACTGAACTGCTGATTTCACCTCGAGGATTATGGTGGCTGGAGTTGATATACAGTCCCGGCGGCGAGGCTATAGGCAGAGCGCAGAAAGGTGCCTACGCTCTTATACGGCAATAGCAGGGATGATTTGCTATGAGTGGGCTAACTTTGCCCTTCTTCTTATTCAACAACTTACTTTACATGGCAAACAGGAATGAATACGCCTTAGTCCTTGGTGCGTCGAGCGGTTTTGGAAGATCCAGCGCCATTGCTCTTGCACGAGAAGGTTATCACATCTTTGGCGTGCATCTCGACAGAGCCGCCGGACTCAAGCAGGTAGAGGAGATGCGGCAGCAATTATCGGATTGTGGAGTGAGACATCACTTCTATAACGTGAATGCGGCAGATCCAGCGCGCAGGGCAGAGCTGATGCAAGAGATGAAGAACGAAATGTCGAAGCATCCGGATTCGCGTGTCAAGATGATGCTGCATTCGCTCGCATTTGGTACACTGAAACAATTTGTATCCAACGAAGGCGCCGACGTTATTACACAAAAAAATCTCGAGATGACACTTGATGTGATGGCTAACACATTGGTGTACTATACCCAGGATTTGGTAACGAACGGTTTGATGAAGGAGGGAGGCCGTATCGTTTGTCTTACGTCGGCGGGTGCTACAAGAGTGTTACCGATGTATGGTGCTGTTTCTGCTGCCAAGGCCGCAATGGAATCGTATTGTCGGCAGCTTGCGCTCGAACTTGCCCCTTTCAGGATTAACGTAAATGCTATTAGAGCTGGTGTTACAAACACTCCTGCTCTTTCAAAGATTCCGGGAAGCGACGTTATTATGGCGAACGCTCACATGAGGAATCCCTATCATCGTTTAACAACTCCGGAAGATGTTGCCAATGTGCTCACGCTGCTGGTGAAGGATGAGGCAGCCTGGATAAATGGAGTAATTCTTGGCGTCGATGGCGGTGAGGATTCAGTAGACCTAACGTGGTGGAAGCCTTAAAGGTATTCCAGAACGTCGTGCCGTGTTAACACACCTGCAGGTTTTCCAAATTCCGATATTACAACTAGCGGAACTGTGCGCAGCCGCTGAATTGCTTCGGAGATATCCTTGTGTCCGTCGAGAACCGGCGGAGGATCTTCCATAAAACGGACGATGTTGGATTCAAGCACGAGCCTATCATCAATGACGGCTGCCATCAGCTTGTTTTCGCGAAGAGTGCCAACAACTTCGTCGTTGTTCACCACAGGCAAGTCACTAACTTCATGAGCGCTCATGAGCGAGAGCGCTTCCTGAACAGTGGCATCCTTGGATGCTGCAACAAGTGCAGGCAGCGAGCCGCGTGTATGCTTTGCTGAGACAACATCGCGCAGAAGGAATCGGTCAGACGCATCGAAGAGATCCTTTTCCTTTAGCCACTCATCGCTGTGATGCTTGGTGAGGTACCGCTCGCCCGTATCGCAGACAATTGCAACAACTGTTGCCGACGGCGGCAGCATGTGAGCGACACGCAACGCCGCCGCCACAATCATTCCTGATGATCCCCCTGCAAAAATTCCTTCGTCGCGTGCCAGGGCTCGAGCCGTATGGAACGACTCCTTATCGCTGATGTTAATGATTTCATCAATAATGTTAACATCGAGATTCTGCGGGATGCGTTCCTGCCCAACACCTTCTACGAGGTATGGCAGCGCTTCTACAAGGCGTCCGGTATCTTTAAATGTTTTTGTTGATGACCCAATAGGATCGGCTCCGATGACTCTGATATCGGGATTCTGTCGCTTAAGAAATCTGGCTGTACCAGTAATTGTGCCGCCAGTACCGATGCCGGAAACGAAGTGTGTAATTGTACCGTCGGTGTCGTCCCAAATCTCCGGACCTGTTGTACGCTCATGAATACCCGGATTGGCCGGATTATCATATTGGTTAAGGAAGACTGCATTGGGAAGTTCTTCGCTGAGTCGCTTAGCTGTGTTCCAGTAATATTCCGGTGCCGACATTTTAGCTGCACTGCTTACAACCAATACATCGGCTCCGAGAGCTTTCAGATACCGCACACGTTCTTGCGAAGCCTTATCCGTCATCACAAACAGGCATTCATATCCTTTGAGCCGTGCTGCAAGAGCCAGTCCTATTCCAGTATTGCCGCTCGTTGGCTCTATAATCAGATCTCCGCGTTTAAGTCTTCCCTCGCGTTCGGCAGCTTCAATCATGGCAACGCCAATCCTGTCCTTCACCGATCCGCCGGGATTTCTACTCTCCAGTTTTATCAGCACCGTAGCGCTGATGCCTGCAGTCAGCTTATTAAGTTTTATTAGCGGTGTACGTCCAATGATTTCAAGAATGGAATTGAAAACTCTCACGAGATTTCCTGTTCAAGTAACTGGCGTTCGTACGTTTCTGCGTAGCGTCCGTCTAATGCAATCAGCTCGGCATGGGTACCTTCTTCGGCTACTGCACCTTTGTGGAGGACAATTACCCGATCGCAGTGTTTTAATGTGCTTATGCGATGCGAGATTACAATCGTCGTCCGTCCCTTCATCACATCGCGCAGTCCCATGAGTATCCGTTCTTCAGTGTCGGTATCGACCGCTGAAAGGGAATCATCGAGAATTAATATGGAGGGGGCGCATAGAATGGCACGGGCGAGCGCTGTCCGCTGTTTTTGTCCGCCCGACAGTGTTATTCCGCGTTCGCCGACAACTGTATCCAAGCCCTTAGGCATTTGTTCAATATCTTTATCAAGTTGCGCGCAGGCGGCAGCGAAACGCACTTGTTCGGCCGTTGCATCGGGGCGGCCAAAGCTGACGTTATTCCGAATCGAATCGCTAAACAGAAAACTCTCCTGCGGGACTACGGCAACATCTCGGCGCAGCACTTCTATCGGAATTGTCCGCACATCATGTTCATCAATCATTACACCACCTCCTGTAGCGTCGTACAGCCGAGGGATCAGATTTATGGCAGAACTCTTTCCCGAACCAACAGAGCCAAGAATACCAAGCGATCCACCTGACGGAATCTCAAAGGAAATTTTATTCAGGACTAATGAGTTAAATCCCGGGTTGTAGGAAAGCGACACGTTGTTGAAACGCACCTGACCGCGGAGGGTCCTGATTGAATGATCGGTGACTTCGGTATTGCGTATTGCAGGAATTGAGTCGAGGATAATCCCCAGTCTTCCCATCGATGCGGCTCCACGCTGTATCATGCCGGTTACCCAGCCTATGGCAGCAATGGGCCACAGAAGCTGATTGAGATAGATGAAAAACTGCGTCAACTGTCCCACGCTCAGCATTTCCTTCATCACCTGGTATCCGCCGATCGAGATGACAACGATGTACGACAGGTTAAACAGAACCGTCATTCCAGGCATCATGATGGACTGAATGCGGGCAAGCTGCATGTTCTTTGCATAGTAGTCCCTGCTGATCTCGCCGAACCTCTCGCCTTCATTGTGTTCACGTGCAAACGCACGCACAACGCGCACACCCGAGAACGTTTCCTGCGAGTGCGTTGTTACGTGTTCGTACTGTTCCTGAACCGTTTTATAACGATCGTGAATTTTTTTACCAAGTGTGTACGTAACCCATGCCACGAAGGGCACAGGAACAAGAATGGCAACTGTGAGCAGACCGTTAATGGAGATCATCCACGACACCACGAAGAGAAATGTGGTGACTGTATTTGCCGTATACATGATTGCAGGACCGATGAATTCACGAACTGAAGCGATATCGTTGGTAAAGTGCGCAAGCAGCGATCCGGTCGACCTGTCGTGATAAAATTGTTGAGCCTGCAATTGAATTGCTGCAAGAAAATCGTTGCGAAGATCTTCTTCGACAAAGCGGCTCATTACGATGATTGTACGTCGGGTTGCGAACATGCCCAAGCCACTGCCTACTGTGAGTAAGAGTATCTTGGCAATCAGCCCCCAAATATCACCTTCGCTGTATTTAGACGCCTGAATGGTATCGACCGTAATTCCAACCATGTGCGGAATGGTTGTGCTGCAGATGTTCGATATGGTGATGAATATCAAACCCCAAACGATTCTGGAGCGATATCGCCTGAAGTAGGGGAATAATCTTCGCAGTTCCGAAAGCGAACGTGTTGTTGATACTGCCATTAAGCAACTGTTACTTCTTTACACAGATACACATCTTGAATGGCGTTAAGAAGTTTAACACCTTCTTTCATTGGACGTTGAAATGCCTTTCGCCCACTGATCAGCCCCATGCCACCAGCGCGCTTGTTGATGACGGCTGTTGTTACGGCTTCGGAAAAATCATTTGCACCAGAGGCGCCGCCGGAATTAATGAGACCAATACGGCCCATATAGCAGTTGGCGACTTGATACCTGCATAAATCGATCGGGTGATCGGAAGACAACTGCGTGTACATTCTGTCGTCGAGCTTGCCGTACGTCGATCCTCCCATGTTCAGCGCCTTAAACCCGCCATTGTTTTCGGGCAGCTTCTGTTTGATGATGTCGGCTTGAATGGTTACGCCCAAGTGATTTGCCTGACCCGTGAGATCGGCAGAAAAATGATAGTCCTTGTCCTTCTTAAAGGCACTGTTGCGCAAATAGCACCAGAGAATTGTGGCCATTCCCAATTCGTGTGCCAAAGCAAATGCTTCTGAAATTTCTATGATCTGACGCGAACTTTCTTCAGAGCCAAAGTAAATAGTAGCTCCAATGGCTGCAGCGCCCATATCTAAAGCTTGTTCTACAGTTCCAAATAGAATCTGGTCGTGTGTATTTGGATAGCTGAGCAATTGATTGTGATTGATCTTCACAACAAATGGAATCTTATGCGAATATTTACGAGAAATAGATCCAAGCACTCCAAACGTTGATGCAACAGCGTTACAGCCCCCTTCAATACTGAGCTGCACAATTTTTTCTGGATCGAAGTATGCAGGATTCTTTGCGAACGAAGCGCCCGCACTGTGCTCAATTCCCTGATCGACAGGCAGAATGGATACATAGCCTGTTCCAGCCAACCGACCTGAGTCAAGAATCCATTGAAGGTTTCTCAAAACACTATTGCTGCGGTCTGAATTCATGAAGATAGTATCAACACTGTCTGGTCCCGGAAGATGCAAATCATCCTTGGGAATGGTGGTGCACACGTGACGTAAATAGTACTCCGATTTATCAGCGAGCGCTTCAACGATGCGATCAATCATAGGAATTCCGATGCTGACGTTAGTGGTTGATCCTTCTGCTGGCAGCAAAAATAGGAAAGGGGTTTCGGCACAGGCTGAAACCCCTTTGAAATCATTGTCTTTCAGACAATGCGTTTACTTCACAATAGAGATCACTCTGGCCTCGACGAATGGACCACTCGTCATTCTGATAACGTACAAGCCGCTTCCCAGCCGCGATACGTCGAGGTCCAGTTGGTAAATACCTGAAGGCTGAATAGGTGTTGAGATTGTTTCTACAAGATTGCCAACACCATCAACGATTTCGAATATCGTTGACAGGCCTATTCCGGTCGAATACATTACTTCTACAACATCCGAAGCGGGGTTTGGCTTTGGAGGTTCAATGCCAAAGGAGGCATTACCAAGTTTGACAAGACGCAAGACTCCCGAACATACTTCCTGAACGGAAATATCTGTATTGTCGCCTGTGCCGATAACGCACGTTGGATCAACTTCGGCTGTGAAGGACAGGGACACCAGGGAATTTGGCGCAAGGAACACCTGGAACGTCGGCGTAACGAATGCCCCATTCACGAGATTTGCGCCAGGATCTGCAGTTGCATCGACGACAATGCGACCGAGAACGGAAGCATCGGGATTGAATGTCCAGCCTATCTGCTGTGGCTGATCGAAACCGTTAAACGAAAGATAATTTGGATCGAAGGTAAATGTTAGCCTAACGTTCGTTACGGTAACAGTATCAAGCATCCCTACAGTAACATTAATTGGCGTAGCCGCCGTCTGGCCCACGATGCCGGTAATCACATTGTTGAACGCGAAATTTGCAGGTGTGGTAACGCCGTTTCCATTGGCGCTGACGCTTAACGACAGTCCCTGATTGTTCGCAAATGTCCACGTTACCGTATGGTTCCCGATCGCAGTTGGAGCGTACACTACAGAAATATCTCTGGAACCGCCTTTGGGAATAACGAAAGCCGACGATGGCGAGATGCTAAACATCGTTAAATCTCCAGTCCCGACGGCTACATCCACCTCGAGTTCTTCATCGGTGTTCGGATTTACAAGCGTAACCACTACTGTTTTGGTTGCACATGTTAAAACGTCGCCCATCTCAATCGGCGGGATTACTGATGGTTCTACGCCCGTTCCCCGCACAGTACAGGATGCAATGGCATACGGAGGAATCGGCCCTGGTCCGGTTTTGGCATCATGCTCAACAAGAACGTTGACGGTTCTTAAACCGACAGCCTGAGGTGTGAATTCCAAGGGAATCAACAAGCTGTCGCCACCCACAAGCGTAACAGGGAATGCAGGCATAGCGCCACCTACCCAGTTAAAATCTGCAGATAGTGTTTCAAAGTACACCGTATCAATGTACAGATCAGTTGTGGGTTCGGTGTTAAATATCTTTACATAGCCTGGGTTGGTGAACTTCTGCCCTACTGTCCACGACGGAAATGTCCAACACGTTACACTGATTTCCGGCAAGAAACCTGTGCCGCGTGCTTCGCCCGCAAGTTGTCCCGCCTGACCCTGCACGGTAACAAATACTGAATCGATGTGTGTTCCTCGCGCTTGCGGATTGTACCGCACCGGAATCTCAATAACGTCGTTCGGAGCGAGTGTAATCGGCGGCGGAATCGTCGGAGTGGTGAACTGCAAACTAGGGTTGCTGCGGTTGGAGGTAGTGAGCGACGTTAAAGTTGCAGGCTCCGTTGCAAGATTTGTGATGCGAATGGTATCGTAAACAATGTTACCAACTCGTGTCGGGGCAAAGCTTACGTTTGTGATTGTAACACGCGGTTCAACAATTTCAATACTGATGTTCGTGAGTGGAACACCGCATTCGGCCGCCAACCCGTAGTTGAGAACTATGCTTTTGTTTCCTGCAGAAGTGGGATTTACGTCAACTGTTATATCAAGGCAGGCGTTAGGGGCCAGATTAAACGGACCAAGGGGCGACACGGTCATTTCCGCAGATCCACCCGTAAGGGTTCCCTGCAAACTGATTGGTCCGGTATTCCGGAACACACATGTAATTTGGTATTGTCGGGACTGACCTAGCGGAAGCTTTCCTAAATCTATTGAGGATTTAACGTCGTACACACACGGCGCCAAGCCTTCACCTTCGAGTTCCACACTTGTTGGGTTCCCGCAAGATCCTTCAACAATGAGGATGGCCGAACGCCGACCGATGCCCGACGGCACAAATTCAAATTCAAGCGAAATACATTGCCCCTTATTTAATCGAACCCCGATAAGGTTATCAATTAATCTGAAGTCTGATGGATACGTGCCAGCCATCAGGGTTTTTGTAATCGTAATCGGAAAGTCGCCTGTATTGCACAGAATCCCGGTAAAGGACTTGCTGGAAGACTGTCCCTGTGCCGTAGAGTCGAGCGTTGCTCTTGTGATTGTAAATGATAATACCGGAGACTTAACAACGAATGGTGCATCGGACATATCGTTGCTCGAAGGAATGGAGCCGATCTTACTCACGTACACGTCTGTTCCGCCAAGATTCGGAAGTGTTATTCCAGGAGACGGTGGAGTAAAAGTTTTCGACCCAGTGTACTTTCCTGTCTCGTAAGTAAAACCGGTTTTGTCTGTAGACTTCATCACCTGATAGCGGTATCCGGAAGGGGCTGTGCCGTTGTTGAACGAGACTGCATTGCCGAGACCATCATAGATGGCGTAATATGGTCGTATTGTGTTGTTGTTATACCTCGGCGATTCTTCCCAATTGCCGCTGGAATTAAGGCCTATGCGCACGTATCGTGAATAAGTGCCAACAACAACGATCAGCGGGTAGCCGTTAACATCGTACCGAATGCCTACAGAGTCTGCGCCGGCAGTTGTAACTGAAACGTTATCACCTTCGCCATATCGCGCCCAAACCATCGAACCGTTCTTATCGAACTTGTAGATGAACATGTTCTTTTTGTCGAGCGTTTGCAGACTCAGATTAAGTGAACCGAAGCTGGCATTAGGACTCGAATAGTAGCCAACCACATAGAGATTGCATGCAGAATCCGTAATAGCGCCAACAACCCTATCGTCGTACGAGCCGCTTCCTTTGAGAATTGTCACTTTCACCAGGATGCCGTCCGGATCAAACTCTGCAAGGTAGCCATCGGTGTTGTCGGTTGTAATGTTTTCAACAACAGAACCAATGCGGGTAGGACCAGTGTAATAACCCGTGGTAAACACCTGCAGATCGTCGCATGAGAGCGCCACCGATGTAGGCGCTTCGTTCCCGCTGCCTCCAATCTGCCTGGCCCACTGATACTGCGGTGCGGGAGATACCGACACCCTAATTCTATATCGTGAACCTGCATTTGGAGGAAGCCATTTATACTTTAATCCAGAAGCGACCTGAGTTATCAGAGACCATGTTGCACCATCGTCGCTGGAGTATTCCAGGGTGACTAGCTGACTTGGCAATACTCCTGCCCACGAGATGGTAACCGTGTCGCACGTCGAATACAACTCACCGCCGTTAGGAGATGTGATGAGCACGAATCCCTGTCCACCAACAAGGTTGATTTCCGGAGGACATGGAGCACCGGTAAACCGGAGCTTGGCCTGACGGAATGTCTGCGGAGTACCCTGCCTAAACTGAACACGTAAGATCCTCTTCTGACCTGCGGGAATAACAAACGGTGCGAATGTTGCCTGCGCGTTGGGATAATTCCAATCGACGACTGTGAAATATGTTGCCGGAGTAATAGTGTAACTGTCAATTTGCAAGGGTGAGTTTGCAGCAGTCAATGTATCCAATCCATACGAAACCTGTGTTGGCGGTGGGTCGCCGGTGTACAGAGTCGGGCTCGATAGAATCACACGGGCAAGGCTGGTAGGGGGCGAAACATACGTGGTAACATATTTGGGGTTGGACCCTTGGAGCAGAGTAATTGTAACTGTGCGTGTCTGAGCTTCCGATGAACAAACGAATGGGGCAATCCACGAAATTTTGCAGGAATACTGCGTCTGGATTTCCAGAGCAAGAAGGGAAAAAAGATCAACAAGTTTATCTTCAGTTGTTAGAATAGACTTCCCACCCGTCTGTCGGGCAATTTCCTGTATAGTCCAGTGTGTTTCGGGAACGTTAATTGAAACAGCAAAGAACCGCGCGCCTTGTGCCTGAAATTTCAGAACGGTCTCATCAACAAATTTCTGTTCGGCTGCCAACGAACCGTTGGGACTTCCGATTACGGGATTGGGCTGACCGTCTGTGAGGAAGAAGACATACTTGGGGATGTTGGGCGGACGCTGCTTCAGCAAGTCAAACACGTTGATACCCGGCTGCGAAAACGGGAGCTCATAATTGGTGGAGCCGGAAGGATTAAGTTTGTTCAGCGTATCATAAATAATTTGAGCGTTGTTTGTCCAATCGACTTTCAGCTCGTAGTTGCCAGAAAAAATTGTTAATGCCACACGAGTTTCGCCCACAAACTTGATCTTTGAAACAAATGCCTTGATGGCATCAACAGCATATTTGAAACGTGTCTGCCCATTCACAACATCATACATCGAATTGGATCGGTCGAGAACGATTACAATGCTGGCTTCCGGAAGAGGTGCAGATGCGTCGCATCCCTGTGTTACCGTTGCCGACAGATCCTGAACAGCGCCGCCGGTTGGCTGCTCTTGTACGCGGAAATCATTTTTGTTGAGTGTTTCCGATATGGGATTCCCAGCATAATCGAACGCAACATAATCTGCAGTGACTTTAGGAAACTCACTGGAATTGATGTTATAGATGCTAAGGGACTGACCGCTGAGTGTTATACTCAATGCGATGAACATCACCGCAATACGGGCAAAAGTCCCGTGCCATACATAAGAAAGTAACGTTGGATTCATGCTGTTAGAAAATTCATTTTTCAGTAGTTAGGTTACCGCAACACTTAGAAAACGGAGAGATTTCTTCGAAGCATCGATTTCTGCCTCAATTCCAATTGGAAGTGTAAGCTTGCTGCGCACGTGGCCAAAAGGCAATCCGTAGACAACCGGAATGCCGAGATCTCCGGTTCGCTGCTCAATGACCTGCTGCAGAGTGAACGAAGGCCCGGTAATTGACAATCCTTTTGCCTCGCAGTTACGGAAGTTACCCATTACAATTCCCTTGCAGGTCTGAAGTTTCCCAGCAAGCCAGAGTTGTGTGAGCATCCGATCGATGCGGAACGGCTCTTCATTGATTTCTTCGAGAAACAGAATTGCATTCGTGGTGTCGATCTCATATTTCGTGCCCAGCGTGCTCACAATCATCGAGAGATTACCACCCGTGAGTCGCCCCCTTCCCAATCCGCCCGAAAACGTTGTAATCCTATCGTCCTGAAATATGAAGGGGGCAGGTACAGCGTCGGCGGAATGGGCTGCCATCTGAACAATCGACGGCATCACAACTTTTGTAAATCCATTGATAGTAAATTCATCGAAGGTTGACGACGCTACAGGACCGTGGAATGTGACGATACCAGAGAGTTGGTTGGCGGCAATCAGCAGCGCAGTGATATCGCTGAATCCCATAATCACTTTTCCTGCGTGCCGAATGGCTGAGTAATCGAGCATTGGCAGTATGCGCATTACGCCATAGCCACCGCGTGCGCACACGATGGCATGTACAGAGGCATCGTCGACGAATTCCATCAACTCGTCGGCTCTATCCTGATCCGACGCCGAGAGGTATCCGCTACGTTTATTGATATTCCTGCCAAGTACCGGAGTGAGTCCCTGAGCCAGACATAGTTGGACGAACCCTTCGAGCTCCTGTGTTGTTGCGCTGCTGGAGGGGCAGGCAATTCCGATTTTCGAGCCTCGCTGAATTTGGGTTGGGAGCACGACGGCAGCCGAGCTGGCCGAAGCTGCAACGTACGAGGCTTCTGCGGCCGATGATGCCGCAAAAGAACTCTTAACCACAAGCGGAGCAACGGCTGCGGTGGCTACAGAAGACATGAATCGACGCCGTTTAATAGGCATAGAACAACTTCCGGTCGTTGAACAGATCGGCAGGTAAAGTTACGGAAACATTCGGTTCACGCCAATGCCTTCAGATTGTGTATCTAAGCTCATAACCTTGCCTATTCAAAGAGGTTACGCAGGCGTATATTTGTGCCACTGGAAAGGTGCAAGAGTGGTTTAATTGGCACGCCTGGAAAGCGTGTGTACCGGTAACGGTACCGCGGGTTCGAATCCCGCCCTTTCCGCTCACCAATCGCGGAGTATCAGCAACGCATTATGACGGAAACGAAGCCGAGTGCGCAAGAATCATCGGCAGAGGATGCTCAGATCATCCGTGAAGTTCTCGCTGGGAACACCAATGCATTTGCTGAACTGGAACGTAAATACAGGCGAATTGTCTCGTTTCTTATTCGGAAAATGATTAGGAATGAAGAAGACGTCGCCGATTTGACACAGGATACCTTCGTAAGAGCCTTCGCTGCCCTGCAATCGTTCAAATTCGAATTTGCGTTCTCGGGCTGGCTGTTTAAAATTGCCTCTAATCGCTGTATCGATCACCTTCGACGCAAGCGCTTCCAAATGTTGTCGATTGATCAGCCAATTACTACACGCGAGGGTAGCGAGCGTACCATGGACCCCGCCGATAAAGGTCCGCACGCAGATGAGATTTTGTTGGCAAAAGAACGAGCAGCAATGCTGAAGCAGGCTTTGGAAACGCTGCCGGACAAATATCGGACGGTAATCCGCATGCGCCACGAAGAGGATCTTGATTATAACGAAATTGCCCAACAGCTTGGACACCCGTTAGGAACTGTTAAAGCGCATTTATTTCGTGCACGGAAATTGCTATACAAGAAGCTGTTACGACATGGCACACACTTCGATGAGTATTGGTTAGATGATGAGGTTAGCGAGTGAAGGCGAGCCTCGGAGTTTGGTGGTGGGTTGCCATCGGACTGATGGGGTTGGCTGCAGCAGCATTACTAACTTCATTTATTATCCGAATGTTAAACCCACCCGTGGAGCCTACTGTTGAGGAAAGGGGCGTTCTTACGGCTATCCAGGTTGAAGTCGTCAACAGCTCCGGCGTTGCCGGAGCAGGACGCATGACTATGCGGTATTTAAGGGAACGAGGGTTTGATGTTGTTGAGTTATCAACACTGCCTACTAAATCCTCAAAGTCCATGATCATCGACCGCGTGGGAGATCGCATTTCAGCGCTCAAAGTGGCAAAGGTACTGGGGATAGCCGATACTTTGGTTGTGAGTGATATCGACTCGATGCGGTTTGTTCGGTCTAGTGTCGTTCTAGGCACCGATCTTCAACAACTCGATCCATTCTCCGATTAATCTGTTTTGAAAGGAATGTGTATTGGCTAAGATTTCGAAACCCCGCTCCGAGAAAGGATGGGCAGTGTTATGCGCCCGCCTGGCACAGGAGAAGCAAGCACAAGATTTGCTTGTTATGGATCTTTCCGAAATAGAATCTTCGCCGGCTGAATATTTTGTTATTGTAACAGTATTTAGCGATGCCCAAATGAGAGCTGTCTGTGAGTCTATACAGGTTGGCCTGAAATCGATGGGGCTGGGTCTGCCAAAGGTGGAAGGTAAGGGGAAATCATCGTGGACAATTCTCGATTATTTCGACGTTGTTGTGCACGTTATGCTTCCCGATGCACGAGAATTCTATAAGCTTGAACGACTGTGGGGCGATGCCAAGCTGTACCTGATTACACCTGCCGGTGCAGCCAAGGCTGTAAGTTCGCTTCCAAGGATGACTGCGAACTGATATGATGATGAAACAATTTGTGGAGCCGTACATACGTGCGGCGCTTGGAGAGATTGGCACTGATCCGAACCATGACGTCAGCTTCGAAGTTCCCCGACAGGAAGGGTTCGGTCACCTTTCAACAACCGTAGCCCTTGCGCTTGCAAAGCCCCTTCGCAAATCGCCCAAAACTATTGCCGAACAGATTGTGGCATCGTTGGGTAAGATGCCAATGGTTTCCTCTGTCGACGTAGCAGGACCAGGCTTTATCAACTTCACCTTTGAACCGGCAGCGTTTCATTCAATCCTCAAAGATTTAGCTGCAGAGGAATTGAATATTGGCCGAAGTGAGATTGGCGAGGGCAAACGAGTAAACGTTGAATATGTAAGCGCAAATCCAACCGGGCCTCTCCATGCAGGCCATGGCAGAAACTGCGCCATTGGCGATACGATAGCCAACATATATGAGTGGTGCGGCTATCATGTCACACGGGAATACTACTTCAACAACGCGGGCAACCAGATGAACAAGCTGGGAGAGTCCATTGCCTCGAGAATACTCGAACTCCACGGCAAGTCCGAGCTTATTCCATTCCCTGCCGACGGGTATCACGGTGAGTATATCAGACTCATCGCTCAAGCAAATGCCAACGATGAAGAACTGCGAAGACTCGAAACGTTGTTGAGTCAGAATCGCAATGAATCAGGTAGTATAATAAATGAAAAATATATCAATGAATTTAAAAAGAGATGTTCTAAACTGGGAGAGAAATGGTGCTTCGAGTCCATTCAGAGAACATTGGAATCGCTGGGGATACACCACGAAGTGTTTTTCAACGAAGACACGCTGTATGCCGATGGAAAGATAGAGGCAACTATTGCCCTGTTGAAAGCAAAGGATCTTGTTTACGAGCGTGATGGGGCTCTGTGGTTTGCATTGGAAAAACTTGGTAATCCGCAGGACAAGGTAATCGTTAAATCCACGGGTGAACCTACGTACAGACTCCCCGACATTGCCTATCACGCCGATAAACTTTCGAGGGATTACGATTTAGTGATCGACATCTTCGGTTCAGATCACATTGCAACAGTTCCCGATGTAATGGCAGGCATTAAAGCGCTCGGTTTCGATGTTGAACGTGTGCGCATCGTCATTCACCAGATGGTAACGTTTGTTGAAAACGGAGAGATCGTCAAATTTTCGAAACGCTCGGGGAAGAGCTTCACGCTCGACGAGCTGATCGAAGAAGTTGGATCCGATGTTGTGCGATTCTTCTTCATCATGCGAGCTCCCGGCACGCATCTCGATTTCGATCTGGGACTTGCAAAGGAAGAAGGCGAGAAGAACCCGGTTTTCTATCTTCAGTATGCTCACGCACGGATCAGTTCAATTCTGCGGAAAGCTCGGAGGGAACCAACCAGTGCTGATTTATCGGTGCTCACACATCGGCGCGAATTGGATCTCATCGGAATTCTCTCACGTTTTCGGGAGGAAGTGGAACGTGCATGCGAAAATCTCGAACCACATACCCTGGCAGAGTACCTACGCGATTTGGCTACAGCCTATCACCAGTTTTATCACGACTGCCGAATACTCGGCAGTGAAAAGAAGGTCGAAAAAGCGCGCCTTCTAATCGCTGCAGTCACCCGCAGGGCAATGGCAAACGGACTAAATATTTTAGGTGTTGCTGCACCCGAAACGATGTGAACACGCAGAGCAAATGCTAACGTTTCCATTTAATAGAACAGCCTGTGCTGGGAAGTTGCTGACCGCTGACTCCAATACCGTCTATCAGCGCATTTACGGCGGCGCTAAGATCAGCTCCCGTTACTGGCTTGCCGTTGCCAGGTGTGCTCTCGTCGAACCGACCACGATAGACTAATTTGTTCATGCCGTCAAACAGATAAAAATCTGGTGTACACTCAGCCTGATAAGCCCGTGCAACGTCCTGCGTTTCGTCGTAGAGGTAAGGGAACGTGAACCCATGCTTCTCGGCATACAGCTTCATCTCATCAGGTCCGTCTTCGGCGTATCGGCTGACGTCGTTCGATGAAATTGCAATGACGCGTACACCACGCCCCCTAACATTTTTAGCAAGATCTACAAATGCGCTGATGATGTTCTTTACAGAAGGACAGTGATTGCAAATGAATGCGATGATGGTACCGGCGGATTCACCAGTTTCGGGCATTGTGAATTGTTTGCCGGTTACCACATCGGGTAGCGTGAAACCGGGAGCATCGGTCTGCAACGGTAACATGCTTGATATTGTGAGCGCCATGGGACAAATTTAGGTGGTTGTTTTTCGTCATTCGACAGGTTTTTGGAGATAGATTGCAGCGAGATTATTACTACGAAGTAAACGACAGAGGCGTACTAACGCTGGACGGACTCGTCCAAAACGATCCTGCATTCCTGGATTTTTTCTTTCGGCGTTTGGCGATTACTGCTAATCCGCATTATCCCGATCACCCTTATGTGAGCAGATGCGGAGACGAAATGAATTACCTAAAGCCGGCCGATACTCCAATTGTTTTTACAGGGTTCGACGGTGAACGTTTACTTTACGCATACTCTCTTTCCGTGCCGATGTTCCCAGACCGCTTACGATATTCCGAAGACGGAATTCTATACCACTGGGCGCCTGTTGGCGGAGTGGGAAGAATTGTTCCAGCAGTTGCAACAGAGATTTCTCGACACATAGAACATTGGGGTCCATATTATGCGTTTCGTGATACTGAACACAACTCTCTAACACCCTTTATTCCCATTCTATCAGAAGATTTTTTGACTGTGCTGAGGCCTCGTGCCGACAGTGCATGTATTGGATGTGGCGCAGGCAACGATAACTCGTTTAGGCTATCGTTTATTCACGATAAACAGGCAAACGCAGTTGTTACCTATATCAAACCGGATGCGAGGATGCAAGGCTCGTTTGGAATTGTGCATGGAGGGATGATATCGCTGCTGCTCGACGAAACGATGGGTAAGTGCCTGAGCGCTGGTGGCATAAAAGCTCCCACGGCTCGCATTTCCGTGAATTACAGAAAACCTATGATGCTGGGTGTGGAATACGAAATTCGCGGATGGGTAGATCGTCAGCAGGGGCGGAAGAACTTTATGCGTGCTGCTATATGCTCCTGGGATACCCGGGCTGACGTGATTGCAGACGCCGAAGCCTTGTTCATTGCCCTAAAGGGGGGGTAGCAGAAGTTGAACCAGCAACCGAATTTCACATTATTTAGTATCATCGCCGGTGCAATTCTTGTTGTACTTGATGTGTACGTCCTTGCACACTGGACAAAATTTGCTAAACGACGTCAGCTCAGGCCGATGTGGTACAACATCCCCTGGATAATAGCTGCTGCCTTTCTGATACTAAACATCGCAATAGCTTTACGCAGACATTTTTTTCGATTGGATTCCACAGACACCCTTCTGGTGGGACTCATAACATTTTGGTACCTGCCAAAAGTGCCCATCATGTTGTTTTTAATTGTCCGCGATGTTCTAAAGTTGATGCTGTTGGTGGGCAGCACTGTCAACCGCATATTTCGGCTCGGAGTCAAACAGCAAACACCCAAGCCAGCCGTATTAGCTCCATCTGAATCTCGGAGAACGTTCCTTGGTAAGGCAACATGGTCGCTGGCAGCAGTGCCATATGTGATAACCGGAAGCAGCATGCTGAGTACGGTGTACGATTTTCAGGTGATGCCAGTTGAACTTGTGCTTCCCAATCTCCCACGTAGTATGGACGGTCTGAAAATAATTCAGATCTCCGACATACATGCCGGATCGTTCCCAGATTACATGCCATTTCAGGAAGCGTTACGATTGGTGACGGAGCAGCGTCCGGACGCTATTGTCATTACCGGAGACTTTGTCAATGCCAGACCGGAAGAGCTTTCCATAATTGCGCGAGACCTTGAGCGACTCCGTGCACCAGAAGGTGTATACGCAAGCCTGGGAAATCACGATCATTATAATTCGCCCGCAGAGCACAAGCAAATTGTTTCGATGGTAAAAGATCTTAGAGTCGATCTGCTCATCAATGAGAACAGACGTATAGGTGGCGAAAATTCGCGACTTGTTCTTGCCGGCATGGACAACACAGGAATGAGGCAGGATTTTGGTCGTATCGATCTTGCCCTGCGCGGAACGTTGCCCGATGACGCCATCATCCTGATGTCGCACGATCCAACATTTTGGGACAGGGGCATTGTTGGCCAGACTCCGGTTGGGCTTACGTTATCGGGGCATACACACGGTGGACAATTCGGTGTGCAGGCATTTGGATTCGAATGGAGTCCTGCTCAATATGTTTACAAACAGTGGGCAGGCCTGTATCGGACAGGGGATCAGGTAATTTATGTGAATAGGGGGCTTGGTACCGTTGGCCCTCCAGTACGTGTTGGAATACCACCCGAGATCACTGTTTTTACGCTACGCTCTCACGTTGCATGATTATCGGCTGAGTGCTTCAGCGGCTACAGAGGCAAGGAGTGCAGACCCTGTTATCATTGCCGTTTCGTCTGGTGAGAATTTTGGATTGTGCAGTCCAGGCATCGCAGCAGTGTCTGCAGGTCGGCCGCCTAGCATCCAAAAGCACGCAGGGATGTGGTGAGAGTAGAAGGAAAAATCTTCAGCCCACATTTTTGGTTCGAATGCGGCAACGCGATGTTCACCAAATGAACTGACGGCAACAGTTCGTGCAAAGTCAGTTGACTGTTCATCGTTGATCAGTGGCGGATAACCCTTAAGAATGTGAACTGATCCGTCACATCCATGAAGAGAACAATATTGTTTCGTTTGCTCTTCGAGGAATGCCCATGCATCTTCTCTTACAGATGTGGCAAATGTTCGCAGCGTTCCCTTCAACTCCACAACGTCTGGAATAATGTTGGTTGCAGATCCGCCGTGAATGCTTGTGATCGTTAGGACTGCAGGTTCGAGCGGGTTACGTCGGCGTGTGATGAACGACTGTAGATGATGAATTAACCCTGCTGCAGCAAAGATTGGATCGCGTCCGAGATGCGGTTGAGCGGCGTGCGCACCCGTGCCGGTAATTGTCCAGTACAACTCGTCGGCAGAAGCCATCATCGGTCCGCTCACAAACGACACTTCACCAACTGGTGAAGCAGGGTTGATATGCTGGCCAAAGATTACCGATGGTATTGGATCCGTGAGCGCTCCTTCGGCAATCATCAAGCTGGCGCCGCCCGGCACCTTTTCCTCTCCCGGCTGAAACAGAAGTTTCACCACGCCACCCAACGAAGACTCATGTTCTTTCAGCATTTGAGCAGCAGCCAGAAGCATGGTGGTGTGTGTGTCGTGACCGCATGCATGCATCACTCCGTCTGTGCGGGATGCAAACTCCAATCCCGTTTCTTCAGTAATGGGTAAGGCATCGATATCTGCACGCAGTGCTACACACTTGCTGCCCTTACCAATGTGGGCAAGCACGCCGGTGCCGGCAATGACGCGGTAGTCGACAGACAGACCCGATAAATGATGCTGAATAAATGCCGATGTTTCAACTTCCTGAAACGAGAGTTCCGGATACTGGTGCAGATGTCTTCTGAGTGTCTGCATGGCGGGAAACAGCTCCTGAGCTCTTTTCCCGAAGTCAATCTTCATAGACGACATCCCCAATCAAAATCATTTCATAAATAATTTTATCGTGAAAGTGAATTTCTACTTGTACAGGTTTCTTGCTTGGTGGAATCAAGGTGACGTTGCTTGAAATCTTACCCTTGCGCCACAAACAAACTGCCGTGGCCAAAGCTCCAGTTCCGCATGCTCCGGTGACTGCCTCTACGCCCCGCTCAAACGTTAGGTAGGTAATAATGTTTGGTCCCGAGATTTCGGCGAGGTTTACATTGACGCCGCGAGGAAATTCAGTGTGGTGACGTAGCGTTTTGACGATGGGGCGAGACGCATCTAGCGATCCTGTAAGAACAACATGATCGGAATTGACATCAACGTAATACACATCTTCATCGACATCTTGAAGCGAACCGGCAGGGTAGCTGCGTTCTGTAACGGGTGGAGGGAATGTTACAGCAATCTTGTCGGTATCGACAACAGTTGCAGCATACCCAATTCCGTTGAGAGAGAAATAAACCGTCCGGCCAACGGGCTTTACACCGATGTCTAAAGCATAGCGAACAACACACCGCGACCCATTACCGCACATCATGCCGGCAGAGCCGTCGGGATTAAAAAACGATGCCTCAAACTTGTTGGTACTTTGAGAATCAACTGTAAGGTATCCTTCAACGCCTGCAGTATCAATGTGATCGAGTCCCAAGGCCTTGTCTTCACGGGTCCCCACCATGAAAACATTTCCAGCTCCAGACATTCTTCGCCACGTCATAAATCCACCTCATCAAGTACATGAATCAGTTGGTTATGGATGATTCCATTTGACGCTACTATGCTGTTAGACGAAAGGACAAATGGTTCATTCCGGTAATGAGTTACATGTCCACCAGCCTCCAGAACCAGCAACACCCCAGCGGCAATGTCCCACGGGTGAAGCGATACCTCCCAAAAAGCATCGAACCTACCTGCAGCCGTATAAGCAAGATCGAGCGCCGCACTCCCTAACCTGCGCACTGGCAAGCCCCTTCCCACCACGGCGTTGAACTGATCAATGCAACGGTGCGGATTCTGACCGACATTATAAGGAAATCCTGTAACAAGAACTGAATCATTTAGCAAAGAAGTTTTCGACACCGACAATTTGGAACCATTCAGCCAGGCACCTTTACCCACAGATGCAGTAAACATTTCGTCGAGCAGGGGGTGGTACACAACGCCAAGTACAATATCCGCATCTCTCAGGGCAGCGATGCTGACGGAGAAAATCGGAATTCCATGTGCATAATTCACCGTGCCATCCAGAGGGTCTACAACCCATGTAAGGTTTGATGAACCCTGCGTATGACCGCTTTCTTCGCCAATAAAAGCGCTGTCGGGCACAAGATTTGTTAAATAAGTTTTTAATAGTCTTTCGGAAGCAAGGTCGTATTCCGTAACGATGTTGTGCACTCCATCCTTAGCTCGGCGCTCAATAGATGTACCAAAGCCGCTGCGTAAGAGGTCGCCCGCCCTTCGTGCAGCGTCCATGGCCCCCTCCAGAAGATCATCGGGCTTCATCATCCAAGAAATTTATTCGCTTCCAATCGAATTTCAGCGGCAAGCTTATGCAGATGCTTGTTCGACGATTCGTCGGCAATCGGAAGGTACCGTTCCAGAGTATTGCGAAGGTAGACAAGAGGATTGCGTTTTAGGTTGAAAGCAAGGCAACGAATGTTGTCGAGTCTGCCGGCGAGCTTGATGATCATGCAATCCTCGCTTGCTGATCGAAGCGATTGAACATGCTCGAGGTCGACGGCATCGGGATCATTTTTTGCACGCTGCAAATCTTTCGTAAGGCTCTCCACAAGGTAGGCAACATATCCACCAAAATTGTATTCAAGCACACCACGTGTTATTGCGTCTGAATCTTCGAGAACATCATGAAGAAGCGAAGAGATGAGAACATCTACATCGTAAATGTTGAGTTCATCAATCAGGATTCTGGCTACGCGGGCACTGTGGTAGAAATACGGAGTACCATCGTTGCGCATCTGGTGTTCGTGTACTGCTCGTGCCATTTCGTATGCATCGAGAACCTTAGAAACGCCGACAATATCGCCACGGGCTGTCAGCCTTGCCTCAAGCTCTTCATAGCTTAAAGTGGATTGATTGTACGAAGGACCGTCGGAGTTATACATGCGTTCGATCTTACCAGAGCGCACAATTTACAACGGCTGCGTTACGAACGCTTACTCTTCTTTAATGTTCCCAACAAAGAACGCGCTCCCTCTAAAGCTTCGCTGGTAACAGAGGCGCCGCTGATCATTCTTGCGATCTCCAGAACAGCCTCTTCTCCCACTACCTCCTCTGCGTTCACGGTTGTCGAATTCTTGTCTTCAACCTTTTGAACACGAATCATTGTGTCTGCCAACGATGCAATCTGAGGCAAGTGTGAAATGCAAATAATTTGATGGCGTGAGCATAGGTCCTTCATCACGTCGCCAACGGCTCGGGCTATCCGCCCACTGATGCCTATGTCGATTTCATCAAACACCATGGTTCCGACCGAACCCTTCGATGCCTGCACCTTTTTGATAGCAAGCATTACTCTCGACAATTCACCCCCCGATGCAATGCGTGCTAGTGGTAGGGGGCTTTCACCCGTGTTAGCCGTCAGCAGAAATTCAACGCCGTCTCCTCCTGAAGCGCTGAGTTCGGTTGGGTTGAATCTGACTTCAAACTGTGCCGATGGCATTCCCATTTGCTGTAAGGACTCTGTGATGGACTTACACATTTGCTTAGCCGAAGCCTTGCGGCGCTCAGAGAGTGTGTTGGACGTTTGCCGTGCTTCTGTCTGCGCTTCACCAACGCTGCGCTCCGCTTCCAGAATTGCACTATCGAGGTCTTCGAGGATTGCAAGTTGCCGCCGCGAAGACGTCAGCGTTTCGATAGCAACATCCAACGATCCATATTTACGAACGAGCCGTTGTAGCTGGCTCTGACGCTGCCTGAGAAACTCCAGACGTTCCGGAGAAAAATCTTCAGGGTCGGCCAATCTTGCAACGGCGCCTGCGGCTTCCTTGCAGGTTTCTGCAGCAGATTCCAATTCGTTTACGGCAGCAGACAGAGTGGCGTCGAACTGAATAAGTCCGAGTAATTTTTCTTTTGCCTGCTGAATCAAATCAAACGCGCTTGGTTCGTCGGAATACAACATGCCCTGTACAGTCGAAGCAGATGTGATAATTGTCTCGGAAGATTCTGCACGCCGCAATTCTTCGACAATCCGACCGAGCTCATCCGGTTCTGCAGCCGCAGTCCCGATGTCGTTGACGACGAACTCCAGACGAGAACGCACTTCGTCGATACTTGCAGCTTGATCGTTAAGATTCTTTAGTAATTTCCGAACATCCAGCACACGATTCCATTGTTGGCGCATTTCTGCGCACAATTCCTCATCGGCAGATACCGAATCAAGGATTGCAAGATGATTCTTGGCGTTCAATAAGCCATGCGTGTCGTGCTGTCCGTGAAAATCAATCAGCATTTCCGACAGCTCCTGTACAACCGACGCCGGTACGGGTGAGTCGTTGACGAAGCACCTCGATGTGCCAGAGGCCAGCATTTCTCTGCGCAGTACTAAATCGTCGTTATCCCATTGCAGTTCGTGCGATGAAAGGAAGTTTATTACACCCTGATGTGAACCCACGTTAAAAATGGCTTCAACGATAGATTTCTTTGCGCCAGATCTCATGCTGGACGCTGAAGTACGCTCGCCAAGCGCGATCGTCAAGGCATCAATAATTATAGATTTTCCGGCTCCGGTTTCGCCAACCAGCACCGTCATGCCCGATCTAAAATCGAGCTCGATATCATCGACCAGTGCAAACGACTGAATTGAGAGGCGTGTAAGCAATGGTAATAAATGTTAGTGAATTCAGGATCAGATCCGCGTGATTCGTGCCTGGAAGAGCTTGATGGCTCCGAAGGCAACTACACCTGCTATCAGGATGGAAACGAGGGGGTGTGTTTCCTGAGCGACGACAATCAAGGCAATCGTTACGAAAAACGTTGCAACTGATAGAAGGAAGATCCAAACTGCGGCCATGATCAATGAACGTTGGTAGACGTGTTATTCTGAATGTAAGGGGCGTATGTGTTGCTGAATAACAGCAATTTATCGGAAGGTACCTTTACTATCAAGGTTACGCTTTCATCTCCGTCCAGCCGTTCAAGGACTTCCAGTTCATCGTACACCGTGGAGACGTCTTTCATCCTATCGTATGGGATGCGCAGGGTACGTTGCACAGAGAGCGACTCGAGAACAGCCTGCATATCGGCTAGCAACCTGCCAAGGTTGATAGATCGGGTAGCAGAGATGAATACACATCCGGGATACTCCATGCCTATGTCGTCGAGCAGATGCCTGTCCTCAACAGCATCTATTTTGTTAAACACAAGAATCACCGGAGTGTCGTGCACTCCCAGTGATGCAATCATTTCCTCAACAATTGCCACATGATCCTTCACATGCCGATGCGATACATCGGCAACGTGGATGAGAACGTCGGCCTCCAATGTTTCGGACAGCGTAGAGCGGAACGATGCAACAAGCTGTGGGGGAAGTTTGCGGATAAAGCCAACGGTGTCAGACAGTAACACATGCTTGCCATTTGGCAAATCAATGGCGCGTACGGTAGTGTCGAGCGTTGCAAACAATCTGTCTTCGATATGAATCTCAGCCTTCGTCAGCGCATGCATCAGCGATGACTTCCCAGCATTCGTATAGCCAATCAAAGCAAATCGTGGAATGCTTTCCCGACCCTTTCTCTGTACGGCTCGGTTGACTTCAATGTCGTCGAGCTTTTCCCTAAGGCGTTGAATTCTGTTTCGCAAAATCCGACGGTCTGTTTCAATCTGTGTTTCCCCCGGGCCCTTGGTGCCGATGCCGCCAAATTGTTTGGAAAGGTGCGTCCACATTCGCGTAAGCCTTGGAAGCATGTACTCCATCTGTGCCAATTCCACCTGAGTACGCGCTTCGATGGTACGTGCGCGAGACGCGAAGATGTCGAGAATAACACCGCTGCGGTCAAGCACCTTAACCTTCAGTTCTTCTTCGAGGTTTCGTGTTTGCGTTGGCGAAAGGTCGTCATCAAAGACAACCATCTGCACATCGTGTTCTTCAACCAGCGCCTTCACTTCCTCAACCTTTCCCTTTCCGATTGCACTGGCAACATCAGGTTTATCTCGTTCTTGGTACAGGCTCGCAACAACGTCGGCTCCGGCTGTGTCAAGCAGCAGCCCCAGTTCATCCATGTGCTCGCGGACAACTTCGGGGTCTGTACCCTTACGTACTACTGCAATTGTAATGGCACGCTCACGTGCCTCCAATCCCACATCAAACATCGTTGTATTCACAATTCATTCCATTCCAAACATACTACTAGCCCTCACTACGGCATGGTCCAATGTAGATTTGATCAGCATGAAGGTGATAATTACTGCACTACTGCTGATGAGTTCATTTACTCTGACAGCCACCGGTCAGGAACCCGGCCCACAGCCACCCATTGTATTGGAGTGGGCAGACAGCCTAAAGGGCGCAGGTCAGACAGACGATGGAGTACGGGAATTCATCGGCAACGTAAAATTCAGGCAGGGGAATGTGACGGTTACGTGCGACCGTGCTGTTCAGGACATTGCAGTGAACCGGGCTCGTTTGTACGGTCACGTTGTTATTAAGCAGGGGACGATGAAAATGCAAGCCCCGTATGTGTCGTACGACGGTAATAGCTCTGTGGCAAGAGCCGACAGCGGAGTGATAGTTGTTGATGAAGGCAAAACCGTAACTGCAAAGCACGGAACCTATTCCACGAGATTGCATACGGCAAATTTCGTCGACAGTGTTGTGGCTGTCGACGATACTTCTACAATCTGGTCCGACAGAGCTACCTACAACAAAGACACAAGAATCAGTTCTGCCGCAGGACGTGTTGTTGTGCGGGACACCGTAGAGATTGCCTGGATGCGGGCCGATTCATTGTTCAACGATCCGGCTTCGGATATCATAAAAATTTTGGGCAATGCCGCAGTATGGCAGTGCCGAGAAGACACGCTTTTCATCGTTGCCGATAGTATAATAATTTATAAAGCCCCTTCCGAGATGTATATAGCCAGGGGGAATGTGGAGCTCGTAAATGGCAACATTGCAGCTCGTGCCGATTCAATTGATTTCACCGATTCGAGCGGAAGGTTCAACCTTGTGCGAGATCCTACACTATGGGCAGACTCCATGCAGTTGGTAGCAGACACAATAAATGTTATGGCTCCCAAGCGTAAACTCGAAAGTATCACTGGCAGTCAGCACAGTATTATGGTGAGCCGTTCGGACACAGTTCGAACCGATCGGTACGATCAGATTAGCGGCGATACAATAATTTTAAACATATCCGAGGACACCGTGCGGAACCTGATAGCATTTGGCGATGCTAAGAGTATTACCTGGCGAATCGAGGATGATGAGCCCCAGGGGATGGCACAGTTTGCTTCCGACTCAATCAAGGCATTCTTCCTTGAAGGAACACCCAAAGATATTTATTGGTTAGGGGGCGTCCAGGGTCAGCATCATCCTGAAAAAATTGCCTCCAGACGAGTTGCAGAATACCTTCTGCCGGGATTTGTCTGGAGAACAGACCGTCCAGCAATGAGAGCCATACCTTTACCATTCACGCCAGCGCCCTTCCGAACTCAACCTCAGCGACGACCTCCAAGTCCGGAACAATTACCAGGAAAAATGAAGTAACTTACAGGCTGTCGGTTAGTTTTAGTTGTCCTGTAAAACATGCTGCCAACGTAGCACCAATTCAACCGGAGGTGAGCGGCTTGACGTTGATACTTCGGATAACGTTATTGCTTGTCCTGGCGTCGGCGATGCTTCCGGCGCAGGTGGAACGCATTTTACCGCGTAAGGGGGCTTCGTCGCTAGAGGGGACTCAATTTGTAATCGGCTTCATGCAGAACGAAGTACTCGGGTGGGGTGTCGATCCCAGACTGCAGATTTTCATTGCAACGCAGTACGATGCCAATGTCCGCATCGATTATCCGGTATTCGGTCCCGTGAATAAATTTATTCCTGCAAATACTATCTATGTTGAAGATGTGTATTACACATTTATGGTCACTCAGTCCGAAGTACCGGTAAGGCAGGCAATTTTTATTACTTCGGATGCGCCAATCGTTGTATATGCGCTAAACACCATCCTTCATTCAACAGATACGTATTCGGCGATACCTATTAAACACCTTGGGACAGATTATTTCACAATAAATAAACCTAACGATCATTACAGACTGGACACGAATCAAAATCCTCTGGATACAGCGATCAGGAATTCTGAGTTCATGATTATGGCTGTAGAAGATTTCACCAATGTGTCGATAATACCATCGGTGCGGACATTTGCTGGCAATCCTGCCGACGTTCCGTTTACCGTAACCCTGAACAAGGGTGAAGTTTTTTTGGTAAAATCTGGCTGGACCACCATAAATGCGGGCGACCTTACGGGAAGCCGTGTTCAGAGTACAAAACCCATTGCATTACTCAGCGGGCACATGAGGGCAGGTGTGCCGACATACGACTTGAACTTTAAGGATCACCTGGTTGAAATGCTGTTTCCCATTAACAAATGGGGTAGTACCTATGCTACTACTCCCTTTGCATTGGTAGACAGGCCAGAGTATGTGAGAGTGATTGCATCAAGTCCAAACACAACGGTACAGATCGTCACCAAGAGTGGTACTCAAACTTCGTTTTTTAATGCAGCAGGTGATTGGAGGGAATACACCGTAACTGATGTTGCGCTGTGGCGAAGCGACAAACCCGTGTTAGTAGTACAGTTCATGCCGAGTTCCAATGGCGCAACAACCATGTTTGATCCCGCCATGGTGCTTGTTCCTCCGTTGGAAGTTTACGTCGAGGCTGCATTATTTCAGTTCCCAATCCTAGAGTCGACCGGATTGCCTGATCAAGAATTTTACTATTTCATCAATGTTGTTTGTGAACAAAAGGCCCTCTCGACGCTGCGAATTAACGATAGGCTTGTCTCCTCCATTGCACCGAGAATTCTTACACAGACGGTTCCCGGAACAACGCTTCGATGGGCGCAGGTTCAGCTCTCACCGGGAGTGTTCTCGATGTCTGCCGATTCCGGTTTGTTCAGCGGAGTGATGTATAGCACGTCCGGCGCCGATTCCTATGCCAATCTGTTTGGAGTGCGGTTCGATTCCATTCCAAGAGACGATGAGTCTCCGCCGGTTTATGGTCTCAACGTTGTTTGTGGAAACATCACGGGGTATGTTGCCGACGTTTCGTCCGATACTGCTTTATTAAATGAAGTTACTGTACAAACTAATAGGACTTTCAATTACTGGTGGGTTATCTCGGAGCCGACCAATGCAGAGGGTTCAGTTGATGTTGTTGCAGACGTGCGCGACAGGTGGGCTGATGCCCGGATTGTTTTCCATGCATACGATTACAAGGGCAATGGAAAGGAGTGGCTGTATTATTACGATGCCCCGTTTGTGGAAGCGCCGCCTATTGTCACGATAAATGCAGAGGGCAACAATCTGGTCTGCAATAATGTTCCAATTGTCAATAAAGATTCAACTCCCGTAACCATTCGTTCGATTGCCGTGAACGGCGACGCCCGCATCACGATACCCGGACAGCCGATTACCAACATTGTGATTGCGCCCGGCGACACATTACTCGTTTCTGTGTGTTATCAGCCCACATCAGACACAACGCAAGCACGGTCGGAATTGCTTATCACCTATCCATGCGACCTGCTTGCCAAAGTTCCCGTGAGGTCTACGTCGTTGGCATCGCTAACGACAATCGATCATGATTTCGGAAATGTGCGCTTGGGAGATACATCCTGTGCATCGATTCCAATCATCAACAATGGCTCTAAGACCGTTCGCGTTGATTCCCTTATTCAAGGTGTTGGAAGTCCATCTTATCAGGTAATTGGCTATAGCCCACGTGTGCCCGACACGCTTGCTCCTGGCGATTCTGTGTCGGTGAATATTTGTTTTACTCCGGACACTCTTGGTGATGCATCCCGTACTGACACAGTTGATTCCGACATCGGTGCGTTTGTAACGACGAGCTTAAAGGGGCGTGGAGTGCGGCCGCGCATAGGCGACGTAATCATTGACTTCGGGAGACGCCGCGTCGGCACTGCCGCCGATACCGTTGTAAAAATCTTTAACAATGGCGAAGCCGGCGCCTACGTGCAAAGCGGTCCTCCGGTGCTAAACGACACGTCGTTCACCTTTGCGCAACCGGGCCTTCCCGCTACCATTGCTGCACTTAACTATACCCTGTTGAGAGTTCAATTCAGTCCTGACCGAAGAGGAGTTATATCGGACACAGTTCCGATGATTGTTGACTGGCGATTTCACGAGCCTGTGCGAATTATCGTTACCGGAGTTGGTGTGCTGCCCGATATAATTACCCATGATGTCGACTTTGGTGTTGTTGGAATCGGATTTTATAAGGATACAACTGCATTGCTCGTTGAATCTGCGGGGAACGAGCCGTTAATTGTTTACTCAGTCACAGCTCTCGGTCCGGATTCATCTGCGTTCAGCGTCCCACAAAATGTCATCGCAATGTCTGTTGTTGACGTGGCAACAGCCATAACAGACAGTATTCGGTTCACACCTGCAATAGATGGTTTGCATACAAGCCTGTACGAGATTAAAAGCAATGCAGCGCCTGGAAACACTCAGGCAACATCTCAGTTTCGTTTGATGGGGATTGGCACTCCTGATTTTTATCCTAGGCTGAGAGGATCGGTGATAGCTCCATCAAGTATTATGGCATGTGTAGATACGCCGATTGAAATTGTGATAGAAAACACGGGTGAACTTAAAGGAACTGTTGATTCCATTGTTGTTACTATCGGGTTACAGAGGTTCGTTGTAGATACTACATTCCCATTTGCAATCAATTCACATAAATCTGTCTCCGTTGGCGCAACGATCATCGTCGACAGATCTTCGGTAACAGTGCTCCACGTGATGATTTACGGCTCGTCGTCGTTCATCGATATTAGCCAGGATTTTTCAATTCTATATGAAACTCCCTTTGTAACCAGCACTCCCGTCATTAACGCAACGCCCGGAAACGAAGCATCTGTAGACGTCAACGTATCTGCGTCCATACCAAAGCAGATTCGCGAGACATTCGTGATGCGCGCGACTGTGCCCAGGGAGAAATGGGCTATCGGGTCAGATGTTATCCAGGCTACCGTCACCGATGCTCTTGCAACAGCCGAGCAAGTGAATCTGATTCCAACGGCGGTAAATAATGGGATGATCTATACTCTGGCTCGCGAAGTGCAAGCCCCCTACCAAATTCAGTTCACCATGAAGGGGAGGGTGTTATGGGCCGACGCAGTAGACACGCCAATAGACTTTACGGTACTTGAAACCTCGTGTGCAGACTCGGGTGCATCGGTGTCTATTCTCAGTTTTGCAGTATGTGCCGGTTCGCTGCGGATGGTGCGCCTGGATGCGAACCCACAGGTGTTGGCTAGTTTGCGTTATCATCCAGTCGGCGAGACCCTGCCAATGCGGTTTGAATCGACAATGAATACGTACGTATCAGTCGATCTAATTACGCTTTCAGGCGAAAGAATTTCGTTGGTAGATAATTATCCGTTGGAAAAGGGAAATACCGATGTTAATTTTTCGGTTTCTGATTGGACATCGGGGATATACAGCCTTCGTGTAAAACACAGTGCCGGTGAAGCGATAATTCCTTTTGTGCTTGTTAAATAGGGCAAACGATGAAGAAAGTACTATACACAGTTGTTGTTGTTTTGATCTCTTCCACGGGCAGCATATTTGCCCAGCAGGAAATCGCCAATCCACTTGTGCCTGCAGAACGGGCGCCGAGGATTTACGTTGGCCCTGTGATGGGTTATAACAGATCGTTACATGCATCCGGATTCCAATCCATTGCCGGTGATGTTTTATGTCCTGATTTCACACAGGGCAATGGGAATGGATACTACTTTGGCGGATCGATTGAATATCTCTTAGGCCACCCCAAGGATTCCAAATCGTCGATCATCGCACGTGTAGTGTACAGCTACCTACCTGCCGGATATGAAGTTCCAGGCGATCGGCTGCCGTCGCTCGATCCGAACGGTCAGGTTGTGTATTCAACTGTTCGCCACGTAGCGGAAATCAAATATTCGATGGTTGAGTTTGAGGCGATATATAAACTCAACTTATTTAATTCTTACTTTGGAGTCGTAGTCGGTCCTACGCTCGGTTTGGTAATGAGTTCGAAACGTGAGCAGCGTATGGAATTAATTGAACCGCTCAATGCTAAGTTCGACAGGAGTTCCAATCAATTTGGAAATAATGTTGAGTATATCAACAACGATAGGGCTATCATCACCGGAAGGGACAACATTCCCGACAAGTCGCCTATCAGAGTTGGAGTTAAGGCAGGCGTTCAGTATGAAATGCCAGTTGGCAGGCTGCTTTTGGTACCAACCATGTATTACAACTTTGGAGTCACGGAGGTAAGCGCTGCAGACAACCTTCGTATTAATGCGCTGCAGGTTGGCGTCGACCTACGCTTTGCATTGTAAAAAATGTTAACATGTTGAATGTTCATGCCCGCATCATGCGGGCATTTTTTTATGGACAATCTTTGGTCACCCTGGAGAAGCGAGTACATCGAGAGACATGCCGCAGAGCATGGCAGCCACCGATCCGATGAGCCAGAACATTGCTTTTTGTGCAAGGCTGTCAGCGCAGAGACTTTTTCGATCAACAATCTTGTTGTGGCTAAAACCGGACATACCGTTGTTATTCTCAACAAATTTCCATACAACGCAGGCCACCTGCTGATTGCCCCCTTCAGTCATGTTGCTGAATTACACATGCTCAATTCAGGCGAATACACGGACTTAATGGACGTACTTCGGCAATCATGCAGTATCCTTAATTCCGTGCTAAAACCCCATGGTTTCAACATCGGCGCTAACATCGGAGTTGACGCCGGCGCAGGCGTACCCGCGCACTTGCACATTCACGTTGTGCCGAGATGGAGAGGCGATACGAATTTCATGCCTACTCTTGCAGAGATAAAGGTTGTATCGGAATCGCTCACCACTACATGGCAGCAGTTCAGTCAGGCGTTCTCCAGTCTTCGTCAACAATGAAGCTAGCTCCGAAGCGGCGTTACAGTCAGAATTTTCTCACCGATCAGAAGATAGCCCTCAAGATCGTTGCGTCGTTGAGCATAGACGAACACGACGTAGTTGTAGAGATTGGCCCCGGGAAAGGGGCTTTAACACGATGGCTCTGTGCGTCGGAGACATACAGAGTGTTGGCAGTGGATGTTGATGAACGATCGCTTGCCTTTGTTGCGCATCAGGACTGGTTTGATACCGATCGCATTAAATTGATAAACAACGATATATTATCATTGTCTATGACGGACATTGCGTTGCAGTTCCCGGGAAAGAGAATAAAAGTCATCGGTAACATCCCTTACAGCATCACCTCGTCAATTCTATTTTGGCTGTTTGATCAGCGAAGGAGCATAACGTCTGCCGTCATCATGATGCAGCGTGAAGTGGCTAGGCGCTGTGCCGGAAAGCCTGGCTCGAAGGATTACGGTATCTTATCAGTAGCAGCTTGGTTTGCTGCACGTACCGAGCTGCTGTTTCACGTAAATGCCGGATCGTTTTTTCCGAAGCCCGAGGTAACGTCATCGGTGGTTCGATTCACTATGCGTGCATCGGATCCGGGTTGGGCTTCTTTCGACGACTTTATGAACTTCACACGTGCTGCATTTGGCCAGCGGCGAAAGGTAATGTCGAACACATTGAATTCATGGCTGCATCAGCATGGTATTACCGATGAAATTTTATCAGGCGAGGTTAATGGAATCAGCTTGAAGATGGCACGTACGGAGCAGCTTACGCCAGAGCAGATACTGAGTCTGTACCAAACCCTGATTGGTGCATCAATGGGGAGGGGGCGTCAGCCCGACAAAGGATGAAGCCGCACATTAACCGAGTAGTCAACGATACGATATCGAAAGTGATATCGGGAATCATCAGCTTCGATGTTTACACATTGATCATCATGCTGATTTGCAGTGTGCTTGCAGTGGTGTACTATCAGTGGGTGCCAAATTCATCGAGCATTTTGGTTTTGAACCTCTTGATTGCCGTTACAGTTGGAGCACTCATCGTGGTTCGTGCTACGTCGGACTTTAAGTTATTTGGAATGCTCCGCCGATTCTATATGGTGCCTGTAATCTATCTGATGTACGACCAGATTCAAATGTTTGTGCGAGTTGTGAATCCTGTTGATTACGACGACCTGCTGATCGGCATCGACAGAGCAATTTTTGGCGTCGACCCCACCGTCTGGTTAGCGCACTTCAGCTCACCATTTCTCACAGAGTATTTGCAGGCATGTTATTTCCTGTTCTACCTACTACCCATCATGCAGGCAGTCGAGCTATGGAGAAAGGGCGACGTTGCCAGACTCGACGTGTTCACGAGAGGCATGGCTTTCTGCTACTTCATTTCGTATGTCGCCTATTTTGTGATGCCAGCGGTTGGACCTCGATTCACGCTTCATGACTATGCAATGCTCGACACCGATCTGCCTGGAGTTCTACTTACGCCATGGCTTCGGGACATGATAGATGTGGGAGGGGGCATTGCCAGAGGGGTAGCACATCCGGTGTCAGTCGTCAACCGCGATTGCATGCCCAGTGGGCACACAATGCTTACGCTGGTCAACATCATTTTTGGATTTCGGTTTCGATCACGATTTCGGTGGGTATTCCTTATAATTGGCGGAAGTCTAATATTCTCAACTGTTTACTTGCGCTACCATTACGTCATAGATATCATTGTGGGTGCCCTATTAGCCATCATTGTTCTCCCACTGGAACCAGTAGCAAATGCCTTTATAAAACGAAGGATCAGAGTGCTTCAAAAACCGTAAAAGTATTAATTGACAAGTCAGTAACCATTCACACTACTTCGTGTTATTGATAATGCGAAAATCGGTGACTGCAAATAATGCATAACACTGTATAATTTTTCGGACACTTGTTGTTTGTGTGTAACCATTTTTCGCTTATTTTACGAGGATGTGAAGTTGTACGTCGCTCGCACGATTTTTATGAAACAAGATTGAACAGAAATGAAATCAAGATTAGTGGTTGAACATTCTAACATCAGGAGTATCTCCATGCGTGTTGTTCCTCAGTTACTCAGATCGCTGGCAGTTGCAATCATTGCATTTGCAGCGGGTTTGGGAATTGCAGATGCCCAAGTCACCGAGACCCGTGGCACGATGAGTCTTACAGAAGGCCGTCGGTACATGGTTGCGTTTCCGCAGGTCTGGGCCAGTTTAAACGAAAAGCCAAACAATCCTGCGATGATGTTATACATATCATCGAAGTTCAAGGCAAAGATTAAGGTTGAGACGCCGGCTGGCATCGCGCGATTTAGGATCAACCGTAATTACGATGTTTTGCCGAACCAGATCCTTCAGGTCCCGATTGCCGAGTCTTACATGAGCACGGAATCGGAAGCTCGTGAGGGATTTGGAATTTCTGTTACCAGCGACAAACCAATATCGGTGTTTACCTACCAGTCCTGGCTGGGGAATGGTGAGCTTGCTCGCCATTTACCTACCGAAGCATGGGGTAAGAACTATTACACCATGAATTTCTATCAGGACCGATACGGTATTAGTACATTTAAGTATCGTCCAAGTCAGATTCTGATTATCGCCGAAAAAGACAATACGATAGTTACGTACACGCCAACGTTTGACACCGAAGGCGGGCGTGAGACACCATCGGTACCAAAGGGCAGCTCGCAGACGATTACGATGGAGCGTGGCGAGACCTTTCTGATTAAGGCCAAGATTAACGAGGCCTTGAATAAGGAATTCACCACCGATCTTTCTGGTACGTTGATTCGCGCGTCCAAGAACATTGGTGTTGTCTCCGGTCACACGAAGGTTGCAATTATGCGATATCCGGATGCACTTCCTCCCACCGGAGGTTATGCAGCCGAAGCACATTTTATTCGGAACAACGTTCATGATGCCATGTTGCCGATGGAGATGGCAGGCAAATCGTTTGTAACTGTTCCAGCTATGTATACTGCCACTCGGGTTACCGGGCGGACATCCTATGATATCGGTATCGACGACGACAAAGGCGACGTAATCCGTGTGATTGCTCTTGAAAACAACACAGTCGTCAGAGCCATGCGGTCAAACGGTGATGGTTTGCTCAATAAGTGGACAATCAACCGTGGTGAAACGCGCTTGGAAACGTCGGTTGATGTTGCAGTGTATTGGGAATCCGACAAGCCAATTCTCATGGGGCAGTACGGCAAATCGTTCGGTAAGGTAATTCCTTATGGAGGCATTGCTGAAAAGCCTGCATTAGACAAGAATGGGGAAGCAGTACAGGGTTACCCAACGATTGAAGGCGGCATGCCCATGCTTGAATACGTTCCATCAACGGATCGATGGGTGAACTACGGAACGTTTAAGTCTCCTGAAGGCATGGACAACTTCTTTAACATAACTTTTAAAGAATCAGAAATTGGGAAGATTAAGGTTGACGGGAAGTCCTTGATGTCGGGTTTTGGCGGTTCAATGCGCCAGTTGGCAGGTACGCCTTATTCCTATATCCGTACGGCAATTGGCCAGGGCGACCACGTTGTTGAATCGACAGATGAAAACGTTAAGTGGATGGCCTGGACCTATGGATCGTTAGATGGTTTGAAGCAAGGGCGTGCGTATGGAACACCTATTTCTATCGAC
The DNA here is from genome assembly GCA_016191145.1 of Ignavibacteria bacterium. GTDB lineage: Bacteria > Bacteroidota > Ignavibacteria > Kapaibacteriales > Kapaibacteriaceae > OLB6. The sequence goes on from JACPPD010000003.1 coordinate 84,483, forward strand.
CTTGCAATTCCGTGTCCAGATTCACTCGTGGTAACGGAAAATATCGTATGTGGCGACGTTACCGGAGTTGGGAAAATCGTTCCGGAGAACATTCCCTGCGGTTCAATCTTTGCAGTGTATGCCGATGAGCTAACGAACTATGAACTTGTTGTTGATGAAAACTTCTCAAGCGGCGATCAGAAGGTAAACTTCTGGGTAAATGTTCTTGATAAATCCCAGGATGCTAAGGCAACAGTCCGTGTTGTTACGCGTTCTGGAAAGTTCGTCGAAAAAGTCTATACATACGAAGCCGATAAGATTGCCTTTGATCCGGCAAGTATCAACTTTGGTATAGCTCCGTTTAACACACCTGTTACGAGAGAATTTACTATTACCAACCGGCTCACTACCCGAGCCGTTACAGTAAAGGAACTGAGAGCTAAATACTTCCCGAATGTATTCAATTTCACTCCTGCATCGTTTACAATTCCACCTAGTGGTAGTCAGAAGGTCACCGTTACGGCGAGAATTCAGGATGCGCGTGAAAAAATCGACACGGTGATTGCAGTACTCAGTTGCTTCGAACAAAACACTGTTGAGTTAATCATCCGCGGCCAGGAGCCAGTGATTTATGTTGGTGACCAAACATGGGTGAATGTGCCGATTACAGCGGGTGGACAGGAGAAGGATGTTGTTATTCAAAATGGATCCGATGTGGATCTGGTTATCACCGGGTATGATAAATCCTTGCTTCCTTTAACTAACGATGGTGTGGCTAAATTCTACAATCCGGTAAATCTGGATAAGATGCCTATCACTCTGAAGGGCGGAGAAAAATACACCTTTAAGGTAACCTACAACCCACAGGGTGATGCTGTTAATCAGCACAGGATTGATGTTCCGTTCTATTCAAATGCTGTTCGTGTAGACAGTATAGCTACTCTAATTGGGAACGGTGTTTCCATAAACCTTGCTGCAGTTGTTGAACCGTGGAATGTGCGGGTTCTCGACAATGTTCAGAGCAACCAGGGAATTACCGAATACCCACAAAGCGTCAGATTTTACAACTATGGTTCGCAGCCTGTTGAGTTCAATCAGCCTACAATTCGTGGAGCAGATGCTGCAGCATTTCGTATTGTAAACATCGGAGATGTTGGAACATTTCCGATCCAATTGGCTGGCGGCGGACCGAATGAATCGCGATACATCACTGTTGCATTCGTACCGACTGAATTGCCAAATCGTGCAGCGGAGCGTAATAACTACCAAGCTGAACTCGTGTTCACAACGAATTCAACAGAAACTCCGGAAGTTGCGATTAAATTGTCGGCTGTTGCATGGCAGCCTCAGGTTAAGGGTGCCGACTATGACTTTGGCAGTTTCCAAACAGGTGCAGCTCCAGTGCTGACGACAATTCCTATTACTAACGAGAATTACAATAATGTGTCCAACCCCACAACTGGTGATACAAGGGGTACACGAAATGTAGTTCTAACGGATATTCGTTGGAGCAATCCAGCAGACCCCGATAACGCGAGATTCACTTTTGGTACTTTGCCAACTGTTGCTAATCCGTGGAGAATTGGTACTGAAGCCGGTGCTCAGGAACAGCTTCGTGTAACCTTTACGCCAGATAGGGCGGGCACGTTTGAAGCGAAGTACGATATCATTACCCAACCTGCCGACATGACTGACGGTGCGGCACCGTATGTAGCTACATATACGCTGAAGGCTGTTGTTGCCGGTGGTGACTTCAGTGTTACCAACGCCAATGTCGAGCAGTATGTGTTCCTGCCTAAGGATATGTTCATTACTGTTAGACATGATGATGCAGCAACAAAACGATTTACCATTGGATTACCAAGTGGCACCGATGGCCCACGGTTTACCGTTGTTGATCCATCGACAGGATATATCGATGTTCCGCCAGGACAAGCAGGTATCGTTCGCATCGAGTTCTATCCGGACTATGTTACAAAGATGAAGCCTGGACAGACTCAACAGTGGCTGAATGACAAGGGTGGACCGGTTGGTGTATCATACAGAGGCACATCCTTCCAGTCTGAGGTACTGTTTACAGATGAAGCCACTGGCAAGACTCAGACAGCACAACTGACTGGTGATGGTATTTATCTCGAAACCACTAACTTCATCAGAAGTGATTACACCGTTAAGGTTGGTGAGTCCGTTATTGTCGATGTTCAACTGTCGCCAGATCCGGAATCAGTTAATCAGCCTCGGCTTGATGAAATGAGAGTTCGCATTGCTTACGATGGCAAGCTGATTCGCCCATACACCGACCTAGCCGGCACGAGTCCGATTATTCTCGACGGCACACTGATGCAAGGGTGGAATATCAAGAGTTTCACACAAGCAGGCGTTAATGGATTTGAGGTTGACTTCGAGGCAGGTCCTAACGGCCAGCCACTCGTGGACGATCCGAACAAGCCTCTGTTCCGCGTGAAGTTCGATGCATTCCTAAACACGAGCTCGAATCCTTCTGCGAGATTTGAAAGTCCTCTAACACCAACACTGTATTGGGTGGATGTGAATGAGAACGGCGACGAGAAGCGATATACGGTCTTCCGTGATATTCCTGGAAAGCTTGCCGTTACTCTTGATTGTGCCGGTCAGTTGAGACTTGTCAGCCTCTCTACCGCTCGGTTCTCAGTTAAACCTGTTTCTCCGAACCCGGTTAGCGGGACTGCAGTCATCAACTACTCAATAGGTCTTGATGGGCAGACCTCGATTGTTCTTATGAACAGCGGCGGAGTGCGTGTTGCTGATCTCGTTAATGAGCAGCAGGTACGCGGCGAGTACGAGCTTACATTCGATGTGTCGAATATTCCATCAGGAGTATACTACTATCAGGTGATTTCTGGTCCGTATACAAGCGAACCGCAAATGGTCGTAGTGGTCAAGTAAGTCTACCGCTTCACCGAATAGACACATGATATTCAACCCCCTTCCGGAGATTCCGGAAGGGGGTTTGGTTTATCTGAAAGGCAGTCGATATGCAAAATGTCACTCGAAGTCTGGTTCCGGCAGTCCTATTGGCATTAAACGTCGCAACATCATGCGCACAAGAGCCTAAGCCAGGGACAATTCCATGGACACCTGTCAATGATGGCAATCTCGTTAAAACAACTATTGAAGTGCCACTGAAATATGCGACGCTAAATCTGGACCCGGACATACACTTTCTGTACCTGCCTCCGGGTTGGAAGGCTAAGATCTTTCATGCAGGCAATTCACTCAACAAACCCCGATTTATGGCATGGGGTCCGGATAGCGTCCTGTTTGTAGCCAACATGAACGCTCGTAACGTGCTTGCTCTACCTGATAAGGATGGTGATGGTGTGGCCGATGAGGCTATCGTTGCAGCAAGTGGATTTACAACCGGACATGATGTAAGATTTCATCGCGACACAATGTACGTTAGCCAGGTAACGGGGCTTTCTAAGCTGTGGAGATCGACAGGAACAGGTTACGAGTTTGATCAGAGAGTCACACTTGTCGACAAGGCCTCTCAACCCAACCAAACCGGTGGAAATCATACTACAAGGACGCTGGGGCTGGATACAAATAACTTTAAGCTATACATCAGTGTTGGTTCAAGAGGTAATGCGGACAGAGAGACTGATCGAGGTCTTATCGAAGTGTATAATTGGGATGGAACGGGTCGGCGCACAGTTGCAACTGGGATACGTAATGCAGTTGGCCTAACTATCCACCCGAGAACGGGCAGGCTGTGGGCGAACAATAACGGAAGTGATATGCAGGGAAACGACGTTCCTCCGGAATGGGTAGACGTGGTGCGTGACAGTGGGTTTTATGGCTATCCTTATGCCTATCACTACCAACGATGGTTTGACTTTGGTGTGAGTGACTACGCCGACATATTGCCTATCACAAAAAGCGATAGTGCGAACGTGGCATTGATGGTTCCGGCAGCCGCCCTCGTGGCCGCACATTCAGCACCCATGGCCATTGAATTCACGCCTTCTACAATGCCAGCCCCCTTCCAAAATGGATGCTTTATGGTTATGCGTGGATCGTGGAATCGGAGTCCGGTCAGCGGATCGAAAGTGATTTTTCTTGAGTTTGATAATGACTCGGACACTGTGGCAAATGTGGCCCGAGATTTCTGTACCGGGTTCCTTCCGGATTCCAATAACGTTGCTTCTCGCTGGGCACGCCCTGTTGGCCTGGCAATAGCCGCCGACGGGTCGGTGTATGTGTCCACAGATGATGCGTCACTAAAACAATTTATAATCAAGCTCACACCGCCGTCGGCTACCTCGGTTCCAGAGGAAAGAGGTAACGGTTCCCTTGACTTTGATATTCATCCAAACCCAAGCACTGAACAGCTGTCTGTTTCTGTTGCAAATGCTGTTACGGACGCGATACTAACAATGGCAACAATACAGGGGCAGACCGTCCTTAGAAAGACTTTGCTGAAGCAATCCGAAGATGTCGATACAACGCGTTTGTCAAGTGGTACGTACATCATTCGAATAGATGATGGGAAGCGGTCTGGACAACGATTAATATCGATTATTCGCTGACAATATTTCCAGAATTCTCGCGGCGTAGACAGACGAAGATCCTGAATGAGCGCTCAGGTATTTGCGCGTTATAGAAGCGATTTCTTGCACCTTCGTGCGGTTTGTGGCGATAGCAGTTATCCATGATGCAAGATCCTCAACAGAGTTAACAACTGATATTGCATCGGTCGTTGAAAGCTCCATTGCATGGTGCGAACGATGTATCATCGGACCGCACGCAACAGCGATGTTATAGGCAATCGGTTCGGTAACACTGTGAACGCCGTGGTGAAAACCGCCGCCAACAAATGCAGCATCGGCAATGGAATACAACGCCATTAGCCTACCTACACTGTCAACGAGAATATGGCCCGCTGTCTGACTATTAGCTTGGCTCATTCTGGTACAGGGAATGCGAGCTTCGATCTCTGCAAGCACTGACTGCATAGGTTCGTGTGGAGCTATGATGAGTCGTAAGGGGCTATCCAATCGTGAAGTCCTGCTCAGCATATCGAGTGCATCAAACAACATCTGCTCGTCTTTGCGCCACGTACTACCGCAGACAAGGGTAAACACATCATTGCGTTTCCATTGCCCTACCGATGGGTCTTGGCTCGTGATACAGTCCAGTACGCGATCGATACGCGAGTCCGGCAGGACGTCGACATCCTTCAACGTGAGGTCGGCTAATCTCTTACTATCTTCTACGGTCACAGCCGAGATCAGAATACATCGGGAATAGGTGTCGGCAATCCAACTTCGTAAAAAAAGTGAGGAAGCTGCCGAAGGTACAGTTGCATTAGCGAGTACGATTGGAATATTTCGTTTGTTCAATTCGAGTACTGCATTGCGCCACAAGTCGTAGCGGTCGAAGACGGCAGCATTGGGGCTGACGTCTTCGATAAATCGCCTCATTGCCTTTCGGGTGTCTATAGGGATGAGCAAGCCGACATCTACGTCGGGATTGGATTTCACAGCATCAAGTGCAGAAGGCGAAAAACATGTGGCGATGATTTCAACATCAGGAGCAATACCCTTGATTCTAGAGATGATTGGCAGCAACTGTTCAAACTCTCCCATCGACGCGGCATGAAACCAAATCCGGTTCCGAACTGTTGTGCCCATAGAAGCCCGCCCTGTCGATGAACGGTGTGCCAGTACGATGCCCATATTTCGTACCCGACGTCGGGCTTTCCCGCTGAACCACGATGCGATATACAGTAGCATGCGCAAGGCAGGAATTACAACAACGTTATAGAGCACGTCTATCACGGTAGCGATATCTCTGGAGTGAGGATGATCTAACGACCTTCAAATAAGGGCTGACGTTTTTCGAGAAACGCTGCCGTTCCCTCTTTGAAATCCGATGTGCCACAAATACGGCTGAACAATTGTGCTTCGATGTACTGTCCGTCTAATCGAGTTGTATCGTACGAAGCAAGCGTAGCTTCAAGGCAGGCAGTGAGCGCCAGTGGCGCCTTTGCGGCAAGGCTGTGTGCGAAGTCAAGCGTTGATGGGAGCAATTCAGCAGATGGATAAACCCGATTCACCAATCCGACCGATAACGCTTCAGCTGAATCGATCATTGTTCCGGACAAGATCAGCTCCAGCGCTTTAGGAACTCCTATCGTCCTTGCCAGGCGCTGCGTGCCGCCATATCCCGGGATGATGCCCAGGTTGATTTCTGGCTGACCAAACTTTGCAGTATCCGAAGCAAAACGCATGTGGCATGCAAGCGCAAGTTCGCAGCCGCCGCCAAGAGCAAAGCCGTTGACAGCAGCAATTACGGGCTTTCCTAAACGTTCAATCAGCGAAAAAATATCCTGACCATGTGCTGTGAACTTCGATCCGGATAATTCGTCTAACTCATGCAATTCAGCAATATCGGCACCGGCTACAAATGCTTTCGGACCATTTCCGGTTATAACAACAACTCGAACCACATTGTTGAAACGAACGTCACGAACAACATTGGAGAGCTGGTTGAGAACTTCACCATTCAGAGCATTGAGTTTATCCGGTCGGTTGATTGTAATTAATGCAACGTGCTGCTGCGTTTCGATTGTTACAACCTGGTGCATGCTGTAGCCTCCTTCTGTTTGTGCCGCGCAAAGCTACGTATGTTCGCAATCGTGTCTGCCCCCTTCACAATGAAAAAATCTACCTCGTTGTTAATGCTACTCAGCGTGTTGGTTGCGATTTCATTAGTTGCCGACCCTGTATTTGCTGATGCGAGTCCGCTACGGAAACATAAGCGTGCTAAGCGTGTGCCGACGGAAAAGATTTCAACGCTTACGCCACTCCTGGAGAGTACCATTGCGGAAGGCGTTCGGTACGGCAGGTATAAAACGAATGGACGCAACCCCATTCTTGTCCACACAATCAAAATGGACCGCACAGTGCCCGGCGTTGCAGCTCGAATTGTGAAAGGCGAGAATCTTGCCGATGGTCGGGAACCGATTGCAGAGATGACGTACCGATACGCTGAGGAAATTGGCAATAACATACTGGCACTTGTCAATGCAAATTTTTGGACAGCGGTTAGAAATACGCCAGTCGGTCCATGTGTTATCGATGGAGAAGTGATAGAAATGAATCCCTATAAAAAGTGGTCGAGTGCATTTTTCACTGCCGATAATCGGGTTCTGATTGATACGTTCAGAATATTGGGCTCAGTTATTTGGGGAGATCAGAAATTCACAGTCAGCAATGTGAATCGCAGAATGGATTCGCTTAGTATCGTTGTTTACAATGGATATGGCGGGTCAACTGTTCCGTTTGTGAACGCCAAACGCATAGAACAAGCGTTTGAGAAAGCCGTCAAGGATTCAATTTTTCTGGAGAAAGATTCTACTGAGATTGCGATGTCGTTAGAATTACTCCGCACAGAAATTGCGCGTGCCCAGCTAGAGTCATCAATCGAGCACCCCATGGTGAAAATCCGTGTGAGGTACCTTCGGAATCCCTCGCTCAACAGACGGCTTCCATGCGTTGTGCTGGACGTTGATACAGGGACTGTGAATACGCCACTACGCGGAGCGGTCGTATCTGTGCCCAAAACAAGCTGGCTTGCATTCTCAGCACACGCTGGCGACACACTCTTCCTTGAGTATACAACAAACTTGTTTACAAATGAACGATTTATGAATGCTGTTGCGGGAACACCTCGAATTGTTCGCAATGGTGTAGCCCGGCAAGAAGCCCTGAAGGAAGGGGCAACAGGACGCCGCTTCATTACGCATCACCTTGCGCGAACGGCTATCGGCACAGACAGATCAGGAAATCAATTGATACTTGCCGTTGTCGAAACCGCAAATGGTATGGGAAACAGAGGGGCTTCACTTGATGATATGGCAAAGATCATGCAACTACTCGGCGCTCATCAAGCGATGAATCTGGATGGTGGGGGATCGACGGGAATGATTGTTGATGGCGACAATGTGATTGCAGATGGCGCTAACCCACACACCAGGCCAGTATCGGTTGGCCTGGCAATTGTGAGACTGTCGCATGTGCTGCGATCGTCGCTTCAATACAGCAGATAGGGCTGTCTCCGAATTTTAAACGACTCAACGTCGCGCTGAGCTTTATCAATAAAATTAGTATATGGCGAACCACCGATGAGCATGTCCAGGTAGGTTCCCGATCCAATCGCTTTCACAAACATTTGAGTCCTGTCCTCATTGCCCAGGGCGGTTTCATCGAGTTTGGCATTGGACTTTAGCGTATCGTAGACGGTTGTTATCAGCGAAATCGCCGCCTGAAAAGGAAGAAACGATGAGTCGGCGTTAAATGCCAGGTAGTAGCCATAACATAATTGCTGCGCATACTTTGCGCGATCCGGCTTAAACACGCCAAAGCGTGGAACGACTCCGTTGCGCATCAGGCGCCTCTCAAGGATGGAGTCGCGTTTAAACGATGGACTACCAACTAAACAAAATGGCGTCGAGGTTCCAATCCCGATCGACGTCAAGCCAAGCTCGCCAGCGAGTCCTGTTACAGCGTACCCACGGACGGATTCGATTGAAGGGATGTTGGGAGATGTTGGATACCATGCCAGTTCTGTGTCTTCCCATTTCATGAGGCGGGTCCACCTCTTGCACCTGACGACAACGAGTGAACAATTCTTTGCAACGCCCGCTGCATTCTTAGAAAGCCACCCTTCACCGTTGATCATGCCGGCAAGCTCGCCAATCGTCATTCCATGGATATACGGAACGCGAATACTTGCAACGAAGCTCATCATGTTGGAGTCAGGTAAAGAACCGTCAACGATGCTGCCGCCAAGCGGATTGGGTCTGTCCAGGATGTAAAGGGGCACACCAAATTCAGCACACGCTTCCATGACTTCTTTCATAGTGCTGATGTAGGTGTACGACCTTACGCCAATGTCCTGCAGGTCCAGGACGGCTGCATCGGCACCTTCAAACATCGACTGATCGGGGCGGCGCAGCGAACCATAGAGTGAACGGACAGACATTCCTTCCACAGTATCATCGTGAACGGTTGCACCTGCAGTAACAATACCATAGAATCCGTGTTCAGGTGCAAGTACACGCAATAAATGCAAGTCTGTGCGCTTGCTAAAAAGTTCAGTGGTCGACATCCCTGACACTGCGCGTGCCGCAGCATGCGAGATAAGAACAATGTTCTTGCCCTTCAGCAGACGAAAATCTGTATCAACCAGGTTGTCGATACCGCACTTTACGCCGGAAGAACCAGCATAGCAGACGGTATGGATGATTATCAATAAAAGAATAATTTTAATTATCGCCGATGCAGCACGCAAACATTCAGTCATCGTGATATGCGCGATCGTGGATGAAACAAGGTATGGACCTCCTTGATGTATTCCCTGTCGATATGCGTGTAAATCTGCGTTGTTGAAATATCGGAATGCCCCAGCATTTCCTGCACGGCACGGAGATCGGCGCCGCCCTCCAGCAAATGCGTGGCAAACGAATGTCGGAACATGTGTGGGTGTACATGCTTGTTAATACCTGCCATTGCTGCAGCATGCCGTATGATACTCCAAACAGACATTCTTGAAAGCTGCCGGCCTCGGATGCTGAGAAAGAGAATATCGTCTGTGGTAGCGGACTTGAGCAGCGAAGGTCGTGCATCTTTCTGGTATTGCGCCAACCACGAAAGAGCTACGGAACCAATTGGAACAAGCCGTTCCTTGGAGCCTTTACCTAGTACACGCACCAGCTCCACATCTGTGAGTATGTCTTTTCGATGCAATGTAATCACTTCGCTGACGCGTAATCCGCAGGCGTACATCACTTCCAGCAAGGCGCGGTCGCGTATCATGAGGGGCGAGACTACTGAGATGCTGTCGGCTTCGCCGCCAGCGGCCTCAAGCACTGCCGCGACTTCTTCAACTGTGAGGACATCCGGCAGGTGGCGCTTTCGTGCCGGCAGCTCCATGGATTCCGTGGCGTCGGTCTCAATGCGGCCTGTCGAAGCGAGGTAGTGGTTGAAGTGCCGCATCGACGACAAGTATCGCGCTCTGCTGGAAGAACCCAAGCCTGCATCTGCGAGCATTTCAAAAAATGATGAGAGGTCTTTGCGTGTTACACTTGCAAACGAGTCAATTCCGTGCAAGGCGCAGAACTCAGCATATCGGTTCAGGTCGCGATTATACGACTCAATCGTTTTCTCGGACAAGCCGCGTTCCAAGCGGGCATATTGCTCAAATAGTTTAAGATCGCGTTCAAGAGCGGATGGAATCATACCGAATCGTCTGACTGTTCTCGAACACCCTTGTATGCAATGCGCTGATGAGACATACCGATCAGGTTTTTAGCAAAGGAATTTGCGATCACGTCCAGATCGTTCATGGTTAGCGGTGTGTTGTTCAACTGGCCGTCTGTTAAGCGGTCGACGATGATGGATCGAATCGCTGCGTCGACTTCATTTCGCTGATGAGTGTTGACAAGCCTCGACAGCGCTTCAACAGCGTCAGCTAACATTACAATTGCAGACTCCTTTGAATCTGGCTTGGGACCAGGGTACCTATAATCATTCTCATCAATTGCAATTTCCTTCAGCAGAGCTTCGTCGGCAGCGGTTGCATAGAAGTGCTTGATGAGAATTGTCCCATGATGCATAGGGATGAACTTCGAAATTCTGTCGGGAATCCCGTACTCGTTTGCAAGTTCGATACCGTCCTGCACGTGCTGGCGGATAATAGCAGCGCTCTTCTTTGGTGTGAGCCTATCATGTTTGTTTTCTATTGAAATCTGATTCTCAACGAAATATTCGCTCTTTTCAATCTTACCTATATCGTGAAACAAGGCTCCAACCCTGGTTAACAACGAATTGGCGCCAATGGCAACTGCGGCGGCCTCACTCAGCCGAGCCACGGCAAGCGTGTGCTGGTATGTGCCGGGCGCCCTCTCGTTAAGTTTTTTTAGTAGTGGATGGTTAAGGTTATCGAACTCGTCTAAACGCATGTCTGTGGCTACGTTGAACACGCGTTCGAATGCAATGATAACAGCGAATGTGATCAATGGCGACAGAATTCCGTTGGCACTAGCCAGCAATACCTTGGGCCACATCATCGACACCGGTATGCCTCGCTCCAAGTCGATGGCAAGTGTGGCAACAACCAGGCTGATAATAATCGCAATGATTGATGTAAATATCTGCGTGCGGCTTTGGACGCTTCGCGACGAATAAATACCGAATACTCCGCCAACAAGAAGGACAACTGCAATACTATAGTCATCGCCGCGAGAAGCACCTACAGCAAGCGACATTGCAAGGGTTGCAACTATCGCAGTTCGTTCTTCAAATAGCAGCGATACAACCATCGACAATGCAGGGACGATGATCAGATACTCAATCGGAAGAGCAGTATCGATATGCACAGATATCCATCCGAGTGCGCCTGTCAATGTTGGAAGAAAAAGTAGAAAAGCAAGTTGACCATTCCGTTCAAAAGAAGCAGGGCGCAGCAGGAAGAGGTACATGGCGAGGAACGAAATTATCAGTGCCGCATGAGCAAGGCTTCCAAGCGCAACAAGAGCAGAAAACGGAGAGGAGGTTCGTGCGTATTGTGCAAGCCGATATGCCGAGAGGCGTGCTAAGGTAGGCTCGTCTACACGCTGCCCTTTGGAAACGAGAATGTCGCCCCTTCTTACAATCTCCTGTGTTGTAGCCACAGATCGTTCTGCATCTGCAGACATCGTTTCTGTTGCCAGCGTGTCGAAAACAATCGTCGACTGAATCGTTGTGTCGAGAATAAGTTTTAAGATTTTATGCGCCTGATCGTTCGTTATTGCCAACGACAGAAGGATTGCATCAATTTCTGTTTGCTTATCAGCGATTTGTGTGGCGTTGACGATTGTTTCACTTCCATCATCATTGCGAACGATTGAAGCAGTGCCCTTTACACGCGTCCGCACGTTGTCGACGATGTATCTGTCCGACAATCGTGTTCCAATGTCATCAACATATTGCAGGAGCTCCCGCTGGAACGCCTTGTCCTGTCTTTTGATTGCATTCGTGATGTTTTCTTTTGTGAGCCATACCGGATGACCCGAGCGGGCGAATACGACCGGCGAAAGCCTCCGCGCAGCTTCTCTCTGAGCCTGAAGTACCGAAGGGGGCTTGGGTACGCTAAAGGCATACTCAGCAATCACACGTTCATTGGTCCAGGTAGTGCCGAGCAATGTCTGATCGTAGACGCCACGATCTTTGTGTCCGCCATTGCCAGGCAGTAACAACGCAAGGACTACGCAGGAGCAAATAATGATAATCCATCGCAGGTAGATTGACGTTGAAACACTGCGGCGCGCCGACGATGCCTCAGCTTCTTCGCGCAGTTGATCGAACAGTGTTTTGCCAGACTTTCCCATGATGCGTAGAATGAACTACCGACCGCTAAATTTTGCTTTGCGTTTTTCGACAAATGCTGCCACTCCTTCGCGATAATCACTCGACTCACCAGCTCGCTGTTGATATTCTCTTTCAAGCGCGAGCATATCATCGAGCGGAACGTTCATGCTTCTTTGCAAAAGCATCTTAACGAATCCGTACGATTGTGTTGGTCCACCTGCATACGTCAAAGAAATCTTATCAACGGCGTGTTTGAACGATCTGGGATGTGCAATAGCATTGACCATTCCCATCTGCAATGCCTCTGCCGCAGTAATTGGTTTGTTAAGCGTTGCAAATTCAAATGCCTTCGTGTAACCCATCATTCTTGGATAAAACCATGTTGCTCCGGAATCCGGGATGAGAGCGATGCCAATAAACGCTTCTACAAACCGGGCCGACGTACTCATTATTCGATAGTCTGCCGCAAGAGCAATCGACATTCCCGCGCCGGCAGCAACGCCGTTGATGCCTGCGATAATTGGCTTTGGCATCTCACGCATCAGACGGATAATTGGATTATACCGACGTTCGAGAGAGTCCCTGAGGCTGCGCTTACCGTCGGCCGTGGGAGCATCCTTTAAATCCTGACCCGAACAAAAAGCCTTTCCTGCTCCCGTTATCACAACAACTCTGACTTCATTGGCTTCAGCGGCCGTAGTCAGCGCAGCCCGTAAATCGGTAGTTAGCTGCTCGTTTGCGGCATTGTAAGATTCTGGCCTGTTGAGTGTTACAAACGCTACGCCGTCGGTAACAGAATACAATACTGTTTCAAGCGCCTTCATCTATCAATGTGCTCCTTGGATTGGAGCGTTGTAGTGATGTAATCATCATATAATTCTGCAACCCTGGTTGAAACACTGCCAACATATTTCATCCAAACGTAATCGGATTCCCTGTCGAACAAATTCTGAAATGTCTTCATAAACATGTCGAATCGCTGGTACAAGTCTTTGTTTGAAGATTTGGTTTCCGCGCTACAGACACTGAGAATTTGGGTAGCCTCATTTACTGTAAAAAGTTTTACTAAGTGACGTCCCAGGCGCATCTTAAGCAGCCTTACCGGATTTAGTGCAGTCGCTACTTCCTTGCAAGCGCTCGATAAAATTGTTTTCAACGCGGCCGAATCATCAGACGATGGTATCAAAAACTCAACACTACTTTCGCTATAACGGGCAAATGCGGCTGTCGGCACATAACACTCGACGATCTTGATATAAACGGAATCAATCGTAGGCGTTGTTGCTCGTTTTTGAGCTGTAGCAATAGTTGAACTCAGTGCACATACAATTGCAATGATTGTGAACAGTAATCTCATTCTCCTCTCCATTCAGGTTTACGTTTTTCGACAAATGCCTTCATGCCTTCTTTCTGATCTTGAGTTGCAAAAAGCAGGTAAAAATTCTTTCGTTCAAATTCCAAGCCCCCTTCCAACGTAGTACTAAAAGATTTTAATACCGACTCCTTAGCAAGGCGTGCAGCAATCGGCGCTTTTTCTGCAACCGTGGAAGCTAGTGCGAATGCCTCTTCGAGATAATATTCAACAGGCACCACGCGGTTTACCAGACCGGCAGACATTGCCTGCTGTGCCGAAATCATCGATCCCGTTAGCACAAGCTCCATTGCCAATGCCTTGCCCACAGCCCGCGTGAGTCTTTGCGTTCCACCGGCGCCCGGCATAACGCCAATGTTAATTTCCGGCTGTCCAAACTGCGCAGTCTCACTTGCAACAATCATATCGCACAGCATGGCAAGCTCACACCCGCCGCCGAGAGCAAACCCACTAACGGCAGCGATAATTGGCGTCTTTACCTGCCGAATGCGATCCCAACGCGCAAACTGATCTCGATTGAGCATTGCAACAGCATCTGCATCCGACATTTCTGTGATGTCGGCTCCTGCTGCAAATGCATTGTCGTCTCCATGCAGCACAATACATCGCACATTGGCGTCGGCGTCGAATGTCGCAAATGCATCCACAAGTTCAATCATCGTCTGCAAACTGAGTGCATTCAGGACGTTTGCTCTGTTTATGCGTATCGCACCTACACCAGCACCTGGTTGGTAAGTTTGGATACAGGTATACGTATCGTTCATAGACCATTCAAATCAAGTTCAGCTAATTTACCAACAATTCGCGGTGAGTACTGTCGAAAATGGACTATATCTACGTTGGAACTCTAGAGCCTGATGACGACGTTGTTGATGCCGAGCTTTCGGAGCTCAAACATCTCGATGTGCTGCGTATCAGAGACGGAGACGTTGTTGGTGTTTTGAATGGTAGGGGGCTGATCTCGACGTGTCGGGTAAGCCGTGTTGGCGGGCGCATTTCGCTGCACACCGAATCCAGGCGCGTTGTGGCAAAGCCCCCTTCCCTAACAATTGTAATTGGACTTCTCGATAATCGCGATCGGTGGGAATTCGCAGTCGAAAAGGTAACGGAGTTGGGAGTAACGAACATCGTGCCATTGATATGCGATCGTGTTCAGCGCAGGAAATTCTCTCGCCATCGTATGAATCAAAAAATTGTTGCAGCATTAAAACAAAGCGGGAATGCATGGCTGCCACGAGTATCTGAGCCTGTTGTCTTTTCGCAGCAGGTGGATGTATTGAAATCTTTTTCCAGGGTAATTGTTGGGGATGCAGATGGAGATGCGCCAACGGTCTTTACCGAAACGGATAATGTTGCAATTGTTATTGGTCCGGAAGGTGGATTTTCCGCACAGGAAACCAATCAGTTGGCACAGCTTACCAACACTGTGGTTTGGCGAATAGGCAGCAACAGACTTCGATCGGAAACAGCAGCAATTTCTCTTCTTGCTGCGTACCATTCACACTTCAGTGTGTAATGTTTTACTTTTTTACGACAACTGGCCGTCGGATGATACTGTTGTTGCTTTGTACAAGCACTTGATACAAGCCTGTTGTAAGATTGTTGACGGGAATGGGGATGAGGCGAACCTGCGGGCTCAACGATTCTTCTAGCAGGAGCACCGAATGTCCAAGCGCATCAACGAGAACAACTCTGACACTCGCTTCGTGCTCCAGCGTCAACTCAATACAACTGCGATCCGTGCAGGGATGAGGACTAATGCGCACAATAATTCCCGCATCTGATTTCTCTTCGCCAGCACCAGTGGCGCCAGACGGCCATAAACGCATTGTTACCGGTAGGTGATCCGATACGGTTGAGGAGTACGGCGACAAGTACGCTTGTGGAGATTCCAGGAACGTGCGGTAATGAGATGGCGATACTTCATTGCTGATGATGATGTGATCGATAAAGGAACTCAAGCCTCCTACATACGAGCTTAAACCCCGCTGCTCGAGCAGGTACGTTGGAGACGACCACGAAGCTGTATCAGCCAGGAATGAGATGTAGGGCGATTCAAATGATGTATCAACTACACTGCCAGCAAGATTATCATTGAAATCACCAATTACAACGATGTTTGCATCTGAATAAAAGTCGTTTAGATAGGCATGAAATGTTTCTGCATCAATCTTTCGGCGCGAATAATCTTCAAGTGCAGTTGCTGAGTCGGTTGCCTTGGCATGAATATTAAACACAGCGAGCTGCTGCACAATACCGCCGATTGTAGTAGTAAAAGTGAAACGATACGGGAACCGTCCGCCCGCCCACGCCTGCGCGCCTCCGTTCACTGCAAGACCATTGCTTTCGGGCACAATGGTTGACGCGTTATAGATGTATGCCATTTTTTGGGCTGATGCAATATCACTGGCAAGCAAACTGCGGTATTCGCCACTAAGCGAATCTGTAATTGCCGTCAGTGCTTCCTGTGAGAGAACTTCCTGGAGTGCAATTAAATCAACACCCATCGAGTCCATCACCTGCCTAATGCTTCTGCGTTGTCTGTCCTTATCGCTAGGACCAAACGTAGTATCAGATGAGCCATACCAATTCAGATTCCAAGTCGACATATCGATGGTTCTGTTTTTGCTCACGGTATCTATCTGCACCGGCGGGAGACCAACATCGGATGCGAAACGAGGGAAGATCTGGTATGTGCCCCGGAACTGGCCAATAACACCAATGAGATCGACGGGAGTGGTGGGAATGGGCAGGGAATTCGTGGCAATTTCCGTTGCTCCGTCAAGCCTAATCGAAAAATCACCTTCGTTCTCATCCACAACACCATAGTTCATTTCGCCCTGGAACGAACCTTGCTCAATAAATTTAACATTGCGAACACGCACAAGTTGTCCTTCAAGGTCTTCACCGATTATAGGGAGTGATGTTGTGCGCGGCGATGGTACAACTCGCGGCACCGGAACCACAGTAAACCGTAGCAATTCGCCGGAGAGTTCCGAAGTCCCTGTTCCCGGGGCGCCTGTGGTCTGGTTGAACTCAGTGAGTACTGCAGAGTCGATAACCACGGAATCACCGACTTGTACACCCAGATGGAAGGGGGCGTTGAACACAGCAATACCACCGGTTCTGTCCTGAATGTATGAAGTGTTCCTGAACTCTCCCCCCACGGCAACTCTTCCGGCAACACGAGAGACAATGGTTCCGAACACCTGCTTCTTTGCGTCGGAGACCGACATGGGATCCTGTGCCTGACTCACCGCCATACACATACAAATCGTTATCAAAATGATTTTTATTCGCATGAGGCATCCTGACGGGTGATTTGTGTTAAAGAAACGAGATACTTTGGAATGTTGAGGATGAGCTCGAAACGCTGCAATTCGTGACAAAACAAAAAAGCGTAACCTGTAGTTGCAATTTTGCTTCTACAAACATTCCACAGCACAGGCCTAATGAACAAGGCACAAGCTCCGGTACGATTGGACACCGTGCAAAAAAAATCAAGAGGAACACGGCAACCGTCAATTACAAGTATCCAAAGACTGCGGACGAGCGGGCATAACTCACGCAAAGCAGTGCCTGTTAAGATGTTAACTTTTGCCTCACAACTAAGAATTATTACCTTTAGGTAATACATGTCCAACGCAAGAGTTTAGTGCACCTGAGAAGGCAGTCGTGTTTACGGAACAGAAACACCATAGAGTTTCTCAGTATCTGGGAGTTGCTCAGTAATTCCAATTTTCAATCTGAGGAATTCGACGGGTTTAGAAGACAGGCGGGGATAAACAGCTTCTCGCTTACCCCAAAGCAAATGGCGCACTTTTAGGCTACACAGCTACCGAATGGCGTCGATCAAATCCTGGCAAGAAAGACAATGTCTGCGATTATGCAACGGTTGAACAACTACTCGTCCTTGCTGACATCGAAAGTTTGAATGCTAAATTCATTCACACAAGATTGTCTCAGGGCGAACGCTGAAAACTCCTGAACGAAATCGCTATTCGTCAGATGCAGGTTTTGACCTCTGTTAATACTATAAATAAGTTGAATAAGTAGTGTGCTTTGCACAACGACATAACGGAGAATCGATACTGTGCATAATATTTTAGTCGGCAAGATACCCGATCCAGGGATTCGAGTTGACCAGATCACAATTTCATTGATCTGCAGGTTCATCGCCGTCAGGTTCACGGAAGCGCCACCTGCCAATAATTCTTAGACACATCAGTTCCTGTAAATAACAATCGATTTGAACTATTAATTGGCTTGTTAATCATCATACGCCCGGGCTGGTACATCTGTTATTCAAATAATTGATGAAACATTCCGCCACCAGACAGGTGATTTTGATAGGTAAGCATACTCCGGACCGGTGGCCATCAAGCCGTATATTCGTTGATATGAAAACTCCATCACCTGTGCCGGGTGTTGGTTCATCGACTGCATTTCATTTAGCATCACTGCTCGACCTCAATACAAGGCTGACGGATGCCGATCCGGTCGACGTCCTCAACGTTGCAGTCCTCAGCGTGATGGGACGCCTGAAGATTCAACGCGCCTGTTTCCTGCTTCCTAACGGATCGGGGTGGTCGGCCGATCCGCGATTATGCAAGGGTGTGCTCCCATTCTCAATTACTACATTGACAACACACGGTATCGAGCCCCTTACCGAATCCAACTCTTCGCATAAATCGCTTATCGATGCAGGTTACCGGACGATAGTTCCTATCGGCAATCCCACCGATCCTGTTGCAATAATGTTGTTGGGTAGAACTTTGGATAACATCGAGGCTGATAGGGAAGTATCGGCTTATCTCGAAATTGTAAGGGGCATTGTTAGCACAACTGTGCAGAATGCAAAACTTATCCGATCGCTCATTTCTGCTACAAAGGAATTAGAAGCACGCAATCTTATGGTTACTACGTTGTTTGAAAGCGCTCGCGATTTTACGCTTTCAAAAACGAAGGAAGAGATGCTTCGAATACTATCGTACAGGCTGATGGGACAATTGATGGTGTCGACATTCGGAATATTTTTTACCGAGCCACTCGACGGAATTGATTTCATTGGAAACAGAAAGGAAGCACAGCCGTTGGCTGATCTGCGCAATGCCATTATATCCATCGACGTGCCGTTGAGAATCGACGAACTGCCAATGTCCGATCCGCTTCGTAATGCGGCAGAGAGCATGGGAATTGCGATTGCAGTTCCCATGACTGTTCATGGTGTAAAGAAGGGTGTTATTGCAACCAGAGGGAAGTTGAACGGACGCCGGTTTACAGACGAAGAAATGTCGTTTCTCGAATCTCTGGGCAACACTGCAATGATTGCAGTTGAGAATGAGCGGCTGATACAGGAAGAGATTCTCAAACGTCGGCTTGAAAATGAATTGAAGATTGCTGCCGATATACAGCGCAAGCTTCTTCCTGACGTGCTGCCACACGCAAATCATTTGGAAATTGCTGCCGATGCACGAACAAGCCGACAAATTGGGGGAGACTATTACGATGTTATTTCACTCGATGACAATCGCACACTGTTCGCTATTGCAGACGTGGCGGGAAAGGGAATACCCGCGGCATTACTGATGGCGAATGTTCAGGCTGCACTGAATGTACTGGTGCGCATTGATATGCCCCTTACACACCTAATGAGCCGACTAAACAGTCTTATATGCGATAATACCGAGGTAGATGTTTTTGTAACGATGTTTATTTGCGTAATTGATTCGGCTACGCTGTTGTTTGAATATGTGAATGCCGGACATAATCCGCCTATTCTTCTTAGCGGAAAAGAAGTGCAACTTCTTTCAACAGGCGGAGTGCTGACCGGAGTCATCGAAGATCCGCCCGAGTATAAACTGGGAACAGGTATGCTTGACGTCGGCGATGTGTTGCTGCTCTATACCGACGGTGTTACCGAAGCCAGGAACCACAACGATGAATACGGTGTGCCTGCGCTGGTTAATCTGCTAATGGCAAAACGCAACCATACTCCATCAGAGATTATCCGTTTTATTCACCGCGACATTCACACGTTTACAGGCACCGATCAGATAGACGACGACACATCGTTGGTTGCAATCAAAGTAATATGAAATCCTTTCAAACAATTCTTCTGCACGAGGCACAGTCTGCTGGTATGTCGGCTGGCGGCATCGAACCATTTGGAGATGTTCCATACCATGATGAGCTAAAGGTAAAGCAGGCCGCTGTTCAGCAATTTTCGCGCGAAATATTGAAAAAAGCCGATGTATGCAGCACAGTAGTTAAGGCACCGCGTCCGCGGCATTACCGAACAACATCCAGGCGCCGTCTTTGGCACGAAGGGAAACGCTTCACCTTTGTTCACGGAGACGGTTCAAGGATCAGTGCCCGATCGCCTCTCGAACAAAAGGAGCATCTTCAGATCTATGAATCTGTTGCCGAAAGTTTGGCTCGCCTGGATCACAAGGTGCGTGCTGCGTTCCATCATGTTGTTGTTCGCGGTACGTATAGCGAGTATGCATTGATTATAACAACAACGCATCTCGATGCCGAAATAGTTCGCGCCTGCCGCCAGGTGGCCCTGAAAGCTCAGAAGCAGGTATCAATCCTCAAGCACGCGTGGATTTATGTAGACGAGCGGCGAAGCCGGTACTATTTAGAATTGGAGCGTCCAATCCATGGAATTGGATCAAAAAAATTGTTTGGAGCCGCTGCCTGGAAGCAGGCCGTCGAAAACATTGAATACCAGGTTGGCGTCTTCTCGTTTTCCCAAATTAACCTTGCAATGCTTCCCGATTTCGTAAATATTATTAGGAGGGAAGCTGAGCCTGCACTCGATGACACGGTTGTTGATCTGTATTGCGGATATGGTCTGTTGGGAGCTGCACTTGCTAAGAATGTAATTAGGGTTATAGCCATCGATCAGGATAAGTCGGGTACTGCCGATGCACGCTATAATATTTCGAGGGCAGGGGGCAGGGTGAATGCGATTGACATGAAAATTGAACCTGAAGCCCTTAGCAAACTGTTTCTTTCGATGAAACAATTACATCCCTGCGTGCTGATTTTGGATCCTCCGCGGTCGGGAACGCCAGTTGGACTGATTGCAGAGTTGGCGGCACATGGATTCCGTAGGGTAGTAACGGCATTCTGCGGCGCCGACGAAGTACGGAGAAGCATAGCCGAATGGCAGGCAGCGAAGTACTCTGTGGAACGTATCGTGCCGCTGGACTTCTTCCCCGGAACTGCGGGGATGGAATTTATCGTGAGTTTAACTAATAAATCGTAATAGTATTTACTATTGATGTTTTTCCCGAGCCCAGTTAAACACCTCTGCATACTGCTTTGCAGTGCGTTCAATCGAAAAATCCTGTTCCATTGCGTTGCGTCTGATCTGCGTCCAAGCCGGCTCCTGCTGAAAAAGACTTAGCGCTCTTTCGATTGCGTTGCGAAGGTCGTCTGCAAGAAACTCGCGGAATTTAATTCCTGTACCCGCGAGGTTCTGTGTATCGAAATCCTGAACAGTATCGTTTAGGCCGCCGATTGCGCGAACGATTGGCACCGTGCCATAAGACATTGCAAACATCTGCGTTAGGCCGCACGGTTCGAATTTTGAAGGCATTAGCAGGAAATCCGATCCAGCCTGTATCCTGTGCGAGAACGGTTCGCTGTATCCAATACCAACAAAGGCGTATTCCGGGTAACGTTGTGCAAGCCCCCTGAAATAATCTTCAAAATACTTTTCGCCGGATCCGAGAATGATTAGCCGCAGGCGTTTTGAGTTTATGAACGATTCAATCACGTCGGCAACGAGACTAATACCCTTCTGCTCTGTTAGCCTCGATACCATGCCTAAGAGAGGGATTGGTTCTGCTGCTTTTGCGAGAGACAAGCCCGACAGAAGAAGAAGGGCGCGTTTATCAACGGTTTTCTTTTCGAGTGTTGAATGGTTATACGGCACAGCAATGTCGGCATCGACTTCGGGACTCCATGAATGCAGATCTATTCCGTTCAGCACTCCGATAAGGTCTGTAGTACGCTGCTGTAGCACAGGTTGCATACCAAAGCCTTCTTCTGTCCATCGGATTTCTTCGGCATACGATGGACTCACCGTAGTGACCTTATCGGCAAACATGATCCCTGCCTTCATGGCATTGAAAGCTCCGTTGTGTTCAAACCAGGAGCCCGGAAAAAAATCCTGTGGTGGGAATCCGCAGAATTCCATTGCCCGCTGCGGATCGTACACTCCCTGATACGCCATGTTGTGAATGGTGTAAACGGAGGCAGTATGCTCGAAGAACGGATCGGATCTGTAATGAACAGAAAGCATCGGCATGAGCGGTGCCGTGTGATAATCGTGACCGTGGATTATATCCGGCTTGAAGTTGAGAGCACGGGCTAACTCAAATGCAGCACGACATAGAAAAATGAAACGCCTGTCGTTGTCAACGAATCCTTCGTGATAACCATATATGCCGGGTCTGTCGAAATAATCTGCAGACCGCAGGAAATACGTGTCGACGGAAGTACCTGGAATCTTGCCCTTGAACACTGTTGCATACTCCGTCCACGTGCCATATGGAACGGTAATCATCATGTCCGTCTGTTCAATCCCGTATTTCGCCCTATCTATGTTACCATACAACGGCAGTACTGGCAGGACGGAGTGATTCCCCGCAGTCCATGCCTTGGGCAGGGAGCCCGTCATGTCTGCCAAACCGCCAACTTTTGCAAACGGAGCCATCTCCGCAGCTACCTGAAGTATCTTCATTTATGCGTGCAATGATGCTGTAAGGGGGCGGCAAATATACGTTTCCATTGTCGGGAAAGCCTTCCTGGCATTGTCTGCGGTAGCCGGTGATGTGTATAACCCGTAGATAACTGATCCACTGCCCGTCATCGAAGCATAGAACGCTCCTTCGCTAAGAAGTTTATCCTTAATCGTTGAAAGTATTGGTACTTCAGCGAATATTGTTTTTTCGAAGTCATTTATAAAGTATTTACTCCAAAGCTTATCATTATCAATAGCTTGAATAAATTTCTCGTTCAATCCAATCTGAGGTGTCGTTCGAATTGTCCCCAATGTGGAATACGCAGTTGCCGTTGAAATCTGAACATCGGGGACAACGATGAGAATATGCCAGGTATTCAGCCTCTTAAGTGCGGGATCCGACATTGTTATGGGGCGAACCTTCTCGCCCCTGCCTGTTACGCAGCAGATACCACCGGTGAGAAAATATGGGACATCGCTGCCGAGTGCGCATGCGATGTCGTGCAAATCTGTGTGTATTTCCCAAAAGTCCGACAAGCCTAACAGCGTTGCGGCAGCGTCGGACGAGCCCCCTCCCAACCCAGCGTTAATTGGGATGCGTTTCGACACGGTTATCTTTGCGCTTTCCGACGTCAGGCCGGCGTGATTGCGAAGAGACTCGGCTGCACGATAGACAAGATTTTCCTGAGGAAATTCGGTCACCACGGGGAAGCAGTTAACCTGCAATTCTGTACTTGCCTCAATTGTTATATCGTCGTGAAGATCGATTGCAACAAACACTGACTCGACGTCATGATACCCATCGAGTCGTTTACCCAACACATTTAAGCCGATATTAATTTTTGCAAACGCTTTACGATGAATAGTAGTCACGGCTTCACTCAAGGAGGAGAACGCAAAGTTATATGATTGACGGCAGGCCGAAGCAGATTAGCTACGAGGGAGAGATGAGGCGTAAGGCGATACATCTGTCCTCGCTTGCCATTCCTATCATCTATCTGAACATCAACCATATTACCGGGATTGCCATATTGCTGGTGATGACGCTTGTTTCGTTCCTGATTGATCTTGGCAGACATTTTCACGAGCCTACCCGTAAATATCTGATGTTATTTGTTGGAGATCTCTTACGCAAACATGAGAGAGACAATGGTAGGTTTCATCTGACAGGCGCCACATGGGTCCTGATTGCAGCAACGTTAACGCTTGGAGTTTTCCCTACGATTGTTGGCGTCACGGCATTCACTGTATTGATTGTTTCCGATACATTTGCGGCACTTGTAGGAAGAAAGTACGGCGAGAAAAAATTTTTGGATAAAAGCGCAGTTGGTACAGCAACCTTTGTGCTCACTGCATGTGCTGTTGTGGCGGTGTATGGAATAGTGTACGCGATGCCCTGGACGTACTGGGTGGCTGGTTTTGTTGGCGGCGTATGCGGTGCTATAGCCGAAGCAGGTTCTGTGCGGTTGAACGTCGATGATAACATCGTAGTTCCCTTTAGCGCAGCAATTGCAATGATGTTGTTGGATTGGGCATTGAAAGTGTTTGGCATGCCTTCGTTCATTAATCTGGCTTGATAGTATGAATCGAACAACTTTCCGGCTCATCATTGGATTGATCATTCTTGCTTTTGTGTTGGCAATTGGATATTGGTACTATGCCCTCAGCGAAATGTCTCTAAACGGTTATTATGAAGTTACCGATGGATTTTCCGACGCAACAAATATTGAAGTTGCAACAGTTTCGTTTGTTCGAGTAAATGAATATGATTCCGCTAAGATTGGACGTGTTTCGGAACTGCTGTCCAATCAAGAAATTGAACAGAAACGCGTTGCGTTGAATAAACGGAGGATATTTCTGTATCACTTTTATGTTGCCGGAGACACGGCGCCATTATCGGCAGAAATGGTTGAGGAGCTGGCTTACACACATCCTTCTATTACCGATGCCTCCGATATCCTTCAGGTTGTTCCCAGCGGATGGATTGCGAGGCTAACATTCGAGCCCAACAAACAACGGCCCCGTCAGGTGGAGATCAGGCATTCGCAGTTTTACAAGACGCGAGCAGGCATTAAGGCAAAAGATCTCCGATAAAGATTCCTGACATGCAGTAGATAATTATATTCTTAAAAGTTATTATCCTCTCTTGATTTGCACATCCTTGAATTGTGCGAATAAATGTCTTACTCGTGTTCTCTGGTACTTACCAGTGCTTGTTACAGGTAATTCATCGGCAAATAGCACCACCTTTGGGGTTTTAAAATACGGAAGTTGACTGCTGCAGAACTGTAGTATAGATTTCTCATCTGAGCTGGAATCAATTGGTACAACCAGGGCGCCTACTTCCTCGCCGTAAATAGTGTGCTCGAATCCGACGCAGATTCCCGCTTTAACGCCCGGCGCCTTGTTAATCACTTCATCGATTTCGAGTGGCGCAATGTTTACACCGCCACGGATAATGAGCTCCTTTAGACGTCCGGTAATAAAAAAAAACGGTCTGCCGCTCTCATCGCATCTAAAAAATCCTTCGTCACCCGTGTGGAACCACCCATGCGCAAACGCATCGGTATTTGCCTGTTCGTTTTTGAAATAGCCCTTCATAATGTTGAGTCCGCGAGCGACGATTTCTCCGCGTTCGCCCTCTGGGAGTGCATGTCCCCGTTCATCATGAATAGCCATTTCGTTGCAGGGCAATGCAACGCCAATGGATGGGAATCCATATTCCTGCATCCAGCTTCTGTGTTCTGCGAGACTCAAATCCACTGGCAGGAAACATGAATAGCACGTGGTTTCGCTCAGCCCGTAGCCATGCACGATACGGATTCCAAATCTGCTCTCGAACCTATCGGCAAGCTCGCAGGTAAGGGGACCCGCGCCACAGATGATGTGTGATAGCTGCTGATAAATAACGTTGTTGCGATGGTGCTGCGATTCCAACAAGAGTGCCAAAATGGTTGGAACAACACTGACAATATTTACATGCTCTTCAGCGATTGCTGCAAAAAAACTGCCAGCCGAAAATTTTCTGTTTAGGACTACACTGGATCCGGCAATGAATGGCGTGACGTGTGTAACAACCGTACCGTTGACGTGATGCACGGGCAGAATGCACATCATGCGAGTTTCGGCTGTTATCCCATGCCATGCTGCGATAGCCATTCCATCGGCAATCAGATTTTGCTGCATCAAAACCACACCCTTGGGATTTCCCGTTGTGCCGCTCGTGTACACAATCAGACACTCGTCGGTAAGCATGTCGTCGGCCCTTTCGGGGAACGGAAATGATTTACATGCCGTAACCCAACGTCTGAACTCTGATTCTACACTGTTAGTATCGACGTTAACGATATTGATATTAACGTTTTCATATTCCTCTGCCAGCGCTGCTGCGCACTCCCGAATCCGCTGCAAATACTGTGTTCTGGCAAGAACCAGCATGGATTCACTATTCCGGAGAATGTAGGTAATCCTTGCGTTGTCTTCGCTCATGTTTAAGGGAACTGCAGTTGCTCCCATGAGCCAGCATGCGAAGTAGGCGGCAATAACGTCGGAGTGGTTGTGATCGGCAACTGCCACTCTCATACCCCTTCCGATACCCTGCTGAACCATGAACGAGGCAATGCGGCGTGCATAATCGATGAATGCGGAATATGACGTCCGGTGTTTATTACCGTTTTCATCAACATAGATCATCCATGTCTTTTCCGGAAAGTCAGCAGCCCTGTCTGCCATCAGCGCTCCCCAGGACTTCCATGGAAATGTTCTTTCTGCGGACTCGAAGTGATTATCTGCATTCATGGTTGCGAAAGTAAGCGTCCAAGCGGTGACGAGAGTATCGTTGCAGCATCAGCGGCTATGCAGTTTCTTAGTTTCGTTCGATGATAGACTTGCGAAGCGATACGCTAACCATGCCGGACGAAGCGATGCGTGCTGTAATGGCGCGGGCGCCTGTAGGCGACGATGTATATGGCGAGGATCCATCAATCAATGAACTCCAGCAGCGTGTAGCAGATCTGTTCGGCATGGAGGCTGCACTGTTTGTACCGAGCGGTACCATGGGCAACCAGATTTGTTTGGCAGCACAGGCGAGGTCGGGCGATGAAATTATTGCCGACGCCGACTCTCATTTTCTGCACTATGAAAATGGCGCTGCATCTGTGATAGCCAGGGCACAAGTGTACACTATAAAATCACGCGATGGCGCCATGCCGCTTGACGAAGTAGAAGCGGCCATTAGACCATCGGCATACTACTATCCACGAACTTGTGTGATTGCAGTCGAAAACACGCATAACAGACACGGTGGAACAGTACTACCTATTGAGTATCTCAGATCGCTGCGCGAATTATCGGTAAGTAATGGACTCGCTTTTCACTGCGATGGAGCCAGAATATGGAATGCTTGCGCATCGTCGGGGCTTTCTCCGCGCGAATACGGAGCGCTGTTCACATCGATGAGCGTGTGTATGTCGAAAGGAGCAGGCGCACCGGTAGGATCGTTAGTCCTTGGTGCCAAGCCGATGATTGATGAGGCACGCCGTTGGAGAAAGATGCTGGGAGGGGGCATGCGGCAGGCAGGTATACTTGCAGCGGGGGCACTGTATGCTCTCGATGTTATTGTGCCCAACATTCGTGATGACCATGCAAAGGCAAAGATGTTTGCCGAAACAATTGCAGCGGATCCAAGAATAACGCTTGACCAATGGAGAGTTCAGTCGAACATTGTGATGTTTGAAGCGAATGCACAAGACTATCGAACAAAATCAACAACCGAATTTGTTAAGATGTGCGAGATTAATGGACTGCGTATTGCGCAAATAAAGCCGGGAGTTCTGAGAGCTGTGTTTCACCATCAGATTAGTATGGATGATGCAACGACGGCTGCCGAAATCGTCGTGGCTTCCCTGAACAACAGCAAATTAATTTTGTAAAAACCAAGGCAGATTATGAGCAGCGATAAAGAAGAGGCAACCATAGACCGAGGTCCGATTACAATTGAAGGCTTTGGTACATTCAATCACAGACTCCACAGCAGGGTAAGGTCGTACGACGTCGACCGGCAGGGCATCGTCCACAATGCAATTTATTTGTATTGGCTCGAAGCCGCGCGCATCGAATACTTCAGAGACCTTGGAGTGCCAATAGATCGGCAGTCCTTTGTTACAAAACATCGGTTTGTTGTGGTGACAACGGAAATTGAATACGTACAGCCAGGGCAGTTCGACGATCCATATACGGTGTTCACGCGAGTGTCGTTTGTGAAAAACTCTTCGTTTGGATTTGAACACGTAATCCAGCATCAAAACGGAACCATTCTTGCAACAGCCAAAGCTGTTCTCGTGCATCTTAACCCTGCAACGCAGCAGCCCGAGCGAATTACCGATTCGTATAGATCTTTAATAAAAGAGTTTGAAGGCGATTCAGTAAACTTCACCGACTCGTGAATTCCGCCTAATACTCCATCGTAATATGCCCCCTGTACGTCACGTATCTCGGAGCTATGGGATCGGACATCAGTACCTGTAACGATCCCTTTATAAGTCTTTCGGAATAAATGCCAATCCACGCTATCCGCAGCTGGCGCCCAGCGTAGTCCGTGTACCATTTGAAGGGAACATCATTTCCATTATAGTCAAGATAGGTTCCTTCCACCCAACTGTATTTGTTAACGTAGTTTCTGTACTTACTGTCGCAAGGAACGCGATCAGCCGAAAAACACAGGCGGTTAACAAACGGAGAGTAGTTACTAGCTGGTTTGACTGTATCCGGAAGATTAAAGACAAACCAGGGGATGGTAATCTCGTACGGGCTGACTCCTCGTTCAATCCAAATTGTGTTCAGCAGCGATGTATCTGTAACGATGGCTTCGTATGCACTGTCGCCAAAGTAATACAGGAACGACAACCGTGTGGGATGCACTGCTCCATCGGTGTAAGTCTTCGACCTTTCCACGCTGAGGTCCAACGGAGAAGTGCATGCAACGGCAGCGACTGCCAGCAAGACGGCTATGGCGCCGGCTCGCATGTTAGCGTATCGAGCCGATGTCGACGCTAAGGCCATAAGAGACACCCCACTTTGTTGATGTAAACGAATTACCCTGGAACTGATAGAGCAACGCCGAGCCATCGAGGCCGAGCGTCATGCGGAGCGGACCAACTGGTTGGTACGATAAACCAATTGTTCCTCTTCCAATTGGACCTTGTTCAAATACCATCCCAAGCGTAGCTTCGGCAAATGGAGAAAGACCTGAGAGAAAAGAAAATTCAAATGGTGTTACGATGTACGTGCCCCCTATCCAAAAAAGAACGGGAGTTTGTACGATGCTTACTTGCCGGTTTAATTCGTAGCCTGTGAATTCCTGACGGAAAGATTCCTGACCCATCTCCACACCAAGCTGATGATGCTCAGCAAGTGGGAAGAGAAGTGAAAATGCAGTGTTGGGCGCCATCGCATCTTGAACCGATTGCGGCACGCGTTCTGTTTGTGGTATACCTGAAGCAAGTGTTCGAATGCGCAGTGCAACCATTGGTGAATACGATGATTCTGAAAGGGGCTGAGGTCTGCGTAAAGACTTCATCATTTCAGAAGCAATCGGTTGGCGATGCAACTGTGGGTCGGGGGTTTGCGGCAAGGCAGCACTGCTCGATTCGAGCACGAGATCGTTTGAAGAAGTTTCTTCGTTCAACGTCAAGGTTGGTGAATCTGCTGGCTGAACCTCAACCGGAGATGCATTTTTCGTTGACTGAGCTGGCACTGTGCGAGTGATCACTCGCGTTGAATACACGGTGTCAACTTCTGCAACAACAGAAGGCTGCTGCTGCTGATCTGTGTGTTTTCCAGAATAGACTGCTGTGCCGCTGGTTTGCATCACTCCCTGCGTATCCATCATAAACCATGCTATAACTAAGCCGAGAGCGATACCAAGAATACCTGAAAGCAATCGGTTAAGCAGAATGTTAGGACTGCGCGTTGCAGTAGCTAAAGCTGCAGCGCCTGCTCCGGTGCTCACGGCACTTCCCAAGCCAACTGCGGAGAGGAGACTCGATTCTACTTGCGCAGGCGGCGAAGTGATATCGCGATGTACGGCAGCTCTGATGCTGAGAACATCCTTCATTTCTGTTCGCAAGTCTACCGACGCAGCGAGTTCGTCGAACAGTCGCTGCTCTTCAGAAATATCAAGTTCACCATCGAGAAAAGCATATAGTGCTTCACTCGATTCGGGCGGTGTGAAATTCATTTGTGACATATTATCAAGCCCTGTGATTTAAATCTTCGAGATATGGAGCAAGAATGTCGCGCAGCCGCTTCTTCGCACGG
The DNA here is from genome assembly GCA_016191145.1 of Ignavibacteria bacterium. GTDB lineage: Bacteria > Bacteroidota > Ignavibacteria > Kapaibacteriales > Kapaibacteriaceae > OLB6. Next base: position 114,301 of record JACPPD010000003.1, read on the forward strand.
AAGATTCTAACTTTCACAACATCTAACGTCTGACCAATTATCTCAGCGATCTCGTTGTATGATAGACCGTTGTATTCACGCAGCACAAACGCTTCGCGATAATCCTCGGGTAATAACTCGAGTGCTGTCTGGATCAACTGAAGCAGCTCCTTTTGTTCATACGGAATGTCGCGCACCGTCAGGTGGAAGTCTTCGACCGGTATGTACTGACGTTTTGCTCGAGAGCGGTGCGACAGGCACAGGTTTCGTGCAATCGTCATCAGGTAGGCAGGGAAGTTCTCTATCTGCCTTCCCTGCTTGCCTGCTTCGAACAGCTTTACAAAGGTTTCCTGAAGTAAGTCCTCGGCAGTGTGACTGTCGCCCGTTATTTTACGACAATAGGTGTAGATTCTTTGCGAATACCGCCTATACAGTACCGTTAGTGCCTGTTGTGCTGTAACGTCGGCGCTCGCGAACTTCGCATACAGTTCTAAATCCGGCGTCTCATCGGCGTCAGTCTTTCGCAACTGCATGGTTCCTACCGTCATAACGGTTCCTAAGTGCGTTCGCGTGCATAGACTGTATGTACTATCTGGTGTTACAAGGTGCAACCTAATGATAAACCTTAATTTGGATGTATGGTAACACTACGCAGACGAGCTGTTGCTTTGATCATGATACGGGCAGATGCAGAGCATTGGGCCGACTCAGCGTACCGCGATAAAACGTATCGAGCAATCGATTTAGGGGTAGGGGGCATTGGAGTATTTGCAGGCCGCCTGGAAGAGACGGCTGCAATGATTGCCGATCTCCAGAACCGATCGGGCAATCGATTACTCATCGGAGCTGACTTTGAACACGGTCTTTCGATGCGTTTGGAAGGGGGCATTGCATTCCCGAGGGCAATGGCTCTTGGGCGCCTCGATAGCTCTGTTACAGAGTCCATAGCAGCCGCGATAGCTGCAGAAGCAAGAGCCATTGGAGTTCATTGGAATTGGGCGCCGTGTGCCGACATCAACAGTAATCCTGGAAATCCCATCATCAACACGCGCTCATTTGGCGAAGACCCTAATACGGTGTCCGACCATGCCGCTGCCTATGTCCGAGGAAGCCAGCGCAATGGCGTGATGGCGTGCGCAAAGCATGCTCCCGGTCATGGCGATACATCTGTCGACAGCCATCTCGACCTTCCCCGCATCGATCTAGATACCGATGTTCTATCGCGGCGCGAAATGATTCCGTTCCGGCAATGCATCGATGCAGGCGTTGCTTCGGTGATGATGGGGCATATTCTTGTGTCGCATCTGGACAACGAATCTCCGGCATCGCTTTCATCGAAAATTATTCACGACGTAGTACGCATCGAGTGGGGCTTCGACGGACTCGTGACCACAGACGCACTCGACATGCATTCAATTACCGATCGGTTCGATGCTGGAACAGCCACCGTCACTGCCATCGCAGCAGGTGCAGACATTGCCCTCATGCCATCGGATACAGACGTTGCCATGCGTGCATTGATGAAGGCCGTCGACGATGGTGTAATAACCGAAGAACGTATATCTCAATCAGAGCATCGGCGAACCACTGCCACTGCAATATGCAAGGCAATAGGTAGTGCATCTGCAGATCAGTCTCAGCACGCAGAGTTAGCGCTCACGGCAGCCAATGCAGCTATCGAGTACATTGGCAATGCCAGCGTACTCCCGCTTGAACGCTACAAACAAGTTGCTGCATTGGCGTTTATCGATGAGCGCGATGCAAACACAGCAACAACATTTTTCCGGTATCTCGCAGAGGCCACAGAGGTCGATATCGATTTTGGTTTCGTTGATGGTACGATTGGTGAACGAGATCTATCCGGCATTCTTGAAGGCGTTGAGCATGCCGAGTGTATACTGCTCTGTTTCTTTGGTATGTCCCTTGCTTATGGTGCCTCTATACCAGGCAGAGAGAACATACCTGCCATCATAGACAAGCTCAGCGCACACAAAACGCGAATCGTTGTTTCGTGTGGAAGCCCGTATGGAATTTCTGAATTAACATCGGACCTGACGATAAACACATTTTCTGATACAATCCCGTCTCTTGCTGCTGCCGTATTGCGTTTGATCGGGCGTAAACCGGCATAATTCAGCCATACGCGTATTTTTGCGTTTTCCATGAAAATCCTCATTACCGGCGGCGCCGGTTTCATTGGCAGCAATCTTGTTCGATGGATTCTCGATAACACACAGCACACAGGTGTGGTCTTCGATGCATTAACGTATGCCGGCAATCTCGAAAATCTTGGCGGATGTTTGGACTCGCACAGATTCACCTTTGTAAGGGGCTCGGTAACAGACAGGGAAAGCGTTTCGCGCGTGATGGCACTTCAGCGCTTCGATGCAGTTATCCATCTTGCCGCAGAGACACATGTTGACAGATCTATCATTTCCGCAGACCAGTTTGTTTCCACCAACGTTATGGGTACGCTCGTTATGCTCGAGTCTGCGCGCGATAACGGAGTAACGAGGTTCGTGCATGTTTCGACAGACGAAGTGTATGGAGATCTGGGAGAATTTGATTTTCCATTTACCGAAAGTCATCCCCTACGTCCATCTTCTCCGTACGCAGCTTCGAAAGCGGCCAGCGATCATCTTGTACAATCCTTCATAAGAACATTTAACATCGACTGCGTTATTACTCGCTGTTCAAATAATTATGGCCCCTTTCAATTCCCTGAAAAATTTATTCCCCTGATGATTGTAAATGCCATGGAGGCGCGGACGCTACCTATTTACGGCGATGGGAAACAGCGCCGAGACTGGCTTCATGTAAACGATCATTGCAGGGGATTGCTGCTGGCGTTGGAAAGAGGAATGCCTGGTGAGGTATACAATTTTGGCAGTGGGCACGAAGCATCGAACATTGAGATTGCACAGAGCCTTGTAGCGCAGATGGCTGCATCTGCAGAGTTGATTAAGTATGTGGCGGACAGACCCGGACACGACAGGAGATATGCTCTGAACAATTCGAAAGCAAAGAGTCAATTAGGCTGGGAACCAGAAGTCGATATCGAAGACGGTTTACGTGCAACAATTTCCTGGTATTCAGAACACAGCAAATGGTGCAATAACGTTCGTACCGGTGAATACAGACTTTATTATGAGCGTCAGTATCACGAAGAACTTTGAAAGGAACGGCATGGCACTCCGCAGAAGGGGTAGGCCGCGAAAAAACGTTAGCAGGCATGAACGCCTCCTAATGCAAAAAATTCTCGATGGGAATTTCACCGTCGGAGTTGTTGGGTTAGGCTACGTTGGCTTACCCATGGCGCTTGAGTTTTCAAAGAATGGCATTCGGACGATTGGTGTCGACCTTGACGAAAAAAAAGTGCGTGCTCTTAACTCGGGCAGGAATTACATTCAGGATCTCAATCCGGCAGATATTCGACATGTTACCACAAAGTCGAAAAAACTTTCTGCATCCACCAATATCGCTGATGTAAAGAATTGTGATGTAATCTATGTCTGTGTGCCTACACCGTTCACACCAAACAAGGACCCCGATATTTCCCATATCGTGTCGGCGGCTACCGGCATTGCCGCAGTACTGCATCGCGGGCAGCTTGTAATACTAAAAAGTACAACATTTCCGGGCACGACAGAAAAATATGTGAAGCCGATTCTCGATTCGTCGAAACTCATCTGTGGTAAGGAATACTTTTTAGCGTTTTCTCCCGAGAGAATCGATCCGGGCAATCGGCACTGGACAACGAAGACCACGCCTGTTGTTGTGGCGGGAGTTACAACTGCATGTACAGATTTAGCCGTTGCAGTTAACAAGCACATCATCGGCGAAGTTGTTGCCGTGAGCTCTCCAATGGTTGCCGAGATGGAAAAGCTGCTGGAGAATATTTTCCGCAGTGTGAATATCGCGCTTGTTAACGAGATGGCGCAGTTATGCGACAGAATGGGCGTGAACATCTGGGAAGTGGTTCAGGCTGCGTCAACGAAACCGTTCGGTTTCATGCCCTTCTACCCGGGACCAGGCATTGGCGGACACTGTATACTTATCGATCCGTATTACCTTTCGTGGGCGGCAAGGGAGCACGATTTTGTAACGAATTTTATTACTCTGGCTGCCGAAGTGAATGAATCTATGCCTTTCTATGTTCGGTCGATGATTGAGCGTGAAATTGCGAAACAACCAGTCACGCTGGAAAGGGCAAAAGTCTGCCTGCTTGGCATGGCATTCAAAAAAGATGTAGATGACCTCAGGCATTCACCTGCACTCAAGGTTGCCGAACTCCTCATCGATCATGGAATCGAAAATGTGTCGTTTTTCGATCCCTTCATCAAATCAGTTGAGGTTCACGGCAATGTTCTGCATTCTCGCACCAGGCTTACAGAGAAATTTCTTCAGCGTCAGGACGTAGTCGTTATCACAACCGATCACAGTTCGTTCGATATAGACTTCATCGTTAGTAACAGCAGGGTGGTAATCGACACAAGAAACGCGGCGAAGAACATTAAGGGATCGCGCAAGAACATTGTTTTGTTGGGTGAAGGCCGATGAAGCGAGTGATCTCCGTAGTTGGAGCAAGACCGAATTTTATGAAGGTGGCGCCCATACACAGAGCCTTTCAGAAACACCTGGAGAAGTTCGACCATGCAATTGTGCATACTGGGCAGCACTACGATGTTTCGATGTCGGATACATTTTTTCACGATCTCGATATGCCTACTCCATCATGGTTTCTTGGAGTTGGCAGCGGTAGCCACGCCTCGCAGACTTCTCGCATCATGATGGGATTCGAGAAAGTATGCATGGAAGCCGAGCCGGATTACGTGATTGTTGTGGGAGATGTAAACAGCACCATCGCATGTGCACTTACAAGTGTGAAAATGGGAATTCGGACGGCTCATGTCGAAGCAGGACTTCGGTCGTTCGACCGATCGATGCCGGAAGAGATTAACAGAATTGCCACGGATGCAATTGTAGATGATCTCTTTGTGACTGAACCAGCGGGCGTGACAAATCTGTTACGGGAAGGCGCAAATCCTTCTTCCATACATCTGGTTGGTAACACGATGATAGATTCGATGATGTATGCTCTTCCGAAAGCTGAAGCATCTTCAATACTGATTGATCTCGGGTTAAGAACATCTGAGTATGCAGTGGTTACTCTGCATCGTCCTAGCAACGTTGATGTTCAGGAACGTCTGGAAATGCTTCTCAATGTTCTTGCCGAGATAGGCAGGCGCATACATGTTGTGTTCTCTGTTCATCCGCGTACTCAGAAGAACATCAAACAATGGAATATCACGACGCCGGAGAATGTCCGTCTCATCAGCCCTGTGGGGTACGTCGACTTCCTTGCGTTATTGAAGAATGCAAGGTTTGCATTAACCGACAGCGGCGGAATACAGGAAGAAACAACCGTTCTAAACGTTCCATGCATCACTGCTCGGACATCCACAGAGCGTCCCATCACCGTCGAGATTGGTACAAACGTTCTTGTTAAACCTGAATATGAATTCATGCTAACTGCTGCAAATCAAATCCTCGATGGCCGGTCACGCAAAGGCGCCATACCCGACCTTTGGGATGGTCAGGCTTCGCACCGCATTGTTCAGCTCATCACATCGCACTAATGAATATGTTCCGACGTTTACAATCACCAGTTTTACCACACCGCGGAATCCGAATGCAGGCTCTCGCCAAGTATTGCCGTGCTACCATGCTGCTCATTGCTGCAATTGCAGCAGTATCTGAACATGTACAAGCACAAGGGTCGGGGCAATTTTTAGATTTGGAAAGAATTGCAAACAGACCCGGACTGTCTTCCTCTCAGGTTCTGACTGCCGAGCAAATCCCCACAGATGATGTTGTCGATCCTGAAATATATATTCTGGGACCCGGAGATGTTCTTTCGTACATGACTTCAGGACTCGATTTTTCTGAGAAGCTTGTTATTGTTTCTCCCGAATGCACCGTCTTGATGGAGCGATTCGGTATGATTGATGTAAAGGGGAAATCTCTGCGCCAGCTACGAGACTCTCTTACAACAGTATATAAGAGGCGGGTTCCGGATAGTGAATTATATCTTTCGTTAAAAAGAGCGAGAACTGTATATGTAACGCTCAAGGGCAACGTACCCTATCCTGGAACGTACGCTGTGCCTGCATCGATGCGTGTTTCAACCTTCCTGGGTGTAACCCGTCAGCCGTGGCTTTTGAATGGATCTAAGCTGCAAATGGAACGCAGTACGATGATCAATGAATCCACTGCTGAGTCTGCTTTGACGAGAAATTCTTCTTCATTTTTGAGTGGTTATGCTGTAAGAAATATTACGATCAGGCATCGTGATAATACTGACTTGGCTGATCTCCCTAAATCACGTCTGCCGGGATGCAGTCGGTTCGATCCTCACCTTCGCGAGGGCGATATCGTTACCGTTCCGTTCGATGCGGAATCGTATCCGTCAATTACCATCTCCGGGGCAGTTGCGCTGCCTATTACACTAGAATATAGAACAGGCGATAGAGCATCAATCCTCTTATCTGCTGCAGGTGGGATAACAAGTGATGCCGATATAAACAACATTACATTAATTCAATCCGGCGGTGAGGGAAGGATTCTTATCAAGGTAGATTCAAATTTTAATATCGCTGGCGACGATCCGGTGTTGCAGCCGGGAAGTACTATCATTGTTGAGCGAATTGCGAAAGCAGGCGCCGACGTACGGCAGGGTGTTGTTGAAGTATATGGTGAAGTTCAGACTCCGGGGTCCGTCATCATACAGCCAGGTACAACAAAATTGTCCGAGGTGATTACAAAATGCGGCGGTATTGCCAAGAACGCGTCACTATCGCTGAGCTACATCGTTCGCCCCGATTTAACGGCCTATTCAGACAGGAAACGATACGATGATGCTAAACGGAACTTTATGTATAGCGACCTTACACTGGAAGACACAGTTCGGTATCAGTTGGATCAGTCGTATCGGTTGCCGTACGTTTCATGTGACGTTGCGCGTGCGCTCACAGACACGTCTTCGGCCGACAACTTCGTTCTTCACACTGGCGACATCATTGTAATTGCGGCGAATCCCAACCGCGTGTTTGTTTATGGTCAGGTTAATCAGCCAGGCTACATCGCTTATTCGCCGAAAAAGTCGTTGGATTGGTATGTAGAACAAGCCGGAGGTTTTGCCACCGGCGCAAAGAGCGGTAGGGCCAGAATTATTCGGGGAAGGACGAAGGTCTGGGTAGAAGATGGAGATGCATACGTGGAGTCAGGCGACGAAGTCTACGTGCCCCGCGCACCGGACGTGCCACCGGGAATTCAGATGCAGACGTATGCCGTTGTTGCAGGTATATTGTCGAGTGTTGCTGCAATTACTTACACGATTTTAGCGATCTCGAGCCGGTAAATCGTTTTTCGCATGACATTGACAGATGTTGGATTACTCCTTGCAGCCTGCGCGATGTTTGGATTGCTGTATCCGCATGCAATCTATCCACCGCTTCTTTGGATAATATCAAAATATTTTGCAAAACCGCTGCAAACCTCTACGAATGAGCCACACTCAATTGACATTGTTCTTTCCGCACATAATGAAGAACAACTAATTGGACAATGTTTAACGTCGGTGGTGGAATCGGATTATCCAAAGCATCTTGTGCGAATTTTGGTAGGGGACGATGGTTCCACAGATAACACATGCTCGATAATTGAGTCTATATCACAAAACATCGGACATCAAAAAGTAAAATTGTTTAGGTTTAGTCGCTCTGGTAAAAACCATGTAATTACCTCACTAGTCGGCCAGTCAACCGCAGACATCATTCTATTCACCGATGCTGATTGTGTAGTTGATAAGGGGGCTCTGAGTGCTGTGAATGAGACGTTGAATGATGAAAGCGTTGGCGCAGTTGTGGGTATGCTGAAGGTGGCATCTGATTCCTCCGGACTCCAACCAGGACTCGAAGGAGAAACATTTTATAGAAGGATTGAAGCAGGGATAAATCAGCTCGAAAGTACGATAGGTTCCACTGTCACATCAAACGGTGCCTTATATGGTGTTCGACGTGTGCTGGCAGGGTCGATCCCCAGTGCATCCTTTGCAGACGACTGGGTAAATCTGTTAGAGGCGCTTCGTGCCGGCAGCAGAGTTGTTTTCAACCCCAAAGCATGGGCGGTTGAGAATCGACGTGTGACGATGTATGGAGAAATACAGAGAACCATCCGCACGGCTTCGGCAGGCATGTCTACTGTTTGGTATTACCGGTCTCTTCTTTCTCCCAAATATGGATGGACATCATTCTTCCTCCTTTCGCATAAAATAATTCGTTGGGCAAGCCCCCTATTCATGATTGCATTAATGATGGGCACTGTGCTCACTGTAGGCAATACCATGTTGTTCGGCACACTTCTTTATGGTCAGATAATTGCTTATGGACTTGCCTTGCTGGGATATGCGGCGTCTGTCAATGGTCAGAACGTGCCGATTGCATCGGCGCTTCAGTATTTCGTTGCAATGAATTATAGTTTTTTAGCGGCAATGGTGAGATTCAAACGTTCGCAGCGTAACGACCAGTGGAATCCAAACGAGGGAATTGGCAATGACAAGTGAACGGATGCCTGCTGCCTCGAAAGTATTAAGCGGCTCGCTTGTGCTGTTGCTGTCGAATGTTACTATTCTGCTGCTCACATTCATTGCTCAGCGGATGATTCTTTCTACGCTGACGAAGGATGCCAATGGTGTACTGTTTTCTGAGCGACGTTTTGTTGATCTCGTAGTGATCATGGTTGTAGACTTTGGCATAAACGGTATCATCATTCGCAGAATGGTGCAGCACCCCGAGACTGCGGCAGTCACGCTATCATCGTCAATCGCACTACGAATGGCATTATGGTTATTAACATCACTCGTTTGCATAGCCGTAGCAGGCTTTACGCCCTATTCAGTTCTCGATGTCGGCCTCTGGTGCTGCTATCTAATGCTGTCGTCGCGCGTTGGTCTTTTGCGCTATTCATTAGAGCTTCCATGGCGGCACCGAATGAGATTCGGTTTAGTATCCATAGTTAACATTGCCGAGACGATGTTCTTTACGCTACTGATCTTTTTCTGGCGGGCAAATCTCAGCCCAACGGTTGTAATTGCAGCTTTCGTGATTTCTGCGATACCAGGATTCTTATTCCTGATGACAGCGGATAGAGGAAAGACCATTAGTCCCCGATATGTGTCAATGAATGAAATACGTCAGCTTATGCTCGAAGGTCTGCCTCTGCTGGCCACCGTTGTTTTGATATCATTCCACGATAAATTTGACGCACTACTGTTGGGATGGTTTTCTCCGCAGCGGGAGTCCGGGATATTTGGAGCCGTCTATATATCTCTGGTGCCGCTCATTGGCACTTTTCCCGTTGCTCTTACAATGGCGATTACACCGGTTATAGCTCAATTTGCAAAGATGAATTGGGCAGAGTGTCAGAGTTTCACAGTGACTGGACTTCGATTTTTAATGGCCGCAACAATTCTGGGCACTACGCTGTTGAGTTCGCTAATCCCTTTATTCATCGAATTAGTGAGCAAGGGAAGATACAGCGATAATGTGGATCACTTTTTCACGTATATCTGGGTTGCAATTCCAATGGTATTCGTGGTTTATACGCAGGAAATCAATGTGGTTTTGTCTCAGCAACGGAAAAATTTACCTATTGCAGGTACACTTGCAATAGTTACTTTAATTGTAGGTGTAATACTTATACCTTCGCTGCATGCCATGGGAGCAGTTATCACTAAAATTGTATCAGTCGGAATAGCATTTGTAGTTGCTGTTCGGGCATTATATACCGTCCTGAAGAAATCAGTTGATATGCTGTTTCTTATAGGACTTCTCGCGTCGACATCCGTTGGAATTATATGTGCATTCTATTTTCCATCAATATTGTCTATGTGGTGGTCGGCTCTGGCAAGTGTAACTGCGGTAATCATGTCGCTTCTCGTCACAAGGCTGCTGAAGTTTTCTGATGTTCGTTTGTGGATGAACATAATTCGGGCCAGGAATGCCTGACACAGCACTCACGATATCTGCGAGTAATCCGAGGCTGCTGCGTCCGCGCACACTGCAGTTATATGCCGACGTAGTTGCTTTCGTCTCCGGATTTCTTACCTATCAGTGGGTGCGCATCGCAGCGCTGCCGGAAGTGAGGTGGTTTTCATTTGAAGATACACTCGTTGTAAGCACAGTTGTTTGTGTTTATTGGATATGCGTGTTCTGGTTAGGGGGCTTGTATAAGGATCAATACGTTCAGTCGCCGTTCGACGAATTTTTTAAAGTCATCCGTCAGACGTTTTTTGGATCTGCAGTCTTCTTCATTTTTATTTATTTATCCAGCAGTCCAAATTATCAGAAAAGTCCACGTTTCATTTTTGCATTGTACTGGGTGCTGTTGTGCGGTTTTGTGTGTATTGGACGGCTAACGGCACGGCAAACACAGCGTAGTCTGAGAGAGCGCGGCATCATTCGGATACCGGCTTTACTTATCTGCTCAAACAGTCGTGTGCATGCTCTTCTTGATGATCTGAAAAAGGAAAAGGCATGGGGCTATGTTGTCCGAGGCATCGTCCTCATCGATCAAACAAATCCAATGGAATCGATACGTTCAGTTCCTGTGCTAGGATATAACACTTCGTTGCCAGAGGTTTTACATGAAACGAACCCGGCAGAAGTGTTGGTATCTGTTGATCAGGCAGATCACAGTGAGCTTCTCACCATTGTTGCACAAGCGGCAGATGCCGGGTGCAAGGTGCGGATTGTACCCGACATGTACGAAATCGTAAGCGGACAGGCGAGAACGCAGCAGATGTATGGTTCGCCGCTAATCGATGTGAATCCCGAACTGATGCAGCCATGGGAAGAGTTTGCAAAACGCACACTCGATATTCTTGTAAGTCTCATCATCCTGCTGACGGGATTGCCCGTATGGGTGCTCATCGGAATCGTCATTAAGCTCACATCGCGAGGTCCAGTGTTCTATACACAACCCAGGATCGGTAAAAATGGCCATACATATAACATGATCAAGTTCAGATCAATGTATTTTAAACAACATGATGAACCAACCTGGACACTGCATAATGATCCTCGCGTAACTCCGATTGGAAAGTTCATCCGAGCTACTCATCTCGATGAGATTCCGCAGATGTGGAATGTGTTAAGGGGCGAGATGAGCCTGGTTGGACCACGACCCGAGCAGCCGTTCTATGTCGATAAATTCACCGAGATGCTGCCTTACTACAGACGTCGGCTAAAGGTCAGACCCGGAATTACAGGCTGGTGGCAGGTTAAAGCAAAATCGAATCCTGAATCGCTCGAAGAAATTGAACAGCGGTTGAGATACGATTTTTTTTATATCGAGAATATGAGTTTCAAACTCGACCTTGAAATACTTGTCAGAACCGTGTTTGTGATGTTACAAGGGCACGGACGCGCATGAAAAGCATCGTATGCATTCCAACATACAACGAGCGTGAAAATATCGTTGCCTTGTTCAGCGCAATTCATTCGTATATACCAGAGCTGCATATCCTGGTAATTGACGACGGATCGCCGGATAAAACGGCTGATCTTGTCCGCCAACAGATGGCAGTAGATGACCGAATACATCTCATCGTTCGCGACGCAAAGCGTGGTTTAGGTACAGCCTACTGCGCCGGATTTCGATATGCAATTGATCGTGGATTTGAATACATTTATCAGATGGATGCAGACTTCTCTCACGATCCGAAGGATCTTCTGCGGTTTCGCCACGAGGTTGCTCACGCCGACCTTGTTATCGGATCCCGATATGTGTCGGGTGTGAACGTTATCAACTGGCCAATGAGCAGACTCCTTTTGAGCTGGTTTGCAAATCTGTATACAAGAGTTATCACGGGAATGCCGATTGCCGATGCAACGGGCGGCTATAAATGCTTTCGCGCCGAAGTTTTAAAGAGAATCGATCTGGAGCGAATTCGATCAAATGGTTATGCATTTCAGATTGAAATGAACTATAAGACGTGGATGTTGGGAGCTCGTGTCAGGGAGATTCCAATCGTATTCACAGACAGAGTAACGGGTGAATCGAAAATGAGCAAAAACATCATCTTCGAAGCTGCATTCCTTGTCTGGAAACTAAAGTTTGCTACCATATTCTCGTTTGGAAAAAGGTAAGATGATCGGAGACCTGCAGATCCAGGAACAGCAGCCCGACGTAAGCGTGCTCATCGTCAACTATAACGTTAAAGATTATTTACTTCAGTGTCTGCGTTCCGTTAAAGCATCCGAAGGTACTGCCTCGATTGAAATAATTGTTGTCGATAATGCATCTTCAGATAACTCCATTAGTGAATTGCGCGAACTTTTCCCCGATGTAGTCTGGGTTGAGCTTCCGGAGAATATTGGATTTGGCAGAGGCAACAATGTTGGACTGAAACACTGTAAAGGTAAATATGTTTTGTTTCTCAATCCGGATACGTTAATCGCTCATAATACCGTCCAGACAATGGTCGACTATCTCGAAGCACATTCCGATGTTGGCCTTGCCGGCTGCAAGGTATTGAACGCCGACGGAACGTTTCAGTTAGCGTGCCGCAGAGGGCTGCCTACACCCTGGGCTTCGTTCTGTAAACTGTTTGGTTTACAGGCGCTGTTCCCAAACTCTCCGCTGTTCGCCCGTTACAACCTCACCTATAAATCGGTTGATGAAACCTACGACGTCGATGCACTCATTGGAGCTTTCATGATGGGTCGGCTGGAAGTTGTTAGAAGCGTAAACGGCTTCGATCCGGAATTTTTTATGTACGGCGAGGATTTAGACCTGTGTTATCGGATACAGAAGCGCGGTCTTCACGTTAGATATGTGCATACCACCAGCATCGTTCATTTCAAGGGGGAGAGCACCAGACGCAGCTCGATAGACGAAGTTCAAATATTTTACAATGCAATGCGAATTTTTGCCAGAAAACATTTTGGCAGATCTACATTGTTCCTGGGACTGATGGCCGTTGGAATAACCGTCAGATCCGTGGTGGAGCGAACGGTAAAGAAGAAGCGCGATATTATTCTATTCCTGGCCGATTTACTAAGTATTAACATTTCTCTGATGGCTGCAACTGCAGTGAGGTTTGCAAGCCCCCTTGGATTTCCCGACTACGCCTATCCCACAGTGTTCATCGTTGTTACAGTTGTTGTTGCGCTTGCTCTGTTCAGCCTAGGTGAATATGTGGAGTATAAACCCTCAATCAGGCGATCGGTAGTTGGCTTGCTGATAGCATTCTTCCTATTAAGCTCGTTGACATATTTCTTTAAAGAATATGCGTTTTCGCGTGGTGTAGTATTAATGACGATTGGCTTTAGCGCCGCCTTGTTTTCCCTTATCCGGGGCATCAACGCATGGTTCGATGCTACAAAGGGCGATGCGAGCATTCGGAGGATTGTGATTGTTGGGCTCACGGACAGTGCAAAGAGAATTATCGGGGCATTGCAAACAGCAGAACGCAGGAACGCAGAGATTGTAGGAGTAGTGAGTGTTGGTTCTCTGCACTCAGATACTTTTCATGGTATTCGCGTGCTGGGAACAACAGAGTATCTCGACAAAATTGCGCGCGAAAACGAGGTTCACGAAGTCATTGTTGCCGACCCTCAGATAAAGAAGTCTCAGGTAATGGACCTCATGTCGAAATGCTCGGATTCAAAGGCCCGCTTTCACATTGCTTCTGAATATGATGACATCGTAATTGCTCGGGTAATCAACGAAGTCTCTGGCATCGAGCCAACTGTGCCTATGCCTCCCATTCTGCGTTTCAGAAACCGAGTCCTGAAAAGGTTGATTGATGTTGCGGCGACATTTTGTATTATGCCATTTCTAGCCATAAGTCTATTTTTGGGTAAATCGAAACGCAAGACGGATTGGCAGTCTTGGTTATCCGTCCTCAGGGGAGAAAAAAGTCTTGTAGGGTTATACCCCGACACACGCCGGAGGAGCTTTTCAAAACTAGGTAACACCAGCCTTGTTCACATCAGTCAACCAGATACACTTTCAACCCAGGCAGTGGAGAATTTGAATGACTATTACGTCGACCACTACTCTCTCTCACTCGACGTTGAGATATTACTCAAACAATTTCTGAAACGAAGTGGCAAGCACACCACCATTGGATTTTGAAAGGCCAGTCGTAGAACTCGAGCAGAAAATTCTCGAGATGAGAGCGCTGTCCGATACACTGGATATCCAACCCCAGATCGATGAGCTGCAGGCCCAAATTGAAAAATTACGCGCCGAAATCTACCGGAATCTTACTCGTTGGCAGCGCGTTCAGATTGCAAGGCATCCCGAAAGGCCTTATACACTCGACTATGCAACACATTGTTTTGAGGACTTTGTGGAATTGCACGGCGACAGGACGTTTCGAGACGACCCTGCAATTGTAGGTGGGCTAGCTTCCATTGGCAGCAATCGTGTGATGATTGTTGGGCATCAGAAAGGGCGCGACACAAAGACAAACCTTTATCGCAATTTTGGAATGCCCAATCCCGAGGGCTACCGAAAGGCGCACCGATTATTTTTATTGGCGGAGAAATTTTCACTTCCTGTTGTATGTTTCCTCGATACACCCGGAGCCTATCCGGGTATCGAGGCGGAAGAACGAGGTCAGGCTGAGGCAATTGCCCAAAACCTGCTGTTAATGTCGAAATTGAAAACACCAATTCTAATTATTGTTATTGGGGAAGGGGCTTCTGGAGGCGCACTGGGAATTGGAATCGGCGATCGGATACTGATGCTGGAAAATGCATGGTATTCCGTGATTGCACCCGAATCGTGCTCATCGATTCTATGGCGTAGCTGGGATTATAAGGAACAGGCTGCAGAAGCATTGAAGCTCACGGCAGATGACCTTGTAGGTGTTGGCATCGTTGATAGAATTGTTCAGGAACCTATTGGAGGAGTCCAGCGCGCACCGCAGCAAATGTTTGAACAAATGCGCTCCATCATAATCGAGGAATTGGGTTCTCTTACGGCGATTGATCACGATACACTTGTTCGAAACCGACGCGAAAAATTTTATCGGATGGGCGTTTGGACCGGATGAAAGTATTGGTTTTTGACACTTACTAAATTTGCTTATGGACCAGGAAGGTCCCAAACGGAACAACGACGAGTCGAAAGAATCTTCAAAGCCATCCTGGTGGCAGGACGACTTTGAAGATGATGACAGTCAATTGAAGTTCTTCGGTCCGGACGGCAAGAGAACTCGCAGACCGCAGCAGCCATCTGAACCACGCAGAGGTGCGCCTCAGCGACAGCCTCAGCAGCAGAGAAATTACAAGCCCCCTTACAGACAACAACATTCCAGACCTCAACAGCAAGGGCAGGCAGACCCGAGGCAGCAGCGAACTGGGCAGCGGCAGCAAGGACAGGAACAACCCAGGCAGCAACGCACCGGGTATCGGCAGCAAGGACAGGAACAACCGAGACAGCATCGGACAGGACATCAGCACCCCGGACAACAACAGCCACGGCAATTTCGCCCTGCACCTAAACCTGAATGGACCGGTGTTCAGGATCAGCAAACTGAACGCAGATTTCGATCCAGAGTACATTCTAAAAATATTGATCATCGAACCCGTCGAAGCGAACAGGACGATAGGTATCAGCCGCTGTCTGAAGGCAAGAGGCGTTTTGATCCGAACAGAAAGCCGAGATATGAACGGGGCGACGTTGACGCGCGCACCGTAGCAGGCCTGGAACGCCCGCAACGGCAGGCTCCGCGGCGTATTCCCGGAACTACTCTTGTAAAAGCGTTGGTCTCGTATCAGTTTGCATCCAGACGTATTTCTCTGGCTGCCATCGAACAGGGTCGCGTAACAGTGAACGACGTAACTACAACTGAACCAAATTCACATGTAAAGCTCGACAAGGATTTCGTTGCTGTAGATGGAATACTGCTTCAGAGAAAATCAATTAAGCCAATGACTGCTGTTTTTCACAAACCACATGGATTAATTGGAAGCAGAGAGGAGTATAGACTATCGCTTTACAGCAGTCTGGCGAACAAACGGAATTGGTACGTGCCCTCGGGTGCTTTGGTGAAATCGGCAGCGGGTATTGTGATAGTATCAAACGATAGAAAACATGCTAACTACGAAACAAGTATTATCAGAGCATTTACCCAGGATCTCTGTGTTAAGGTGAATAGGAGAGTCACTGCCGAGGAAGTTGCATCGCTGAAAGAATTACTTCTCGCACAATTGCCAGAGGACAAGGATGTACTTGAAGTTGTAAAGGGGCAGGATAATGCGCGCTCAAGCTGGATTTGGATTACATGCAGGTCGGGCAACTTCCATGGTATTGCAGTAGCGCTCAAGTCTCTTGGACTCGAAGTTCTCAGCGAGGAGCGGAAGCGTCTGGGTCCTTTCAGCACTGCAGACTTGCAGCCAGGCGCATGGTATAGGCTCAGCGATCAGGAAGTAGTTGCTTTGGATGAATTGGCAACGGGCGCAATGCCGGAGACCACTCCGCTGAAGGTAGTGTGGGATAACATCGCAACACGGTTATTTGACCAGCAGGGCGAGTCTAGCTAACGCTGGCATGAGCAAACTGAAGCCGATGGAGCTTGGCATAAAGTCCGTCCTTCTTCAATAATTCTTTATGTGTGCCCATCTCGGCAACGCCGCCATGATGCATCACCACAATTCGATCTGCCCGCTGAATTGTTGATAACCTATGCGCAATTACAATGCTGGTGCGCCCCCTTAACAATGTTGATATTGAATGTTCAATAATTTTTTCCGTTTCGGAATCGATGTTCGACGTGGCCTCATCGAGGATGAGAATATCCGGATCGGTAACCAATGCTCTGCAGAATGAAACAAGCTGCTTCTGTCCGGAGCTGAGAATTGCTCCGCGTTCCCGAACATTTGTTTCATAACCGTGCGGAAGGCTTGCAATAAAATCGTGTGCTCCGAGCGCCTTGGCGGCAGCTTCGACGTCGGCCGCAGAAATATGACTCCTATCGAGTGTAATATTCTCGCGAATACTTCTCGAAAACAGAAACACATCCTGCAATACGATTGCGGTTCGCGCCCGCAGTGTTTCCTGTTTGTATTGCCTGATACTATGGCCGTCGATTAGGATGTCGCCGCGTTGAAATTCATAAAACCGACACAGTAAATTGATGATGCTGCTTTTACCGGCGCCCGTGGCTCCCACAAGGGCAACGGTTTCACCACGGTGTACATCAAAACTTACATCGTGCAAGATATCCCTAGAGTTATCGTAGCTGAATCCCACACCCCTCAGCGAAATACCTTCACGAAGTTTAGTAAATGGAACAGCATCATGCCTGTCGGGTATAACTTCCTTCAGATCGAGGAGAGAAAATATTCGCTCCGAAGCCACAGCGCTGGACTGCAGCGTGTTGTACTTTTCGGTTAGGTCTCTGATGGGTCTGAAAAACATTTCGGTGAATTGTGTGAACGCAACAAGAATACCCACCGTCATTTCACCGCCTAGTATCGTCCGAGCAGCATACCACATAATAATGCACAATGCAATCATGCTCAGGAATTCTACAACTGGGTAAAACGTGGCGTAGTAGACAATCGACTGATCCTGGAGCCTTCTGTGCTCCTTATTAATCTCTCCGAAGCGCCCAGACATGCGGCCTTCCTGCCGAAACAACTGTACAACTCCAATGCCTGTGATGAATTCATTCATGAATGCATTCATGAGAGCAACCTGACGTCGGATCTTATCATAAACTTTGCGCACCTTCATTCTGAAGATGATAGATGCAAGCAACAGAAACGGAAGGATCACAATCGTCAGCAGTGTTAGCGTTACCGACGTCTGCAGCATGAACACTAAAATCCACACGATGACCATGAAATCGGAAATCATCATCACAACGCCGGATGAAAACAGTTCGTTAAGAACTTCAACATCGTTGGTTACGCGTGTTACAATTCTGCCAACAGGTGTGGTGTCGTAAAACCGAATTGCAAGCCCCTGTACATGTCGGTAAAGTGTAACCCGAATGTCAAGCAGAACGCGTTGTCCTACCCAAGACATAAGCATGCTCAGCAAGTATTGCAGCGCCCCCTGCATCAGCAATGCAGCAACGATGATACCTACCAACAGCGCAAGGCCGGGAACATCGCCAGTTACGATGTGATCGTCGATGGCAATTTGTGTAAGCTTCGGCCTCAGCGGTCCAAGCGCCGATGCCGTCAGCGTTAATACAACTGCTCCTGCTATTTGTATTCGGTAGGGTCTGAGGAAGGACAGAAGGCGCCGCAAAAGGCTGTAATCAATGCGCTTTTTGTCTTCTTCACGTTCTTGATTCATGGTACGAAACTAAGCAGTGGCATGTGTCTCGAAGAGATGTGAGCCAACGACGTATGAAAAACGTGAGATTGTTATAATGACCTTGATAACGGAAGATGTATGATCTCCCATCGACAGTTTTCTATATTGGAAGATGATTACCATTACTCCGTACGGCGCAGCAGGCGATGTAACCGGATCGGCCTATCTGGTTGAGACCGAAAACGCAAACGTGCTTGTCGACTTTGGAATGTTTCAGGGAGACAAAGACGACGAAGGTCGAAACGTTATTCCCGGCAGAATTCATCGGATGAAGATCGATGCTGTAATTCTCACTCATGCTCATCTAGATCATTGCGGCAGACTTCCTTTACTTGTGCGCGAGGGGTATCGGGGCGCCATACGCGCCACTGCGGCTACAAAGGATTTGGCGGGAATAATTCTTCGCGATGCAGCACACATTCAGGAAGGTGATTACAAACGTCGGTTACGTCATGCGCAAAAACGCGGACACAAAGTCAGCCGTTCCGACGAACCACTGTTTGATTCCGAAGACGTAGACCGCACGATGAATCTCTTTCGCGAAGTCGGATATAATCACACAACAAACATTGCATCGGGCATCACAGCAGTCTTCAGGGAGGCAGGCCACATGCTTGGGTCAACATCGGTGGAGTTGTATGTTGGAGAAAGGAAGATCGTTTTTTCGGGAGATGTTGGACCTCCCAATCTTCCATTCCTGAAAGATCCCGATCCACCAACCAGCGCCGACGTTGTGTTTCTCGAAAGCACCTACGGCGACAGAGATCACAAGTCGTTAACCGCTACTCTCGACGAATTTGCAAATGTATTAAGCACTGCAATCAAGGTAGGGGGCAAGGTATTCATTCCGTCATTTGCAATCGGACGCTCGCAGCAAATTCTGTTTCACCTTGCAGAATTTATACGCGAGGGCAGAATTCCTCGAATACCAATCTTCCTCGACAGCCCGATGGCCATCAGTGCTTCCCTGGTGTACGACGATCACACAAAGCTGTACGATACCGAGAGCTCCGAACTATCAAAACAAAAACAATGGGATGCCGACCTGGAAACACTAAGATATTGTGAGACTGCCGATGAGAGCAGGGCTATCAACGATCTCAGTGGACCCTTTGTGGTGATTGCAGGAGCGGGCATGTGTAATGCAGGAAGAATTCTGCATCATCTTCGTAAAAATATTGATGATCCTACGGCACATATCGTCATTGTTGGGTACCAGAGCAGAGGCTCGCTCGGCAGGTACCTTGTCGACGGAGCCCAGACCGTAACCATCATGGGCGAACGCAAACAAGTTCAGGCCAGGATTCATACTCTGGGTGGATTTTCCGCACATGCCGGCCAAACAGATCTGCTTACATGGCTTGCTCCAATGGTTCACTCCAAGCCCCAGATCTATTTAACCCATGGCGAAGACGACGCACGAACAATCTTACAACAGCAAATACAGGAGCGGTTCAACTGTTCTTCGTACCTACCTGTATACGCCGAACATCTTGCAGTGGATAAAGAGTAAGAATGGGCCACCGGATTACGCCACAATCGTTATCCGGTATTTGGAGAATTTGGCGCATGGATTCTTACATAATCGTTGTCCGTCGGCCCTGGAACCTGGCGCTGTGCAGAACAGCATACTTCACAGACCCCTGCTTCAACGATTCGAATAACTCCACTGATGAGACGCGCATCCTTAATGACAATGGAACATTGACGTCGGCTGTGCTACGCATGCGCTCACCCAATCCTTTGAGTCGGGCAATCGTAATGTGAGGAAGAAACCGTCTACTCGAATCAGCACGTATGGCAGTGATAAGCGCGTCATCGTTCCGAGCAATACCATCTGCTGCCCGCAGTGCTTTGACGAGTGACAAGCGAAGAGTAATCAATTCGGCGGAAGGAGTACATTCAATCCATAGATAACGTCTGTGAACCTCATCCGGTCCGTACGTCAGTTTCCTAAGCTCGAGATAGAACGGGTGCACGTCCCTCACAGAAACATCAATATGTTTAGTGATGGACATCACGTCTATTGTTT
Source organism: Ignavibacteria bacterium (assembly GCA_016191145.1). GTDB lineage: Bacteria > Bacteroidota > Ignavibacteria > Kapaibacteriales > Kapaibacteriaceae > OLB6. Next base: position 134,717 of record JACPPD010000003.1, read on the forward strand.
TCCAAGGTGCAATCAGTGTCAGATGAAGGTCGTGCAACGAAACCAATCCAGTGGGTAGGTTTCCCGCTTGAGACTAAAGCTTTACGCATTCCTGAGCGACATCATGGGACAACTTAATGCCGACAAACACTCGCTTTGAATTTTGAATCATTTGCAAATATTACGTCGGACCTGGCACGTAGCACCTGGCACCCTCACTACTTAGCACCTGGCACCTGACACCCGGCACTACTTAGCACCTGGCACCCGGCACTACTTAGCACCTGGCACCTGGCACTATTTCGCAATCTTCTCCATAATCAGATGGCTTTCACCGAACTTACACAGCGCATCGCAATGGCTTCGCAATTCAGAAAATAGGATATACTTAATTGCAACATTGTTTTGTCGGATTGCGGGGCGCGACAACTGCAGTTTGACATCTCGTTCTCTCGTATCCGGTACAATCAGATAGAACACCTCGTCACCATCTGCCATAGAAAAACTAAGATCTGCCAGGCGTAAAATGCCAGAGTAGATACTCGTACTCTTTTCAACCTCGAATGCGGCCACAACGTTGTTTGTGCCCTTCTGGAACCACAGAACATCAATTAACTTAACGGTATTTAGCGTTTCCCGATCTACGTTGATTTCTGGAAAAACTTGCAAGCACATTGATGAAAAGCTAATACCACCATGCGATTTTGAACGGTCATTCGAGGCAGCAATTACATCATATCCCAGGGCTTTGCCAATTTTTAGTAAATGATATTGCATTTCAGAATGCGAATCCTCTTCATTGTGTTCTTCCTGCACTTCCTTACGTCGTCTTACAATTGTTTTCTCCAGCCTTATTCGTTCGTCTTCGGAAAGATATCCATCTCCATTAAGTATAAGTTTTAGCGATCCAATTTCGAACAGCAGGCCCGCAATTGCTCCCAGATCTGACGACAATTCGGAGCGAAACCGGGTATTGGTATCAATCATTACCTCTCTCAGCTTCAAATACTCATTCCAACTCCCCAGTTTCTTTCTGTCATTAAACAATGAATTAAAACCGTTTATGATGGCTGTATTAAACGGAGGGATAATTGTAGGATGCAAAAAATACAGGATGCTGGCAACTGCAGGTCCAAGCCCCTTAACCTTCAAATCATCCAGTTTGATGATTTCTTTAATAACCTGATCTTCCGTTTTTGCATTCTGGCACGATTCGAGGAATTGTCCAAAGGCCTGTTTATTAGCTTCATTTTCATAAATATCTGGAATACGCAGTTTCGGTTTCCAGTAAAAGGGATGAGCGGCGCCTTCAAACACCTGTTTTTGCTCGGTGATGCAGGTGAGCACAAATTCTAACGACGATTCTCGAAAATCGTTGGGGAACGTCTCGTTTTTAATATCACTTACTACCTGTGCAACACCACGTCGAATCGAACGGAATGCCTTCAGGCGATCATCGTTATTAACAAACCATGTGTTGTAAACAAATTCTTTGTCAGACTTGTATTGTCGGATTAATTCCGTGAAATCAGCATTCATTACAGAAAGTTACTCATTTCACCGTACATGATGCCGGGTATCAGGAGATACCCGGCATGGTGATATTTCATCTTCAGTTTCCGCAGTAACGTTTCTCCCGGCGTTTCTCCCGGCAACTCTCATATTTGTTTTGTAACTCACCCCGCCCCTGCGGGGCACCCCTCTCCTCACGGAGAGGGGGCTGGGGGTGAGTTCCTATACGCGAAGCCCCCATTGATTCTCACATAAGGACTGACCTTGTTGATATGACAGATGACAAAAAACGAGCGGTACAATGTTCAGCAACTCGTCATCATTGGTGAGTATAGGTGCAAGTCTATGTAACACAAATTCCGGTATATTTCATGATACATGCGAATCGCTTAGCATTTGTCTGTTACAACCGGATTCTTTATCATCACTAAGTTTAATAATTGATGTATTCGCCGCGGCGGAACCCCTACACCATTCCCGGCAACGTCTTCGCCGATCGCGCTGCCTGCTACCGCTCCGGCGCCGCTGGCACACTCCTAATCCATGAATGGTCCATCAATTCTACGGGTCGCATCGGCGTGAGTCGAGCTACAGATTTTGCAACAGGCGGCAATGTTCATCTGCGTCATATTGGTAAAAAAATATACAATCTCACCGATCACCTGGGATCGGTGAAGGCACTGGTCAGCGATGTTCTTGTGGAAGGGGGCACGCAGGCAGAAATCATCGGCACAAACGATTTCGATCCGTATGGCGGCAGGCGTCTCGGCAGGAACATCGTGACGGAGCAGCCCTACCGCTATGGATTCCAGGGCATGCGGCTGGTGGATGGGCTGGAGAAGTCGTCGGATTATCTAACGATGTTTAGGTTGTACAATGTGAGGACGGGGAGCTGGGGAAGGAGAGATCCGGTACTAGTTTCTGACGGATCCGCTATAGTTCTATGGGTGGTGCTCCGAATATCAATGTGGATCCATTTGGTGCAGATTACTTTGTAAGCAGAAAAGGGAATCGGATCACTATTAAAGTCGTCATAAAAATATTCAGCAATCGAGCGTCAAAGGCACGCGCGGAAATAATTCGGAAGGAGCTTTTAAAGAAATGGGATAAACGGGATGGCTGGAAGGTGAAGGACTCCAAGGGAAATCGCGTCGTTGTCCACTTTGAATTCGATGTTTCGCTTTTTAATGATGATAATCCAAGCGCAGAACCAGCGGACGAGCAAAATGGAAAACGTGACGGTACAAATTTTGTCAAATTCACGGACGATTTAGCTCCTGCGGGATCAGATCCAATTGTGAGTAAGCTCAACGCACAGGAGACCGAGAAACCGATAGCAGGAAATCGAAGTTGGGTGGATGGAAAATCACCAAATTTTGGTGTTTGGGCCGGAAACTATGTTAACAAAGGTACATATGCTCACGAGCTTGGTCATCTTCTTGGACTAGAGGATCGGTATGAGGAGTATACATATTTTTCCATTCTCGACTTCCATCACCGAGGTGAGAAGGAAGGATTGAAGGATGCTGATACTGATTACAGTCCTCATGCAGGATGGGAAAAGAATATCATGGGCAATTTTTCTGAATCGGTTAACCTGCGTAATATACAGCAGATGATAGGCACCTTGCCGACGGGAACATTTGATGGTGCATTGATCAGAGCTGTTATTCCTAATGGGGGTTTAAACAAACCTAAATTGAACAACCCTCTAAATCCTAATTAGAAAGTGCTTGTAAAGTTATATAATGTGTTTATGAACATCAAGTGCGTGACCGTGCGAGCCTCGGTGTTAAATTTACTCTGTATAGCTGTGATAGCTTCTGCGTGTAATTATCAGAAGCAAGAAGATTCTCAAACATTGAATGTCATTAACTATTGTGATACTATTTCATTTACTTATTGTTATATAGGTAATCAATGGGAGTACATAAGTGCATCTCGTATAAAAGCGGTAGCCAGTGATATTAAAGCAATATATATTGATGGATTTGGTGGTAAATATTTTGAACACGAATTGCTGAATGCGATGGTCAGCCTGGAAGAGGTACGGATAGGTTCTGTACCTATGATTGGTAATCGAGTGAATGTTTGCATGGACAGCAACACTATCGCAGATATTTTTTATGCTCTTTCTAAGCAGCCAAAGCTTGCAACACTTGAGATTCACGGTGTTGTGGTCCCTTCAGGAATACTGCAATATGTTAAACGACTCAGGCATCTGACGACACTTACAATACAGACACTGTTCGTGGATGCTGGCTCAGGATTTGATGTGGATTCAACTCTCCGGTTTTTAAGCTTTTCTGCCTTGTGTGATTGGAAGAGATTGCATTTCGAGAGGCTTCATGCTATTGAGGAGTTGCACATCGACCTTCTTAGTGACAGTGCTGAAGTTGTTCTGAAGCAGATTGCGTTGGTAAACAAACTCAAAAATATACGATTGGGTATAGGTGGCCGTAAAGACACAACGACCAAGATTGCACTGCCGTCAAGTTATTATTCGATGCACTTGGAAAGTTTCGAAATCTATGCACCAGACCTCTATTTCGATATTGACATAAAAAAAATGAGCTCAATAATGACCCTAAAGAGTCTTTGTATAAGGACCAGAACGTCGGAGGAAAATAAATCCTATAGCCGCCATGTCAGGCGATTGATGCGTAACAGACCGGATGTTTTAGTGGAAATAAACAACTGTAATCCTTGGATGTAGTTTATACTGAGTCGAGCGGATTTATAGACCAGTTACGTTTTTCAAAGTTGTGGCTAAGGATCTTCGTTCCCGTGTGCTGCAGATGGTTTATGATGTTCAGTACATTGTAAAATAGATAATAAAAATGTATAAGAAGATTATTTGAGTGTGTCTCTCAATTGATTTGATTTGTAACTCACCCCGCCCCTGCGGGGCACCCCTCTCCTCACGGAGAGGGGGCTGGGGGCGAGGTCCGATACGCGAAGCTCCCTCTCCGTGAGGAGAGGGGCTGGGGTGAGGTCGGATACCCCCTCTCCGTGAGGAGAGGGGCTGGGGGCGAGGTCGGATACCCCCTCTCCGTGAGGAGAGGGGGCTGGGGGCGAGTTCTTAAACACGAATCCCCATCTCCGTGAGCAGCGGGAGTTGGGGGCGAGTTCCAATCAACGAAATAAAAATGTAGGCGTATGTAGATCGCCCAGCTCATTGTGATCTCGCAGGGACTCGAACCCTGGACCCTGTGATTAAAAGTCACATGCTCTACCAGCTGAGCTACGAGATCAGAACGGCTAAATTACGAATTGCGGATTACTGATCTCAGAACGGATTCGCTAAGGAAGTCCTTTACAACATGAACGATGCCCTCGGCGTCGAGCTGTAATTCGTGGTGGAGTTCTTCCTGTGTGCCGTGGTCGATAAACTTGTCGGGAATGCCGTGGATGCGCAGGTCGGCCGAAAGGGGATGACGCTGTGTAAGGTATTCGGCGACAGCGCTGCCAAAGCCCCCTGCCACCTGACCGTCTTCGAGGGTTACAATGCGGCCAATGCGCGTTACGATGTCGTCGATCATGTTTGCGTCAAGGGGCTTCACAAAACGTGCATTGATGACTTCACACTCAATGCCCTCTGCGGATAGCTGCTCCGCTGCTTGTACTGCATAGGATACCATCTTGCCGAGAGCAAGTATTGCAACGTCCCCGCCTGACCGAAGGGTTTCGCTTGTTCCGATCCCGATTGGCTTCATCGGGCGTATGGGCGTGCCTATGCCAGAGCCGCGTGGATAACGTATGGCAATGGGTCCATCGGTGTATGAATGTATTGCCGTGTATAACATGTCGCGCAGTTCCTGCTCGTCCTTGGGCGCCATTACAACCATGCCCTGGATGATGCGCAAATAGGCGAGATCGAGGACTCCGTGGTGCGTGGGACCATCGGCGCCAACAAGACCCGACCTGTCCAGACAGAACACAACATGTAAATGCTGGAGAGCAACGTCGTGCACAATGTGGTCGAATGCTCTTTGTAAAAATGTTGAGTATATTGCCACAACGGGAATGATGCCCTGCGTGGCAAGACCGCCGGCAAAGGTTACGGCATGCCCTTCGGCAATGCCGACGTCGAACACACGGTCAGGAAATTCCTTTTGGACAACGTCGAGCCCTGTTCCGTCAGGCATCGCCGCTGTGATTCCTAACACTTTTCGATTGGTTGCCATGATTTCAACCATGGCCTCGGCAAACACTTTCTGGTAGGTGGGAGCCGGTTTTTTAACCTCGCTCCGGACGACTACATCGGCGCCCTGTCCGGATGTCTTGGCTTCGACTTTTCCAATGGCATGCAGGAACTGTTTGTCTGCCTCGGCAGGACCATAGCCCTTGCCCTTTTGTGTAATTGTGTGCAGGAGGACTGGCCCTTTGATTTCGCGTATTGCCTTGAGCATCTTTACAAGCTGCTCAATGTTGTGTCCATTCACGGGTCCGAAATACCGAAAGCCGAGCGCTTCGAATAACATGCCGGGTGTGAGAATGGCTTTAACGCCTCCTTCGATACGGTGTACGGTTTTCCGAATGCGGTCGCCGAAATCGTCGAGGCCGTGTGTAAGATTATAAATTCTATTACGAAGATTCTGCGCCGTTGGCGAGGCAAACAGTTCGCTGAAGTAATTCGAGAGCGCCCAAACGTTTGGAGCGATGGACATGTTGTTGTCGTTGAGGATAACAAGAATGTCTGTCTTGTGAACACCGCAGTTATTCATGGCTTCGTAAGCAAGCCCGCCCGTCATGGCCCCGTCGCCAATAACGGAAACAACTTTAAAGTCTTCTTTCAGCAAGTCTCGTGCAATGGCCATGCCCAGGGCAGCCGAGATGGATGTTGTGGCATGCCCGGCGCCAAAATCGTCGTACTCACTTTCTGACCGTTTTAAGAATCCCGACAGGCCGCCCTGCTGACGAATAGTTTGCAGCAGGTCCTTGCGTCCCGTAAGAATTTTATGCGGATAGGCCTGATGGCCAGTGTCCCAAACAATTTTATCATACGGTGTATTAAACACGTAGTGTAGGGCTACCGTTAGCTCTACTGTGCCAAGCCCTGCTCCAAAGTGCCCGCCAACACGCGTGATGGTGCTGATGAGGAAATCACGCACCTCGTCGCTGACCTGACGGAGCTCCTCTTCCCTGAGCTTTCTAAGGTCGAACGGGAAGTTAATATTGTTTAACAGTTCACTATTCACGGTCTAAACTCATGTAGTTCTTTTCGTTGTTTCTGCTCTCTACACAATCTATCTCCGCTCCGTCTCTACAACAATCTGCACCGTCCTGGACAATTGTCTTCCAATTGGACTTGCATTGGTAAAGATCTCAGACGTTTCACCTACGCCGCTCGCTGAATATTTTGCATCGCGTGCACGCGACGAAAGAAATTCCTTTACAGTGTTAGCCCGATCCGTTGAGAGCCTGAGATTGTGTTCTGCAGTTCCAATACGGTCGGTGTATCCAACAATCGTAACCTTGCTGTTAACCTTGATTGAGGGCAGCACCATTTGTTCGAGAACGCGGCTGTTGTCGTCGTTGAGTGTTGCCTTGTCGAAGTCAAAGAGAATGAGTGAATACTTGTCTATCGTTCTGTCTGGCAGATTCTCAGTTCGTTTACGAACGCTGCTAAAGTAGTCTACCGGTACGCTTCCCGAAGCCTGTACGGTATCGGCGTTCTCGATGCCTGCAACGGCAGCAAACTCATAGTCAACGGGAACCTGCGCCGTTGAAAGTTCGTTTGGTTTTATCGACCAAGTAATGCGTGATGGACGCCCCTTTCCATGAAAATCTCTCAACGATTTGCCTGCCTGCATCACTGTAAGTGTCCACTCCGTGATGGTATCGGCATTATCTACCACTGGATGAAACATTACAAGGTTGGGTGTGGCTATTCGCTGGTTTTCGGCGGTGATGGTAAGGGGCTGAAGAATATCGGGCACGTTGCTGAAGAATTCTACGCGTCGGTTCTCTGCCACACCATCGGTATCGCCTGCTGCTGATGGCCGATCCGGCGTCGGAGTTGTCCGAATGGAAATGCGCTGCGGCTCAATTGTAAAATTATTTACAAGATAATCTTTTGCCCACTGAGCGCGTTTCTGCGGCAAGTCTGGAATCGCTGATTCTTCTTTTCCATCAGTTGTTCCAGTAATCGTAAGCGTTGCGTGCTGTGTGGCGCGCATCCGTGTTCCAATGATGTTGAGCGTGTTTCTGTTGACTGCGACGGCATCGAGCGGCAACGTCTGCGGACTGAAATCTCCGGACTCCGGGTGTACATCGACCGACTGAAGGTCTGCAGTGGTTGTGCCGCTTCCCTGCGGATAAAACACATAGGGAACGATGGGGAACATCTCTGTGTAAGCGACGTCTTCGATGTCGAGCGACGATACTTCGATTTCACGACCATCTTTATCGAACGTAGTAAGCCTGTTGAACCGGGCGCTTGGCTTCATTCGTTCGGGAGGAGGCGCTGGAGCAGCCTCGGAAATGCTGAATGTGAGATTCACACCCAGGCGTAGTTGCCCAACCATCCATGGAGAATAAGCAGCGTTACTGGATACTTGTGTAAGGGGCAAACGGTACGTCAGCTCAGGCTGCAGCCACACGGATTCCGTCAGCCTCAGCGAATAGCCACCGCCGATAATGAAGGCTGCCCGTACATCAACGTCGGATATTTTGGCTGGACCTGTAGTAACTTCCTGTGCTTGATAAACATTGTTAACAAGCAGATCGGTTGTCTGTTTGCGAGATGTTGAGAGCGGGATTCCGAATTCCAGGCCCCCTAACAAATAAATAGGCAGTGCGCCAAACAGACCGTGAAATTCAATGCCCGGAGAAAGATCCAAATACACGGCTGAAGATGAGAGGGAGTGATTCAGAACCGAATCCGACGTGATGCGCTGTTGCGCTTCGTTCGAAGAGGTAAGCCAGTTTACGCCCAGACGTCCCGTAAAATGAATCATCCGGTTCAATGGTATTCCCACCAGACCGCCGCCAACAAAGGTGATGGTTGTGGAACCATCGGTGTACATGAGAGAGTCGGTTGCATACTTTGATAAGAAGGGACTTGACGTTGCAGATGTTTGCCATACCTTAATCTCGCCGTTAGAGAAATTAAAGGCGCCGGCTCCGTACAAGCCGATTCGTGTTGGAGGCACAACACTATCGGCAAATTCTGCGGCTGGAGTTACGGTTTCTGCTGCTTCGAGTGAAAACTGGGCATAACAGATAATCAGAGAGGTCAGGATGAATCGGATCATGTTGTCGGTGGTGTTTGAAAAGGCAAAACTACCATTTTTGTCAGAGCTGATGGTTGATGTAAAATTGAAGCAGCGGCGATATATTGACGCCTTGTCTGCGGCAGGAAAAAACTTGTAACGAACAATTTAATTGTAAAGTGAGAAGCAAAAGTAATTGTTGGAATGATGTTCTTAACTGAATTTACACTGGGAGGTTTGTATGACTCGTTTAGTAGTATTATTTAGTGTATTGATGATTGCAGGCGCTTCGGTATATGCTGAAGACGGTTCGAAGGAAGGACTACAACTGGGCTTCATGTTTGGTCCGGCAATTCCTAACGAATCGATATCCGATGTTTACGATCTTGTGGGAGACCAGAGTGTGGGGTATGCGTACGATGTTGCGTCGAGCCTCGGCTACGATCTTGCCGGCAAGGTGCGATTCGGATTATCGGACAATCTGAGCTTCAGCGGAGGTGTGATGTTTGCTTCTTTTCCCAATCAATCCCTTGTGCTTAAGGATTCTCTTGGTAGGTCGTACAATCTGCAGACTACAACTAACATCATCCCGATCTCTGCAGGAGTTGCATGGATACCGGTCAAATCGCTTGTAACGCCTTTTATTGGAGCGCACATCCTGTATTCGTTTCGTAGTACTACGGTGAGTGACGGCAATGTTGTTAAGAATATCCTTTCGCCAGGTCAGGAAGTAGAACCGCAGGTTTCGCGGATGGGAGCTTCCTTGAATGCAGGCCTGGAGTTTAATGTGGGAATCAAACCCTTTATTGACTTCTCGTATGTCTGGAGCAATCTGATTGGCAACGATGCGGGCCAGGCAGTACGCGCATTCCTTACCGTAAACGTCGGCTTGATGTTCTAAAGAACAAATATCCGGGTATTGCCGTGGCGAGGATGAAGAGACCATACACAGAGTTTATCACTCTGTCTTCGCCGTGTGCTTTTGCTTCCAGGTAGGTCTGTATGTCGGTAAACAGAGAGAAGATCAGGAAGAAGCCGGCAAAGACAACAAAAGTCACTGGTACTGTTGGGTAACCCCACACGCGGTAGGGTCGGGGAGCATCGGGCATACGCTTTCTGAGCAGAAAAACACCGAATGCAGCAAGACCATAAAATGCCCATGAAACGAAGATCAGCATCTCCGTTAGCATATCGAATGTACCGCTGAATACTAACAGGCACGACCATGCCCCCTGCCATATCAGTGCGGTGTAGGGCGTGTGAAATTTTGTGCTGACGCGTTTCATGCCTTTGAAGAACAATTTATCGACGGACATTGCATAGAATATCCGTGCACTCTGAAGTATTGTCCCGTTGGAAGTGCCCATGGTTGAAATCATCACGGCCACAGCTACAAATGTGAGACCAATTGGTCCAAACGCAATACCGGCAACATCTGCTGCAACGGAATCCGACGCAGCGACTTTATCGATATCGAGAACGAACAGATAGGCAAGGTTGATAAGTAAGTAGATAATGAGAATTGAAATCGACCCCAACATCAGCGCCCTCGGAATCGTCCGCTGAGGCTCATGTGTTTCGCCTGCAATAGCAGTAACAGTGTTCCATCCATCGTATGCCCACAGTGCTTTGTTCATGGTAAGCACAATTGCAGATACAAGTGCCATTCCGGTTGGTACACCCTTCAATGAATCTGCTGTAAAGTTTACGGTGTTGCCAGTGCCAAAAAAGAATGCTCCAATAATCAATGCAACGATTGCGGAAACTTTAGAAACCGTGAGAATATTTTGCAGGCGTCCGCCTTCTTTAACGCCGACAATATTGATAACAGTCAGCAGAACGATTACACTACTCGTTGCGATTTTAATTCCAATTTCGTTGAGCGGATAGATAGTGCCAAATGGTAATGGAATAGCAAACGATTGCCACGTGGACTCCGGAAGAGTCCACAACGGGACAATCGAGTCGAGGTAGTAGGAGAAGACGTAGGTAATACTTGCAATCGATCCGGTTTGAATTACAAAGAAGAGAGACCAGCCGTAAACAAATGCCGTTTGGTCGCCATATATTTTTCTAAAGTATTCGTATTGTCCTCCAGTTGCAGGAATCACCGATGCTATTTCTGCAATGGTCAGCGCACCAAACAACGTCACCACTCCCGCGCCCACCCACACCAGCATGAGAATCTCCGGTGACCCAACAAGTGCAGCCATCGAAGATGGATTTTTGAAGATACCGGAACCAACTACGCTACCAATAACAAGCATTGTTACGGTAAACAATCCGAGAGCCTTTACGAGACCTACAGAATTCTGATTTTCAGCCATTAAGTAATCAAATCCTCGCTTCGAAATGTATTTCAACCAAAACTATTTCGGCAAGTTTACATTAATGAAAGCTTCGTAGCTTGCAGGCGGATGATTTCAGCAATATTAGTAGGGATGGCCGTAGGCTTTGTACTGGCAATACCGCCAGGGCCTATCGGGATGGCTGCCATCAGAACCGGAATCAGGGACGGGTGGAAGGCTGCGCTAAAGTTAGGCGCCGGCGCCAGCATGTTCGACGTGCTGTACAGCGGACTGGCAATGCTTGCCACGTCGGCCATTGTTGCAGTACTTCATGGTCTCGAGGAAACGTCGCCCCTTCCCACAATAATCATTCAGTTTACAATCGTTGGCGTTATGATTGCCTTTGGCATCATGCAAATCCGCGAGCGTCCATACAAGACCGATGCACAGCCGCAGAAAAAGCCATCCGGTTTTATTGAATGGATAAGGGGCCACGGACCGTTTTTGGTTGGCTCTGGTTTTGCCATCGCTAATCTTGCAAATCCAACATTTATCCCTTCGCTTGCAGCGCTCACAACTTTTATCCAGAAGCTGGAGGTGTTTGAAGCTACCGTTGTAAACGACCTTACGTTTGCTGTTGGATTTGGCGCAGGTAATATGTTGTGGCTGCTTGTTCTTGTGCGTTTAGTGGTAGCAAACAAGCACAGGATGACTCCGACATTTATCAAGCGCATTCAACAACTTTCGGGAGTTACGCTCATCGGCTTTGGTACGTTCTATGGGATTAGAATTCTAGCCGTAACAAAATGGGCAGAAGTGCTTCGCATCATATTTGCGGCATAGACATTGTAACGAAGAAGTGTAAAGAGGAATTATTGCTGGCTAATGGTACGCGTTCGTATTTCTTTCATGATCGCATTACTTGTTGCCGCCACTTGCAAATCGATAGCACAGCCTTCAGTCGGGATTAAGGGTGGTGCTCTGTATGACTGGAATACGTCTACGATTTCTGTGATTCGTGGCTGTAATGACTGCGGTACGTTTTCTGATGGGACCTCGATTGGATACTTTGGAGGTTTTACCGGAGAATATGCGCTATTCGGAGATGTTCTTGAACTTTCCGGCGCAGTTCTGTATGCAATGCGTCCAGCGCGGTTGGTAACACAAAGCAACGACAATTTTCAGGTCCTCGACCCTGCAACAAATTCCTATGTGCCACTAAGGCGGGAACACGTCCTGCAGGCTTCACTGGGTTATGTGACGGTAGAAGCAGGGTTGCGTTCTCGCCCCCTTCCATCAGTCCCTGTTTACATCAGAGCGGTGTTTGATGCAGGCAATCCCATTGTGGATGCAACGTACACGCAAACAGAACAGATTATGAGCCCGGAGGGTGTGATGTTCCCCGACGGCACACAGCGGCGCACAACGGGTTCGGGAGAATTCCCGGGACTTGGTACATCGTATGGTATTGCAGGGGGCTTGGGTGTGGTGCTCCCATTGTCAAAATATTTAGAATTGAATCCAGAAGTGGGATTCCGATACGGATTGAATTCTCTTTCATCAAACGAAGAGTGGAAACAGTCTTATGCAACAGCAGGACTGCAGCTCAGGTATCGATTCCTGGACGAAGCTCCTCCGCCAGCTCCTCAACCAGTGCCACCCTTAATTCCCGTACCGGTTCCAGAGGTTGCTGTTGAAAAACCCGTTCCGATTCCCGCTCCGGTTACCATTGTATCGCTTACCAGCGCTCCGCTGGAGATTAACGAGACAGTTGTAACGCAGACGTTTCCGTTGCTTCCCTACATCTTCTTCGATTCCGCCTCTGCAGCACTTAGAGAACGATACACATCGAACCAGCCGAGCATTGCGTTTCGCGAGGCTGAATTGCCAAAGGAAACACTACCCATCTACTATAAACTGCTCGACATCGTTGGAAGCAGGATGAAACAGAACGGAAGCTCTGTTTTAGTTGTTAACGGTACGTCGGATGGTAGGGAAGAAGCAGATGGCAAGAAGAGAGAATCCTCTGGCGGACTCAGCAGACAGCGTGCAGAGGTTGTTGTTGAATACTTGAAACGTCGGTGGAATTTATCAAACGATAGATTTGAAGTGCGCAGCATAGAAAAGCCAGCTCTTGCCAGTAACGAGCGATATGCCGAAGGCATGCAAGAGAACAGACGTGTTGAGCTGACTTCGGCCGACGCTCGTATCCTGGCGCCGATTGTTCATTCAAAATTTAATGAGTATGTGGCAACACAACCCACGCACGATTTCAGCATCAGCGTATCAAACAAAGATTTGTCAAGGGATTGGATGCTCGGCGTTACACACACAGGCCGAACCGTAGGCGAAAAAGCGGGTCCAAACGCTCCGCCTGCAACTGTGTCGTTCAATCTCGACGAGGAGATGACGAACCAACTAGGTCCCGTAGTTGGAAACACCGACACTCTCGATGCAAGGATTCGCATTAATCAACAAAATGAACAATCGGTTACGGCTTCGACGCGATTCCCGATTGTAAAAAAAGTCAGCAACTACGAAGTCAGCAGATTGTCGCTCATTGTGTTTGATTACGACAGGTCTGACATTTCCGAATCCAACCGCGAAATGATGAAGAGCGTCATCTCTGCGGCAGTTCGCAGAGGATCGGCAGCCACCATCATCGGATCTACCGACCGGCTCGGCGAAATGGACCACAACATGCAGTTGTCTGCAGATCGAGCGCAGGCCATAGAACGGTTTACCCGCACAATTGCCCCCTCGCTGAATATCGGAGAAGTGAGGGGAGTTGGACCTTCTACACTTCCGTACGATAACAACCTGCCCGAAGGCCGCTTCTATTGCAGAACAGTAACACTGACAATCACGACACCGCTGAGGTAATCATGGACCGACGAGACCTTCTCTCAAATTTCTTCCGACTGGGTGTGCGAGACAATTCGCCTCAGGTACTTGAGATGCCCGTAACAGGGGGCGTGGAATTGCACACGGATCCTCTAACTCTTAACGATGTTTACCATCTGCTGCGCCGAATCGGTTTCGGCGCAACGGTGGTTCAGGCAAAGTCCTATGTAGGCAAAACTGCTTCGGAAGTCGTCGATGAATTGCTGGGATCAGCATCGGAGACAGCACCGGAGTCTCCCGGGACGTGGGTAGACGTGATTAACGAAGACCCCGAGGGCGCCGACCTGCAAACGCGCGGCGCCATTTACAATCAGTGGGAAATCAACATGGGCAAGCTTGCCACCTGGTGGATCGATCTTATGCGAACAGATCCGAAAGCTGTTGAAAAGCTCACCTTGTTCTGGTCTGGCCATTGGACGTCGGAGTTCACCTTCGATATCAAATATTCTATTCCGCAGACTCTCTACCGACAGTACCTCATGTTGCGTTCGCACCGTATCGGCGACATGAAGCAAATGGCCCTCGACGTCACTCTCGATAATGCAATGCTTTATTATCTCGGGGGAACACTCAATGATGCAGGGAAGCCCAACGAAAATTATGGACGCGAGCTGCAAGAGCTGTTCCTGCTGGGTATTGGCTGGTATACGGAGGGTGATGTAAAGGAAGCCGCTCGCGTGCTAACAGGATGGAAGTCGCAGCGCTATGTAGAAGAACCAGCTCCTAATGGAATTTACAATTCATGGTTTGAAGCGGCAAAGCACGACACCGGCGCAAAGCAGTACCTGGGTCAGACAATTCCCGCCCGTACACCAGACAACAACACTGAGTATCAGGTTAAGAACGAAGAAGTATTCGAACTAATCAAGATCATCTTTCGCGAGCGTCCGGAGGCAGCAAGCAGGTTTCTTGCAACCAAGGCATATAAGTTTTTTGTTTACAGTTCTCCTCTGGACGTGGATCCTATCTTTATTGAGGATCTCGCATCTGCTTTCAGGAATGCCAACTTCGACCTCAAAGTTTTGTTTAAGACAATGCTCACGAGCAAGCACTTCTTCGATCCTGCCATTAGGGGAGCGCAAATCAAGACTCCACTGGAGCTTGTTGTTGGCCTGATGCGTCAGCTTGGACAGGTAGATTCCCAAGCATACGGATGGGGGATAAAAATGGATCAGACCCTAATGGATACGCCCGACGTCAGCGGATGGCCAGGCTACAGATCGTGGATCAGTACGAACACCTATCCGCAGCGGCGGAGTTTTGCTTCGAAACTGGTTGAATCAATGTCGGACAGCCGCGTGAATGAATTCATCAGGGAGTTCGACGATTACACCGACATCGTAAAACTCACAACAAATATTGTGGATTACCTGTTACCGGCGCCCGTAACAACAGAACGTTTAGATTATTATGTGCAGACTGTAATTCAGGGAGCGCCCACGTATGAATGGCCGGGAATTCTCGGCAATCCAACAACGGCAGCGGCTCGTGTGCGAAATCTCCTTTTAAGCATTTCCAAAGCGCCGGATTTTCAACTGTGCTGAGTTGTTATTCTAACATCGAAAACGAATCACAGGCATCAACATGAAACGTCGAAACTTTATTGCAACAACAACTGCCGCAGCGGTTGGAACCAACATTCTTGGTGGCGTTCGTCTAAAGGCATTCAATCCCGATCACCTGATGAATATTCAGGCGGATGACGACAGGATTCTGATTGTGATTCAGATGTTCGGAGGAAACGATGGACTGAACACCATCATCCCCGTGGACGCATCCGAGTATTACGATTTTCGGCCTAACATTGCAGTGAAAAAATCGTCGGCAGTGAACGTCCTTTCACAGATTTATATGCATCCGGCGCTCGATACTCCAAAGTATCCCTCTGCATATAACCTGCGGCGCATGATGGAGGACGGACGCCTTGCAATTGTACAGGGAGTCGGATACGAAAACCCCAATCTTTCGCACTTCAGGTCCACCGACATTTGGCTGAGTGGATTCAACACGTCAGACCCCGAAGCGCGGCTGGTTAATGGATGGCTTGGACGGTTTTGGTCTGAAAAGATTCAGGGATTTCCACAAAGTCTGCCTGCTCATCCTACCGCTGTTCAAATCGGCGGTTCGCTCTCAATGCTTCTCAGAAGTCCAAAGGGCGACGTAGGCATTGCTCTTACCGATCCTAATAAGTTTTTTGAATTAGGGCAGGGTTTGTCACCCGATCTGGATCCGATGCCCGAAGACACGCGATACGGAAGAGAATTCAATTTTGTGAGACTTGTGGCCGAGCAATCGGACTTGTATTCATCGGTTGTTAAACAAGCTTATGATGCGGGACGGAATATGATTTCGTATCCCGACAATGCTTTTGTCAGGCAGATGCAGTTGGTAGCAAGGCTCATCAGCGGCGGATTGAAATCAAAGGTTTTCTTAGTGTATATGAATGGTTTCGATACACACGTACAGCAGCAAAATTCCGATGAGTCGGGTTTGCACCCATATCTGCTTGAATCGTTAAGCGCTGGCGTCGGTGCGTTCATGCAGGATGCACTGCAGCAGGGATTTGCCGACAGGGTAGTGGGTATGACCGTTTCCGAATTCGGAAGACGTCCATTTGAAAACGGAAGCAACGGTACAGATCACGGCGCTTCGTCTGTTCAGTTCGTTTGGGGTAACAAGGTTCGAGCAGGCGTGTATGGAACCACACCAGACTTAGTAAATCTTAATAGTAACGGCGATCTTCGATACCAGTGGGATTTCCGTCGGGTTTATGCCGACGTGATGGAATATTGGTTCGGCGGTACTCCGGAAGAAACAGAAACAGTTCTTCAGGAGCGGGTATTGCCACTTGGTGTATTACAAAGACCAACAAGTGTAGACGATGCGTTTTCGGGTCGCTTTCGTGTGGGCATAAAAGCATTCCCGAACCCATTTTCTACAAGTACAACTCTGGAGTGGATGCAGGAATCGCCAGCCTCAGTTACGATTGATTTGTATTCAACTGCCGGGCGCTTTGTTGAAACCATATACGCTGGCAGTGTTCAGCCGGGACTTGTGAGAATTCCCATAGTACCATCGGCATCCGGCGCCTACATCTGCAATGTTTCCGTCAACGGTATTAACAATCCGGTATCGCTGCAATGTCTTCGATAAACATCGCGTATTGACCATTGCTCAGTGTGACGTAATTTTAATATCCAAGGGCATCCCGAGGGGTGCCCTTTTGCATAGATAAACAGGGGATTTGGTGTCGAGCCGCAGAGATTTCCTTCGACTGATCATGCTGGGATCCGGAGCCGTTTATGCTGTAGAGCTGGGCGGCTGCAAGAAGCCATCGGAGATTCGTCTGCTGAATGCGCCGAGGCGCACGTATTCAACGCCAAAATTTCGCATTGCGCACTCATACATGCGCGATGGAGCGCCCCTTCCCAACATCTCAAGAACAGAGTCGTGCAACGTTGTTGTAATCGGTACAGGTATTTCGGGATTGACGGCAGCCTTGACATTACAGCAGGCTGGTAAACACGTTATTCTGGTAGAGTCTGAGCCGCAGCCGGGCGGCTCGGGCAGGAGCGCTCCGCTGGGAGGCGGAAAGGCTCCGCTGGGCAGCGTCTACTTTGTTGAACGCACTGCAGAACTTGATAATCTTCTGCGTTTCGCAAACGTGGAACCGCAGGTGTGTCCGGCAGATGGATATCAATTTGAAAGGGGCACTGTAGTACGCGAATTGTGGAATGATTCAACGCTCGACGCTGTTGTGCGAAGCGGGCCAGAGCGCGATGGTATGAAGCGGTTCAGAGACTACATGCTGGCGCTTGGAGACGAACTGCCGTTGTATCCGCTGGCTGATGAAGTGACGCCGCAAATTTTATCGCTTGATGTTTCCGCCGAGGATTGGATAAAAAGTTTTGGGTCGCAGACGTTACTCACAGTACTCAATGCGTATTCACGTTCTTCGATGGGAGCATTGTTATCGCGCACAAACGTGTACTGTCTTCAGAATTTTTATGCTTCAGAATTTGGTCCTTCTCTAAGCACGCCTCGGATGACGATTGCCGGAGGTATCGGCAGACTCACTGCGCAGGCTGCAAAAAAGTTCAGCGATGTACGGATGGATCATCTGGCCGTGCGTGTGCAGAACACGCGCCAGGGCGTCAGCGTCGATACCATTAACGATGAGGGCGAAGTTGTGCGTTTCAATGCATCGCATGTTATTGTGGCTTCTCAGAAATTTCAGGCGGCGCATCTGATTCCCGATCTACCAACGGCTCAGGCGCGTGCCAGTAAGATGCTTTCCTATGCCCCTTACATGACTCTTCACATAGTATCCGACGTACCGCTAATGGAAGCCGACATATACGATACATGGAATTTGACAAGCGAATTCGAAACGGACGTTATCAATCCACGCAGCGTTGAAGGTACATCATTTAGTAAATATGTTTCAAGTCTATATCTGCCAATGGATCAGTTTGCAAGGGGGCAATTGCAAGATGCGGAGTTATTTGCGCGCAGAGCCACCGACGTTGTCGATCGGTTTCTTACGTCGTACTCCGAAGAGCAGCAGGCATCCGTTCGAGAAATATATTGTTGGGGGTGGGGACACAGCATGGTGATACCTACGCCGGGTTCTCATAGCGGTCCGGCGCAGGCGGCCTGCCGAACATTCGGCAATATTGTGTTCGCAAATACCGATTGCGATGCCGCGCCTGCAATCGAGAATGCAGCTTACCATGGTTCCCGTGCCGCGGTAGAAATTCTTGAACCCAGACATATTGGAACCACAGTCCAACTGTAAGAGTCTGAATCGGGTTCATGAAAATTCGACATTTAGGGAGGCGGCATGAAAATCAGCTGTGCATTGCGGACAATCTGTTTAGCAGTAATTGTTGCTATCGCAAGTCAAAGCGGTAATGCGCAAGGTCCGCGCGGAAAGGAATTTGGTTTTGGAATTATTCTTGGCGACCCATTAGGACTAACTGGAAAGTATTGGGTGTCGAACGAAAATGCAATGATGTTTGATTTTGGTGCGTCATACTTTGGCTCGCCGCGAATACAGTTTGACTATGTATGGCACTTAGATGTCTTCAAGTCTCAAATAGTCAAGCTGTACGCAGGTCCTGGACTCGGACTCGGATTTGGCCAACCCGGCTACAGTGTTTGGTACGCGGGCAGAAGATACCGCGAGTATTGGTATTACAGAGATAGCGGACTGGGTGTTGCCGTTCGAGTCATCGTTGGCGTTAACGTCATCCCCAGGGCAACTCCCCTTGAAATTTTCCTAGAACTTGGACCCAACATCGGCATCGTACCCGGATTCGGAGCCGCACTCGATGCAGCTGTTGGAATCAGATTCTATCCATAGCATTGGTGTGAGGCACACACGGCTTATCCAGTAAATAAAATGAACAATCACATATTCGGAGGAACAATGAAATCTCAACTGAAGATCCTTACAGGATTTATTGCACTGGCGCTCATTGTAGCGTCGTGCTCAGAAAACACTAACAATCCCACAACGAACGGCTCGTATCTGCAGATGAAAACTGCAATGACGAACCAAACCATCACGTCGAACTTTGCAAAGTCGGGCGATGCAGTTCAAAACGGAAGCGGGATAGACTCCATTCGCGTAGACAGCGTGCGGATTCTTATCAAGCGCATCAAACTTCTCCGCTCCGAAGACGACACAACGGGCGAAGGCGAAGAAGTGAAGATTGGGCCGACCGTTATTCATTTCAACAGCGACACGGCTGACACTCACACACTCGTATTCACCAAGGCGATACCTGTTGGATCTTACCGCAAGATGAAGATGGAAATGCACCGGTTCACTCCTGGCGAGGCAGCCGATTATGCTGCTGATCCGGAATTCGGACCATTTGCGTTCCCGGATCGGCTGACCATTATCGTTGACGGTACCGTATACGCCGACAGTGCTTCGCGCCCCTTCCAATTCACTCAAGACTGGACGGAAAACTTCTGGTTTGAATTCGATCCGTTCCTTGACATCACGGAAGGTACAACTGCAATCGAATGGACGTTCGATGCATCGAGAGTCTTTAAGGGAGCAGACAGATTATTGGATCCGGACGACGAGAACGACCACGGCAGCATCGGCGATGGACTTAAGAAGAGCTGGAAGGTGTTAAAGAAGTGGCACCGCGACTAATGCAGCAATGTAGCTGAATCTGTTTGGAGGCGGACAGAGTTCGCAGATGCCGAAGAGAAGGCTGTCTTAAAGGACAGCCTTTTTTTTGTTCGGGTGCTCCAGCCCTACAGCCGACATCGGCAACGAGTCTGCATCATCTGCCCATTGTGTACCCCAATTGCACGCCAACTGTAAAATAGGTCTCAGTGTCTCGCCCCTTCTGGTCAATGAATACTCAACCTTCGGAGGAATCTGCCGAAAAATTTTGCGTTTAACAATTCCATCGCGTTCGAGTTCGCGCAACTGATGGGTAAGCATCCGCTGAGTGCATTTGGGTAATAGTTTTTTCAACTCTCCAAACCGTTTTTTACCATCCAGAAGATACCAAAGGATCAGCGTTTTCCATTTGCCGCCGATGAGGTCAAGAGTGAGGGCAATATGGCAGTCGTAGGTCTTGTCGCGAACAACAAAAGTTGCCATTTACAGACGCACAGCGCAGAGTGATTGATGAGCTGAAAACTTACAACTTATTCGAAAAATAATCTGCACCATCTTTGATCGACGCCCAGTATTTGGGGTATTACAGGCTCATCGATGCTGGTTATACTGCCTGAAATAGCCATTGGTATATGTTTCGATACTATCGAACAATTCTGTGCGTACTTGAAATCGCTGAGCTGTTTTTCTATTGTTGCTGTGTAAAAAATTAAAGAAAGTATCATGGACGAACACAAGCATCACGTAGAGATATTGCACAGTTTCTTTCACGAACAGCAGCAAATATTCGACGCATCGGGTCAGGCCATTTATGCGTTTCTTGATGATGGATGCATCGTCTGCAACAAGAAGTTTGCAACGCTGCTTGGGTACTCCTCACCCGAGGAATGGGCCAAGGTTCCGGAGACATTTACAGAGGCATTCGTTGCTCCGAACAGTCGGGCAACTTTAGTAAATGCATATCGAAACGCCATGGAATCAATGGTTGGCTCAACCATACAGATTTCGTGGAAGAAAAAATCCGGCGGAACAGTCGACGCAAATGTGATGCTGGTTCCGATCTGTCACCAAGGCCATGTATTTGCCTTTCATTTCATTTCTCAACATTAATCATCGTTAGGAAAGGGGCTTAGCAAATATGAAGCATGCACATCTTAAGACCTTCGACAAACCCGATGAAGTTCGGGAATTCCCTCATGGGCGGTTGGAACTGGTGAATATCGACGGTGCAACCATCGGCCGTGCCGTGTTTGAGCCCGGTTGGCGATGGTCGGAGTCAGTGCAGCCTCTGGCAAAGACTAAAAGCTGCGAAGCGCCGCATTTTCAGTATCACATCTCAGGTGTTCTGCGAATCCTCATGGACGACGGAGATGAATTCGACTGTGTGCCCGGAGACGTCTCAGTGCTGCCATCGGGTCACGACGCCTGGGTAGTGGGCGATGAAGACGCCGTAGTGGTGGACTGGCATGGCATGATTGACTATGCAAAGGGGAAGTAGCCGAAAAAACCACCATGCCGGGTATCTCTTGATACCCGGCATGGTGGTAATAAAACAGTGATGCCGGGTATCAAGAGATACCCGGCATGGTTTTCTGCGAACTGACCGCTTTTTGTGCGGAAGAGGGGACTTGAACCCCTATGCCCTTGCGAGCGCCACCCCCTCAAGATGGTGCGTCTACCAATTTCGCCACTTCCGCATTCGACAAAAATATGAGAAATCGTGCAGATGGAATGGAATATGCTTACCATTCAATTGCCTCTTAGTACCTCTGCTACTTCACCATCACTTTCCCCAATGAGCTCTCTCCGGTCGTAGCACTCTTTACAACAACAAGGTAGACGCCTGGCGGAACATAATTTCCGTGAATATCCCTGCCGTCCCACAATGCCTGTCGGCCACGCGTTTGCATAGCCCCTACCATGAAGCCGCCGACAGTGAGTATTCGTACATCCGAATCCTCTGCTAGTCCATCCAAGATGAGTTCGCCGTCAGTCTGCGGAGTGAATGGCTGCGGACGGAAGCTGAGCGCATATTTTTCTAACGGACGTATCGATGAGCTTTGCGCTACACTGCATCCAAATGCAGTTCCGAAGTATGCGATGCCAGTGTTTATATCAACGGCAACGCTTCTGATATTGTCATCAAGTAAGGGGGCGTTACTACGCGTTATCGATGCAAGAACCTCGGTGCCATCCTCGTTTAGCACATAGACTCCTCCTGTAGTGGCAATCCATTTGTAATTCAATGCGTCAACATAAATATCATTAACAATGGCATTCCCAAGCGCCGGAATTCGCCTCAAATAGGGAAGTGTTGTATTGGTAACTGCCCAGGGTGAGGAAATAACTGCGGCGCCCTTTGGAGTTCCAATCCACAACGCTCCTGTACGGTCGGTTTTCAGCGCCGAGATTAAATTGTCCGGGATCTGGGAATTGGCCAGCTGAACCGAATTACAGATATCGTCAGATGAAGTACTCGGATCCTTTTCATTGAAAACAGTTATGCCATTACTGATGTACGAACCAACCCATTTATTGCCTGCTTCGTCGACGGCGATGGTGCGGTAGGCAGTGTTCCCCGGATCGGCGCAGTTGTAATAACCCACAGAACTTCCATCAGTGTTGATGCTTATCATCAATTGGTTCGACGACTGCTCGTTTACCATCCATGCTACACCCTTGTTGTCGAGAACAACATCTGCGCTGAGTACATACTTCGGGTCAATAGTTATCCCCTGTAAGGCCGAATTGTTGTTGTCGAGGCGCTTGACTTCCGGAATCGTGTCGGTGAGTTTGATTTCTAATGCGCCGCCACCCCATGTGCCTATGTACACCTTGCCGTTCGATAGTGCAGAAACCCGATAACATGCATCGGTTTTTAGCTCTGGTGTATTGGCTGTTGTGTAATTCGTCCACGTAGCGCCGTTGAAGTACGATACTCCCAACCCTGTGCGAGGAGGGTCGACGTCGGTTGCAACCCACACACCTCCGTTGATATCAACATCGATGCCGGCGAACTGACTTGAAATAGGAGAGTTGATTGAAATGAGTTCGAGTTCGGCGCCGTCCCAAATCTGCATTGCCTTGTATTTAACAAATCCTATTATCACAATATTTTCATTTTGAACAATACTGGCATGACCTGTTAAGGGGCCTGTAAACGGAATCTGCAGTTGTTCAGTTGCTGTTAGGACTCCTGCCGAAGTAGATGCATACACATTTGAATTCGAAATTGAAAGGCCATTTATCAACGAAGGCGCTTCGAACAGCCTCACGAACGATGCGCCATTCCAGGTGTAGACAGAACTCCCTTCGGCAATGGTGAGCGTAGATCCGTCGGTATGGATAAAGCCAACGAGCGGATTAACCTTATCGCCAATTGTGCTGATAACAAACCATTCAGAAGGCAATCGCAGAGTTGCAACAGCCAGAGGGGCGACGGCAACGCCGGCATCTGTAGCCACCCAAATGCTATCTCGGAAGATAACGACACCATTAACTCTTGTCTTTTCCTGCAATGAACCGATTCTGTCTATTGTTTCGATGAAGAGTTCTTTTGCGATGCTAAGAGTGACTACGCCAAAGTCTGTAGCGATAATTAGCGTGTCGCCTCGGGAAATCATATCGTTAATTCCGCGTTTCGGATATTCATTTGCACGAACGATATCTGTAATGTTTGTCCAGGTACTATCTTCGTTTACAATATCAAGCGCTCCATTGCCCCCTCCCACATACACTTTCCCTTCGGGCGCACCATACACAGTTCTTGCATCCAGCGATTGAAGTGCGTTGATATTTCTGTACTCAGTAACACTACGAGATTCCGGATGAACTCTGAACACACCTCCCGAAGTTGCTGCCCACAGGTTTCCCTTCGAATCCAGCGATACATCGCGAACGGTCTGCAGAGACGATAGCGTAGACCAGTTCGTTAGAACAACCGATTGCGAGTAGGAGAGGTTAGTAAGCAAGAGACTGCAAAGAAGAAACGCTGAGAGCTTAGGCATGGTGCAGACCCGAATGAATTTCATGGAGAACAGACGACATTTCGAGTGCCACATACGCGGCTTCAACACCTTTATTGCCCACACGGCCTCCGCTGCGCTCCCGTGCCTGCTCTTCTGTGTCCGTAGTGAGTACTCCAAAGACGCAGGGTATTTCCTCGTCGATTGCGATGGATTGAAGAGAGTTGGCAACAGGGCCTGCTATAAATTCGAAATGGGCGGTTTCGCCGCGAATAACAATTCCCAAAGCAATGACTGCATCGAACCGGTGCGTGCGTGCAAGCGCTGCAACTGTTACGGGGATTTCGAATGCTCCGGGGACGCGAATAACCTCGATATCACGGTCTCTTGTGCCACATGAAATAAGTGTGGTAACTGCAGCTTCGACTAACGAATTAGCGAGTTCTTCGTGCCATCTGGAGGCGACGATTGCAATGCGCTTATCCTTGCCGTTTGGATGCACAGCATACAGCGGCATGTTTTGTGTTGCCATATCATTTCCCATGAAGTCTGCGTTGAATTGCTTTCGTATGTATAGCTTCAGTTATTTCTTCTGTTGCTCCGAACAGACCGAAATTCTTTTCGTCGTAATCCCGGGAACCGTGAAAATCCGATCCGCCGGTAATGAGTAAGCCATGCTTCACTGCCAACATGCGATAGTATTCCCGGGTTACAGACCAGTGCGATGGATGATAAACTTCGATACCATCAATACCGGAAGCAACGAGCGATAGAAACATCCGCGGATCCATGTATGTTCGTGCCGGGTGGGCTACAATGGCTACGCCCCCTGCATTCCGCACAAGCGTTACGGCCTGCCTGACGGTGAATGTTGGGCGCGGAACGTATGCGGGGCGTGAGCTGTCGAGGTAGCTGTCGAATGCTTTTTGAATCGACGAAACAGCACCGTTGCGCACCATCGCGGCGGCAATGTGAGGCCGCCCGATGGTTGCTCCCGATGCAATCAATGTTACCTCGTCGAACGAAATCGGAATTTTCAGAGCGTTCAATTTCTCAACCATTTGTTTTGCTCTGTTGATCCGTTCATCTCGTTTCTCTGCTTCGTAGGCGTGCAGCTCATCGTTATCTGGATCTAAATGGTATCCCAGGATATGGATTTCCCTGCCCCCTTCAGAACATGAAATTTCGATACCTTCGATCACTCGGATATCGTGGGTTGCATTCATCTGCCGAATCAATCGGTGCGCCTGCATAGTATCGTGGTCGGTAATTGCAATAGCCTGCAATCCAATGCTCCTTGCCTTGGTAAGCAACTGCTCGGGCGATAATAGCCCGTCGGAACATGTTGTATGTGAATGCAAATCAGCGTAGTGTTCTGTCACAAGCGTGTTTCAGTTTATCGTTTCTTCAAACATGCGCACAATCATGGTCTGCAGGATAATCGTTGGATCGGTTGATGAACTCTTTATTTCAGCTTCTGCCCGACGTAGCTCAAACAATGCACGATCGATCATGTTGGTTCCCAGATGATCGGCCGCACTTAAATATTCTCCAACAGCAAACAGGGGAATTCCGGCTATGCGGGCAATTTCTGTATTGCTTGAAAGCGATCGGCATTCGACGATTTTGAACAATGAAAAAAAGTACCTCGTAAGCATTGTGATGATGAGAAGTTCCTGCCGGCTCGACTCTAACATCTTCATCATGATCTTCATGGCAAGAGCTACATCGCGCTTGCCGATGGATCTCTGAAGCTCGAAAACATTGTACTGCCTTCCGGTACCAACAACTTCGAGAACATCATCTTCGGTAACTACATCGCGGCCTCCCAGGTATTCGCTGAGCTTAGAGAGCTCCATGTCGAGATCTCTGAGCGATATCCCAACCTGTGCTATCAAACTTTCTGTTACCGTAGATGTAAGCCTTAGCCCCCTACCAGTAGCTCGCTTTGTAAGCCATGATGCAACCTGAGGCTCGCGCATCTGGGGAAATTCTATCCACGAGGTCTTTGAAAGCAATACGTTCGTGGGATACTTCATCGATGTGATTTTCTTTTTTGCAGCTGCTTCATTTTTCTTCATCGACGCATGTATGCCGTTTGCAGATGGGATGGAAGATGTAAGAATCAGTATGGTCGACGCCATTGGATCCGACAAATATTCCGTAAGCTTATCTGCCCCTTTTCGCTCTCGTGGCGTGTGTACCTTATCGAAATGCTTTACCCAGAGAATCCTTCGTTCAGACAGCATAGGGAACGACTTTGCAGTAGAGAGAATTGCGTCGATGGATATGCCATCTCCATCAATGATTTCCGAATTCATCCCCGATGGATCGAGCTGCGCCGCTGCCTCAAAGATCTGTGCGGCCGACTCCTCAACCAGCAGGTCCTCTTCGCCAAAGAAAAGCAGTACGGGCGGAAATGTACCTTTTTTTAGTATTGAATCAATCATCGCTGTGATGTCTTCGGATCAAGCGCATCGCGAAGTCCGTCTCCAAACAAGTTCAGCGCTATCACCGCTATCGCCATTGCAAAGCTGGGGAATAACGTCATGCCCCAATTGGTTCCCAATGCAATGTATCCATAACCATCCTTAATCATCTGACCCCAAGATGGTGTAGGGGGCTGAACACCAAGTCCGATAAACGATAGCGAAGCTTCGGCAATGATCGCAGTAGCAAACCCTGCAGTCGCCAGAACAATAACGGGTCCGGCAGCATTGGGAAGCATGTGACGGAATATCGTCCTGAGCGAACCGTAACCCAGAGCCCGTGTTGCCTCAATGTATTCTTGTTCACGAATGCTGAAGAACTGTCCGCGAACGATGCGTGCAATGTCTACCCACGACGAAATGCCAATTGCTATGAACGTCTGCCAATATCCCTTTCCAAGGATAACGCTGAATGCTACAACGAGCAGAAGCGTTGGGAACGACCAAACAACATTCACAAGCCACATGATAACGTCATCAATCCAGCCTCGGAAGAATCCTGCCAGCGAACCGAGTATGATGCCAATAAGTAATGCTATCGATTGTGAGATGACGCCAACCGTCAGCGAGATGCGCATGCCGTACACAAGGCGTGTAAACATGTCGCGCCCAAACCTGTCGGTACCCAGCAGGAACAGCGGTCTGTCCGACCATTCGTCCTCGGTTGCCCCTTGCAGTTTTGAAATGTGAATGCGGTATGGTTCTCCTGCAGGGTCCTTATACAAAATGCTGTCGCCATGTATAACGTATGAATCAACGGCGAGAATTACCGGACGTGATTCATCAGATGGATTCGATTTGTAGATTACCGTTCCACGGAAACCAGCAGGCTTTACAGAATACTCAAGAATTTGAACATCCGGGTCGAACGGAGTAATTAATGGCGCAGCAATGGCCATCACAATCATCACAATTAAGACAGCCAGGCCAATCATCGAACCCTTGTTCTTGCGCAAGCGTTTCCATGCAATCAGCCACAATCCTTCTCCGTTCATTTCACTCTCACTTTCGGATCGAGGATGGCATACATTGCGTCGGCAATCAAATTTGTGAGGACGAAGATGACTGCAGTCAATAAAACTGTGCCCTGTATTACAGGGAAGTCAAGTTTTTCGATTGCGTTAAATGCGGCCAGGCCAATGCCTGGCCAATTAAAAATGTATTCAATAAAGTAGGTGCCTGCCAGAAGCCCGGCAAACCATGCGCTCACTGTTGTAACAACTGGGTTCAATGCGTTGCGAAGAGCATGCTTAAAAAACACCGACGTATAACCAAGTCCCTTTGCTCTGGCCGTTCTTACATAATCCTGACCTAATACATCAAGCATGCTGCTGCGGGTAACACGGGCAATGATTGATAGGGGGCGAATAGCAAGTGTAACCATTGGCAGCACCAGATATTCAGCCCCTCTGTCCATGTAGCCGCTGTTGGGGAACCATTCCAATACGACTCCGAACAGCAGCACAAACAATAAACCGACTACAAACGCTGGTACCGATATGCCGAGCAACGAAGTCGTCATGGTAAACGAATCAATCCACGTATTCGCACGCCATGCAGCAATAACGCCCAACAAAATGCCAAGAACCGTAGCAATAGCAATTGATGAAGCTGCCAGTATTGCAGTAGCTGGTAATCGTTCCTTAAGAGTTTCAATAACAGGACGGTTGGTAGCAATCGACCGACCTAAATCGCCTTTGATAAGATTTGTTACATAGATCCATATCTGAACAGGAACCGGCTTGTCGAGTCCAAGCTGCTGCCTCATTGCCTCCACCGACGCTGAATCGGCTCTCTGTCCCAGCAGCACTCGTGCAGGGTCGCCCGGCGGCCTGATAAAAAAAGTTATAACGACCACTCCGATCAGAACCAATACCGTATAGCCAAGTTTTCGCGGAGAAAATATCTCAAGCAGCAGCGGAATTATTCTTGACGAGCTACTCATAATGACGTCTCGAAATGAGCGGGATCCAGCGTAACACGAACGGGATCGTCGACGGGCATTCCCAGGAACTGCCTTGCCAGCATACCGAATGCCGGAGTGATGTCGGTTACATACAAGTCGATGTTCGTTCTGTGCAGACCTTCACTCTGTTGTGCATCTACAATGTGCGCCGCCTCGACTGCAGTGCAGGCGCCGCAATCAACCAATGCAACGTTTGGCATTAGTTCATTCAGAAGCGGCGTCAGCACCGGATAGTGCGTACAGCCTAACACAAGCGTGTCAATTTCTTGTGCTATGAGCGGACGAAGGTATTCTTCGGCAATCAACCTTGTTGCACGTGTATCAGTCCATCCTTCTTCGACAAGCGGAACAAACAGCGGACATGCACGACTGTGAATTGAAAGTTCTTTACCATTCGAGATTCTGCGCATGGCAATAGCATAGGCATCCGATGCAATCGTGGCACGTGTGCCAATAACTCCGATGCGTCCGCTCACCGAAGTACTCACGGCTGCTCGCGCGGCGGGATCGATGACTCCAATGACGGATGTTCTGTTATGCGTTCCGCCTAAAGTTGTCAGATAGTGTTCGATGGTATCGAGTGCAACCGCAGAAACAGTATTGCATGCAACCACCATCATCTTCACATTGTGGTGAGCAAGAAACCGAGCGCATTCTTGGGCATAGGTGCGGACGGTGTCTGCAGATCGGTTACCATACGGGACACGTGCAGTATCGCCGAGATAAATGAAATGCTCGTCTGGCATCACCTTTGTAAGGTGTTTTAACACCGTTAGTCCGCCGATACCTGAATCGAAAACACCTATAGGGCGTGTGTGAGACGTCATGCCGCAAAGATAGAGAACGGTTGAAGCCCACCGCTCCGTATGTTCGTCGGCGTGAGGTTTACGCTCCGCACAAGACTTGCTTTGATGTATGGCGCCCTGGTTGCATTAACCACGGTGGTATTTGCCGTTATTGCCTACCTCACAGTATCGAATGAGTTGTATCAGAATCTCGATGCATCGCTATATAGGGCTACAAGTTCGTTACTTGCCGTAATCCGCAAGGAACAGCAGCAAGTACAAAAGCCGTTAACACCTGTGCGCAGAGGATCGAGGAGCAGTAAGCAGGCAGACATTTTTGAGTTTCTGCGCAGGAGCTCGATGCGCAACTTTGTAGGGCCGATACGTGTGCCCGATTCTGTTGCCGAAGACGTTGAAGATCCCGTGTGGACAGCAGTGTATGAACACGTTCTGCTGAACTCCTCCACGTACGTGCTGCAGGTTGTGAATAAAACCGGAAGCATCGTTTGGCGATCCGACAATTTGCTTCTCGACAGTCTGCCGCGTTTTTCCTGGTTTGAAAGTCACGGTGGTAAAATTCAGGACGACCGCATCCTAACAAACTATACAGTTCGAGGCACACGTTACCGACTGGTAGTGATGAACGGCGATGTGGCAGAGGTTGCAGCGGCCTATCCTGTGGCAGAAGTCGACGCCACACTACGGCGTCTGTTTGCCCTGATGCTGTACTCAATTCCACTCGTCATCATTTTCTCCGTAGTGGTTGGGTGGTTTCTTTCCCGACGTTCTCTAAAACCCGTCGACACAATTACGCGCTTGGCGCAGCGTATCACTGCACAGCGGTTGTCGGAGAGACTGCCCGTTGCAAATTCCAACGATGAAATCACGCGGTTGAGCGCAATGTTCAACGACATGATTGCACGTCTTGAACGCTCGTTTGAACAAGTAAAACAATTTACATCCGATGCTTCTCACGAACTGAAGACGCCGCTGGCAATTCTCATGGGAGAACTCGAGCTTGCGCTTCGGAAGCCCCTTACAGAAGAAAGCGTGAGAGCCACACTGGAGAGTTGTCTCGAAGAAGTTGAGAGACTCAACATAGTTGTACAGGGTTTGCTCGAGATATCGTATTCGGAATCCGGTCAGGCTTCGATGGATACCGAGCTTTGCGATATGAGTCAGCTAGTTGCCGATGTCTGTACGGACATGACGCTGATGGCAGAGCAGAAGCATATCGAGCTTCGGTATGCAATCAACAATAATTTATTTGTTGTGGGAGACAAGATTCGGCTGCATCAGATGTGTTTAAACGTTATAGAAAACGCCATCAAGTATACAGGCGATGGCGGTTGGATAAATGTAATACTCGACCAGAACGATGAATACATAGTGTTGTCGGTTGCCGACAACGGAGTTGGGATTTCGCAGGATCAACTTCCATTCATATACGACCGATTCTACCGTGTAGACAAAGCCCGCTCGAAGAGCATTCCCGGCAGCGGTCTTGGTTTGTCGATTGTTCGGTGGATTGTAGAAGCGCACAAGGGAACAATCGAAGCATCGAGTGAAGAAGGCAAGGGCACAACGTTCGTCATCAGCATTCCACGTGCGTAGATTTGCACGATAGGCATACCACTAAAGCAGCACATGTTCGAGCAATTTCCGGAAGATTCGTCTACTCCGCGCAACGAAGAAAACATACTTGATTATTGGGAACGATCCGACGTATTTCAAAAGTCGATCGAAGCTCGAGTCGGTGCACCCCGTTTCACATTTTACGAAGGTCCTCCAACAGTAAATGGCAAACCGGGTATACACCATGTTTTGGCCCGCACAATCAAGGATGTGATTTGCCGGTACAAAACCATGCGCGGATTTCAGGTCAGACGCCAGGCTGGCTGGGACACACACGGTCTTCCCATAGAAATAGAAGCAGAGAAGCGATTAGGAATTACCGACAAATCGCAAATCGAGCAGTTTGGTGTTGCACGCTTTAACGCTGAGTGCAGAGCAATCGTTGACGAAAACATCGGCATGACGGAAGGGTGGAGAACCTTTTCCCGACGTATGGCATATTGGCTCGATTACAACGAAGCATATATCACATGTTCCAATGAATACATCGAATCCGTATGGTGGGCATTAAAACAATTTTTTGATAAGGGGCTTATTGTTCGCGGCTTCAAGGTAATCCCGATGTCGCCTACGCTTGGAACGCCCCTTTCATCACATGAACTCTCGCTGAATTACAAGGACGTCAGAGACCCAAACGTATACGTGAAGCTTCGCATCACTGCCTCGGCAAAACGTGAATTGGTTGGGAGCGAGATTTTAGTTTGGACAACAACTCCGTGGACGTTGTTTGCCAATGTTGCTCTTGCTGTTGGACCAGACATCGACTATGTCCTGGTTTCTGTGCGTGCCGAGAATGCAGACAATGCACAGCAGTTGTTACTGGCTGAGCAACGTTTGGAAGTTCTCAATGGAGAATATCAGATTCTGCATCGCTATAAGGGTAGTGAACTAGTTGGCAGCAGATATGAGCAGCTATTTCCATACATCGTTCTCGATGCCGAACTGCATCCGAATGTATTGTCGGTATTGCCTGGCAACTTCGTCACCACAGAAGATGGATCCGGCATTGTGCACATGGCTCCTGCATTTGGGCAGGACGACTTTGAGATGTCGAAGCAATTCAATCTTCCGCTAGTACAGCCCGTATCGCCTGTTGGGCGTTTCACCGAAGACATTACAGAGTTCGCCGGGCGCACGGTAAAAACATTTACCTATTCAGACCACACCGAAGAGGGTGCCGACCGCGATATCGTAAAAGCATTGAAGCGGGCCAACAAGATTTACAAAGCATCATTCGATTACCTGCATAGTTACCCTCATTGTTGGAGAACCGACAATCCCGTCATTTACTACGCTCGGGAATCGTGGTTCATTACTTCGCCGACATATCGCAATGAGCTCATTGCATTGAACAACACCATTAGTTGGACTCCTCCGGAGATTGGAGAAGGAAGATTTGGCAACTGGCTCGAAGACGTTAAGGAGTGGGCGCTTTCGCGAGACAGGTACTGGGGAACACCATTACCGATTTGGGTTAACGACGATGGTGAGTCGTTTGCCATTGGATCTGTAGATGAGCTTCTTACAGGTGTATACGAAACGGAAGAAGGCAGGCAGGTTCCGGCATCGCAATGCGGAGAGAAGATTGATCTTCATCGGCCATTCGTAGACAAGATTGTTTTTGTGCGCGGCGGCAAACATTACCGTAGGACAAAGGAAGTCATCGACGTTTGGTTCGACTCCGGTTCCGTTCCATTTGCACAGTTTCATTATCCGTTTGAGAACAAGGAAGAATTTGAAAAAAGTTTTCCTGCAGACTTTGTAGCCGAGGGAGTAGATCAGACGCGCGGCTGGTTCTACACGATGCACAATATTGCAACAGCGCTATTTGGCAGCGTTGCATACAAGAGTGTAGTTGTAAATGATTTGCTACTCGATAAAGCGGGACAGAAAATGTCGAAGTCGCGCGGCAACACCGTCGACCCATTTGTATTATTCAACACATACGGAGCCGATGCAATACGTTGGTATTTGATGGCTTCATCGCCTGTGTGGAAAACTAAATTGTTTAATGAAGAGGACATTTCAAGAACCGTAATCGCCGATCTGTTTCGTTCAATCACAAATACCTATGCATTTTTTGCAATGTATGCGAACGTTGATCAGTTCGAAATTGAGCATCAGGAAGTGCCCTTTGCAAAGCGTCCGGAGATAGACCAATGGATACTTTCGAGACTTAATACAATACTAAAAAAGTATATAGAGTTCATGGAAGACTTCGATATTACGGGAGCCTGCAGGGAAGTACAGGAGTTTTTTATTGAAGATGTTTCTAACTGGTATGTGCGTCGGAACCGTCGGCGTTTTTGGAAAGGCGAGTATGATTCAGATAAGATGGCAGCCTATCAAACACTACACGAAGTGATGCTTGTTGTTGCGCAGATGATGGCGCCGGTAGTTCCATTTCTTGCAGAACAACTCTTTCTTCGATTACGCAAAAACGAAAACGAAAACAGCATTCATTGTATTATATTGCAACAACCGAATGATTCAAGAATTGATGTAGAACTTGAACATCGGATGAGGCAGGCCCAACACATCGTTTCGCTTGTCCGTTCTTTGAGAGAAAAAGCAAGGATCAAAACGCGTCAGCCACTGCGGCGCATTTTACTTCCGGTTGACAGTCCGAAAACGCGGCGTGAGATACAAACAGTTGAGGACATCATTTTGGAAGAGATCAATGTGAGATCAATCGAGTATGTATCCGATGATATAAACATTGTTCGAAGAAGCGCCCGGCCAAACTTTAAAGTGATTGGCAAAAAGTATGGTGCTCAAACGCAGCAAGTGTCGAATGCGATAAAATCCTTGTCTAACGAACAGGTAAGAAAGCTGGAGCAGTCTTCCGTTCTTGCAATCAACGTCGGAGAGTCGACCATACAAGTTGATTATGAAGATGTTGAGATAGTAAGCGAAGACATTGAAGGGTGGCTTGTTGCTTCAGAACATGGAATGACAGTTGCTTTAGATACGGAAATCGACGAAGGGTTGGAACGAGAAGGATTAGCACGTGAGTTCGTTAGTAGGGTTCAGAAAATCCGTAAGGATTCCGGGTATGAAGTAACCGATCGTATTTCGTTGCATTACAGCAGCGATGATTCGACTTCGGA
This sequence comes from Ignavibacteria bacterium, assembly GCA_016191145.1. Classification (GTDB taxonomy): domain Bacteria; phylum Bacteroidota; class Ignavibacteria; order Kapaibacteriales; family Kapaibacteriaceae; genus OLB6. The sequence continues at coordinate 168,715 of JACPPD010000003.1, forward strand.
AGCTCTTGAAGCCTTACGGTCGTACATTGTAATGGAAACGCTGGCGATAACGCTCGAGCGGGGGGAACGGTCCAATGGGACCGATCTCGAGATCAACGGGCGTCACGTCAACGTGCGCGTAAAGCGCGTGTGAAGTGGTGTGCGCCAAAACGGCGCATGCGTTTTCATTCATTATCATGTGAGGTTCGTTCTATGGCAGCAGCCAAGAAGGCGACCAAGAAGGCCGCTAAACCGGCTAAGAAGGCGGCAAAAAAGGCCGCTAAGAAACCGGCGAAGAAGGCCGCAAAGAAGGCGACCAAGAAGGCCGCCAAGAAGGGCGCAGCGAAGAAAGCCGCAAAGAAGCCGGCGGCAAAAAAGCCGGCTAAAAAGGCAGCTCGCAAGCCCGCAGCAAAAAAAAAAGCCAGCTAAGGCAACCCCCTAGCGTGGCTTTAGGCCCGAAGACTTCTCAAAGGCGGACTTCACCGGCAGTTGCAAATGTTATAAACACAAGCACTGCAGCGTCGAAACGTAGTTCGGAAAATAACACAACGATAACGGCCAAAGCAGCAAAAGGCAAGGAAGTGACGAAGAAGTCCACAAAGTCTTCCGGGATAAACGAAAAGTCTGCTCCGGTAGCATCAAAAGCCGCCGGAGCAGCTTCTGTTTCAGCTCCCTCTAAACCGAAGGGTCCAATCCTTCCTATTCCACCGAAACCGGGACTGCGGTATTCGGATAAAGATCTTACAGCATTTCGAGCAACGATCGAACGATCGAAAGAAGATGCTATCGAAGAATTGAGGATGCTTAAAGAACGCCTCGAAGATCTCACTAATAGCGAGACGGCGGAAGAAAGTGCCATCTATTCGATGCACATGGCTGAACAGGGGAGCGAAGCCATTGAGAAAGAAAAGACGTATGCCCAAATTCAGCGCATTCAGGACTACCTGCGCAAGCTGGATGAAGCGCTGCAACGCATTGATGATAAAACATACGGCATCTGCCGCATGTGCGGAATACTGATTGCAAAAGAACGTCTGCTGGCTGTTCCGATTACTACTCTTTCTGCATCGTATAAAATTCATCAGAGATGTCCGGACGACGGGATTGATCGCATTGTAGCGAAAAATCCTGATGCGTTGAAATAATGCGGTATCACCTAATTGCCCTCGTCGTTGTCTGCCTCGATCAACTCACCAAGGTGATGGTGAAGGGGTTCTCGCTCCTGGGATACCATCATGAAGGTATGTACCTCGGACAAAGCTTTCCGTTAATTGGCGACGTTGTGCGCGTAACATATGTCGAAAATGCCGGTATGGCATTTGGCATTTCATGGGGCGAAGCAAAGGTAGTTCTCACGATTATAACAATACTTATCGCCGGCTTCCTGGGATATTATCTATATAAAATCAAGCCTTCTCCGCTGATTACACGCATTTCGATAACGCTGCTATTTGCAGGCGCTGTCGGAAATTTGATCGACCGAGCACTATATGGTGTGATATATGGAGAAGCGGGATTATTTATGGGACGTGTTGTAGATTTCATCCAGGTTGATATCCCCGATGTAACATGGTTCGGAAATACCTATACTCACTGGCCAGTGTTCAACGTTGCGGATTCATGTGTATTCATCGGCATTGTATTGCTGTTGCTTACCGGTGGGAGAACACACCGTGAGCGGGCATGAGTACCAGGAACATGAATTTGAATTTGTTATTCCTGGCCGACAAAACCCTGAGCGCCTCGACGCTTTTATAACGCGCAGCATCGAACATGCAACGCGCACGCGCGTTCAGGCAGCAATTGAAGTTGGCCGCGTTACCGTTAACGGTATTGCAAGCAAGTCGAATTATAAAATCAAACCCGGCGATGTAATTCGGGTTCGCGTTACCAAGCCCCCTCCCATTCAGTTAATACCACAGGATATCCCGTTGGATGTTTTGTTTGAAGACGCCGACGTTATCGTAGTCAACAAGGCATCGGGCATGCCTGTGCATCCGGGATTCGGAAACCGCGATGGAACACTGGTGAATGCTGTGCTGTGGCACATGGGGCAGAGAGATGCCATCGAAGTTCTTGGCAACAGAGATGTGTGGAATAGCGACGACGTAATTCAGGCAATGAACTCAAACGAGATCAGACCAGGTATTGTGCACCGACTTGATAAAGACACGTCGGGCGTGATGGTCGTCGGTAAAACGTATGCAGCAACTCTCGCCTTAACGTCTCAGTTTGCAATGCGTACTGTTCAAAGAGAATACACGGCTCTCACATGGGGTGTTATTAAAGATGACAAGCGTTTGATTGTTGGTGATATCGGACATTCAACGCGAGACAGAAAACTCATGGCAGTTGTTCAGCGAGGGGGCAAGTTTGCCGCAACAGAAGTAACAGTTGTGGAACGATACGATTGCACAACGCTGGCAACGTGTAGGCTAAAAACTGGAAGAACACATCAGATTCGCGTTCATCTTGCGCACATACGTCACCCAGTGTTTGCAGATCCGGATTACGGCGGACGCGAAGCTGCTCTAAACGGTGTTCATCATTTGTACAAACGAGATGCACAGCAGGCTCTCTCTGTTCTCCACCGCCAGGCGCTGCATGCGCGGCTGCTGGGATTCGTGCATCCGCGAACGATGGAACTCATGCAGTTCGAAACACCTGTTCCCGCAGACATAATGCGGGCTGTTTCGATTCTGCGGCCTACTTCGGAATTGCTACTCCCATCCGTCCTTCAATAAATTCTGTTCTGCGTCTGACGTAATTACTTGGTGCGTCGACGCGAAATTTCCGTGGGTTGGGAATCACTGCGGCCAGACGTGCCGCCTCGGAACGAGTAAGCTGGCTCGCATCCTTTCCAAAATATTTCCGTGATGCAGCCTGCACACCATACACTCCGTTACCCCATTCAATCGAGTTCACATACACTTCGAGAATTCGTTTCTTGCCCCAAATAAATTCGATGCCATACGTAAAGCCAACTTCGAACGCCTTGCGGATCATCGATCGGATTGGAAAGAGAAATACATTTTTAGCTGTCTGCATAGAAAGAGTACTTGCGCCCAGTGGAGGCCTGCCTCGCTTCTGGCGCCACTCGTTAACGCGCTGAGCGTTCCTAACGGCATTCCAATCAACACCGTTGTGAGAAAGAAACCGTCCGTCTTCGGCGGCAATAATTGCTCTATATACCCATGGCGAAACATCTCCGTACGAAACCCACCGCCGATTAATAAATGGGCTTGATTGTTCGAAGGAGGCTTCCGCAACGCGCTGAACCATTAATGGCGTAAGACTCGTTGGGACAACTCTGAATATCAACAATATCAATAGTGTGCAAAGAAAAAATGCCACTGCTGATCTGAGTGACCAAACAAGAATATTTTTCAACATTGACATAGCTTTACATTACTATCGTTAAATTTGCTCGCCATTAACTTAACAAACCTAAAGGCCATGCTCAAGTCTCTCGACGTCGACATCCTCAATCATCTTCAGGACGATGCGCGTTTAAGTTTAAGCGAGATTGCCGAGCGAGTTGGATCTTCCGTCCCAACAGTTAGCGATCACGTTAGAAAACTTGAAGCAAACGGCACAATCAAGGAGTATGCAACAATCATTGATCCTCTTGCGGCGGGGCTCGATGTTACGGCATTCATTTTTGTTAGTATGGAGTCGAGCGCCAATTACGATTCGTTTCGAAGGAATTGCAGATCGCGGCGAGATGTTCTTGAATGTCACGCAATTACCGGCACAGCTTCGCACCTTGTTAAGGTTCGGGTTAAAAATACTGCGGCGCTGGAACAACTGCTCAGTGCAATGCAGCAGTGGAAGGGTGTATCGGCTACACTCACAAGCGTAGTGCTCAGCACTCACAAGGAAACTCTCACAATCCCTTTGCAAATCAATCATTGAATCAGAACAATTATCCCCGAGTAAGATATGCAGCATGAATTCGACGTCATTTCAGCAGCGCGCAACTGGAGATTCAATGGCATAGCCGCGCCTACACCCACGGACATGGTGACGGAGGTTTTCGCCACCGATGTGCTCACGATGGAGCAGCTACGCCTGCGGCTGAGCAAACCGGTATGGCATTCCCTCAACGCTACCATCGAGCGAAGTCATGCAATCGATCCGTCAATTGCAGACACCGTTGCACTTGCAATAAAAACGTGGGCGATGGAGAAGGGGGCTACCCACTACACACATTGGTTCCAGCCCCTTACAGGGTCGACAGCAGAAAAACACGAATCGTTTGTAATGCCAACACCCGATGGATCTGCGATATCGCAGTTCACCGGACGAGAGCTCATACAAGGTGAACCCGACGCATCATCGTTCCCCAGCGGTGGGCTGCGAGCCACATTCGAAGCGCGGGGTTATACAGCGTGGGATCCAACATCGCCGGCATTTATCATGCATCACCACAATGGTGCAACGTTGTGTATACCAACAGCCTTTGCATCGTGGACAGGTGAAGCGCTCGATTTAAAAACGCCTCTCTTACGGTCGATGGATGCGCTGAACACTTCGGCGCTGCGTGCGTTGCGGTTGTTTGGCGACCTTGACGTACAGAAGGTGGGCAGCACTGTTGGAGCTGAACAAGAGTATTTTCTTGTCGACGAAGAATTCGCCTACCGCCGCCCGGATCTTGTGATGACGGGGCGCACACTATTTGGCGCCAGGCCGCCGCGCGGGCAGGAGTTAGAGGACCACTACTTTGGTTCTATCCCGTCCAGGATATTAACTTTTATGACTGAAGCAGAAAATCAGTTATATGCGTTGGGAATTCCTGTAAAGACGCGGCACAACGAAGTTGCGCCAGGCCAATATGAGATTGCGCCCATGTTTGAGCAATCCAACGTAGCTGCAGATCATCAGCAGCTTGTGATGCAGGTACTCAGGAACACGGCGCGCCGGTATGGTCTGATGTGCTTAGTGCACGAAAAGCCCTTTGCAGGCATCAACGGATCAGGCAAGCACGTCAATTGGTCGATGAGCACCAACACCGGAATGAATCTCCTCGATCCGGGAGACACACCTCACGAAAACATGCTCTTCCTGTTTTTCTGTTCTGCAGTAATCCGCGCAGTAAACGTTCATCAGGATCTGCTGCGGATATCTGTAGCATCAGCATCCAACGATCATCGCCTGGGTGCGAATGAGGCGCCCCCTGCCATTATGAGCATCTTTCTCGGCGACGATCTTTCGGGCGTGTTCGACAGACTTGTGGATGGTTCGAAAAGCAGCGTAAAGAAGCGGTCGGGGTTGCTTGGGCTTGGAACACCTGTGCTTCCTACGCTGCCGCAGCATGCATCGGACAGAAACAGAACATCGCCGTTTGCATTCACGGGAAACAAATTTGAGTTCAGAGCTGTTGGCGCTTCGCAGTCAATCTCGTTTCCGATTACAGTGCTGAACACAATTGTAGCCGAATCTGTAGATGTGTTGACCACTGCCATTGAAACAAGGATGAAGAAAAAGCAGACGTTTGAGGCGGCATTACAAACAGTTCTAAAGGAAACTTATGCCGCAAACAGAGTAATTGTTTTTAATGGCGATGGGTACTCGGATAAATGGCAGAAAGAAGCTGCAAAACGAGGATTGTTAAATCTGAAATCGGCAGTCGATGCGTTTGAACAACTTACCTCTGAACAGAATTCTGAATTGTTTTCTCGAAATAGTGTGCTCACTCACAGAGAATTGGAAGCCCGCCAGGAAGTTATGTTCGACCAGTACTTCAAAACCATCAATATCGAAGCCGAGACAACGGAATGGATTGCTCAAACACAGCTTCTGCCGGGAATCATTCGGTACCTTTCTGATCTCAACAGGTCGGCAGCTGGTCTCGAAGCTGTAGGTAATCTGAAGGATGAAATAGAAAATAAAGTTAGCACTCTCTACCAGGCGCTGAGCGTACTCCGTGCTAAAAACGCGGAGCTAGGCGGCGATAATGTGCACAGTAAGAGCCTGCACATGCGCGATAATGTACTGCCTGCGATGACGTCCGTGCGGCAGGCTGCAGATGCGCTCGAAAAAATTTGTTCATACGAGCATTGGCCGCTGCCGGGGTACAGGGAGATGCTGTTCATCAAGTGATGCAAATCAAGTGATGAGGATTAAATGATGAGGATCAAGTGATACAGACTGTGAGATAAAGGCTGCAGTGCGGATTCTGGCTGCGGCTAGGGAACGATTATCGACGAGTAAAACACAATGCCTGATGCGTCGATTATCACAACTCCAAGTGCCTGATTTGCAGCACGGAGGGATTCAATTATTGAGCGGACGGATTGCTCAGTAACGTCCTTGTGTGTCCCGTCGTAAATGATGCTGCCCTGCAGTGTGCTGATAACAACACGTGCCTGTACTGTGTTAAAAGATACGGTCCGAAAGGGAAGTGCGCACCCTCGAATTGCAACCGATCCATCACGGTGGAAGAAATACGTTGGCGGACCCGCCGACATGCGCTCGCTGGAAACTGTTACCAGAGTTTGAAACGGTGTGCTTAACAACGCTATGCCATTTAATAGAACGGCGCGTTTGCGCGGCGAAGACCGTGTTGTAATCTCAACTGTCCTGGCGTCTGCCAACGAGGAAACTTCCGTGAACCGTGCTCCGGTAATATTCTTTAGTTCATAAATATTTGGATTAAATGTCAGATGAAACACGATATCGGCATCGCGCACAGTATTCGTGTCGGTCTGATAAATGGTAACCGGAAGATCGACAAATGCGCCTGCATCGACAACGGTATCAGCAACGATGATATACGTGGTATCGGTAGGGGGCTCACCAACTGCATTGCCGGAATAGATACACGTTAATGTATCGTAGCAGGCCTCGCTTCGCACAACGAATTGTATTGTCCCGGAGAACACACCAGGTACTGGCTGTACAATTGTTGCGTAAAAGAATGCCGACGACCCAACAAGAATGTATTCTGGCAGAACATTCGAAATTGTGATGCTGGCAGGCGTCAGAACTTCAATAACACTGATATCAGTCGTGCCAAGATTATCGACCTGCACAACAGCCGTGGTTGGCACTCCTGTGGCTACATCGCCATAGATCAGGTTTGTTACCGTGGCAACAATTGGATCGCCAATTGTAACAGTCTTCCAAGCTGTATCAATACAGCCGTTGACCGTGGTTCCGATAACGTAATATGTGCCCGACGTTACATTAAATATCATTGGAGTTGTTTCGCCGGTGCTCCACTTCCAAAGCAGTACGTCATTTGCAATGCTCGATGCAGTAAGTGTTACAGGCGATGAACCGCAAACAACATCGGGACCTTGTATGGTGACATCCGGATTGGGATACATAACAACCGGTAGCGAATCACTTATACCCCAGCACCCCGAAGTGTCTTCGGCCTCCACCCAATAAAGACCAGGCTGCGTAACTATAATAGTCTCTGTAGTCTGGCCGGTGCTCCAACGATACCGACTGAATCCTGGCGTAGCATCGAGTAAAATGGACTGTCCTTCGCAAAAGCTGCTTCGTGTGTATATCAGCTCTGGCTTAATACGAGAACGCACAGTTACAAATTTGGATTGAGTGAACATACACTGGCTGCTGTCCGGGCGCTGCTTTGATGCGCGGACGGTGATGCTTCCCGAACGTGTCCATGTTACGCTAACAGCCGACGTGCCCTGACCTGAAACAATTGAGCCACCATCGACAAGCCATGTGTACACGACCGTTGGATCGGCCGGAACACTAAATATTGTTATTGAATTTCTGCACGACGTATCCGGGCCGCTGAGTAACCCCAGCGGGTTAGGAGTAACAATTACCTGGACGGTATTGGACCGGCCCTGGCAACCGTTTGAGTCAGTAACAGTAAGCCAGTAATCGCCCGTACTGTCCACAATAATCTGATTGGTTGTTTCGCCAGTGTTCCACAAATACTCGTCGTAGTACCCGGGTGGAAAAAGTTTCGCCGATTCACCTTCGCATAAGAAAATGATAGAAGAGTTTAGCAACGGCTTTGGGTTGGGCACTACCGTCACCTCAATCGATCCGGTGTCTGAGCGCAGCGAGAGATCAACAACTGTTACAGAATACAAGCCCCCTGTCGAAACCGTTATTGACTGTGTGTTTGCTCCGGTGTTCCAGTAATACGATCTCATTCCGGAAGGGGCAGACAGTGTGGTTGTTGTGCCTTCGCAAAGTTTGGACGATCCTGTAATTGGGACCACTGCCTTCGTTTGAATGCCAACTACGGAGGCGAGAAAGAGTGAAAGCAATATCGTCCGCCAGCACAACACTCGGTAAAAATACCAATCTATGTGCCAGAATTATTTTGTTTTCTTGCGCGCTGTACGTTTCGGTTTCTTTTTGGCAACTGCAGAAGATTCGTCGGCGGGGGATTTCTTCTTGCGCTTGGCTGTTGCATCGGGTGACGGAGCGGAAACGCTTCCCAGTGCAAGGCATTCATCGAGCGTAAGAGCAGCGGCATCGACGTCTTTTGGTATTCTGATGTTGTTAGTACCGATTTTTAAGAACGGGCCCCATCTGCCCTTGAGAATCCGAACATCCGGATTTTCCGGGAACTCCTTTATTGTTCGCTCTGCAATAGACTTTCTTCGGGCTTCAATTAATTCCCGTGAACGATCGGCCGAAATTGTACGCGGGTCTTCGTCCTTGGGTACCGATGCAAACGTACCATCGTGGTCGATGTAAGGTCCAAAGCGACCGATCTTTACCACCATCGGCTTGCCCTCAAAGTCGCCAACCACTCGCGGGAATTTGAAGAGTTCAATTGCTTCCTCGAGCGTTATTGTTTCAATGGACAAATTGCCTGGCAATCCTTTTTGCTGTTTGTCCTCATCGTCGGCGTCTCCGATTTGGGCGATGGGGCCATATCGTGCAAGCCTGACGTAAACATTTCTGCCAGTTCGAGGATCCGTGCCCAGCAAACGCTCGCCGCTCTGTCTTTCAGCAGTTTCCGATGTTTTTCTAACGTCCTGCTCGAACGGTACGTAGAAGGCTGCAATCATCTCCTTCCATTTCAGCTTCCCTTCGGCAATTTCGTCGAACTGCTTTTCTACAGTTGCGGTGAAATTATAATCAAGGATATCGTCGAAATGTTTAACAAGGAAGTCGGTAACAACATTACCGATGTCCGTTGGAAACAATTTAGATCGTTCAGCTCCAGTGGTTTCCGTTGTAACTGCACTAAGAATCTCATCTGATTGCAGCTTCGCCGACCGAACCTCGCGTTGCCGTCCGTCCCTGTCTTCCTTAACAACATATTTCCGCGCCTGGATTGTCGAAATCGTGGGAGCATACGTCGAAGGCCGGCCAATGCCCAACTCCTCCAATTTCTTAACCAGCGATGCTTCAGTGAATCGGGCAGGAGGACGCTGGAATCTCTCTTGTGCAAGCATGGATACGAAGTCGAGCGATTGTCCTACGGAAAGGGGCGGCAGCATCTTGTTGTCGTTGCCTTCAGCATCTTCGTCGGCAGACTCCATATACAAGTTCAGAAACCCATCGAACACCAACACTTCGCCCGTGGCAGTAAGAGTTTCGGGCGTTGTTGATATGGCAATAGTGGCAATGGTGCGCTCTATCTGAGCATCGCTCATCTGTGAGGCAAGCGTGCGCTTCCAGATCAGATCGTAAAGTTTTTTATGAGCTTCGGTGGAACCGGCAACCTTTCTGGAAAAATCCGTTGGACGTATGGCTTCGTGAGCCTCCTGCGCGCTTGCCACCTTGGTAGTGAAATTTCTTGTGCTGGAATATTTCTCACCGAATTGAGAAATAATATGACTCCGAGCTTCAGATAATGCCAGATCGGACAGATTTACAGAGTCTGTCCGCATGTACGTGATATATCCTGCCTCGTAGAGATCCTGTGCAAGCTTCATCGTTCGTGAGAGTGAATATCCAAGTTTGCGTGATGCTTCCTGCTGCAACGTCGATGTAGTAAACGGCGCCGAAGGCGACTTCTTTGCAGGCTTTGTGTCCAGAGCTGTAACAGAGTAGGAAGCCCCCTTACATCTCTCCAAAAACGAGAGAGCCTGCTCCTCGGCGTCAAACTTTTGCGGCAATTCTGCAGCGAACGTTTTACCCTCGGCGATAAAGTCGGCAGTGATCTTAAAGCTGCTCGTTGCCGTGAATGCCTGAATTTCGCGTTCGCGCTCCACCACAAGTCTAACAGCCACGGACTGAACACGTCCGGCAGAGAGATTGCGCTGCACCTTTCTCCAAAGCACCGGTGAAAGGCCATAGCCAACAAGGCGATCCAGTACTCTTCGGGCCTGCTGTGCATCAACAAGGTTTCCGTCGATGGTCCGAGGATTATTTACCGCATAGATAATTGCAGTTTTTGTTATCTCATGAAATACAATGCGGCGTGTATTCTGCTGATTCAAATGCAAAGCTTCGTACAGATGCCATGCAATGGCTTCTCCTTCACGGTCTTCGTCTGATGCAAGCCACACAAGATCGGATTCCTTTGCCTGCTTTGTGAGTTCAGCAACGAGTTTTTTCTTGTCGGCATTTATCTCGTAGACAGGAGTAAATCCATTCTTAACGTCGATAGCTTTATCGTTCTCCGGTAAATCGCGGATATGACCCATGCACGAGGCAACAACAAAGTCGGTGCCCAGAAACTTCTGAATCGTCTTTGCTTTTGATGGTGATTCGACTATTACAAGATTTTTCATTCAGCTTGATTGTATTCGCACGTTGAAGGATCGTGACATACTGCAAAAATTTGGAGTGAATGCGTCCTTGGCCGGAAACCCAGCGTATCACAAACCTGATTCCGAATTTTTTTAATCTGATCTTCTCTGAACTCCACTATTCTTCCGCACTCAGTACATATCAAATGGTCGTGATTAGGCATGCGTGAAGAAAGTTCGAAGTGAGCGCTTTCACCCTGAAAGCGATGCTTCATTAAAATATTACACTGTGTTAAAAGGTCGAGTGTGGAATACACCGTTGCACGCGACACTCTATCGCCAAGATTGTTCATGTGCATGTATAGTTCGTCGGCGGAAAAATGCCGGTCGTATTCGGCGATACGATCTAAAACACGCGAACGTTCCGGAGTGCTCCGATACTTCATTTTCCGCAGATAATCGGAGAATGTTTGCTTAACGGTTTCAATGTCTGTTTTGGCAGCCATAGTGGGCAAATATAGTCTTCGTAGTTTTGCACCCCTTATTATTCAACCTTTATTTCCCTTTGGAGAAAGTCGTCCATGCGCAAATGGCGCGCTGAGGATTCAGCAGAATTGTACAACGTACCTGGTTGGGGGATTGGGTATTTCGGTATCAATGGTAAGGGGCATGCAGTTACCACTCCACGGAAGGCAAAGGGTCCGCACATCGACCTCAAGGAATTGATTGATGAGATTGTGTTGCGTGATGTTTCGATGCCAGTGCTGTTACGATTCCCCGACATTCTCGACGACAGAATAGAAAAAATTGCCGGATGTTTCGATAAAGCCTCCGAAGAATACCAATACACTGGCAATTACTTCTGCGTTTTTCCTATTAAGGTAAATCAGCAGCGCCACGTTGTCGAAGAATTGATGCGGCACGGGAAACGATTCAACATCGGTCTCGAAGCAGGATCGAAGCCCGAGCTGCATGCAGTGCTTGCCATCATGGATAATCCGAATGCGCTGATTATTTGCAATGGCTATAAAGATGAAGAATTCATCGAGCTGGCATTGCTTGCTCAGAAGATGGGCAAGAGAGTCTACATCGTTGTTGAAAAGCTGGCTGAATTGAAACTGATCAACAATGTTGCTCAGCGCGTTGGCGTGAGACCCAACGTTGGTATTCGCATCAAACTCAGTTCGAGCGGGAGCGGCAGGTGGGAAGAGTCTGGCGGCGACGTCAGCAAGTTCGGCTTGAATGCTTCTGAGCTGATCGAAGCAATTTCCTACGCCTCGGCAGAAAACATGCTGGATTGTATCAAGCTGATCCATTTCCACCTTGGTTCGCAAATCACCAACATCAGAAAGATCAAATCGGGGCTTCGTGAAGTGGCGCAGTTCTATGTGCAGCTTGTGAAGATTGGATGCACAATAGAATTTGTTGATATCGGCGGCGGACTTGGCGTCGACTACGATGGATCGCGCTCAGCCGTTGCCAGCAGCATCAACTACTCCATTCAGGAGTATGCCAACGATGCGGTGTTTACGATAGTTGATGCAGCATCGAAACACAACCTGCCACATCCCAACCTGATTACAGAAAGTGGACGCGCTCTTGCAGCACATCATTCAGTGCTGGTGTTCAATATTTTGGAAACAACGTCGGTTCCGCTGTGGACACCTAAAGACAAGGTGACAAAAAAAGACCACGAGCTGGTTGTTGAAATGCACAGAGTGCTTTCGTCGCTGAACAATCGAAACATGCTCGAAGCCTGGCACGATGCACAGCAAATGCGCGAAGAGGCTCTCGATAGGTTTTCGCTTGGATTAATTGACTTAAAAACACGCGCTCAGACAGAAAAACTGTATTGGTCGATTGCTCGGCAGGTAACGGAGATGATAGCAGATGTGAAGCAAATCCCCGAAGAATTCCGTCAGCTGCCAAAACTGCTGGCCGATAAATATTTCTGCAATTTTTCTCTGTTTCAATCCTTACCCGATGCATGGGCAATAGACCAACTGTTCCCAATCATGCCAATACATCGGCTGAATGAAAAGCCCACGCGCTTTGCTACGCTGCAGGATATCACGTGCGATTCCGATGGACAGGTTGATCACTTTATTGGTATTCGTGAATCCCGACAAACTCTGCCAGTTCATCAGTTCAAAGAAGGCAGTCCATACTATTTAGCCGTGTTCCTCGTTGGTGCATACCAGGAAATCCTTGGAGATTTGCACAACCTGTTTGGCGACACAAACGCTGTACACGTTGTATGCAAGGGCGACACGTTTGAAATCGAACAAGTTATTGATGGTGAATCTGTGGCAGATGTCCTCGATTATGTGCAGTTCGACGCCAAGAAACTTGTGCGAACCATGGAAACGTGGGTTAGTGCATCGGTGAAAGACAAACGAATTACACTTCAGGAGGGTAAGGAGTTTCTCGCCATCTACCGATCGGGATTGTACGGTTATACTTACCTTGAAGAGTGAGAAGTGAAGAATAATTTATTTGTATCGGCATTATTTCTGTTAGTTGTTGTTTCGGCTCACGCGCAGGGATTGAAGACAATCTTTCGCGAAGATTTTGACGCCGATAATAAACAATGGGTAACAGGAGAATCTCCGGGAGCATCGGCATCCATCGGCGGAGGACTGTATAAAATTGAGCGTCGAAGTCAATATGGTTATTGGCTATTGCCTGCTCCAACAGTCTTCGTAGATTTTAACATAAATTATGATATCGAAATCCGAGCCCGATGGCTAAGCGGCACAACAACAAACGGATATGGAATAGGCTTTGGTGGCGCCAATGAAAGGAACGTTAACGCAGTGGCGGTAGCCTCTAATGGCCAGTTCAGCGCGTTTCGGTTTGTAAACGGCGCGTTTCAGTCGTTTCTCTCGTGGACTCCGTCTGCAGAGGTTAAAGCCGGCAGTGAGTGGAATACACTTACGCTTCAAAAGAGAGGGACGGCAATAAACATTATTATTAATGGGACAACCGCTTCGTCGATTGTTGCTCCCGAAATGAGCGGACGCTCATTTGGAATTCTCGTTAGCCAGCAAATGTCCCTCGAAGTCGATTACTTTGAAATACGTCAAAATCTGGCGCCAATAAATCTTGCTAAGGATCATCCCATAAATGTTGAACGTGAGAATTTGGGACCGGCGATTAATTCTATAGGCGGTGATTTGTCGCCGGTAATCAGCGCCGACGGTAAAATGCTCATCATTGGAAGGTATCCATTCAATGGTAACATCGGAGACCCAAGAAAGGAAGACATCTGGTTCTCTGAACTGAAAGGCGAGCAAACGTGGGGGCCTATGCAGAATATTGGCCGCCCCCTGAATAACGAAGGTTCCAACTTCCTGATAAGCATTACGCCCGACTTGAACACCGTGCTGGTGGGTAACACGTATTATCCCGATGGAAGCCCGCGCAGCGCAGGTGTATCAGTCAGTCACCGAACCGCAGACGGTTGGGAAGTTCCTACACCGGTAAATATTAGAAATTATTATAATCTTGACAGGTTTAGCGAAATGTGTCTGGATCCCAGCGGCCTTGTGCTGGTAATGGCGGTAATGCGCGACGACTCAAAAGGTGAAAAGGATCTCTATGTGTGTTTCAAGCAGCCCGATGGATCGTTCACCGTTCCGTTAAACATGGGCGATATCAACACATGGGGGAATGAACTGTCGCCGTTCGTTGCTGCCGATGGCAAAACCCTGTACTTTGCAACCGACGGACGTTACGGATACGGAGGAGTAGACATCTGGATGTCCAGAAGGTTAGATGATACGTGGACTAAGTGGTCTGAACCAGAAAATCTTGGACCAGTGATTAACACTCCAAAGTGGGACGCTTACTTCACAATTTCTGCAAAGGGCGATTACGCATATCTGAGCGCTTCGAACGACTCTGATGGCAGTGCAGATATTTTTCGTGTTAAGCTCACGGAAGGTGTACGCCCAAAACCTGTTGTCTTGGTTAAGGGGCATGTATTCGATGCAAAAACAAAACAGCCAATTGCTGCCCTGGTTGAATATGAAAGTCTCACCCTGAATAAAAAAGTAGGCGAAGCACGTTCTGCGCCCCGCGATGGAGCATACGGAATTGCCCTTCCCGCCGGCGACCTGTATGGCTTTCGCGCCGAGGTTAACGGTTACTATCCTGTGAGCGACCAGCTCGATACACGCTCGCTCAGCACGTATCAGGAAATTGAGAGAGATCTGTACCTTGTGCCGCTGAAGGTTAATGAGACAATCCTTCTCAACAATTTATTCTTTGATTTTGCACAATCGGTTCTAAGGTCGGAGTCGATTGCCGAGTTGGATAGGCTTGCACAATTGTTGCAATCGAAACTGACGTTGATTATCGAATTGTCGGGTCATACAGATAACGTTGGCACCAATTCGGATAACGTTCACTTGTCGCAGGCGCGGGTTAATGCAGTCAAAGAATACCTGACTTCGAAAGGTATTAAGCCGGAGAGGCTGATAGCCAGGGGCTACGGGGAGAAAAAGCCGATTGCACCGAATACAACGGAAGAAGGCCGACAAAAGAACAGAAGAGTCGAGTTTAAAATTCTAAATATTTAGGAAGTCACTGGAAGTCCGGGTTTAACCATTATCACTTCCTCCCTGTCTAAAACAACTGCGCCAACGTTAGCCCCCTTTGGCTTCCGAACATTCTTACGCTGTGTATAAACCACGGGCGTCCACGTAGCATTACGTGAACCTGAGTACCACGCAGCTATTTCCGCTGCTCGTTCCAGAATACGTTTCGGCGGCTTTTCTTTACCTGTACCGCCGCGCAACACTACGTGAGAGCCGCTCTCTCCGCGCGCATGAAACCACCAATCATTTTGTTTAGCAAAACGCATGGTGAGCTCGTCGTTGTTAGCGGCGTTACGCCCTACGTACACCGTGTATCCTTCGTCGATTTCAAAGACGCGATATGGCGATTCCGGCTTATGCTTCGACGTTACATCTCTTTCGAGTGTCATTCGTTCCCTTGCTGTGAATTCCGTTGTATGTTCCATTCGTTCAATTTCCGAACAAACCTCTTTCAGGCGCTTTTCTGTTGCAGGAAGTCGATGCTGTAAATCTTTCAGCGCTGCTTCCGATTTCCGCGCCTTCTCAAAATACATCTGTGAATTTTCAATCACCGTCTTGTTTGGATCGGTTTCAACGATAATGGTTTCGCCGTTCCAGTCCGTCATCGAAATGCGATCCGTTCCAGTCTGGGCAGGATTCTCAAAAGACAGTAACAAGTGACCAATACGCCGCTGCTCGTCTGCTTTGTTGCCAGATTCCAATTCGCGCTTCATGGCTGCAATGGAACGTTCAAGTTTTTGTCGTTCTCTGTTAAGAGATTTGTCGATGAGCGTGTGCACAGCCAAATTCTTTGTCAGATTTCGGCGGCGGGATATCGTTAATCCAATCGCGTCGAAAATATCCAGTGTGCGATGCTTAATTGTCCAACCATGCAACGGCAGCAGCGAAAACAATACCGCTCCTCCATTTTCAAGCACGTAGTACTCTTCCGAGCGTCTGCAGTCCTTAATTACATCGGACCGAAACTCAGTTTCTTTAGTATAATAACGGCCAAGAACAATTGGACTCTCGGTGAAGTCCATTTGTGTCTCTACGAGAAGCTTCTTCCCGTGCATTGCGTCTATAACGGTGTTGTTGCGCAGCAGAACCACGTTTGCCTTCACACCAGTGAACAGCATTGCACATAATTGAAAATCTTCAAAACGAAAAATGAGAACACGATCGCCAGTGATACTGGTTACACCTGTGCATTGTAAGCCGATGATATCGCGAAACAAATCGAATGAATTACGCCGTGCCCTCTGTACGTTGTCTCTAACAGTGACTGCGCCAAAATCCTTGTCGGTGTCGATGCAGACGATGGTTGGTTCATCCCTGTCCGTGTGTTCGAATCGCAGCAAACAAGCCCCCTTCAACTGAGTCCATGCTTCTGTTACCACGCAGCCACAGCATAGAGCACTTAATGCACGCGCAACATGTTCAAGAGTGAGTGCGTGGCGGATCACTTCTTTGTTTTCTTACGCACTGGTTTGGCTGATAGCGCCGCTGACCAAAAATCGGAGACGGAATGCAGTGTTCTGTCGATGACAGTTTTTACACGAGGGTCGGCCGCTCCATAAAACTTTGCAAATGCCTGCGCATTCTGACTTGTTGTGTCGCACGACGTCAACAACATTGAAGAACTTGGGAACCATGGAAGTGGAACGATTTTCCAAACCGACTCGATGTCTTTGAATGAGTGGCGTGCACCGCGATTTAACCCTTCAACGGCCGAGTAACGAACCATGGCATTCCGATCTGTTAACGATGGAATCAGCACGGTAAGCGCGTTATCTCCGCCGGTTTCGCCAACTGAGTAAGCTGCCCGGGCACGTACATAGGAATTGCTATCGGAAAGAGCGGTAATCAGTTGAGGATGATATGATGTGGCGATCTGGCCAAGGGTCTGTGCTGCAACGCGACGCTTTCTCCAAGAGCTGTCGCCAAGCATTTCTACTAACGTTGGAACAACGAACTGCGATTTCACTTTTCCGGCTAATGTTGCGCTCTGAGCAACAACATCGTAATCATTTGAGCTGAGAGTTCTAAAGAGAATACTGTCAATTGCACTTTGATAATCCTTGTACATCAATGGAAACACATACTCAAGTGTTAATCTTTCGCGCGGCATTGGTGTGCCAATGGATAATTCAAGCATCGGCAGAACTGCCATACCCATCCGTGCCAGACTGTCTCTTGCAGGCTGCACATTTGCCTGGTATTTCAGCGGAGCTGCAGACGCTTGAATAAACAGGCTGTCGGGATTCGCCGAGAGTTCCAACAATGGCTCAGGCGCATGCTGAGGCGCCCTTACAGTATTATTCTCTGCAGAGACATCAACAAACACGCCATACGTTGATTTCGTCGTGGTTGAGTTGTTGCCCATCAGCGTAGAGTATCGGTCTGTACCTCCGCCATCGGCAAACACACCAATCATTCCGTACCAGCGCCGAAAATCGCTGTAACCCATGGTGTTGGCGTTATCGGAGGTACTATATAAGTCGTCGCCTTCAGCATCAATAAAAATCGAAACGGCGTTTGCATTTCCTGCTCCGAGAGAAAGACTTTCTACGATGTGTGAATCATCGCCTGATTCATCCACCATAAGACCGAATCCAACATCATGTCCGCATCCCTGCGATACACCATGAGAAACGTAAACATCGTTACCAACTGAGTCAATCAAAACGCCTGTGGCGAAATGAATGCCGGCTCCCTGTGCGTATTGGTATGCCTGATAGTGGTCTTCACCTGCATAGTCTGCCAGTGCCCCAAGCGCAAACCAATATGCAGCACCCTGTCCATAAATATCGGTTGTATATCCGTCGTTCCCTGCCAGGTCTACAAGCAACCCAATGCCGCCGGAGGCCAACGGCCGATATCCAAGCCCTACGCCCTGGGTAAACGTTGTGTAATGTTCGTAATAACGAAGAGCATCAACAAAGGGACTCGAGGCGATGTAGTTGTCGTTGCCGATGCGATCGGCAAGAATTCCAACACCGCGCGTTGCTCCAAATCCCTGCGCTTGTGCATAGGCTTTGTAAACATCGTTACCATTAGAATCAAACAGCAATCCAATGCCAAAGATTCCGGCGCCCTGAGCGTTCTGCCCGGATGAATACACATCATCACCAGCCATGTCGTGGACGATGCCTATGCCAAACAAACCGCATCCAATGGAAAAATTGCCGGCAGAGTATTGATCGTTTCCGGCTACATCTACAACGATACCGATACCGCCGACACCTGTGCCAATACTGAAATCACCACCGAGATAGACATCGTTGCCTTCGAGATCTATGATACAGTTCAGCGGTTGTTGAGAAGCGACAGACTTGGCAAATTCGCCGCTTGTGTTAATGCGATAGATGTCGTCGCCGCCAACGTCAATTATGAAGGCATAGTTTCCCTCAAAGACGTCGTTACCCGGACCGCCAATGCCAATTCTGCCTATGGGTGTTTCGATTAATGTTGTTCTAACACTGTCGCTCATTAGTTCAGCAGTACCTAGAAGCGATTGAATGAGAGATACAACCCTTCCATGAAATGCAGCTCCGTATCTATACACATCCTGCAGAGATGTGGGCTCTGCCAACGAAAAGAACACCTCGGCCAGACGTCTTGTTCTTCTGTCATCGGAATACGTTTCCCATAATGTTTTTGTCTCGTCAGCGTTCGTTATCAACCACAACGAATCGCAGTAGTCATACAACATTTGCTGCTGTCGCCATCGCTGCTGCAGTGGCCTGCAAACAAAGTACGTTTCGATAAAAGGCACGAGAAATTGAGTGAGAATCACGGTTTCAACTAAGTTGAGTGACTTTGGCAGAGAGATCCCCGAGGGCAGCGTACCGTCAGCTTCCTTACTCGTCTTGTTGAACGTTACAATGTGCGGCAGCCCCAGTTTCATATCGTTCATTGCCTGCGAAACAACAGATACCACGAACAGCGAGTCGCCGCGTATAATTTGCTGATATGATTGTACCGTTTGAAATGCAGAAAATGGATTCACAAACAACGTATCGTGAAACGGAAGCCGTTGAGGATCGGCGTCGATGAGATCCGGCGGCACAGAGCAGTCCGCTTTCGTCATTCCCATCACCGACAAAGCAGTATCAAGTAATTGATTGGATCGGAGAGAAATACCGTCGACGGCTAAGAGCGATTCAGCGGCAATAAAGAATGCAATAATTAACGGCAGTAATTTTTTTACATACGTCGAAAGGACGTCACTACCCGCTCGCTGAACATCGTGCAGCGTCCAATGCCGGCCCACTGCAGCGTCATCGACGCGTATGCCGTCATACAGCGGAGTGGCTGACGTGTGCAGACGTAATTCATCAACAACGTTAGCATTGAGCAGAGATGTTGCAAGGCCGGGTCCGCCTTCGCACATTATTGAACTTATTGGCTTTGGCACATACAGAGACAAACGAGCAAGCACGGCTACCAGATCGAATTCTCCGTCGGTATCGTCGAAGCGGAGAATCTCAACTCCGGCAGCCTCCAATGCCGACGTTTTTGACAACTCCGCCTTTGCGCTTGTAATAACGAGCGTCCGAATGTGCCGGGCATGCTGCACAAAATGGCTTGTTAGCGGAACGTCGGCTCTCGGATCCAATACGATGCGAAGAGGGTTTCTGCCGCCGACGTCTCTCACAGTTAATTGTGGATTATCGGCGATAACGGTACCTGCGCCAATCATAACGGCATCGACTTCGCTTCGCAGGCTGTGCACAATCATTCGTGTTTCATCACCCGTCAGTTCCAGGCGCTGCTGGCTGGAGGGGGCAATGAATCCGTCGACCGACTGCGCCAGCTTTAAGATGACGTACGGCAGACCAGTTGTAACATATTTTATAAAATACCGATTTATCCAACGGCATTCTTGCTCGAGTATGCCAATGCGAGTATTAATGCCGAAGGCATTGAGTCTCGCAATACCTGTCCCGTTAACTTGCGGATACGGATCAATCATTCCAACAACAACAGTCTTAATTCCCGCTGCAATGATGGCATCTGCGCACGGAGAAGTTTTGTTGTAATGAGAGCACGGCTCGAGCGTAACATACATCACTGCATCGGTCGGAATTTTACCGCTAACATTTCGTAAGGCGTTCACCTCTGCATGGGCTTCGCCATATCGCTGATGCCAGCCTTCGGCGATAATCGTTGCTCCGGAAGTAATCACGCAGCCAACGCGAGGATTGGGACTAGTTGTACCGGTACCCTTCAGCGCCAGCCCGAGCGCATGACGCATGAACACTTCATCGTTTATTTGGGCGGCCACGGAACCTCGATGAAGGCTACGTATGGTTTGGGGTTCGCCGGAATAATGACGTCGGCGCGGTACGTTCCATCGGGAACCGCAGACCCTTCCAAATCGCGCCCGTTCCAAGGTATAGCGTATCGCTGGACCTGGTTCGGCGTCTGCGGTTCAACAGTAGTAATTAATGTTAGGAACGATGCACCGTAGTCCGAGCGGTACACTACACGCCCCTTACCATCGGAAATCACCACGCGGAAATTCTCAGATGATGGGAGATATTCGCCTGGCGGAACATAAATTCTTCGTGCCATAGCGCCTACTTCGACTATTGTGTCTGAAACAGCGTTCGTAAATGGTGTAAGCTCCATTGGCAATGCATCTTCATATTCAAGATGCTGAAGAAAAATCAGATGCTCCTCTGCAGTTACAACTCCAACGTCGACCCAGCATGATGTGGACAGTATAGCAGCCTTGGTGTCCCACGTTACGTCGCCAATAATATTCTGGATAGTGTTTGCTTCCGGAGATCCCACAACCATTGTGTGGAATGGAAGCGTATCAACCATCGTCTCCTTTGTGGGACCCACGGCGACTTCCACATAGCGAATGGCACGTCCTTTCGACCGGAGCGCTGGCGGTCCCACAAAACTTAGCCGCACTGTGGAATCACTCAGGCGTACGGCCTTCATCGTGAGGATGGGATCGCTGACCCTGATAGCCTTCTGACTGCGCACCTGAGGGCTGTACTTGGCAGCGCAGCCAGCCACCATAAGACAGCAGACAAATCCTATGATAACATGAGCCTTCATTAGGCAAAGATAGCCGTGCTATCTTTGCCCCCTTCCATCACCTAATTTTTGTGTGAATGTTAAAGAGCATGACGGGATATGGCAGAAATGAACTGACGATCGGCAACGCACGGTGTACGATTGAAATACGATGCGTTAATGGACGGTTTCTCGACTTCACTGCCAGGCTGCCCAAAGAATGGTCGGATAAAGAAATTCAGATTCGAGAGTTGATTCACGGCAGGGTAGACAGGGGAACTGTGAACGTGATGGTGCGGTGCGAAGATCTTGGCGGTGAGTCATCGTTGCAAATCGATACGAGCCTGGCCAAAGGTTACATCGAGGCTCTACAGCGCTTAAAAGATGAATTTCATCTTGCCGGCGAAGTGTCGATCGATCAGTTAGTACTATTTCCCCAAATTTTTGAAGGCACGAATCCTTCCAACCAAGACACAGATATTTGGTTAGAACTGCAGCCAGCAATTATTTCCGCACTTGATGCGCTCGATGAAATGCGAATACGGGAGGGGGCTGAAATTTCGCGCGATCTCTCTGCACGGCTCGATGCAATCGCAGATGCTTTAGTAGAGGTAGAACACCTCTCTGCAGAACGCATTCCGCAGGAACGCGAACGGCTGAGAGAACGAGTTCGACAGGTGATTGCCGATGAAAATATCGACGAACAGCGGCTACACCTCGAAATTGTGCTGCTGTCGGACAAGCTGGATATCTCTGAAGAAAGTGTGCGGCTGCGAAGCCACCTTAAACACTTCCGAGAAGACATGGAAACAGGCGGTGCAGTTGGGAGAAAACTCAATTTTCAAATGCAGGAAATGAATCGGGAAGTCAACACAATTGGTTCGAAAAGTAACGATGCCACCATAGCACGATTTGTTGTGGGCATGAAGGAAGAGCTTGAACGTATTCGCGAACAAGTGCAGAATATAGAATGAAGCGGCAGCTCATTGTTCTGAGTGCGCCAAGCGGAGCAGGGAAGACAACGGTAGCCCGACACTTGCTCGAAACATTCCCGTTTCTCAGGTTCAGCGTTTCGGCAACAACGAGAGACCGACGCGAGTCCGAAATACATGGCAAAGATTATTTTTTCCTTACACGCGAAGAATTCAAAGAACGCATAGAAAACGGCGATCTAATTGAATACGAAGAAATCTTCGGTAATTACTACGGCACGCTGCGAAGTGTAGTGAAGGATGCTATAAGCCACGGAGACTTTATTGTCTTCGACGTCGACGTGAAAGGGGCTCTGTCGCTGCGCCATGAGTTCCCGGACGATACAGTGCTGATATTCATTGCGCCACCCGATATGCAAACGCTTTCAGAGCGATTGCACCACAGGCACACAGAAACCAACGCGCAGATTGCGTTGCGTCTTGCACGCGCCGAAATGGAGATGGGCCACGAGAAGAGTTTCGATTACGTTATCGTAAATGGTAATCTCTCCGAAACACTTTCTAAGGCTGAGGAAATTGTCCGCTTCAACGCCGAGGGTTCCCCCGAACAACAGGAATTATTCTGATCTTTGTGTGAATGGCTGACCCTACAAAAACCAAAAAAATTCGAAAGAACATTTCCGGTTCGAATGGAAATGTCAGGCAAGGTATTACAACGCAGAATCTCACTGTTGAGGAAATTCTGAACGATTATCGTATTGCCGTTGAAAGTCGGCAGGCATCGTATCTCGGCAGACGTGAGGTGCTCAGCGGTAAGGCCAAATTTGGAATTTTCGGCGACGGCAAGGAGATAGCTCAGGTTGCAATGGCGCGTGCATACAAGCCAGGCGACTGGCGCAGCGGATACTATCGCGACCAAACGTTCATGTTTGCAATTGGCGAAAGTGATGTGCAGAAATTCTTTGCACAGCTGTATGCTCATACCGATGCTGTTGCAGAGCCGTCTTCGGCAGGCCGTTCAATGAACGGACACTTTGCTACACGTTTGCTTGATGAAAGGGGGCATTGGCTGCCGCAGACCGGACGGTACAATGTCTCTGCAGATGTTTCTCCCACCGGATCGCAGATGCCGCGGCTTATTGGTCTTGCCTATGCATCGAGATTGTACCGCGATATTCCCGAACTCAAACAATTCACAGATTTCTCTGAAGACGGCAACGAAGTTGCATTTGGAACCATCGGAAATGCATCGGCCGCTGAAGGAATGTTTTGGGAAACTGTGAATGCAATTGGCGTGCTGCAGGCGCCTGCCGTTATCAGCATCTGGGACGACGGATATGGAATCAGCGTCCCCAATCAATACCAGCACACAAAAGGGAACGTGGGCGATCTGCTTGCCGGGTTCAAACGAACAGGTAACGGAGGCAGCGACGACGTTAAACAAGGTTATGATTTGCACATTGTCCGCGGATGGGACTACCCGGCGCTTCTTGAAACGTATGCGCTCGCTTCGGAAACTGCAAGAAAGTATCATGTACCGCAACTGATTCACGTCACCGAAGTCACTCAGCCGCAGGGACACTCAACATCCGGGTCGCACGAACGCTACAAAACACCTGAAAGACTGCAGTGGGAAAAAGATTTTGATGGAATTGTCCGCATGCGCTCCTGGATGCTGGAAAATCACATAGCGGACGAGTCGCAGATCGACGAAATTGACGCCCGAGCTATTGAAACCGTGCGAGACATGAAGCAGGCTGCCTGGGATGCCTACATGAAGCCAATCGCTCACGATGTGTCGCTGGGTGTCGAAGTCATTCTGAAAGCCGCTTCGATGCAATCGCAGGCTGGGAATTCTCGCCATCTAACATCGATTGCCGATGAGCTTACGGCTATTCGTGAACCATTCCGCCGCGACGTCTTCGGCGCCATCCACCGCGCCCTGATGCTGGTGCGCTCCACAAGCTCTGCCGATGACTCGGCCACGACACTCCTTGCGAATTGGCTCGGCGAATACGATTCAGGCATTGCACCTCTGTACTCGTCTCATCTTACAAGCGAAACAGATGAGAACGCTGCGATGGTAAACGATGTTAGCATCGTATATGCCGCCGACGCTCCTCTTGTTAATGGCAGTGAAGTGATGAATGCCTGCTTCAGGGAAAATCTCAGCCGAGATCCAAGGATTATTGCGTTTGGCGAGGACATAGGAAGATTAGGCGACGTCAATCAAGGCTTCGCCGGTCTGCAGGCTTTGTATGGTGAGTTGCGCGTGTCCGATGTTGGCATCCGCGAATGCACCATTGTTGGTCAGGCCATTGGCATGGCCATGAGGGGACTCAGGCCGATTGCCGAAATCCAGTACATAGACTATCTGCTGTATGCTCTGCAGATATTGAGCGACGATCTTGCAACAGTTCAGTGGAGAACTAAGGGCGGACAGAAGGCGCCGGCAATCATCCGAACGCGAGGCCACCGCCTGGAAGGCATCTGGCACAGTGGTTCTCCCATGGCTGGCATTATCAATTTGGTAAGGGGCATCCATGTGTGCGTGCCGCGTAACATGACGCAGGCCGCGGGCATGTACAACAGGCTCCTACGCTCCGATGAACCTGCTATAATTATTGAAGTTCTCAATGGTTATCGTCTCAAGGAACGACTTCCTTCAAACCCCGGAGAGTTTACCGTGCCGCTGGGTAATCCGGAAATACTGAGTGAAGGAACCGACGTCACACTCGTTACATACGGCGCCAGTTGCCGTGTGGCATTGGATGCAGCAGCGCAACTGCAGAGGATTGGCATCAGTGCAGAAGTGATTGACGTTCAGACGTTGTTGCCATTCGACACAGAACATGTTATTGCATCATCGCTGCGAAAGACAAGCCGCCTTGTAGTGCTCGACGAAGACGTACCCGGTGGTGCATCGGCATTCATCCTTCAGAATGTTTTGGAAGGCCAGCATGCGTGGAATCTTCTTGATGTCAGCCCCCTAACAATTACAGCACAGGAGCATCGGCCCGCTTATGGCACTGATGGAAATTTTTGGAGCAAACCAGAAATGGAACGTGTTGTTGAAGCTATTATCGGCATGGGCGAGTGGTTTTAAGCAACTTATAACTCTTTAGCTACCAATAGTTTACAAGTGCTATATTTCGGATAAAATTTATTTTTAATTAGTATTTGCGTTTTAAGAATCTTTTATCTGAATTTTGTATCATGATTATCAGCAAATCGTGCATTTATGCCATACAGGCTGCAATTTTTGTTGCAGCGGAGTCGAAGCAGGGATACGTTCCCATCAACATAATTGCTGATCGACTCAACATTTCGTTTCACTTCCTGACGAAGGTGCTTCAGGATTTTACGCACTCCGGTTTGATGATATCGTACCGGGGACCGAGAGGTGGAGTTGCTCTTGCAAAGCCTGCAGATGAAATCACGCTGCATAACCTCGTTGAAGCAATCGATGGAACGGACATCTTTACAGAATGCATGCTCGGTCTGCCCGGGTGTGGTACTGCTGAGCCATGTCCAACACACGAGCATTGGATAGAGGTCAGGCAGCGATTCACTGTGCTTGCACAACAGCTAACGCTGAAGGACATGGCGACAAAATCTTCGCTGATGCATGTCCGATTGGCGAATGGAGTGAAGCATCATAATCAGCTAGCCTGATTTCTGTGGGACAAACAGATCTGCGCAGTTGTAGCCACTGTGGAGAGCCGTGCCTTTCGGTAAGTATTTCCGAAGACGGCTTAACGTTTTGCTGTGCCGGATGCAAGAGCGTCTATCTGATTTTACGAGATAATAAACTTTGTGATTATTATGCCATAGACTCCGGTGCAGGGGTATCGATGCGTGGCGTTAATGCCGATGAAGCGAGGTATTCGATTCTGGAAGATTATCGAATAGCACAGCATCAGATATCATGGAAACAAGGTTCGCTTATTAAAGCGCATTTCGAGATACCGTCCATGCACTGTGCAAGCTGCATTTGGCTATTAGATCAGCTTCACAAATTCGATCGGGGTATTCATTCGTCGGATGTGGATTTTTTGCGCAAGACCGTCTACGTCGAATTCGATGCAACTCTAACGTCGCTCAGAAAAATTGCGCTCCTGTTGTCGTCACTGGGATATGAACCGCTGCTAAATGCTGAAAGGGGCCATGGAAGCGCGGCAGCGCCGCAAAAAACGGCGATTCGCAGATTGTACATGCGCATTGGTGTTGCAGGCTTTGCTGCCGGCAACATCATGATGTTTAGTATCTCGCATTATCTGGCGGGCGACGGAGGGTTGCTTCCCTCGCTCGAGCTGCTGTTCAATACCTTGAGTATCCTTCTTAGCATACCTGTGCTTGTGTACTCGGCATCTCCCTGGTTTACTTCTGCATATTCGGCGTTGCGCCGGCGTCACATCAACCTTGACGTACCCGTTGCCCTGGGCATCAGCGTATTGTTTGTGCGGAGCATTGCCGACATTACTCTCGGCCATGGCGAAGGCTTTCTCGATTCCTTTGCAGGACTCGTACTGTTCCTGCTTATAGGGCGATTGTTTCATCAAAAAGCATTTGATGCAGTTTCATTCGACCGCACGTTCCGTTCCTTTTTTCCGCTATCGGTGCGTGTAGACGTCCGCGGAGAACAGCGAATTATACCCATCGACGATGTTCAAACAGGTGATACCATCCTCATCCGTAATGGAGAAATAGTTCCCTGCGACAGCGTTCTCATTTCCCCTGCAGCATATATCGATTACAGCTTTGTTACGGGAGAATCTACACCGATTGAATTGGTTGGCGGCTCGGTTGTGCATGCCGGCGGCAAGGTAGTAGGCAAGACAGCCACGTTAACGGCAACGGCGCCGGCATCTCAAAGTCATCTCGCTTCGTTGTGGGAACGCTACGGCAAACACACCGAACGTCGGTCATTCACCGACCTCTCCGACAAGTTTGGAGCGAGGTTTACGGCTATAGCGATAACGACTGCAGTCGTGGGCTTCGTTGCATGGCTGCCCGACGTTGGCGCAGCGCTCAATGTGTTTACCGCAGTCCTCATCATTGCATGTCCCTGTGCCTTAACCATTGCAGCGCCCGTTACGCTTGGAACGGCGATGGGAGCGCTTGGCAGAAATAAAATTTTCATCAAGAACACCGGAACGCTACTTGAGTTATCGAAATCCGATACTATCGTTTTTGATAAAACAGGCACATTGACCGAGCCCCTTAACACCATCACGTTTTCCGGTCGCGAACTTTCCGATGCCGAATGGTATAGCATTCGCGGTATTGCTTCCCACAGTATTCATCCCGTAGCACAGAGCATTGCCATTGGCACACCGTCCGTGGAAGTGGATTCTGTTTACGAAGAGATTGGTCAGGGTATCGAAGGTCGTTGCAACGATCATTATGTGCGCTTGGGTACGCGGCAGTTTGTTGTAAGCGATGGTGAGACCGACGACAGCACTCACATAAGCATAGACGGCGACTACGTTGGATCGTTAACCCTGCAATCGAAACTGCGCGACGGGATGCATGAGATGATGGACGAGTTACGGCGTGTACCGGCACGCCGTCCGCTGCTGACGCTCGTTGCAACAGGCGATTCGGAGCGGGACAAGCCTGTGCTCTGCTCCTTATTCAGCAATCACCAAATGTCGTTTCGTTTGTCGCCCGAAGACAAGGTCCGTTCCGTACAAGAACTTCAGACGTTGGGGCGAGCAGTGATGATGGTTGGCGACGGACTCAACGATGCAGCAGCGATGGGTTGTGCAAATGTGTCCGTTGCCGTTACCAACGACACATCAACGCTTGTGCCTGCATGCGATGTGGTGATGCCTGCAGGATTGCTACACCGCCTGCCTGCAATCCTCAAATTCGCCGGCAGTATGATAACAGTCATAAGAGCAAACCTCATTTTCACAATAGCCTACAATGTGCTTGGAATTGCGCTTGCGCTGGCCGGTCTTCTAACGCCAGTACTCACGGCTATCATGATGCCAGTGAGTTCCTTGGTAGTTGTTGGTCTGAGTGTAGGCGGAGCCCGCCTGTATTCACGGAGGATTCGGTGAGCGTTATACCCTTGCTCGTGATCTGCAGCATAATAATTGCCGGTGGTTTTCTAGTGGCATTTTTGTGGGCTGTTGGAAGGGGTCAGTACGACGATCTTCACACACCGGCGATGAAAATAATTCTTGACGACAGAAACACTGAACAAAATGATAATAATGACAACAAAAGGCCGAGGACATCATGAGTGAGGTTGGCGCTGGAGGTAGTCGAACTGAGACGATTGCGTATGACAATGCGATTGTGCGTTGGTTCGCCATGGCAACGCTTGTTTGGGGAATTGTGGGATTCCTTGTGGGTATTGTTGTTGCTGTCAAGTTATACCTCCCGGATTTTCTTGGGGGACTCAACTTCCTCTCGTACGGAAGGCTGCGCCCCCTACACACAAATGCGGTAATCTTTGCTTTTGCAGGGAATGCCATCTTTGTTGGCGTGTATTATTCGCTGCAGCGATTATGCAAGGCGAGAATGTTCAGCGATTTGCTGAGCAAGGTACATTTCTGGGGATGGCAACTGATTATTGTAAGTGCTGCCGTTACCTTGCCGCTTGGGATTACCACGAGCAAGGAATATGCAGAACTTGAGTGGCCCATTGATATTGCGATTGCCCTTGTTTGGGTGGTCTTTGGATGGAATATGATGGGAACTATTGTCCGCAGAAGGGAAAAGCATCTCTATGTGGCAATATGGTTTTATATCGCCACATTCCTCACCGTTGCGTTATTACACATTGTTAATTCTTTCGAACTTCCCGTTTCGCTGCTGAAAAGTTATTCTATGTATGCCGGTGTTCAGGACGCCTTAGTACAGTGGTGGTATGGGCACAATGCCGTAGCGTTCTTTCTTACGACTCCATTCCTGGGAATTATGTACTACTTTATTCCCAAGGCTGCCGACCGGCCCATCTTTTCCTACCGACTATCGATCGTACACTTTTGGGCGCTAATCTTTCTGTACATCTGGGCTGGTCCGCATCACCTGTTGTATACGGCACTGCCGGGATGGGCACAGTCTCTCGGAGTAGCCTTTAGCTTTATGCTCATCGCACCTTCGTGGGGAGGAATGGTAAATGGCTTGATGACGCTGCGCGGTGCCTGGGATAAGGTGCGAACCGATCCTGTGTTAAAGTTTCTCGTTGTTGGGGTCACGGCTTACGGCATGGCAACGTTCGAAGGTCCAATGATGTCGTTGAAGAACATCAATGCCATAGTGCACTACACCGATTACATCATTGGCCACGTGCATCTGGGAGCACTACTGTGGAATGGTGGGCTTGCGTTTGCAATGCTGTACTACATTTTTCCGCGCATATACCGGACGAAGCTGCACAGCGTGCCGATGGCGAACTGGCATTTCTGGCTCATGACGCTCGGAGTTCTCGCATACGTGATTCCAATGTACTGGGGTGGAATCACACAATCGTTGATGTGGAAGCAGTTCCAGCCCGATGGA
Source organism: Ignavibacteria bacterium (assembly GCA_016191145.1). Lineage (GTDB taxonomy): Bacteria > Bacteroidota > Ignavibacteria > Kapaibacteriales > Kapaibacteriaceae > OLB6. The sequence goes on from JACPPD010000003.1 coordinate 198,403, forward strand.
TCGTTACAATACCCGAACTTTCTGGAAACGGTAACGCAGCTCATTCCGATGTATGTGATGCGTTCCATTGGCGGAGTCATGTATTTGTCGGGTGCAATACTTGGTGCATGGAACTTGTACAAGACGGCGCGCAGCGGAAAACTCGTTGCGAACGAAGAAGTGCAGGTTGTTAATCGTATGGCTGAGTTCAGGGAAGCACAAGCTCACAAGGAAGGCTGGCACAGGATTTTGGAGGGGGCTCCGTTACGCTTCAGTGTCTTTGTTTTTGTTGCAGTGGCAATCGGAGGTATCGTTGAATACGTGCCAACTGCACTGATTAAGAGCAATGTGCCCACAATTGCATCGGTGATGCCATACACACCGCTGGAGCTGGAAGGGCGCGACATCTATGTTCGAGAAGGATGCTATACATGTCACTCGCAGATGGTTCGCCCCTTTCGAAGCGAGACTGAACGGTACGGTGAGTATTCCAAGGCTGGTGAGTTTGTGTACGATCACCCGTTTCAGTGGGGGTCTAAACGAACCGGACCCGACCTGCACCGTGTTGGGAAAAAGTATCCCGACGCGTGGCATTGGAAGCACATGCAGGATCCGCGTTCGACGTCGCCGAATTCCATTATGCCTGCCTATCCATGGATGTATTCAACAGACCTCGATGTATCGCATACCGAAGGTAAGATTCTCACCATGCAATTACTCGGAGTCCCATACCCAGATGGCTTTGCGGCTAAAGCTGTAGCTGATGCCAAAACACAGGCCCAGAAAATTGCAGACAACCTTTCTTCATCGGGTATCAAGGGAGTAGATCCTGGCAAGGAAATCATCGCCGTGATTGCATACCTGCAGCGGCTCGGCACAGATATTAAAAAAGATCAGAATGTTTCAAATAAGGCTAATTCGAGGTAGAGCATGTACAAAAACGTCATCGCAGACATCCCCGGAATAGAATACTATCCCATTGTTGCACTCATATTCTTCTTTGGATTCTTTATCTGTCTGATGGTCTGGTATTTCAGAGCGGACAGACAGAAGCTGGAATCGATAGCGCTCATGGCCATCCGAGACGATTACATGCCGGAGCAGGTCCCGAATTCATCGGAAAGGAATTGAATATGGGCAACAATGATAAAGAGCCGCTGCTGGACCATGATGCCGACGGTATCCGCGAATACGACAATAGCCTGCCACGATGGTGGTTGTATGGATTCTACTTTACAATCATCATGAGCGTTATTTACATCTTCTATTACCACGTCTATAGCGGTCCCGATTGGAACTTCTTATGGTATGGCGAAAAGAGTCAGGAAGCCGAGTACGATGCAGAGGTTGCCGCCGCAAAGGCTCTCATGCCTGCCTCGCCAAAGGGACCTGCCGTCAAGATGGCGCTGCTCACGGATCAGGAATCGCTCAGCAGGGGCAAGACGATTTTTAACAGTACGAATAATCTCTGCTTCACCTGCCACCGCAGCGATTTAGGCGGTCAGATTGGCCCCAACCTCACAGATCAATTCTGGATGCACGGCTGCTCACTGCAAGAGATTGTAAAAAATATTACAAGCGGTTTTCCCGAAAAAGGAATGCTTCCGTTTGGAAGCGGTAACAAATTGTCGGATAGGGAACTGTTGGAGGTTGCTTCCTATGTGTTAAGTAACAGGGGAACGAATCCTCCCAATCCAAAGCCAAGAGAAGAAGAGCGTGAAATAGAATGCAATGGCGATAGTTGAACTTGATGTCCTAGAGGATCACGAACGATTCCGATCCGAACTTTCCAGCATCCTACCAGATGGGAGAAGACGTTGGATTTATGCCCGGAAACCGTCGGGTATTTATTACACGGCGCGAACAATTCTCAGCGTTGTGCTTGTTGCCTTTCTGTTGTTAGCCCCCTTCATAAAAATTGGTGGACATCAGTTCCTGCTGCTGAATATTCTTTCCCGAGAATTCGTCTTCTTCGGTGTTCCATTCTGGCCAAACGATTTCTATCTGGTGGCGTTGATCTTTCTGGCGGTAATTGTAACTATTGTTCTGTTTACCGCAACGCTCGGCAGAATATGGTGCGGATGGCTGTGCCCGCAAACAATTTTTATGGAAATGGTTTTCAGAAAAATTGAATGGATGATTGAAGGGGGCCCGAAGGAGCAGGCAAAGCGGCATTCAGGTCCGTGGACGTGGGATCGTATCTGGAGAACATCTGTCAAGGTTGGCATCTTCTTCGCGATATCGTTCATCATTGCAAATACTTTCCTTTCCTATGTGATTTCGAGCGACACACTCTTGTTGTATGTACGAGAAGGACCATTCAGCCATGCAAGCCTGTTCGTGGGTTTGCTGTTCTTCACGTTTGTGTTCTTTATGGTGTTCTACCGATTCCGCGAACAGGCATGCGTTGTGGCGTGTCCGTATGGACGGTATATGTCTGCGCTTGTAGATGAAACCACCGTTGCCGTTACCTACGATTACATGCGCGGTGAACAGCGGGCTAAGTGGAGTAAGGCAGACAACGCAGCGCGCAAATCCATGCACGGTACCGATGGTGAATTTCGCCGACCCCACGGCAGAGGCGATTGCGTTGACTGTTATCAATGTGTAACTGTATGTCCAACCGGAATAGACATTCGGAATGGTATTCAGTTGGAGTGTGTTAACTGTACAGCATGTATCGATGCATGCGATGAAGTGATGACCAGGGTTGGCCTGCCCAAAGGCTTGGTCAGGTACTCGAGTCAGCAGCAAATAGAGCAGCACACGACGTCGTGGTTAACTGGCCGTATTAAAGCATATCTCATTGTCTGGACGTTACTGATGGTTGCCGCAATAACACTGTTTGCAATGCGCTCAACGCTTGACGTAGGGATACTGCGTCAGGAGGGCACTACGTGGGTTACAACAGCCACCGGAATGGGAAATTTTTATCGCCTTCAGATTATTAACAAAAGCAACAAAGACCTGCCGTATGTGCTGAATGTTGTAGAGCCCGCCGGAGCAGTGATTACTCCGATAGATTTGCCCAAGGTTGTTCATGGGGGGCAGATTATGAAGGGCAGGTTCCTTGTTACAATTCCGACCGACATTGCAACATCGTTCGACAAAAAACTTGTCCTTTCAATTCAATCGAATGGAGAGATTGTTAAAACCGTCACGACATCATTTGTGATGCCATGAAAAAGTTTGATTTTCACTGGGGCTGGCGGATTGGTATCGTCTATACCTTGTTTGCACTGGCAACATTGGGTTTCGTTGCCTTTGCCATGATGCAGAGTGTGGACCTTGTACGTCCTGATTACTATGAACAGTCGCTGCAATACGACGCAACACAAACTGCACGATCGAATGCAGCCCGCCTTGCCGACGGCATCTCGATTTCGTATCTGCGTGGTGGTGCCGTCGCGGTGCAACTACCTCGGGACCATGCCGGGTATGCCGTTGGATCAGTGCTGCTATACCGCCCCGACGAACCGAATGCCGACGTAACGCTGAAGCTGAATCTTGCCGCAGATGGAACGATGATCATCGATGCACTACGATTTAAAAAGGGTGTCTGGAAAGTCACTGTTAGCTGGAGAGCTTATGATAAATATTATGAGTATCAATCGTCACTTTACATTGAGTAACCATTGATGGAACTGCTTGCAGGATTATTGCTTGGGCTGGCCGGGTCCTTGCACTGTGTGGGCATGTGCGGTCCCATTGTGGTTGGCCTGCAATTAGGCAGGCTTACGTACCAGGTGGGGAGAGTTGTAACCTACATGCTGCTTGGATTGGTAAGCGGATTGGGTGCTGGTTTGGTTGCGTTATCTGTAGCGGAGAGCACGGTAAGTATTGTTGCCGGTATTCTGATGATTCTTTCGGCTGGAGTTCAAATATTGTTGCACAGATCCATTATTCCCGGCGCATTGCTGATGAAGATTACGCGGCCAGTGAGCCTTGCTATGAGGCGTGCCGTTGGGAAGCGCTCTGTGGCAGCATCGTTTGGTATGGGGCTGTTAAACGGTTTGCTGCCGTGCGGACTAGTTCTTTCGGCAGTTCTTGGAGCGGCGTCTGTAGTAGACCCGATTCGCGGAGCCCTGTTCATGGGATTGTTTGGAGTTGGTACCATCCCTGCCATGTGGCTCCTATCATGGAGCGGCAGAAAGTTATCCGAACGTTTTACGAGATCACTTCGCATCATTCTTCCGTCTCTTGCCCTCGCAGTTGGAGGCATTCTTGTTATTCGGGGAATGGGGCTGGGAATACCGTATCTCTCGCCACCTTCATACACGCATCAAGGCAATGATGCATGCTGTACGCCAGCCGTTCAACCTAATATTCAAACGACACAGTAATTTTGTTTTTTTTTGAATTAATCGAAAAAGGAGACTATCCCATGGGCAAGAGACAATTCATTGTATTTCTAACATGTTTTGCCTTTGCTGGCACCGCATACACATCTGCACAGGATGTAAACAATGGTAAAAAAATATTCAATGAATACTGCAGGACCTGTCATCAGGAAAATGGCCAGGGCCTGGGCGTTGTTTATCCACCACTAGCCAAGAGCGACTACATTTCCAAAACCGACAAACAGACTATTATACGCGAAGTTGTTTTTGGAAAGACTGGCAAGGTGAAGGTTAATGGTAAGGATTTTAATGGCATGATGATGCCGCTGCCGCCAAAGTATAAGGATAAAGACATTGCCGACGTTATCACGTTTGTCTTTACAAATTTTGGCAACAAAAAGGGGAAGGTTACAGAAAAAGAAGTCACGGCCGCCAAGAAGAAAGGAAAAATCAAGTAACAATTGTAAGACCCATAATTGTGTAAATTTGTGGTTTAAGAAGAAACCACAAAACATCCCGTGAGTATGCCCCGAGTCTTGTTTCGCGTTACATATTTGATACCCGATGGCAAAAGGTCAGAGTACCTATCGCTCGTGGGGAAGCTTCGAAAGCACTACGCCTCTAATGGCATTGACTATGCCGTATATGAGGACAAAGGGAAGCATAATCACTTTCAAGAGGTGTATGTATATCCTTCTATGGAAGCATACGAAGCATCGGACGATCCATCGACGCTTACCGATGTTTCCGAAACCATCGATGCTGTATATGCAATGGCTTCCAAAGTAGAATATGACGTGGCGAAAGAAGTTACGTGACCGCCTCCGTGAGATAACATACAGCGTTGCCACAGGACGGGCTTCGTCGAAGCCTGAACGACGGATTAAGCTGCGTCCTGATGAAGTTCAGCGTGTCGTTATCCTGCGTTACGATGCAATCGGGGATTACATCGTAACTACTCCCCTAATAGCCTGGCTCAAAAAATATGTGCCGGGAGTTGAGATCGATGTTATCGGCTCAACGCGAAACAAATCGCTGTTAGAACTCGACCCGAACATTCAGAGGGCTATGTTCATCGAAGCTAAGCACAGCCCCGAGGCTTCATGGCTTGATGTGCGGCGTTTTATGTTGGGACGCAACTACGATGTTGTGTTTGCAACGGTGGTGGAGCGTATGACGAAGGCTTTGATTATGTCGCTCTTCGCAGGACGTGCCGCACGAAGAGTAGCGGTCGAACATGTTCAACGCAGGAAGACATACGCCGAAGCTTTCGACTTTCTCATCAGGCACGATCAGCCGCTCATGCATTGGGTAGACACATTTAAACATGCAGGACCATCGGTGATTGATGCACCGTTCGACGATACACTGCGTCCGTACATTACCATCACCGATGAAGCACGTCGGGCTGTACAGCAGGTCTCCGATGCCCCCTACATTGTTGCCAATATCAGCGCACAACAGCGAGTGAAGAGATGGAATGTAGCATCTGTAGTTCAATGCATCCGAGAGGTAATAGACCTTAAGAAGGAATTCGATGTATTGGTTATGTGCGGACCAGACGATATCGACGAGGCTCATACTATTGTAAATAACGTTAATTCTCTTCGATGCAGAGTATTCCAACGGTCTCTGCCTGAAGCATGCGCTGTTATCGAACGTGCCCGCATGCTTATCTCGCCCGATACTGCCGCAATACACATTGCATCTGCCTTCAGTGTGCCAACTGTGGGGTTGTATCTGGAACAGTCTAATGTTATTGAATGGGGCCCATATAGAACCCCGGCAAAGATTATTCTAAGCAATGATGGCAAGACGAATAATGCCATTGATCCTTTATTCGTAGCACAAAATGCAGTTACGCTGCTGAATGAGTTGGCTGCCATACCTGTATGACAATTGGATACGATTTATCGATGGTGTTTGGCGCCGGCGGCATCCAGCGCTATGCCCGAGAGCTGGTGTCTCACATCGTGGCACTAGACCAACCGTTTGATTTTCGTATCCTCACCCGAAGCAGTAAAGAAAATGAAATACGAAAAATTGCAGGCTCTAGCCGCAGTGATATCAGGCCTGTGTTGCCCCATGAGTTAGCTCTCGGTCCTTTGCTCAAAGGCGTTACACGAAAGATGATAGCGCGGCAATGGGCACGGCACATGAGTGATGTTGATCTTGTTCATTATCATGAAGGGGGCAGGTGGTTCCCTTCTGTTAAACGCTTTGTAGTTACCATCCACGATTTGTTTCCATTGGATGAATCTATAGAAGTTTATCATAATCTGCGTGCGAGTTTTCCCAAGGTAGTGTCGGCAATGGTTGAACATGCCGAGCATATCATTGTGCCGTCTGAATACGTTAAACAGACGTTCAGCACATATTTCCCAAACGCGGCAAGTCCCATTTCTGTAATACCACTTGCAGCCGGCGATGACTTCGCACCATTGCATTCAGCACCGTCTACAGTGAAGGGTCCATACCTGCTGTGGGTGGGCAGGCTTGATCCGCGGAAAAATCTCAGGCGAATTCTTCAGGCATGGATGCAGATCCCAACGTCTCTTCGCAGGGCTTCGAAGTTTGTGCTCATTGGACCTTGGGAGCAAAAGCATTTCAACCGTGAATACGATGAAGTAAAGAAATTTATTAATGAACCGAATCTTGAATTGCGAAGCCACATTTCGCATGCCGAGCATCTCTCATTGTTGTCGAATGCCTGTGGCTTGGTGTTCCCGAGCATCGCCGAGGGCTTCGGTCTGCCCGTTCTCGAGGCAATGAAGTGCGGATGTCCGGTGCTTACATCATCGCTGAGTTCTCTGCCCGAAGTTGCAGGCGATGCGGCGCTTTATGTTGACCCATTCGATACAAATTCTATCGCCCATGGCATGGAAGTTCTGCTCACTGATCCTGACGTCCGAAATAATCTCCGTGTAAAAGGTCTCACCCAGGCGCAAGAGTTTTCCTGGAACATCACGGCTAAAAAAACATGCGATGTTTATAAAGCTGTCCTTGGAATCTGATCCTCGTGCCGAAGCAAACATCACCATACAACCGGTTGAAGCGCTTAGAGCTTCGGGTACGCAAGTGGTTTATTAAAACGCACCGGCGCGGTTTTACTCCTGTTGTAGTCGCTCATCCGGCTGATGTTCTGAATCTGCCTGCAAAGCCGAAAATTCTTGTTTTACGCCAGGACAGAATTGGAGATGTAATCGTCTCGACATTTATCCTTCGCGAGCTGAAGACGCGTTATCCAGATGCCCAAATAGATATGTTGCTCAGCAGTAACAACGTTGCCGTCGAGCGCATTGTTAGCGAGTACACACAAACAAGGTATGTGTATCGAAAATCTCTTACCAGCCTGATTGAATTGATTGTTCGAATGAGGCAGCAGCATTACGATGTAGTGGTAGACCTGATGGATAATCCCTCGTCAACCAGCGGAATTTTTGTTACCCGCTGCAATGCGCGGTATTCCGTTGGTGTGTTGAAAGAAAATGCAGGGGTTTATACCCATTGTGTTCCACTGCTGGATAAAGCCACGGTTCATATTTGCCGACGCGTTGCAAACTTGCTGATGCCCTTCGGAATTGATCCCGACCGGATAGATATGACGCCACACTATTCCGTCGAAACCAGGGAGCAGACGGCGGCGCAGCAGGCGTTAGGAATTCCCGCAGATGATACTCGGTTCCGGCTCGGCGTAAACATTAGCGGCAGCAATGATTTTCGCTCATACGATGTTTCGAAGACATGTATCGTTTTGAGCCATATTCGCGAGAAGTATCCGAAAGTCAGCATGTATTTGTTTGCAGCTCCACGGCACGGAGAACGTGCTGCTGCCATAGCAAGAAGCATTGACGGTTTGAAGTTGGTTAAATCATCTCAGTCATTCGATGTGTTTGCAGCAAGGCTGCACGAAATGCATGCACTCTGGACGCCCGACACATCGGCAGTACATTTGGCAGCCGCATGGAAAACGCCATCGTGTGTGATGTTCAACCAGCCAAATCCGTCAATCATGCCGTGGTATCCGATCGGCTCGCATTGCGAAGTGATTATTAATAAAGGTGAGGTTCTTAGCGATGTGCCTATCGAAGAAGTGACGGCTGCCATCGACAGACTGTTTGCATATTGCGGTATTGAAGCAGGTTAACATGGAATTCCAAAAACGAACGATAACATGCGGTGAGTTGCGTCCCAAGGATGCTGGGCGCACCGTAATTCTCAACGGCTGGGTAAATGCGCGGCGCGATTATGGAGGAGTCATCTTCATTGACCTGCGCGACCGTAATGGCGTTACGCAGTGCGTTGTTGATTCATCGGCAACTCCACTGCTTGCCCCCTCCATAAAAGATGTGAGGAATGAATGGGTTGTGTGGGTGAAGGGTTTAGTGAGAATGCGTGAAAACCCCAACCCAAACATTCCTACAGGGCTTATCGAAATCATTGCGGAAGACATTGGTATTATTAATAGCGCTGATGTAACGCCGTTCGAAATCGTAGATGATTTAGGGACGAACGAAGAGTTACGACTGGAATATCGTTATCTGGATTTGCGTCGGCGAGTACTTCAGAAGAATTTCGAAGTACGAAATACGCTGTATCAGATCACACATCAGTTCTTTGCCGAAGAAGGATTCACGGAAGTCGAAACGCCAGTGCTTACCAAGAGCACGCCTGAAGGAGCACGCGATTATCTCGTGCCAAGCCGCGTGAATAAGGGTCGCTTTTACGCCTTGCCGCAGTCGCCACAACTCTTCAAACAACTTCTCATGGTGAGCGGCTTCGATAAGTACATGCAGATAGTGAAATGTTTCCGCGATGAAGATTTGCGAGCGGACAGGCAGCCGGAGTTCACGCAGATAGACGTCGAGATGTCGTTCGTCGATCAGGAAGACATCATTGCCCTAACCGAACGATTCATTGCGCGTGTATGGCACGAGGTTTTAGACGTGAAGCTCACGATGCCGCTGAGACGCATCTCGTACGAGGATGCAATGAATTTGTATGGTTCAGACAAGCCGGATTTGAGACTCTCGGGTGAGATTGTTGATGTAACAGCATCAAGCGCAACGTCTGGATTTTCTGTTTTCACAAATGCAGTTGAATCTGGCGGCGTTGTAAAAGCTTTTGTTGCATCAGGCAGCGCATCGTTCTCCCGTAAGCAAATAGATGAGCTTACAGAGCATGCCCGAACGTATGGAGCTAAGGGTATGCCGTGGCTTAAATATTCGAATGGCGAGATTACCGGTTCGTTTGCGAAGGCAATAGATCAGTCTGAATTGCAGGCAATCATTAAGAATGTTGGTGCTGCAGATGGAGATCTGATTGTTTTCGCAGCAGGCGAATGGGAACGCTCGTGTATAGTCCTTGGCGCTTTGCGTCAGAAAATTGCGATACAGAATGGCGAATTTGAACGCGTTGCAGACTCATACGCATTATGTTGGGTCACAGAATTTCCGCTGCTTGAATACAGTGATGAAGAGAAACGATGGGTGGCACGCCATCATCCTTTTACAAGTCCAATGTCGGCCGATGTTGCTTTATTAACAACCGATCCATCGCGGGCGAGAGCGATGGCCTACGATTTGGTGATCAACGGATACGAAGCGGCAGGCGGATCAATACGCATTCATAAAAATGAAGTGCAAAATGAAATTTTCTCACTGCTTGGCATGAGCAATGATGAAGCCCAGACAAAGTTTGGATTTTTGTTGAAGGCGTTGCGTTATGGTGCACCGCCGCATGGAGGCATAGCATTCGGGTTCGACAGGCTGGTGATGGTGCTTGTGGGCACTGACAACATTCGAGATGTTGTTGCGTTTCCCAAAACCACATCGGGTCTGTCGTTAATGGACGGCTGCCCAACGCCAGTGGCACAATCGCAATTGGATCAGCTTGGCATTCAAGTGAAAGCATCATCGTAAATTTATTTAGGTAATGAACAGAAGAGAATTATTGTCGCTTATTTCATTGGTTCCCCTGGCACGAAGGGCTTGGGCTGCTCAGGATGCGTTTGCAACAGATTCTACCGAAGCAGTCTTTGAGCGTTTGATGTCGTACGCAGTAAATCACCACTGGGTAAGCCTTCCCATCGGTGAACTGATGGGTAAGATTGGAATGGAGTTAAGGGGCACACCATACGTTGCGGGAACGTTGGAGAAAGACGGTCCGGAGGCGTGCAGGATTGACCTCACCGGATTAGATTGTGTAACATTCTTCGAAGATGTGATGTGTATTGCACGAATACTAAAAAAAGGTAGTAAGGCGTACACCGATCTCGTGAACGAAATTACATTTACACGATACCGCGATGGCAAGCTGGATGGATACCTATCGCGGTTACACTACACGGCTGAGTGGATCAGTAATAATGTTTCTAAGGGCGTCGTAAGAGACGTCACGTCAGACATGGGTGGTGTTCCTCTTAAGATCAACGTTAGCTTTATGTCGAAGAATCCGAAGTTCTACCCATCCCTCGTTAACAATCCTGATCTCGTAAATGAAATTGCCTTTATCGAACGGCTAATAAACAACACCCCTCGGATATACATTCCCAAGGCAAGTATTGCCAAAGCAGAGCCGATGATGCAGACCGGAGACATCATTGCAGTTGCAACGTTGAAGGCTGGTCTGGACTATGCCCACACAGGGATGATTTACAGGGATGAGCATGGGGAAGCACGTCTGCTGCATGCTTCCACCGTTCAACAAAAAGTCGTGCTCGACAAGAGAGTCAGCGAGTACGTTGGAAGCGTAGCATCACACACGGGGATAACCGTTGTGCGGCCGCTGTCGGTAGGCTGAACGGGAGAAACGCCGGGAGAAACGCCGGGAGAAACGCCGGGAGAAACGCCGGGAGAAATATTCGCTTCGAAGGCTTCAGTGAACCCATTCTGCCGTTGTTTCCTTTATTACATGTTGAAAAGTTTAAAGGTTAGGATTCAATTCCACACAATGAATGAACCGAAATACACTGCTGATTAAACAATTCATCTCATCCTGGGTTTATTACTCAGGCGCCCTGTACATCTCAGATGTATTGTTCCAATACGTGTTAACTCCAGGCGGCGCATACCATCGCGAATGGTGGTCGCCTCTGATTGGTGGATTCGTGGTGGCACTTTCTGAGCGAGCATTTACTGTGTATAACACATGGATTGATCGCAACAAGGCAGTGACATCGAAACGCCGGGAGAAACGCCGGGAGAAACGCCGGGAGAAACGCCGGGCGTTGTTTAGCTAGAGGAATAGCTCCCAAACTATTCATGAATTGCAGACAAAGAAGGATATACGACATCGATTTGTTCAATTTCCCTGGCCACAGTCAGCGGGTCGATGCGTCTGCCTGCAATCTCCGACAACGATATGCTCAATTTGTTTAGCTGTTGTTTGATTTCGGACCGATCATTTTCTTTCACGGCCAGGATGTCGGCAATAGTCTGGTGCGCAGGTCCGCAGAGTATCGAGCCGTGCTGAAGCACGATGCCATCAATAACGCGTTGAGCGCTTCCAACAACCTTCCTTCCATTGTGCATCAGTTCATCCGTGACGCTTGAGGCAAAACAAACCTGGCCAAGCCTAGTTCCGGAAGCGTAAAACTGACGGAGATCTGGTTGTGCCTTATGCCCGTTGAGTGCATGTGGGACGATCCTGTCAAGAGCTCTGCGAATGACGTCGTGAACCCGGCGATACACATCACGGGGGTTGCCCCTCACAGCTACGCAGTACGTGAGCTCGTCTGCGTGCAGGATTGCGCGTCCACCCGTTGGACGCCACACTACATCAATTCCCATCTCCCTGGCTTTATCAACATCGATAGCATTTATCGATTGATGCTTACCTAAAGAAACAGCCCATGGTTCCCATGTATATGTTTCAAAGGCAAACGGAGCGATGCCAGCGCGGACAGTCTCCAACAGTTCCAAGTCTCTGGCCATATTGGCTGAACCTGATGCCGCGCCGCGGTAATATTTTAGTGAAGAACGCTGAATGAAGAATGCTAAATAAATGGACGAATTGTTATCGTGCTGCCGGTACAATTCTTAGGAATCGAAGTTTGCCCACCTTGAGTAGTTGCTGCGTGGTGACGTCGATCTCTGACGTCATGTCTGTAATCTTCGCTCCATTGATTTGTACAGCTCCCTGCTGGATGAGTCTGCGAGCCTCGCTTTTCGATGGAGCCATACCCGTAATTGCAAGCAGATCGACGATGGGAATTGTAACCTGTCCCAATTCCGGACTCCATTCGGGTACATCATCTGGAACATCTTTGTTAACAAAGATTCGATCGAATTCAACAGCAGCATCGTTGGCTGCCTGCATGCCATGGTATCGGGCTACTATGCGGCGAGCAACATCAACTTTCGCAGATCGTGGATGAATTGCACCGCTGGAAAGCCCCTTATCAACATCATCAACTTCTTTAGCATCTGCAAAACACGCATACTTTAGGTAGCGGACAATAAGCGTGTCGGGAATCGACATTGTTTTTCCAAACATGTCGCGTGGAGTATCGAGAAGTGCAATGTAATTATCAAGAGACTTACTCATTTTTTCAACGCCATCGGTGCCTTCAAGGATGGGCATGGTGAGGACACACTGTGGTTCCAAGCCGTATGCACGCATAACTTCTCTGCCTACCAGCAGGTTGAACTTCTGATCTGTACCACCGATTTCAACATCAGCTTCGATTTCAACAGAATCATACGCTTGAGACAGAGGATATAAAAACTCATGAACGCCAATCGGTTCGCCGCCGCGATAACGTTTGGTAAAATCGTCGCGCTCTAACAATTGCGCAACGGTATACTTAGCTGTGAGCGAAATGATTTGTTTGAACGTTAACTCGTCGAGCCACGACGAATTATAGACTACGCGTGTTCGCTCATTGTTCAGGATTGCAGCAGCTTGGCTGATGTACGTCTTACCGTTTGCTCGTGTGTCTTCGAGTGTTAGCGGAGTGCGCGTTTTCGACCTCCCGGTAGGATCTCCAATCATTGCCGTGAAGTCGCCGATGATCAGCACAACGTTGTGTCCAAGATCCTGAAATTGTCTGAGTTTATTCAAAACCACTGCATGACCAACGTGGATGTCTGGCCTCGAAGGATCTAAACCGAGTTTTATAGTAAGGGGCTTCCCAGTGGAGACACTTCGTTCCAACTTCTTTACCAGTTCGTCTTCAGGCAAGAGGTCAACCACGTTGCTTTTAATTATTGCAAGCTGTTCTGGTACCGTCATCATTCAACAAAACTACATCGCGTCGCGGTCGGCTTCCTTTTCCTTCAGAGACTGACGTTTATCGTATAACTTTTTGCCGCGTGCTAATCCAATTTCAATCTTGATGTAGGGTCCGGAGAAGTACATCTTTGTTGGTACAAGTGTCAGTCCCTTTTGTTCAATCTGTTTGCGCAGCCGGTGCAGTTCCTGTTTATGGAGAATGAGTTTACGGGGGCGCAGCGGATCGTGATTTTCTCTATTACCGAATTCATAATGGCCGATATGAAGATTAATCAGCATCAGTTCATCGGTTGTTTTTGAGGGGAAGGTGGCGTATGCATCGGTGATATTCAGGCGCCCTGCACGAATAGCTTTCACCTCCGTTCCAGTCAGCACAATGCCTGCCTCGAAGCGATGCAGAATTTCGTAATTGTGCAATGCCTTCCGGTTTGTTGCGATGGGTCGTATGGTACGTTCTTGTTGGTCCTGCATCACGAAAAAAAGCCCAGCGTCCTCACGCCAGGCTTACCGATGTTGTGATTCAGCGGAGAGGGAGGGATTCGAACCCTCGATAGCGGTTTATACCACTATGACGGTTTAGCAAACCGTTGCCTTCAGCCACTCGGCCACCTCTCCCGCAGGAGAAGGACAAAGATACGCCGATGGCAATACGATTTTCAATCGGTGGTAAATTCACCGTGTGAAACAGAAGGATACGCCGCTGATGCGGCAGTACAACCAGATAAAGGCCAAGCATCCCGATACAATCTTATTGTTTCGTCTGGGCGATTTTTTCGAAACCTTCGGCGATGATGCAATTGCAACTGCGGCAGCGTGCGGAATAACTCTTACAAAACGCAATAATGGCGCTGCGGGCGATATGCCGCTTGCGGGATTTCCGCACCATCAAATCGACAACTATCTGCCAAAGCTTGTTCATGCCGGGTATAAAGTTGCTGTGTGCGAACAATTGGAAGACCCAAAGCATGCCAGGGGAATTGTGCGCCGAGATGTTGTGGAAGTGGTTACTCCGGGAGTAGTACTCTACGACAAACTTCTCGACTCACGCTCGAATACGTTTCTGCTGGCGCTCCATGCAGAAGTCGAGGCGAAGTCCTCAAAGACGACGTTTGGTGTAGCTGTTATCGACGTCAGCACCGGAACGTTTATCGCTGGAAGTGTCAACAGTCAAAAAATTGCGTCAGTCATCGAGTCGTTTGCTCCTGCTGAAATAATTGTAAATAAACAGATGAAACAGGTGTGGGAGCCCCTTTTCCAAAAACTTCCCATCAAGCCTGTAATTACACGAATTGATGAATGGCATTTTGCCGTTGAATATGCGCGGACGGCGCTGCTGCGTCAGTTTCAAACTGCCTCGCTCAAGGGTTTTGGATTCGAGAACGACTCCGATGCTGGTATCGTTGCCGCCGGAGCGGCACTCCACTATGTAAGTCAAACACAGCAGGGCGCTTTGAGGCAACTGACGGGTCTGCGTGTTTTGCACTCTGACGCGATCATGGTTCTCGACACAGCAACGCGCCGCAACCTTGAAATACATTCGTCGATGCGCGATAGCAGTTCGGCAGGCGCGCTAATTGGAGTACTCGATAGAACTGCGACGCCAATGGGCGGACGCATGCTGCGATGGTGGCTGCAGACTCCGCAGATTAGCATCAGCGCTATCAACGATCGGCTTTCGGCCGTGAGAGGTTTTGCCGGGCAACCTGCTTCATTATTGACGCTTCGCACTGTGCTC
Organism: Ignavibacteria bacterium; assembly: GCA_016191145.1. GTDB lineage: Bacteria > Bacteroidota > Ignavibacteria > Kapaibacteriales > Kapaibacteriaceae > OLB6. The sequence goes on from JACPPD010000003.1 coordinate 213,691, forward strand.
CAAACCGTTGGTGATGTGGAGCGATTGCTTACGCGAGTTGTTACCGACAGGGCACACCCGCGTGAACTGTCGGCATTGCGGTTGGGGCTTTCAACGTTCGGAGCCATCAGAAATATCCTGATGGATTTTGAATCGAATGAGGTTCGTGCGCTTGCTACAGCAATTTCGACGCATGACGATGTTCTCTCAATGCTCACAACTGCATTGGTAGATGAACCCGCAATACAGCCCGGACATGGAAAGATCTTTAAACATGGTTATCATGTTGAATTGGACGAAGTATGTACTGCGCTTACCGAAGGCAAGCGCTGGATTGCCGAGTATCAGGATAGGGAGCGTGCCGATACTGGTATTGCTTCGCTAAAGGTGGGGTATACAAGTGTGTTTGGCTACTATATCGAGGTCTCGAAAACGCATGCGGGACGCGTCCCGGACTACTTTGAACGCAAACAGACGCTCGCAAATGCCGAACGGTATACAACAGCCCGACTAAAGGAACTCGAGCACACACTCCTTAACGCTGAAGGCCGCGTTACAACATTAGAGGCTGAGTTATTTGCTGAACTGCGAAAGAACATTGCAGCTCATTGTGCAGAGATTCAGCGCTCTGCAAGTGCAATAGCCCATGTTGATTGTCTGACCACGTTCGCGCAGAATGCCATAGACTTTGACTACACAGAGCCGGTTATTACGGAAAGCGATGAGCTCCACATCGAAGGGGCAAGGCACCCTGTGATTGAACAACGTCTGCCTGTGGGAACTCCCTATATCGCGAACTCTGTACGTCTGGATACATCAGCGTCTCAGATTGCAATCATCACCGGCCCCAACATGTCGGGAAAATCCAGCTACCTCCGTCAAACAGGATTGATTGTCTTTCTGGCGCACGTTGGGAGCTTTGTTCCGGCATCTTCAGCGCTGATACCACTGACGGACAGAATCTTTACGCGCGTGGGGGCGCAAGACAACATTACAGCCGGCGAAAGTACGTTTCTTGTTGAAATGCAGGAATCGGCCAACATACTAAATAATGCAACTAAACGGAGTTTGATTCTGCTTGACGAGGTAGGCAGGGGAACTGCAACGTTCGACGGAATAAGCATTGCCTGGGCTATTGCAGAATTTGTGCATGAAGTTGTAGGCGCCAAGACGCTGTTTGCCACGCACTACCATGAGCTGACGTCTTTGGCAGGATCATTCGATCGGATTATTAATCTTTGCGTAGAGGTTAAGGAAGTTGGCGACGACATCGTATTCACACACCGCGTTGTGCCCGGATTTACCGACCACTCATTTGGCATTCACGTTGCACGAATGGCTGGCATGCCCCCTTCAGTGATAACAACGTCGACTGCTATACTTCATCAACTGGAAGGCAGTGATGAGCAGTCGTTAAGAGTGGGAAGAACAGCAAGTGTTGAACGTCACTCACTCGAGCGAACCGGTCAACTAACGATGTTTACTGTTCAGGACGATGAGTTGCGAAGGAGAATGAAGAACCTCGACATCGACAACATGACGCCGCTGCAGGCGTTACAAGCTCTCGTAGAGATGAAGGAACGTATCGACCATGAGCCTTGATGTGAGGAAACAGTGGGAGCAGCGCGACCGCGTTACCAGGGCCATTACGAAAAACGGAATGTTCCGAGCCGCAGTAGTTCAGAACTCAACCTCTGCCAGGACGGCACAGGAACGTCATGAGCTCGAGCCCATCCATGCTCTAATCCTAGGCAGGGCGTTAGCGGGGTCGGCCCTGATGGCTTCCTTTCTACAGGGCGAAGAGCGAGTGGTAGTAACTGCAGAGGGCGACGGGCTAATCAAGTTTGTGTATGCCGAAGCTTTGCAGGTAGGTGAGGTTCGAGGTTATGTCCGCGCAAACGCTAATCCCGCAGACAACAGGCGCAGCGCTCTCGGCGAGGGTCTGCTGAAGGTGCAGCGCGTGTTATACGGCAGGAGAGAGCCAGTTACAGGCATTGTTGAGTTGAGAAGGGGCGATATCACAAGTGATCTTGGATATTACCTTACGCAAAGTGAACAGATTCCTTCGGCTTTTGTTCTCGACGTATCGTTTAGAGACGATGATAACATCAATCAATGCGTTGGATTGCTCATTCAGGCATTACCTGGCGCGCGCCCTGAAGATATTTTTCGGATCTACGATACACTCGATTACCTAGAGAGACTTACAGAGTTTGCTGACAAAGGCTATTCACCCGAAGACATCCTGAATCAGGTTCTACCGGGAGAGATAGACATCATTTCAACTTCACCTATAGATTTTTTTTGCCGATGCTCGCTGGAAAGATTTAAGAATGTTTTACTGACGTTGGGCGTCGACGAATTAAATGCGATGCACGAGGGGGGACACAACGAATTAGTCTGTCAGTATTGTAACGAACATTATTATCTCAGTAACGACGATTTCAGCGAACTCAAAGAGCAGGTGTTGGCACGGAGAAACTGAGGCAGGCTTAGTTACTGACCTACTGCAAGGGGTGCAGACTGAATAATTGAGATGCAGGCAACATTGACGATATCTGCCGCAGTGCAGCCGCGGCTAAGGTCGGCGAACGGCTTTTGCAAGCCCTGCACTATTGGGCCAAAGGCTTGTGCGGCGGCCAAACGTTCGGTGAGTTTATACGCAATGTTTCCGGCATCGAGATTGGGAAATATTAAGACGTTTGCCATTCCTGAAACGGGGGAATCAGGCGCTTTTCTGTGTGCAACAAGAGGAACAATTGCTGCATCGACTTGCAATTCTCCATCTGCTATAATCTCAGAGTGTTTAGCGGAAAAAATTTCAAAGGCAGAGCGGACCTTATCAACCATTTCGTGTTGTGCCGAGCCCTTTGTAGAATAACTGAGAAAGGCCACGCGCGGCTCATTGTGTGTAAGCAGTTTGTGATTCATCGCCGCAGAGAATGCTATATCTGCTAGCTGTTCGGCAGATGGATTTGGCACTACGCCACAATCGGCATAGGTCAGGGTTTGATGATTGTGCTGCCATACCATCAGGAAGAAACTGGAGACGGTGGAGACATCTTCTGCTGTTCCAATCGTCCACAATCCGGCGCGAAGAACGTCCGACGTTGCCGACGCCGCACCTGCTACACCTGAATCAGCCTCTCCGTTATGAATCATCCATGCAGCGATGAACAGAGGATCGTGCGAGTACCGTGTTGCCTCCTCCAGCGAGAGCCCTTTAGATGCGCGCCGCTCAATCAGGTGATGCTGAAGCGCTTTGTGGTCGGCTGGTGTATTAGCGTCAACCAGAATTGTACGACAAATCCCGTGTCTATTCAGATAAAACGCTGCATCGGTAACACGAGGATCGTGGGCATCGGCTAGCACTACGGTAGCGTTGAGAACCGAAGCTCTCTGCTGCAAGTCCTGTTCAAGGTTCATAGCGCTATACCGACAACTGCAGTAATTGAATCGGGAAGAACCACTGAATTCTTCCGCATATCGCCATATTCACTTAAAACATCAATAGATTTACCATCCGGATATACGCAAATCAATTCAGCCCGTGCAGCATCGTACACTGCCAATCCATAATTAATGAACTGCACAGCGGCAGCTCGATTTCTCTGGGCATTGGGGGCGCGAAGCAGGCCCGACTGTACCGGTGTAAACGAAAAGCCGCTGGCGTTAACGGCCAAACTTTTGACGATTTGTTGAGGGCCTTCCGAGGCCCGTGCAGTCAGGTCGATTGTCTTGAGGATCGACCGATCCGCAATTTCGATAAACGTCATCGTTGGAGTACTGGGGGGTTGTTCGTCGGATGGAAGTTTTCCTGCGCCAAGCGCGACGACGACGAAGACGCCCACCAGTCCGTCTGCCCCAACAAAGTATGGCGCCTGAGTTGGTATGGAAAGAGTTGCTTCGATGGAGTTTGTGCGTGAATCGAGGACAACAGCCTGGTTTAGTTTGGGAAGAGCTGCGCAGAGCTGGTTTCCCGCTACAGCTATGCCGGCAGCCACATCAGGCAGTGGTATCGTCGATGCAAGAACGAAGGTGGTAAGGTCCACGATACCAATGTTCGCCGACGCGGCAAATGTAACGTATGCCGTCGAGGCATTGGCAAATGCGATATCGACTGCAGGTCCATAAGTGCCAAGATCAACTGTATCAAGAATTGCGAGTGTTTTTTTGTCGAGGACGATAATCCACGGCTGTTGAACAGCAAGTGCAAACAACTGATCTCGAAACGGTTTGATAGCAGAAATTGGATATAATTCAGCTGAAGAATCATTTCGCCAAACCGAAGGATTCAGAAGCTCGCCAGTGGGCATCGAGTAAGACGAAAGGCCTCGTGCATCGGCCACAACAAAGCGCCATTTGTCATTAAAAGAATTGATGACGGGATTGCTCGGCGTGCAGCTCGACAAAGCGGCAGCGACAAGAAATAAAATATAGTTATAATATCTCAACAATTTTTCCAATCAAGGATGTCATCAAAGGTTCAGCCATTCTTGCTGCAGCAATTACATCTTCAAGATACAAGGGTTTTAAAGAATCAGGACTGCATTCGTCTGTTATGATGCTGATCCCAAGCACTTCCATACCCATGTGACGTGCAACAATTGTTTCCGGAACCGTACTCATTCCCACAACATCGGCGCCAATCAGCCTGAGGAGACGATATTCGGCGCGAGTTTCGATAGACGGACCTATAACTGCCGCATAGACTCCTCGATGGACATTCAGTTGCATCGACATCGCAATCTCTTCAGCCAGGGAAAGCAATCGCTGCGAATAAGGCTCGCTCATGTCGGGGAATCTTGGTCCAAAACGTTCATCATTAACACCGATGAGCGGATTATCGCCTAACAAATTGATATAATCGTCGATCAGCATCAGTTCACCGGATTTAAACAAGGGGTTAATGGATCCGCATGCATTAGTAACAATCAGCGTTTTAACGCCAAGAGCTTTCATCACGCGCACCGGGAACGTGACTTGCTTAAGCGAGAATCCTTCGTACTTGTGGAATCGCCCTTGCATGATGGCAACATTGCGTCCACCCACTACTCCCATCACAAGTCTGCCTTCATGCGATTCCACTGTACTGACAGGGAAGCCTGGTACAGCGGAGTAGGGTATGGTAAGGGGCTTATCCAGTGTGGAAGCTAATGCTCCGAGGCCTGTACCGAGAACGATTCCGACTTCCGGCTGATCCTTGGTTACTAACCCGATACTACGTGCTGCATCCTGAACTAATTCGTATTCACTCATAGGATTTTAATCGAGACAAAAAATCAACAGCGGACCATGTTAAACGATCTGTGTTTACACAATCAAATGCTTCTCAAAATTTTCTATACTTACATCGTAACGCATTGACCTGCAAAATGTCGTTGTGTGTTGGGACGCAGAAAACCCAGTCCCAGAATTTCGAAAACACCCTGGTTCCAAATTAGCGCTGTTCTATGAACAGTTCATTGCGCAAGACGCTTGCTGAACCACCATGCCGGGTATCTCTTGATACCCGGCATGGTGGTGGATTCCAGATTTCGCAGGGCTGGGGTATTTCGTATTTTTGCAGACATTACACTCGATACAAAATCATTTACACAACTTCCCACAAGGAAACGGTATGAGCCGTTCACTACGCCGTTCGCTGTTGATTTCAATAGCGGTAATATTCTCATTCTTTTTAACCCCTCGAGAGGCTGAGTCCCAGATCTTCTATAACATCGGCGGCGGACCAGGCTCTACGAATTATTGGGACTATGTAGATATCTACAACCCTCTAACTGATTGGTATTACACAACCAAGAACCAGTGGTATGTGCGTGCATCTGACTTGCAATATTATGGGATGACTCCAGGGCAAATCACATCGCTTGCATTTACCATCCAGCAGAACACCTACGTTTTTCCTCAGCGCGATGTGTTCATAAAAATCAAAGCCACAACACAGACAACCTTTGCTCCACCGATGACGAATAATATGGTTGGAGCAACAACAGTCTATCAGGCAACGGGATGGAACGTGCCCATTATTTCATATAACGCAAATGGTACGTATTACACATTCAATTTTCAGACGCCATTCATGTGGGATGGAACCAGCAACCTGATTTTTGAATTTTGCTCATCGCGGACTGGATACACATACAGTGCCCCCTACACTCTTATCTCGTACAGTTCCGCATATCCCAGATTGCTCTACCACTGGCAGGATACCTACGGTATTTGCAACACTGCAACGGGGTACGGTACCTACTACTATCGGCCAAACATGAGACTCGGTGTTCTGTCTGGCATTGAGCAGTCCTTCCCCGATGAAGTGGATCCGCGGCGAATCCTCCGCGCAGGCGCTGTGTACGATGGTTCTTCTGCAACTAATCCTCGCCCATCGCTTTCGTTCCGCCAAACAAATGGACAAAACATTACACTCACATATAAAATTCTGGGACCATATCCAAGTACTAACGTTATTTATGAAGCCCGCAAAAGCGGCAACCCGAGTATTCTGCATACGGCTTCTAACACATCCCTCTACACGTATGAATTCACCGAGGCTGTTGGTCCAGCAGCAGGTCCTGGCGGAGAACTGGATCTGACGAATATTGGAGGGGGCTCGTACCGCGTCGAAGCTACCTTCTCAATCCCCGGCTACAGCCAGAACTGGTCGAAGAACTTCATTATCGCCTTCGACAACGATTTGGCTTTAAGTACAGTTCGATCGCCCCTTGCCATGCCTAAAAAGTATCCCCGCGGAGTAAACACGCCTGTGTCAGTAGCGATTCAGAACGTTGGTCTCAACAATGTAACCAGTGCATTTGCCACTGCAACCATCAGAAGAAAATCCGACCAGCAGTTAGTTTATAGCGACAATGTTCTGTGGACTGGAAATCTTGCTACAGGTGAGTCTGCAACCATAGACTTCAAGCCATTTAATACACTTGAAGTCACGCAGTGGGATTTGCAGGTCTGTGCGGAACTGCAGGGAGCATTCGATCAGCAATCGTCCAATGATTGCCTGCCGCGCCCTGGAGAAACGCATACGTTCCAAACACTGTACAACCAGGAAGTAGGAGCGTTTTCTATTGGCAGGCCAGTTGGGACAGGAACATACTATGCTCAGCGCCCTTTCCGACCGTCAGCGAATATCATCAACAGCGGAATGCTCGACCTCACGGATATTCCAGTTCGGATGGAAATCTTCAAGCTTCCTGCACGCACAAAAGTGTATGACGAGCTTGTTGTTTTCCCCGACGTTGGTGCCGATCCTCCGAACAACATTGCTAGCTCTGAGTTTCCTCCGTTTACACCTGATGTAGGAGGCCAGTATGAAGCCTGCATGACGGTGGAATATCCCGGCGACCCAATTCTCACCAACAACACAGTTTGCCAAACATTTACCGTTGGCAGTAATCTCAGCGGAACGTACACAATTGGCACTCTGAAAGCGGGACAGGCTCGTAACTACAACACGGTTCAGGATGCCGTCGACGACCTTTACCGAAAGGGAATTTCCGCTCCGGTAAATTTTGAATTCACCGACGCTACCTACTCCGTGGGAAGCATTTCAGTTAACGCTCCGGCGCTCGACCTTACTACAACAATTATCGGCACCAGCGCTACAAACATCATTACCTTCAAGCCATCGCTGGAGCGTTCGCTCAGCAAGGGCAGTGTGGTGGTGACGCTGAACTCCGGCAAGGGCGTCGGCATCTTGCTGGGTCAGGCACTGACGGCCGCCAACCCGTATGCAGTACAGCTCGAATTCAGTAAGGATCCGAAGTGGTCGAACTTCAGCGGATACATCACCTTTGATGGCGGTCAGCAGAAGTCGCTGGTGTTCCAGCTCAATGCTACCACGCCGCATCGTGCTCCATTTTATTTGGGCGATGGTACGCACGACGTGGCCATTCGCAACAGCATTATTCGAAACGCCCCAGGCGCAGTTCCTTCCTATGCTACCTCACTGCCGAAGATCATTTACGGCTTCAACCTGTTCCAGTACGAGCAGGATGTGCGCCAGGTTGGGTCGACAATCTATACATACAGCGCTGGATGCGTAAGCCGACAAAAGATTCCAACTGGCCAAAGCGGCAACAACGCCGAACGTATTGATACGATAATCGGCAAAGACAATGATATTATCGGCAACGAGATCTCGGGCTTCGGTTACGGGATCGCGACGATGGGTATCGGCATGGCCATCAAGGGAGGCGTTAATGTATTCATGCCGTATTACAGTCAGGGTACGGAAATCCGTCAGAACCTTATCTATGGAGTGCGGGGTTCGGGGATTTTTGTTGCCTACGAAGATGGCGCACAGATCACGGGCAACCGTATCCACACCGTAGGGAGCGTAGCCACTGGAGGAACCGGTGTCTGGGCTGCGGGGATTACGGCTGGCGGCGTAGAGCGCTACCACAACATTAACCTGACGGTGAGCTCCAACGAGATCTCAGGCGTAACGGGCGACGTATGGTCGCGTGGCATCGTCGTCGAGCAAGTGGAGAACACCTTCCCGTCGGTTGGTCAGTCTGGACTGAATGTGAAGTTCCCGCAGGTGGCAGAATCCACTACGGTGAAGAACAATGTTGTCTGGGGAATCCGGCGCGCGTCGGCCACCGCCGGCTCGGCAGGGATTCACATGCTCACGCAGCGTGATGCTGCGAAAACCGGGATAGCGTATGTAACGACGCCAACTCCGAGTCACCTCGACTACTTTACCCAAGGAGACCGTGTGGTAAACAACACGGTGATGATGCAGAACGACAACACGTCGGGTAGCAACCTTGTGTGCGGCATCGGCATCCAGCATGGCAACGGGACCGTGGTGAAGAACAACGCCGTGATGATGCTGGGCGGTGCCTCGACTTCGAGCTACGGCCAGGCAGCCTTGTTTTATCAGGGTATCCAGATGACGGACGACGCCGACCCGATGGCCCTTTTGTCTGACCGTAATGCGTATGAGCTAGGTGCGGCCTCGCTGGCGCGCTTCGTCGAGATTACAAAGACTTCGGAAACCGTCTCCAACGGCGCTGCCGACGAGTTTCTAACGCTGGCGCAGTGGCGTGCCTGGACGCAGCGCGACGTCAACTCGGTGTCAGGAGATCTCTCGTCAATGCACCAGTTTACGGGCATCGCCCCGAATCAGAATCTGCGTGTCAAAACCAACCCGCTGCCGATTGGTTCGGTGTTGAACAATCGCGGCGAAACTATCGCCGGAGTGACGACGGACATCGATGGTAAAGCTCGTGGCGCCTCTGGGCAGTTGATCGACATTGGCGCAAATGAATTCGATGGGCGCGTATACATAAAAGACTATGAAGCAATTACGATTCTAGACCCTGCAGCCTACCGTTCCTCTACTGGAGCAGCGTCGGATGCCGAGTACATCATGACGTCGGCGCCAGTCAACGTCATCGGCTTGGTGCGCAACTCCGGCGGACTGGCGCAGTCGAACATCGACGTCACCGTACGTGTCTATCGCGAGACGACTTCGTCGAACAACGCTGGCCTTAGCACACCACAGTTCGAGACAGCGCCTGTGGTGGCCAAGACGGTCAAAGTTTCGATCGATGCCGGTGCAGAGTCAGCCGTGAATTTTGCGCTGACGAATCTGACACCTCAGACCTATACTCAGGCAGTCTCCTACATAGTGCCGCAGCGTTTTTCAGCGATGCAGCAGAACGTGACGATGCGCTACCGCATCGAAGTGACGACGGCCTACGACGAGAACAACACCAACAACTCTACGTCGAAGATTGTTCGTTTCTTCCTGGTGCGTTCTGTTCCGCGGATCCTTGTTTCAGGCGTCAATGCAACGATAGCACCGGCCAGCGGAACGGCTACACAGACGGCTGGACGTTTGAACTTTGACTCACTGACAGTGGGTCTGCGTCGGCTGGGTCTGGACAACACCAGTGGGACGCTGTACTACGACGTGCTCGACCGCGAAGCCTTCGAGCAGCGCGCAGTAAACTATGAGCTGTATCGGACACTGTTCTGGAGCGGTAATCAGGATGCCCTGACGCGCTTCGAGCGACGGGACCTGCGGCAGTATCTGTCCTCGGGTAGTCAGATCGAGAAGAAAAACCTGGCAGTTGGTTCGCAGGAGTATCCGCGCCGCCACATTGGCAAAGATGTGATCAACGACGAGAGCTTCGTCAACACTGTTCTTCGCGTGCAAAACCAAGCACCGGGAACGCCCGTGCCGACCACGGCCAATTACTCGGGTAAGCGAGTGCGCGGTAATGCCATCGCCCGCAACAGCCTTGAGACGGTGACGGCCACAACGACGGCCGGCGACGCTGTACCCAACCCGGCGCTGGTTAAACCATATTCGGATCCGACGACTCCAGGATTGGCGCTGCCAGCCTACATCTACGTATTAGGTGACCGTGAAAGCGTGGACTCCGTCGGCGGTGCCGCCTCTGCCTCGCTGCTGCACAACACTGTGTACATCGGCGTTGACTGGAGGCACTGGAAGAACCTTGGTGTGAAGACAGGCACCGACCGTGTATTGCGCGGGATCATCGACTTCTTTGAGAGTAACGGCGGCTCCGTAGTGCCTGTGGAGCTAATGCGCTTCGACGCACGGGCGCGGGGTAATAACGTCGACGTTTCCTGGACGACTGCATCTGAGAACGGCGTAGACCACTTCGAAGTCGAGCGCGCTGACGTAATTACGGGCAACAACAGCTTCTTCAGCACTCTGGGAACAGTGACGGCCCAAGGCACAACCACGCAGACCACCGACTACGGCTTCAAAGATGCGGGCGTAGCGGCGGGACGCTACCTCTACCGTTTGACAACTGTTGACGCCGACGGCAGTCGCGACGCGACTGGAGCTATCGAAGTCGATGTCGTTGGCGCCGACGCTTCATTTAGCATCGAGCGCGTGACGCCACAGCCAGCTTCAACAGAAGCTACGCTGGTGGTACAGGTGCCCAAGGCATCACAGGTGCGCATTGAAATCGTCAACACCTTAGGCGAGCTCGCCGCCGTAGCCTTCGATGGCATGCTGGCGGTGGGTCTACAGCCAGTGAAGGTCGACGTCGGCAGTCTCCCAGCAGGAGCCTATACCTTGGTATTAACCTCAGCCGACGGGACGGTAACGAAGCAGATTGCCGTGCGACGGTAACAATGAATTCCGGGGTCAGCTGAGACCCCAGTGTGGTAACATCACAAAAAACGCCTGGCTGGAGTGCCGGGCGTTTTTTTTTCACCGTGTACTCGAAGCACCATGCCGGGTATCAAGAGATACCCGGCATGGTGCTTGGCTAGGTTGTGGATTATTTGTTTGCGTTCATTTTACCCAACCAGCGACTCACGCCGACGTGCCGAGATACATTCCGCCGAACACGAGCGCTGCATTCTCTCCTCACAGTCGGCACAGACTAAATGCTGTCGGTGGCAGTCGAGATTAGCGCAGTTCACGTAGCGTTCTGTTGGAGCACTGCAGTGGTAACATTTCCCAACAATGCGCTTGTTGCCGGCTCTGTTGATCTCAATAGAAATACGTTCGTCGAAGACGTAACATCGCCCGTCCCATAAACTTCCTCGTGCTGCTTCATCGCTGCCATAGGTAACTATTCCACCATGAAGCTGATAAACATCCGTGAACCCTTCTGCTATCATAAATGATGTTAGCTTCTCGCACCTAATCCCGCCAGTGCAGTAGGTGACAATTTTTCGGGTCTTGTACTTGCTCAATTCCTGCCGTATCCATTCGGGGAATTCGCGGAAGCTGGATACCGGAGGCCTCAGCGCTCCTCTGAAATGTCCAAGGTCGTATTCGTAATCTGTGCGACCATCAATTACAATAGCCTCGCCGCTTTCAAGAAGCGTTAGGAAATCTGTAGGTTCAACGTACTGTCCGCGTTTGCGTTGTATGTGCCCCTTTCCATTGACATGTGATGGGACTGCATCGTCTGCTCTAAAGGTGACAAGCTCGCGTTTAACTCGTACCGAAAGCTTTTGAAAAACATGGTTTTCAACGCGATCGATTTTGAATTCAATATTGCTGAAACGTTTATCTGAACGAACAACTTCGATGTATTCTTTGCAACTCTCCTGCCTTCCAGAAACAGTTCCGTTGATTCCTTCATGCGAAACAAGAATTCGTCCAAGCAATCCTAATGATGAACATAACTTCCGATGTTCTTCTGCAAAAACTTCAGGAGTATCGATCCAGGTAAAATAATAGTATAACAAGACGTTATAGTCAGTCATCGTGCAAAACTAAGGTAACGGCATCGTGCGAGTCTTTGTAGCTTTGCAACGCAGCATTTTCGAGGTAAGACGGTTGTTCCGACACACCAAACGGTGGCTACTCTCCGTCGGTGCTTTCGCGGCATTGTATACCGCACACCTGTCGGCGCAGATAGTTCCCCATCCATACGTCACCATATCTTCACAGGAGCGATCTGCAGTATTCCTGATTGAAGGGGGCATGGTACGCCGCGCCCATCAGTTACTGCGCGATGTTCAGGAAAGTGAAAGACTCACCGTCGCGTCGGACGCAGTTACTTTCAGAAAATCAGAAACACTTCGCCGATCGGGCAATACAGCCGCTGCAAACCGTATGCTGGCTGATTTTCAACGCCTCCGTACTAACAGTCCAGCAGTACCCACCGCAAGCTTCGAACGTGGATTGGCAGCTCTGGAGGAAGGTAACGACAGCGCCGCATCGGACAATCTGAATGTTGCCGCGCAATTGAGCAGACGTGAATTTGAAGTGCGCGCAGACAGCATCTACGTTGCAATGGAACATGCAGCCCGATTCTGGCAGGGGGCGTCGCTGGCACGCTCGGGACACCATGCCGATGCAATCATCACTTTTCAGCAAAGTGTTACCGCTGATAGCCTTGGGATGTACAGCGCTGAAGCTTTGTATGCAATTGGACAGGTATATGAACGTAATCAGGAATATGATAAATCAATTGAGTATTTCAATAAGGTGCGTGTAGTATATCCGCAGTCGGCAGTTTCACGTCAGGCGCAGATCCGCGAAGCGCAGAACTACATCAGCATTCGCAAACCGCAACGAGCGCTCGATGTGCTGGCCGATATTGAATCGGACGATGTTGTAAAACTGTTGCGCGCATCGGCATTGATTCAACACGGGCGATATGATCTGGGGCTCGATACTGTCGGTAAAATTTTTACTTCACAAAACGCCTCGGGCGCCATCATTACAAGCGCCTATCTGCACGCCGGATATGCAGAGCTGCATCTGGGAAAATTTGAAAGCGCTATCGGACATCTTCGGTACGTTATCGACTCAACAGTTGGGAGCACTTCACCCGAACGGCAGCAAGCGTTGCTTTATCACGCAATTGCACTGAAACGAAATGGATCGGCGCAGGAAGCAGAAAGAATTTTCGCCGACCTCGCCGCTCAGGCGGATTATCCGTTTCAGTCGCAAGCATTAGTCGAAGTCGGTCAGGGGGCCTATGAACGCGGGGAATTTACCGATGCACAAAAAGCATTTGAGCGCGCAGAGAGATCTGCAACCGATCCCAACACACTGATACGCGCACGATTACTGCTTGGCGCAACACTGATTGAACGACAGTTGTGGGCTAAGGCCGCGCAGACTTATGAGAGAGCTGAAGCACTTGCCCTAACTGCCACAGACGCTTATGTGCCAAACAAGGATAGGTTCCTTGCCGAAGCGCGATTGAAAAAAGGTATCTGTCTGGTGCAGGCAAACGATAGAAGAGGAAGTATCACTGCGCTGACGGAATTTTTGGGTAACCACCCCAACCATCCGCAGCGCGATGAAGCAACGTTTTGGCTTGCAGAGGCCATGTATCGGGCCGACTTATTAAAAAATGCAAGTGAACTGTACGACGAAATTGTAAAAAATTATACCGTCAGCATCCGTCGTGAAGAAGCGATGTATGGCCTGGCATGGACGTATTTCCGACGCAGGGACTTCAAGCGTTCCGTTGATGCGTTCGGCAACCTTGTAAAGTCGTTCCCAACATCGAAATATGCAGTCGAAGCCATGGTGCGCCGCGGCGATGGTCTATACGTTACCAAGCAATTCCAGGCTGCCGCGCAGCAGTACATACAGGCTGCCCGAAAGAGTCCTCGCTCAGAAGAAGGTCAGTATGCCGGGTTCCAGGCGGGGCACGCGCTCTATCGTGCAGGGGCTCTGGAGCAAGCGTCATCGCAACTGCGCGACTTTGTGGCGTCGAACTCATCAAGTAAGCTTGCCGACGATGCATTGTTTCTGATTGGCTGGATTGAATTCCAACAGCAAAATGATGCGGGTGCAATTGTTGAATTCAACAAGCTATTGGCTGCATACCCGGAAGGTGATCAGGCTGTGAGAGCGTTGTACACGATTGCTGATGCACAGTACAATCTTGGCAACATAGACGATGCACTGAACACATACCGCTTAGTGATTGCTCGCTTCCCTGCCCATCCACTTGCGGCGGAATCGGCAAAGAGCATGCAGATTGCGTTGATTGGAATGGGGCGAACCGATGAAGCGCTGCAGATAGCCGACTCGCTTATCTCCATCAATCCAAACTCAGTTGTTGCCGAAGAATTTGCTTTTAAAAAGGCAGAGATTTTTTACACGGGTCGCAATTATCCCAGTGCCGTTGCCGAGCTGGAGGCATACATCAATAAATATCCATCGTCTAAGCGAAATGACGAAGTGCTCTACCTCCTCGGGAAAACGTATTTGAGCATGGACGATGTAAAAAATGCAACACAATCTTTTGTCGAACTCGAAAAACAGCATCCTGAAAGCCCCCTAATTTCACCTTCGTTGTTAGAGCTTGCCACATATTACGATGGACATGCTAATTCGGCAATGGCAGATTCGCTCTATGGGTCTGTGATGCAGCGCCACGCCGACGACACATCAAGCGCGTCGCGAGCCGGCTTTGAGCGTGCAACCTTGGCTAAGGCACGGGGAGATTCACTGAAGGCACTAGAGTTGTATAACAGCACGGCAAATCGGTATGCCGGAACAGAATATGGCGATCAGTCTCGTTACCAGATTGCCATGTATTATAGAAAGTTATCAAATACCGATTCGGCAGTGTATCATTTGAGCATTCTGTCTCAGAGCTCCACAAATCCTCTCATTGTAGCCAATGCTCTGTATGATATTGGAGACATTTATCAGCGGAACAGGCGCTGGACTTCTGCCGCCGAAGCCTTTGAACGCGTCAGAAGAGATTATGCTGGTTACGAAGATTGGTACACGCTCAGCCTGCTCGGTTTGGGTAACAGCTACGAGCAGCTCGAGCGGTTCGACGATGCACGGTCTGCCTACCTGGTTGTGCGTGAGCTCAGGCCCGATGATGATTACGGCAAAACAGCAACATCACGTCTCGATCGTCTCGAAAGGCGTCGCCCATGATCTGCATGTTTCGTGTTGTTCCTCTGTGGCTTATTGCGCTTATCGTAGCGTCTCCATGTCTTAATGCTCAACAACAAGCTCCACAACCCAACGCTCCTCTTGAGCTACCAGAATTTATTATTACTGGTAAGGAATCGGTGAACATTCCGGGAGGAGTAAAGCAACTTCCCAACAGGCCTCCTTTGTTGCAGGCGGAAAAACTTGATAGCATCAACCCTCTTGAAAAACTGCCGCTGCCGGCTTTGAGGCCGCGTCCACTGCCGACATATTCTTCCGCAGCGCCATACTGGCCCGGTTACATCGACGCCTACGTTGGCAACTATCTAACACCTGGCTTCTCCGCAGGGTATTCCTTTAAGCGGGCTGGTTACATGGTCGATATTTATGGAGATTTTGAAGCAAGTAATGGTTGGGTCAGGAATGCCGATTATTCAATGTTTTCTCTAGGCGCATCCAGTTCTTATGTAGCTCCCGAAAAGTTTATTTTCTTTGGAGGGAGCACAACAGAAGTTGACGTTAGTTTTAGTAATAAGAGTTACAATCTGTATTCCGACTCTTCAGCCCCTTCCAGAAGCATTGCAGCCCTAAAAGCAGGTGTGGGAACTGAAGGACGTTACAACGGAGTCAGTTACAACGCGAGTATTGCATGGAAAATGAGCGGCGTTTCGACTTCTAATCGATCGGTTTCCGACAATCTCATCATCGGCAGGATATCTGCGGCAAACAGGTGGAAGTCGTTTGATATTGGAGCCCTGTTTGACCTTCGATTGCAGACATTTGACTCGAAAGCTTATCCATTTACGTCGGTCGCTGGTACTGGAAGGTACATCACCGAGGACATGAATATTTCGGTCCAAAGTGGTTTTCAATGGGCATCGGCGACTTCAGCCGCTGATAGGCTAGGTCTTGAAGTTCGGGCTCTTGCAAATTTCAAAATGAGTTCAGACTTTACATTTACATCGTCGGTTCACAGCGGACTTCGTCCGATATCTTTTACAGATTTGTTGCGAGTGAATCCTTATGTTTCAGACAGTTCAGTCGTCGACATCCCATACGATGTATTTGATGTCGGCGCTTCTGTGATTTATCATCCGTCTATGCTGTTGTCTGCATCAGTTGGAATTACCATTAGGCGTTCCGATCGCGAAACGGTGTGGGTAAAATCTTTGCGTGGAGAGTTCATGCCGGAGTACAGAACTGTAACAGGAGCAAGAACTAGTGCTGAATTCCGCTGGCTTGTTGCATCGTCCGATGCTCTGGTAGGTGATATTCACTTCATCACCTCGACCGTTGCAGGCGCAAATCAAACTCCGTACATACCATCAGTCGAATCTTCGCTTGGCTACGATCGAAGCTGGTCTCAACCACTGCATACTGTTGCATCAATTGTGTATTACGCCGATCGGTATGCCGATATGGCAAACACGATTACGTTAGGGGGCTATGTGGATGTAAGGCTAGCCGCTACGTACGCTGTCAAGGCCTTCGTCGATATCAACCTAAGCGCCGAAAACCTGTTCGGAAACACTATTGTGTTGTGGGAAGGCTATCTCGAACGAGGTGTATTTGTAAAAGCTGGATTAACCTGGAAGTTTTAATATGGTACCTACCGATCCAACCTGGGATAACACGGGATTTGAACCCGATCCTAACGAAAATGAAGGTTTTGCAGGACCCAGACGAGTGCTGCCAGAACCGCCTCAGAAATTTCCAACCCCGCCCAAGCGCAAGTCCACGTTGTACTGGTTTGCAGTTGCATCTGCCTTGGTCCTTCTCATTGCGCTCATTGGTGGAGGCATCTATTGGCTTTCACAACCAACTGCCGAGGAGCGGGCATTTTATGTTTCGAAGGACAATGCACCTTCGGTAACGGTCCCATCGACTAATGATGAAGATGTTCAAGCCCCTTCCCAGACGTCGGTAGATAGCGCCGATGTACCGTTGGTGGAAGAGCATGAACAAGCGGCATCAAGAGAACCGGAGGAGAAGTTAGAAAAACCAAAGCCGATTGTATCGAAGAAAAAAGAACAGCCAGAGATCATGACGGAGCATTCAACACCAATGGTGCCACCCAAGCCCGAGCCGACACCAAAACGGACTGAACCGGCAACCCAAGCTGTTAAAGAGCCTGCAATGAAAACTACTGCAAGCACGTCGGGCAACCCGCTCTTTGTGATACAAGTGTTTTCATCTCCGTCTCGCGACGACGCCGACGAATGGCTGCAATCATTGCTGGAGAAGAACGTAAGTAATGGATACATCACAGAGCAAAAAATTAAAGGGCAGTCATGGTACCGTGTTCGGTTCGGTCAGTTTGCAACTCGTGAAAGCGCAGAATCCGAAGCGATACGTCTTGGCTTTCGAGAACCATGGATTGCCCGGATCCGCTAGAGCTTATTGATGAATCGGTATAATGATAGTCCAACATTCCAGTTGCGCTTGCAGTGGAGCCCGAACACATTCAAAGGTTTCGGCTTTGCTCTAGGCATCCTGATACTGTTCATAATTATATCAATGTTTACAAAGATTCAGCCCCCTGAAGCATTTATTCTGCCGGGAGAAACTACGGTGTTGCTGTCCTTCGGTGTAGGTGACGGTTCAGGTGGCAGCAAGGGGAATCTGACGGCAGAAGGAAAGGCGAGCCGTGGAGTTGAATCAACGAATCCGCTGCAGGATGCTCAACGAGCTATGGCATCGAAGTCGAATGTTGATCTTTCAGATCCATCTCAGTCTGCGAACCTTGTTCCGGTAAAGGATGCGGGAAGAAACAAATCGGATGTGTCCGGGACGGATGCTGTCGACAAAAGTATTGGAATGAAGGATGGCTCTGCGGATGAAACCGGCACCGGTTGGGTTGGCTTGGGAAAGGGCAGGGGGCTTGGGTACGGTGTTGATTGGGGCGGCGGAGGCAATAGGGTTGTGCTTAACAAGCCCCTGCCTGCGTTTCCACCCGGAACATTAAACACAGAGGTGAAATTGCGGTTTCGCGTTCGACCCGACGGATCAGTAAGCTGGGTTGCACCTACACGTAAGGGCGGCAACCCCGCTGTAGATCAGGCAGCGATACGTGCAATGTATCAATGGCGCTTCAATCCGTTAAACGATGAAATCGATATGGAAGGTACTATCACGTTTGTCTTTAGGAATTCGTAACAGCGGAACCGGCTATGGATGATGTCTTGTTATGGTATAGCGCCCTGCCGCCAATCTTAAAGATTGCTGTGTGGGTCCTTGTTGTTGTACTAGGTCTCTCGTTGGTAAAACGTGTTGTGAAATTGGCCATATTGATCACGATACTTCTCATTCTGATTTTTGTGCTTCGAGCATTCACTCTTCCCTAGAATATGTCATACCGAATTGGAGTAATTGGAACCGGCTACGTTGGACTCGTTACCGGGACATGTTTAGCCGATGTCGGCAACAGCGTTGTGTGTATCGATGTAGATCCGGAAAAGATTTCCCGGATGCGGATGGGCGACACGGTGATCTTTGAGCCTGGACTCGACAAGCTGCTCGAACGAAATCTCCGCGAAGAACGCATTGTGTTTTCACTGGATCTGGAGGATGCCGTCAGGGATTGCGATATCCTCATGCTGTGCCTACCAACACCACCAGGAAAGGACGGAGAAGCCGATCTCGATGCAGTGCTCTCCGTGTCGAGCAGAATTGCGTTGTTGTTAAATGAATTTAACATAACAAGTCCGAGAATCATCGTTAATAAAAGCACTGTGCCAGTTGGGACTGCGGCTCGCGTCAGGGAGATTTATGCCAGGGAAGCTCCTACACGGCAGGTCTACGTTGTAAGCAATCCGGAATTCCTGCGTGAGAGCTTCGCCGTGGAGGAATTCATGAAGCCGGATCGCGTCATCATTGGCACATCAGATGAGTATGCAGCCAATGTTATGCGCGATCTCTATGCGCCATTTGTGCGCGGGGGCGCGCCTGTTCTTGTGTTTGACGAACGGAGCGCGGAAGTTGCCAAGTATGCTGCCAACTCGTTTCTCGCGGTAAAAATATCCTTCATGAACGACCTATCCGAGTATTGCGAAGCCGTTGGCGCCGATATCGAAAAGGTGCGAATTGGCATTGGAACCGATAATAGAATAGGCCGTCGGTTTCTCTTTGCAGGCATTGGATATGGAGGGAGCTGTTTTCCCAAAGATGTGAAGGCGCTTGCGTTTGCAGCACGTCAGGCCGGAACACCTTTGGATATCGTGGAAGCAACACAGAAGGTAAACACCCACCAGGTGGATAGATTCATCAATAAGGTTGAATCACGATTTAATAATGATGTAAGGGGCAGGCAGTTCGCTCTGTGGGGGTTGGCATTTAAGCCGAATACCGATGATATACGAGATGCTCCCTCATTCGGTATAATAAATAAATTGACTAAAGCTGGCGCCAGTATCAAGGCTTACGATCCCGAGGCAATGGACAACAGTAAACGAGTTCTGGGTGATAAGGTTGTATTTGCACACTCGCCGTACGATGCATTGTTAGAATGCGACGCACTCATCATTGCCACTGAGTGGAATGAGTTTCGGAATCCTGATTTCGAACGAATGAGAAAGGCGATGAGACAGCACATCATTTTCGACGGACGCAATGTGTTCTCGCTAGCCGAAATGAAGACTGAAGGGTTCGAGTATCACAGCGTTGGCCGGGCAATCGTAGAACCACCCAGACAGTAGTTACCTAAACACATTTATCAAGCAATGCGTCGGTGGATTGCAGCGTAACGTTTTCGTAAAAGTCTTCGTTAATGGCAATCATTGGCGCTCCGCCACATGCGCCCATGCACTCTACTTCCTCGAGAGAAAATTTACCGTCGGATGTGGCCTGCGTGTGTCCCACGCCAAGGCGCTGCTTAACGTGCTCATACACCTCCATGCCCCCTTTTAGCATACACGAAATATTTGTGCACACCTGAACGTGATTGCGTCCCATGGGTTTTTTGTGGTACATGGTGTAAAACGACGCCACACCCATCACGTGTGCGTATGGCAGATCCATCACCTCTGCAACATGCTTCATCACGTCCTCAGAAAGCCAATCAAACTTTTTCTGCGCCATCCATAACACGGGCATGATGGCTGCTTTCGACTCTGGATAGAGAGCCTTCAGCTTTTCAATTTGTTCCAGTTCTTCGGAGGTAAAGGCGATTTCCATAGAACGCAAAAATAACACACTGAGCGGTGGAGTATAGCAGCATAAAATAGGTTAGTCACATCCCACAAACAGGTAAGTCACATCCCGCCATTTTTGTTGTATTGTCCGGGTCGCGGTCCCAGATCATCAACAAAATACTGAAGTTTCTTTGGCGCGAAATTCTGCTCAATGACCTTCCCCCCGTTTGATTGATAGTAGATTTAATCTCCATCACTCAACATCAGTGGAGAGAAATCATGGAAAAAGAGAAACGAAGTATGCGCTATAACGAGGCGTTCAAACGTGAAGCCGTTGCGTTGGTACTGGACCGGAGGTTGCCGGTAGCCAAGGCAGCTCAACAGGAGGGAGTGAATATCGACACACTTAACAAATGGATAGCAGCAGCGGGCGTGCGAGAGACTGAGAAATCGGAGCAAACATTCGAAGCGCGCAACAAGGAACTCGAGCGTGAGAATCGCGCACTGAAAATGGAGCGAGACATTGGGCTGGTCCAATCTATCTGCGCCGCGTACATATATTCCCCGAACTAGCTTTCTTTTCCAGCCTCTACCACGCCTAATATTTTTTTCTTGCTTTGTAATGGTGCCAGTCATATACTATTATGCGAAATGATTTCATCATATTGATGAATAACAGGTGTACTTGCTGAGGCGGGTACATTTTAATGTTAGTGGACTGTCAAAACTTAACAACGCTCTTTCTTTTATTGGTGAAGGTGCTTAATTTGTAGAATCTGTTTATTGATAATGCATTTAACCGGTAGGCTTCTTTGCACATCAAAAAATTCAGATACTACTTCATTTTCCATTTTTATTGTTCGTTGAGGTCCGTATGAGAACTATCTTTTTTTAGTAACATGCCTATTGCTGGCTTTGATGGTAGCATCGATAGGTTGCTCTGGCACTTCAGATCAACCAATTGGGTTGGCAGTTGGCGGGGTAGGAACCTCTCAAAAAAATCCTGGCATTAGTGCAACTGCAACTGCAATGACAGTGACAAAGAAGCATTTGAGCGGGTGGAGAGATTGTAAACCACCAAAGTATAATTGTACGGATGTTATTGTCGTTACACCTCACAATGTCACTCAACTTGCCAACCTCGATGTGGCAATTGCAAATTCAACACTCACTACGTTCTTCATGTCATCATCAAATTATGACGCAATATGGAATGCTGTACCACCACTGGTTCTAGGAGACTTGCAATCTGGGGCAACGAAAATGGATAAGGTGCCTGATTCAGACACAGTTTATGTTTGGTATGGGTTCATGGACACAAGTGGCAACCCTGTTGACTACAGTATGGTTCCCTGATGAGGTTTAGTCGACTGTCTGCAGCTTTTGTGTTTGTGTCGCTCCTCTTTTATGCAAGTTCATGCACACAGGACAAGACGGAAATTGATTGTTTTACTGAATCAATCATTCTTCTTGATAGTGGAATGGCTGATGATTTTGTTTCAATTAATCGAACTCCGACTGATGGTGAAACAGTTCTGGTATGGACTGCTAACCCTCCGGTGTTCCAGATACATCACCTCGACTCAAGAAGAGTCGTCAGGCTTGCTGTACCAACAATTTCCAAGAATGGCGTCATCGGGGTTGACATTGTAGAAGAAGGCAAGAATCGCGGGATTTTTCTTTTGTCACGAGATGGTAAGTCGATCGCAAGACTGACCCTGAGTGGTGAGTTCATTGAGAACATAATACTTCCGGAATTCATAGATAGCGACAGCACGCGATACATCGTTTGTGATCCATTCATCGTCATGGATGACGGAATTCTCGCGATAGTTGGTGCTGACACTGAGCCCAGCGAGTTTGCCAACGGATGGTGTCTTGCTAAGCTAGGTTTTGAATCAGCCACGTGGACTCCGATTCGCAAGCATCCGAGACATGTTCAAAAGAATCCAGCATACTCCATGTACTACCCACTGCTGGACGTCGTCGACAGAACCAAAGGTGAGTATTTGTTAAAATTCCGACAAGACGACACTATTTTCTTGATGAGAAATAGCGAAGAATTAAATGTCACCACTGTGGCCCGAATTGATACAAGTCGGTTTGCTCCCCTTACAGACTTTATGAATGCGCGAAGCGCCACTTATTATGAACTGACCACTCCAATGTACAATTCGGTTCATTATCTGAAAAAGACAAAGACAACGGTCGCAACGTTTTTACCTGAACAACCTCTGCGTCATCCAAACGGTCGGTTTTCCTCTCCTATTCATAGAAGAATGGATATACATTCTCTATTCAACCTTACTGTTCAAAAGTCCATTCGGATGGATTCAAATTGTTTGGCTTTTCGACCCTTTCCGTTTGGAGACGAAACCTCTCTTTGGTTTGCTGAAAGAGTAACCAACTCAGGTGAACATGACACGTTATTTATTGTGCGATATAGTTCGAACCATCTGCTAGGAATATGCGAACATTATTAGTTTTTACAATTACAAGGAATATGCGAACACTATTAGTTTTTACTATTACATGCTTGCTGCTGACAAATAATATCGTTCTCGATGCTGAAGTGTTTGTTGTAGAAAGGGATTACAACAATACTGTGCTGTTAAGGAGGTATTTCAAAGACACTTTTGGTCGATCCATCTCAAGCAAGGATAGGGTGATTATATTTCTTCGAACTGCGGGATGCCAAGGATGCAGAGATGAACTTATTCGAAGAATGTCAAAATTGAAGTTAAATTCAGGCGTTGTAATGATAGCATGTCCTGAAAGTATTAACCTGACAAAGCCAATCTTGAAAAAGTGTGAAGTGCTTCATGACAGCACATGTCAGTATGATCTTCTGCCTTTCTCAGAAATTGTAACGTTAATAGTGTTTATGAAGGATAAGAAAATTCAAAAGATGGAATTACTTTCTGCGGAGCTAGTTCCAGCGATAGTTGGCGGACAATAGAAGCTTATCCATAGCAGCAAGTACATCTTGCCAATTAACTAAGCAAAGCTTTATGGATACAATGGGGCAGAAGCTTCATGTTATGCTGAATGCCAGAAGAGGCAGGCAGTCGTTACCCACGCAGCCTTTGCACAAACAGTTTTGAACCAAGCCAAATACGAAGAGCCGTGATGAATTTGTGAGCCGCGCTGACTCGAATGCGCTTCTGATATACGCGGTAATCCGTCAGTTCGATTTTTTCCAGCAACCGGTAGTAGATGGCGTCCATAATCTCAGCGGCAACCATCGTCATGCGTTCATCCGGACGCAGCAGCGTTCGTGCCTTGTGGTAGAAGTCTCTTGCACGATGTACCTGGAACGACATCAATTCAACAAATCTGTCATCGTAAACTTCGTTTATAATATCGCGTTCTGAATATTGGAACTTATCCAGATCTTCGAGAGGCAGATATATCGTACCCCGTTCCTTATCCTGCCTGATATCACGCAAAATGTTAGTAAGCTGCAGAGCATAGCCCAGGTTGATGGCGTATTGGCGTGTTTCGTCGTACCTGTAACCAAAAATTTCAATGCAAATGAGTCCAATGATGCTGGCTACCGAATAACAGTATTCTTTGAGCTCTGAAAACGTTTCGTAGCGCGTGTATGTAAGGTCGCGTTCGCAGCCGTCTATCAGCGTTAGCAGGTACTGCTTTGGAATACTGAACTGATGAATAACAGACGAGAGTCGGTTTCTTCCATCCCCTTCCATATCAGCGTTGGCATTGTTACTCAGATACAACAATTCAATTTCGTTCCGCCACCAATCCAGTCGTACGCGCTTACGAGCAATCTCAACCGGATTCCGCGAAGGGGAGTTGTCTACAATGTCATCGATGCGCCGTGCAAACGCATACATAGTCCTGATTGCTCTTCGTTCCTCCCGCGGGAGAAATGAAAATGAGTAGTGAAAACTCGTGGAACCCTTCAATGTTGAGAGTGCCAGGATTTCATCGTCGGAGCTGACGTATACGTGAGACACGCCCGAAAATAGTGAATCCGGACAAGGCGGAAGAATTGCACCCGCCGGTTAGGTAATTACTCAAACAACCGAAATCGTAAATAACAATAATTACAAAGGGTTCAGGAGCCTTAACAGGAGTGAAGGGAAATCCCTTGACGTCAGTGTTACCCGTCTGTTTCCGGACAATCGCTGGCTTTGGTGTTCAATCTTGTCCAGCATTGTCTCTCCACCCGCGATGATGGCCTTCAGCTCCATCTTCAATCTGAGTGAAGGAACGCAGCGGACAACTTGGCGTCCGCGTTTGAACAACAACCGTGTCCGATAAATCGTTTCCTCAACGGTAAGGGGCACGTAATTCCTGCCCCTTGACATATCGACTTCTCTATCCTGCAGAAAATTTGTGATTTGCAACGCTGTGCAAACATCGTTGCTGTAGTCGATTGCCTGCGGTGTTGCGCTACCTGAAAGCGACAGAATAATTTCACCTACAGGGTTGGCAGAATAACGACAGTACTCCAGGACTGCATCCCACGTACCATAGGCTACATTTTTTCCTCCTGCAGCATCGCGGCGGAAGGCTTCAAACAGCCGATGAAATAGGGAAGGACTAAGCCTGCACGTTTTAATCGTATGCTGCACGGCAACGAATACTGGTTCATCACGCGGATCGGTGCCGTCGACGATTGAATCAAGGAAGTCCAGTGCGGCCATCCGCTCATCCACGTTTTTATCCCCATGCTCATCGGCGATATCATCGCCCATGCGGGCAATAGCATAGACGGCTGCGACGTGCTTGCGCAACTCACGCGGCAGGAGGAAGGAGGCAACGGGAAAATTCTCGTAGTGCGATCGGGCGATCGACAAACAATGTGAATATGCGTCGTCGAGAGTCATTATACAGAGAGCATTGCGGAATTCCGACGCTAAGCCGCTCGCTAACAATATTTACTTACGGCTGAAACGCTTGTCGACGATTTCGGCATTCTCCTTTACTTTTTGGAACCAGGCAAAGTAAGCCTGACCTTTTGCCTGTGATGCCAATGCTTGCGTCTGCTGAGTTGCCTGCGTCTTATATGCCTTCAAATCAGCGTCGATTCGTGCATCGACTGTGAGCACAAACCATGCACGGTTGCCCTTGATAAGATCACTCACTGTTTTAAGGGGCTGAGTGAACGCTGCATTAGTAGCGGCAAACTCGTTGCCAAAGCGCTGCAACTGCCCGTTATTACGCAGGCCTGTCTGCACATGCAGCTCAAGTGTGGAGTCAACCTCACGGTAGGCTTGGATATTTCCTGTGCGTTTACATGCAGAGGCAACCTGTTCAGCAAGTTTCTTAACCTTTTCTAGTTTCTTAATCCGCTTCACATTCGTTTCAATTTCTTCTTTCACATCTTCGAAAGGTTTAATTCCCGCCTCGCGCACATCAGTGATTTGAGCAAGGACAAGGCCGTAATACTTAACGTCTTTGCGAATCACAGAGCCCTTATCTGCCTCAAAAGCCCATGCAGTAAGCTCTGCGGATCCGAGAAATGGGCTTTGAGAAGTTATAAACGGGCTTTCGAGAGCTTTAAGATGCTGCTCCTTTGCAAGCGTATCAATGGGGGCGCCGTCCTCGATGCGCTTCTGCATCTGTGCGGCTTTGGCAATGATCTGCTGTTTTGTTGCAGACGACATCACTGGTTTGATGTTGATTTCAGAAAACTTGATTTCGGTGCTCTGCTTGTCCGTAACCTTAATAATGTGATAACCAAATTGTGTTTCCACCGGACCTACAATAGAACCCACCGGATTATTGAAGGCGGCTTCTTCAAATTCCTTTACCATGCGTCCCTTACTAAAAAATCCAAGGTCGCCGCCTTGCTGTGCCGATCCAGGATCCTTGGAATGCAATCTGGCCAGCAGCGAAAAATCCTGTCCGCTCTTTGCAAGGCGCAGAAGGGAATCGGCCGTCTTCTTAGCGGCAGGCTTTGATTGGTCGAATGGTATTAAAATGTGCGAAGCACGTGCCACAACATTTTGCCCTTCGCGCAAACTGTCGAGTCGTACATACTTTATACCGTCGGCAACGTTAAGGGGGCCAAAAACATCGTGCGGCTTCAGGCTCATCAGTGCAAAGGACATTGTTGCATCTATGTCGTTGATGGCCTTAAAGTCGTTCGTCGTACCGTTGTATGCATCCATAGCAACGGTGAAAGCAGAATCGCGCTGCTCAATGGTGGCAAGGGCAGAAAAGGCTTCCTGTAGGCTCATCGATCGTTTTTGCGCCATAGAGGAGTCCTTAGTGCTTGGCACCTGTGGGAAGGTGACGTACTTAAGCCGGCGTGACTTTTTCTGCTCTTTGTAGAGTTTATTCTTTTCGTAATAGGCCTGCAACTCATCATCGGTTGGTTTTACCTCGTCATCCTTAATACGATCTGCCGGTATAGCAACAAATCGAATGTCTGCCGTTGAACTGTTAGTGATATAATCGCGTTCAGCCACCGTTGGCGACACAATAGTTGCCGTAGCTTCAACGGCAGATTTCAACGCTTCTTCGAGTTTCTGGAGCCTGGTTTGATCTTCAATCTGTATTAGAAATTCGTTTACCATCTGCATTTGCTTATCAATCTCCTCCTGCGAAGCACCTCTGGATTGCATCTGTTCGGCAATCGAATTAGGATTCGTAACAAGCTCCTGCCACCGCCTTTTATCGAACCGTCCGGTACTGTCCTGCATGTATTTCTGCAAGTCGGCAGGCGGGTTGTATGCAATCACATCAATAAGTTCCTGCTTTGTGACCTGCAAACCTAGTTTCCGTGCTTCCTGCCGCCGAAGAACTTCGTTGATCATTTCATCGAACACTTGCTGCCGGATCTGCTCATCGTCGATGTCCTGTCCCGGATTGGCGTTTCTCTGCCCTTCCAGAACGTTGGCTACGCGCTTATCATATTCGGCAAGAGAAATAGACTCGCCGTTGATTTCGGCAACGCTAATTTTATTAGCGGACTTCGGGCCTTGAAATGCTGCATTCCCGGCACAATCTTGCATAACCATAAAGGCAATAAACAAGACTGCGATAGTAGCCAGCGCATAGGGAGAAAGTTGACGGATTTTTGAAATGGCACCCATGGGTACGTAGTTGGCAGAGTGGAGAATGAAACGGCAAAGATAAGAAAGAGAGCAGGACAGGAAGTGAAGTGGAATGGAGGAGACGTTTACAAGAAAGCCTGTACTATTAGATTGCGGGATGGCAATAGAGAAGACAAAAGAGCTGAGATTAAAATTTGTTCGGGCAGACAAGGTATTGCTGCATGAGCAAACAGATCCGCAGCGGGTGAAACGGCTGCGGGTTGCAGTAGAGGCCGATGGTGTGCTCAGAAACCCGCCTATTACGGCGGAAGCCGGAGATGTGTTTGTTGTGCTGGATGGCGCCACGCGGACAACTGTGCTTAAGGAAATGGGCGCAACAGACATACTGGTGCAGGTAGTTCCGTACGACGATTCCGAGGTCAGACTACAGGCATGGTACCACATTCTGCCAGATCATGCAGCCCGCGAAGTGATGGACTATGTTCGCGCCCACACCGACATTGCTCATAGCGTTGGCATCGAAGATGCACGCAAAGCGCTGGACAACAGAACGGCAGCGGCTGCGATCCTTAATGATGACGGTAGCACGATACTCGTAGACGACCATCGTGTTAAGGGGCAGGGAAACGGAGGTATTGCTCCCTTACAGTCCATCAGCGAGCGGTTGCGTTCATTGGTGAGTGTGTATGGCGGAACAGGCGAAGTATTCCGTATCGTGCACGACGATCTTGTTGAAACTGTGCAGCAAGCGGAGAAATGTCCGTCCGTAGTGATGTTCCCTTCGTTTACCCCTGAAGAGATAGTAACTATTGCAACTACTGGCGGTGTTCTGCCTGCCGGAATTACGCGCCACCTGATTCCGGGACGCGCACTGAATGTAAACCTTGCGCTCGAACGGATTATGTCGGAACAGTCCCTGGCTGAAAAAAACTTGTGGCTCCAGGAATGGCTGACTGCCAAGATTATGCAGAAAAAAGTGCGGTACTATCATGAACCTGTGTTTGTGTTCGACGACTAGGAGGTTCGCGTGAAGGTTGGCAAATTTCAAATCGACATCATTGAAACCGGTAGGTTCGGTCTTGATGGCGGGGCTATGTTTGGCGTAGTGCCCAAGGTGCTGTGGGAAAGGGCATACGCCCCGGCCGACAGCCGGAATCGGATTCCCATGGCGGCAAAAGCGATGCTCGTCAGATGGGCAGACAAGGTGATTCTGGTCGACACGGGCAATAGTCCCGAAATGCCGGATAAACTTAAAGATATTTATGGTCTGGATTTCACTCAGTACAGTCTCGAAAAATCTCTTAACGATATCGGCGTTAATGCCGCCGACGTAACCGACGTGATTCTCACTCACCTGCACTTTGATCATTGCGGAGGCGCAACGAAAAAACTGGACAATGGGGGATCGCAGTCGCTCGAAACGTTTGTACCGACGTTCGTCAATGCGCGGTACTACGTTCAGCGCAAACACTATGAGTGGGCACTGAAGCCTACAGAGAAAGACAAGGCATCGTTTATGCCCGAGAATTACATGCCCCTTATCGAACATGGAGTGCTGGAATTCCTCGATGGACCAGGCGAGGTGTTTCCCGGCATTAGAGTCGACCTAGCCCATGGCCATACGCAGGCGCTGCAGATGGTAACCGTGTCGGACGCATCGGCGACTGTTTTCTATCCGGCAGACCTCATGCCAACCGGAGCTCATATTGCCATTCCTTATGGAATGGGGTACGACAATTTCCCACTAACAACAATTGCAGAAAAAAAAATAGTACTTCCCAGGATCATTGAAGAGCGATGGATCGTAATTTTTGAACACGATGCACTGCGTATCGGAGCAAGAATTATTCAGGGGCCGAAAGGTCCTGTGCTCGAAGAAATGCAATTGATGGTGGACTAGCGTGTTAACCAGAGATACTAAAATTATTGACGGTGCAGAGTGGGTGCGTGTCTGTCGCAGCACCGATGTTAAGGAGCATTGGGGTCATCGTGTAGACATTGATATTGAGTACGACATCGCACTTTTCCGTCTCGAAAACATTGTCTATGCCGTCAGTAATATTTGTCCGCATGAGAAGCGCCCCATGATCAGCTCTGGATACGTAGAAAAAGGCGAGATTACCTGTCCCGTTCATTGCTGGATTTTTGATATTCGTACCGGGAAAAAAATTCGGGAGCACATAGATTCAGTCATGCACGCGGAAGGGGGCAGAGGGCTGCCGACATATTCCGTTATGGAAATCGAAGGATGGGTGTGGCTGCAGTTGAATCTGTGATGCCGAATGGTATGCTTATTTAACAACTACAAGAGAGACACTCGCTGCGGGGTTCGTTGGAGTGTCTGCTGGTGGATCCTGACCAATGACGGTGCTGGATTCAAACGTTCCGGACGATGTGTATTTGATGCTGCCGATCGTCAGACCGCGGTCTGTGAGGAGTACCTGTGCTTCGACGAGCGTCATACCCAACACATCGGGCATCATTGTTGTGCCGGAACCACGGCTGATAACAACACTGGTAGTTGTCCCTGCCGCAATGTGGGATCCGCTCGGAACTCCCTGAATAATTATTCTGTCGCGGGGTATTGAGTCGTTGTATTCATAGGAGATGTCGCCAAGCTGAAGCCCCTCTCTCATCAGCGTGAGACGCGCGTCGCGAATCGTTTTGCCGATGAGCGAAGGCATGAGCAATGTTTGTATCCCGCGGCTGACCGTTAGATAAACACGCCGACCCTTTTTCACAGACGCAAATGCGTACGGCATTTGCGATATAACGTGTCCCTTGGGAACGGAATCTGAGTATTGTTCTTTTGAATCTGTTGTAGCCAGCCCTGCGGAAGCAATAGTGGACAGCGCTTCGTCAATGTTTTTATCAACAACACTGGGAACACGCACCACATCACCGGCGCCGACGATCATCGGCAGTACAAACTGATCAGCGATAATTCCAATACAAAAGAATAGGAGAACAAACAGTCCGGTTATAACCCCTAACTTTCGCCACGAGAGTGTTCCCTTTGCCATTTAATAATTTAACAATTGCCAACGATGAAACGAGAATGAAAGCAAATCTATTTGAGAGTGATGGACCATACGTTGTCACCAGTCATGTAAATCCAGATGGCGATGCTATCGGAAGTGTGCTGGCCGTGTATCATTTTTTAATCGCCAGGGGCTCTACCGTCAGCATCTTCCTTCCCTCGCCATGTCCAAGGAACCTGCAATGGCTGCCAGGGAGCGAACACATCGCTGTGTGGAACAACACGGACGACGAAAAAAGGGTTGTGGCAAATTCCGCCGTAATCGTGGTCCTGGATTTAAATTCACTGAACAGACTTGAAAGCCTTGGGGCGTCCATTCAGGAATCGGGTGCAACGATAGTAAACATTGACCATCACATGCATCCGGAAACATTTGCACATGTCCAAATTAATGACGAATCTGCACCGAGTACTACTTACATGCTTGCAGACCTACTTGACTTTGCAGGCAGCGATAACCAGTCGGCAATTGCAACATGCTTGTATGTGGGGTTAATGACGGATACTGGCTCCTTTCGCTTTCCACGCACCGATGCAAGTGTGATGAGACTTGCTGCCGATCTCATTGAATCCGGCGCCGATCCAGTAAAATGTTATGAAATGATTTTCAACGTTGAGAGCATCAACAGGACGCGCATGCTTGGCCAGGCGCTTGCCAGCATGCAACTGTACCACAACGGTAAGTTATGCGTGATGACGTTGACCAACGATGATTTGATTAAACACCAATGCACGTTGGAAGACACCGAAGGCTTTGTTCATCACACGTTATCGGTATTGGGAGTACAGATGGGCGTTCTGCTTATAGAAGTACAGGGGACAATTAAATGTTCGTTTCGCTCCAAGGGTGATGTTTATGTGCGAGACCTCGCAGCCAAGTATGGTGGGGGAGGTCATGTTTATGCAGCAGGCGCCAGAATCCCGAAAACGTTAAGCGAAGTTGTCGATCTCGTTGTCAGCGAGGCATCGACGCTAGTGTAAGGCGAATAATATCGATTCCGGCATCAATAAGTTCCTCCGTCATGTTCAGCGCGGGACGAAAACGGATGGACTGCGTACCAGATCCAACCATAAGCAATCCATTATTGTAAACATCGGTAAGAAACACCTTACGTGCGTCGGGGGATGGCATATCGAATGCGCACATCAGCCCCCTTCCACGGGCATTACCAACGTAGGTGGGGAACTCGTTGCCAAGCTCAACAAGCTGTTCCAGCAGGTAGTGCCCCACTCGCGCGGCATTGCTTACAAGGTCTTCTTCGCTGATGATTTCCAGGTACCGCGTTGCCCGTACCATATCGACGAGTGATCCGCCCCATGTAGAATTGATGCGGCTCGAAGTGTGAAAAACGTTCTCGGGTACGTCGTCGATTCTATCAGTGACGAGTATTCCGCACACCTGCATTTTTTTTCCGAAGCACATAATGTCGGGCTGAACTCCAACTGCTTCGTGCATCCACCACGAGCCTGTGAGGCCAACTCCGGTTTGAATCTCGTCAAAGATCAATAGCGCTTCATTCTCGTTGCAGAGAGATCTGAGGGCTTGAAAGAACTCAGGCCGAAAATGGTTATCGCCACCTTCTCCTTGAATGGGCTCGATGATGATGGCAGCTATTTCGTCCGGATTAGCCCTAAACGCTTGTTTAATTTGTTCGATGCTTGCCCTTTCGGCATTTACAACATCTTCGATTGCATCGTGGGTCTGAGGAAATTTCATGACAGGGGGCGATACACGCGGCCACGGAAACTTTGGCCACAGGGCTGTCTTGGCAGGATCGGTGTTCGTAAGTGACATCGAGTATCCGCTTCTTCCATGAAATGCCCGCTCAAAATGTAGGATCTTCGTTCCCCTTGTCCCACCTTCACTCACTGCCGCAGCGCCTTTGCGGATCTTCCAATCCATTGCAACCTTCAGAGCATTCTCCACAGCCAGAGTGCCCCCTTCAATGAAAAAACCATACTTGAAGTACGATGGAACGGCAAGCTCAAACAACGTTTTAACAAACGTTGCCTGCGCTTCGCTGTAGATGTCAGAATTTGACGGCTTGTTAAGTGCAAGCTGACCAATGTGCTCTACAAAATCCGGGTCTGCCATTTTGGGATGGTTAATACCTATTGGCATCGATGCAATGCAAGAAAAAAAGTCGAGATACTCCTTTCCTGTGCGTGCATCCACAAACCACGAGCCATGAGACCGTTTCAAATCCAGCACATAGTCGAACCCGTCAATAAGCATGTGCTTCCGAAGCTCTGAGAGCACATCGTTGGGTCCTACTGCAAATCGTGACTTGTAGGATTGTTCTGTCATATTGTTGAACATCATGTGACTTGATTGAGGTGGATGGGGACAACAAATTTACAGAGGAGGGATGCCGGGAGGCATATGCTGCCGGGGAACATGCCGGGAGGCATATGCTGCCGGGGAACATGCCGGGAGGCATATGCTGCCGGGGAAGGTTTATGCACTACCCTGTAACGGCATATCGGCTGGAACCTGTCTGGAAGGTTGGTTGTCTCAACACCGAAGATTGACTGTTTCCTTTTTGATTCAAGTCGTTATATTGTACGACTTGGCACGAAGGTGCTTTAATGGTAGCATAAGATCATCCACACGGGGATAGGAGTCACAATGGCAGCAGGCCCGCAAGAAAAGATGTCTAAAAATGGAATGCAGCACTATTTGCTGTTTTTAGCGTTTGTGGTCGTGTTTTCGTACGTTGGTTTTCAGTTCATAATTCCGGCAGCAGTGCAGGGAGCTGTGTTGGCTTTATTCAAGCCGCACGACGAGCGCCTGCGGGAGAACTTCGTGGCGATTGTGCCGAAGCTTCATGCCGTTAAAACGGACAATTTTAAAGGATCGTTGCCAGCAGGAGCAAAGCTTAAACCGTATATCAAAACCGATTACATTTTCGACTTTACGTCGGAAAGCCGTTCCGAACGGATGGATGGATATACTAAGGGTACAGGAGAGTGGGTAGTAAAAGCTAATGGTGAAGGCGGACTAGGCGAGTCAGCCATCATCCTTGAACCGATCATTGGTTTTACCGTCCTTTCTCTTGCCTTCGGATTCACAACTGCAATCTTCGTCACGTTTTTCCTTCCCGTAGGCATTGGCTACATGGCATCGAAGGTGGAACGTGAAATTGGTCATACGAAATCGAAGATCCGTTTGCAGACGGGCTTTGCAGATGAAGTTGTTGACTTGCTGGTAATGCCGGACACCGATTTGAGCGCGCTCGAACCACACCAGGTTCGAAGTTCGTTCAAGTTTGTGTGGGAAAGGACGTCGACGGACGATGAAGACCTGGCCTCGACACACGGACGCAGACCGCTGCGCTTCGAAGAAGTCTTTACACCAGAAGTTGATCTTGTTGACTTCCGCTCTGAAGTTCTTTTGCTTCGTATTAAGGAATTTTTCTCTGACTTTGTTGTTAAGGAAATCGTCGACACAAAGAACGGCATCGCGTGGTCGAGAAACCGCATTCATTTTATGAAGGGATTGCGATTGTACATGTCGCATCACTTCACAGAAAAGTATTCCAACAACGTTACTGGTTTTGCATACGCTGGCGCCGCCATCCTCATTGTTGTTATTGGTGTGCGCGGTTTGAAATTCATTCCTCCAACGAAACCTTCATTAATTCTTGCTTCGATTTCTTTGGAAGGAACGATGCTTGCTCTGCTCGCATTTACACTGATCTATACCGAAGAAGAGGAGCGAATGGACAAGATGATGAAGAAGATGGAAGATGCAAATCACAGCCAGCTTGAGACAATGAAAGATGTCAGTGTAGACATTCACTCAATGGCTGACGCACTTGTTGGTGAAACATCGGATCTGATTAAGCGCAAGGTTGAGATGGCAATTGCTGAAGCCCTTGCCAGCGATGAAAACGTGAAACGCGTTGTTTCAGACAAGGTTGCCGAAAAGATTATCATCGCTATGCGTCAGGCATTTCCCGAACGTTCATAAGTAACTTCAAAACACGAAACCTGTCATAACGCCGTGGTACAGTCCCGTATCACGGCGTTATTCGTTACATGAGTTCTGCTACACGTTTCCTTTCGCTGATTCTTCTCCCGATGTTTTCGGTAGGGATGATTCGTGCCCAGAGTGGGGGGAGCACCATGCTCACGTTTAATAACAAGCAGCATACATACAGGCCGGGCGAACATTTGTACAGGCAAATTGATGTTCCCACGTTTGTTGATTTGAAGTGCACTCTAACCGTCCACACGTGGCTGCCGCGTGCAGAATACTTTGATACAGTTGATTACGAAGTCTCTGCAACTGTGCGCCCCTTCGGTACCAGGGCGCGTGCTCCTGTGGCGCTTGTAGACGTCAATCCAACAAGGGTTTACAACGGAATGCGCTTCACCGCGGATTCGATTTCTGTATCAGTATCGTGGGGTGTTCCTTCTGTACAACCTGTGCCGGTAGTAGCCGGCGGACAATGGTACGATCCGGAAACACCTTATGCGCGAGTCAGGACAAAGCGTGATGGCGTGGCATTCATCGCAGCCGAAGATATTCTGCCACTGAATCAGCGCTTCAGAGGAGTGAACATCAGCAATCTTGCATTGATTTGGAAGGGGGCTGAACAGTATATCGCAATCATAGATTCAGATAATAGCAATACATTTACAATATCCGATACAATTCTCTTTCAGGGCCGAAGGCCAGTAGGAGATTCAACATTTTTTTATTCGATGACTGACTCCGTGTCGGTTTTTTTTCTTACCACGCGTACCGTCGGAGAACGCTTGCGCCTTAACCGTATAGGGAGCACCAATCCTTCGGCAGTCGTCGATAGGCTGTCCATTGAAGAACACGTTGAGCTCGATACCGGCTATTATCACCTTGGCAGTGCGTACCAAGAGGATTATGGTGAATTCAATACCGACCTTGTGTGGCTTGAAGGTTTTTACTGGGAGCGGCTGAATGCAAATGCATATCAGAAAGGAATTAATCGGTACCTGTTAACGCCTGCGCCAGGTGGCAATGTTTCATTCTCAGTTCTGTACGCTACCTCTACCGACGTTCAATCTGCGAATCCCGATACCAGAGCTGATTTCATCGTAAACGGGTATCAGCAGAAATTTCTCGCGTCTGATGGGTTCGACAAACGTAGAATAACTATTGATGCTTCGACAGCCGACGTTGTAAGCGGACAGCAGTCGTTTGCGCTGTATTCTACTGGTATCGATTCTGTTCGGCTGAAGCTCGGATATATTTCCGACGTTTTGCTCGATGCATTCGAAATTCAAGGCGACGTATTGCCGGTGCTGGACAGCGGACGCCTGAATGCACGCGTAGGAAAAATGGATGCACCCTATTCGTTGACAGTATCTAACGCATCATCCCCCGGATATCTGATTGACACAACAAATAAAACGTGGGCGCCCCTTTACACATCCGACGCTGGCAGAGTAATACGTGCGGGTTTATCGCCACGAGACAGAGCCTGGAGTACAGACGCGCTTACCCAGGGACTGTGGCGCGCTACAGCAACGATAGATAATTCGGTAGTCGAGGTTGATAGCCTTCAGAATTTTCTGCTGGCTGTCAAGGGTAGTACCGACAATATCCCTGTAGTAACAATGTTTACTAATGCCGACGATCTTGCAGGTAAGATTGCAGAACTGCCCGCCAACACAGCTTGTGTTGTGATGAATGCGGGCGGTGCGGTTACCGGCAATCTGCAGAGTTCCATGGCATCAAAGAAACTCACTGTTCCCACTGAGTCAAATTGGGTAGTGGCAGGTATAGTCTCGAGTACTTCAGCATTTGGCAGTTCAAACGGAATTAAACCGTTTGGCACAACGCTTCGAGCGCGCTATTCGCCTGCCCCTTTCAAAGAACTTCGTGCAGATCTTCCGGCTTCGGAGTCAGGTCTTCTCTTCCTTGCCGATGGCACTGGGCTCGAGCATGCTCGTGTTGAGCAGGCAAACTTGAATAATCTCGGTGCAGTTACCAGCCAAACAGATATGTTTATTATCACGTACAAGACCCATCGCGAGCAGGCTGAGCGCCTTGCCCAGCATCGCCGTAAAACGAATGGAGTTAATGTCCGTGTTGTTGATATCGATGACGTTATTGATGAATTTGGTTATGGTTTCAGAAGCCCCGAGGGACTGAGGCAGTACTTATGGCATGCTTACAGCACAGCAGCGGCGCCTAAACCGAAGTATGTGATTTTGTTCGGCAGTGCATCGTGGGATCCGCGCCTTGCTGTTAAGGGCGGGAACGTGAACGCACGATTGCCAGACCAAATCCCAACCTACGGTAGGCCCTCTTCCGATTATTATTTCAGCATGCTTGACGATCCCAAAGACTATGGAGTCCCAGAAGTAATTGTCGGCCGTATTCCCGCACTACTAAAGGAACACGGCGTAGCCGTCGTGGATAAAATTATTAGTCACGATACAACTGTGTTCCAACCATGGATGCGCCGGTGGATGTTTGTCGGAGGAGGATCGGAGGGTGAAGGGTTGTGTGATACATACAAATACATGCTCAAAGATCCTTTTGAAACAGGGATAACATTTACCGATCCTCCATTGTGTTTGGATACTGTGACCTTATGCAAATATGAAGCGCCTCCCAATGCGGGTTTTTACCTGAGGCAGGAAATCAATAAGGGTTTACAATGGATGAACTATTTCGGTCATGGCGCCTTGGAGATTTTCGATATAACTGGTTGGGAACCAAATGAGCTGGCTAATCCCGGCAGGTACGGTGTTCTTGCAACATATTCGTGCCAGACCGGAGCCTATTCCAACCCAAGCAAACTCAGCAAGAACGGTCAGTACGTTACTGAACCCAATAAGGGATTTGTTGCTGCTGTTGGCGGAACAGGATGGGGAAGAGTTGCAACACTGACGTTCCTGTTGTACAAGATTCACGAAAATCTGCGCGACACAAGTGTGTCCACGATGTTCCGCTTCCTTGGTGATTTGTACTACGCGTCAAAAGTTGAATTTGCCTATCGTGGCGATCAGGATGGCCTCAACGCACTGCAGCAGAATTGCCTTCTGGGCGACCCGCTTTTGAGAATACGAATAGATACATTGGTCAATGTTTTTCTGCGGCAGGAAGATGTTACCGTAACAAATAAGAATGGCTCGACGGAACTCACCGATGCAGATTCTCTGGGATACGTTAACGTTATGCTTAACAACAGCGGCATTGGTACCGAAGCTCCCTTTGTTGTTTCGTTAAAGCATACATACACAAATTTCGACACTACCACTCAGCAGATCGTCAGTGGCATTTGTGTTGGATCGAGGATTGTATTTCCGGTTCCCATTTTTGGGAAACCCGGAACACACACCATTGAAATCAATGCAGATGCAGAGTATGTCTTGGATGGCGATACGTTGGACAATAAAGTCATAACTTCGTTTACTGTACTCCCCCAGGCGCTTCTACCATTGGACCCAGTGAGCCATGGAGCAGTTACCCGAAGCAATTGGTTCGTTCGCGTGCTGGATCCAACTGATAAGGCAAATACTGTTCAGTTTGCAGTATGCGACGAACAGTCGCTGAAGCCGGAAAACATCCTGCTGCCATCGATGCCATCGGAAATCACACGCGACCGAAGCATCGTTGATTGGAAAACAACTGTTGCCAGAGACCTTCCCCTGGGACCGGCGTGGATTGCTGCATGGTTGACGTTTGAGGAAACGCAACAGTCGTCCGCTGTTATGTGGATTCCAATAACGATCACCGATGCAAAACCGGCATATACAGCAAGAGTATATGCAAATCTGATGAATGCCGATACACCGGATTCTTTGCAGTTAGATTCTGTAAACAATGTATACCGGCTTTCCGCACGTCAGCATACCATCTACGTCCGCTCGAGTGGCTTATCCACGCCAAATGTTGATGTCCAACCAGTTCTTGAATTTCGTGTAGATGACAAGGTTTACCTCAAGAATCCATTTCTTCGGGGTATCAATCTGATGGTGATGAATGAAATCGACACTGTTCCGTATGCGTTCCGATGGTACGATACGTACTTCGATCCATACCCGCCCGAAGTTGGGTATAACGGTACAACGTCCGACCTCATTCGATTCTTGCGCGACTCTGTGACTACTGCTGACCGCGTGGCCTTTGCAGCGAGTAAGGAGTCGTTCTCAGGTTTTAAAAAAGATGATAATCTCGACTCGCTCAAAGAAATTCTTGGGTTGTATGGATCGAGGTTTGCAGATTCGCTCGACTCAGCCTCTTCGTGGGCAATGGTTGGGCAGCGTGGTATGCGTCCCGGTGAAGCCGCAGAATTATGGAAGGCAGCACCAGATTCCATTGTTACACTCATTACTTCTTTGCCATTTTATGCCCGGTCGGGTAAGGTTTCTACCGACTGGATTTTTGCAGGCAGTTCGTGGGACAGCGTTTGGTTGGAGCAATCGCAGAGCGGTGTGCAGTCTTCGATTGTCGGGAAAATGCTAGACGGCTCGGAAAGAGCCTTTAAGGATTTTTCAGACAGTTCAATTGTATGGCGGCCTGATACATCGCAGCAGTCTCCGCAGATGATACGGATTCTGTGGAAACTCAATCATGTTGGCGGCGACACCGCTTCGGCCAGAGTGAGTGCCGCATATGTTTCGTTTACACCAGCTCATGAATGGATTCTCGAGCAAGACAACATCACACTCACACAGCCCGAAGTGTTAAGGGGCGACACAGCGTATCTGCGAGTGTTGGTTCGGAATGCAGACATACGGAATTCGACGCCACCTTCTCAAATGACGGTTACCGTCGATGGAACGTCGGCTGGTGCAATAGCATATCGCGGAAATACAACGATTGGACCAATTTCAGCCGACGATTCCCTTGGCGTTGTTGTTGCTATTCCAACAATAGCGGCAGGTTCGCAATCGAATGTTTCCGTCGTCTTCGACGAAAACCGCGAACAGTATCAGTTCTATACATACAACGATAGAAGAGCAATTATACTTACTGTAAAAGAAGACAATACACCGCCAACAATTGCAGTGCAGGCCGACGGCAAGGATGTTACTCAGGGAGCTTATGTTCTGCGGAATGCGTTCATAGAGATACTGCTAAAGGACAATTCACAGCTTCCGATTAACGATTCAAACAGACTAGTAGTATTTATAAATGGAGATAGAATCAGAACGTCGAATACGACAGATTACAAATGGTTAACATCGCAATCAACAGCGGAAGCATATCCGGGTAGCAACGTTAGGGCAGCGCTTCAGTTCAGATATCCACTCGAAATGGGGCAGAACAACGTTATCGTCCGGTCAAGCGACGCAACGGGAAATGAACAAGAATTCGAAACACAGTTGTGGACCACTGACAACAACGAAGTTGAGTCTGTGTCTGCATCTCCTACTCCAACATCGGGTCCCATTCGCTTTTTCGTTGTACTCAAAACAGATAGATCTGAAACCAGCGGCACCATTGAAATCTTCGATCTCAACGGCAGGAGGGTAAGGTCGTTGAATACTACGCTGTCTGTGGGTACCTCTGTAGTCGAATGGGATGGACTTGGTGACGACGGCCAGTCCATGCCCACGGGCATGTATGTGTATCATTTGCGAATGGACGATGCGACTGGTGCGCCCCTTTCAAAAGTATCGGGCAACCTGATGATCCTACGTTAAAGAGGCCAGAAACACAGGGCGTTCTTGCGTATTTTCGCAGGATATATGGCACTGACAAATGAACGTATCCTGCCCGTCCTCATGGAGGACGAAATGCGGGACTCCTACCTCGATTATTCCATGTCCGTTATTGTCTCGCGCGCTCTTCCAGACGTGCGGGATGGGATGAAGCCAGTTCACAGGCGCATCCTGTATGCGATGTACGAGCTGGGTATGACTCCCAATAGAGCGTATAAGAAAAGCGCTCGTATCGTTGGGGAGGTGCTGGGTAAATATCACCCACATGGCGACAGTGCAGTGTATGATTCAATGGTACGCCTTGCGCAGCCGTGGTCGATGCGTTATATGCTGGTAGACGGGCAGGGCAACTTCGGATCCGTCGACGGTGACTCGCCTGCGGCGATGCGTTATACCGAGGCACGCATGCACGCGCACGCTATGGAAGTGATGCGCGACATCGACAAGAACACGGTTAACTTTCGTTCGAATTTCGACGATTCTCTTCAAGAACCGTCTGTCCTCCCAACAGTTCTCCCAACACTGTTACTCAACGGCGCCAACGGTATTGCCGTTGGCATGGCCACGAACATCCCACCCCACAATCTCCGCGAAATCGTTAACGGCATTACGGCTGTAATCGATGATCCGACGATTACAACAGAGGAGCTGATGGGTCATGTTTCGGCTCCAGACTTTCCAACGGGCGGCATCATCTACGGGTACGAAGGAGTTCGGCTGGCGTACACATCGGGAAGGGGCAAGATTCTCGTTCGTGCCAAGGCTGCAATTGAAGCCAACAAGCAGGGGAAAGAAAGCATCATCATCACCGAGCTGCCCTATCAGGTAAGCAAGGCTGGGTTGATTGAAAAAATCGCCGACCTGGTTAAGTCAAAAGCGATCGACGACATCAGCGACATCAGAGATGAAAGTGATCGAGACGGACTGCGCGTTGTGATTGAACTGAAACGCGATGGCGTGCCCATGGTTGTGCTTAACAACCTGTACAAGCACACACAGATGCAGGTAACCTTTGGCGTAATCATGCTTGCCCTGGTAAATGGGCGTCCGCGAGTACTAACGCTGAAGGAGATGATTGAAGAGTTCGTGAAACACCGCAACGAAGTGGTTGTTCGGAGAACTCAGTTCGACCTGGATGCCGCCGAGAAGCGCGCACACTTGTTGGAAGGCTTCATCATTGCTCTTGATAATATTGATGAAGTTATCAAAACAATTAAAGAATCGAACGATGTGCCCATGGCGTCCGATAGGCTCCAAAAGAAATTTGGACTGTCGGAAGTGCAAGCCAAGGCCATCCTCGATATGCGATTGCATCGTTTGACGGGTTTGGAACGCGAGAAAGTTCAGGCTGAATACAGAGAGGTAATAGAAACAATAGAGCGCCTGAGGAATCTTCTGTCTTCGACTGAAATGCAACTATTGGTGATCAAAGAGGAACTGCGGGAACTCTCCGCTAAATATGGCGATGAACGGCGCACACTGGTTATCCATGATGCTAAGAGCTTTACGCTTGAAGACATGATAGCCGACGAAGAAGTGATTATCACGATTTCTCATAACGGATATATCAAGCGTACGCCGGTAACAACATACAGACGGCAGAATAAGGGCGGAAGGGGCGTTTCGGGCGCCGGTACCTACGATGATGATTATGTGGAACACGTGTTTCGGACGTCGACGCATCACTACCTCCTGTTCTTTACCGATCGGGGCAGAGTATATCGTATCAAAGTTTACGATATTCCCGAAGGATCCAGAAATGCAAAGGGTCGTTCACTGGCAAACGTTATCCAAAAGCATTCAGACGAAAAGGTCACGGCCTATCTCCCCGTTACGGATTTTGAAAAGGAAGATGCTTTTATCTTTATGGTCACGAAATCGGGCACTGTTAAGAAGAGCACTCTATCGGATTTCGCCAACGTTCGAGCTAACGGTATCATTGCCATCAACCTCGATACAGACGACAGGCTGATTGACGCACGGCTCACCGATGGTACAATGGAAATATTAATCGGCTCATCGGCCGGACTCGCTGTGAGGTTTCACGAAACTGATGTACGGTCTATGGGACGCACGGCTGCAGGCGTGCGAGGCATATCGC
The DNA here is from genome assembly GCA_016191145.1 of Ignavibacteria bacterium. GTDB lineage: Bacteria > Bacteroidota > Ignavibacteria > Kapaibacteriales > Kapaibacteriaceae > OLB6. Next base: position 256,013 of record JACPPD010000003.1, read on the forward strand.
TGGATGAAGGACACAGTGTTATTTCGCTTACAGCAGTAAGGTTTGCAGATGCTCAGGTAATTGTGGTAGGAGAGCGCGGGTACGGCAAACGAACTGTGGTACAGGATTTCAGAAAAACACGCCGAGGCGCAAAAGGCGTCATCGCAATGAACATCACTGAAAAGACTGGAAAGATCTGTGCCATACTCGAAGTTAAAGATGTTGAGGATCTGGTTGTAATTACCGAAAACGGCATTTTGATTAGACAACCTGTCAAGGACATCCGCCTGTCGGGACGAAACACACAGGGCGTAAGACTCATTAGGCTTGAAGAAGGTGATGCCATTGCCGACATTACTACGGTTAACAGGGAAGAAGACGAAGGGAACGGCGAGGAGTGAACGCAGGGGCATTCGGGGACTCGCGTACGCGTAGCCAATGGTCCTTTGCCATCGCCATAGTTTTTGTCTGCCTCTTTGCTCCGTCTCTCCATGCTGTCCAGGATACCATTAGCCCACCGCATACCGACACGCACGACAGCTCTTTTGCCGAGCGTGTGGTGGAATCATCAGATTCGTTAACCACTCCACTGCTAACGATGGGATCTCTTGTTGCAATGATGCCAAGCGATTCACCTGGGCTGTCGGCGTTTTCGATAACTAAGTTTAACAGACGCACCATCCGATACCAAACAATGGGCGAGCTGCTTGCGCGCGGTACACCATACATGCCTCTTTCCCAAGGAGGATACGGACAGCAGGATGCGATTTCGGTGCTGGGAGGCTCGAACGTTGATTTGAGCGTCTCATCCAACGGGCGGCCGCTCTTTGAACCGTGGTCTCAGCAATACAATCTTGCACAAGCGCCACCGGACGGCACGGAAAGCATTGAGATTTTAACCGGCGCACATGCAATAGGCTTGGGCTCTACGCTTTCCCTAAGTGCAGTGAATATGCAGGACATGCAGCACAACACACCTACGCCGTTCTCTCAACTGTGGTATGGGCAGGGAGGGGGCGACTTCATCGCTGCAGATGTGTCCTTCTCTCAAAATGTTGCTCCTGGTTTGAATGCATCTGTCGGTGTGCGGCGTTCAGGCTCTCCCGGCCGATATACTAACACAGACTTTGATATTTGGAATTTGCGTATGGCTCTTCGTTATACAGTGGATACTCTGAATCATTTTGGATTATCATATTCTTTAGCATCGCAGAACACACAATTATGGGGAGGTTTGCGGACGATAATCCCGCTTGATCAATTAACGGAAAGAACAGCTCCCACAGTATTCAACGGCTTAAAAGATGAATCCCGCCGTCACGATGTAACACTCACAGCAACCCATTTCTTTACTGCAGAGCGCACACAATCAATTACAGCACAGGTGTATGCATCAACTAACGACATGCTGAGAATCCGCGATTCAACACTGTATACATCTCCGACCGACACAATTGGCAAGATCACATTTTCATCTCGGCATTACGGAGCGCTTGTGCGCAGCGAACATCATGTTAAAGATGTTACGCTAAATCTTGGCGCTGGCATCGATGCAGTTCTGCTTGATTCTACTGTTTACAACAGCGCAGTAAACGACTATCGCCCACAGCTCTTTGCACACCTTACTCTCCCGGTTTCTTCGTTTACGCTCTTCGCAGCGGGTAGGGCGACAATCGTAAATAATACAATTTTGTCGGGAGCCGGATTTGGGCTGTCCTGGAAATCTGCAGGCACTTCCCTGATACTCGATGCTTCTACCATTCAACGTGCACCGACTCCTGCTGAGGGACTTTCGCTACTACCGGAGCGTCAGTCTGTGCTTTCGTTCTCTTTCAAAGGTCGTTCATCATTAATTGACGTCGGCGCCATTGTATTCTACAGAGTTGACGATGCGCCGTTGATAACGTTGACGGATCGGGATTCACGTCAGCAGATTCGAAAGACGACAACGTTCAACGGTCAGGCTCAGTCGATTGGAGGGGCCTACGTGTATGCAACCATCAGGACGGGGACGATCATCGAAGAGAAAGGAATTGGATCCGGACGCGGTTGGTGGCTTGAATTTCAACCGTTGATCCGGTCGCATTATCAGCCCAACGCCACAGATTCCACTAGACGTTTCCCATTACTGCTGGGTGAGCTGTCAGCATCGTTCGTGTACCAGACAGGACTGAATAGTATTCGTCTGGGCCTAACAGGAAAGGTTATATCGCCAATGGCTTCTGTTCAATACGTGCCTTTAACATGGACGTACACATCTCCCGCAGACGTTCAGAGCTGGGCAGTCAACGGACTAGATGCGTTTTTGCAGGCGAGCTTGGGGAACGCATCGGTAAGAATAGCCTACGAAAATATTTTTGCGCAACGCTGGTACACTACTGCGATTGCCCCCTACATCATCCGCGACATTAGGTTTTCTGTAACATGGTCATTTTTTGATTAGGTTACAGTTACTACAATGGTAATGTCTTCGACGATTCCCCGCATGTTTTTAGAAGTATGCAGCAGGTTCTCTGGTAAGCCTGAAAAAATTGCTTATGCAAAAAAGTCAGATGGGAAGTGGACCACATTTTCACACGACGAGCTGCGCGACGAAGTCGAATGTTTAGCTCTAGGCTTGCTTCAGCTTGGAATTGTTCCGGGTGAAAGAATTGGTATCGTAAGTGAAAACCGAACGGAGTGGGCTATTGCAGATTTTGCCATCACTGCGCTTGGCGCAGTAGACGTTCCCATATTCGCATCGCTCACTCCCGAGCAAGAAGCCTGGATTTTTCATGATTGCCAGATTCATTCCGTAATCGTGTCGACGGAGCTGCAATTGCGCAAGATTCTCCAAGTACGTGAACAGATACCATCGTTAAATACAATTATCATCATCAATCAGATAGATGATGTCACTCTTAACGAAATCACCAGCAGATATGGAGTTGTGAACAATCCTGACGCAAGGAGGCTTGTAATCGGTTTTCGAGAAGTAGTTAATCTGGGGCGTATGGTATCGGACAAACACGCTCGCAGGGAGAAATTCCAGACAATGGCCGAGCGTGTTAGACCAGAAGATTTACTAACGTTGATCTATACAAGCGGGACTACGGGGCATCCTAAGGGAGTGATGCTGACGCATAAAAATTTGACTTCAAACATTTCCGCTGCTGTAGATGCGTTTGACATCACGGACAACGACGTCTTTCTCAGCTACCTTCCAATGTGCCATTCGTACGAAAGAATGTCGGGCTACTACCTCGCATTTTATTGTGGCTCCACAACCTACATGGTTGATTCCATAGAATCTGTTGCCGAGTACATGCATGAAGTGCGTCCAACTATTATGACGTCGGTGCCGCGACTTTTCGAGCGTATTCAAGCCAGGGTTCTGCGAGCCATCGAGAAGGATTCAGCACTGAAGCGGAAAATATTTCAATGGTCAATGGATGTAGGTAGTAAATATTATGATCAAACGAGAACGCGTGAGAAGGCAGCCGACGCCTTAACAAATATTCAGTACAGACTGGCCGACAAGCTGGTGTTTTCCAAGGTCAGGGCACGCACAGGTGGAAGGCTTCGTTTTTTTATATCGGGCGGAGCGGCTCTGAACTTCGAAGTCGCAAAATTTTTAGGTGTAATTGGACTCAAGGTTCTTGAAGGCTACGGTCTTACGGAAACTTCGCCAGTGCTGAGCATCAACAGAGACGGTGACGAGGAATTGGGAACGGTTGGCAAGCCCCTTTCCAATGTGGAAATTAAAATTGCATCCGACGGTGAGATTTTGGCGCGTGGTCCAAACGTCATGAAGGGGTATTGGAATATGCCCGAAGAGACTGCAAATACCATTGACCGAGACGGGTGGATGCATACAGGTGACGTCGGCGAGTTCAATGAGCGTGGCAACCTGAAGATTACAGACAGAAAGAAGAACATTCTGATTACATCGGGAGGAAAAAATATTGCGCCTCAGCCAATCGAAGCTCTGCTGGTTCAAAGCCCACTGGTAGAGCAGGCCGTTCTCCTGGGAGATAAACGTGAATTTTGTACAGCACTGTTAGTTGTGGACAAGGAAGGGGCGAATGCATGGGCAAGTGCTATGAGCATTACGTTTGGCTCGTGGGAGCAGCTTGTACAATCAGAAGAGCTGCACAGCGCTATCGACGCCGATGTAAGACGGTTGCAACAGGGACTTTCAAAGTATGAAAAGGTCAGGCGTTTTTCCTTGCTTGCCGAACCGTTTACCGTCGAGAACGGCATGCTCACGCCAACACTTAAAGTCAGGCGCAATGCCGTAAGTAAACAGTATGCAGATTTAATTAATGAAATGTACACGACCGCTTAAGCCGTACTGGTGCCAACGTTGCTAAGAATCCGCTCCGGCAACTCATCTGTTATTCAATAAAATGATGAAATAGTTTCGCGCAACAATTTATGTAGGGAACGCCTTGCCAGCCCACGACTGCGCTGCGCGGCTAATTTCTACGATTGACAGGCTATTTTACTGACAACCCAGCGTGGGAAGGTCAACGTCTATTTTCTCGGACCGTCTCCTAAGTAAATGATTTTACATGTTCTGGTACCCAATAATTTACCTCGTCCGTTTACTTATAACGCGGTAATAGGTATATATTATAAAGTGTGTAAGTTGTGTGGAGAACTAATGTTTGTTTAGTTCTGGAGATTTTGATCACTGGCTCAGCGTCGACGGAATCATTTTCGCACGAGAAATGAAAATCACGGCCGTTAATTGGGCTAACTATGTCTTCGGTCCTGAATATTATCTGCTTCCTCTTAGACGGGTGGAACAGTTCATTGCGGAGCACTCCAGACTGCCAGACGTGCCATCAGAAACAGAAGTCAAAGAGCACGGAATAGCTGTTGGTGAAATGCAGCAAATTCTGATGCGCAAGATTGAAGAACTTACGTTGTACGTAATCGAGCTGTCGAAAAGCAATCACGATTTGAAAAGTGAACTGGAAGAAGTAAAGCAAGGACTGAAGAGGTGAGAACGACTCCCAGAATATGGTTAGTGTTTGCTGTTGTTCTTATTGCGATGTCGGGGTGCAAAGACGACTCTGTAGCTCCCGAACCATGCGCCGGGTACAGGTACGAGCCCCCTTCAATAACTGCGCATGAATGGGTTGCCTCGATTGAGACGGAGATCCAGGACACGATCTTCGGACAAACACTAATGAAGTTTAGGTCCACAAAGAAAAGTACGCGATATTATTGGACAACATACTTCGACACGACGCGACTCTGGACAGACTCTGTGCTTGCATTGAGGTTTATGAATTATGGCGGTCCTGTAACTGTGCGCCTGATTACGTTTACCGAACAGGATACGATTTGCGGAGACCGTGATGGATACGACACGACGTATCGAACTTTCTACGTTTTGAATGCAGAGACAAGTAAATCTCAGATACTTGGTAAGTTCTTCGGATACACAACGGAACGCCCTACTGAGCCTTTACTTGTGGAAATAGCAGAGATTGGCACGGGTCCGGTGGAAGGACAGGTAAAAATAAACGTTCCAATAGGCTGCAATTACCCTTCGAACCGGGAAAGGTACGGTACTGTTGAATTTCAGTATGGCTGGAGGACAATTCGATATAATTACGGAAAAAAGAAAGAATTTTGGTACGATAACTGTAAGAACATGTCTGCAACGGGTATCCTGTCACCGTCCGGTGATACGCTGAATTTGCAGTACTCTTTCATAGAACCCACAGACGATGACCCATATCCCGATGAATCGTATAGAAGGAGCTTCAGTTTTACCGGGGTACGACGATGAAGATGGCATGCCAACTATCGGTTAGTATTCTACTGCTATTTACAATGTGCTTCGAATTGAATGCACAAGCTCCTTGCGAAATCGATTACACGCTGACTACTGATGTCAGTGCTCCAAGCAACAGGAAATTCCAGCACCGTCCAAATTTTTTTCAGTGGATTGGACAGGAGGAGTTTGCTGTAAACTCTCCCAACTTTCCAGGTGGAACCGTCAGATCTCCGTTTTTCCAGCACCACTATTACGGATGACCTGCATGATTAAAGAGATGATTTGATTGAAGTGTTAAGGAATGGTAATGCTATGGAATTTCGCTTCTAACCCTACCATTGAATCAACTTATGATTGCTGAATACTAACAAAAAGGTGTATTATGAATTCTATACAAATATTTATGGTATTCTTTGTGATCTCGATGGCTTCATCGATGGTACCAGTTGAAAGTTTCGGTCAGTTGTCATCGAATCGAGCGTTGAACCTTCAAATGCTCTCCAGGCAAAGAGCGGTGTACGATTCTTCGACATCAATGCATCAAGTTAGGTATTCATATTTGAATCAGTTGCCACCGCTGTTAACTTCAATGCCAATCGAGCAATTGATAAGTTACATAGCAGTTGATAGTATTTTGAGAACTAACAGCAGAAAGAATATTTGTAGCTGGATACAGAGTCAGAATGGATGGAATGACACACTGAAAGTGTTGTCAAAGTATTACTATACTGTTGTAGACAAAGACCCTGGACGGTTTGCACAATATACAGTTGAGACACGTCTGAAAAGGGTGGTGGATACAAGCTCTCACATTTTGAGGTTATCTGACACATCGAGGGAATCTTCTATATCGACTGGTAGATACCGTACTTCGTTTTCGTCGATAGAGCAAGTATTATTAGATAAACTTGTTGAAGAATGGCCTGACTCGTCGACTAGGCGAGCTTTTCGCGCGATAATTACGTCCGACATTATACTAAGAGTTCACATCTTAAGTATTGATTCGGTTGTAAACAAACTGACACAGACTCCAATGTATTCATTCGCCACAACCTGTTTTGTACTCGATACAATCAAGGGAAAGATTCTTCCGGGCGTAAGTGATCTAACTGCCTATGAAGGAAAATTTGATAGTACTTCTCGCGCCTTGACTGTTCCTTTGTCGACACTAAGATTCGAGTACCTGCCAATTCTGTATCCAGAATATTTAGAATCAAATAGTGCTTCTGGATCTAATATCGTTAGAGATTCAATGTTTGCTAATGAGAAAGGAGAATTTGCTATGCACACATCACAAGAATGCATCGTGTTCCTTTCATTCATGAATCCTCTTGTTGATGACAACTACGATTACTTCAATCTAAGTGTTAATCATTTCGCGAATGGTGGTGCACTGGCGATTGATAGCAGCACTGTTAAAGACCCCAATATGGTTTGGTCTGTTAGCGGTGTATTGTCTGTAGAAGAGTTCTATTCGGAGGTTGATTCGATTATCAATATTATTATGAACGGCACCTGACGGACAGGAGCCAGTATGAATACCAAACATATTCACGCGGTATTTACAGCGATATTTCTGATGCTTTCGTAGTCTTTGCCAAAGTTGTTGATTGCGCAGCCTACAAATCCCAACTATCTTATTGACTATTCTAATAATTGTGTTAATGAAGCATACCCATATGAGTTTTGCACGGTAGTTGATGGCAGGGCAGCATATGTTGCCAAGTGTTCTTCCGATCCAAATAACGAACCTGGTTTTGTACCTTATAAGCCTTCTATAACGTTAAATTCTATTTGCATCAATGTCGATTATGAGTCTTCATATCTTTGGGATGCAAATGCTGAGGAATTTAGCGGCATTGGTTTTGGACCAGTTGATAACACAGTGATTGTATTTGATCCTTATTTATCGCTCATGGGATGTCTTAATGACGCGGTACGAGAATGGACCAACTAATGCCAGAACCTTAATAATCCTGATCAACTATTTATTTACCAGTCGCCTACGAATAATTGTTGTCTTGATGTCTATTGGTCTGCTGATGAGAGAGAGGTAAGACCAAATGGAACGTGGGTCTTAGGTGTTACCTACAAACCTGGAAAATCGGAAACATCTTGTGACGGGGTAGCATGCAAAGTTGAGACCGGCGGTCAAAAAGGGCCACGTATCGTTCTAAATCAAAGTCCATTATGGATGGAGGTAAATGCCGACGGCTTACCAAAGAATTTCTTTTTTGACAAGCCATTGGACTCACAAACTAAACAGGTATTGGAAGACGGAGACTATATTTATTACAGATTCTGTACAATGATACTTCATGAGATCGGTCATTACTTCGGTTTTAAACATGGCAACGAGGTCGGATGTAATCACGACGGGTCAATCATGAAGGAATCTCTTGAACCTTACGAAGATGCAACCGATGATGTGGGTGGACCGTTATCTGAAGACGACCGGTGTATGTTCAAGAAATTGTATTGCTGTCAAGAATCCGTAACAGATGTTGCCGAAGAAACCTCTCTGGAATCGGGCGTACCCGATTGCTTAAAAATCGGTTCTAATGAAAACGTCACTTTCACTGTATTATGACATTCGAGGAGCCCGGATTTATGAGGCTGTAATTCCAAAATTTGATTTAACCTCTCTACATGGATTAAATATTACAGATTTACTTTTAACGAGAATTTCAACTGGTATTCCAGTTGGGTTGTATTTCTTCACGCTTAGTAACCGAGATTGTATAACGGCAGTAAGTGTGCCAAGATATTAACCGCACAAACATTTACGATGCTCCAAAATGTAAGTCTACTTTCACATCTTGAATTGGGTATATATTCCAACGTAACTCCCCTCCGTTGTTGCCCTTAAAAGAGATACAGAAAGATTTTTCGTACCGCCCCGGTAACTCATCTGTTACCCACCAAGATAGATAAAATAACTCCGCGCCATAACATACGAAAGTGGCGCGATGACAAAGCTTGATACAATGTTAAGTGTGGTGGAGGCGTGGAAGCAGAGTGGCCACTCTTCATATTTTTGTTCATGCCCCTTACCACCCAAATCAACTCCGACCTTAAAGATGCCATGAAGTCTGGTGACAAAGTCCGCCTGGAAACGCTGCGCTCCATTCGGGCGGCAATACTGGATTTTGAGAAAAGTGGCGTCGATAGGGAAATGATGCCCGACGATGAACTAAAAATCCTGAACTCTGCCGCAAAGAAGAGAAAGGATGCTATTGATATTTATGAAAAAAACGGAAGACAGGAAGCCGCAGATAAAGAACGGATGGAGCTTGACATTATTATGGGGTATCTGCCAAAACAGCTTACTGAAAATGAAATTCGCGACATTATAAAAGATATTATCATATCGCTCAACGCAACTCAGCCCGGCGATCTTGGAAAGGTTATGGGCTCGGCCATGAAACAGCTAAAGGGGAGGGCTGATGGAAACGTCATCCAATCGGTCGCCAAATCCTTATTGGGAGCCGCGTAGCTAATGGCTATGCCGGACTTAGAATGGGATTCGCTTCGTGAATTGGATTTACTGCAGGTTCTTGAATCCGTAAGTCGGCGTTGTGTTTCTGACCAAGGTAGAGACATACTTGCCAACCTCAGACCGTTCGACAAAGTGGATACTCTCCGAGTTGAACTAAACTTGGTTCAGGAATGTCTCGACCTGCTGTTACTTAATGAACACCCGCCATTAAATCACCTGTCGGATGTAAGGTACCTGATTAGGAAATCGCAAATTGAGGGGAATTTTCTTTCTGCTCCGGAGCTGATGACTGTATTGGAGTCGATGCAGACGTCGCGCTCTATCCGACGCTTCTTTTCCGTCAAAAACGAATCATCCCCCAATCTTCACGCGTTGTGCTCGGACCTACTTGACGACAAGGTGCTGGAGAAGCATATTCACGAATCAATCGATGAAAGCGGGTCGGTGCGCGATACTGCCAGCAGGGAATTGCAGACTATTCGACGCGACATCCATGAACTCGAAGCACGTCTTAGGCACCGGCTCCAGCGCATACTGAAAAAGTATGGCGAAGATGAACTCTTACAGGAAGATTTCATCACACAGCGCGATGGACGCTTTGTACTTCCGCTGCGAGCCGAAAACAAACGCGCCGTCGACGGAATCATTCATGGCGTCTCACAAACCGGGTCGACAGTCTTCTTTGAGCCGGCTGAAACGTATGAAATGAACAACGATTTGTCGTTGCTGCACGGACGTGAGCAGCGGGAAATCATACGTATTCTTACAATGTTGACGTCTGAAGTCGGCTCTGTAGGCTCTCATCTCGAAGCTGCTTCCGAAATCCTGATACACCTCGATACATTAATTGCGCGTGCTCAGTATGCCGTGGATTTCGGCGGTATCAAACCAAAGATTGTTGACGAAGGAATCATCGAATTGACTAATGTTCGGCATCCTGTGCTTGTTCAGAATGCAAGGGCTTCGCAGTCAGATGTTGTTCCGCTGAGTGTATTGATTGATTCGAACAGCAGAGGCATTCTGATATCCGGACCCAATGCTGGTGGTAAGACTGTTGCGATGAAGACAATCGGTCTCTCGCTCATCATGGCGCTGTGCGGAATATTCCCATTGGGAATGTGCACTATGAATATGCGGCGGATTTTCACGGCAATCGGCGATCACCAGTCGATTGAATCAAATTTGTCGACGTTTTCATCGCAAATCATTCGTATTCGCGACATCCTTGCAGAGTGTGGCGAAGAAGCAGTAGTACTCATCGACGAAGTGTGTGCAGGAACAGATCCGGCCGAAGGCGGCGCACTGGCGGCTGGTGTTTTGGATTCAATCATAGAACGCAGTGCATGCTTCATCGTTACCACACACCAGTCGTCTCTCAAGCAATACGCTCTAACACATCCACACGTCACGAATGCCTCGTTAGCCTTCGATGAAGAAAAGTTGCAGCCAACATTTCGGTTTCAGTTCGGCGTACCTGGGAACAGCTATGCCTTTGACCTCGCAACTAATGTTGGTTTACCTCAGGTGGTAATTGAACGGGGCAGGAACTACCTTGATGAACGCCACGATGAGCTTGAGCAAAGTATCAATGCAATGCAGCGATTTCGCACCGAGGCGGAACAGGCACGCGCCAAGTCGGTCGAGGAGCGAAACGTCGCCGAAAAAATTCGTAAAGATCTTGAAGAACGACTAGAGGCCGTGAAAGCAAAACGTGGAGTAGTTGTGGAGGAAGCTCGCCAGGAAGCTCGCGAGCTGCTGCGAAGTGCCAACGCTCTGATCGAGAATACGATTCGAGAAATTCGTGAAGGTGAAAAGAGCGCTGCAGAGGCTAAGAAATTATTTGAACAAAAGAAACAGACATTTGATATTCCGGCTTCTGCTGAAAGTGCCACAAACGAAGGTAGTGCAGCGATACATGTTGGATCAAAAGTTCAGGTATCGGAAAGCGGTGCATTGGGGGAAGTTTATGCCATCGAAGGACACAATGCAGTGGTAGATGTAGGAGGTATCAAGTTTAGAATTAACGTAGAGAAGTTGGAGAGAATTACAGAGGAAAAGGGGAAGAAAGCTACACAAGTACATGCAAAGAGATTCGCCAGTGGAACAGATGAGAGACCTGAACGTGGACATGGGGAATTCTCCGTCAGCGTTGTGCTGGATATGAGAGGCAAACGTGTAGATGAGGCTCTGCAAGAGCTAGAGAAGTTTATCGATAGGGCTATTGTGGCGGGTGCTCCATTTGTAGAAATCATACACGGCAAAGGAACTGGCGCGCTGCGGTCTGCTGTACACAGTTATCTAAGTCAGAGATCGGAAATATCACAGTATCGTCAGGGAGAAATTCATGAAGGGGGCGATGGCATTACGATAGCGACAATTGCGATTCAGTAATTTCGCATGATGTTCAGCAGAGTATTGATTGCAAATAGAGGTGAAATTGCACTGAGAGTAATCCGCACGTGCAAAAATCTTGGGATTAGCACAGTTGCTATCTACTCAGATGTAGATGAAGCAGCACTGCATGTTGCCGAGGCCGACGAAGCTATTTGCATTGGAGGGATTACGCCAAGAGAATCGTACCTCGACGTAGACAAGGTTCTCAATGCTGCACTGAAATCAGGCGCCGAAGCTATTCACCCCGGCTATGGATTCCTGAGCGAAAACGCTGCTTTTGCAAGGTTGGTTGCCGAGCACAATTTCACATTCATTGGACCTTCGCCCGAGGCTATTGCAATGCTCGGCGATAAAACTGCTGCACGAGCTCTCGCAAAACGTGTTGATGTGCCTGTGGCGCCCGGCAGCGACGGATCGCTCTCATCGCTTGATGAAATCCGTGCCCTCATCGGCGATATTGGACTGCCGGTAATCATCAAGGCGGCAGCTGGGGGCGGTGGCAAGGGGATGAGGATAGTAGACAATGAGGCGCAGCTCGAATCGCTGTTCCGTCAGGCGCAGAGCGAAGCTTTGGCATCGTTCAACGACGAAAGAGTATTTATTGAGCGTTACATCGATCGGCCCCGACACATCGAATTTCAAATTCTTGCCGATCATCATGGTAACGTTGTTTACTTTCCGGAGCGGGAGTGTTCAATACAACGCCGACACCAAAAGGTTATTGAAGAATCACCATCCGTCGCAGTCACTCCGTTACTCAGAGCGAAGATGGGCGAAGCTGCAGCTCGGCTTGTGCAGGCTGCCGGATATACCAATGCGGGTACACTGGAGTTCTTACTCGACGGTAGAGGCGATTTCTATTTCATGGAAGTCAACACCCGTTTACAGGTTGAGCATCCGGTAACTGAAATGGTAACGGGTATTGACTTTGTTGAACAACAATTGCGAATTGCTTCGGGAGAGCCAATGAGCGTGAGACAGCAAGACGTGATGCAGCCCAAGGGTCATGCCATTGAGTGCCGCATCTGCGCAGAAGATGTGTTCAGTGATTTCCTTCCTGATATCGGACGGGTGGAGTTCATGCGTTTGCCCGAAGGCACCGGAATACGCAATGACAGTGCTTTGTATGTAGGGTACGAAGTCACAGTACACTACGATCCCATGGTTGCTAAGCTTATTGTATGGGCAGAAGACAGAAGCACATGCATTGAGCGAACAAAAAATGCTCTCGATCATTATCATCTTGCAGGATTTAAGACAACGATCCCATTTTGCAGGCTGGTGGTAGATTCCGAACCATTTTTGCTCGGAGAATATTCAACGTTTTTTACAAGGGATCACTGGCCCCTTAACCATAATCAAGATATTGATCAAATTGTTGGCGCAATTGCAGCAGCGGGATTTGTAAACGATCAAAAACGCCGTCGACCACTTCCAATAACCGAACTTTAATGAAGATTTATTCTGAAATAGATGTTGATGTATCCACAGCTCACGAGTTGGGTCTTACAAGAGAGGAATACGATCGTATTTGCGAAATACTTGGACGAACTCCATCGTATACTGAGCTGGGAATTTTTGGTGTGATGTGGAGCGAACACTGCTCCTACAAAAATTCCATTCTTCTGCTTAAAACGCTGCCGCGCACTGGAAAGAGAATGCTGGTTGCAGCCGGAGAAGAGAATGCAGGAGTGATTGACGTCGGTGATGGATTCGGAATCGTGTTTAAGATCGAATCTCACAACCATCCGTCGGCGGTGGAACCGTTTCAGGGAGCAGCAACAGGAGTAGGTGGTATTCTGAGAGACATCTTCACCATGGGTGCAAGACCAATAGCAGCGCTGAATTCCCTACGATTTGGCGAGTTAGACAGCGACCATACAAAATACTTATTCAAAGGAATTGTCCACGGTATTGGTAACTATGGCAACTGTTTTGGTGTTCCAACCGTAGCTGGCGAGGTCTACTTCGATCGGTGTTACACGGATAACCCGTTGGTGAATGCAATGGCTGTTGGAGTAGTTCGGACAGACCGCATGGCCTCAGCAACGGCTGAAGGAGTCGGCAACCCTGTATACATCATGGGTTCGAGTACCGGAAAAGATGGAATCCATGGAGCTTCGTTACTTGCATCGCGCGAATTTTCTGCCGAGTCGGAAAACATGCGCCCAACGGTACAAGTTGGTGATCCGTTTGCAGAGAAATTGCTGTTGGAAGCTACGCTGGAGCTCATTGCAAGCGGTGTAGTTGTTGGTATTCAGGACATGGGTGCTGCAGGAATCTCATGCTCGACATCGGAGATGAGCGCAAAGGGACATGTGGGCATGGAAGTCAACCTCGACAAAGTCCCCTTGCGCGAAGATGATATGTCGGCATACGAAATCATGCTGTCCGAGTCGCAGGAACGAATGTTGGTGGTTATTAAAAATGGTTACGAAGCACAGGCCAAAGAGATTTGCGAAATGTGGGAAGTGCCACTAACAGAAATTGGCGTTGTCACTGCCGATGGTTTTATCACCATTCGCAAGAGTGGTCGCCTTGTTGCTCACATTCCTGCAGAAAGTCTTGTCCTGGGCGGCGGCGCCCCGGTATACGAGCGTGAGCGCTCCAAGCCATCCTATTTACAGCTAACTCAGCGCAAGGTTGATGTTGGCCCCAAGCTACAGCAAGATGAATGTACAGGTGTGCTGCTGAAGCTATTATCGTCTGCGACCATTGCCAGTAAACGCTGGGTGTATGAGCAGTACGATTCACAGGTTGGGACTAATTCTATTATCCGATCTGATGGTGATGCCGCTGTGATTCGCATTAAAGAAATTCCTAATCGCGCAATTGCCGTATCTACCGATTGCAATAGCCGTTACGCGTATCTCGACCCATACATGGGCGGAGCCATTGCTGTAGCGGAGGCTGCGCGAAACTGTGCATGCGTGGGCGCCGAGCCCGTGGCCATTACCAATTGTCTGAACTTTGGAAATCCGTACGATCCGGAAGTGTATTGGCAGTTCGCCGAAGCCGTGCGTGGTATTGGCGACATGTGCAGAGTGCTCAATACACCAGTTACGGGCGGCAACGTCAGCTTTCACAACGAATCTCAGCAGCACGCCATTTTCCCCACTCCTACCATCGGCATGTTAGGGTTGATTGAGGACATTGATCGTACCGTGGGTAATTCCTTTACAAACGAAGGCGAAGTTGTTGTTCTCCTCGGATGGCAGCGAGCGGAACTTGGAGGTTCTGAATATTTAAAGATTGTTAAGGGGCGAATTACCGGTACTGCACCATTTATAGATCCCGACGAAGAGGCACGGCTGCAGCGTTCTGTTTTACGCCTTGTTCGCGATGGAGTTGTTACATGCGCTCACGATTGTGCCGAAGGGGGCCTGCTTGTTGCACTTGCTGAAATGACGTTTCTGCATGGAATCGGAATCACGGCAGCAATTCCGTTTGCACACAATGCAGCAAACTTGTTTGGCGAAGCGCAGAGCCGCGTGCTGGTGTCGGTACCCCAGTCATCACTTGCAGCACTTAAGGCTGTCAGCATGGAAGAATCCGTACCAATGGTGGAACTTGGCAGGACGGGAGGCGACGTCTTCGCAATAAAAGATCTCGTGGGCATACCAGTGTCTGATCTTAAAAATATGTACGATACCGCGATTCCGGATATTATGTCAGTGAGCCTTGTATGACAAACACAAGAAACTACATTGCATCATTGATGACGGCTGAATGGCTAGCGGCGTTATGGCCAACTATTATACGGATTGTACTTGGCGTTTTGATGATATACCATGGTGGCCGAAAGTTGTTCGGAGAGTTCGATAATGTGGTCGCAGACATTGCCGAGATTGGCTGGCCGTTGCCTTATATACAGGCATTTGCGACTGTGTTCATTGAATTTGCCGGAGGGATTTTACTAGTTGTGGGTCTGTTTACACGGCCAGTTGCATTTGCCAGTGTTGTGCTTTTTAATATCATCACTTTTTTATATCTCTACGTCAATCCGTTTCCTGCAAAGGAAAAGGCCTTATTATATCTCATCCTGTCTGTTTACGTTTTTTTTATGGGACCGGGTAAATTCAGCGTCGATCACTTTCTGTTTAAGAAAACCGCAGAGCAGAAGCAGGCTTAATGCGAGTGATTGCGGCAATCGGAATCAATGATGCAAGAACTGCCAGCGTGACAGAAAATATTGGTATTAAAATGTATGGGAGTGGATCGAGTGAAATGGGAAGAATTGAAACATAGTAAACCGATCCGTCCAACGAAATCAGATGCCATGCGTTTTGTGCATAGGCGAATGCAAGTGCAATAAGCGAACCCGTTACAGACCCCACACTGCTTAATCTGAGTGCTCGGGTTACAAAGATCAAAACGATTGAGCTTACTGGCATTCCGAGCGCCGTGAGTATTGCGATTGATTTTGTCTTCTGAATTATTGAAACCAATACCATCGATATTATCGTGAAAGCTGCCACGATTGCAATGAGGCCAAGAATTATGGGGATAGGTTCCTTCTGTAGTTCAATCCAGGATGAAATCGAATAAAATCTCTCGCGCCACGAGATGATCATTGCGCTGCCATTTGTGATTTTACTAACATTATTGATTACAATCTGTGTATTTAGTTCAGGGTCGTCGACGGTTAGAGCCAGCAATGTTGGCCTTGCAGCAGGTTCTAAACGCATTGCAGCATTGAGTATCGAGTCCGACATCACAATAGTCGCATTGTCGACTTCATACATTCCAGTCTGAAATAGGCCTGTAACGGTCATGGAAAAAAGTATTGGAGTGATAGTTCCTCCGCTTCGATCTCCGGCATAGAGAGTAATAGTGTCGCCGGGTGAAACACCCAGCGTTTGCGCCAGCAACCTGCCAATCACGCATCCCTGATTCGATATTGAACCGGCAACAACGAGGTTCGAAAGGCGTTCGGCAACACGCGGGGCTGGAAGCGCATGGATTGCCGCTCCGTCTATGCCGGAGCGCGAACGGACGAGTACTTCACGAACCGTGATTGCGTCGGTGCGGACAACATGCTCAATATTGTTAATACGTTCGATTGTTTCGGTAACATTCTCTAGGCCGCCCTCCCTCCAAGACCGGACTTCTACATGAGACGTGTACTGCGTTGCTGTTTCGAGGATCAACTGCTCATAACCCGACAAGATGCTGATTGAAACAACAAGTGCCAGGCAGCCGATGCCCACACTTAGCAGTGATACCAGCGATGTAAACCGACTAAACCCATCTTGGCGCAAGCTTTTTGTAAAACGCGATGCTATGGTAAAAACAAGCATTCGTAATTAGTAAAATCCACCGTCCGACTTTTTCCCAAGTAATCCGGAATCGACGTAGTGCTGTTGAAGTACCGACGGCTGAAAGCGAGGCTCGTTGAAAAACTGCTGCCATTGTGATTTAGTGACGTCGAGATTCGTATCAACACCAATAAGGTCCATCAGTTCAAACGGTCCCATGCGAAAACCAAGCCCCTTCATCAAATCGTCAACTTGTTTAATAGATGCCGCTCGTTCCATAACAATGCGCAAAGCTTCGTTATAAAAGTTTCGGGCAACGCGGTTGACGATGAAGCCAGGCACGTCTCTGGCGATGACTGGCGTCTTACCAAGTTGTTTTGCAAACGTTGAGCACGATGCAATGACGACATCGGAAGTATGCGGTCCTTTAATAACCTCGACAAGTTTCATGATGGCTGCCGGGTTGAAAAAGTGAAGCCCAACAAAGCGCTCGGGATGCTGAAGGGGGCGTGCAATCGCAGCTATCGATATCGACGATGTGTTTGTAGCAAGAATAGACGTTTCCGAAACAACATCTTCGAGTGCAATGAACAACTCGTGCTTTGATTCGAGATTTTCAACAATCGCTTCAATGATAAGCTGACATTCAGTGAGAACGTTCAGTGCAGAGGCTGTAGTCAATCTCGACAACATGGCAATTCTATCTGCATCAGACAGTCGGGTTTTTTCAACCATCTTCCCTATGTGCTCAGCGATGAAGCCAGCACATCGCTGAATTTGCTCAGGGGCTGAATCGAAAAGAATCACGCGATGTCCACCGAGCAGGCACGCGATTGCAATGCCCCTTCCCATAGTGCCGCTTCCACAAATTCCAATTGTCATGCTTGTCATATTATGCCTCGCTTAGAACACCAAGTTCGCGTCCAACCTTTTCAAAAGCGGCAATTGCCCTGTCGAGATGTTCGCGTGTATGTGCCGCAGAGACCTGAACTCTGATGCGGGCTTTGCCTTTGGGAACAACAGGGTAGAAGAAGCCGACAACGTATATGCCTTCATCGAGAAGTTTGTTTGCCATAACCTGTGCCAGTGATGCATCGTAAAGCATCACTGGCGTGATTGGATGCATACCCTCGACGATATCAAATCCAAGTTTTGAAATTCCAGCGCGAAAATATTTTGTGTTCTCTTCCAATTTGTCGCGCAATTCAGTTGTGCTGCTTAACAAATTAAAAGCGGCGATACCGGCGCCAACAATGGCAGGGGGCAGGGAATTCGAGAAGAGGTAGGGTCGGGATCGCTGGCGCAGCATGTCGATGATTTCCTGACGTCCTGTTGTGAATCCGCCAATGCCGCCGCCAAGCGCCTTACCAAGCGTACCAGTGATGATATCAACTCTTCCGGAAACGCCGCAGTATTCAACAACTCCTCTTCCGTGCTTACCCATGAAACCCATCGAGTGGCATTCATCAACCATTACCAAAGCTTCATACTTTTCTGCCAGGTCGCAAATCTTATCCAGCGGAACAATTGTTCCATCCATCGAGAACACAGCATCGGTAGCGATGATAATATTTTTTACATCGGAATTCCGGGCAGACTGCAACTGACTTTCAAGATCGCTCATATTGCACGATGCATACCGATACCGTTTGGCCTTACAGAGGCGTACTCCATCAATGATCGACGCGTGGTTGAGTTCATCGCTAATAATTGCGTCATCTTCTCCTAAAAGGGGCTCGAAAACTCCTCCATTGGCATCGAAGCAGGCTGCATAGAGAATTGCATCGTCTGTTTCACAGAACTCTGCAATCTTCTCCTCCAACTGTTTGTGTATGTCTTGAGTACCACAAATAAATCGGACACTCGACATGCCAAACCCATGAGAGTCGAGGTACATTTTAGCCGATTCGATAATTGTAGGATGCGAGGACAGTCCGAGATAATTATTGGCACAGAAATTTAATACTGGCAAATTCCTGCCCTGCACCTTGATTTCAGGTCCCTGAGCCGACGTGATTACGCGTTCGTGTTTGTATAACCCTGCATCTTCTATCGAAGTAAGATCTTTCTCTAACTGAGATTTCATGGAACCAAACATGTCCAAATTCCTGCTATTTTTGTGAACACAAATATCGCTCTCTGCGGTATTTCTCTTTTAACCTGGGCGACATCAGAGTAACACTGAGGTACATGAAATGTCATGCAGGTGATTAATCATTCCCTAAACTCATTACAATTCAGGACAAACATGAAGAACGGGGCATCGCTACGTCTTCTCTGCCTACTGTTAGTTGTTACCGTCGGAGCTGGAGCACAAACACAATTTGAAATTGTTCGTTCAAAACTCAGGGCAACCTACGATCGAAAACTTCCCGATGGCACGATTAAGGAAAGCAAACAAGTCAAGCGTTGGGAATGGTTTTGGGAGCCACGGCTAACGCCAAGTGGGGACTTTCCAACAGCATTACATTATTACAATGAAGTACAAGCCGTAGAATCGCGTAAGAAGTCCGAAGATGTGCAGGCAAAGCCTACATGGAAGGAGCTCGGCCCCACTGCGCCAGATCTGCCAAGCGAATCCGCAGCATGGAATGGTATTGGTCGGGTCAATACATTTACATTTTCTCCTAGCAACAGCAACATTATCTGGCTTGGGTCTGCGCAGGGTGGCATTTGGAAAACCACCGACGGAGGTGGCAGTTGGTCGGCAATTAATGTGAACGGATTCCCAACATTTGGTGTAAGCGACATTGCAATATCTGCGAGCAATGAAAACGTTATCTATGTTGCCACGGGCGACGCCGATGCAACGTTTCCTGGAGAAATGTCATCGTATCCAGGATTTACATACGGAGTAATCAAATCAACCGACGGCGGAGCTACGTGGTCGGCCACTGGTCTCTCGATGACTCCAGAACAGAACAATGTTATTGCGCGGTTGTGGGTTGACCCCAGTAATGCTAACATCGCTATTGCCACTACCTATACGGGTTTACGGAAAACAACCGATGGCGGTGCCACGTGGAATTTGGTTTCTGCTTCCTTACAATTTCGAGACCTTATTGCAAACCCATTTGCATCCAATCAGCTCTACGCAACTACATTTTCAAATGGTGGCGGTGCCAGTATTTTCCGTTCGTCTGATGCAGGGAATACGTGGACATTGATCCTGAGTGTAGCCGAAGCCAATAGAATAAGGCTGGCAGTAACTAAGGACGATCCGAAAATTGTTGGCGCCGTTGCATCAAGCGCTTCAACCAATGGTTTATTTGCTATTTATAAGTCTTCAGATTACGGCTTGACGTTTGTTAAATCCGTTCCTCCGCAAAACCTTCTTGGATGGTCTGCCACCGGTAACGACTGGCAGTATGGAGGGCAGGGCTTTTACGATTTGGCTATGGAGATTTCGCCAACTGATGCCGATAAATGGTTTGTTGGTGGGGTTAATGCCTGGAGATCTACAAACGGTGGACAATCGTGGGTTCTTTCAGCCGATTGGACTGGTAACAATGCTCCTTGGGTGCATGCTGACCATCATTTTATGAAATATTCGGCAACACAAAATGTGATTTACACCGCTTCCGACGGAGGTATTGCCCGGTCGACAAATAATGGCGTGTCGTGGCGAGATGTGAGCAATGGACTAAAAATTCAGCAGTACTACGGGCTCTCAACAACTGACATGAATTCCACTCTCACGTTGGCAGGTGCACAGGACAATGGGACAGCTCGGACGTTAAACGGATCTGTTTTTTATCATGTGCTTGACGGCGACGGGATGGCCAGTGCAATCGACTATGACGATCCATCGCTAATGTATGCAAGCATGCCATACGGACAATTCTACAGTTCATCTAATCAAGGCAATTCGTGGCGATTAATAGCAAATGTTAATGTACTGGGTGAATCCAATAGAGCATGGGTAGCGCCGATTGTTGCTGATCCAACGATGACGGGAACTGTTTACGTAGGCTACACGCAGATATACAAGAGCACAACTAGCGGAGCATCATGGCAAAAAATTTCTCAGATCCAAACAAATGCTGCCATGAGACTCATTGCTGTGGCTCCTTCTGATAATAATTTTATTTATGTTGCTTATAACAGCACCATTATGTTCACTACTGATGGTGGGACAACGTGGTCTCAGCAAAATGGTATTGGATCATTCATTCAGGATATTGAAGTACATCCAACAGATCCAAGAAGATTTTGGGTTGCAATTGGTGGCTTCAGCGCCTCGACCAAGATTTTCGAGATTAACAACGGCAAGGTTACTAACATTACAGGGTCCGGTCTTCCCAACGTTCCTGCCAATGCAATCGTGTTTCAAAAGGGACCATTGAATAGACTGTATTTAGGTACGGATATCGGCGTCTTTTTTAAAGACGAAGGATCGTCGTCCTGGGAGATGTATGGACAGGCAATGCCCACAACTGTTATCACGGATATGAAACTCGTGTCTACTGCAAATAAGCTGAGAGTATCCACCTATGGCAGAGGAGTATGGGAAGTTGATGTAACACAGTGTATTGCAAGTGTTCCAAGTATCACAATACAAGGTGCGTCGACTATTTGTTCAGGCGATACCATCGTGCTAAAGGCATCAAGCGGATACGCACAGTATCAGTGGTCGAATGGTGAGACTGGCGATAGGATTAAACTCAGCGCTTATTCTCAGACAGGCGAGTACACCGTTACCGTCGAGGATTTTGCCGGATGTCGAAACGTTTCTGTACCAGTATCGGTAACGATTCTCAGGGGCCCGATTAAACCCCAGATCTCACTAAAACAGCCCGACACTCTCCGCTCAAGCGCTATAGGAGGAATAACTAAATTCCAGTGGTATTTAGGCGACTCAAAAATTCAGGGGGCAACATCACGCCAATTTTCACCTTCGGCCAGTGGATTGTATAAGGTTGAGGTTGAGAATAGCGAGGGATGTAAGGCTATGTCGGACCCATTTCAGTTTGTTCTGCAGCCGACGTCTGTTGCCGACGGTGGATCGGCTTCGACCTTCAGGGTATGGCCAAATCCTGCAACAGGTCAAATAGAGATTCACATGCCGACAGGCTCAGGGAGGGCGATTGAAATTGTGTCGATTACTGGTGCAATACAGGTGGTGCGTAATGTCGACGGCGGCGTTTCCGAAGAAGTCATCAATATTGAATTCTTGTCAGCAGGCACTTATGTGCTGCGGGTACGCAGCGGTGAGTCGATTTGGTCGACATTATTTGTTAAACAGTAAAGAATGTGCCGATAACGCCTTTGTCAAACCGCAAAGAACGTGTCGATAACGCCTTTGTCAAACCGTAAAGAACGTGTCGATAACGCCACCGCCAACAACATCATCTCCGTCGTACACTACTACGGACTGACCTCGCGCGATAGCTTTTCGCGGTTCATCAAACCGCACATGTAGGGTGCCCTCATCATTAACCCAACAAATCCCGGGGGCACCGGCATCTTTATAACGAATTTTAACATTAAACCGCTGAGGCTCTGATAACTCTGCAACTTTCTGCAGATTCACGGAATGTGCAGTTAGTGCGTTATGGTAGAGTTTGCCTTCCAACCCCACTTCAACTGTATTTGTTTCCGGGAGCACATCAAGCACAAAAAGCGGCTCTGAGTGCGCGATACCAAGCCCCTTACGCTGACCTATTGTATAAAACGGGAATCCCTCGTGTTTTCCGATAACAGTCCCATCAAGAATAATGTCGCCAGGTGCGACTTTTTGGTTGAGATCGTCGACGTTGTCGCGCAAAAATCTTCGGTAATCATTATCGGGAATGAAGCAGATTTCAAATGATTCACCTTTGTTTGAAAAATCGAGCCCGAGGCGTGCGCCTTCGGAGCGCGACCGTTCCTTGGTGAAGCCGGAAAGAGGGAAGAGCGTTCGCGACAGATGCTCCTGCCTGACGCTCCAAAGCATATAGCTTTGGTCTTTTTGTTCATCGCGACTGCGCCGAATCCACCGTCGGCCCGATGATGCGTCGAAACCAATTTCCGCGTAGTGTCCGGTTGCAATAAACTCGGCTCCAAGCGCATCTGCTTTACGCAGCATTTCTTCCCATTTGATTGTTCTATTGCAGCGTACGCACGGATTAGGTGTATTTCCATCGAGGTAATCCTGGAT
This sequence comes from Ignavibacteria bacterium, assembly GCA_016191145.1. Classification (GTDB taxonomy): domain Bacteria; phylum Bacteroidota; class Ignavibacteria; order Kapaibacteriales; family Kapaibacteriaceae; genus OLB6. The sequence continues at coordinate 279,055 of JACPPD010000003.1, forward strand.
GAAATAGTTAATCACCTTCGACCTGAAGACCTCGCTGAAATCAACCGTGTAGTGGGGGAAGTCGAATTGCATCGCCACCTTGCGGGCGTCATTGATGCCATCAAGGGAGCAGCACGACGAGTCGTTGCCAACATTACCCCCAACGTCTTCGTAGCGGTAGGTTTTGATGGTGATGCCAATGACGTTGTATCCCTGTTCGACGAGCAAGCCCGCGGCAACGCTGGAATCGATGCCGCCGGACATACCGAGGATGACTTTGTTAGGGTCTCGAGTCATAATTGAACCATATAACTGGCATACAACTTAAAAAAAACACCATACCATCACGATGCCGGGTATCAAGAGATACCCGGCATGGTTGTAAACGTGGTTTTTTTTTAATAGCCACCTGTTCCGTTTTCCCAGTCCTATTTTTGCCTCGACCCACCTCTGTGCATTCCATAATAAATAGGAGACTCAGTGCCCGTGTTTGTTGTAAATGATTCGGATCTGCCGGAAACTTTGTCGGCGCACGACAGAGTCATCATCCAGTTTCATGCAGATTGGTGCGGTTCGTGTAAATTGTTTGCGCCGCAGTTCAGAAGACTAAGTGATGATCTGAAGTTTACTTCCGTCAGCTTCGTCTCGGTAAACTCTGAGAATAATCCTATTGCAAGGAAACTTGCAAATGTCGATAACCTGCCATTTTTTGCAACGTTTCGAAATGGATCGTTAGTTGAAAACACCGCAACAGCAAAGGAGGAAACTGTTGTCGGTATGCTGGAAAGGTTGATGCAATGAAAACTACAGCTATTAGGCAGTTGGTTGAATCGTTCGAAGAGTCATCCCTGCTTCGAGCGGAGGCTGACTTGCTGGAAGGCAAACATCCGTCGATTCCTGTGCCTGGCGACGACGAGGGCGAACAGCTAACACACGTCATTGGCGCCCTGTGGGTTACCAATTACATCAGCAATACAGGCATGGGTTTTCAGGATGCACTAATAGAATATGCACGGAAAGTGCGATCAAGCATATCCTAACTATTATTAGTTTGATGCCAGATAGGTTGCAACTGCAGTGTGACTTTCAGATAAACCTTGTGCACCCAGATGCCAGTTGGCCGGACAAACCTCTCCATGCTCTTCGTGGAATTTGAGTGCGTCTACTATCCTCATAGCTTCGTCGACGCTTCTTCCCAAAGAAAGGCTGTTTACTAACTGATGCTGAACGATTCCTTCCTTGTCAATAAGAAATAGTCCTCGCAACGCAACCAATTCACCAACTGCCGTCAAGCCACCTTCATCGTCGTATTCGTAATGCCCGTCGAGTACGTCGAAATTCGATGCAATGGTCTTGTTTGTGTCGGCAATGATGGGATAGGTAACGCCCTGAATACCACCCGCCTTCTTTGGTACCTGAAGCCAGCCCCAATGCGATTCCTCCGTGTCGGTGGAACATGCAACGATTGCCACATTCTTCGATTCAAACTCAGGAAGCCGCTCCTGGAATGCATGGAGTTCAGTCGGACAAACAAACGTGAAATCCTTTGGATAAAAGAATAGAATCACGTGCTTCCTGCCAATAAACTGGTCTAATGAAAAATTGTTTACAATGTCTCCACCATCAACTACGGCCTTGGCCGAAAATCTGGGCGCCTTCTTGCCAACTAAAACTGACATATTAGTTCCAAACACCTGATAAAGTGATCGAATATTCCAATCTTTGCAACATAACCAATGACAAATGACCGTTAAATAATGATCATTGACCACGTTGACCCGTCCGGGGCACGCGCTGGACGAATCAACACAGATCATGGTGTAATCCCAACACCAATGTTTATGCCGGTTGGAACGCAGGGAGCGGTGAAAGCGTGCGACTTTAATACACTGCTCAGCCTCGATGCGCCAATCTATCTTGCGAATACGTACCACCTCTATCTGCGTCCAGGCGCAGAAGTTCTAACTTCGGTAGGGGGCTTGCATCGCCTGTGTGGATGGCGGCGTCCGATTCTCACCGACAGCGGCGGGTTTCAGGTCTACTCTCTGCGCGATCTTCGTACCATGCAAGAAGAAGGCGTCACTTTTAAATCGCACCTCGACGGATCCAAGCACTTATTTACACCGGAAAATGTTGTCGATACTCAGCGTGCAATCGGAAGCGATCTTTTTATGGTGCTCGACGAATGCACTCCATACCCGGTATCGCACGAAGAAGCTGAACAGTCTGCGGCTCTCACTGCAAGATGGGCAGTTCGCTCTAAACAACACCACAGCGAAACACCATTTTTGTATGGGCATCGGCAGCTTCAATTTGCAATTGGACAGGGAAGTGTGTACTCCGATATTCGGCGTTCGTGTATGCAGCAGTTGGTTGATTTGGACTTTGATGGATACGCAATCGGTGGTCTCAGTGTGGGTGAACCACACGACGTGATGTATGGCGTCACTGCGCTCAGTACGTCGCTCATGCCTCCCGAAAAACCCCGATATCTTATGGGCGTCGGAACTCCAGAAAATATCTTGCATGCTATAGGCCTCGGCGTCGACCTCTTTGACTGCGTAATGCCAACGCGCAACGCCCGAAACGGTACTATTTTCACAACAAAGGGGCGGTTTAACGCCCGTAATGCAAAATGGAAGCTGTCCGATGAGCCTATCGACGAAGAAGTTGGCTGCCATACCAGCTCAAACACGTCTTTGGCGTATCTTCGCCATCTATTCATGGCTGGTGAAATTCTCGGGCTGATGCTAGCAACAGCTCAGAATATTGCCCTGTATCTGTGGCTTGTTCGCACAGCACGCGAAAAAATTCTTGATGGTACGTTCCGTCTGTGGGCAGCGGCAACCATAGATCAGTTGAACGCCCAACGATAAGATCGTTGCAAAACGTAGTCATAAGATCTTAGCAAATGGCAGCTATTACGATCTAACTAAAAAACGGAACGACGGAATCTTAGCAATACGGAATCACATCATCTCAGTAACCGAACACCATTAACTGCAAAGAACTCTATGCTTTTATTAGCTCCACCTCCCTCTAACGGCGCACAAGGCGGTATAATGGACATGGTACCCACCTTCCTCATGATGGGTGCTGTTATCCTGATTTTTTACTTCATGATGATCAGACCACAACAGAAGCGACAGAAGGAACATCAGAAATTGCTTTCTTCGATTAAAAAGGGAGATGCAGTTGTGACTACAAGCGGGATGCATGGACAGGTTTACGACGTGGACGAGGCAACCGTCGTTATCACCGTTGGAAATAACATGCAGATTAAATTCGATAAGTCTGCAATTGCAAGCGTGGAATCGAAATGAATCTCGATCGGATCGAAAGTGCAGTAGCAGATCTGAAACTAGGCCGATTTGTAGTTGTTGTCGATGATGAAGACAGAGAAAATGAAGGCGACCTAATCTGTAGTGCCGAATTGTGCACCTCTGAGCATATCAACTTTATGGCGAGTGAGGCAAGGGGCCTAATATGCGTGAGTGTTACGGAAGAGCGAGCTCGGCAGCTCGATCTGCCTTTGATGGTGAATAATAACACAGCTCTGCATGGTACGAGATTCACAATCAGCGTAGACTATCTGCATGGCACTGCAACAGGCATATCCGTTAGCGACAGAAATGCCACCGTTCATGCAGTTGCAGACGATGAATCCGTGCCTACGGATTTTGCACGCCCTGGCCACATCTTCCCTCTAATTTCCATGGATGCCGGAGTGCTGCGCAGGGCCGGCCACACCGAAGCCGTAACAGATTTGATGCGCCTGGCTGCACTGAAGCCAGTGGGTGTGCTTTGCGAAATTCTTAAGTCGGATGGATCTATGGCGAGAATGCCTGATCTCCAGGAATTTGCAGAACGGCATGAACTAAAAATTATTAGCGTTCAGGACCTTATAGCCTACAGGCGAAATCACGAAGTGTTGGTTCAGCTGGTAGCCGAAGCAAAGCTTCCGAGTGAATTTGGATCGTTTACTGTAAAGGTTTATGAAAATATTTTGGATCGCGAAGAACACGTTGCCGTTGTTAAGGGTGAAATTGATTCGTCGCAACCCGTACTTGTCCGCGTACATAGCGAATGCTTAACTGGAGACATCTTTGGTTCCCATCGCTGCGACTGTGGTCCGCAGCTTCATGCCGCTCTCAGAAAAATTGAAGAGGAAGGAAACGGAGTAGTGTTATATATGCGCCAGGAAGGGCGTGGTATTGGTTTGATCAATAAAATTAAAGCATACGCTTTACAGGAGCAGGGCCTTGACACAGTTGACGCAAATATCACACTCGGTTTTCAGCCAGATCCCCGCGACTATGGTATTGGTGCCCAGATACTCTATGACCTCGGAATTCGCAAAATGCGGTTGATGACCAATAATCCGCAAAAACGGGTAGGCTTACAATCGTATGGTTTGGAAGTCGTTGACTTAGTTCCGCTCGAAATCCAGGCAACCCAGCATAACCAGCAATACCTGGAAACAAAGCGGGATAAGCTGGGACATTTATTACGTCATTTATAATGAGCTTGATGGAGATGATCTATGGCCTCTAATGCCATTTACGTAACGCGTGAGTGGTTACAATCTTTGCAGGTTGAACTGCAGGAACTGAAAATTCACGGCCGAAGGGATATTGCACAAAAAATAGCAGATGCCAGATCGCATGGCGATCTGTCGGAAAACGCAGACTACGATGCTGCAAAACATGCGCAGGAACTGTTGGAAATACGAATCTCAAAACTTGAAACCACCCTTGCCAGAGCGCAGGTGATTGAACCAGGTGATTTCCCCAACGATAAGGTGTACATTCTTTCGCGAGTAAGGCTCCTGAATTACAAGAATAAGAAGGAGATGGAGTACCTGCTTGTGAGTCCCGAAGAGGCGGATGTAGAACAGAATAAATTGTCTGTTACCAGCCCCTTAGGCAAGTCCTTATTGGGTAAGGTAGTGGGTGATGTAGTTGAGACGAATGCGCCTGCCGGCTCCGTAAAGTTTGAAATTCTGTCGATTTCAAAATGAGTATCGAAGGTATTCTGTCGAATCCAAAATGAGTAGTGGCGGGTCTGTTTGTGTTTGACAGAATTCTAAAAATGTCGGTGTTCAATGAGCTATTTCTGCATGGAATTTTTTTTTGTTCAGAAAGACGATATGTTTGATACGGACTTTTCCAATCTGATTGGTCCCTAACCTCAATTTGTGCCTTTTACACTTTTCGGAGATCCCGAATGTTCACGTCATTTACAAAAATGGGAATCGGTGTGCTTGCCATCATGCTCGTAAGTACTGCGTGCAGCGTCGACAACACTCCCTCAGCCACTGCGCCAACCGATGAAGCTCCAGTATACAGAAGCGGCGATGTAATTCCCGGCCAATACATTATCGCATTTTATGAATCAGCAGTTGCAACCAAGGGAGAAACCTTGCAGAGCATGACGCACGAAGGGCGGGTTGAACTCGTAAACCAGGCCGCATTGCGTCTCGCAGACCGTGTGGCTGTTAGTGGCTCTGCTATCAGGGCAACCTACGGCTCTGCAATCAAGGGCGTGGTGATGACTCTTACAGATAACCAGCTTGCAGCCCTGCGCAAGGATCCCAGCGTCCGCTACATTGAACAGGACAGATGGGTTTCGCTGCCTCCATTCGAGATTTTGGCACAAGACGAATTGGGAATCAACAACAATAGTGGAAACGGTGGGGGAACGCAGTCTCAGCCAGCGCAGGTAACACCATGGGGCATAACAAAGGTTGGCGGCCCGGAAACACCATCGACGACCATCAGAGCGTGGATTGTTGATACTGGCATACAGGCGAGCCACCCGGATTTGAATGTCGATGCAAGTCAGGGGAAATCCTACGTTACAGGGGTGACTAGTACCGATGATGGAAACGGACACGGTACCCACGTTTCCGGTACCGTAGGGGCAAAGGACAACACTATCGGAGTTGTTGGAGTTGCTCCTGGCATCACACTTATTCCAATGCGAGTTCTTAACAAGCAAGGATCGGGACAGTTCTCATGGTCGATCAGTGCATTCGATTGGATTACAGGTCATGCTTCCAGCGGCGACGTTGTGAATTACAGCGTAGGCCCAGGCAGCCGCTATACGAGCATAGCACTGGATGATGCCGTAACTGGGATGGCTGATGCAGGTGTTATCGTCTGCATAGCAGCGGGAAATTCTACTGACGACGCTTCGTATTATTCGCCAGCGAGAGTTGACTATACTAACGTGTACACCATTGCGGCAATGAGTAGCACCACTACGTGGGCAACATGGTCCAACTATGGCTCTCCAGTGGATTGGATTGAGCCAGGCGTAAGCGTTAAAAGCACATGGAAAGGTAGTTCGTACGCAACCATTAGTGGAACCTCGATGGCTACTCCCCATGCCACAGGGATGTTTGCCGTGGGAGGCATTACCTCTGGCGGCACTGTTAGCAGCGTTCCGTCGGGTACAGTGGATGACTGGGGGAAGCGCGACTAAAAATTTTCCCTATGGCTTGGTTTTTACGCAAGACCCGAAACATCTCGGAATCGCACCAGCGAGAGATGCCAGACGGGTTGTGGACGAAATGTCCTGACTGTTCGACGGTGATTTATCGGAAGGAACTTGAGGAGCATGCATTTACATGCAGAACCTGCAATCACCACTTCCGCATTGGCGCTTCAAAGTACATTTCTGTGTTGCTTGACGAAGGCACGTGGGTTGAAGCAGACAGGCAGGTAAGGTCGGCGGACCCGCTGGATTTTGTTGACACCCGTCCCTATAAGGCACGCTTAAAAGAAGCTTATACCCGTACCGATTTGCCCGATGCTGTGACGACGGGTTCCGGCATACTTTCGGGAACTCCAATAGAGTTCGGATGCATGAACTTTGGCTTCATTGGCGGATCTATGGGAAGCGTTGTTGGTGAAAAGTTTGTTCGCACCTGTAAACGAGCGCTCCACCGCAAACATGCACTCGTGTTTGTAAGCGCCTCGGGCGGCGCCCGCATGCAAGAGGCAGCGCTGTCACTGATGCAGATGGCAAAAACAAGCGCTGCACTGGCCGAACTGGCAGAAGCGCGGCTGCCGTTTGTGTCGGTACTCACCGATCCCACAACGGGTGGTGTTAGCGCATCGTTCGCCATGCTTGGCGATGTAATCATCGCAGAGCCCAAGGCGCTTATCGGCTTTGCCGGACCACGCGTTATTGAGCAGACCATTCGCAAAAAACTTCCCGATGGATTCCAGCGCTCAGAATTTCTTCTAGAGCATGGTTTCCTGGACATCGTTTCGCATCGCAAAGAACTCAAGGAAACGATTTCTACTGTGATACAACTTCTGTCGGGAACGAATCATGCTTGATAAATCACAACGGGTTCGTCTGATAGGATTTCCAATTGACCTTGGAACGGACAGGCGCGGTGTGGACATGGGGCCATCGGCTATGAGGATTGCAGACATTGACCTGCGACTTCAGGCCCTGGGGTACTCCGTGATTGATGAGGGCGATATTCCAATTAGGAATATCGAAATCCAGGAAGAGCAGCATGCCCGACTGAAATATTTACCCGAAGTAGCAGAGATGAGCCATGTACTCTCAACACGAGTAAAGGATGTTCTGGATTCAGGCGAGTTTCCGCTTATCATCGGCGGCGATCATTCGATGAGCATTGGTTCTCTTGCAGGCATCGGTGCACATTGTAAAGAAAATGATAAAACACTCGGAGTCATCTGGATAGATGCGCATGCAGATATGAATACTGCCGAGACAACACCATCGGGGAACATACATGGTATGCCCCTTGCCATCGCAATGGGATATGGTGATTCGTCGCTAACATCGATTGGCGGCGATTTTCGCAAACTCGATCCGCGCAATCTGGCAATCATTGGTCTGAGATCGATAGATCCTGGCGAGCGCTTGCTGATCAAGGAACTTGGTGTAGCGGCATACACGATGTTTGACATCGACAAACTTGGAATGCACGAAGTGGCAACGAGAATTTTAGAAGAGATGTCAAGGTCTGTAGACCATCTTCACATTTCGTTCGACGTTGATGGCGTTGACCCCGACATTGCTCCAGGCGTTGGCACACCCGTCCCTGGAGGCCTTACATTTCGAGAAACCCACTTGTTCATGGAGATGATTTCAAGGATCGATGCATACGCTTCTCTCGATGTAGCTGAAGTAAATCCGATATTAGATGTCAGAAATAAAACAGCGGAATTTGCGGCAGATGTTGTCGCGTCATCAATGGGTAAGAGGATTTTGTAAGGGGCTGGTAACACTCATCGTGTTTGCATCTTCATGCGCTGGAGCATACCCTCAACAAACTCGGTCTTCAAAGCCGTTTCGCACGTCATTTGAAGTCGGTTGGGTATTTGGCATCGATGCGAGCCAATTTTTCCGAGATTACCAGGCTTACCTTGGCGGAGGAGCTTCTGGTTTTAATTCTCCAACGAACGTTGAATTATCAATTGGGACATTCCAGTTGAGCAAAGCACCATTTAGCTTGGACGTTGGATATTATCGAGCGTCCGTTAGAGAGACCTATGAGTACAATCCCGATAGAGCCCCCATCCCCAATGGACCCACGCAATCGGTTACGCAAACAGTTTTGCTAACCGTTGTACCGACTACCATTGGAATCGGGTATTTCCAAATGAACAGACAGTTCAGCACGTACATTGATGTTGCGGCCGGGCTGGCATTTGCGAACATGTATTGGGAGGAACGGCTTTCTGAATCTATTAAACCCGGAGCGCGGCTGTCCGGAGTGAGGTACGATGATTGGCAAATAGCGCCTGCAGTTGCCATCAAAGCTGGTGTCGCACTGTTTTTTGATAAACGTATTACAGAACGAGCAAGAGCGGGGATTAATATTGAGTCGGGTTATTCGTTCATCCCGATGTACATTCCGATGTTTCAGGAGACGGCAAAGTTTCTTGCAGTTTCGCCCAGTGCAAACAAGGAGTATTATTTTCAAATGGGAGGCTTGCTGTTGAGATTCGGGTTGCTGTTAGTTCTGGACCCGCGATGAGTTGGAAAGAATTCAAAAAAAGATGAATGAACTTGAACCTAACCTTCCCGATGCCTACATTGAATTATATACGGGAGCATACACAAGTATCAAAGGAGATAGCAATGGATGTTCATATCACAACGAGGCATTGCCAGCTTACCGATAACGAACATGAAGCCGCAGTAAAGGCGGCACAGCATTTGGAGCGGTATTATGGATCCATCATTCGTGTAGACATCATTGCTGCCGAAGACGGTGGGATTAAGAGTGTTGAATTTGCAGTGCGTGTGCAAGGTCATACTATTGTTGCAAAGGAACAAGGACACGATCATTTCAAGGCCATTCATACGGCAAGAGAGAAATTGGAGCGTCAGCTTAAGCGTTTAAACGACAGACTTCACAACGTTCGATCAACTGTTGCCTCGTAATCAATAGAGGCTACTTCAATGGCACCAATCAGAACCGCCTCGCCCGTGGTGAAGGAGTCGATTACCGTACGAGAACTCCTCAAAGGACCGGTTAATCTAGAGGCAGTAACAGGGGAAATAGGTCTGGATAACCTCATCACAGACAAAAACCTCCACAGGCCTCAGCTTGCGTTGGCAGGCTTTACCGAGCTGTTTACATACTACCGTGTTCAGCTTTTTGGCAACACAGAATTTTTCTATTTGCTTAAGAGCCTGCATGAAGATGCACGCCGATCTGCCTTCAGAACTATTTGTGCTTTTAACGTGCCGTGTATTGTCTGCGCAAACGGTCACGTCCTGCCACCAGATCTAATTGCCATTGCTCACGAACACAATGTGGCAATCCTCACAACTCCGTTCGATACATCGAAAACCATCTATGCCATTGGAGAATTTCTCGACGATCAGTTCTCGCAACAAGTCACGGTTCATGGTTCGTTTGTCGACGTCTATGGCGTAGGCATGCTGTTCGTAGGTAAGAGCGGTATCGGCAAAAGCGAGATTACGCTGGATTTAATTGAGCGAGGACACAGGCTTGTTGCAGACGACATTGTTGTACTCTCAAAGAAACGTGAATCAATTCTGATGGGTACTGGGACTACGCTGGTACGGCACTTCATGGAGATACGAGGACTTGGTGTAATCGACATCAGGCAGATGTTTGGTGTTCGGTCAATACGATTTCAAAAACGTCTCGAAATCATTGTTGAATTAGAAGTATTTGAACAAAATCGAGAATACACACGGACTGGCCTCGATGAGTCTCTCACTCCCATCATGGCTGTGGACATTCCTACGGTAAACCTTCCAATTTTCCCGGGTAAGAACGTTACCGTTATCTCCGAAACAATTGCATTGAATTACTTGCTCAAGACCTATGGTTACAATGCTTCTCAGGAGTTATCTGAGCGACTGGACGAAGAAATTATTAAGCGATCAAAACACATAGGGTCTTATGAACAACGCCATGTTACTTATTTCCAGGGTGATGATGAATAATTTTAGTAAATGTACACGGGTTGTTTGTTCGGCTGCATTGTTGTGTTGTTTACTAGTATTGTCTGCATGTAGCAGCCACGAATCTCAGCAAGTTGAAGACGCGAAGCCAGTGTTCGGCGAATGGGTGGTTGTTCATGAGTTGTCAGATCCCGAAGGACTCAATCCGGTTGTTACCAACGACGCATCGGCCAGTGCAATTTTTAACAATGTCTTTGAACGGCTGCTTGATCAGGACTTTGAAACACTCGAGCTAATACCCGTCCTGGCCGAGGCACGACCAACGATTTCAGACGACCATCTGTCGTATACCTTTACCCTGAGAAAAGGAATTACGTTTAGCGACGGGCATCCGATGACCACTGCCGATGTGGTTTTTTCGTTTAAGGCGGTTAAGAATCCTCTAATCGTTGATGGTGCTGCGTTGAGAAACTACTTTCTCGATATGAAAGACATTACTGCAACTGACGATAGGACGTTCACGGTAACAATGTCGCAGCCATACTTTCTGGCCGAGTATCAGCTTGGCAGCTATTGGATTATGCCCAAACATATTTTGGATCCTAAGGGGCTTACAGACAAGTACACAGTTGAGGAAACGAACGACGTTGTTCGCGCACAGCGTAATCCTGCCTTGAAAGAATTCGCTGAGTGGTTTAACACTGCTACTGTTAAACTCGACCCCAAGGTAAACATCGGGTCTGGTCCGTATGTGTATGAATCATGGTTCACGGGTGAATCTGTTATCCTCCGTAAGAACAACGAATGGTGGAGGCAGGGAACGGACAAATGGCATCCGGCATATCCAGGTAAAATAATTTATAAAGTTGTTAACGACAGAAACACCGCCGTTGTCTCGGTAAAAAACCAGGAAATTGATTTCATGGAATTTGTTCCGCCGCCCAAATACACCGAAGAAGTCGACACTACCGCACTGAAGCATCTGGCCAAGAAACCATTTAAAACTCAGGTTTATTCATACATTGGCTGGAATACACAGCGCTTCGTGCTTGCAGATAAGCGTGTTAGAAAGGCTCTCTCATATTTGGTCGATCGCAATGCATTGATGAAACAGGTGCTCAGAGGGCTTGCCGAACCGATGAATTCGCCGGTATACATTGGAACTAAGGAGTATGACTCTACCATTCCGCCTATACCATACGACCCTGCACGCGCACGCCAGCTACTTTCCGAAGCAGGATGGACAGATTCCAATGCCGACGGGTATTTGGACAAGATGGAGAATGGTAAACGCGTCGATTTGAGGTTTAAATTTTTATTGAATGCAGGGAATGAAGCACGGGAGCAAATTGCGCTGATTCTTGCAGATGAGTTTAAGCGTGTGGGGATCAGGGCAGAACTGCAAAAACTTGAGTGGTCTGTGTTTCTTGAAAATCTTAGGACGAGAAATTTCGATGCATATATTGGATCGTGGGTAAACGATCCTATTCCGACTGATCCGTATCAGCTATGGCACTCATCGCAGGCAACTAATCACGGCTCTAACTATACAAACTTTAAGAATGAACGTGCCGACAAGCTAATGGAATTAAATCGCCTGGAGTTCGACGAAGCTAAACGAATTGAGTATATGAAGGAATTCCAGCGAATTGTTGTCGATGAACAACCCTATACATTTTTATGGATGCCATACTATCCGGCGGTGTATAACAAGCGACTTAACAATGTACTGTTCTCGTATGTCCGTCCCGGATATAATCCAACACAATGGTGGGTTTCAAAGTCGCAGTGGAGGCTTGCAGCGGCCCCATGAAGCGACATGAACTGCGCGAAATTATAGCCGGAGGAGAATCATCTACAGTCGAGTTCAAACGTAAATTCACCTCTGCAGAAAAATTTGCCAGAGAAATCATTGCGTTTGCCAATACTGTTGGAGGATATCTCATTATTGGCATCGATGACGACGGATCTATTGTCGGCATCGAAAGCGAAAAAGAGGAAGTGGAACTTGTTCGTATCGCTCAGCAGATGATTACGCCAGACCTGCCCCTTGATGTTGAAATAGTCGAGATTGAGTTCAAAGATGTCGTTGTTGTCCACGTCCCCAATAGTACCCAGAAACCGCATAGATTGACAAGCGCCGATCCCAAGGAGCGACCACACCAGCGAAAAGCGTTTATCAGGCAGGGTGAAAGCAGTGTGACGGCTTCGAGGGAAATGGTGCGGATTTTAGAAGGTATGAGCCCAGCGTCAGCACCGTTTACGCTGTCCATCGGCGACCGCGAACAGCGCTTGTTTACGTATCTGGAACGGTACGGCCAGGCAAGCGTGAATGATTTTGCCCGCCTCGTAAACATTTCGCGTCGAAGAGCATCTCAGATCTTAGTCAAACTCGTACGCGCAGGTGTGCTGCACATCCACACTGCAAATGGGCACGATTTCTTCACTCTTGTTTGAGTGTTAATCATCCGGGCCGACGTCAATAATCATCATTTGCGAAAGCTATTGCTGCTTAACAAAGAGAGTGTTGTAAATACTATTCGTTGTTGATATTCTCAGATTATACAATCCTGACGGAAGAACCGAAAAAACATCGGAACTCAGGTAATATTCCTGATTATTCAAGATTGTATTAAATCTCTGCATGAGTTGGCCTGCTGCAGAAATTATCATTATCTCTGCTTCGCCGCTTGTGGGTGACTCCACAACAGCACCCGAACCATCGGTGATCGGATTGGGATAAATGTGCAACAGAGTTCCGCGTAACGGACCCTCTGCTACACTTGTTATGGTAGGCGTTACCTGAGCCACAGCGCTCCAGATGCTGTTGCCGCATTCGTTAGCCGATCGGACAGCCCAGAAGAAACCTACCCCCGAAGGAATTGAGGAAACAGGCAGATCGTAAGAATTACCCACTATCAGCGAGTCTTCGAAGAAGGGCGAGTTCATATTTGCCTGCGTCGAAAAACGAATGTAATACGATGTTGCATCGTTTACCGAGTTCCACCTAAACGTCAGACTCTTATCGAAATCTGCACTCACTGCACCCTTGGGACCAACAAGAGTAGGTGAGGGTGGGTTTTTACCATCTGTTGTAAACGAAAACACAACCGACCAAGCTCCGGCCCCTGCATCGTTGATTGCACGGACCCTCCAAAAATATTTGGTTCCGCATGCCGGAACGCTCGATGTAATGGTCGTGCCAGTAAGAGTATCCTTGAACACAAGTGCCTGAGGAGTGAACGAACCTAATGATGCAATCTGAACTTCGTACCGATTTGCGAATTGCACAGGCTGCCACTCAAACGTTATTAGAGTTCGTATAATCCTCGTTGCATTGTTTATGGGAGTTCGGAGCACTACCGTTCCGGGGACCTGAGCCGATGGGATAAAATCGACTTTATAATTATCTCCTTCAAAAGTAATATCTTTTACAATATTGCCATTGAGTACGCCTCCAGAGGCCGTTATGGTAACACTTCCACTCCCTGAGAATGGAATTGCATATCCGCCAGATGAAGAAGTAACGGCGTAGTACTGTCCCCTTGAAGGCATTACGCGAACGCCGGCTATCCCCTCGCCGGGATCGTATATGCCGTTGAAATTTTGATCGCTGTAGCATACACCAACGATGTATCTGACGCTTCGTATTGAAAAGTCCTGAGTGATAACGTATGGACCAGTAGTACCCTGCTGCAAACCTCCGCCGCTGTATATAATGCCAAGTCCAACTTCAGTGTAAACATCTGTATCGAAGTTGAGAATGTTTCGCCTATGGCCTAATTCAATTTGATTTTGTTCACCCCAATCAACGATGAAGCCGGCATATCCATACCACACAGAATTCGAATAAGCCGATACGTTTTCTCCATACATACCCTGAGGATAGTAATTTTCGCGAGCAAACCGATCGGATATTTGTGAGCCATCGGATCCTACGTGTCCCTGAAAATTATTTGCAATCATGTCTGCAGTATGCTTTTCTGATGCAAGAAGCAATGAAGGATGAAATGCCAACGGTGGACGCGAAGGATATGCTGTAAAAGCCTGCTTTGTTGCCTGCCTGTCTATTTGCCAATAGGTATAAGCCTGTTGTACTTCAGGATCGTCGGTATCTATCACTTGTATACCTGCCGCGGCAGGATTTGCGCGAGCATTGTTCATCAGTTCAAGCATGTATTGTTCATCATCCGAAGGATCTCCGTGCGAGTACTGCTCCGTCGGCTGAGTGTGAGCCGGAATAGCAGCACACACCAAAATGAATGCGAGAAATGGAAGGGGGCTTCTCAACGTTTTCATTGTCGACCTGCGGAAAATATCAGGACATAAATCTACGGATTACAGGTCTCCGTTCTGAGGCCTCATGATAATTTCTTCGATATGAGTCCGCGGATTGTCAAGGTTCGAAACAAGAAATGCTACCACATCTGCAACGTCATCGGCAAGCATCATTTTAGAGCCCAATTCGTCGATTTCCTGCAAATCCCACATCTCCGTTGATGTTGCTCCAAGAATAATGTCGGTGACCTTTATACCATGGTCTCTGACTTCGTTACGCAGCACTCGGTTCATTGCCAGTAAACCTGCTTTAGACGATCCGTAGCCTCCGTTACCTTCATAAGCTGTGATTGCGGCAATAGAATTGATGGTAATAATCATCCCATTGTTGTGCTCGATCATCGAAGGAAGCACGGTCTTCGCGGAAAGAAAGCCCCCTGTCAAATTTATTTTCTGCATATCAACAAACTCGCCTTCACTCATGTCAACGAGGCTTTTCCAAATCCCCAGACCAGCGCTGTTTATAAGAACATTAACTGGACCGAACACTTTCTCAGCGATGGCATGACTTCGCGCGAGGCTTGCGGCGTCGGCAACATCACATACTAATGTTTGTGATGTTTGCTTTGGCAATAATCTTTCCACCTGCTTTAACGAGGCTTCGTTGCGGGCTGAGAGGGTTAGGTTGCACGTCGAACTCAATGCCTTGGCAATTGATAAACCGATTCCTCGCGAGGCGCCCGTTATCCAAATATGTTTGCGTATTGTATCCGGCTCAGGCATCGGTTACCGCAAATCTGATTGATTGATGAGTAAAAGCAATTCTTCCGCCGTCTGCGAAAGTTCTGCGTCTCGCTTTCCCATCACTAAACGTGCAACTTCGATTGCTTTCTTGAATTCATACGCAGTTGTAGCCTTATCGTCTGCCCATGAATAGGAACGGATAAGCTTATCCGGGAACTCCGATAAAACGACGTTACAAAATATACCGCACACCGTTCCGGTAGAGAACTTAGTACCTATGGCAGATTTTGAATGGTCACCCATTAGTAAACCAATCATGATTCTCTGCGTGTCTTCTTCGCCCCATGGTAATTGGATTCGGATATGTCCGTATGTGTTCTTCAAATCCGATGTAATGGTTCCAGCGCCGAGGTTTACCCAATGCCCAAGGTAGGAATGGCCAAGAAACCCATCGTGCTGTTTGTTTGAATACCCTTGAATGATGCTGTGTTCGATTTCTCCTGCAACCTTGCATACGGGTCCAATCACGGACTCAGTTATCGAAGCATGTGCCTTAACGAGAGTGTTTCTTCCAATTACCGAAGGTCCGGTTATTACGGAATGGGGTCCAATTTGTGCGCCCGACATGATGATTACCTGTCCGCCGGATTCGTCAATTACACACGTATCGTGGATACTCGATCCCGTAAAATCATCTTCATCAACTAAATTAGCATCCCACGAAACTGCATCGCCAATGTGGTCTAACGCATGCCACAGCCGCGAAATGATGTGCCCCGTCACATCAATCGTTCTGCAAGTATTCACATCAATCGTGTCAAGATACTGTGCTGCTTCCGATGGTGAGGCAGGGGGCTTGGGCAGGAAAGCCCCCACGGGATGACCGGAGCAGAAGAATGCAATCGGGTCGGTAGAGTGCATGCACGTATCTACGACTTGCTGCATCACTGTTGGCGACATGAGCACATTCGCAGTCATAATCAATGTTGGTTCCAAAACAAACGATGGCGTCTGCTGATTCCGTTCAACATATTCGCGCACATGGAGGTCGCGATGCGATGCAACCGTCACCACGCAATCGGGCACGCTCTTCGTCCACCGCTCCACAATCGTGAAGGCACCGCACCGCAGTTCCCATGAGCAGTGTGTTATCGAAAAGGGATACAGCCCTTCAACTCCTTCGTGTTCAATGAGAAGTACCTGCATGGCATTACTCTTTGAGTGCCCGTTTCAGTGAGGCTTTTACAAATGCAGTGAACAGCGGATGACCCGTAACAGCACGAGATTTGAGCTCCGGATGAAATTGCACGCCAACAAACCATGGATGTTTTGCCAACTCGATGATTTCAACAAGGTGGCCATCGGGCGACACTCCGCTGCACTTTAGACCGTGCGATTCCAGCAGTTCGCGAAAATCGTTGTTGAATTCGTACCTATGCCGATGCCGCTCCGAGATATGCTCGTATTTGTACGCTGCAAACGCTTTCGATCCCGCTTCCAGACTGCAGGGATAGGCGCCGAGCCTCATCGTCCCACCCTTATCTACAACGCCCTGCTGATCGTGCATAAGATCAATAACGTTAAATTTGCCTTTTTTAAATTCCGATGAATTCGCTTCAGCAATTCCGGCAACATTCCTTGCAAATTCGATAACGGCACACTGCATGCCCAGACAAATGCCAAAGAAGGGGATTCCGTTTTCTCGCACATACTGTATTGCGTTGATCTTCCCCTCCACGCCGCGGGAGCCAAACCCTGGCGCTACCAGGATTCCATGCAGATCGGCAAGCTGCTCCGCGGCGGTTTCCTGAGTGATTGCCTCAGAATCAATCCAGCGTACAACAACCTTGGTGTTGTTAACAGCGCCGGCATGGATGAACGCTTCGGTGATGCTCTTATAACTATCCTTGTATCTGACGTACTTACCCACCAGCCCTATGGTGATGTGGTATTTGGGCGACTTGATTCTGTGAACGAATCGCGCCCATGTTTCAAGGTCTATCTGCGAGCGTTTAAGACCCAGCTTTTCACAGACTATGTCGTCCAAACCCCGCCGTGCAAACATCATCGGCACTTCATAGATTGATTCGGCATCGAGAGCTTCGATGACGGAGCGTTCCTCGACGTTGCAAAAAAGAGCAATTTTTTGTCTGATGTCCTTATCGATTTTTTGCTCTGCCCGGCACAGAAGTATGTCGGGCATTATTCCGTGCTCCATGAGTGTCTTAACAGAGTGCTGACTCGGCTTCGTCTTGAGTTCGCCTGCACTGCGGATAAACGGCACGTACGTTAAATGAACGTTCAGGACGTTGTTCTTTCCGAGTTCCAGACCCAACTGGCGCGAAGCTTCCAGGAAGGGCAGGGACTCGATATCGCCTACGGTACCGCCGATTTCAATGATCACCACATCGTACACGCCGTGAAATGCCTGCATGCGAGCTTTAATCTCATCGGTGATGTGTGGGATTACCTGAACGGTCTTACCAAGGTATTCGCCGCGGCGTTCTCTTGTGATTACATCATAGTACACCTGTCCTGCCGTTGCAGTGTTTTTTCGGCTCATACTCTCATCGAGATAGCGCTCGTAGTGGCCGAGGTCCAGATCCGTTTCTGCACCGTCATCGGTAACATACACCTCTCCATGCTGGAAGGGATTCATGGTTCCCGGATCGACGTTGATGTAAGGATCGAACTTGAGAATTGTAACAGCAAACCCGCGCTGCTTTAACAGCAAACCAATGGAGGCTGAGGCAATACCTTTTCCAAGTGATGAAAGAACTCCGCCCGTAATGAAAATGTACTTCGACGTCTTTGGCACACGGCCCTCAGTGTTATGAAGTGTTGGATTTTTTCGGTACTCGGATGTGTACCAATTCAGGACGGGATCGAAACTACGGATGTCGGAGCGAAGCAACAACTGAAACGTTGCTAACTTGCCGATATGGTGCGTGCGGGAAGGTCATTTTTCAGTCTGGTTAGCCCCCTAACAGGCTTAACAGTCCTTGCTCTGTTTACCTCTGCATGTTCACGGCAGGACAGCGGTGAGCCACGGGAGACTGTTATTCGATTTTGGCATTTCTGGAGTGAACCTTCACAAAAGTTAGTGTTGCAGGAGATTGTTAGCGAGTTTGAGAGCACTACGGGCACGCGAGTAGAGCTTACGGAGTTATCGTGGAATGATGGTAAGGCAAAACTTCAGGCAGCATTCAACTCTGGTGCGCCTCCAGATGTTGTAGAGCTTGGCTCTGACTGGGTTGCACAGTTTTCGTCGGCGGGAGTGCTGATGGCTCTGCCGCTCGACAGTACGTTTACATCAGGATTTATTCCGTTCAGCCAGCCTCCTGCAATGTGGAATGGAAGGGTATTTGCATATCCATGGACTGTTGACACACGCGTGTTGTGGGTGAACACGGACTTAGTTGCAGCATCGGGTTGGAAGCAGCCCATCACCACTCTGAATGATCTGCTTGCAGCAAGTGAAAAAGTACACAGTAGTGGTTCGTTTGGATTTGGCGCCAATGGCGCAGACGTTCACAGATTGTACAAGAAAATTCTGCCGTTTATGTGGACGTTGGGAGGTGATGTTCTCGATGAAAACGGCCGGCCGCATTTAAACAGCGAAGCCAACATCAAAGCTCTTACTCTGTACGCAGACCTTGCACGAACAGGTTTTATTGAGACGCAGCGTCAGCTCGACGCCGCATACCTCAACGGCAAGGTCGCATTTTGGATATCGGGGTCCTGGTTAATACCAAGAGTTAGATCTCTTGCAAAATTTCGTTCAGAAGCTCATCTATTACCGGGATTTAATTCACATCCGGGAATCTCGTTTGCAGGCGGAGAGTACCTAGCCGTGAGCCGTGCAACACGCAACCAGCAGCGTGCACGAGAATTAGTAAAATTTCTTACCGAATCCGAACAGGCCATGAAGCTGTGTTCTGCCATTCCAGAAGCTGGATTCCCATCTGCACGCATAGCCTACCAGCATGAATCGCTTATCAGCGATTCATTAAAAGCAGTCTTTGCAAGGCAGTTGGACAATGCACGAATGACGCCTGTTCATGCACGCTGGCTCGATCTGGAATTGATTATCGAAAATGCAACGGTACGCGTGCTACTGGGCGAAGAAACGCCTCAGGAATCGCTGGAAAAAGCTCAGTTAGAAGCGCTGTTGTCTGTTACTGAGCAATAAGCCTGTGAACTACTCGCTCATTTTTATCGGTAGTTAATATCACAAGGTACATGCCTGACGGAATGTTGTTCAATGTGAACGCAATCTGGCCGTCGCCTGTGCCGCGGCGGACGTTTGATGCTAAGTCTGCAGGTTTTGTGCCCGACAAATCAAACAGAGAAAGATTGAGCATTCGGCTCGCGGCCAACTTGTATGCAATGGTAGCCCCTCCGTCGGCTGTTGGGTTGGGATACACGCGACTGTAGCTTAAAGGTCCTTCCGACGTTCAGGTCTCTTGCAATGCTGGCTGATGAACTGATGATGCATCGGCTGGATTCTTTTCCTTACGATACACGAGGACAATTTTACTGCTGTGAATGAGATCGGGGAATCTGAGCATGTGTTTATTGAATCGCTCGGTAGAGTCTATCCTCCTAAAATAGATGTTCATATCATTTAGTTGTTTTAGAATGGTGTTGGCTGACTCCAAGGCTATAAGAGTAGAATTCATAATGGAATCAAAATAGAGGGTTTTAAACATTGAGCGGATGGAATCCAAACGTACATCCGTAGAATTCAAAACGGAATCAAAATTGAGAATCCTAAACATTGAGCGGATGGAATCCAAACGTACATCAGTAGAGTTCATAACGGAGTCGATATTGAGTGTCTTAAAGATTGAATCGATGTGTCTGTTGTTCACCGACGTGCCGATGTTCAGGCTTTGCAAAACTGAGTCTATGTTCACCACCTGCAGTACGGAGTCCATGTTCAGCCGATGAAGTATAGAATCAATGTTAATCTCATCGGTTCTCTCAAAATTTACACTGCCATTGGATTTGCGTTAACGGTGAAAAAATTTCAGCTTTCCGTTATCATGTTCAATCCTGACTTCCATCTCAATGATGTCGCGTAAGTGGGCTTGATGGAATCCGGCAGAGTATTCATGAATTCCATATTAGGCTGATACCACATCACAACATCATCGTCAGGCATTTGGCTTGCAACAGGAATCAGCATGTTTGCATCGATTGTCCGTGCAGACGTTGAACCGATTACACGCCCCCTACCAGTCGAAGATGTAAACATTACGGGAAGCGGTCGGGGACGGTCCAAAAACACATCTTCCTGTGGGCGGTTGTTGCGATAGAAACAGAGCTTGACGCGTTGCTGCTTTGAATCGTCCGGACATGATGTTAAGCTGTCGGATTCAAACAGGCCGAAATAAATTGCTGCCAGCGATTGCTGGCGTATCGAAAGAGATGATTCCACTGCGTCATCACATCGGAGTGCAAAGAACAAAATCTGGTCTGTCGCTTCTTTGATGGTTGCGAATTGTATATGCCGAGAATTTTCATCGTCGCCGACGCGTTCACTTGCAGATTCAACGGTACCTGGCTTGTTCTCATCGATGTTTGACGGAAAGATGACGCCAGAAGACAAAACAACGCTCGTGCCTACCTCAGATTTATCCCGAAGTATCATCGAGGTAACACCTACAGCAACTGCCAGCGCTGCCAGCTACGGTATGAGAATAATTGGTGACCCATCGTCTTCGCTTAACAATTCTGCTTGCAATGGTAAACAGGTACGACGCAAATGCCTGGTGATCCCTGAGTTTTTCAAAACGTTCAAAAGCTACGAGAACACATTCAGGCACAACGTTCTCAGCATCGTGTTTTGTGCGCACCATCGACCTTACGAATCGCCACAATGCGTCTTGATGCGGTTCCAACAGAATTAGAAATTGTTCTGACAAACTGTCCGGATGCATTGTAGAGTTTGGTTAACAAACAGGTTGCACAACTCGGCGTAGGTGTCTGTACTACCAGAAAAGTTTCATCTTAATCCTGATAATGGATTTTGATGCTATCTGAAGCATTCCGCGCAAGCTCTCTGAGCCTGACAACTGCATCACGATATGCGTCGGCTCCATGCACTTGCTCGGATGCAAGGGCAACACCCATTCTGCGGTATTTGTGTGCCGATGGTTTACCGAAGATTCGAATCTCGACATTCGGACTACTGAGAGCCTCTTCGAATCCTGTGAAGTCTGGTTCAACAGCGCTTGCAGCATCGGCCAGAATAACTGCCGATGCTCCTGCTTTTAGTAAGGATATTTCCGGAATCGGATAGCCGAGAACTGCGCGAGCATGAAGTTCAAATTGATTGAGATTAGTGCATCCGCTGAGTGTAACCATGCCGGTGTCGTGCGGGCGCGGAGAGAGTTCGCTGAAATACACATCATCTCGAGTCAGGAAGAACTCCACGCCCCAAATCCCTGCACCCGTCAGCGAGTCAGTAACTGCCCTGCCCATTCCCTGCGCTTTTTTGAGTAATGAAGGGGGCATATCATGCGGCATCCACGACTCCTGATAATCACCGCGCTCCTGACGGTGGCCAACGGGAGGACAGAACAGAGTGGGACCGTTCATCTGAGTGACGGTGAGCAACGTAATCTCTGATTCGAACGGTATGAATTCCTCAACGATCATTTCTCGAACATCGCCGCGCGAGCCTTCCATTGCATATTCCCAGGCATGCTGAACGTCGGCTGCTGTATGCACTATGCTTTGCCCCTTCCCGCTCGAAGACATTAGCGGCTTTACAACACATGGGATTCCAATTTGCTGGACGGCGTCTATAAAGTCCTGTCTGGTTTGAGCATACATGTAGCGAGCCGTCCTCAGTTTGAGGTCCGAAGCTGCGAGCTCTCGAATTGCCTTTCTGTTCATCGTCATGTTTACTGCTCTTGCACTTGGAACCACATGAATTCCTCTGTGCTCATAATCAAACAATCGTTCAGTTCTTATCGCTTCGATTTCCGGTACAATGATGTCCGGTTCTATTTCCTGTACTACGGCATCGAGCGAAGGCCCATCGAGCATCGAAATCACACGCGAATCGTCGGCGACCTGCATCGCAGGCGCATTGCGGTAGGAGTCGACGGCAACTATATGGTGACCGTACCGCTTAACTGCAATTACGAATTCTTTGCCAAGTTCTCCACTACCAAGGAGTAAGATTTTCTTCATTGATCAATATATTTAGTGAACGATAAATTGTTCAGTTCGGAATAATCAAAGTGTGCCGGATGCATCTACGTCGACTGATACCCGCACTGCCGACGAAGCATACGATTCGAAATATGCCGAAATAACAGCATTCAAAACAGAGCGGCACGCCGATCCAGAGGGATCGACTGCCTTGGGATTCTTAATCACGATAACTCGTCGGAATCGGTTTCGTATTCTTTGGATAGGGGGCAGTTGAGGCGGGTAGCAAACGAGAGCGGGATGGTTAGTCGGTAAAAGTTTTGAAACTACTGTAGCAGCATGTTCTACGCGCTCCTGGTTTGAGCCGCTGAAATGTATTACAATGAATCGGGAATAGGGAGGATACAGCAGCTCTCTTCTCAATACGAGTTCATGTTCGCGCCATTCCTTCTGCGAATTATTTATGACTGACTGAATGACGGGATGCTCCGGAGAGGAAGTCTGGATGATTACACGCCCCGGATGCGATGCAGCCCTGCCGGCACGACCCGAAACCTGAATCAGCAATTGGGATGTTCGCTCATGTGCTCTGAAATCATTTTGGTACAGAGACTGATCGGCATTCACAACACCAACGAGCGTGACTCTTGGAATATCCAGACCCTTGGAAACCATCTGTGTGCCAATGAGAACGTCGACCCTGCCTTCAATGAATCGGGTAAGAATGCTGCGATGTGCCCCTCGTCTGCGAGTGGTATCGGTGTCCATACGCTCAACAGCAACCTTAACTCCCGGAAGCGCCGTACCAAGCGCCTTGTTAACGTCTTCCTCAATGCGTTGAGTGCCAATTCCACTTTCAGTTAAATCAACACCACCGCACGTTATACAAACAGTTCGGGCTCGTTCGGTGTGTCCGCAGTAGTGGCACTTAAGCATGCCTGTTGCCTTGTGCCACGTTAACGATACATCGCAGTTTGGACACTCTGGAACTGTACCACAGTCCTGACACTGCATTTGAACTGCATAGCCCCGCCGGTTGAGAAAAAGAATTGTGCCTTCTTTTTTACCAATGCGATCGATTATGGCATCGAGCAGTTGCCCGGAGATAGTACCGAAAGCGTTTCCGGTCCGGCGTTCCTCCCGCATATCTACCAGCTCAATCTGTGGAAGGGTTGCCCCATCAATGCGTTGCGATAGAGTGAGATTTATAAAGCTTTTTATTTCGACGTTATAAATACTCTCAAGCGAAGGTGTTGCCGATCCCAGGACAACCGGACACTGTTCCAATTGTGCACGCATGATTGCTGCGTCTCTTCCATTATATCTCGGCGACGGATCCTGCTGCTTGTATGAAAGTTCATGTTCTTCATCAACAATTATTACACCCACGTTCTCCAAAGGTGCAAATATTGAAGACCGTGCTCCGATAACAATTGCCAGTTCACCTTGGCGAATGCGGCGCCACGTGTTCACTCGTTCGCTCACGGCCATGCCCGAGTGAAGCACTGCAATCTTGTCGCCAAAAACAGCTCTGAACCGATCCTGCAATTGAGGTGTGAGAGATATTTCTGGAACAAGCATTAAACATGTTCTGTTTTTATTGAGCACAGCATTCATTATGCGCTGATAGATTACCGTTTTTCCCGAGCCGGTGATTCCCTCAAGAACATATGGAGAGAACGTGCCTAGTCCTTCGGTGATGGAAGCAACTGCTTTGTGCTGTTCATCGGTAAGGTCAATATCCCGCTCATCAATTGTTTGCAATGGGAATTCAACAGCATTATCCTGCGGTTGTGGATGTACAGTGGTTTCCACTGCAAGCCCCTTATCAATCAGAGCATCTATTACAGCAACACTCACACCCAACTCTTTATGCAAGTGCTGCACTTGAACGGGTCCTTCCTTGCGATGATAGGCAAGGTAGAGCTGGCCCAGCACAAGGCTTTGTTTTGGGGCGCGGGCATCGAGTGCATCGAGAGTTTGTCTAATCAAATCTTCGTTTGTTGCAAGAGCCTCGGCAACCGACACAGCGCGAACTAAACGAACGGTGCGATCGCGTTCGATTTCTGTCTGAACAGTGATATAACCGAGACGCTGAAGCGCATCGATCTGATACGAGATAGTCGTACTATTTAGTTGTTTTTGCAAGTAGTCTATGGTAACGTCTTCGGGATGACTATCGAGCACTCGCAGCAGCTCAGCCCTCTTCGGCGCTTTCTTTGCCATCTCTTCGAGTTCAGTCGTATCGACAGATTTCACCAGAGTTATGCGCACCACACTCGAAGGAGCCAGTCCTGTGGGTAAGGCTGCATCGATTACTTCGCCCCACGAGCACAGGTAGTACTCACCGATCCTGCGAGTGAGTTCGAGAATGGTTTGCGGAAACGCAGGCACATCGTCGAGGACTTCCTGAATTTCTTTAGCGCCTTGGTATTTTTCAGCATTAACACCCACAATCGTTCCCGTTACGATGCGACGTCCCAATGGCACCAACACCCGAGAACCAACCTTAATTTCTTGTGTTGAGAGATATGTTAGGGGGCTTGAACGCGGAATCGGAAGAGCGACACGGTAGTATGCAGTCTGCATTATCGAACAAATGTATGAGGCTCGGTAACGTTCACACGATTCGCAATAATTTTCAAGAAGAATCGACCTGCCAAACCATGCTGACCAGAACGATAAAAAATGTTGTTTCAGCCATTGCGATGGCTTTGTTGTCGCACCCACTTGCATTACCGGAATTACGCGCGATGCCAGGTACATCTGTCTCTGACGACATCTCGCAGGGACGGCAGAACGCAATAACGCGGGCTGTTGCTAAATGCTCTTCCGCCGTTGTTGGTATCAACGTTACTGAGATTAGAGAGCAAGTGTATCGAGACCCATTTGCTGATGATCCATTTTTTCAGCAATTCCTGCGCCGGCGGGAATACGTTCAACGGTACAAGGTTCACGGTGTAGGATCCGGTTTCATTATTTCGAAGGATGGTTTTGTCCTTACCAACGATCACGTTGCCGGCAAGGCTTCGAAAGTTGTAATCACCATGACGGACGGAAAGAAATTCGACGCGAAGGTTGTTGGTAGTGATGCCGTTTCTGATGTTGCACTGTTGAAAATTGATGGGGCAAACCTTCCCTACCTGGAGCTGGCTAATAGCGAAGACGTTATTGTGGGCGAATGGACTATTGCATTCGGAAACCCCTTTGGATTATTCGACTACAATGCAAAACCAACGGTAACAGTTGGAGTTGTAAGCAATACTGGCGTTAACTTTACCCAACCTGACTACAGCGGCGAAGAGCGTGTATATAAAGGCATGATTCAGACAGATGCAGCCATTTCATCGGGCAACAGTGGAGGTCCGCTGGTGAATGCCGTTGGCGAAGTAATCGGTATTAACACCGTCATTTATTCAACAGCACAGAGTGCAAGCGGAGCAGGATCCATTGGAATTGGTTTTGCAATTCCAATTAATCGCGTCAATAGCATTGTAAAGCGGCTGAAAGAAGATGGTAAAATCGATCGGAATTTTTGGACGGGAATGCGCCTGCAGGAAATCACCCAGGAAATAGCTGAGTACTATGATCTCAAACAAGCGGAAGGTATACTGGTGACGCGCATTGCAGGCAATAGCCCGGCAGACAAAGCAGGACTAGAGCCGGGTGATATCATCATTGCAATCAATGGTGAACAGGTTGTCAATAACAACGACCTTAATCTTGCAATCCTCGATGGCGTTGTTGGACAAAAAATTACCATGACCATACTGAGAAATAAGGAAACGATGAAGCTGACGATGACGCTTGAGAAAGCTCCGGGGGGAATGCGTGACTAACGCAAATATCGGATCGGTTCTCCGTGCAGATAAGCTGAAAAAGATTTACGGGAAACGTACCGTCGTTCACGATAGTTCCCTACAGGTTCGGCAGGGCGAAGTGGTAGGTTTATTGGGACCCAACGGAGCAGGAAAGACCACAACGTTCTACATGATTGTCGGCTTGGTTGCGCCGGAATCGGGAAGGGTCTTTCTCAACGAAACAGAAATCACTTCGAAACCAATGTATCGAAGGGCTCGCGCCGGACTTGCCTACCTCCCTCAGGAACCCAGCATCTTCAGAGGCATGAGCGTTGAAAACAATATCCTTGCCGTTCTCCAACTCAAAAAAATGTCTGGTGCGGACCGACGAAGCCGCCTTGAAGGATTGCTGGAGGAATTCGGTATCGCTCATGTTAGAAAAAGCAAGGGCTATATGCTGTCGGGCGGTGAGCGACGTCGCTGCGAAATTGCCAGGGCATTGGCATCGGATCCCAAATTTATCTTACTCGACGAACCGTTTGCCGGGATCGACCCATTGGCAGTTGAAGAAATCATGAAGATTGTTCGGCATTTAAAAGACAAGGGCATTGGAGTATTAATCACAGATCACAACGTCCACGAAACGCTTTCCATCACCGACAGGGCATACATCCTGATTGATGGAAGTATCTACGTCAGCGGCACTGCCGAAGAAGTGTCTAATAATCCTGGTGTTAGAAAGAACTACCTTGGCGAGAATTTCACCCTTGCCAGGTATTAAGCAAGCAACAAGAACATGCCGGGAGGCATATGCTGCCGGGTAACATGCCGGGAGGCATATGCTGCCGGGTAACATGCCGGGAGGAATATGCTGCCGGGTAACATGCCGGGAGGAATATATCAGGGAACCTCATTCATGTTTTATTCGGCGACGTAAGAGGTTGATAGGTAGTGACCTTAACTTTTGCAAATGATATTTTTTCTATCTAACTTGGATGTTACGTACTTCTGTTACGTAAAGGTGGGCTTGGGGCAACATGAGAGTTTGTGCCAAGCCCATTGCTTTTATTTTACTTCAAATTGTATCACCACACTCCGTGCCGGACTTAGGTTGGCGACAGCTTCGGTATAGTAGTAATCAAAAACATTGCGTCCAACCAGACCTATGCGTATCGTCTGGCTGTACCAGTTCCTGATTGTCCAAAACAACCTGAGATCAACAACGTGCGCTGCAACACGAGCACCTGCATCGGGGATAAAGAGCACAAGCCTGTTGTCGATGTTTTGAACTCGACTCTGAAAACGATATTCTGCCTGAAATTCAAGCGATTCGAATGGAGTCCACGAACCTAGTGTGTACCACAGAATATTGTTGCGATACTTAAGCGTTTCGTTCAAAATCAAATCCTTTGGCAGCATGGCAGTGATGCCAGAGGCAATTGCAATATCTTTTGAGACCATTGCCCGCGCGGTTAGCTCCATTCCAAAAATTCGTGCTCGAGTAACATTCGTAAACTGAATAGGAACGTTGGGATCGTCAAAGGCAAACGTGGGTTCGATAAGATCGTAAAGTTCGTTATCAAAAACTGCAGCATCCAGTTCAATTGGTATTAACCATTCGGTTGTTGAATAGCGCATGCCAAGCTCTGCCGACCATGAGGTTTCCGGCTTGATGTTCGGATTGGGCTTAACATCGAACGGACCATACTTGATGTTAGCATATCGCTCAGCGATTGTTGCGGCTCGAAAGCCCCTTCCCACCGATGCCCTAATGTGTAACGCGTCGAGTAACTTCCACGACATACCGAGCTTCGGTGAAAATTCCAGTTGAGCAGGCAATGAATATGTTTCTTCACGATCGGCACGCAGACCAGCAGTGATTATCATTGAATTGTCGAACGTGTATTCACCCTGTGTAAATGCACTGAACAACGTCTGTAGTTGATTCCCATACACATCGGCACGCACGGCGTTGATTTTTCCAGAGATGCCACTTGTTGCAGTAAACACTTCGGAAAATGAATGCGTAATGTGACCATCGACATTCCATGCATACGCAATAGACTGATTTGAATCGAGAGCCGCGTTATCAACGCGATTTTCAAAACGCGTTCTATACATACCTGGCCTGATGGTCAGCGATGTCTTTGAATCTATTAATTGCATCCACTCTCCAAATACTGCGATTTTCTGAGTCCACAGACGCTCGTTCAAGTCCTGCGCTGGCGGCGGACGTGTTGCATTGCGCAGATCCTTCCAATAGATAAAATTTTCAACATTTGATTCCGAAAACAGCGTGGCAACAGTAAGCTTAGCTTTATCCACGGGCTTCCATTGCACCTTGCCCCAGCCGAAACCGCGAAGTGAACGATCGAACTGACGGTAGCTTTCATCCGATCGGATGCCTCCGCTCAGGTTGATGCTAAATTTATCTATGGTTTGCGTCGCCCGCAGGTCCGCTCCCCACTGCGTTGGAACGGTAGTGCGGTATTTCCACTCGCCGTAACGAGGTTCAGTGTATGCTCCGCCATAAACTCTGGCGTTGATGTGCATACCCTCCTTAGGCGATTCTGTAAACATGCTTACTACTCCTCCCAAAGCACCAGTGCCATACAGAGCCGATCCGGCGCCCTTGATAACTTCGATTCGTTCTACATCTGCAACGGGCATCACTTCAAACTTGACGTCGCCATTATCGCCAGAAAGCACGGGGAAGCCGTCCAGCAGCACCATTGTTCTGGAACCGACGCCGAACGCAAAGCCGCTTGTACCCCGAACACTGATTTGATCGCGCACTACATTGACTCCGCTTACATACCTCAGAGCTTCGTCGAGTCTTGTAACGTTCCTCTGCGTAAGCTCACGTTGATTTACGGTCGACACAGATATCGGAACGTCCTGCACATTTTGGACTGTCTTATTTGCCGATACAATTATTTCACCTGTTTTGATACTTGTTTGTAACATGGTAAGAACAACTTCAATAGAGCCATCATCCTTGATGAATGCCGTTACCGAAGTTGGCTCGTACCCGATCAAAGTCGCCTTAATAGATATTTTTCCTATGGGCACATACCGGAGAACAAAGCGTCCCGATGAGTTGGTGATTGCTCCGAGCTGCGTGCCTTCGATACCAATAGACACCCCTGCGAGTGGCGATCCGTCCTCTCTGTCTGTTACAAAACCGTTTATCGTTCCCACCTGTGCAAGTGCATTGGTGCATGTAATGATGAGAACGCAAAATGTCGGAATGAAATTCATGGTAGCGGCTGAGGGGGAAGGTTATCGAAGTCTACGAGAAAGTCTATGTTGACCACTGAGCCTACATTAACAACAACTTGTCCCGGCGATGAAGGATCGCCTTTCTCAGAATACACTGCAAGCATTTTCCAATCTGCAAGAAAATTGGGTCCATCACGCATTGCCACAACAACATAGTTGAATGTTCTGGGTGGCATAGGAATTCGAAATCGATATTCTGTGGATTCAACACTGTCGGGTAGAGTCTCGCTAATAACTACCTGACTGTTTTGAAATGATTTCAAAATATCATCGGTGTTAAGGGGCTGGTTTTCGAACGCAATCACAAGAACCTGATAAACTGTGGTATCTGGCCATGCGTCAACCCCTCCTTTGTATGTTATCGTACCCTCGAGGTATGAATCGGGCGGCAGGTCGCCCGGATCTAATCCATTGCAGGCTGCAGCGAATGCTATGACCACGAATGAACATGTTATCATTGTGACGATCGGAACGTACTTCATCAGCGTTCAGACAACCATTGAATAGAAGTTGGAAACTATGCTAAGGATTCTATCTCCGCAAGACGTCAAAGATATCGACACTGCATGTGTTGACTCGGCAGGCATTCCCATTGCCACGCTTATGGAGAATGCTGCTACGAGCATATCTGAGATTGTTCTTGTGCGATATCCCGAACAGAGGCGAATACTGGTGCTATGCGGCAACGGTAATAACGGGGGTGATGGCTTTGCTGTTGCCAGAATGCTGAGCGAACTGCATACAGTAACGGTTGCTGCCGACGTGGATGAGGAAAAAATGTCGGATGCAACACGTGCGAATTTTCTGCGGATAAAAAATTCGTTACCTATGCTATCACTACGGGAAGCACAGTCTGTTGTTAACAATGTTGATGTTGTTATTGACGCAGTGTTTGGCGTTGGCTTCAGAGGTAGTTTAAAAAGTACCGAAGTTGATTGGTTCTCCGAAATTCGAGCCCCTTTCAAAATTGCTATTGATGTTCCGTCGGGGCTGGATGCGCTTACTGGGAGCGCCGACGAATTTACGTTTTGTGCAGACCTGACAATATCCATGGAAGGGTTGAAGCTAGGCATGGTGTGCGATAGGGGACGCCGAGTGAGTGGCGAAGTCTGCATTGCTACAATCGGTGCACCACTTGATATTCTTGAAATGCATACCACTGCATTTGCCCTGGAGCAATCTGATGTCAGACAAATACTTCCTGAGCGGCAGAGGCAGACATCGAAATTCGACTACGGCCATGTACTGGTAATTGCCGGATCGGCTTCCATGCGAGGAGCCGCAGCGCTAACATCGCACGCTGCCTTGCGAGCGGGCGCGGGCTTGGTGGAATTGGTGACGCCATCGATTCATCCACTGATTCCAAGGGAAGTCATTGCAACAGAGGCTCCGGCGACAAGCGAGGGCACGTTTTCTTTGCAGGCACTGGACATCCTTCGGGCAAAAATTCAGCGGGCAACTGCAATCGCCGTCGGACCAGGAATTGGAGACAATCGTGAGTCACTTGAACTATTGGTCGACGTATTGAACGGTGTTAATGAACGAGTTCCGATTGTAATTGATGCTGACGGCTTGAGAATAGTAAATAAAATTACGACGACGCTGAAGCATTGTGTGCTTACTCCTCATCATCGTGAATTTGAATATGTTGTTGAGAGAAAGGGCAGACTGTCCGGCTCTACATGTTTGGAACGCATCACAGCAAGCAGGGACCTTGCACAACAACGAAAGTGTATAGTACATCTCAAGAGTCATCCATCAATTACAACCGATGGCGCCAAAACATACCTAACATTAGGAGGCAATCCAGGAATGGCCACTGCGGGCAGTGGCGATGTGCTTACTGGAATCATAGCGGGATTGTGTGCACAGCACGTTCCGCTACTACAGGCAGCCGCTTTGGGGGCGTATATACATGCGGCGGCGGGAGACGCCGCAATCAGGAACAGAGCGCCCGAGAGCATTATTGCGGGCGACATAGTCGAGTCTATTGGCGATGTTATTCCATCCTAACAAGTTTTTATTGTGACACTGAGAATTATACTGACGGCACAGTTTATTGCCTTATCTGCACTCATCTATTGGCTTTCAGATATTCCTAACCTGGTGCCTCCGTATCTGGGATTTGACTTAAGCGATAAGGTTATCCATGCCCTTGCATTTTTCACATACGGCATTAGTTCACAATTAGCTGTGCTAGGCTGGATGCCCAATGCTGTTACGGGATTGAGAGTGACAGTATCAACATCAATTGCAGTGATGTATGCCGCCACTGATGAAGCCCATCAGTTAATGGTACCTGGAAGAACTGGAGCCTTAGATGATTTTGTAGCCGACTGCATTGGCATTGCATTAAGTCTGCTATTGCGTTCAATTCTCGGGAAAATCATACTCCGGTTCCATCGGGGCTGAGTCGGCCTCAACTTCCTGAAACGTAATTGGTACTGGTTGAGTCCTCGATGAATCGTAAGAATAGTTAGCAAGTACGGTGATTGCGATGTTCTCGGCAGCTTTATATGATCTAACGTTCGCACCGTTCGAGATGAAGGAAAATGCAAGCTGCTCACCGTCGAGCGTTGTAACATATCCCGAAATGGAGCTTGTGTTTCTCAACGTGCCTGTTTTACCATGAGCATTGTTTGCCGCGAATGTGCCAAGCATTCTGCGTCGCAGGGTTCCATCCACGCCGGCAATGCTTAGAGTTGATTTGAAAACATCGCCGTAACCAGAATTGGCAACCTGGTTCAAGAGACTAACCTGTGTGAGAGCGCAAACTTTATTTCGGCGCGATAATCCGCTTCCATCGTTTAACAGGCTTCCATTTCGTTCTACCCGTAATGAATCGAGAGTGGCAAGCACTTTGTTCCTTGCACGGTCTGCAGTATTTGTCTGTCCGCCATACAGGCCCCCTACAATTTTAAAGACGTGTTCGGCAAGATAATTGTCGCTGCGTTTATTAACAATACTGACAATATCTGTTAGGGGGCGTCTGAACGTTGCGATCACTCGTGACGAAGCTGGAGCCACCTTGGTGAACACCGTATCGGAAACAGAAATTCCACCAGAGCGCATTCGGTTGGAAAGTGCGCCTGCGGCAACGAGGGCAGGGGAGTACATGCCAACGTATAGTGTAACGGTTCTGTTTCTTCCGGGAGAACCTTTGTATTGGAGTAGTTGAAAGCCATTTGGCTGTACTACTGAGACTACCGATACCCTTGGCGCGCGTACCTTTCTGGCACGTTTGCGCCGTTTCCGTTGTCTGGGCTCAGGGTCGGGGGGAGCATCACCGTAGCGTTGTTTTTTTCTCACCGGTGCAGGATTCGTCTTTCCCCTCACTTTTGTTTGGATTGGTTCCACCCTCAAAGCGTCTGATGCTGGAATAGTTTGAGCCGAAATAATTCCCTTAGAAGATGCCGATACAACAACTGCAATTGTATTCTTATGAAGACCAAGCGCAGTTATAGGTCCAAGTTTCTCAACGTCTTCACTATCGCCGCTGTATAGGGCTCGATCTGTAACGTTGTCGAAAAATGAGCCATCGCCATACACATGTCCGGCCACGGCTCGAATGCCTGCCCGAAATAAAACATCTGCCAGATATTCAATATCGTTAATAGTCATCAGGGCGTCTCCGTGGCCTACAAGATAGAGATCGCCATGAAGTAGACCCGCAGAGTCAATCTTGCCCGTTGCCCGAACCTCTGTATCGATTGTGCCATCTCGACCCAGTGCATGAAACGCGGCCGCAGTAGTAAACAGCTTCGTGGTAGATGCTGGCGTCAGGCATTGGTCTGCGTTTCTTTCGTACAGTAATTTGTTGCGTGTTACCGACCACACAGCGCAGCTCACCTTAGACTTACGGTACACATTTGTGTCGAAGATCTTATCGAGTCTCTGACCCAGGTTTATTACCGCAACAGTAGAGTCGTATTGCGAAAGGAAGGGCGCTGCTGGCCGACGCGTAAGGGTGGTGTCTTGTCCCTGAACAAACGTCAGAACTACACACGAAATAATGACGACGCATGTCGTCAGCCGACTCATCTAAAACTCTCCTCCAAAACTGCTTATCTAAACTACGAATGATCGAGCAAGTGCATTGCTCTTGAGGTATGCGATGATTTCGGTGACGTTGGGACTTTCGAACCTCTGGTACCGAAGATCGCTTCGAAACCATGTGCGCTGTCGTTTTGCGTACCGACGTGTTGATAGCTTCATCTTTTCCAGCGCCTCAGACTCGGTGATAGATTTATTTATGAACGAAATCGCTTCGCGATATCCAACAGATTGCAGCGACTGAGCGCTCTGCGGGACACCCATATCGAGAACTCGCATCGTTTCTTCAACCAAGCCATTGTTCCACATGTATTCGCAGCGCTGGGCGATCAGTTGATTAAGCACTCCGACGGGTTGAGACACATTAATAAACAGTGGAATCACTTCAGCAGAATCGCGGTGCACATCCCAGGTTGCGGAGAAGAGCTTGCCAGTAGTACGAATAAATTCAAGGGCGCGCATAATCCTACGTGGATTTTTATCGGAGTACTTTTCTGCAGCACGCGGATCGCGTTCAGCAAGTTCGGCATATAGGAAATCACGGCCTTCATTATGCAATATATTTAGTAACTCAAATCTCATTTCCGAATTTGGCTCCGCTGTTTCATGCGAGAATCCATCGATGGCGGCCGATATATACAATCCAGAGCCACCAACGAACACGGGGAGCTTATCGGGAGGAATTGACTTTAAGGCATTCCTTGCGTCACTAGCGTAAAGAGCTGCGCTGTAGGATTCCGAAGGGTCAAGCATGTCGATGCAGTGATGCCGGCACACCCTCTGTTGCTCCTGGGTAGGCTTTGAGGTTCCAACGTCGAGGTGTTTATAAATCTGCCGTGCATCTGCAGAAATAATTTCGATCGGTATGTAGTCAGCGAGTTCGATGCTAAGTGCCGTCTTACCGGATGCAGTGGCTCCGGCAAGGACGAGTACAGGACGAAACTGATCATTGTTCATCGGTCCACCCTTCGACGCCAATCAACGGAACGAACTTGAACGGTCCGAGATCTTCAACTCTCCAGTTTTCTTCTGCTGTTCTCGTAACCCTGTACAGGGTTTGTTCGCTTTGAGTACCAACGGGGACAACCATTCGTCCTCCAATTGCTAATTGCCGTGCAAGAGGTTCAGGAACATCTGGAGCACCAGCCGTAACGATGATTCCATCGTACGGAGCCCCCTCCCGCCAGCCAATAGTGCCATCACCAATGCGGCACGCCACATTGTAGCCGAATTTTGTGAGGATGGTCCGCGCCTGATGCGACAAGCGCGGCAACCGCTCGATACTGACGACCGTGCAGCCGATTGCCGACAATACCGCAGATTGATACCCGCTGCCTGTTCCCACTTCCAAAACACGCATACCCTGGGTAGGCAACAAGGCCTGCGTCATGAATGCAACTGTGTATGGCTGTGAAATCGTTTGTCTGTCATCGATAGGAAGCGCTGTGTCTTCGTACGAACGAGCACGAATTGCCTGCGGCACAAACCGTTCTCTTGGGACCGTATCGATGGCTTTGAGTACGAGTTTGTCTGTTATTCCCTTTGACCGTAAGTGATCGACAAGTTTATGACGCATTTCATCAAAGGGGCTAACAAAGCGTTTGCCAGACGGCATTAAATTCCTTTACTAAATACTAAACTGTTGAGATCATTGTAATGCGTTCTTGCAGCAAGTCTTTCAACCTTCGCTGTTCAACGTCGAGTTCTATTTCACCCTGATAGCAGATGCTGATGTCGCCAGTCTCTTCGGAAACAATGAGTACTACAGCAACAGCTTGCTCGGTAATACCAAGCCCTGCTCTGTGGCGTGTTCCAAGATTCCGATTGGACACTCTCTGCTCGTTGCTGAGGGGCAATACACATCGGGCGGCAACAACAGTACGTCCGTCGATGACAACAGCTCCGTCGTGCAGCGGCGAACGTGGATTGAAAATGGAAAGAAGCAACTCCGATGAAACTGCTGCTTGTAATTCAACTCCAGTTTCAATGGTAACTCTGATGTGTTCAGACCTGGAGAAGACAATTAATGCCCCAATATGCTTGGCAGCCATTTCGCCGACTGCTTCGAGCACGTCGTCGATTGTTTCTGCATTGCTCGAACGAACGAACAGTCGGAATAATCTCGATTGAGTTAACAGCAGCAATACTCTGCGAAGTTCCGGCTGGAAGAGTACAACAAATGCAATGAGGCCGATATCAGCGATACGGCGTATCACCCAGTTAAGCGTTTTAAGGTTGGCTGCCTCTGTTACAAATCCAAGCCCGACGAGAAGCAATAGCAGTATTAGGACCTGAACAGCTACGGTGTCTCGCAGCGTTCTGTAAAACACATAGAACAACGCCGAGATAATTACTACATCGGCAACATCGACGATGGTAACCGACAAAAAGCCAATTCTAAAAAGTTCAATCATGCAGATTCACGACCGTTTGGGCCCGAGTCGCCGGCTTCTTCGCGCTGTATTCCCTGGCGTTCGTAGGCGGCAATGATATCAGCAACTAACCGGTGGCGTACTACGTCGGCCTTGCCGAACTCGATGAAATCTATTCCATCAATATTGTTAAAAAGTGTTGTTACGTCGAGCAAACCCGAATCCGATCTTCGCTGAAGATCTACCTGTGTTACATCTCCCGTGACGATTGCCTTGCTGTTTTGGCCCAATCGTGTGAGAAACATTTTCATCTGCATCTTAGATGAGTTCTGCGCTTCGTCGAGAATGATAAACGAATTGTTTAGCGTGCGGCCGCGCATGTATGCCAGAGGAACAATTTCTACAATTCGCCTTTCAAGCATTGCTTTCAATTTATCGGCGCTTACCATATCGGCAAGTGCATCAAGTAGGGGGCGGAGGTAGGGGTCTACTTTCTCAGCGATGTCGCCCGGCAGAAAGCCGAGAGATTCGCCAGCTTCAACGGCAGGTCTGGAAAGAATTATCCGCGACACTTCGTTGGCGCGTAATGCAGACACAGCCATGGCAACGGCAAGAAACGTTTTACCGGTGCCAGCAGGACCAATGCAAAAGACGAGATCATTCTTTTGAACACTTCGATAGTAAGCCATCTGATTAGGTGTTCGTGCGCGTATCACTTCGCGCTTTCCCCAGAGGATAACGGAGTCGAGGTCGTCTGGACCCATGGTAGGTTGAGCGCCTGTTCTGCCCCCTTCCACAAGATCAATGATCATCGAAACATCCGTCATGGTCAGCCGACCCGTGCGTTGAAGCGTAAAGATCAGTTCCTGAATGATGGTTTCAATTTTTTTTACTTCGATCGGTTCACCGCGTAGGACAACCGTATCACCTCGAACCGTGATAACGGTGTCGAATTTATTTTCGATCAGTTGTAGGTGCGACTCTTGAATCCCAAAGAGTTCAACCAGATCGACATCAGATATCTTGATTTTCTTTTCAACGATGTGCATGGTTCAAACTAAAAAAGAAACGGCGACCATTGCTGGGCGCCGTCGGTTTATGCCTCCATTTTTTTAGCGTCGTTACGCTGCATGCTTCCAAAAAGCCATCTTAGTTTCCACCAGTTTCAGAGGATTTCTGCTTAGCTGGCTGTTCAGTTGTTGGCGTCGTTGTTTCCATTTCAGTCTTTTTCTTCCTCCAGTACTTTCGTTCAGCCTTCATTTCATCGTCGGACTTCGGTCCTGCCGGTGGAATGTTCAGAACCCAGCCTGGTTGAATTACGTCGGGGTTCTTAATCTGATCGGTGTTAGCCTGCCAGATCTTTGGCCACTGAAAGGGATCGCCGTAAATCTCTGTTTTACCAGAAATATTCCAAAGGCAGTCCCGATTTTCGGCCCACGTCCCAACGGTATATCCTTTGATTTTCTTTTCGCGATAGAGACCCTTGATGTCCCGTCCAAGGGCAATCACTCTGTCGTAAAACTCCGGCAGAGCAGCAACGCGTTCACCGCGCATACCATTGAGTTGGGTTTCAAGCCCCATTACTTCGTCGTGTTTGTCTGCCAATTGATCATCGTTCAGACGTTGCATTTCGCGAACACGACCTTCCAGTGCACCCAACCGCTGACGGAAATTGTTAACATCAGCTTCGGTTGCATTGATCATGGCATAGATGTCGTCGTTGCACTTTTTCAGATCAGTGACGGAAGTAGCGAGATCTGATTCGGACTTCATGATATCTGCTTTGAGCCCGTCGAGCTTGGACTGAGTGGTGGCGGCATTCTCTTTATACAGAGCAATCCGTGCATCAGCTTCATCGCAGGTGAGTTCAGCATCAGGTTTTGATTCCGGTGGTGGTGGTACCCGGTCTTGTGCTAATGATGGAGCATAAATTCCACCAACGAACAGCGCGATAAGGATGAGATTTTTCATGTTGATGTTCCTTTAGCGTTTCTTTGGTGTTTGTGGTTCAGTCATCGGCATTGCCGGGGCCGGCTGATTGGGGTTCCAGTCTGGCCAGACATTGGGCCACCGGTTCATTTTGTCCTGTACGAACGCTTTCTTTTCGGTGCAGCGTCGAACTTCTCCCTGACGCGAAGTAACCTCCGCCAAAATCTTAGTCTTATCGCCTTCAGCTTTCTTGATATCGGCGGTAAGCTGTTTATCCGACGTGCGCAACTGGTTGATCATGGCTTGTTGTTCTTCCTTGATCTTACAAGTGCACGACGTGAGCAGAAGAGCCGCACCGAATGCCGTTGCTAAGAGCAGATTGGCTCGATCCATTCTTAATGCCATACGTCCTCCCAATGATTCAATGTGTGGATAGTCGCGGTGATGCGAACCCGGATACGACGTTCCTCATCTACTTCGTGTTCCAAGTCTTATACAAATATAGGGCAGTATCCTCAACTCAATCGAGTTCTTAAGTATTCATTATTAAGGTACCGTAACTTAGTGCGTCATGATATTACCTTCGATCTACGATCCTACATCCTGTGAACATCAGTGGTACAGCCAATGGATGTCTATGCGAATCTACCATTCGCATCCATCGGAACGGCGCCCGTACAGCATTTTAATGCCCCCTCCCAATGTGACAGGAATACTTCATTTTGGACATGTGCTGAATCATACTCTTCAAGACCTTTACATACGCTGGCATCGGCTGAAGGGGGCTGAGGCATGTTGGTTCCCAGGCATCGACCACGCGGGAATTGCAACACAGACGAAGGTTGAGCAAGAACTCAGAGAAGAAGGTATAACGCGATACGATCTTGGAAGAGAGGAATTTTTAAATCGAGTTTGGGAGTGGAAAGAACGTTTCGGAGGAATCATCTTAAATCAGCTCCGAACACTTGGAGTAAGCTGCGACTGGGACCGCACATTATTTACAATGGATGAATCTGCATCAGAGACAGTGCGCGATGCATTTATCGAACTCTTTGAAGAAGGACTGATATACAAGGGCAAGAGAATTATTAACTGGTCGCCCTTGGCGCAAAGCGCCCTTAGCGACGAAGAGGTGATCTTCAAAGAAGTACACGAACATCTTTATACTCTTCGATATAATCTTGTTGATGGTCCGGGCTGCCTTCTCGTTGCAACTGTGCGTCCGGAAACAATCTTTGCCGATGTTGCCGTTGCCGTAAATCCTTCCGACGAACGCTATCAGCACCTTATCGGTAAATATGTAGGGGTGCCCCTTGGCGGACAGCATGTGCCAATCATCGCCGACGATTATGCCGACCCCGCCTTTGGTACCGGATGTGTAAAGGTTACTCCGGCGCACGACGCCAACGACTATGCAATTGGTATCCGGCATGGACTTGCCATGCCTTCCTGTATTAATGCCGACGCAACTCTAAATGCAATGGCGGGCGAATTTGAAGGAATGGACCGTTTTAAGGCACGTCGGGCTATTGTAAAGAAACTTAAAGAACAGGAGCTACTCCACCAGGAGGAACCCTATTCGCATAATGTTGGATTCAGCGAACGGGGCAACGAGCCTATAGAACCTTATCTCAGTGACCAGTGGTTTGTTCAGATGCAGCCGCTTGCTGAGCCCGCGCTACAAGTAGTGCTGGACGGTCGTGTCCGGTTATATCCCGAACACTGGACGAAGACGTACGAACATTGGATGAGGAACATCCGAGATTGGTGTATTTCCAGGCAGCTTTGGTGGGGGCATCGTATACCTGTTTACTATGCGCCGGATGGCAGATTCGTTGCGGCAAAGAATGAAGATGATGCCCGACGTAAACTTATGCTCCCAGAATCTGCGCCGATTGTACAGGATCCCGACGTACTCGATACATGGTTCTCGTCGTGGTTGTGGCCGATAACCACAATGCGTAACGATGAGAGAATTATGTCTTATTACCTGCCGACTAATCTGCTTGTAACTGGCCCCGACATCATTTTTTTCTGGGTTGCTCGCATGATAATGGCCACTC
Organism: Ignavibacteria bacterium; assembly: GCA_016191145.1. Classification (GTDB taxonomy): domain Bacteria; phylum Bacteroidota; class Ignavibacteria; order Kapaibacteriales; family Kapaibacteriaceae; genus OLB6. Next base: position 319,156 of record JACPPD010000003.1, read on the forward strand.
TGAAATTTCGCGGAGAAATTCCATTCAGAGATGTCTACTTCACGTCGATAATTCGCGATGGAAAGGGGCGTAAACTTTCCAAATCGCTGGGAAATTCTCCCGACCCTCTCGACATTATCGGAAAGTATGGCGCCGACGCCGTTCGGTTTACCATGATTTACCTTGCACCGATGGGGACAGATGTACGGCTCGACGTTGATGAGTCATCTCAAGACATCCCCGCCATGGAGATCGGAAGAAACTTTGCCAACAAGGTTTGGAATGCGTGCCGATTCCTCCAGATGAAAACAGCAGAGCTAAAACAATTTAGCATTGATAACGATAAACGGGAAGCAAGCGAAGAATTTCGGAAGGATGCCGCTGACATTTGGATTGAGTCGAGGTATCATTCAACCGTGATGCAGGCAACGCAGGCGTTGGCAGCTTATAGGCTTACTGAGTATGCCAAAACTCTCTACGACTTTATCTGGCGAGATTTTTGCGATTGGTACGTAGAGATTATCAAGGTACAGTTTAATGATGCAACCGAAGAAGCTCAACGATCCTTATTACTCCGACATGCTTTTTCAATCATTGAAGGTATTTTAAAACTTCTTCATCCGGTAATGCCGTTCATTACCGAAGAGCTATGGCACGGTTTGTTCAATAAGGAACACAGCCAAAGCATTTCCACAGAGGCTGCACCGATTCCCAACGAATCTAAAATTGATAAAAAAACAGAGCAACAATTTGAAATTATTCAAAGTTTGGTAGAAGCTATCCGCAGGAAGAGAGCGGAAATGACGATTCCACCTGGTAAGCTGCTTCCCGTTACCGTTCGTGCTAATATGGATCTGGTACCTTTGCTGCAGTCGTTATCGCCAGCAACCGGATCCTTGGCAAGATGCAGTGATTTAGTGATTGGTACCGACGTTGAAAAACCGCCTGGATCGGTTGCCGATGTCGTGCGTGGAATTGAATACTACCTTGTTGTAGAAGGTTCAGTAGACCTTAGTAAGGAGCGCGAGAGGCTTGAAAAGGAATTGCAGCGTCTGGCTAACGCAATTGGAGGAGTCGAGCGAAAACTCAGCAACGAAGGGTTTATCAGAGGCGCTAAGCCCGAAGTTGTGGAGACAGAAAAGAAGAAGCTTTCCGATTGGAAGGATGCTAAACAAAAGATAGAAAAGAATCTGAGTTCGTTATGAGTATAGTATCGATTGTGGAGCCGGTAAGAACGCCGGTTGGGAAATATGGCGGGGCGTTAAGCGCTGTGCGACCCGATGATTTGGCTGCCTTGGTGATTGCAGAAGTGATTGAGCGGACAGACATCGATCCAGCCCTAGTCGAAGATGTAATTTTAGGCTGTGCAAATCAGGCTGGTGAGGATAACAGAAATGTTGCACGAATGGCATTGTTAATAGCAGGGATGCCCTATACCGTTCCCGGATCAACAGTGAACCGTTTGTGTGCTTCTTCGCTCGATGCAGTGATGAGGGGCTGGCATGCAATAAATGCGGGCGAAGCTGATGCATTGATTGTTGGAGGTGTTGAAAGCATGTCCAGAGCCCCCTACAGCATTCCAAAAAATGTGTCGGGCAGCGCAATGTTTGGTAATCTTACGGCATACGATACTGCGCTTGGATGGAGATACCCCAACAAGAAATTGGAGGCTCGCTTTCCGTTAGAATCGATGGGTGAGACAGCCGAAAATGTTGCCGAGCAGTGGAATATTTCGCGAAGCGATCAGGATGACTTCGCGCTGCAGTCACATCAGCGAGCTGTTGCCGCACAGAGTGCAGGACATTTTGACGATGAACTCGTGGTTGTGCCCATAGAAAGTAAGAAGGGAACAGAAACTGTTAGTGTGGATGAAGGACCGCGGCGAGATTCCAGTAAAGAAAAATTATCGTCACTACTACCTGCTTTTCGAAAGGGCGGATCGGTGACTGCCGGTAATTCATCGTCGCTCAACGATGGAGCTGCAGCCATGCTGCTTGTTTCAGATTCATTCCTTGAACAGCATTCTGAACTCAAACAGCGGACGTTTGCAAGAATTATCTCGACAAGTGTTGTAGGAGTAGATCCCAGAATTATGGGCATAGGCCCGGTTGGTGCAATACGCAAGGCTTGTGAGCGTGCAGGCATCAGCGTTTCCGACCTCGACCTCATTGAAATAAATGAAGCGTTTGCATCACAGTCTCTAGCATGCATTCGGGAGTTGGGCCTGAGTGATTCTTACGTCAACGTCAACGGTGGAGCGATTTCAATCGGCCACCCGTTGGGCATGAGCGGCGCACGCATCGTGTGTACGCTTGTTCGCGAGATGAAGCGACGCAATGTGAGGTATGGCGCTGCTGCATTGTGCATTGGTGTTGGCCAGGGTCTTGCGGTAGTTGTGGAAAATACCTAAGTGTAAATGTTGGTAAGTCGTTAATTCTCTCGTAGTTGTACTCATTGTACCACAGAGCATAGTGTGAGAAATTTGCAACTGCGTGAGCAGTGACAATCATACACCGTTGGATGTTGCCACAGGCCTTGATAATCTACTTACAGTCCTCCCATCGGAAGTCATTCTCTTAAACAGCCCAAGTGGGCAGATACATTTCGCCAGCCACGCTGCACCGTTGGTATTTGGGGAGGGCGAAAGACTCGGAGGTCAGAACTTTCTCGATAAAGTTCATGTAGACGATCGAAATCGCGTGCGCGATCTCTTCATGGAGGCCGCCACACGAGGAGCACATCCAAATCCGATAACCATCCGCATCAAACGGTATTTGCAAGATGATGCCTGGGTGGTTCTCTTCTGTGTTGCTGTGAAGGATGGGTCCGGTAGAGTGATTGAGTTGCACACTACGATTAGAGACATCACACAACAAATTGCTCTGAGGGACAAGATTATTGAATCGGATAAACTGTCCCATATGACGAATCTTCTTGCCAAGGTAGGGGGCTGGTATTACGATGTTGAAACTCAGTACCTACATTGGTCCGAGGAGATACGCCAACTGCACGAAGTCCCGTTTGAGTTTGAACCTACAATGGAAAATAGTACACAATTTTATGATGATCATGATATGGCAACTTTGCGGCAGCTTGCTATCGACGCAGTTGAAACCGGAGAGATGAAAGTTGCCGAAGTTCCCATGACAACAGCTCAGAACAATAAAAAGTGGATTCGTGTAATTTTTCGCGCAGCTCACGAAGAAGGCATACCAAGACGTTTGTATGGTGCTACGCAGGATATCACGGAAATAAAGAGCCGCGAACAGGAATTAGCTTCAGTTGTTATGGAGCTGACGGACCAGCGAGATCAGTTGGAAGAATTCAGTCATATTATGTCGCATCAATTACGAGCGCCAATTACCAATCTATCACCATTGGTGTCGTTACTGGCTGAGGCAAGAGATGATAAGGAGCGGCAGGACGTCCAGGCAACTCTTCGGGATGCAGTCGAAGCGCTGCGCATGTTATTCGACGATGTGTCCACGGCTGTCCGCGTCAGGTATAAGGAAAAGGTTCTGGAAGAGCGGTTGAATGTTGCCGAAACGGCAAACCATGTGTTGGAGAGAATCTCATCAAGCTTGCGCGATGCCGGCGCCACGGTGAGAATTCATACCGAAGAATGTCCGTTCGTAGATTATCCTTCTGTGTATTTGCAGGCAATCCTTCAGCAGTTAATCACTAATGCAATTCGATTTGCACATTTGGGGCGCAAACTTGAAGTAGATATTTATTCAACGTTGGAACATGGCAGACAGGTGTTGATTGTTCGTGATAACGGGGCGGGAATTGATCTGGAAAGATTCGGGCAAAAGATGTTCAGGTTGAAAAGCACATTTCATAGGCATTCGTCTGGCAGGGGAGTTGGACTGTTTATGATCAGGACAATCGTTGAGGCTTTAGGAGGCGAGATCGAAGTCGACAGCCAACCGGATGTCGGCTCTATGTTCAGGATCATCCTTCACACAAACAGAATTGAACCACTATGAGCAACAGAATCTGTGTAGCCTTGGTAGACGACGACAGGATTTATCAGTTTACAACTGAACGGTTGCTGCAGAGATTGGGCATTGATATTTCCTTTCTGTGGTTTAAGGACGGTGAAGAAGCTCTTGAATACATCGAAAAGCACAAGCTTGATGCAAATGCATTACCCGATATTCTCATTGTTGATATCAATATGCCCTTCATGGATGGATGGCAGTTCCTTGATGCGTTTAAGGAATTGAAACCGCTGTCCGCAAAACCCATTGATATTTATATGGTCAGCTCCTCGATCGACGATAGGGATATGCGCCGGGCGCGGTCGATTGCCGAAGTTCGGGACTACGTAGAAAAACCAATTACAAGGGAGAAGTTGTTGGTTATACTGTCGGCGATTTCTCGCAACTGATCGAGCTATATTTGCGGTATGTATACCGCCCCAAACCTTGTACTGCCGCGCGTAGAAAACCTCAGCAGTCTCGACGTATATCTCAAACATGGCGGCTTCGATGCTTACCGACGTGCCATTCACTTATCGACAGATGAAGTTATCGACGAAGTAAAGCGTTCAGGCCTTCGTGGCAGGGGCGGAGCATGCTTCCCGACCGGTCTCAAATGGAGCTTCATGCCCAAGAGCACCGACAAACCAAAGTATTTGGCAATCAATGGCGATGAGTCTGAACCAGGATCGTTCAAAGACAGACAGATTTTCGAGTACAATCCTCACCAACTTATCGAAGGTATTCTCATTGCCAGTTATGCAATGGGTATTTCAAAATCCTTTATCTACATCAGAGGCGAATACCACAAATGGGTGCGCCTGATGGAAGATGCGTTGGCAGAGGCTTATGCCAAGGGCTACGTGGGATCAGGAATGAAGCAGACATTTGGGAACGACTATACAACCGATATCGTTGTTCACAAAGGAGCTGGCGCTTATATCTGCGGCGAAGAAACGTCGCTGATGAGTTCGCTGGAAGGCGATCGCGGATATCCGCGCTTCAAGCCTCCATTTCCCGCAAACAAAGGCCTGTGGGGAATGCCAACAACAATTAACAACGTCGAAACCCTTGCTGCCATTCCACCCATCATGATGTTAGGGGGCGATGCCTACGCGCAAATTGGCGCAAAAGGACATTCGGGGACAATTCTTTATGGCGTTAGCGGACACATTAACAATCCCGCCGTGTTTGAATTGCCGACTGGTCTGCTGCTAACTGATCTTATTTATAATTATTGCAATGGTATTCCAAATAACAAACGGATCAAGGCTGTAATTCCGGGTGGTTCATCCATGCCGCCGCTCCGCGGCGATGAAATCGAAGGTGTACGCCTCGATGAGGAGTCCCTAAAAGTTTTAGGCACGCATATCGGAACGGCAGGTGTGATGGTTATGGATGAAGACACGGATATTGTTGCCGTTACGCTCAGAATTGCAAAATTTTATCATCACGAATCGTGCGGACAATGCACGCCCTGCCGCGAAGGATGCGGCTGGATGGAAAAGATCCTTCACCGAATCCAGGATGGTGATGCAACGTCGGGCGATATCGACTTGCTCTATGATGTGGCTTCGAATATCGAAGGTAATACCATTTGTGCCCTGGGCGATGCAGCGGCGTGGCCAGTAAAGGGATTTATCGAAAAGTTTAGAGATGAATTTGAGGTCCTGTGCAAACCACAGCGCTCATTTGTTGCGCTGAACGTTGTGCATGGTAAACGATCGACGGCGTCAACACTCGTTCGTCAGGCGTGAACATCGGATTGATCGGCGGATCGTTTAATCCGATCCACATTGCTCACCTGATCATTGCCGATCGGTTTGTCGATCAGATGCACCTGGATCAGTGCGTTTTTGTACCTGTTAACAAGCCCCCTTTCAAAGCAGAAAGTACAATTCTTGCGCCTGCAACAGACAGGTTGGCCATGGTACGGCTGGCCACAGTCCAGCATGAAAAGTTTAGTGTGAGCGACGTAGAAATCAAACGGGGAGGGGTTTCATACACTATCGACACGATACGTCACTTTACTAAACACAATGTGGGAGCGGCTGTTTCAATTCTCATTGGGAGCGACCAAGCAGTGGAGTTCGTGCGATGGCATCATTGGAGGGATATTTTGCGCGAATCGCAATTGTGCATTGTGCGAAGGCCGTTTTTGCTGACGCCCGAAATGGAAGAAAGAATTACAAACAAACTCACGATAGTTAATAAACCTCCTATATGGATTACTGCGCCGTTACTTGAGATCTCTTCAACCGACATTCGACATCGCGTCTGCGAAGGCAAAAGCATCAATTACCTTACTGTAAAAGCCATCCGCGATTACATTGCGGAACATAAATTGTACCATTGAGGTATGTCGTCATCATATTACTGGTACTAGTAGCAGTGGGAATGGTATTTCCTATGGCGTGGATGTTTGTTGTATCGGTAAAAGAGAATGCAGAGCAGTATTCATCATTAATTGAGTTGTTGTCGGCGCCGGTAACATTTCAGAATTATCTCGATGCATGGAAGAGCGACAACTTCCTGCGCTATTTTATGAATTCTGCACTTGTTGCATCGGCTGTTACTGCAGGCAACGTTCTTTTTTGCTTGTGGAGCGGGTATGCATTTGCGCGGGGGACTTTTAAAGGCAAGAAGGTTTTATTCGCAACCATATTGTTTGTTCTAATTGTACCGCAGCAGGTAATCATGATTCCAATGTACAGGCTGATGGCCCAGCTCGGATGGATAAACACATATTGGTCGTTAATCATTCCGTGGCTTGTTACACCATTTGGTGTATTTCTAGTAAAGCAATATTTAGAGAGCATGCCATCGGACATGGAAGATGCTGCGCGGATCGATGGAGCTGGCGAATGGTACATATTGTTCAGGATTGTAGCGCCCCTTTCAAAGCCTGTTCTGACGGTACTTGCCATTTATACCTTTCTTTCGAATTGGAATTCCTTCTTGTATCCTTTTCTTTTTACAAACGACGAAGCGCACCGTACGCTGCCCGTTGGATTGGCATTTTATCTGGGCAAGCAGTCTATTGATTGGGGACATCTTATGGCAGGCGCCAGTATTGCGGCGTTGCCTGTGATCCTGATCTTTGCGTTGTTTCAAAAAAGTATCATTCAGGGTTTAACGGCAGGAGCATTGAAAGAATAACGTCGTATTATCGCACTATGCAAACGTTTATTCAATCGCGGTCTTTATCAGCCACACTGATATTATCAATGAGTGGAACTCTTGCAATAGTTCTGTGTTCACAGATACGAGTCGATCTTCCATTCACACCAGTACCGATTACCGGACAGACATTCGCTGTTGTGCTTTGGGGTTTACTGTTCGGTCCAAGAGCAGGCGTCGGTGCAGTTCTCATGTATTTGAGTGCCGGTGCGCTAGGCATGCCAGTGTTTGCTGGCTTTGCGTCGCTGCCTGCATTGTGGGGACCCACGGCGGGTTATCTTATTGGATTCATTCCTGCGGCGTGGCTCGCTGGAGTACTCAGGGACAGCGGATGGACGCAGACCTTCATCTGGTCAACGGTATCTGCATTTGCAGCAAGTGTACCCATTCTCATTTTAGGCACTGTTGTTTTAAGCGTCTTTGTAGGTATTGAAAACGCATTGATGATGGGAGTAATTCCATTTGTTGTTGGTGACCTTGTTAAGAGCGTGATTGCTGCAGGAATTGCAACGGCTGTTAAGAAGAAATAATGGAACTCGACAAATACCAAATCCGACTCATGGCAACATTGATAGCCAATGAGATAGAGAGCAGACACAATGCTGATTTGGCGCCGAAATGGGAGAATGGGATAATTGTTTTTATACCCAATAATCCATCGCTCAAGCAGCACGAACTCTCAATGGACAGGTTCATGCACAAGGTTGTGATGATGCGCGATAATCTTCGTGTACTCGAGCAACAGATTAACTCAAATGCATCGTTGACCAATGGGGAAAAGGTTCGACTGCAGGGATATATTACTCGTATTTATGGATCCCTAACGTCGTTTAACTTTATGTTTGCTAACGAAGAAGACAAATTTTCTGGTTCTCAAGAGTAACATCTAATACAGAGTAACTTTTGTTTTTTACCCTCCGCATTTTTCTATTTGCTCAGGCAATGATGTTTGTATCGTTTGCAGTGGCGTCGGCGCAGACGATAGGAACAAGGCCGGGTCCAATGCAATATCCCGAGGCTCTTGCGCCATACAATTTTAAGACAGCATTGGAAATGGCATTTCTGAAAATGCCCGAAGCAGTGGTTGAAGAGTCCGATACATACAGATGGCCTGCGTGGGCACTTGATGTTTTTATGGGTTTGCCGGAAAATATTGTTGCAGAAGGAAAGATCACAACACAGTTTATTAACTGGCATTTTCAGCTTGGGACTAAGTGGCAATGGTCGCCAGTCGAAAATGTTAGAACCTATGTGGGTGTGGACTACGCCTACTTTATGGGAGGCATTGGATCTGGCACCTTCGATAACTCCAACAGGTCATCGTTTGCTTATGTGAATGTCTCTGTAGGCTATCATTTTAATAAGATTACCTTAACACTTAAGGAAGAGTTGAATTATCTTTTGTCAAGGAAGGATAGGGCAGGCGACATAACCATCAGATCGTTTACCAATAAATTTAATGGAGTCACAACGTCGCTATACCTCGAGCAGGAGTTTTGGAAGGACCAGCAGTTTCTTATAGGCATTAGAGCTAATTATCTAAAATTTGTTTATCAAAATTGGCTTCTCTTCCCCGTCTCAGAAGTGTATTACTTTGTTCCAGAATTTGTTTTGGGGATTCGTTTATGAAGTTGATATCACGTTCTGGAATTTGTATTGGAGATTCATTTATAAGGTTTATATCACTCCTCACTCCTTTAATTCTTATCTCGGCATGCACTGAAGGTACTCTGCTTGAAATTCCTGATTTTCGTCGTGGTGGATTTCTAGCACAGACAGATGAATTGCCTGTATCGAAGTCGGCAAAATTGGAAGGTGTATGGGAGGTAATTAAGGGCACCGAAGTATTCGGAGATTCTATTGCCATCATGGTTTCGGGCGACAGGCTCACAGTCTATGCTCAACCAAGTGCGGGATACATAGTACTCGAGACTGGCGTTCTGGATTCTGTTGTTTTTCTTCAGGGTTATTGGAGGCAGCAGGTAAACTCTAACACGGGTCTCGTTAACTTATACCTTCCCAAATTAAAGGGTGGCGGGTGGGTTAGCATCGACGGTTCTGCCAGGCCAGATACTCTACTCATGGTAGGCACCTATGGTAATGGTGAAGCGAATCCCTCGAAGGACATCGTCTTGCGTTGGATTCGTCCGTTCTCTGTACGCGCAATGCAACCATACCTAGTTATTGCACACAGAGGAGGTGGACGTACTTCAGATAGAATTCCTTATTCTGAAAATACCGTCGAATTAATCCGAATTGCCGAAAGGTTTGGCTCCAACGCCATCGAAGTTGATGTGCGTCTGTCCCGCGATGGGATTCCATTCATTTATCACGATTCCAAACTCAATCCACGTCTTGTGCAGCGCGGCGCCTTGGTAGGTCCCGCTGAAAGCTACCCCATGAAGGCGTTGAAAGATTTCGTTACGTTGGTTCAGGGTGAATCGATACCAACTCTCGAGGAAGCATTGAAGACAGTAGTCTTTGAAACCAATCTTCGCGGCGTTTACCTTGATACAAAAACTGAAAATGTTGGACTAGTGAGCAAGATGATTCCATTGGTTCAGAAGGCTATTCAGGATGTTGCATTAGTAGAGAACCGGCCGCCCCTTACCATTGTAATTGGTATTCCCACACAGGTGGTCTATGATGAGTTTGTAAGAATTCCCAATCACAAACTTGTCCCTTCGTTGTGCGAGCTCTCACTAGACCAGGCAATTGCTATTAACTCATTAGTGTGGGCCCCACGGTGGACGCTGGGTACGCAGGATGCAGAGATACAAAGGGCACACAACCAGATGATGGCCGCAGTAACGTGGACCATGGATATTGATGAATTTATTAAGGAATACGTCAATAATTCTAGCTTTGATGGAATCTTAACTAATTATCCGTCGTTAGTCCGATATTATCAACTCATGCGATGATTAAATACTTATTGATAATATCGTCAGTTATTATTTGCTTCGGTGTAAACGTTAGCGCACGGAACACCGATACACTATATACATTCAATGCGACTATTGGCGGCGGATATTCACTTGACGTTTCGGAATTCGCAGCGCCTAAAACCGGGCTCGACATTAACCGCAATCAATACAGTTTATTTGCACGTCTCATGTGGCAGCCCGAGCATTTATTGTCAGGGGGCATTGAAGGCGGCTATGCAGTGTTTTACAGCGTCGATGCCCAGGGCCGCGGTTCAGCCTACCGCAGCGCCATTCCAATCTATTTGGTGCTGTCAATGAAGGTTCTGGATGGATTGAGCGCCACTACGGGCTTTGGCATCGGAATCGAAAGCAGCACCGTGTTTGGGATCGGAGAGACCATCAACAGTTCTTCTGTATCATTCGCACTAATGGGTGCCGTACAATACATGAAGGCAATCGACGAAGATTTTTCACTCGGAGGCGAAGCACGCTATACAAGCATGGATTTGTACGACGATGAATTGGTATCGCTGTCGATCCTAATCAGGTACAAACTGCTCGAGTATTGACAGTCGGCGGGATTCCCTGGTTACATCTCTATACTAGTTTCATTTGTTTGGTGATTAGTTAGGCGTAAATTCTGATGAATATGCGCATCGTCAGAAATAGTATCCTGTTTTGTGTCCTTCAGCTTGCGATTTACACCGGCGTTTCGTCGCAAATGGTGTTTGTAAAGGACACCATCTGGAGGACACCCACCGACAAACTTGTGAGCAAGGTATTGTCCGAGGTAGTCACCGATGTTGGTCCGGGCAGTTCGCAAGGTTTACCGCTGAGTGTAACCTATGCCTCCAGATTCTACCCGCTCTCAAACAACAGGATTCTTCTGCTGTTTGATGTGAGGAATATGTTTGTGGAGTTCACGCCGACGTTTACCAATATCGATCACGGCACCCGATTTACGGAAGTCAGACTGCCGGATCCGCCGGGCAACAGTTCGTATTTACAATGGGAACTCGACTATCGTGACACCAACACGATGTACGTCATTGCAGACGGCAGAGATTACTTTAATTACGATGTTTACCCGGAATCCTAATATACCCCCGATTTGGGCAACACCTATATCCCGATACCACACGGTATCCCAGTGGGAATGGGATTGTTTGAACCCGGGTTTGGGATAAGGCATGTAGTGCTTGGCGGCAATCAAAAATTAGGTTCGATTGAATTCATACATGCCATCACCGGTGAGGTTAAGCCGTGCGCATGGAGGAACAACTTAATTAGAAGTTTACTACCGGAGTTGGATTCAACAAAGCAAGAGATTGGATTTGCCTATAACTGGTACCACGGTATGGGTGCAATGTATGGCATCGGTCTTCACCCGGGAGCCCCTCATTTGATCGCCATCGTCGTGCGTGCTGATACGTTAATTGATAGTGCATGGGTCAGGAGGAGAGGTCTGGCATTATCTACCTACACAGGTTCAACGTGGAATTGGATCGATCCCCCTTCTACCAGAGCGTACACACATCCGTATACATGGGTGCGTGTTGACCCGATAACAAATACAATTGTCTATACGGAGTACAATCGATCAATAAGTGCTGATGAAGTGATTTGTGTTTCTTTACCCAGGATTACTGATGTGCAGGAGAGCGACGTCGATGTAGGGAATCAGTTAACAATATATCCAAATCCTGTTAATGACTATATTATTATCAATTATCTCGCTAATAATAAACCGAATAAGATTGAGATATACAGCAGCATTGGTGTGCTGGTGTATGAATATCACACTGACGTGGATGCCGCTCAGCAAACTCAGATTGATACCCATGCCTGGAGCAGCGGCATGTATGTGTTGCGCGTGACAGAACACTCAGGAGCGTATTACCGTTCCTTCATTGTGTCGCATTAAACCCTAAACATATTTAACAGACAACCGGGGGACCCACGATAGAATGGATTCGCTGAAGACTTCGTTGACACAAAGGGTTTCTTTCAACTCAGCCCGCCCCTGCGAGGTACCCCTCTCCTCGCGGAGAGGGGATCAGGACGAAGACGGAAGCCCCCTCTCCGTGAGGAGAGGGGGTTGGGGGTGAGTTCCTGATTGCGATGTCTTCCAGTTACGCTGACGGCTCGGTAATCTTTATAATAAATATTCCCGTGGGAATTTGCCTGGTAGTTTGGTAGGAGGGGTCCAGCGTAAAGTATAAGCTCTAGAGCGCTGAAGAAATACCGATATTTCGACGAATATTGCGGGACCGACGGGGCTCGAACCCGCGACCTCCGCCTTGACAGGGCGGCGCTCTAACCAAACTGAGCTACGATCCCGTTCGTTCGGAGTGGACCCAAGCGGGATCGAACCGCTGACCTCTTGAATGCCATTCAAGCGCTCTCCCAGCTGAGCTATGGGCCCGTCCAGTTTGAACGGACTACGAATATACGGCTACTAGAGAATGCTAACAAAGAACGAAGAGAGTGTTAAAAGATAAACTGTAAGTCGCTCCAACGTCTGTATCTGCCGTTCTCCAATTGCTGCAATTCTTCATGCGATCCTTGCTCAACGATGGAGCCATGCTCGAATACGAAAATCCGATCACATTTTCTCACAGTGCTTAATCGATGTGCGATGACGACGGTGGTTCGGCCTTTCATCAGACGCTCGAGCGCCTCCTGAATGAGGGCTTCGCTTTCAGCATCAAGTGAGCTTGTAGCTTCGTCGAAAATGAGAATGGGAGGATTCTTCAGAAGTGCTCGTGCAATTGCAACACGCTGACGCTGTCCACCGCTGAGCTTTATTCCGCGCTCTCCAACGGTTGTCTTCATTCCGTCTGGAAAGCGCGTGATAAATTCCATGGCGTTTGCATGAACTGCCGCTGCTTCGATCTGTGCGTCGGTTGCATCAATTCTTCCATAACGAATGTTATCCTCTATGCTTCCTCCAAACAAAACAATGTCCTGAGGGACGATGCCTACACAATTGCGCACATCCGACAGACTAAGGCTATGTGCAGCAATACCGTCGTAGCTGATGATTCCAGAAGTTGGCTCATATAACCGCTGGATGAGTGAAGCGGCCGTACTCTTGCCTGCACCACTCTCGCCAACAAAGGCAATGCGTTCACCCGTCTGAATCGCCAACGACAAATCGTGAATAACTTCTGCTTCGGGTCGCTCGGGATATGCAAACGAAACATTCTGAAATTGAATGGACGTGAGGACTACAGTGCCAGCTCTGTCTTCGGATTCCTCTGGCCGTGCTTCCATCAGTTCTCTGATTCTCACGGAAGCCCCAAGCGTTTTCTGCACCTGGCCGGTCAATTCGGCGAATGAACCCAAGGCACCGCCGACAAACATGGCATACATGAGAAACGACAGCAACTTTCCCATTGTAACGGTTTCGCTTGCAACGAGACTTGCTCCATAGAGGATGACGGCAGCAATGCCGCCAAAGATTGTAAATATTATGAAAGTAACGAATAGAGCTCTTATGCGGGCACCCTTGATGGCCAGCCGCACATTTTCTGCAATGGCAGAACGGTAGCGGCCGATTTCCAGAGATTCTCGCACATACGACTTGACGGCTGCTATTGACTGAAGCGTTTCCTCGACTATTGTTGAGGTTACGGCAAGTGCATCCTGCGTTTGCGTGCTAAGCTTTCTGATTTTTCTTCCCAACACATAGGCAATTGCAACGATGATAGGTGTTCCTATCAAGATCGGTATTGTAAGCGCCAGGCTTGTACTAACGATGATGATGATTGATCCGACAAGAAAAATGCCTTGTCGAATCAACTGGAGAATGCTGAAGGAAAATGTTTCCTGAATCAAAGAGAGGTCGCTGGATATTCTCGATGTTAACTCGCCCACACGCCGTTGAGAAAGGAACGACATCGGTAAACGCACAAGTCTTGAGAATAAATCTGTCCTCAAACTTGCTATAACATTTTCTGTGGTCTTCGCAGTGGTGACACTCACGAAATACCCTATAACAGCCTGTACAGCAAGCAATGCAAGAAATGTAAGCCCCACCCTTACCAGTTCTGCCGACGATGCTGATCGGATGATAGAGTCAACCAAATCTCCAGTCAGCGCCGGAAACAAAAGGCTTATTCCACTTCCTGGCAGCATAAAGGCAAGTGCAAAAATCATGCGTCCTAAATACGGACGATAATAACTCAGCAAAAAAATCAATGGTGATTGCGACCTGCCTGTATTCTGTGATCCCATATCAAAAATTGAGTTCTCCAAACATGGGAATAATGGCACCCGTAAGTGTACATTGAGGACTGATTAGAAAAGCAATGATGCTCGCGACTTCTTCCGGAGTCGGCCATTTCCTAGCCTCTTCTTCACCCGCCCAATCGATGTTCTCTTTCGTCTTCAGAATACTCGGTAGAATTGAATTTGCACGAATGCCAAATGGTCGGCCTTCCTCGGCTGCCGACTGCGTAAGCGCTACCACGGCTGTCTTCGCGGCAGAATATGCAGCCTTGTTTGCAGCAGGATGCATAACAATTTGAGCACCCATGGTGACGATACTTCCACCATTATTCTTCTTGAGTACTGGTATAATAGCTTTCATTACATTAAATGTAGTTATAACATTCAAATTGAGCATGAATTGAAAATCCTGCAGTAATATTTCTTCTATTAAGACGCCAGCCCGTATGCCTCCCACGAGTAGGGCAGCCGCGCTCAAGTCTGCAGGAAAGCTCCCTGCAATGCGATCTACATCATCGGGATTGGTGAGGTCGCCATCATCGGTGCTTATGGGAATTGCGTTCCAGCCCCTTTCAGAAAGTTCTTTTTGTACAGCTTGTCCAAGATTACCGCTGGCGCCGGTGATGAGAACGGAAGACATCTTAGAGCCTGATGAGTGAAACAGACTGTACAGAATGCATTGACTTTACCAAAACGATGTAGTGTCCGGGTAAATGCGGAGGAAGATGGATAACAATATTACCGTCCTGAGTCGTGCTCCATTGCGCACTACTTTGCACTGCCGAAGTTGTTCCTATCACGACAATCTCAAGGGGCTGATCGTGAACTCCGGTGATAAAAACGTCGGTCCTCTGTGCCGGTGCAGGCGATGGTGAAACATGTAATTTGTTTGATGCAGAACTATTTTCAATATTCTCAGAAAGTTTATCAACCGATACAACGATTGAAGGCGACCGTACGCCACAAGGTATTATACTGCCCGACGAAGGAACTGCAAACCATGTTGAATCAGATGGATAGTATCGCGTCCCGGCTTCGTTGACTGCTGTAATGCGCGCATGAAGCGTATCGCCGATAAATTGGGAGGGGGCTATGGAAAACGCATTCCACAAGGTATCAGCTTGGGATGAGCTGATCGGCGAAACACCGTTTTCAAGGAATTGTAAGGTGACGGAGGTTTCAGAGTTGGAATAGATTGCAGTGAATACGTCCTGACCGTTTGCCGATTGAACAATTGTCGGCTGGCCAATGCCAGGTCCTTCAATCATACCAATCGTGCGCGCTGCAGCAACAACATCGGGTATACCCCTTCCCAATTTTTGACCAATGGAATCGGGTGCGCTTGCCGATGCGTACAATCCATCACGCAAAGTCCATGGCATTGCCTCCGGATACAACTGTTTGAGAAGCGCCATACAGCCAGCAATCTGCGGCGTCGACATCGAGGTTCCCGAAACATTGATGTAGTTGCCCGCAGCAGCTTGTGCATGCACACTTGCACCAAGTGCGGCAACATCGGGCTTGATTCTGCCGTCCGCAGTAGGCCCGACGGACGAGCCTGGCCAGTACGATCGATCGCGTAGCGAACCGCCAACACATATTGCACTGTCTGCGTCGGCTGGCGTAATCAACGAACTGTCTCTCGGTCCGCCATTACCCGACGGCGCTACAACAATTACACCTCGCTGTGCCGCGTGGTTGTACGCCTGCGAAACAAACGTCGTCCTTCCATCCAGCCATGAATATTGCATCTCTTCCTGATCATCATCAAATTTAAAATATCCCACAGACGCTGAAATGATATCGGCTCCATTGCGCTCAGCCCATTCTACTGCAGAATAAAAATTATCTTCCTCCGAGCGGCGCTCAAACCTCATGTCCTCGCTTTTGGCAAGCAGATAGGTCGAGAATGGAGCTATTCCAATGATGTGTCCCTGCTCCCATCCACCGATGATCGAAAGTACAAGGCTTCCATGACCACCCTGAGTTATCTCGTCCTCAGGTTCGTTTCCAACATTGTCATCGTCCATAATCACATCGTATCTGCCACGTATGTCGATATGAGCAAGACTCGACATGGCTTCGGGTAGGAAACCCTCATCAATGAGGCACACACTGATACCAGTTCCCGAAACACCACGCTCGATCATGGGCAAAGTATTAATGAGCGAATGCATGTCGGTGGATTCACCGCTATTTGGAGGTGAACAGTTTTCAGGTGCTGTCATTGGTCGGTAATCAACAATGGCAGTACGCACAACAGACTTTACATAGGGCAGTCTGGAGACTGCAGACGACTGAAGTGTATCAAGTTCTGCCAGCACACTATTGCGCCATGCGCTCGGAGCTCGTAATACCAGACCCATTCCCCGCAACGATGAGAGATATTCATTTAGGATTGGCTGATCGATAGGCTGCAGCACAGGAGACAAGCCCATGCGCTCCCGACGCCTCAAAGCATTCGGATGATACAACGTCAATGCGCTATCATACAATGGCATTCCGGGTACAAATGCTTCCTGCCCCTTATCACGAAATGTGATTCGATACATCTCTCGTTGGGCCAGAACAGCTTGCGTTGTTAGCATCGTAAACGCCAGTAAACAAATTCCACCAGTGAGGGTTCTGTAAATTTGTTGCTTCATAAAAAAGATCATGAAATCAGACGTAGCATGGATAGACCGATCTGGAACATCGTTTGTGACCGTAAGGGGAGACGAGCGCATCGACTTTCTGCATCGGATTACATCGAATGATCTCATGGGGTTAAAACCTGGAGAAGGTATACAAACGGTTTTGCTCACAGAAAAAGCACGAATAATTGATGTACTGACTGTTCTTCAATACCACAACACATCTACGCTGATTTTTTCGAAAGGGGCTTCCAACGACGTTCTTGCCTGGCTACGAAAGTACGTCATCATGGAAGATGTGCGGTTTGCCGATCGCACAGCCGAAACAAGAATGATAGAAGTTGCCGGACCGAGATCGGCACAGCTTCTCAATGATACTTTAAATGTTGATGTTGCCACCTTAAAACTGTACAGTTTCGAGGAATCGCACAACGTTACTATTGTGCGCATGCCATCGCTCTGGGAAGTATCGTATTACGTCATCTGTTTGGCAGATGCAGACAGCCCCACAGACACCAGCCTGTTCGATTCCTTCGTGAACTCACTGCAGAATAATTCTGATACTGTACCACAGCTTTCACCCGAGGCCGAGGAGGTGCTGAGGATTACTCAGGGGCTTGGTAAACGCGGTAACGAATGGACAGATGCATACAATCCGCTGGAAGCAGCGCTGTTGCACATTACGTCGTTTACTAAAGGATGCTATATTGGACAAGAAGTGATTGCCCGGCTCGATTCATACAATAAGGTTAAGCAGCGTCTGATGGGTTTGATTGGCGCTGAAGAAGTTTCTAAGGACGACATTATTTACCGCGAAGGTACCGCCATCGGAATTATTACAAGTTCCATCCGCGATGCTCAGTCTGGTAATATGTTAGCGCTTGGATATATCAGAGGTGAACATGCGCATCCCAACACATTGGTGAACGTCGTGCACGGCAATTCATCGGGTGTAATGCAAATACAATCTCTACCGATGGATCAGTAATGCCAACTGTCTTGATAACGGGTGGAGCCCGACGTATTGGTCGCAGTCTTGCGCTAAGATTTGCCGAACATGGTTACAGCGTTGGTTTTACATACCATTCGTCGCCTGAAAAGGCTGCATCAACGTTAAAGGACTTAACACAAATCGGAGTTATTGCAGAAATGCATCACTGCAATGTAACCGTAGAATCAGAATTGCATCTGGCACTCGAAACACTGTCGAAACGTCTGGGCGTTCCCGATGTAATCGTAAGTAATGCTGGGATATTTCCGCCGCGACGTGCTATCGAAGATTTAACACAGAGGGTATTGCACGAGACCTTCGATGTGAACACTGCTCCATTGCTGAATATTGCTAAATCGTACATGCAAATCAAACCAAAATCTGCAGATCATCCGGGGAAAATTGTCTCCATAAGTTCACTTGGTGCTCTCGAAATTTGGAAGGAGAGAATTGATTACAACGTCAGCAAAGCATCGTTAGTTGTCTTAGTTAAGGCATTGGCACGAATGCTCGCTCCCTACATCGTCATCAACTCGGTAGCGCCTGGTGCCATTAAACTTGCCGATGAACCTTCGGAAGCGGAGAGGGAGCTCGTTGCGCTGCAGAAAATTCCCGTTGGGAGATATGGGACAGCCGATGATATCTTCGATGCCGTGTGGTTCTTTGCCACGTGTTCACCGTACATCACAGGACAGGTCGTTTCAGTTGATGGCGGTCTTTCCCTTACTCATTAACAATTTTTTGCAATCAAATACCACTACACTTTGACTATGAAAACCATTGTTCTTTTCTTCCTGTGTGCAATTGCTGCGCACGCAAGCGTGAACGTTCTGCCAATGTCGCCTAAGATTGCAGAACCGATTACTATCGAGTATGTCCCCGTCGATGCAGATGTAGCGTGGGCAACGAGTTCTAAAAACTTTCACGCTGTTTTCTTTGCTTTTAACCGCGATGCTGAAGCGCCCGTTGCCGTGGAAATACCACTGTCGAAATCGGATAAGAGGTGGACTGGAAAGTTTACTCCTGCCTCCGACGTGGTATATGGACTGATCAAGGTTGGCGATGGTATTCGGTACGATATTAATGGTGAGATGTTCTGGAACGTCCTTATCCATGACGCAAAAGGTAAAATTCTCAGGGATGCTCATTTGAAGGCGGGGATTGCAGCATTCGGAATGCTGCCTCAGGAATGCCGAAGAAAGCAAGATCTTGAGGAGGCTGAGGCAGAAATGCTTGAGGAAGTGAAACTCTATCCAAACAATACTGCCGCCCAGGTAAATCTCGTTATGCTGCAGAAAAACAACAAGGAGATTGACGCAACAGAGGCGAATGCCCGACTCAAGGAAATTGCAGATGGCACTAAGACCTTTTCGAGTGTAGTCGAGGCTATTTCAATCTCACAAGCTTACAAGCAGATTGGCAACACCGAAGAGGCGATGCGAGTAATGAGAGAAGCATCGTCGAAATTTCCAGGCAGCAAGATCGAAGAACAATCTAAGCTCGAGGAGCTTGCGAACGCTACAAACGTTACTGCCTACCTTCATGCTATCAATGTTCATCTTCTTGCATTTCCGAAAACGTTTGCTAAACAAAATTTACTTGATGCTGCGATACAATCCGCTGCACGAGGGGGCAACATGCGCGAGCTTGTTGCATTTCTCGACAATACTCCAGGTATTTCCGCAATTACAATCTATCAGGCCGTGAATTACATTGGCGCTAATGATTCGCTGCGCAAGGATTCTTATAGATTGATTGATAAGGGGCTTGCAGCTACAAGTGATGTTTCTATTCGTCCGACGTACATAAGTTCTTCTGAATGGAATGAACAGCAGCGCATTAGTAAAAGTCTTTTGTACTTTGTAAAAGGAGCTATTCTTAGCGATGAGGGAAAGGATGAAGAAGGATTGGCAGCTCTGAAAACTGCAGTTGAGTTGGGGGGAGACCAGACGGATAAATCTGTGTACGAGCAGTATGTAAAAACCTTGGTCAAGGTTGGACGCAAGAAGGAAGCCGCCAACATCGCTTCTGCAGCTATCTCTAAAGGCGCTGCAACACAAGGTGTATTCGACGCATTTAGAACCCTGATGCGGGAGCAGGGTATGGATTCGGCATCAGCAGAGGTGGAATTAGGAAAGTTGCGCGACCAATCGCGTAAACTGTTAGCCCGTGAGCTTACGCGCAGTATGCTTAATCAGCCAATGATTGACGGTGCCCTAACAACTCTCGACGGGCGCCCCCTTCGCATATCTGACTGGAAGGGCAAGGTTGTACTGATTGACTATTGGGCTACGTGGTGTGGTCCATGCAGAAAATCATTTCCCGCTATGCAAAAACTGTTTGAAATGTACAGAAACAATCCTGAAGTGACTTTTGCAATTGTGAATGTTTGGGAACGCGGTGACGATAGAGTGAAGATAGTAAATGATTTTCTAAAAAATAATCCTTCCCTGACGTTTCCTGTATACCTCGATACGAACGACTCAGTTGTGTCGAAGTATGGTGTTACTGGTATTCCAACAAAATTCTTTCTTGGAAAAGACGGCCGCATTCAGTTTAAGGAAGTTGGATATCTCCCCGAAGAACAATTTTTGGAAGAATCAACCAACAGAATTGAGTTGTTGCTTGCTCAGTAACGCATTTGATGTTCGCAGAGAAGACAATTCACTCAACAAATAAGCACCCGCTACTACCAGTCCAGGGTGCTGTGTTGTAACGCGCTCCCATCAGGTCACCTCGGCCCATTCGGACTAGCGACATTATTGGTTTCGGCTCGACTGCGTCTTCAAACCACACCATAATGATTCGTACTTCCACCTTGTTGTTTCCGTATGGTGTGGGCACGCAATCGTCGTAAACAACTTTTTGCTGCAGAATCCAGTGTGGCCGCTCTTCAGCCTCAATAGCATCTATCGCTCTCGGCGTGGGATTGAGGTTAACACCCTTGCCGGCAAATGAATACAGCGGCTTAAGAACATAGTTTTCAAGATCAGGGGGAATGTTGGCAGTATCTGATAAAAAGTACGCTCTTGGAACAGAAACATGCTTTAGATAAGGAAGGAGAAACTTACTGATTCTGAAAAACCAGTTCGGATGTCCTGCCCATTCTACGTCAATATCGTCTGTCCACCTGAAGTTGAGCCTCACACCAGCCTCTTCAAGCTCGTCTACGATTGTCCGATTAAATATTCGCTTCAGCAGCGATTCTTTTCCGTTCTCTCTGAAAACAAGCTGTCTGCCTTGTTTATAAATATTGCGAATATTAACCGTCCGTAATCCAAGAAACTTTTCAAGTGCAATAAAATCTGGTCTGGTTTTTTGACTCTCAGGATCTAGCTCCACAAGGGCAACTTGTGTGGGATCTTGATCGGCAAAAATCGCATCTCGAAGTATTTGAAAATATTCAGTCTCCTCAATCTCGCCTAGAAATGGTGTCGCGCCAGAAAGTGCGAATTGTTTTTGATAACGGGAGACCAGGGCATACTGATATCCAAAGAGCGAAGGAAATCCCTGTAACTCAATTAACCGAGGAATAAACGTATTGTCTGAATTCCTGCATACCGCAAAGTCTGCAACGCAAAACAATGGTTTTGTAGTCTCGTGCGGAACCGTGTAATTCTCCTTAAGCGCTTCAATGGAAATCGCTAGGATATTGGGTTGGAGACATTCTAGCAGAATTTCTACTGCTGATGATTCGAGCGTTCGCCTGAAGTCGTGAGATACAACTATAGGTATTTCCGCAACTCTAAAATCAATCTTGGATCCAAGCCAGGAATTAAAACTATTGATAAAATCACGGTATGAATTCTCAGTGACTTGGTTATTGATCTCTAATTGAATGTCGGTTCTCATAGACAATACCGTAGATGTCCTGCAACGAATGTTGCCAGTATTTTTATTTCTGACAAGTTTTCGGGTTTACATGTTGTCGGATTAGTGTCGAGCACAACTAGATCTGCGTCGAAGCCAACTTCTACCGATCCTCTGCGATACCCTAGGTCGGCCGCCTGATGGCCCCATGAAGTAAAAGCTTGTAGAGACTGATTGACGGTAATGCATTCACGATCGTACCAGGAATGATTGGAACCGTGTGGTATTCGTCTAACGAAGGCATCAATACCAAGCAACGGATCGGGCAGTTCAATAGGGAAGTCGCTTCCGGCAGTAATGCGGCATCCAGCATCAATGAAGGACTTCCACCGATAGGCGTTCTTCATCTGTGATGCATTTAGGCGCTGCTCTACCATTGCTGCATCGCTGATTGCGTGTGATGGCTGAACACTACACCATACGTTAAGCTTAGCTAGGCGCTCAACATCGGCTTCGGACACAATCTGCGCATGTTCCATTCTTAAAACAACGTCCTTACCATCTTGCAACGATCGGATAGCCTCAAATGCGTCCAGAACTTCACGCGCTGCTCTATCACCAATGGCATGCACAGCGATACACGACCAGCCTGCATCTAACGCTATGCTAACTTTAGCAACTATTTGTTCGGAAGTGAGCAGCAGCGTACCCAGGCTGGATGGTTCATCGCGGTATGGTTCCAATAACGCTGCAGTTCCCGAACCAAGAGCACCGTCGGAATACACCTTAATTCCTGCAAGACGGTGGAACTCGCCCCCTGACGGAAGCAGCCCTTGATGTGACCATTCATCGTTTTGAGCGCTTACAAATGATTGAACGCGGATGGGAAGAGCGCCACGCTCGGCAAGATCTCGGAATGCCTCTATCCACTGGGGGCTGACGTCCATATCGTGAACTTCGGTGATGCCCTTCTGTAAGCAGTAGTTACCAGCAAGAATAATGCGTTGTTGTAATTCAGTCAGCGATGGTTCAGGCATTGTTGCAAGCACACGTTGTGTTTCGGATTCACGCAGTATTCCTGTTGCACTGTGCAGCTTAGCACGGCGCAGTGCTTCGGAGTTAACCCACGAAGAGTGTCCGTCTACACGCATCGCCACCACGGCAACATCGGCGAAGTACTCATCAAGAAGAGATTTGTCTGGAACCCTGTTCCCGTTCCAGTTGGTTTCATTCCAGCCCATTGCAAGAATCCAGCCTTCCCCGGATACAGGCGCATTGCGTAGCAACTCAACGCACATTGCGGCACTGGATGCATTGTGCAGACTGAGGTTCAGCAAACGCGTCCCGAAGCCAACAACATGACAATGGCTGTCAACAAATCCGGGCAGAAGAACAGCACCTGGAAAATTGAACACCGAATTTTCTGTCCGAATCGTTACACCCAGGGTGTTTGGAAGGATGGCACGAATCCGGCCACGTTCAATGTGGACTTCCATTCAGCTTCACGTGCGAAGACGGATTTGATCAATACTGTCGAGATAATCCTTCTTCTTGAGCAGCGATGCTTCATCTTCGACATTGTTGGGGTCGGGAAGGCAGCAATCTACCGGACACACAGCAGCACATTGAGGCTCGTCGTGAAAGCCTTTGCATTCAGTGCATTTGTCTGGAACGATGAAATAATATTCTGCAGAGAAGAATTCACCTTTGAAACCACCGGGAGATGTGTTGTCTTCATACTTCGTCCCTGCCAGTTCCCATGGAGCTCCAGCCTCATAAATAGCAGTGTTGGGACATTCCGGTTCGCATGCCCCACAGTTAATACAATCCGATGTTATATAGATCGCCATTCAAACCTTTTAATCAAGCCACAAAATTAGGCAATGCAACAACACAAGTCGAAGATCGTTTTTGGCCGCCATTACCTTATACGAATTCTATTTCCATGCCCGCTAGGTCGATTTATTCCGTGATTGCAGGTGTATTTACATTTCTTGCATTATCAGTATCGGCTTTCGCTGCGCCTCCTGTTGAATCTTCAATAAGCGGTTTTGTTCAGGACTCTATCACAAAGGAAACCATCGTAGGTGCAACTGTTCGCATTAAGGGTTCTAAGCGAGGTTCGTACACCAACAAGAACGGATATTTCCACCTACCAAACCTTGCAGATTCCACCATAACTCTGATTATCAGTGCTGTTGGTTATACACGAAAGGAACTTTTAGTAAACATCTCCAAGCGTGAAGCCGTTCAGATTCGCATTGAACTTCAAGCGACTTCGATTACCAAGGATGTTGTAACCGTTGAGGCTGAAAGAGAAAATGAACAACGCAACATCTCGGTTTCGCGAGTAAATATTCCAATGCAGCAGATATCACAAATGCGCATCGGCGGCGAGGCCGACATCTTTCGGGCTCTGCAAATGTTGCCTGGAGTTCTCACATCGTCGCAAATATCAAGCGGCTTATACATTCGCGGCGGATCTCCAGATCAGAACCTTGTTTTGCTCGACGGTATGACGGTATACAACCCAACGCATTTGTTCGGATTTATTTCGGCTTTCAACGTCGACGCTGTTAAAGATGTTGAGTTATTGAAAGGGGGCTTCCCGGCAGAATTTGGAGGCCGAATGTCTGCCGTGCTCAACATCACGCAGAAGGACGGTAACAGAGACCATATCGAGGGTTTGGTTGCGTTAGGTTTTATCTCGTCAAGAGCATCGCTGCAGGGACCTCTTGGTAATGGATCGTGGTTCATTGGAGCGCGTCGAACGTACCTCGACCTTTTGCTTGGCCTTCTTCCGGAAGATCCGAAAAATCCATTTCCATCATTCAATTTTTATGACGTCAATGCCAAGATTACTCAGAATTTTGGTGACAACGACAAGGTCTCCCTCAGTGGATTCCTCACAAGAGATGTGCTTGGGCTTGTACAACCGGGACTCAACTTTGAAGTTGGGATTGGAAATCGCGCAACTTCAATTCGTTGGCTACACAACTTTAAGAGTGACCTCTTCCTAACAACAACTGTCTCTGCATCTCGGTACGATAACGGCTTCGGCGGCAATAATTCCGGATTCATTTTTGCGATAAATAATTCTATCACGGATTATACTTTCAAGACAGGTCTTGAATGGTTTTTCAATGAGGATATTACCTTTCGATTTGGATACGAAGGTACGCTGTTCAATTTCACATACGATCAAAAAACAGGATCGGAAAATGATGCCACCGGTGGTACTGCAGCATCGAGAATTAACGTCTGGGATAACATCCACAGTGGTTATGGGCAAATCAATGCAATGGTTACCGAGGACATCTCTGTTCAGGCTGGATTCAGGGTAAACTACTGGAATGAGAGTAGACTCACTACGTTCGATCCTCGGTTTGCAGTTCGCTTTCAGCTTTATGAAAATGTAGCCGTAAAGGCCTCATGGGGAATTTTTAACCAGTATCTGCGATTGGCTTCGGCTCCAGATTTTACCTTTTTCGATACATGGCTTCCCACAGATCAAACCGTTCCACCCGGTTCATCTAATCATTACATTCTGGCGCTCGAAACAACTCCTGCGGAAGGATTTAACGTCAATGTTGACGTGTATTATAAGACGCTAAAAAATATCAATGAACTTCGGCAAGGCCAATCTTTCAGCACCACTGTTGCGAACGTCTTCTACATTGGCAATGGTGAAGCCTACGGTTTGGAATTCTTCGTTCAAAAGAAAATTGGTCGCCTCTCAGGCTGGGTTGGGTATGGACTCGGTTGGGTGAATGCCACGTTCGACAGCATCAACTTTGGCCGTGAGTTCAGGCCAAAGTATGACAGGCGGAACGACGTCAAAATTAATACTCTCTTTGAACTCGATGAACGCTGGGATATCGGCGCTTCATTTGTTTTTCAGTCGGGACAGTCGTACACCGGAGCCACTTCTCAGCTTAGCGGCAGAATGCCGGGCTGGGAAGGGGGAATCATCATGGTTCAACCATCGCAGCGATGGGGTCTGAGACTCCCCAATTCTCACCAGCTCAATCTTAACGTAAATTACAAAACGACGATTGGCGAGCTTCCTCTGAGAATTTTTCTTGATATCTATAATGTGTATTCCCGAAGAGACATTTGGTTTAGGTATTACGACACTACGGAACCCATCCCTACCGTAACAGATATACGATTGTTACCAATCATTCCAACTATTTCTGCAGAACTGAAATTTTGAAGATCCTATGAATCATGTAGCAACATATAGGTTTTCTTTTATAATGAACCATGTAGTGCCATATAGGATAGCATTTAGAATGATTGGTCTTCTGTGTTTCGTCATTCTACCATTTGTTCTGCCGTCCTGTGCCGACCCTGTACCATACGATTACACCGAAGAAATTTATATCGAGGGATTTGCTATTGCCGGGCAGCCTTTAACAAAGGTGCGAGTGAATAGAACACTGCCCGTATCAGAGAGCTTTAGCTATGAGAAGGCTGCTATAAAAGATGCAGTGGTCATGGTGAAGGAGAATGGCGTCGACATTCCAATGACTTTTGTAAATGATACGCTCGGTGGCTTTTACGAAGCCCTCGACACAAATTTCCGCGTCGCCTATAATTCCACCTACGAGCTAACAGTTGTTGCTTTAGGAAGAACACTGCGAGCAACTGCAGCAACCCTTGCACCTTTCAAATGGGTAGTGCCACCGAAAGACACAATCGCCTATCCGGGAAAGGAAGGGGAAACAGATAACTTCGATTCGTTGAAGATATATTGGGAAGGACAGCAAGGAATTCCACTTTATGTCCTTGGCATTGAATCAGTGGATACCTCCGGGTACGGCGTCTACCTAAACCCGCCTACAAATGAACCCAATGAGCGAATACAGAATGAAATGCATCCTGACAATTCACCGTTAAGAAACGAGGCAATACGTTATGGATTTGCCTTTGTATCCAACTCTCCAATTGTCTGGCGTGCCTTTCGGTGGTATGGTAAACAGCGAATACATGTATATGCTGGCGACAATGCTTTTCGAGAATGGTTTCAGGAGGTAGGGGGCGGATTCAGATCGCAATACGACTATCGCCTGAGTAACATTTCCGGTGGTCTCGGTGTTTGGGCTGGAGCTTCGGTGATTTATGGAGACCTATTTCTTAAGAAGGAACAAACTCGATAGACGCATGCAGATCAGGTCCTGCAGATTCCTTGCCATCGACTGTGGGTTTACCACTCCATTTAACATAATTGCAAATGCACATTGTTCCCCGCTTCGCGTGTTGATGTAGCCGCTGAAAGTCGACACATTATTCATTGATCCGGTTTTTGCTCGTATTGAACGGCTGGCCTTAGTGTCGAGCAATCTCTTCTTCATGGTTCCGAATTCACCTGGTGCTGCCAATGAATGTTTGAAATCATTAGTATACATGCGGTCGCTCATTGTTGCTAACAGAGATGTAAGCTGATTCGGAGTGCATAGGTTCAGTCTCGACAGTCCTGACCCATCTACAATGGTTTGACCAGCAGTGAGAATTCCTTGCTTTTGTAACCATTGAAGTACTGCCTCTGCTCCTTTGACGAAGCTTCCTTCACCCAGAGCATGTGCGCCAAGTGTCTTTAAGAGAATCTCAGCTCCGAGATTATGACTTTCGTGATTAATTACAGTAACAATCTCTCGTAATGGTTTACTCTTCAAGATGGAGAATTTCTCAATATTATCGTAATTGATCAAGCCATTCCAATCATCAACGTCCACCATAGAACCCTTTACTCGAATTCCTCTGCGCACAAGAGCGTCCTTGCAGGCAGAAAGGAAGAACAACGTTGGATTATCGACGGCAATGTCGAGCTCAGTTGCAGAACCATAAGGTTTACATTCAATTGTCCCGGATAAGTCGATGATGTTTGTGCGAAGCTCACGATAAGGCTGAACATCCGTGTCGCCAGTTGAATCAACTGCTCGCAAAGCGTTGATAACCCTCACGTAATCTGTTTGTGGTGTAATCTTGATCGAAGCGTCATCATAAACAGATTCGGGCGGCTCCACGGTTACATGAACTGAATTGTCGGATATATTGAGACCGCCCACAGGTGCCGCATACGAGTACGTTAAATCATCCCAGCCCCAACCAGGACCGTAGTCGACGTTGTCGAACACATCGTCATCGCCAATGATAGTTCCACGGATGCTCCTGATACCGAGTGAATCGATGATATCTACAAGCGTCTCCACTTCAGAACTCGTAGACGAGCTATACAGCGAACTCCACGAAGGATCTCCACTCCCCCTGATGATGATATTACCCTCGAACTCGCCATTTGGCTGAATCACACCATCTAAATACAGAGTTGTGATGAATTGAAAATCCGCTCCCAGTGTCTCTAAGGCTGCTGCTGTAGTAAATAACTTTTGTACTGATGCAGGCACGAAGGATTTATCGGCATCATGTTCATAGAGGACTCTCCTCTCATCGGTTGTAACGATTGAAATGCCAATTGATGTTTGTTTCCAATCAGGGACAGAAATCATGGCGTCAACGTCTTCTCGCAACTGCTTTAAAGCGTTCTTGTTATGGGCAGTGATTACTGAGTCGGACCTGTCCGCATCAGACCGACCCTTCTGCTCTGTTGGAATCTGAGCAAGAACTGAGCAGTTCAGAAAGAGACAGAAAACGAGTATGACTTGCCGATCACTCATGTGTACTTTTCAATTACCGAGCGAAGTTTGGAGCCGCATTGGTTGCCCGCCCATTCAGTTACATCATCGGCACATCGGTTTAGCATATCCGGCGTTGCCCCAACGCTTAGCGCGCCTCGAACGTGAGAAATCAACTGTTTCTCCCGCTCAAGGACGGCTAACACTGCAACGATGCACAGTTCGCGAGATACGATATCGAGTTCGGGCCTGGAAAGAGTTTTACCATATCCTTCTACTACCATCCATTGTGCAAGATCTGGTGTAATTCTATTTAACCTAGTCATCATCTTTTCAAACACTCCAGGATAGACCAGTGCGGCGAGTCGCCTGCCTCTTTCCAAAAATCGTTCTGTATCAAAGGGGCTTTCTTGTCGCTGAGGATCATAGCCCATCAAACGTGCTTCTTCGTCGAGGACAGTCAGCGATTCCAGCGCTGCCGGATATCCCGCAAACAAATATGTTTGCAGAAGTGCTTCATAAAGAAGATTGATATCGGCAGCAGACCGTGTCAACAACCGCACTGCCATTCGTAAATGCTCGGATGAACCCATGGCTGCTGCAATAGACGCCATTACCAGTCCATCTCGGAGTGGAATGGGATCGGGCTCAAAAACCTCAGTGGAGTCGGTATTGAGTGCCGACAAGTATTTCGACATCCGTCTTACAGCTTGACTGCGATGACTATATGAGTCCTTTTCTTCGGGAGACATTTCTGCAAACGACTGCTGATTGCCAGAGGGAGTAAATAGTGCGTCGTACCCAAATCCTCCATGCCCCCTTTCATAATTCGCAATAGATCCGTGTGCAGAGCCCTCTGTGATAATCGTTCGAACAGAGTCCGAATAACAAAGTGCACAACGAAATGCAGCCGGGGATGATGCTGTCCCAATGGAATTCAGTTGATAAATAAGTTTACGACGGTTCTCAGTGTCGTTGGCATCGGGAGATGCATAACGCGAGGAGAAAATGCCAGGCATTCCCTGGAGTACTTCAACTTCCAGACCGCTGTCGTCGGCAATAGTGGGAAGGCCGGTAGCCTCATGCACAATGCGTGCCTTTATCAAGGCATTCTCTTCAAACGAACTACCGGTCTCGGCGATAGGGAAGGCGTCTTCCGTTTGATTGAATGCGATGAGATTGATGTCGAAATCAAGAGCTTGAAAGATCCTGTGCAGCTCGGAAACTTTATGCTGATTGTACGTGGCAACGACAACTTTCATGCTTCAGTTTTTATGGATTTGATCACTTCGTCGAATGCATTAAAAAATACTTCAACGTCAGCCATCGATCTGTTACCACATGTTCCAATACGAAATATTTTTCCCTGAAGGCTTTCCTGTCCGCCCACTATTACAATACTATGTTTCTGAAGCAAGTCCCGAATTATTTCATCAGGGTGATCTGTTGCTGCGCAAACAAGGGCATTTGATGTTGCCTCGCCAAACAATGGAAAGCCCCTTTCAAGAAGACCCGACCGTATTGAGCCTGCAACAAGATTGTGACGCGACCATACCTGCTCGATACCTTCCTGATTAATCATTTCGATGGCTTCGTGCAGTGCAGCCAGAAGCGTAACCGGAGGCGTCCAGGTAAACAGTCCTCGCTGCTGTTGATCAATTATGGTCTTGAGGTTCATGGTGTACGTGTGCGCATCGTGTGATTTTACACGCTCGACAGCGCGCATGGATAGGGCACAGCAGGCCACACCCGGCGGACACATCAAGCCTTTCTGTATACCAGTAACGGCTACATCCACATCCCACTGAGTCATGCGAAATTCGTGAATGGCAATGCTCGATATGGCATCTACACACAACAAAACCGACGGATTTATGCTTTGCACCCGTTCCGCAATTACGTGCAAGTCCTGCAATACTCCAGTTGATGTTTCGGAATGCACAATCCAGAGAGCCGAAACATCGTAAATATTATTAATAACGTCGGCGAGCTCATCCACATCAACAGACTTTCCCCATTCAACCAATACTTCCACCACATTGATCCCGTACATGCGCGCCACGGCAGCAATCCGTTCACCGAATCTACCGTTGTTTACAGCTACAATGGTGTCGCCTTTTTGATGCAGAGATGCTATACACGCTTCGATACCCGTCATACCGCTCCCGCCAAGAACCGTAACCATACCATCGGTCATAAAGATGTCGGCGAGTCCGGACCAAATACGTTTGGATAAATCAATGAATTCAGATGAACGGTGATGCAATGGCTGACGGGACATTACTTCGGCAATGCGTTGAGGAATATTCACCGGACCGGGAGTGAACAAATTCATGTGGGAATCCGAGCTTCGTAGCACAATATTCCCGCAGCAACTGCTGCATTAAGCGACTCAACGCCCGAACCTCCCGGAATCGATACGGTATGGGTACATAGTGCAAGCGCCTCCGGAGAAACGCCATGTGCCTCCGATCCTACAACTAAGGCAAGCTGCTTGCAATTTCGAATTGCAGACGGGTCCAATCCACCGGCAACGACTGCAGCAACAATTGTTCTGCCTTTCAGTGATTGTAACGTTGACACCGTGTCGGCCTTCCTCACAACATTGATTTGAAAAGCAGTTCCTGCAGTAGCTCGCATTGTCTTCGGATTGTAAAGATCAGCAGTTTCCCGGCACAGTACAACATCGGAAAATCCAAACCACGCTGCCGTTCTGACGATGGTTCCAACATTTCCAGGATCGCTAACTGCGTCGAGAACAAGTGTATGCTGTCCGATTTCTTTTTCTTGCAGGTAGGGGACAACTGCAAGTATTTGTTGTGGAGCCACGGTACTGGTCATCACCGACATGTCGCGCGGAGTGCATTCAAAAATCTCAACGCCCATTTCAAGCCATGCTGAACACAACGCTTGCGCTTCACTATTGGAACCTGCTTCAACGATTACATACTGCGGGATGACGTGATTATTTAACAGCTCGATGTTAAGGTGGAGGCCTTCTGCAACAAACAAGTGTCGTTCTTGCCGTACTTGGTGTTTGAGGAGTGTACGTGTATCGTTTCGAAGGTTGAACG
The DNA here is from genome assembly GCA_016191145.1 of Ignavibacteria bacterium. Taxonomy (GTDB): domain Bacteria; phylum Bacteroidota; class Ignavibacteria; order Kapaibacteriales; family Kapaibacteriaceae; genus OLB6. Next base: position 350,604 of record JACPPD010000003.1, read on the forward strand.
AAAGCTTTTTCAGTAGCTGCATCTCAACGCAAAGCTATGAAGAGCATGATTGTTGCTGAAAACACCAACGGCTCCAAACGATTGATCTTCCCCGGCAGCATATGTCTCCCGGCATGTTGCCCGGCAGCATATGTCTCCCGGCATGTTGCCCGGCAGCATATGTCTCCCGGTATGTTGCCCGGCAGCATATGTCTCCCGGCATGTTGCCCGGCAGCATATGTCTCCCGGCATCATTTAGCTAAGCGAAGTAAGTTATTGACAATACGTTTACTTGAAAAAGCCCGATCTGAAACAGCAACGGCTCCCATATGGAAGGGAGCCGCCCGTGATTGTTTCAAATTTGGTATTAAAGTACGCGTTTAATCGCAGTTTCGAACTGTACTTTCGACTGCATGCCCACGATTTTTTGTATAATCTTTCCGTTCTTATCGATGATGAAGGTGGTGGGAATCGAGGGGATTCTGCCGTAGGCCTCGGCTACTTTTTGCTGTCCATCGAACACGGTTACAAAGGGTATCGAGAATTTATCAACAAAGTTCTGAATCTGCGTCAGGGCATTATCGGCTTGGTCGAGGGCTACGCCAACGACAACAACATTTTTACCTGAATATTCCTTGCTGAGTGCAACGAGATCCGGCATTTCTCTGCGGCATGGACCGCACCATGTTGCCCAGAAATTCAGGAGTACTACCTTACCGCGGGTGTGTTCAGAAAATGAAACTATCTGTGAGCCATTTTTCCAGGTAAAATCCGCAGCAATGCCTTCACCTCGTTTGGAGATAGAAACTATAGAATAGACTGTGTTTGTACCAGGCAGTTGAGCACTGATTGTTGGGTAGACCATTGTTGCCAGTGCAACACCGATGACGGTAAAAACTGAAGATCCCTTTATTTGCACAACGATTTCAACTTCTGGTGGTAGTAAAAAAATTACCTGTCAAGACGCAGCATGCGAGTCGCATATTGCCCCTTACCAATGTCTCAGAGAGTCGATGAGTAACCTAACACCAACTCCAGTGTTTCCCTTTGGCTGGTAGAAGCCTGGTTTCGATAGCATCGCTGTACCGGCAATATCGAGATGCACCCACGGGTAACTGACAAAATGTTTTAGAAAGAGTGCTGCTGTAATTGAGCCGGCATTTCTGCCCCCGGAATTTTTGATATCGGCGTAGTCGCTCGATATCATTTCTTCGTATTCCTCATAGATCGGCATTTCGCAGACATATTCATTTGTTCGGTCGGCTGCGGCTTTCAGACGACCTTTCGTTGTCTCATCGGTTCCAAACATGCCTGTGGTTACGTTACCCAGAGCTACCACACAGGCACCAGTGAGTGTTGCAAGATCAATCACAACCTCTGGATTATACCTAGCTGCATAACACAACGCATCAGCCAGCACTAACCGCCCTTCGGCATCGGTATTGTCTATCTCAGCCGTTTTACCATTCATAAACTTTAAGATGTCGCCAGGTACCATCGCACTTCCGCTCGGCATGTTTTCGGTAGATGGAATGAGACCAATCAGATTTTTCTTTAAGCCAAGCTTTGCGGCTGCCACCATTGTTCCAATCACGGATGCGGCGCCGTGCATGTCGCCTTTCATGTCCGACATGTTGGCCGCAGGCTTAATGGATATTCCGCCGGTATCGAATGTTATTCCTTTGCCAACCAGGACAATAGGCTTCTTAGATTTCGATCCGCCGTTGTATTGCATTACAATGAATACTGGAGGATTAACGCTGCCTTTGTTTACGCCCAGCAGGCCACCCATTCCAAGCTCCTCGATTTTCTTTTTGTCGAATACCGTTGTAGAGAACCCATTCTTCTTGCCAAGGTCAGATGCCCTCTTTGCAAGCGTCTGTGGATAGATCTCATTGTTCGGCGCATTAGCAAGATCTCGGGCAACAATAACGCCGCTGACAATAGCCTGCGCATTTGTAGCGCCCTTGTTTACTGCGTTAGCCCTTGCCCTTTCACTATAGAATGTAAATTCTGTTACAAACGTCTTGATTTCATCAGAATTAGATTTGTATTTAACGAATCCATACTGACTAAGCATGGCGCCTTCAACTGTTGCTTGAGAAGTAGTATTGGTATCGATTCCGGGAATAGCCGGAACCTCGAAGGCTACGTGCTTGCAGCGCAGTGCCGCTGCGCTCTTTGTAGCGGAAGCAGATGCCCGACGAATAATCTCCGGCGTAACAGTACTCTGATTACCGAGGCCAACAAGAATAAAACGTGGCGACGTAGCCGCGCTGCCAACATACCCAACTGAAGTTGAAAATTTCTTGCCTGAAAAATCACCTGAGTCCAACAATGGCTGTAAATGAGGAATGCTGTCGATTAAATCCTTACGCTGAGATTTGAAGAGATTCTCATCCTGGTAAATAAATATTACAACAGCATCGGCTTTTACTGATCTGCGGTTATCAATTGTGCATGAAACAGACATAAGTGAAGTTATGATTCGTGAATACTCAGTTGTTACAAGGCTACAAAATACGCCTGAGCCGATTAAATGTCGGGATAAAACACCTGAAACAAGCGGAAGCTGACGTCGGGTTGTCTCTGTGTTGGCAACCGTACATACCCACCTTTGAGCCATAATTGAAGCTGGTCGGTGTAGTGGGCATCAAGAGGCTGGCCAGACACACCTCCTGGCACAACACAGTACTGCACAGAGTCGCCCATGTCGGAAATGATGCGCATAGACTGCGTTACAGCAGTAGCGTATGGTTTGTAAATGGTCCATTCAGTATTAAAGATTGTTGTAGAGCTGCCTCCAACTTCAAAAGGACCATGATTGATTACCGGTTCAAGTAGGGGATGATTACCCATGATATGGGCAAACGTTACGTGATGAAGCCGTCCGTAAAGCCAATCATCCACACGGTCGGATTCAAACGTCATACGCAATTCATTAACGGCCTGGGTAAAGCTTCTGATGACAATCCACGACAAATCTTCTTTATCTGAAGTTCGAATATCATCGAATAGTACATGTGTTGGATCATCGAGTAGTTCATCCATGCGTTTCAGAGCATTGCTGCCAACCAAACTCCAATCATAAAAAAGTTGAGTACCAAGCTCGTCTTCAAATGTGTTCCACATCAACTTTTGGAGAAATACTGCATGAATTGCGGAAGCAGGATCAACAGTAGACTGTGTGCCATCCCATTTTACTAATGAGGCTAGCGCTGAGTGTTCGAGGTGTGTGAGACGCGACGACGCCCGATGTAAAATGGGGAGTATTCTCCTGTTAACAGAAATCGCATACGGTGATACAAAATCGAGCTGCATAACCTGTGCATCTCGAACGCTCATGTCGCGATAAATATTCAGCAGTTGAACTATTCGCTGAATTCTCGAAGGGGGCTCGTAGAGCGTTGTAATGAAGGGATGAGTATTTGCAAATGTTCTGTTATTAGCGCTGGCCACGTAACCCGAATCTCGTTTTCTCAAGCTCCCAAGGGTTGAAAGTCGAATGTATCCACTCCAATCCTGTTCCGGCCTTAACGCGTCGATGGGAAGCAACGGATTGGTTTGACTGCGAAGCGGGACGATGCCCCCTACAATTGTACCTACATTGCCTTTTACATCGCCAAAATGAAAGTTCAAGGCCGGAGTATTCCAGTTATCCAAGGCTTCGAAAGCTTCGTCGATAGTTGAAGCAGAATTTATGCGATAGAGTGAACCAATTTCGTTTGAAGCCTTGCTGCCTGTCCAGCGAAATGTCAGGCATTCATCCGAAGCAGAACTGCTTGTCTGCTTACGATGAATTGTGAGACGCTCTGAGCTGCGGCTTAACGAATGCACGTCCGACAGAACGCACGACCGATTTGTAAATCGAAGATCGATAAGTGAGTCGGGTTCGTCCTTGACTTTAATTGTGTCTCGTCTGAACCTGAACTTTGAACGCGTCCCGCTGGAACTGTAATAATAGTTTGGATTTGTAGAGTCGATCTGTTCAACAAAGTAATCAACGTCATCTGCCAGTGTATTTGTAACACCCCATGCGATGCTGTCGTTGCGACCCGACACCACAAACGGAATTCCAGGAATACTGAATCCGATTACGTTAAATCTATCGGCAGTAAGATGGTTTGGATACCACTGTGTTGGCATAGAAACGCTAAGATGCGGATCGTTGGCCAGAATAGTTCCAGAAGATCCGTGGCTGACTGCCCAACAATTACTGCCCGAAGCACTGCCTTCGATGCCAAGCGTGCTTTTCACTTCTGCCAGATTTCGCAGCATTGATTCAAAGAGAGATCCAAGCTCGTTGATCGTTGAATCTGAAATCGCAGATGTCTGCATCTGACGCTCATATCGAATAGAGTCCAGTACAAAGGGAGGACTCACATTCTGTGACAGATAATCGCTCATGGCTGCCGTACCGCGCTGGGCCGCAATTCTGGCGTAAGCAACGTCGTTCCAAAACGCAAGACTCAGCTCAAACGAAACCACGCGCTCAACAATCAGGCAATCCACGGGCGTCCATACAGAAGGTTTGTATCGGAGAGCATCAAACTCAAACGGTAGACTCTCACTGTATTCATTGATAAATTTAGTTACACCACGAGCATAGCTCTCCAATTGATGTTTCGTAGTAGTATCGAGAGATTCAAACTGGTGCTTCGCTATTCCTTCTATATCAATTGCCCGCATAAAAATGTCTACACTGGCGGCCTGTCTGCCCAAGACCTCTGCCAAATGCCCCCTGCCAATCCGACGCCAAATATCCATTTGCCACAGCCTGTCCTGGGCGTGGACGAAACCTTGCGAAAACAACACATCATCAATATTTTTACCAATGATGTGCGGTATTCCAAACGAATTGCGATAGATGAGAACGCTATCCTGAACTCGCGCGGTGTCCGAACTGTATGGCTTAGGGTGGCTTCTTGTTGCGAGATTAACGGAAAAGTATGTAACGCTGACGATGAGAACTGCAGTAGTTACCGTAATGCCAATGGTTCCCTGCAGCCACGAACGCAAGTTCACAGCCACCCCTGTGCTCTGTACCACACAACGGTTTCGGTTATGCCTTCGTTCAACGATACTTCCTGGCGGTAGCCAATCTCCCGCTTGGCCTTGTCAGTGCTGCAAATCCAATTCTGTTGGATGAGATCAATTCCTTTTTCATAATCAAGAACGGGTGGCTTTCCCATGAGTTTGCCAAAGAATCCAACTGTGCCGGCAATACCGAGTACAACTGTATGCGGTACTCTAATTGTTGAAAGCCTTCGTCTGCCCATTACAGCTGCAGTTAGTGTTGATATTTCGCTCCACGAATAAAATTTTTCTGAGCCAATGTAATACGTCTGGCCAATTGCGCGCTCATGCAATGCAGCGTCGACGATACCCCGTGCCAGATCCCGAATGTGAACCATGCTCACAGATTTTTCATTAAAACCAATCAATGGGGATATGCCAGCTTTGATGACCTGAAAAAATGTCAGTGTTGCTTCGTCGCGCGGGCCATAAACGGTGGGTGGACGTACAATGGTACAGTTGATGTCCTGCATGGCCTCTATTACAACTTTTTCAGCGGCCATTTTTGTTCGTCCGTATGCCGTGATTGGATTGTAAGGGGCGTGTTCGTCTACAGGGGCAGCCGTACTTGGCGATGGTCCTCCAACGGCAAGAGAACTGATGTGGACAAAACGCCGAAGGTTGGGCTGATAGGTGCGGATTGCATCTACGATATTTTGTGTTGCATCCCGATTGCCGCGAAGAAATTCTGCTTCGTTCTTTGCTGCAATCAAGCCAGCAACGTGAATAACAATATCGGCCTGAGAAACAGCTTCGCGTAACGATGTATGGTCAAACAATGAGCCATCGACGCGTCGAACAGGCTTGCTGTCGAGCCATCGCATCTTGCTCGTCGATCTCGCAATAAAGGATACATCAAGCCCGCGCTCTAAAAGTACATCGACGACATGACTGCCAACAAAACCCGTTGCTCCAGTAACCAGTACGTTCACGCATGCTCCACGAATTGAACCCGAAAATACAACCTGCCTTCAGCACATCACCGAACTATGTGCTGAGTGGTTGATGTGCGGAAACATCCGTATTTCTAAGCTTAACGATGCTACCAGCTGTATCTCACCCGGTGTTTCTCCCGGTGTTTCTCCCGGCACATTTCGAAGAAAGGTTGTCATGTCTGTTTTGCAACTCACCTCGCCCCTGCGGGGCACCCCTCTCCGTGAGCAGCGGGGGCTGGGGGTGAGTTCTTAAACACGATACCCCCTCTCCGTGAGCAGCGGGGGCCGGGGGTGAGTTCCTGTGCACGAAGCCCATCCCCCTCTCCGTGAGCAGCGGGGGCTGGGGGTGAGGTCGGCGATACCCCCTCTCCGAGAGGAGCGGGGGCTGGGGGTGAGTTCTTAAACACGATACCCCCTCTCCGTGAGCAGCGGGGGCTGGGGGTGAGTTCTTAAACACGATACCCCCTCTCCGAGAGGAGAGGGGGCTGGGGGTGAGTTCCTGTGCACGAAGCCCAGCCCCCTCTCCATGAGCAGAGGGGGCCGGGGGTGAGTTCCAATGCACGAAACCCAATCTCCGTGAGGAGAAGGGGCTGGGAGTGAGATGCAATGCACGAAGTCCCGGCTCCGTAAGGCAACTCCTCCCGACGGCACAAACCTTAACCAATGTATTGCGGATAATTCGCGCGCAGCCAAAGCATGGCGCCGCCAAATACATCTTGCAGTGTTTTCTCCAAGAACGGTGACGAGAGATTTCCGGTTTCAACAATCTGAAGAAACGATTGACTGCCCCCTACATCGCAAATCTTAAGATATTCCTTGAAAGCATTTTCCTTATCCTCAATGGATTTTTTCCAGATCTGCAGAGCGCAAGTTTGTGCTAGCGCATAATCGATGTAGTAAAAGGGGCTTTCATAAATATGCTTCTGAAACTGCCACTGACGGCCCTCGCCCGCTTCAGGTATTTCTGAAGCGTCGCGCCATGGTAGATACTTCTTCTCCATTTCATTCCACCTTCTGCAACGTGCTGTAGGACCTGCTTCCGGGTTAGCGTAAACCCAATGCTGAAATTCGTCTACTGCACAGGCATAGGGCAAGAATTTAATTGCACCTGAAAGATGATAGAATTTGAATTTCTCTGTTTGATCGCCAAAGAAATACTTCATCCATGGCCAAGTAATGAATTCCATTCCCATTGAGTGAATTTCGCACGCTTCCGTTGTGGGCCACAGGTATTCTGGAACCATGAGATTTTTACTCCTGTATGCTTGAAAAGCATGACCCGCTTCGTGCGTAAGAACTTCAACATCGTGTGTAGTTCCATTGAAGTTGGCAAAAATGAAAGGCAGCCGATATTCCGGGAAGCTGGTGCAATAGCCGCCAACAGCCTTGTTGTCCCGGCTTTTTAAATCCATTAGTCTGGCACCAGACAATGCGCTGAAGAACTCATTTGTTTCAGGAGAAAGTTCCGAATACATTTTCTCAGCGGCGCCAACAATGAAATCATACTCGCCTTCAACATTAGGATTCCCATCTGCGAAATCAAGCTTCTCATCATAAATCGTCAATGTATCCAACCCGAGCCTCTTGCGCTGTGCTTCTCGAATGCTAACCGAAAGCGGAACAACGTATTCGAGAACCTTGTTGCGAAATACCTCTACGTCTTTAGGTGTGTAATCTACCCGACCCATCTCTGCGTATCGCAACTCAGTATACGATTGAAAACCAAGGCGCCTGGCTTTTTCGACCCGAATCTTAACGAGCTTGTCGTATATGGTATCTAACTCCTGCGCATGATTGCCTAAAAACGTGTACGAAGCCTCCGTAGCCCTTCTGCGGCGATCACGGTTTGTTTCAACAACTACTGCACCTATCGTTGATAGATTATACTCCATGCCATCCAGCTCAATTATTCCGCTGGCGGTAATTTCATTGTAACTATTGTTAAGATTAGCTTCTTCAACCATCAATTCCTTTATCTCGGGTGAGAACGTACGGAGTGAATTCTCAATGATTTTAAGGAATATCTCGCCAAATTCTTCAGCAACTTCCTTTCTGAAAGGGGATGCAAGAATTACCTTTTCAACCTCAACGTTCCACTCTGTAATCGTAGGTGAGTTTACATCGTAAAAGTGCTTTTCAGCTTTGTGCCCCTGATTTGACACGTCGAGCGAATAGTTCACCTCTGCCAGATTTACCATCGTCATTACATGCATCCGCATTTCATTCCATTTGTGAATGGCATCGATAACCAACCAGCTATCCGTTGCCTGGGCGATGACTTTCTTTGCTTCATTGCATGCCGATTCGATGTCTGAAAGGATCAGTCGTTCGTATTTGAGCTCACTGAATTGTTGTGGCATGAAATTCCTATGTGATTAAGTTATGCGTCGCCGCGAAGTTTTCTTATACGTTCACGCGCCGACGGAGCAAGGATACTGCGCGGATACTGAACGAGGAGCGACGTCAGTGCTGCGATGGCACCTTGAACGTCTCCGCGACGTTCCAGTACGTCTGCCGTAATTATCAAAGCCTTGTCCCCGTAGATAGTATCTGGGATTCTATCGAGAATGGCTACGAGTTGTGAATCGGCAGCCTCTTGTTGTCCCAACTTAACAAAGCATTGTGCAGCTTCGATCCGACTTCTGTCCCGGATTTCATTATCTCTTGCCTCTGAAACTGTTGCTACAAAAATGCGTGACGCTTCTTCGGTCTTTCTTCTTGACAGCGCATGCAGGCCACGCACGATGCCATTTACACCAACACTGTCATCTTGTTCAAGCATCAATAAAGCAATTTTTTCCAACGCATCGTTTGCGGCAGGGGACCCGGGTGATGCAGCAAGGGACGCATACATGCTCCTTGCCGAATCTTTGTTGCCCTGAAATAGAACGATATCGGCTCTCCGCAGCCGGGCAAGATCGCGCCTCTCTGAATTCATCGGGTTACGATCGGCGTCGGCAACTGCCAGTGCCGACAATGCACCTTCCACCTGATCCACGGAAAGGTAAAGATCGGCCAGTCTCAATGCACCGTCAACCGAAGCTGTTGTGCCGCTCCATCGGTTGATAAGCTTTGTTAACAACTCAATTGCCTCACGTGTTTTACCTAGAACATCGTCCATTAGCACTGCAGCGCGATACATTGCATCGGCTGACAGAGGATGCTCCGAATACGCCGCGGCAATGGAATTGTACCGTTCAACCACAGCGGTTGCGACAGCTTTGTCTATGGTTTGAGCAGATCGCACCTTCTGATCGAGTGTTTGAGCAATACCGTAGGCTGCAGACAAAGACACATGCCTGTCGCCTCCTGAATCGATCAGTAATCCGTAGGCTTGAATTGCAACATCATAAGCGCCTTCGGCTCGCGCCGCATCGGCAAACATTAACATCTCCGAACCACGCTGACCAGATTCTGCATCGAGTTCCTTGGTAATGATAAGCGCCTGTTCCCATTGGCCTGTATGCCGATAGTACCATTGTTTAATAAAATTGATTTCAGCGATGTTAGTTGCCGACATTATAACTGAGCCAACGGCAGTCGATGCCGTGTCGGACGTCATTAATGCCGACAATCGTCCATATGTCAAGGCTAACTCGCCCTGTTGTTGGTGCGCCTTTAAGATTTCTTCGGCAGCTTTTGCAACCTGACCGGTAGTGGAATACAACAGCGATAGTTCCAAAGCAAAGTCAAGGTCATCATCGCTCTTGCTTCGTGCCGTCAGGTATGAAGCAATGGCTCGATCATTCAGAAAGAACTCGGACTGCTGCCGTGCTATTGCAGCCCACGCTGCGCTGCCATCGTTACCCAAATCACGTACCTTCGACCACCATTGTTCTGCTGCCTCCACCTTCCCAATTTTTAGACAGGCGGCAGAGGCAAGCAGCGCCGTTGTCCGCGATGGAACTGCTTTGAATCGCTTTTCAATTAGAGGGAGAAGCCCGGAGTATTGTTTTAGGCCATCAAAGGTTCTTACCAAGCCTTCGAAGGCAGCAGCATTGGTAGGACTGGCATCAAAGAGTTCCAGGTAAATGCGTGCTGCGCTCCGCAAATCTCCACTCTGCTCGTATGCTTTCGCATAACTGAGCTGGTCCTGACCCAACAGAAATAGAGTTGAACCAAATAACAGCACTATTGAAGCAACCAAAACTCGAAGCGTCATTCGATACCAAATAGGGGAATGATGGATTTCTGAACGGGACTGCTGGGAACACTTACACTCCCGTCCGGATGAACGATAATTCCTATTTCCGTACGAAGACCAAGAACATTGTCTATGTAGACGCCTGGTTCAATAGAGAACGACATACCCGGAATTATCTGACGAGTGTCGTGCGTTTCAAAATTGTCCATGTTCGCGCCCGGACCATGAATTTCCGTTGTAATGTTATGGCCTGTTCGATGAATGTAATTAGAACCCATGCTTCCTGCCTCTATTACAGAGCGGCAGGCATCGTCTACTTCGTAACCATAAACTGGTTTATTTTCTTTGAATCGATCTTTTACAAGATCTGTTGCTGCATCCCGGCCATTGACGATGAGTCTGAATGTATGCTCAACGTCGTCGGGGACTTCACGTCCGGTGTATGCCACCCATGTAAGATCGGCATACACGGAACCGGGCGCCTTGTTCTTTGCCCATGCATCAATTAACACAATTTGATTCATATCAATCTCTGATGAATCTGAAATCGTTGGCTCGTAATGCGGCTTCGAGGCATTAGGACCAATGGCAACAATGGGGAATGCTTCAGTGACGAGCTCGTGCCGTTCGAATTCATTCAGAATAAATCGTTGAACGTCGTATTCAGTAACTCGATCGCCATCAGTTAACTTTTTTCGAATCAATTCAAATGCGCTGTGAATAATATCACGAACCAGCCCTGCAGAAACCTCAGCACCGGCAAGTTGTTCTTCCGAGAGAACGGCGGTAAACTTTTGCACGATATCACCAGAACTCACCACGTCGTGCCCGAACATCCTCAATAGCTCAACAATGCCAGCATCGACCTTCGAGACAACTGGAATGGCATTGTTGGGTGAATACTCCATAGCAATTTTTTTGAAGGGGGCGGTCAGCTCGCGTATTGCATTCTCCCATTCTTCATGTCGTGCATACAGAGTCTCATCAATCTTAATGTGATTCAGCGGGTCCTGTTCCATTTTGTGTACAATCTTGTGGGGTTTGCCGTGAGCAGGAACAACAACCATCCACCGACGCGTGCAATGGTGATCGTTTGATACACCAAGCATCGACCACGCAAGATCATTCGTTTTGCGGAAGTCGTATATGGCCCAGGCATCTGCGCCATAGGAACGTATGGCTTCCTGCATTTTTGTGAAATCGACTCTCATAACTTTTCCTTAACAATAATGTTTAAGCGCTGAAGAAATCTGTGAACGGCGGCCGATGGTGGTACCAGTCCGTTGCTGACTTGGACATACAACTGTGCAAGTTTATTGGATAGTTCCCTGTCCATTGTGAGAAAACGCGTCAGCGATCTCTTCATCATCTCATCAAAGCACCGTCGTAGCTGAATATTTCGTTCAGATTCAATTGTGCTGCGCCGTTGCGGTGAAAAAAATTGATCAACAACCTCGTGCAATGCTGTAAGACCGTCAGATGATGTTGCGCTTATCGAAATCACCGGCGACTTCCACTCGCTTCGCGATGCCATCATTAGTCTCAGGGCCGAGGCGTACACAGCCAACGTTTTACTCGCCGCTGCCATATCCAGATCCATCTTCGTTATGGCAACTACATCTGCAACTTCCATGATACCTCGCTTAATCCCCTGAACCTCATCTCCCGATGACGGCATCACGAGAAGAATAACGAGATCAACAAGGTTTGCAGTTTCTGTTGCGCTCTGTCCTACGCCAACGGTCTCAACAATCACGGTGTCGAAGCCGGCGGCTTCGCACACGAGAATGGCATCAGGAGTTGAATCCGACGTGCCGCTGTACGATTGCTTTGAGGGCGACGGGCGAATGAATGCTGCGTCGCGTACAGAAAGTTTTGGCATTCGAACTTTGTCGCCAAGAATACTTCCGCCGGTTTTAGGCGACGATGGGTCGACGGCCAACACAGCTATGCGATGCCCCCTTCCAATCAAATCGAGTCCGAACTGTTCAACGAGCGTGCTCTTGCCAACGCCAGGAGCTCCTGTGATGCCGATTCGCCGAGAGGGAGTCTGCACGCCCTCAGCTTTTCGTTTGCTGTGCCACACGGCAATGCGCTCGAGCAACGATGCAGCAGCATCCTTATCGGAACGGTGCGTGCTTTCAATCAACGATAGTGATTGCGCAAGTGAACGTCGATCCCCACGCATCAACCCATCAAATACGGAATCGATGTTCCCGCCATGTGTCATGGTTTATTCCACGGTGACGCTTTTAGCAAGATTTCTGGGCATGTCTACGTTGCATCCTCGATCTACAGCCACGAAATAAGCAAGCAACTGCAATGGAATCGATGCAAGGATAGGCGTGAGCATCGGAAGAGTTTCCGGAATGTAGATCACATGATTTGCAGCATCGGAGATTCTGCTGTCGCGACTGCTTGCAATGGCAATCACCTGGCCGTTGCGGGCTCGAACTTCTTCGATGTTTGAACGAACTTTATCGTAAATCTCATCCTTGGGCGCTATGAATACCACAGGCATGTTTTCATCAATCAGCGCAATCGGACCATGCTTCATTTCTGCGGCAGGATACCCTTCGGCATGGATATATGAAATTTCTTTAAGTTTTAGAGCGCCTTCGAGTGCAACGGGAAAATTGTAACCTCTCCCTAAATACAAGAAGTTCGATACTCCCGAATACTGCTGAGCAATCTGCCTGATAGATTCAGACTGATCGAGAATAGTCTGTATGTGATCCGGGATCTCAGCCAAACCCTGGGCAATCTCCCTGCCTGCGTCTGCAGAGAGGTGACGCATGCGTCCAAGATAGACAGCGAATTGGGTAAGAATGCACAGCTGCGATGTAAACGCCTTTGTCGAAGCAACACCAATCTCTGGTCCTGCATGTATGTAAACGCCGGCGTCGGTTTCTCGGGCGATAGACGACCCAACAACGTTCACCATTCCAAGTACAGTTGCGCCCCTTGTCTTTGCTTCGCGGATTGCTGCAAGAGTATCTGCTGTCTCACCACTCTGAGAAATTGCAATCACAACATCGTCGGGATTAATAATTGGATTCCGATAGCGGAATTCACTTGCGTATTCAACTTCCACCGGAATTCGAGCGAGCTGCTCGATGAGATACTCTCCTACGAGAGCTGCGTGCCAGCTAGTACCGCATGCAGTGATGATAATGCGTTTAGCAGTGCTGAGCTGCTCATACACCTTCGACAAGCCCCCTAACCGAACATTTCCCTCATCGATGCGAAGTCGGCCTCGAAACCCATCTCGGAATGTTATTGGTTGTTCATAAATTTCTTTAAGCATGAAGTGGGGGAATCCGCCCTTTTCAATCTGATCCAACTCGAATGAGATTTCTTCGATATTTCCCGACGTCTCTTCGTTATGGATGGTCTTTGTTACATAGCCGCTGCGGCGAACCACAGCCATTTCGTTTTCCTGCAGGTAAATCACCTGTCTTGTATGTGCAATGATTGCAGCAGCATCGGAGGCAACAATGTATTCGTCTGTACCAACACCTAGTATCAGGGGGCTTCCACGGCGTGCTGCGATGAGAAGATCCGGATCGTACGTGCTTACAACAACGATGCCGAACGTACCCTCGACTTCCGAAAGCGCCGTACGCACCGATGTTTCAAGATCTCCTATCGTGTCGTACAGCATCCCGATAAACACTGCAAGCACCTCGGAATCTGTTTCAGAGCGGAATGTGTATCCGGCATTAACAAGTTTCTTCCGGATTGTTAGGTAGTTCTCGATGATGCCGTTGTGTATGAGAGCTATGGAGCCGCTCATATCTGTATGAGGATGGGCATTTACATCGTTCGGAACTCCGTGCGTAGCCCATCTGGTATGTCCAACTCCCAAAGTGCCCTTCAGGGCCATCAGGTCGAACCCATTCTCAAGGTCGGCAACCTTCCCGGCTTTCTTATTGATTTTTAATTTCTCAGAATCAACAACACATACACCCGCCGAATCATATCCTCTGTATTCGAGTCTTCGCAACCCGCTGATGATGATCGGTGACGCCTGCCTATTTCCGATATAGCCCACTATTCCACACATAGCACAAATTACTTTCAGCAAAAGGCAAATTTACGATGTCCTGATAACCGAAACCTGAATCAATGGAGAGCTATCGGTATACCGGTGTGTTCTGCTTAACGAACTCCGCTCCACGAAGCTGGGGAGCCGCTGCCGAGAATCGGAGGTAAAATCCTTGGTTAGGACCAAGAGGGACCCAGTTGAGCGTAAGGTTCCAGCAGTGGATACGCTTTGTAATATCAATAATTGGCGTGCTCAGTTTGAATTTGAGAACGTCTACAACACCAGTGGCATTCAAAGAAAGTGTTTGTGTTAGCGTGGCCGATCCGCGAAACCGCATTTGCAAGGTTTGAGTAAGCAGGTCGGGAGTTGGTTTCGAATAGTTATAGGTAAAATCAAGAGAGACCTCCCAGGGAACGATTACCGGAGACCATCCTGGAGTATGATCGGCGAATAGGTCAACTTCTTGTTCGCGAAGATTCAGACGCCTGCTGAAACGACTGCGCAAATCCTCCTTTGTGCTGTCCTTCTTAACACTGTCGGTTACTATTGTCGAGCGCTCGAACGAGACTCCTGCCGATGAAAACGATGTTCCCACCTGTATGGCCAAATTGGTGAAGCGCCCCAGCCCCTTACCAGCTTCAATCATAGACGTTCCGATATCGCGCCACTCCAGACGTCCCGTTGATTCATTTTCCACCTTCGCCTGATCGTAGGGATTGAACGTCCCGGTTAAGTTAAAACTGATTGCCTTCAGGACGGGAGTCCTAAGGTCGAAACGCAGTGGTGAGAGCTTCATGGAATCCGCAGCTAGATTATAGCTGGAATTGATGTTGAACGTTACCAGGTCGATTGGTTTTGCGGCAACCGTATCCGAATCTGCCTGCGTTGGCTTTATGCTGAATTTATTCGTAAGTCCCATGTTTACTAAATATTTTTTAGAACTGGAGGCAATGCTCCCCGAACCAAAGCGATTATACCTCACAGTCTTTCCCGTTGCGCCTATGTATTCTGCATAAAAATCGTTGGAAGGGTCGCTTTGATCGGGCATGTACTGGAACCCAACGATAGGCTGTAGTGTGTGTCTGAATGCGCTAATACCCAAGATATTAGGATAGATCATGCCATATAGAAAAGTGCTTGCACTCACTCCGTAGGAATAGGTGTACTCTCTAAAGAATCCTGGCTCGCGTACAGAAACTTCTTTGGCAACAGAGTCGGTTGTATCGATGGATTTTGTGTACCGCTGGAACCACCAGTTTTCTGAGTACGACACAGTTGGCTGGAATGTAAAATTTCCAAGTTTGGGTGTTACGGTAATACCGGGACGATGCTCGATAACGGAATTCTCGGTAACTACGAAATTGCCAGTGTCGGAACTGCGCTGCGAAGAGTATGCATATCTGCCTGTGGCGCGGTAGACAAATGTCAAATCGCGCATCCAGCTTTCGCCACCGATAATGCCCCTCAACGGATACATTTGCGGAATGCCAAACGATGCCGATGGAACACTGTTAACCGATCCGTTAGACATGTTTTGGTCTCGAGTGAATCCAACATTAAACGTCATTCCATTGTAAAATGTGCGCTGATATGAAGCGTTCGAACGTGCGTTCTGACGAATTCTGTCGATTGGATTAAATGATGTGTTTTGATAAACTTTTTGAGAAGTAAAAAGTAAATCGGCAGCTATGGATTCATTAGGACCCAGTTGCTGTTGGTGCTTTGCGTCGAACGCAAAATTTCTTGCGAATGGGTCTTCAACATTTAATCTCGTGTACCCGAACGTAATCTTTGCTCTTCCATTAAGCCTGTCGCGGATAACATATTGCGATTCTGAATATGCAGTAAAACCACCCTTCGAAAGGAGATCGGCTGTAAGTTGTGTATCAAAGTAGTCGTTAGCAGCATAGTAGTAACCAATGTTCTGAAGCACAATGCCGCGATTGTTTGTAACTAAGGGATTGGGCATAATAAAACCTGATCGTCTGCCTTTGCGAGCATCAAAGAACAAACCAATTGGCAAAGCGAACAGGGGAATATCCTCTACGTACACAATTGTTGGATCCAGGAAAACTTTGTCGTCGGCTATGACCTTCATTTTCGGAGAGTTGAAAAAGAAGTGTGGCCGAGGTGCATCGCACGTAGTAAAACATCCATCTTCCACGAACGCTGTTTTTTCGTCGGTGCGCTTAATTCGAGACCCATAGTAAAAGCCCCCTTCAATACTTGTTTCACCAAATTTCACTCGCCCCCTGCCAGTGGTGAAATTGTAGATCATGGACTCACCGGCAAACTCTTCACCCTTGTCCTTGAAAACTGGGAATCCTGCAATCTTACCGGTTGAGTCCTGCGCTCCTTCGGCAGTGAGTGTGGATGAGGCAAAGTCCATATTAATCACTTCAGCCTCGATAATCTGTTGCTTAAAAGTCACAACTGCGCCTCCTCGCAGGCGCATCGTTTTTCGCTTGACGTTGAAGTGAACACTGTCTGTGGCCGACACTACGATTATTGTGTCGATATCGCTTTTCCCTGCCGATACTTGCACCGAATCATCGACACACAAGAGAGGCGGTGCGCAGATGAGCAGAAAAAGTATGTAAATAACGATACGATTGAGCTGTCCGCTTGGCATTAACGGTACGACGTGCGCACAAACGTTGGGGGAATGTCAACTATCAACCGTTCTTGAATTGGTTCATTAATGGTGATGTGCTCAATTCTGAACGATGCTGACTGATGTTTATCCTGGACGCTTATCTCAATTACATGCGGTAGCGGCACACCACCGATCTCGCCTACATTCTTAAATGCTACGTCGAGCTGAATCTCACCGTTAAGCCCCTTCTGCTGATATTGTTTGATGAGCGAGTGCACGGTATCAACAAGCAGGTATTCGACACCCGAGGTATCGCGATATTCAAAAAGGACCGATTCGTCCGTCCTCGGTTCCGAACGCGAGAACCGCTCGGGATTGCCGGGGGCTTTTCCACGCATCAACGCCATCAAATACGATGCCGGTAGGGGGAATGGCAGGACTCTCTGCAGCGACTTTGCATCGGGCCTACCCTCGTGAGCCTCCTGCATAAGGTAATTGACGAATACAAACGTATCGCGTTCTGCCCACATTCTTGCTGTGGTAATACCAAACGGGCCTCCAATGGTTAGCCTGAAGGCGTCGTTGGTGTCCATCAATGCCGTAAAAGGCAGTCCGCTGAGATTCTGATCCCCAGCAGTCGAAAATGTGCCGCTGACCCTCATCGTCTTAACGCCCATGCCCAAATCACGAATCGCCGGATCAGAACCCAAGCTGTTACTCAGCAGAACAATTAAAGCTAGTAGCGGTATCATCGTATGTTACTGTTCTAACATCACAAAAGTACTATCATGATCTACGTCACACGTTCCGCGATGTTTTCGGCATCGCACCGACTGTTCAACCCAACCTTTTCAGATGAGCGCAACAACGAAATTTTTGATAAATGCAACAATCTTCTTGGACATGGACACAATTACAGGCTGGATGTAACTGTAAGGGGCTTGCCAGACGCTGAAACCGGATATGTAATAGACTTAAAAAAACTCAAGGCAACCATGGAAGCAGTAGTCATCGACAAGGTTGACCACAAGCACTTAAATTATGATGTCAGCTTTCTGCGAGGCATAATACCAACAGTTGAAAATCTCTGCGTGCTGTTTTGGAGAGAGCTTGAGCGCACGTTGCCAAGCGGTTTGCTTCACTCAGTTAAGTTGTGGGAGTCTGAACAGAATGTTGCTGAATATTTTGGAGAACCTGTAACCATTCCATTATTCGAATTTTCTCGTACATCACAAACTAATTCACCAATCATTGTATGAGCTCGAAATTAATAGACCTCGACGAAGATGAACTTGAACATCACTTTATGCGGGAGGGTCTGGCATTCCCCACCGTTAATGTCCACGGCTACCAGATGTTCGACTCAAACGGTAATGTATCTGTCCCAAATGAAGAGCGGGAAGTAATGCTAGCGACAGTTGAGCAGAAATTTTCGGAAATCTTCGATGTTCTTCGCATCGACAGGAATGATCCGAATTCAGCCGATACGCCATACAGACTATCGAGCATGCTCGTTAACGAACTATTTGTCGGTCGATATACGCCCCTTCCCAGAATCACGGTTTTTCCTAATCGTAAAAAAGTTGATGAATTGGTGATATCCAAGCACATCAAGGTTATGAGCTTGTGCTCCCACCACTGGCAGCCGATTTCGGGACATTGTGCAATTGGTTATGTGCCACGAGACAAGGTTATTGGCCTTTCAAAATTTACACGCATGGTTGAGTGGTACTCCCGACGCGGTCAAATTCAGGAAGAACTGGGCGAGCAGATTGCAGATTGCATCGAAAGACTGTTGGATCCTATCGCTGTAGGAGTGGTTATTTCAGCCAAACACTTTTGCATGATTGCACGGGGAGTTGAAGCAGATGAGGACAGTGTGATGGTTACCAGCGTAATGCGCGGTGAGTTGGCAAAAAATCCAACTCTTAGAGCAGAGTTCTTAACCCTGATAGGATGAGCGACATTGAGATAAGCCATTGGAATAACAGTGGGTTAATCGTTGGAGTTGACGAAGCTGGAAGAGGAGCGCTGGCTGGTCCTGTTGTGGCTGCAGCCGTCGTACTCAATCCCACTGATCTCCCCACTGGAATTGCAGATTCTAAGGTACTGACTGCCGACGTCAGAACTGAGTTGTCGCTAATCATTAAGTCCAGAGCTATCGCATGGTCTGTTGGCTTTGTTGATAATACCAGAATCGATCAAATCAACATTCTTCAAGCTACATTCGATGCTATGCACGCATCGGTGAACGATATTGTCAATATATTTACTAACAATCGTGCCTCCACCAACGGACTGCATCTCCTTATTGACGGCAACCGATTCAGGCCACACAGAATACCTCATACATGCATTGTAGGGGGTGATGCAAAATGCATTTCCATTGGCGCTGCTTCGATTTTGGCGAAGACTGAACGCGACTTGTGGATGACGGACGTTGCCGATGTGGCGTGGCCGGAGTATTCATTTCGTAAACACAAGGGATATGCAACTGCTTTTCACCGGAGTGCAATTAGCAAGTATGGTCCGTGCGAGATTCATCGGATAACTTTTTTATCACGCATTAGAATGACGTCCTTGTTTGATGGTCTGAAGTAATCAGCTCATGACACTTGCTCTAATAGACATTGTAATTCTGGCAATCTCAGTTGCGGCAACAATGATGGTCGGTTTGTCAGCAGTAAGGAGCAAGCGCAAGGGAGATCATGTGAGGATGCGAGCGATGTCGGCAACGGAATATATCCTTGCTGGCAGGAAGCTGACGGCTCCTCTGTTTGCAGCTTCTTTGACTGCAACATGGTATGGATCTGTTCTTGGTGCAGGTGAATTCATAGCGCGTTACGGAGTTGTATTCATCCTTTGTATGGGCATTCCGTATTACATTACAGCCATTATCTATGCATTTTTATTATCCAAAAGATTGCGCAAAAACGAGGCAGTCTCGATACCACATTTAATAAGCCGCTCATTTGGCACAGGTCCGGGTTATGCAGCAGCTATCGCCATGCTATTTATTTCGATACCTGCCCCCTTCATGCTTTCAATTGGCTTGTTGTTTCACAGCATTGCAGGAGTGTCTGTACCAGTTGGAGTAATAATTGGATCGTTCGCCTCGCTGTTCATTGTTGCAAAAGGGGGCTTAGCCAGCGACGTAAGGGCAAACGTGGCTCAACTAATTATCATGTTTGCGGGATTTGGTGCATTGGCAGTCTGGTGCATTATTCGTTTAGGCAGTATCGGAGAGATGTGGCAGCATGTGCCAACGCTTCAGCAAAGCATTCCAGGTCCGCTAGACTGGCAGGTTATCGCTGTGTGGTTTCTCATTGCCCTACAAACGTTTGTCGATCCAAACTTTCACGTGCGTTCTGCTGCAGCCTCAACGCCCAGTGCTGCACGAAGTGGATTGATGATTAGCGTGGCAGCATGGATGATGTTCGACGGGATTCAATTGCTGATTGGCTTATATGCCGTCTCATACGTACCAACAGCCAACTCGGCTGAAACATTCCTAAATATTGCAAATAACATATTGCCAATGGCATGGAAGGGATTATTTGTTGCTGGTGTCTTTGCAGCTATCATGTCTACGCTCGATGGCTATGCGCTTGTAAGCGCTACAACAATAGGTCACGACATCATTGACTCGGTTCGGCAAAAGGGGCATTCCCGCAGATCGCTCTTAATTGGACTGGGAACGACTGGTATAATAGGCGTCGTGGCGGCGATTGCCATACCAAGTATCGTCGATCTGATTTACAAAGCAGCTTCCATTACCGTTCCAGCGCTGCTGTTACCGATTTATGTTGCAATCCGCAAGCCACACGTTGCAAAGCAAGTCAGCGGATTTGGTTTGATAGCTACACTGTGGATTGTTGTACCATCGTGCGTAGCGCTACTGACGTTCTTTGCGAACGCATTGTGGGGTTTCGGCATTGAACCAATGATTACTGGGTTAATTGCATCGTTGATAATATTCTTTATCATAAGAGGATCCCATGCAACTGATACGGGCGAGTGATCGGTTCTGGACGTTATCAAACGTAGTGAGCCTGGCACGGCTTGCCCTTACTGTACCAATCGTGATTGCTTTGGTACAAGACTCTCGGTGGCTGGCGTTATGTTTATCGCTTGTGGCTGCCGCGTCGGATTGGTTCGACGGATATGCTGCCAGGGCAACCAAAACTGTGAGTGAGTGGGGTAAGATTATCGATCCAATTGCCGATAAGATTCTTGTTGGAGCCGTTGTCGTCATCCTAGTGGTTAAGGGTCTTCTTCCTGTCTGGTTCGTTGCTATGGTATTAGTGAGAGATGTGGTGATACTTGTGTTCGCAGCGTACCTTCGACGTCGCATTACCGTTGTGCCTCCTTCCCTGTTGAGCGGCAAACTTGCCGTTGGTGCAATATCCCTTGCGGGAATCGCAGCCATGGCAGGTTGGACGTTGGTTCTCAGCGTGAGCATTACCCTGAGCACCATCCTTGCGGCGGTATCTTTGTGGCAATACGGCAAGAGATTTTATGGGATTATTCGACAGATTTAAGAAGACGATTACCGATCTCTCTGAGAAACTTTCGTTCGATAGGTTAACAGAGGGGCTTGCAAAGACGCGTGACTCGTTTGTGAGCAGGCTTCGAAAGGCTCTGTTTGCTGGACGAAAAATAGATGCTTCACTACTGGCTGAAATAGAAGAAATTCTCATTTCATCCGATGTTGGCGTTGCAACATCAGAGCAAATCATTAGTCGGCTTAAGGAGAGAGTGCGTCAGGACAAGATTGAGGATGCAGACAGCATCATCACAATCCTGAAAGATGTAATAGCATCAATGCTGGCAGAATCTCCTTCATCGCATAACGACCGACACTTTGTTATTGCTGATGATAATAAACCACTTGTAATTCTGGTGATCGGAGTAAATGGTGTTGGTAAGACAACAACCATTGGAAAGCTTGCATACAACTACCGCCAGGCAGGCCGGTCTGTTATTATTGGTGCTGCCGACACGTTCCGTGCTGCTGCCAATGAACAACTGGAAATCTGGGCGCAACGTGCTGGTGTAGATATAGTACAGCAAAAGCAGGGGGCCGATCCCGCTGCAGTAGTGTACGATACTTTAAATGCTGCCACAGCACGAAGTACAGATGTCGTTATTATCGACACGGCAGGACGCCTTCACAACAAACAGGGTCTAATGCAAGAATTGGGAAAAATTGGCAGAGTGATGAAGAAAGTAAAGCCAGATGCGCCCGACGAAGTATTCCTTGTACTCGACGCTACCACTGGTCAGAACGCTCTGCAGCAGGCAAAGGAGTTCACAAAGGTTGCACCGCTAACCGGAATAATCCTTACCAAGCTCGATGGAACTGCGAAGGGAGGAGCAGTGCTTGCCATCGCCGCCTCTCTGAATGTATCTGTGCGGTATATCGGTGTCGGTGAGAAAATTGACGACTTACAGGTATTCGACCCAATAGCATTTGTCGAGGCTCTTTTTGAAGAACGGACAATGGTAGATGTCTAAGCGCAGAAGATGGTTTCGTTGGTTGTTTGCGATCGTTGTTGTCGTTTCATTCATATTCCTTGTGTACGTCATTAATAGATTTTTAACCGAAGCCCAAATGTCTATGGGGCCAACGCCTATTTCCGGAAATGATGTTGACGCATTGTTAATAAATAAAAAAGATTATAGTCCGCCCGGCGATGGCCTGCTGCGTATTGCTCAAGTCCACGTCTGTCTTAGAATATGGGAGGCACTCGATTCACTTACCAGCCGTGGTTCTTCTGCGAACACGATTCGCAGGAACGTTACGGAGTTGCTGAACTCACACTTGCAGACGCGTGCATCGTACACGTGGGCAAGGAACACAATCGTGACTGCCCTGATACGCCCACCCAAAACACCTTCAGATTCAATGAATGTTGAACTCATCAGAATGATGAGACCCAGATTAGAAAACGTTCGGCATGTACCGATGAATTCCCTTGATGCTGAACTTCTGGTGACTAAATAGTTGTAGAATCCGTCACGCAGTACCGCACATGTGGCACGTCTGGCATGTATGCTTGCCCGATACTCACCGCCATTTTGTTCAGTTGGACTTATCCTGCTATTGCGCTGTGTAACAGCCGTAATCCCGATCATCGTTTCTGTGATACCGATGAGTGGTCAGGTTCCCCAATTGATAACTGTTCAATTATACCTTGAGCAAAACGGTTCTCCCATTGTTGGCAGTCATACCATTGATGTGAGATGGTATGGCCAGGCATCGGGCGGACTACCAATGTTTGAGGAATCGTTTAACGTTAACGTCGAGCTCGGAATAGTTTCCGTGCTTCTTGGATCGGTGAGGCCGCTCGTCGATAGCCTCCTCAATTCAGGTACTGTATGGCTTGGCATTTCGGTTGACGGAGATGTGGAGCTGTTACCAAGAACCATCCTGGCAAGCGTTCCATATTCAATAGTCTCCGACCGAGCGCGAATAGCGCAGGCTCTTGCGCCAGAAGTTACAGGCGTGGTAACCTCAGTGAACGAGATAGCAGGCGTTGTTCGGATTGAAGCTGGAGATGGAATAAGGGTATCCCGTAACGGCAAGACGTTAACGATAGCATCGAATCGTGTGCTTGAGCGTGGCGTTGTGAAAGGGACTGACACTGCACACGTATTCTATATCCAGCCAACCCTGGCGTTGAGCCCATCAATGCTGATTGATATTCAAGTCAGTACTGAAGACTCAATTATTTCATGCTTTATTAAAAAAGTTGATCTATCCACAAATACGATTACCGTTGTCACATCCGCACCACTGTTGTACACGGAGTCGCTTGAATGGGTGTTAATCCAATAATCATTTCTCCACTTTAATAATCTGGGACTCTACATGAACAGCGTACTTCGACCATTGCTGATTCTATCGGCGATTATCGTCTGCCAGGCAGTTATGTATTCGCAAAGCCAAACCACTGGCACGTTGAATTTGCGAAACACTCAGCCTGAAACAATATCACTTTCTATACCATCTGCCGGCGTTACCGGATATAAGATTTTATTGCCCCCTACCATTGGTCAGCAAGGTCAGGCACTTACCATCGGATCGATAACAGGCACGTCGGCCCAACTCGATTGGACGAACTCGCAGTTTTGGGAACTTGAAGGTTCGGCTATATCTACCGGTGGAGTGGGAGCCGGGCAGCAGTACATGGGTACCAGTAATGCGCAGGATCTTGTGTTTGCCGCTAATGCAACAGAGTATGTTAGAATCATTGGTGCTGCAGGTCCAAAACAGGGATACATAGGATTAGGCACGCAGAGTCCGCAGGCTCCTGTTGACATTGCTGGAAACGTTCTGCTCTCAAATAGCGGCTCAGCAACAGAGCTCCGCTTTGCTGAGCCTTCGGCAGGCGGAACAGATTTCACCGCATTTAAGGCCGTAGCACAAACATCAAGTGTCACCTATACGCTGCCTCCTGGTGCGCCGGCGCAGGACGGGATGGTGCTTACGTCGTCCATAGGTGGAACGATGACGTGGGCAAAGCCGCTGTCTACAACTCCAATGGGTTTATTTGCTCCAACAGCAGGAAGCTATGTGCATGTAATACCAGTTGGGGCGACGCTCACTGGCACATCAGTCCCCATCGTGTCGGTTGTTAACGCTGCCGGAACAACAATTGGAATTAGTATAACCGGACGCGATACGGTTGCCGGAACAGTAACTGTGGAGACATCGGTGGGGCTCGAAGCAACAGATCGGATTGCATGGGCTGTTTTTAATCAATAAGTAACCGTAATTATAAAAATAGCATCTGATGTCTTCCAGAAGTGCCATTACAGTCTTTGTCGCAGTGGTTTGTGCTGGCGTTTCATCCATACTGGGAGCCCAACAGCTCACAGCAACGAGGTTTGAGGTTAGCGGTCCTGCATGGGATGGACTCAACGGAGCAGCTATCGGAACTCGCGATGTAATACCACTGGTTATCGCCAACAACTCTCCCACAGCACAACCCATTCGATTTCTCACCGGCAGCAATGGCTCCGAACGTGCTATGGAGATCAGTTCGAATGCAGACGTGTGGATGCGCGGATCGCTGAGTGTTGGTAAAACCACGGGAGCAGCTCTCAATGAAATCGCACGGATTGGAACGATTCCGGCAACAAATGGGCGTGGGTTGACAATCGACATGACGGGTACGTCGACTTCGTCGGGATTACTCATTTCTTCTGTGGGTGCATCTGGAGTAGACAACGCCGGAATCACACTGCAGAGTTCCTCAAACGGTGTTGGCACAGCGTTGCGCATAGGAGGGCCATCGGGCTCAGTGCGTCCGACATTCGGTACGGGTATCGATATCACCGGCGGCA
The DNA here is from genome assembly GCA_016191145.1 of Ignavibacteria bacterium. Lineage (GTDB taxonomy): Bacteria > Bacteroidota > Ignavibacteria > Kapaibacteriales > Kapaibacteriaceae > OLB6. Next base: position 375,734 of record JACPPD010000003.1, read on the forward strand.
CCGGAATTCGATATAATGCTCTCAGTAGTGGGAGTGGGACGGCCATCGAGATCGGTGGCTCTACCTCTCCCGTAATCGGCGTTGATGCCATTGTGTCTGGTACCGGCCACATTGGTGTGCTTGCACGTGCCAATACGAATGGCGTTGGTGTAATCGGTCTTTCGTATTCCGGGTCATACACTGCAATACCAACGGCTGACGGAATCGGAATTATCGGCAGGGCAGCATCGAATAGCAACATCGCCATGGACAGCGTCGTTGGAATTCTTGCTCAGGCTGAACGTGGCGGCCAGGGCGGCACCCGGACAACAACTATCGGACTATTATCCGAAGCTATCAGCATGGGCACACAGCACTCTGGGACTGCTATCGGTGTTGTTGGTTCTGCGCAGTCATGGTCTCTAGGAACAAGCGTCGCTGTCGGCGGTGCATTTATGGCGGCTCCGCTGGATTTATCACTGGTGACGCTGGGAGGTTCGGTATTGCTCGGTTGCGCCGTTGCCTATCAACCGAATGCATTTACGAATTCGACACTGACTGGCGATACAAGAACACAAACCCAGGTGTATAGCATTGAGGTTAGTGGCGTTCCGTCTCTCGTCAATCACATAACTGTAAATCTCACATCCGCAACCGTAAACGATCTGCAGCCGGCAGATTCTCCGATTGTCAGGGTTATACCCAACGCCGGTGGGACCGATATCGTGGGAATCGGTGGAATTAAAGAGGGTCGGTTAGTAACAATAATTAACACAGGGGGCGAGCTAAACATTGTACCCGAAAATGGTCTGGCAGGAGCACAGTTCAGAATTATGACTCCTAACATGGTAGCAATGATCATGCCCCCGCAGGGAGTAGTCACTCTTTGGTACGATCAGGTTAACGAGAGATGGCGCGTTATTTCCTCCAATTTCTGATTGCGGCTGTTGCAGCCTGCGGCACCATGCAGGCGCAGGAACCCGTTTATGCGCGTGTTATCAACATCGATTCTTGCGCCGGCATTCTGACGTTAGACAACGTACAGGGATTCCGTGATGGCGACACCGTAATGATCCATCAATCTCACGGCGCTCTTGTTGATGAATATGGTAACGTTGTTGAGTATCGCAGTGCAGGACAATGGGAGATTGCAGTAATCGATCGAGTTGCTGGCGTCCTTGCTTTCCTCACAGAGCGCCTTGCCAAGCAATATGATTGTTTCAACGCTGTTCAGATTTGCAGGGCAATTGCTGGACAGCGTGTTGATGTAACATCGCATCTCTCAGCCAAGCCATTCATCGATGGACAGGGTGGAATACTCTTCATGCTCGCCGACACATTGAATCTTCTCGATACCATTGATGCAAATGGCATGGGATATATCGGCGGTGAGAGAAGCATTTCGGGATGGGATACATCTTACGCCGATGGAAATGCATTTTTCTTCGACGGAACTTCAGGTGGTAAGGGGCAAACCATTGTCAGACCATATCCTGAGCGAACAGCAGGCAAGCTCCATTCTGCTCATGCCGGTGGCGGTGGAAATGCGCGTAATGCAGGCGGTGGTGGAGGTGCTGGCGGGGGGCAAGGGGGCAAGGGAGGCTTTCAGACAAGCGAATACGATGTACTGGATGTAGGCGGAATGGGTGGCATTCCAATACTTGAACCTTCGTCGGTCCAGAGATTGTTTTTTGGCGGTGGTGGCGGAGGGGGTCAACAGAACGACTTCGGAGCAAGTGGCGGTGGAGCAGGCGGAGGAATAATCTTCATTCGCGCAAGGGTGCTAATGGGTGATTCAATCGGAGCAATCATTGCAGATGGAGAAAATGCCCTTTATGCATTTGATGACGGTGCAGGCGGGGGAGGGGGCGGAGGCACAATTGTTCTTTGCTTCGACACTATCATTGGCTCTTTTGCTGTTACCGCAAGAGGTGGTATAGGCGGACAAACTGTGTCATCGTTTCGGTGTTACGGTCCTGGAGGAGGCGGCGGCGGCGGCGCTGTGATCTTGTGCACCAACAATGCCTATCGTAACTATAGTTACGATGAGCTTAACGTGGACGTGGATGGTGGACGAAACGGACAGACTATATCTCCGGACTCATTATGCAGTGTAGACAGTTCGTATGGAGCCTCTCCCGGAGCCGACGGCCAGGTTCTCAAATTGCCGTTACCGCAATCGGCAGGCATCCAGGAATGCGGCGAACCAGCAATCGTTGTAAGAACACTCGATGCGAGGGCTCGGGCAGGAGAACGATTCGAAGCGATATTGGAAGTTGATGTTAGGACAGCTCTCTCTCGCATGGTCACGCTTGCAACAAGAATTCGCACAAGAGCATCGGTGCTGATACCTGAGGGCCCATATCGATGGGCAGGCAGAAGAGCAATGATTCGCTATCACAGCTTCGACATTCCGGCGGGTCCACCAGCACTATACAGGATTCCACTGAAATATATTGCTGCACTTGGCGACAGCGCCTCAGTTGTCATTAACCTGGATTCGGCAACGTGTCCCTTCGATTCGTTGAGAGTAGTAATTGAAAGCAGCGGAACATTTGTCCTCGACGGTGTATGTACAGACAACAACAGAACACGACTATTTGATCCATTTTCTTCGAACACAGATAGCCGCAACGAAGTGGTCAGGTACTACGATGTATTGGGAAACGAATATCCGGATGTCGGATCGGGAGTAATACTAAACGGACGCTACCCGGTGTTTACTAGTCGCCGAGTCCGCAACGACTGAAAATCAGATCGACATTTCTTATCATTCCTTCGTTTGCGAATAAATCGTCCAGCTCGGAATCGGTTAGGAATTTTTTTAATGCCGCGTCGGACCCAAGCGTTTTTCGCAGTGGCGTCTTTGATTGCCACGTAATCATGGCATTCCGCTGTACCATTGCATAAGCCTCTTCTCTGGTGAGCCCCTTTCTAACTAAAGCAAGTAATACTGTTTGGGAAAGGGGCAATCCATACGTCAGGTCGAGATTCCTTTTCATTGCATCGGAGTAGACGATCAGTTTTTCGATGAGCGCCGTGACGAGATAGAGCATGTAATCGAGAGTAATGGTTGCATCAGGACAGATAACGCGCTCAACACTCGAATGTGAAATATCGCGTTCGTGCCACAATGCGTTGTTTTCGACCGATGCTGTTGCGTATCCGCGGAGCAATCTCGACAAGCCGCACAGCCGTTCGCTAACAATTGGATTACGTTTATGAGGCATGGCGCTCGAACCTTTTTGTCCTTCAGAAAAGAACTCCTCGGCTTCCCGTACTTCAGTGCGCTGAAGATGCCTGACTTCTGTGGCAATTTTCTCGATGAACGAACCGATTAAGGCAATCGTCGTCAGGTATTCAGCATGGCGATCGCGTTGTACAACCTGTGTGCTTACAGGCGCAGGCTTCAACCCAAGTTTTGAACATACATATTCTTCTACATCGGGAGAGAGATGTTCGAATGTGCCAACTGCACCTGAAATCATTCCAACGGAGATAACATCAATGGCTCTTGTTAGACGGTCAATGCAGCGTTTGCATTCCTCGTGCCACAATGCAAGTTTCAATCCAAAGGTCGTGGGCTCTGCATGAATGCCGTGCGTTCTGCCAATACAGATAGTATGCTTGAATTCGATGGCTCTGCGTGCTAAAACTTCCCTGAAGGCAAGCAAATCGTTTAAGAGGAGATTACCCGCTTGTTTAAGCTGAAGACCAAGGCACGTATCGAGAACGTCGCTCGACGTCATGCCCAGATGAATGAACCGCGATGCTGGTCCAACATATTCGGCAACGTTGGTTGTAAATGCAATTACATCGTGCTTCGTTACTTCCTCGATCTCAAGAATCCTTTGCACGTCGAACCGTGCCTTCTTTCGAATTTCATCGACAGCATCCTGTGGAATGATTCCCGCTTTTGCCTGGGCTTCGCACGCTAGGATTTCGATTTCCAGCCATATAGAGAAGCGGTTTTCATCGGACCAGATAGCGGCCATGTCGGGGCGGGAATAACGCTGTATCATAGAATTAACGGAGCATGAGAAACACAAAAATACAGATGTTTATGGTAGCCTTTTGCCGACAAATTCCTGTCGGTACGTTGGTTCGAACGTGAGTGGATCAACATTCTTTTGACGTTTACTGTCAATCATCACATAGGCACACATGGCCACGTATGCTGCGGAAAGCTCAATACACACAACCTTTGCTGGCATGATAGGCTCTGATAGCGTTGGGCTGACGAGAACATCACGTGCATCAACTGTTGTTTGAATCTCGCTTACAGTCACAATGTCGATTACTGACAAGGCTTCCCATTGCATGCGAGACGTGACGTTAAAACGCTGAAGAAAGCAGCGGTTACCATGGCTTTCCAATATGCATGCTACCGTCAATGGAAATCTATCCTGCTGAGTAAGTGATGACGAATACGCATAAACCAACGATTCCATGGTCGAAATGCCGAGAAGCTGCGGCCGATTCGTTAACGTCAGCCCCTTGGCGAACGATACCCCAATTCTTGTGCCGGTAAACGAACCTGGACCACTGCTTACGGCAACGACGTCGATATCATCAAACGATATACCAGCGTCTTTCAGAACATTTCTGACGGACCCGGTAAGATAAAGATCGTGAACATTGGCTTCTTTAATTTCATTAATTGCTATTATTTCTCCAGATCTTACCACTGCACTCCCACAAACCAAACTAGTCGATTCAATTCCAAGAATAATCATGCTAAACTTTCTACCACAAGCTTGTCTGCAAACATTTGAATCAGCGTAATAGCATCTTCGCGGCGCGCAAGCTGAGATTCTATAAGCAATCGTTTTCCCTGTTGCACAAGTCTTGTATTAGGCCGTGTCGAGATAAATTCCAGGTATAACGGGAATACGTCGGTATAAAACCGTGAATCGGACTCCGGCGGGCACTCCAACTTCAGCGTGGTGCCAGCAAGGACAACTCGAACGAATCCTGTTGCAAGAGCTGCAATCCGGAGGCGCACAGCAAACAGCATATTATCGGCTTCTTGCGTTAATGCTCCAAACCTATCGCGCAGTTCATCGAACACAGCGGATACTTCTTGCTCGGAGTGTGCATTGTAAAGGCGCTTATAGGCTTCGTACCGATCGGTATCGCCTGGGATGTAGGACGAGGGGAGTAGCGTGTCTACATCGAGTTCGATTGCAACATCTTCATTGATGAATGCTTTATGTCTGGGGCGGCTGCCGGCAAACATTTCCGCAAACTCTTCAGTTCTGAGTTCTTCCATTGCTTCATCGATTATTTTCTGATAGAGTTCGAAGCCCATTTCCACAATAAAACCGCTTTGCTCGCCCCCTAACAAATTTCCCGAGCCTCGTATTTCCAGATCGCGCATGGCCAATTGAAAACCGCTGCCGAGATCGGTGAATTCTTCGAGCGCCTGAAGCCTGCGCAGAGCCGTTCTGGATAGCGTGTGAATGGGCGGCACTACCAGATAACAGTACGCCTGAGTATTGGATCGGCCAACACGGCCACGAAGCTGATACAGTTCAGCCAACCCGAAATTATCAGAGTTTACAATGATGATGGTATTCGCGTTGGGAATGTCGAGACCCGACTCGATGATCTTGGTTGAGATGAGAACATCGGTTTTTCTCTCGAGGAACGATTCCATTACCGATTCAAGTTCTTCCGTGGGCATCTGACCATGAGCAACACCAATTCGAAGCGCGGGAGCAAGCATCTGAATACGCATGCGGAGCTTGTCCATATCATTGATGCGATCCGTTACAACAAACGACTGACCTTCGCGGTCAGATTCAAATAACAATGCATCGCGGACAACATCATCGTCCCATTCAAGAATCTCCGTCGTAATCGGCAGCCGGTTCCGTGGTGGTGTTTCGATGATGGAGAGATCGCGCGCTCCCATGAGCGAAAAATTCAACGTTCGCGGAATCGGCGTTGCTGTTAATGTGAGAGTATCAACAGTGGAACGCAACGAACGAAGTTTTTCCTTTGCTGTAACGCCAAATCGATGCTCTTCATCGATGATCAGTAATCCAAGCTGACGGAATTCAACATCCTTACTCAGCAGGCGGTGTGTACCAATGATGATATCAACTTTTCCATCCCTGAGCTTTTCAAGAATCTCCTTTTGTGATGCCTTCGATCGGAAGCGTGATAATACCTCGATGTTGATCGGATAGCGGTGGAGTCTGTCGCGAAACGTAACAAAGTGTTGTTGAGCCAGAATCGTTGTCGGCACAAGCATAGCAACCTGCTTGCCAGCCTGCGCCGCCTTAAAAGCAGCACGAATCGCGATTTCTGTTTTGCCAAAGCCAACATCACCGCACACAAGTCTGTCCATAGGTGATGGAGCTTCCATGTCGAACTTCAACTCAGCCGTTGTGCGTGCCTGGTCAGCAGTATCTTCATATTGAAACGATGCTTCAAATTCTTTTTGCCAAACGGTATCTCCGGGATATGAGTAACCCGGTTGGGATTTTCGTTGTGCATAGAGCCTGATGAGATCGCGCGCAATATCTTTGATCTTGCTCTTTGCTCGAGATTTTCTCCGTTCCCATTCTGCCGATCCGAGTTTAGAAACTCTGGGAACCGATCCCTCTTCGGAAGCATATTTTGAAAGCTTGTGTACGTAATTAAGATGAACGTAGAGTACGTCGCTCCCTGCAAATAGAAGTTTAACGCAATCAACCTTGCTTCCGTTGATTTCGATTGTCCGAATTCCATCGAACTGACCGATGCCCTTGTCCTCGTGTACTACATAATCACCTCGGTGAATCTGTTGTAATTCACGAAGTGTTATCCCGCTTTCATTTTTACGCGAACGCTGCTGAGCACGTTGCCTTCCAAAAATCTGATGTTCGGCATAACATGCAAGCTTCACATCAGTCCACACAAATCCGTCGCTAAACGAAGACGAATGCCAGCGAATAGCGTCCATCGTTCGGAACATTCTGCTGGAGAGTTCTGAGTTGCCCTCCTCAGTTTGTTCTGCAATGCCTTCACACAGGTCTCTGATGCGCCTGATGTTGGGGAGTCCGTCGGCGCCCAGATGGAGATTGATTCCGCGATTCACTAACGAGGCTGCCGACGTGAGCATCTGTTCGATCGAACCTGCAAACGGTGGCTGAGTTGAAGACTGCGTTTGGATGTCTGCATGCCCTAAGGGATTGACGTCGACACGGGGCCACCGGCGCAAGGCCGACGTATCATAAATATCGTTAGTTCTGTGAAGTTCAGATTCAATAGCATCGGGACTATCGTATACAAGAATCGCGTCCGCAGGAAAATGCTCAACGATTGTCGCTCCAAGCTGCTCTCCTGTATGGAATACCTTGGTAAGGATCGTTACTGTATCGTGCTCCCGAATCGACCGTTGGGAAAGGGGCTCGAATTCGCGAATGGAATCGATAGTATCTCCCCAGAATTCGATGCGTAATGGGTTGTTCCACCCACCTGGGTAAACGTCTATGATTCCGCCCCTTACGGCCATTTCACCTGGACGCCCAACGTAGTCTGTTCGTTCGTAACCGTTCAGCGCAAGGTGAATACTAAATGAGTCAAAATCGAGCTCCATGCCACGATTCAGTGTCTGCTGTACATCGGCAAGCTCATGTCGGCCAGGCAGCAGTACCGGTAACGCCTGTGCAGCAACAACAACAACCGTCCGTGCCCCCTCGTTCAACTTTAACAGAGCATCGATTTCATCGTGCTGCAGAGTGTTCGAACCGGTTAACGACCTGCGTTTCGAGGCGCTGTGAATGGAACAGACGGTATCTGATCCAAGGAGGATTCCGAGATCGAATGTGACGTCGGTACACGATCTGTCATCAGGCGTAATCACCACAAACGGTCTGTTTCCGGCCGACCACAATGCACCAATGAATACACTTCTTGCTGACCCTGAAAGCTGCTTGACCGAAACTGAATTATTCTCTGTAAGAAACCGTGCCGCATCAAGAACTGGCTTGGCTGATATAAGGTATCGTAGCGTTTCGGAATAGTTGTCCTGAATTCCTTTCATCGTTACAAGTTTACGCGATGTAATTTTGTCGGTGGCATTGAGCTCGCGATACTGGCCTTTTCGAACGATGCCGGAGGAAGCATGTACCGCATAAAGTTGTTGATTGGAATCCTCGTTGCAGCCTTCAGCAGCGTGTACCTATTGTTTGGAGTCGTTGGATGGGAACACGAAAGCATGAAGGCTGCCGATCTCATAACGTGTTTCATACTGGCGTCGCTTCATCTTGGCATTGGTTCATGGCTCCTTTTCACAAGCTTGAGTGAATACCGTCGGGAGCATCGAAGAGTTGAAGATGTTGTACGCCGCCTCATTGATTCGAGCGGCGGGCGAGTAACCATAGCCGATGTAGCCAAATATGCTGGTATCTCCGAAGAGGATGCACACGAACATCTTGAGCGCCGATCGAAACACGACGTCGTTATCGTCATGCAAAACACTGCAGGTTCCGATGTGTTCTTTTTTGGCCAGCAGTATTGGAATAATTAGCGAAATAACAATCTTCGATTGTGCCTGAAAACGAATCCGTAAAAAGGAAGAGATACGTTGTAATAGCGCTCGTCACTATTTTTAGTATAGTGTTTTTTTTGTTAATATTTAGAGGGGGCATGTGTGAGCGATATGAACAACGGATGGAGCAACAGAGGTACATGAAACAATACATTGATTCATTGCGAACAAAGCAGCAAAAAGAAATTCCTTCGAGGTAAAGAGTCGTCCTTTACGGTCGAACAATTGCCACAGCACACCACTCACCCTCTGTAAGTTTTTCCTCTATCGTACACTTTGAGTCGACGAACGGTTTGATTACATCTTCAAAGTCGTAGCTGAGAATTCCTGAAACAATGATGACTCCGTAAGAATTCAAGGCCTGAATAAATGTGTTTGCAAAGGGGATTACAAGGTGTCGGTACAAATTCGCTGCAATACCGTCGCATTTGGGTAAAACCGAGTGTCCAAGCTCCTTCTGTTCTAGCTGGATGATCTCCTGACATCCATTTCGTTCAATGTTTTCTTTGGCATTGAGGATCGACCATTCATCGTTGTCGAAAGCGTAAACGTTTGCTGCCCCAAGCTTCGCTGCAAGTATTGCCAGAACGCCGGTACCAGTGCCAACGTCAACCCACGTTGAGCTGGTGCGCACGTACCGTTCCATAAGCCGACACATCATTCGCGTGGTTGAGTGGTGGCCTGTTCCAAAGCTCATTTTAGGGCTAATGATGAGCTTGATGGGTGCGCTAACAGCATTACTTTTCCATTCAGGAACGATTACGATGTTTTCGTTTACGACGATGGGATTTATAGACGATTCCCATTCTGCATTCCAGTTCTGATCTTCTTCAACTGTGGCCTTCACATAATTGGCATGAACGCCAATCGCTCGCAAATCCGTGATTATCGCGCTTTCGAACCCCTCGCTCCAATCTACTTGATCAAAGCATGCTATTGCCATATCGGTTTTTAGCTCCACGCCTGTAATTGGATAGAGAGACAGCACTCCCATTGCAAGGTCAGATTCTTCTTCGGGAATCGACATTGAGAAAAGCACATAACGTCTGGGCATCTCAACCTTATCTTAGTTTCAGGTTGCTAAACTACGCTCACAAAGAGGTTGGTATGGCTGTAAATGATCACGGGTCCAAGATTACATTGTTAGTGATGGACGTCGATGGAACGTTAACGGATGGGGCGATGTACTACTCGGCTCAGGGAGAGTCGCTGAAGCGATTTTCCACGCGCGATGGAATGGCCATAACCCTGCTTAATCGTGCTGGAATTGAATCCGTTATTATGACTAGCGAGCAATCCGAGATTGCTGTAAAACGCGCAAACAAGCTTGGTATCAAGGAGATCATTTTGGGAACGCACGATAAGTGTTCTTCAATCGTCGAGTTGGCCGCTCGGCGCAATATTCCGTTCGAGGCCATTGCGTATATTGGCGACGACGTTAATGATGCACACGTTATGAAATTGTGCGGTCTTACTGCTTGTCCGTCGGACGCAGTTGAATCGATAAAGGAAATTGTTCATTACGTCTGCAGTGCAAGTGGTGGCAATGGAGCTGTACGCGAATTCGCTGAATTAATTCTTCGTTCTCAACACAAACCGGTAACGTTGCCGGAGAAATGGTAAAGGAGAGACGCCATGAGTTCAGACCAGGGAGCTTACTCTAAAGGTTTTATGCTTGGCACGGTTGTTGGCGGGGCTGTTGGTGCATTGCTTGCACTGTTGTTCGCGCCTAAGAGCGGTAGGGATTTCCGACGCGACATCGCTGATAAGTCTGAAGAAATCGTTGATAAGGCGAGTGAATTTTTTAGTCAGACTGAACAACAATCCGAAGATGTTGTAAACGAAGGAAAGATTCGTGCCGAGCGTATTGTTAATTCTGCAAGGGCAAAAGCTGAATCACTGTTGTCGAATGCCGAACAAGTTCTCCACGATGCACGCATTCGAGCCCAATCCATCAAGGAAGGTGTGCAATCAGGCGTCGCGAAGGTAGGGGATGCAGCCAAGGCCGGTGCAGAAGCATTCCGATCGGAGCTTGACTAACGTCATGGACAACACCCTTGTAATCTTTGGCTGCATTGCATTAGGCTCGTTAACGGTGTTGTGTGTAACACTGACGTTCGTGGCCGTTGGTGCACGAAAGGATTTGGGCAAGATGACGATTACAATGGAACAAGTCGGCAAGGACGTCGGCGAGTTGAAAGATCGTGCATTGCCGTTATTTGACCAGACGAGTAATGTGTTAAAGATTACTGAAGTAACGCTTGAAAAATTGGACGATGATCTCGACCGGTTATCGCGCGGTGCACAACTGTTTGAGAGTGCAGCGCGGGAAGTGAAAAATTTGCAGACAATGGTTGTCGATAAGATTCGCGCTCCAATAAACGATATCACATCACTTTTCTCCGGAGCAATCCGGGGATTTTCGGAATTCACGAAAACCATTCTCGATAAATAATTGTAACGCTACTTTTTCAGCGTCGCTTCGAGATTTATACCATACCGTTCCACGAGAGCACGGACATCATTATAATCCGAATCTGAGGCAGGTACAAAGCCTTCGATGCTTGCAATCGTCATTAAAGCCGTTCTTCCTTCAGACGTCGACTGAAACTTTAACAATGCGCCTATAACTGCTCTGCGGACCTTTTCATCAAGATTTTTTCGCACCACAACCGGATCATTCGGAATTGAATCCGTAAGCGCAATGATCTTAACTTTCTCATATACGTCGGGATATTGCGTTACAACCTTACACCGGGCATCGAGGATTTCACCCGTTAAAGCATCAGGCGGCGAGTAGAACACAGCTCCTGCATCAACATCACCTTGATAAACTTTTGTAACAACTTGATTGTGCCCGTTTGCAAACATTTCCCGACTCGTTGTAATGCCCCTTTGCCTAAGCATTTCCTTAGGATAAATGTATCCAGAAGTTGACGATGGGTCAACATACGCAATGGTCCTACCGTTTAGCTGTGTAAGTGAGTCGATATCTCCGTCGGCGCGTACGATGAACTCGCCCTTGTACGTAAGCTCTCCATGCCTGCGCGCAACACGTAAGCGTGCTTCGGCGCCGTACTTTGAATGGGCAAGCAAATACGAGAATGTATTCATGATGGCAACATCGGCACGGCTGGTGCCAAGCGCTTCGACAACGGTGATGTAATAATTCGGAACATCAACGCGAACCTTATAACCGGTTTGCCACTCAATGTATGCTGCCAGGATTTCGCCGTTACGGATGATTGCTTGCGCATCAGTCGATGGCGTTAACATGATACGAACTGGATTATTCTCGCTTCCAAGCGAGCGATCTGCAAATAGCGGTCGCACCGACAGCCACGTCAGAACCAGCAGAGTTGCAGCGAGATAATACCGACCAATGCGCATGTTCACTACGTTGCCATCACAATTGGTATTTTTGCCTCCTCATTCCAGAGGAAACCATGAATATCCACGAATATCAGGCGAAAGAACTGCTCCATCAACATGGCGTACCCGTGCTTCCGGGACGTGCCGTGTTCAATGCAACCGATGCCGGCGCAGTTGCATTTGCAGACTTTGCTGTCCGCGGTGTTAAAACAATCGTCGTAAAAGCACAAATACATGCCGGCGGACGTGGAAAGGGGACAGTCCATGACCCGAAAACTAACGAGGCTGTTGTTGTTGCAGGCAAACCCCTGCGTGGTGTTACAGTAATTTCTGATGGTAACCTTGCTGATAAAGTCTATCACACAGCTCTTGGGCTACTGGGTAATAAACTTGTTACAGTACAGACAGGGGTCGAAGGTAAGACTGTTAATCGTGTTCTGATTGAAGAAGGATGCAACATTGGTCACGAATATTACTGCTCCATCCTTCTCGACAGGCAAACCGGAAAAAATGTTATCATGATTTCTTCTGAAGGGGGCGTAGACATCGAGAAAGTTGCTGAGGAAACACCTGATAAGATTTTGAAAGAATACATAGATCCATCTGTTGATTTACAGCAATTCCAATTAAGAAGATTGGGTTTCCAGCTTGGATTAAGTGGCAGTAGTTTCAAAAGCTTTACATCGTTTATTAGCACTTTGTATCGGGCATATAAAGCAATGGATTGCAGTTTATTGGAGGTAAATCCATTAGTTAGCACTGCATCCGGGGAATTTATTGCACTCGACGCAAAGGTAAACTTCGACGACAATGCTTTGTACCGCCATCCTGAGTATCCAGAGCTGAGAGATATTTCGGAGGAAGACCCGCTAGAAGTTGAGGCTGGTAAGCACGACTTAAACTACATCAAACTTGATGGAAACGTTGGTTGTATGGTAAACGGTGCGGGCCTAGCAATGGCCACGATGGACATTATTCAGCTTGCCGGCGGTAAACCCGCAAATTTTCTCGATGTTGGTGGCGGAGCCGATGTTGATCGTATCGAGAATGCATTTCGCATCATGATGAGCGACCCACATGTAAAGGCAGTTTTGATAAATATTTTTGGTGGTATTGTTCGCTGCGATCGAGTAGCCAATGGAATCTTGCAGGCGCTGAATCACGTTAGCGTTACAATGCCTGTTATTGTACGGCTCGACGGTACGAATGCCGTTGAAGCACGAGAAATTTTGCGTAAGTCGGGATTGAATTTCCTGGTTGCTGCTACAATGAAGGAAGCTGCTGACAAGGTTACCGAAGCACTGTTGGATAAGAAGATGGCGTCGGCAAGGAAATCTGCACCTGTTGTTGTTTGAATTATAATCAGCATTATGTCAAGTCAATAAGGACTGAACAATGAAATCTCTACCAAGGACCTTTGCAAGCGTTTCTCTCCTGATACTGGCTGCTGCTGTATCGAGGCTGATCCCTCATTGGCCAAACTTTACGCCGATCCTGGGGATGTCGCTGTTTGGCGGCTACATGCTGGGCAGAGGATGGAAGTCCTACATTGTTCCCCTTACAGCGTTGGCCATCAGCGACGTTGCCATGGGCATCATTTTAGGCTGGGACTATGCCTTTCATGCAACGCAGTGGATGGTGTATCTAACTGTTATCGCCATTACTTTCATTGGAGCAGCATTCCAACCTGGTCAAACCACACATCGTCTGTCCAGCGCACTGAAAATGACTTTTATTGGCGGAACAATAGCCGGAGTGTTGTTTTTCCTTACAACAAATTTTGCCGTCTGGATGTTAGGGGGCTTGTACCCGTTAACCCTCCAGGGGCTGTTGCAGTGCTATGCTGCAGGGCTTGCCTTTTATCGCGACGGTGGAAATTTCTTCCTGAATGGAATTGCAAGCACTTGGTTAACATTAGGGGCTTTGCTTGCTGTCCAATTCATCATTGAAAAAACTATCATTTCAAATCAGATTCTTTCTTTCGGAAATAAACATAAGCCATTTGCTCGGTGAATTGCAGGTCATACAACCGTTCCAGTCTGGGATCCTGGTATATGGCTTCGTATTGCGACCTATGTTCGATTACTGTTTTTCTGGCATAATTTGGTTCTCTAAACAAAACTATAATGTCGGGTTTGTTTGAGAAGACGTATTCTAAATCAAATCGGCGTCTGTGTTTAATATCGAGTGCTATCTTCTTATCCGTTAATCCGTTCAGATCAAGTATCCTTATGTGGGGATTAAGATATCCAAGCACACCAATGTCTCCGTGAGCTAATAGCTCGCCTGGTTTCGCATGCTCTTTAATCCACCCAGCTACAATGTAATGCAGGCTTACAACTCCCCCATCAATTTCCCTGAATCCTGACGTAAGATTCACTGACTGGCCACGAAGAATTGCACGTGATGTTGTTACGAGTCCGGACCCGATAAAAACAACGCTGACAACGATGGCTAAGCTCCCAAAAGCTCTGGGAAAGTCAATGGTAACCTTCCTTAAAATCGCGTCGAGGTTATACAGACAAACGATAATTATCAACGGAAGCATCGGAACCATCAGACGAAGACCTGGCATCCAATCCCCTCCCGCATAGGTAGCAAAAATTCCGCTAAATACTGCTAAACCAAGGAACAGCCAATACGGATTAGAGCGCATGGGCCTGCGAACCAGTGAAACAGGAAGTAGAATAAACATGGGACCCAGAAGACCTGCGAGAGACAGGAATACATATTTCAAGCCCTCCAGCAATGTTCCACCGCTTGTCCCGGTCTTCGCGTAAAATGTATTCGGAAGTATATCGGAGTACATGGAATATCGCACAGCAATAAAACCAACCATCAAAGCAGTGTAGGGTAAAACCCCAAAGAGAATTGTGCGTAGCTTGTTTTGAGAAATTAGTAATAAAAATGAGTAAATAAATCCAGCAAAAAATGGCGCCTCTGGTCGGCATAACGCTGAAAAAAATAAGACGACAACCAAGATGGCATGATGCTTGCCCGGAAGATTACGCATGTTGTTATCGATACCCGGTACGCTTCCAATTAGCGGGCCAGCCAGGATGAGAGCAACAATCAGATAGAGAAACGTTGCTAACGTCATTTCCAATCCCGACACCGACCAAGCAATATAATTGGCATTCGTTGCCATTAAGAATACTGCAATGCTGCTGTAAAGCCCAACTTTCGGATTATCCTTGAAATATTTCCTGACTACAACATAGGTAAGGACAATCGATCCAATTCCAAACACTATACTCAAAATCTTTGTTACCCAAAACATGAACAGTGGATCAGTGTTCGTTGGAATCAACGTCATTATACCGGCAAGTGCTAAAACCCATATTGGATCGGAGTAACCTTCTACATACTCACCAGCATTGTAAACCAACCCATTACCGTGAACCAGGTTTTCCGCATATCGCAGGGGAATGAAAACATCATCCACTGTAAAGTTGATCATGTCAATTATTAAAAACGGAAGGATTACTATGCTGAATACAAGCAGTACTTTTGCAAACAATTCTTGTCTTGATGTTACCATTGCTAATTTGATGATTGACTAAATAAAGTGAAGGCACATTCCATGATTAGTCCAGCTCAGTGATACCAGTCACTGTCGTGTATTTCATTACATGTTTCTTTTCCGGATGGAGCCGCTGGTACTCGTAGTTTAATGCCATAGCTGCCTCATGGAATCCACACAGGATGAGTTTTAATTTATTGGGATAATCTGCGATGTCCCCTACTGCATAGATCCCCTCAACGGTCGTCATTAACGTTTGTGGGTTAACAAGTACAGCATTCTTCTCTATTTGCAAGCCCCATGTAGCAATAGGTCCTAATTTTGGTGATAATCCGAACATCGGTAAATAGTAATCGGCATTGAGTTCTTCTGCGTTGCCATTTGCATAGGTGATTGTAACACCTTTCAGGATTCCGTTTCCATGCAGGTTTGTCACCTGTCCGTCTGTTAATAGATGGATTTTATTGTTCTCAGCTAGTTGCTGAGCTTTTGCCACGGAGTCTGGCGCAGCCTTAAACGATTTACTTCGGTGTACGAGCGTTACATCGGCCGCGATGTCAGCCAAGAGTATTGTCCAGTCAAGAGCGCTGTCTCCACCGCCCCCTATCACAACCTTCTTACCACGGTACAGTTCAGGGTCCTTGATGATATACTCAACACCGTGATCTTCAAAATCGATAATATTTTCAATCGCAGGTTTACGAGGTTCAAAACAGCCAAGCCCACCAGCCAGAACAACGGTCTTGCCAACAATGACAGTTCCTGCCGACGTTGTGAGCTTAAACGATCCATCCTCCAATTTTTCAAGAGCTTCTGCGCGTTCACCTAAAGTGAATTTTGGATGAAATGGTTCGATTTGCCTGAGAAGGTTTGAAACCAGTTCTCCTGCAAGAATAGTTGGATGGCCAGGAATGTCGTAGATCGGTTTTTTCGGATAAATTTCCGCACACTGTCCACCCGGCATGGGCAGGTAATCAATGAGGTGCGTGTGCCATTTAAGCAGTCCTGCCTCGAAAGCCGCAAAGAGGCCGCATGGTCCGGCTCCGATAACTATGACGTCGGTAGTGTGATACTGCATGAAGTGGTTGGACAAACTGTAAGCAACGAAATTACGCTTCTCGGCTAACATTGCGCAGACGCATTCCTCTCTTCATCTCGATGAGGAAACATAAGCTGCCGACAAGAAATGCTGTTCCATAATTGAGTACCCAAGCAATAACGCCAAACACAAAGCCTTCATTCGGAGTGGCTCCGTAGAGCCGGATAAGGGCTGTCTGAGCAAAACCCTGATAGATTCCGAGAGCGCCTGGTGTGGGAGCTATTGTAACACCTACCGAGGTGATTAGCAACAAGACTCCCCCATCCAGGAGCGTAAATGCATGCTCATTCCACGGCATGGCAAGAAGAGCAGCAAAGAGTGGAATTGCATACAGCGTCCACATAATAACAGAGTCTGAAGCAATCAGCAGCCATGTTCTCACCGATCTTACTGCCTGCATTCCGATCTTTACCTCGTTAAGAAACCTTTGTATCACACCCGCTGCCTTGCTGGAAATTGGCCGCATAAATGCGTCGACTATTCTTGGACCAACTCCGGAAAATGCTATGGTACCGATAACAACAGAAATGCTCACGAGAGGAATCGCAATGGAAAGAATAATTCTTGTAGTTGAGATACCTGGAAATGCAACAGAAATCAGGTCACTTCTGACGATAATGAGCAGAGCGATTCCAAGGAAGAGCGACATGACGTCGATGATGCGCTCGAGGACAACACTGCTGAGCACGGTTGGGAATCTGATGCCTGTTCGCTGCGCCAGAACGTACGGCCGAAGGACTTCGCCGCTACGGGGAATTATCATGCTGGCAGCATAGCCAATGAGTATTGATGAGAATCCGGCAGCGATGCCAGGTGTGTTGGGAAGATGCCGCAGTAGCCGACGCCAGCGAATTGTACGGACAACATGCGAGAGCAGGACAAATGGTATACCAGCTATTAGAAATCGAATGTCAACGTGGTTGAGAATAGACCCGACAACATTGATATCAATTGTTGTCGAGAGCCACCACAGAGCAACCGTTAAAACCATGAGTGCAACCGTCAGCCTCAGCAACGGATGACGGTTCATTCTGCAGTCCTAACAGTTTGCTTACGTCGCATACTCGCAGATCTATCACTAAAAAATGTATTGAGTGCCTTAGCTGTATGAGTATTCAACGAGCTCACCTGTTTGGGTGTGCCTGTGGCTACGATCTTACCGCCCCGTTCACCGCCATCAGGGCCAATATCAATGATCCAATCCGCAGCCGCCATAACATGAACATTATGTTCGATTACGAGAACGGTGTTACCTTTATCAACAAGTTTATCAAATGAGGTAAGAAGAGTTGAGACATCGTGTATATGCAAACCTGTTGTTGGCTCATCAAAAATGAAAAGTGTATTGCTCTGGCGCTGTGTGTCAAGATAGCTTGCAAGCTTTACGCGTTGTGCCTCGCCCCCTGACAAATGCGTAGAAGGCTGTCCCAATTGAATATATCCCAACCCCACCTGTTGAAGTACATCGAGCTTCTGCGTGATACGGTTGATACCATCGAAGTGCCGTAGCGCTTCATCAACCGTCATGTTCAAAACATCGATGATACTTTTTTCCCGGAACAGAATACTGGAGATTTCTTTTTTGTATCTGCTGCCTCCGCAAGTTTCACAAGGCAATTCAATGTCGGACAGAAACTGCATTTCAATTGTAACCACACCATTGCCTTCGCAAGTTTCGCAGCGTCCGCCGGAAATGTTAAAAGAAAAATATCCCGGACCCCAACCCAATTGTTTCGCAGCTTGAGTGGATGCAAATATGTCTCTGATGTTGTCGAATACTTTTGTATACGTTGCCGGAGTCGACCTTGATGAGCGTCCAATAGGCGATTGGTCGATCATTTCAACACCGGAAATATTCGCCATGCCTTCAATCCGTTCACAGTTTCCAACTTCGCCGGTGTAGCCTCCGTAAATCCTCTGGATGCCAGCATAAATGACGTCGTGAACCAGCGAACTTTTGCCTGAGCCACTAACGCCCGTTACGACGATAAATTTCCCCAGCGGCAATTCAACGTCGTCTCCTTTCAGGTTATGATGTCTCGGTGCTCTAACAATAACTGACAGGCCATTACCCTTCCTGAATGTAGACTTCACTGCAACCTGTTTGCTGCCTCTGTGGTACTCAGCCGTAAGAGTAGTTGCATTATTTATCATGTCATCGAAAGAGCCGCTGAACACAACCTGGCCACCATGTTCACCTGCAAGAGGACCGAGATCTACAATGTGATCCGCAGTGCGAATAACATCCATATCGTGCTCCACAACCACAACAGTATTGCCAAGTGATTTTAGACGGTGGAGTATGTCGAGAAGACGTTGTGTATCGCGTGGATGTAAGCCGATACTTGGTTCATCCAACACGTATAGTGTTCCAACAAGAGCAGAGCCAAGAGAGGTAGCAAGATTAATGCGCTGAGACTCTCCACCCGATAGAGTATGAGATAATCGGTCGAGCGTTAGATAATGCAATCCGATATCGCACATCAGATGGAGTCGGCGTCTTAGTTCAATTAATATTTGTCCCACCATCTGCTCTTCGTGTAGTGAAGGCTGATAGGCATCGAAATGGTCACGGGCTTCTGCAAGTGTTAAAGAGACTACCTGTGGAATATTTTTTTCTCCGACAAATACCTGACGTGCAGCGGTTCGAAGTCGCGACCCATTGCATGCGCGGCACCGAGTATATCCACGGTATCGGCTGAGCATAACGCGATAGTGCGTCTTGTAGGATTTCTCTTCCAGCATTCTGAAAAAACCGTTAACACCAATGTACTCGCCACTCCCCTCCATCACAATTTCTTGCTGCTCCGGTGTTAGCGTGTAATATGGCTTGTCGGTGGGCAGTCCGAGCTGTGGTGCAAGCCTAATAAGTGTTCTAAGATGGGACCCAAACGATTCACCGCGGAACGGATGAATAGCGCCTCGTTTTATCGACTGGCTCTTGTCTGGAAAGACAAGGCTTTCATCGATTCCAACGCTTCGGCCAAACCCCTGACATGTTGGACATGCACCAAATGGATTGTTAAACGAAAACAACCGTGGCTCTGGTTCAATGTATTGAGTTTGAGATCGCGCATTTTCAAATTTTGATGAATAATAGGAATCCCTGGCATCTGTTGGCCGATCGAGTAAACGCACAACAATCCTGCCGCTGCCAACATCAAAAGCCGTCTCCAGCGAATCTGTGAGTCTGCTGATATCCTCAGCATTGTTCTTAACAACAATCCTGTCTACCAGAACATATACACGAGAAACGTCATCGGATAGTTCCGTTAACTCCTCTAATTCACAGGCAAGATCAGCTTCGCCTATCACCAGCCTTGTGAATCCACGTGCATAAAGTCCTTCCTTGATTTCGTTCAACGACCCATGCTCGATTGGCAGTGCAGCCATGATATATGCTCGTTGTCCAGTTTCTTGGCTGATGAGCTGCTGGCATACAGACTCAGGTGTGTCTTTTCTTACAATCTCTCCGCTATCTTTATCGATAACGACTCCGATCCGACCATACAACAGCCGCAGATAATCGTAGATCTCTGTGGTAGTGGCAACCGTTGAGCGGGGATTTTTGGAGAACGACTGTTGCTGGATAGCAACGGCAGGAGGAAGGCCGGAAATGGAATCAACGTCGGGCTTGTTCATCCTGTCAAGAAACTGTCGAGCATAGACGCTCAACGATTCAACAAAGCGCCTTTGGCCTTCGGCGTAGAGAGTATCGAAAGCAAGCGAGCTCTTGCCCGACCCGCTAAGCCCGGTGATTACCGTAAGGGAGTTCCGACGGATGTCTACATCAACATTTTTGAGATTATTAACTCTGGCGCCGCGGATAGCGATCACCTTGGAATTGTGCTTTACCTGATCCATCTCACGAATCTGTTTCACAACTGATGTATTCACACATTCATTCGTAACCAAACGGCTAAATTACACCAACTTTCCTGTCACTTTTGAGCCCAAATACTGTTCTTCTTTGGCACACCCCTTGCTTGGTGTAAAACCAGTGCATAATTTTGTCGTTTGTTTCAAAAACCACTTTGAAAGTGAGTCTCAATCATGGCTCGTCGTTGTGAGCTGACCGGTGTCGGCGTGATGTATGGCAATAACGTCTCTCACGCCAATAACAAGACCAGGCGTCGGTTCCTCCCTAACCTGCAAAAGAAGCGTATCTGGGTGCCTGAGGAAGGTCGCTGGGTGACGGTAAAGGTTACCACCAGCGCTCTCAAGACACTCGATAAAATCGGGTACACTGCAATGAAGAATCGCGTGCACAAATAATTACCCGAAACGTTTTAACAAAAGGCCGCCATTCGCGGCCTTTTTTTTGCAAGGCGAATGATTCGGCGATTTTGTTCGTCACTACACAAGATGAATCTCGCGTTAATCGTTACCATTCTCCCCTTATCCTATGGGATTGTTATTGGTCAGGGGGCTCGCACACCTTCCGATTCGGCGCGCCAGCATTTCATTAATGGTACTTCCCTTCAGATTCAGGGGAACAGACATGCCGAAGCTATCCTTGAGTTTCAGGAGTCTCTCGAATACGATAGTTCCGCTATTTGTTTAACAGCAATGGCAAGGTCGTATCTGGAGTTGAGACGCCTAAACCAAGCCGAAGAACACGTAGAGCATGCTCTGCGGATCGATCCGCGGCTTCGCGATGCCTGGGAAGTTTTATCGGAGGTAATGATTGCCAGCGGACGCTATGATGAAGGAATTAAAGCATACGAGCATATACTTGATTTAGAGCCAACAAACCGACAGCTCTATACACTCGGAAGATTATACGAACCACGGGATGCACGTAAAGCTATATCGGTATTCAAACGGCTTGCTGCATCTGAACAAAGTTCATCGCTTCACCTCAGAATTGCCGACCTGTATAAGCGAATTCGCGATAAAGATGGGTGGTTAGAAGAGATTCGTAAAGCCCACAGCTTGGACGAGGACAACGCCGAAGCGGCGACTGCGGCTATTCAGGCTTATACTGAATTTGGCATGTTACCCGATGCCAGAGCCATTGCATACAGATGGCTTCAATTATATCCCCGTTCGGAATCTACACTCAAGGTATGGTCGACATTTCTCCAGTCGCTGCTAGCCGATAGTCTCCTTGCTAATCTTTTTGATGATGATGTATCGGCTGTTCTGAAAGAATGTGAACATTCATTTGCATGGAATGGCTTCATTTCAATGTTGAGCGGCGCTGTAGCACTTGAAGTAAAGGATACTCGCACTGCAGGCACCCTATTCGACGCGGCGGCAAATAAAGTCTCGTCAAATCCAGACTACCTGCTTCAAATTGCCATGCTGTACAGGTCAAATGATTATTTTTTGGAAGCGATCGACTTTCTAAAAAAATGGAAACCGACATCGTACAAGGACCCACGCTTTAACCTCCTTACCGCAGAGTGCCTGATTCGCCTTGAGCGCGAAGATGCTGCAGAGGATGAATACAGAATCGCTCTTGCCATAGATTCCACTCTGATCGAAGCTTGGCTCCAGATTGCGCTTATTCACGATAACCGCCAGGATTTTCCGACGGCAATTGTTTCCTATGAGCGCGCATTATTGCTGGATCCGGACAATTCCCTGGCAAATAACAACTATGCTTACAGCATTGCTGTGCGCGGCGGAGATATGCAGAGAGCACGAGATATGGCATGGCGAGCAGTGCGGCAATACCCGACGAATCCTGCCTACCTTGATACCTATGCCTGGGTGCTCTATCGGGATGGTGAGACTGAGAAGGCACTGATCTATATCAGAAAAGCTGTTGAGTCTGGCGGCAGCGCAACACATTATGAGCATTTGGGCGATATACTCGAAACAAATGGTGATATCGATGGAGCTGTTAGAGCATGGGAAACAGCGCTTGCACGAGATCCTGAACGCGTATACCTTCGTGCAAGAATTGATCGCTATCGTTAACTCCTTAGGGCGTATCACGGATTACCTATGAATTATACAAGCACAGATCCACTCGACTATGAAATACTCATACGACGCAGGAGTGAAACTGACTATGCAAGCTATTGCCCACAGCTTGCCTTTATGATTAAAGGCACATCGCATGAAGAAGTTGAAAATGCGATGAAGGAATATGTTCTTAAGTATATCGAATCATTGAAACAGCAAATACAGGAATGATGCTTTCGTGGGGCTCGAAACCTGCCACGCTATCAAGGGGGCCAATCATTGAGTCATGGTGGCTTCGCATCGTCTTAACTATTCTGAGTCTCGCAGGTGGCGGTATAGTGTCTGTTGTATCTTTTTCAGATGAGAACTTTGTTATCATTTCTATATATGAGATTCTCACAATATCTATGATTGGAATCGAACTGCTGCGCCACAACGGTTCTGTGAGATCGTCAGGTATTGGACTTACTCGAAACACTGCTTCGATATTTGCAGTAGCAGGGCTGTTCGCCGTTGTAATTCTTGGCTTCATCTTAATTGTATCATTACTTCTTGGTGGAACATTATCTGTTCCGACGCCTCAGGTATCCTTTGTCGGACTGGCGATTCTTGTTGTGTCGAGTGCGGGAGAAGAAGTAGTGTTCCGAGGCACAATTTTTCAGGCGCTGTTGGAACGATTTGGTCCGGCTACAGCTATTATTTCAACCTCCACTTTGTTTGGCTTAGCACATTCAGTGAATCCCGGTATCTCAGCTCTGGCAATAATCAATGTTGTGCTGGCTGGCGTCGTGCTGGGATCCTTGGTTGTAAAAACTCAATCACTATGGTCGGCAATCTCGTTTCATGTTGTGTGGAATGGCTGCGTCTACCTCTTCATTGGCAGTGTAAGCGGACATGCATTCCAGCCGGTTATTTCAACGTTAGATTCGTCGTCTATTCCGGATGAATTGTTATGGTTGGTTTCAGGACCGTTTGGTGTGGAGCAAGGGTTGCTGACTACAGTACTGTTAGCGTTTGCTATTCCGTCAGTATTTAGAGTAATGAAAACCGATTTCGATATAACCAAAGCGCGTATAGAAAGGAATGCGGCAGCATATCCGGCAGCATGACGTCATTTCACAAGAACATATTCATTCTTACCATGTTCCTCTCATTGACGTCAGCCAATGCGTTTGCACAATGGGTGTTCATGAAGTCAGACGGTGACAGTCTGGTTAACGTTGGCATCGACGCTATTTACAACGTGGAGTTTGAAAAAGCACATACCAATTTTGAGCGAGTGATACAAATGTATCCCGAACATCCGGCGGGATATTTTATGGATGCAATGATAGACTGGTGGAAGATTGTGCTCGACACCCGAAGTCGGTCTAATGATGCTCAGTTTGAACGTAAAATTCAGCGTGTTCTGGATCTCTGCGATCGCATCCTGGACCATTATCCAAATGACATCGTTGCACTGTTTTTCAGGGGAGGCTCGCTTGGATTCATCGGAAGATTCTATGCGATGCGGAAGAATTACCTTGATGCTGCATCAACTGGCAAGGAAGCACTCGATGTGCTCACTGCATGTCAGAAACTTGCGCCGGGCAATCACGATATCATGTTGGGAACAGGCATCTACAACTACTATGCTGCCATCTTTCCAGAAAAATACCCTGTCCTAAAACCGTTGATGATGTTTCTTCCGAGAGGCGACAGAGAACTCGGTTTGCTCCAGTTAAAAGCTGCTGCTGCACAGGCTCGATACGCATCGGTTGAGGCTAAAGTGCTTCTGATTAGCGCATACTATGAATTTGAACAAAACGCAAGCGCTGCCTATCCGTATGCGTTGGATCTGGCAACAAAGTATCCAAACAATCCTTCGTTTCAGCGCTGGCTGGGAAGGTGTCTTGTCAGGCTGGGTAAGCTTGACACGATGGAAATTGTTTGGCGAAGGATCATCCTCAACTATATGGACAAGCGATATGGTTACGATATGTATGCCGCCCGGGAAGCGCTGTACTACATTGGGCTGGGACGAATGTTTGCCCGTGATTATGATATCGCATTGAAATATTTTTATAAATGTGATGAAGCCAGCAGGACACTGGATACGGAAGGTCCTTCCGGCTTCATGGTTAAACTAAATATGAAGGTCGGTCAGATTTATGATTTGCAAGGCAAGAGGGCTCTCGCAATTGAACAATACAAAAAGGTTTTGTCGTTTAATGAATATGAAACCTCTCACGACGATGCCAATAGGTATCTTCAAACACCATTCAGATAATCCATCGATGGCAGCAACTCCCCTATTTTTGCTGGATGAAACCAATTCTCGATGAATGGGCGAGACAGGCGCAGAAGGAACTTGGAAATAAGAGTTTAGATGGGCTTACTACGGAATCGATCGAAGGTATCGCAATAAGGCCGCTGTATACGGCTGCCGATTTAGAACAGCTCGAATCACATATCGGAATGCCCGGTATCCATCCGTTTGTAAGGGGCCCGTATGCAACAATGTATACGAATCGAATGTGGACTGTACGGCAGTATGCCGGCTTTAGCACAGCCCAGGAATCAAACGCTTTTTACAAGCAGGCGTTGAGCAACGGTCAACGCGGACTCTCTGTAGCCTTCGACCTAGCAACACATCGCGGATACGATAGCGATCACCCTCGAGTTGTGGGCGATGTTGGTAAGGCTGGCGTTGCAGTCGACACAGTCGAAGACATGAAAGCCCTATTTGAAGGTATCCCCCTGAAAGAAATCAGCGTTTCGATGACGATGAACGGAGCCGTTATTCCCATCATGGCAATGTTCATCGTAGCAGCCGAAGAACAAAGCGTGGGGTTGGATGCGTTGAGCGGAACCATACAGAACGATATCCTAAAAGAATTTATGGTACGAAACACGTACATATACCCTCCTCTGCCATCTATGCGCATCACTGCCGACGTAATAGAGTTCGCTAGTAAGTATATGCCCCGCTTTAATTCAATTTCCATTTCGGGCTATCACATGCACGAAGCCGGAGCAACTGCAGTACAAGAGCTGGCTTTTACTATTGCAGACGGGCTCGAATATGTTCGTACTGTGGTGCAAAGAGGTATGGACGTTGATGCCTTTGCACCTCGTCTGTCGTTCTTCTTTGCAGTCGGTATGAATTTCTTTATGGAAATTGCAAAACTGAGGGCAGCAAGACGATTGTGGGCCGAGAAGATGAGTGAATTCAAACCAGGGAAGAAGGAGTCTACCATCCTCAGAACCCACTGTCAAACTTCCGGTTGGTCCCTGGCTGCTCAGGACCCATATAACAATGTGGTTCGTACAACCATCGAAGCAATGGCAGCAGTTCTCGGCGGAACACAGTCGCTGCATACAAACTCTTTCGACGAAGCGCTGGGTTTACCAACCCAAGATTCCGCACGAATTGCGCGAAATACACAGCTCATCATCGCTCAAGAGAGCCATGTTGCCGATGTAATTGATCCTCTTGGAGGGTCATATTTTGTTGAGTCCCTTACGAATTCGCTTGTTAAAGCTGCTGAATCCTTACTCGATGAAATTGAATCGTACGGAGGTATGACTAAGGCCATCCTTGCAGGGATACCAAAGATGAAGATTGAAGAAGCTTCTGCGCGGCGCCAGGCCAGAATAGACCGGAGTATCGAAAAAATCGTCGGCGTGAATGCATACGCTGTGGATGACGAACCCGAGATCGAGATTTTATCAATTGACAATGCAGTGGTTCGTCAAACACAAATTAATAATATTGAGAAAGTGAAGTCTAAACGAGATACTAAACAAGTTCAACAGAGTCTTGAAGCATTAACGGAAGCGTGCCGCTCGGATGATAAAAATCTCTTGGAATATGCTATTGAATGCGCAAGGGTACGGGCAACACTTGGCGAAATTTCCGAGGCAATGGCAACTGTATTCACCCGATACGAGGCAGGTACTGTGGCAATTGAAGGTGTGTTTAGTTCAGAATATTCCAACGACGCCGAATTCGCCGCTGTTCACGCCGAAGTTGTACGCTTCGAACAGGACTACGGCAGACGTCCGCGGATTTTAGTTGTAAAACTTGGTCAGGACGGACACGACCGAGGCGCAAAGGTTATCGCTACATCGTTCGCGGATTTGGGGTTCGACGTCGACCTTGGGCCATTATTCTCCACTCCGCAAGAAGCTGCACGATTGGCATCGGACAACGACGTACACGTTGTAGGAGTATCCAGCCAGGCTGCCGGGCATCTTACGCTTATCCCGCAGCTAATCGAAGCGTTAAAGGCTGAGGGCGCTCCTAACATCGTTGTTGTAGCTGGAGGTGTTATACCCACAAAGGATTACAAGGTTCTGGAATCAGCAGGTGTTGCATGTGTGTTCGGCCCTGGAACAAACATTCTCAAAGCCGCTAAACAAGTCCTTGCGGCTATCAGGAAATGATTGCTGCCGGAATCGACATTGGTACGAACACCATTCTCATGGTGATTGGAAGGAACGAGGGGAATGCTAATAATATTGATGAATGGGAAATTCTAGCTGATGAGCAACGATTCCCGCGCCTCGGAGAGGGACTGTCTGTTAACGGTTTAATTTCCGGCGCCGCACTGTTGAGAGCCAGCTGCGTTCTCGAAGAATACAAAATGCTCCTGTCTGAATACGGTGTTGAACGCTGTAGGGCAGTGGCAACTGCTTCATTGCGAAACGCCTTGAATGCTACCGAAGTGCAAATGCAGCTTCAGACTTCATTAGGAAAATCAGTTGAAATAATTGATGGAATTACGGAAGGTACTCTGACGTTTCAAGGTAGCATTACATTCAGCAGCCACGATTCAATTCTGTTAGATATAGGTGGTGGAAGTACAGAGTTTGTAAGGGGCTCGTACGGAGTAGTTGGCAGCGTTAAAAGTATTGATATTGGAGTAGTTAACCTAACCAATAAATACGTCGTGAAGCGCCCCCTTCACGATGACCTGATACAGGAGATTCGTAATGATGTTTACCTGAAGCTGCACGAACATATTCCTGAACTTTATCGAACTGGCACAAGACTTGTTGGAGTTGCAGGGACAGCAACCGCTCTTGCCATGATAAACATTGGTGCGAAATCGTATAATTCTTCTGAAATTAGCCGAGTCGTCCTCATTGATTCAGTGGTCCATACGCTTTCTGAGCGTCTGCTGAGGAGTTCACTGGATGAACTTCACAAGCTTGAAGGTATCGATGAAATGAGGGCCGATGTGCTGCCGATGGGTTCGTTGATACTTGACGAGTCTATGAAATTTTTGAAAGCACATGAATGTCAGGTTAGTACTCGCGGATTACGCTTTGGAGTTCTGCTGACTGCATAGGTGTTTGCTTTGTCACAGTTTCCATGTGAGGTTATGTGATAATCTTGTCAATACTGCTTCTGTTGATGTGTTCTGTAAATGCATCTTCTGCCGATTCCACATACGTTCTGCGGTACGATTTGTCTGTAGGAACCTCTTACACATACCACATTGTAACCGACCAGTTCAACGTACCGAACTCCACGGTGCGCCTGCATTCGAGGCTTCGGCTCGACGTGCTCAGTCGCGATGCATCATCCAACCTGCTTTGCAGACTTAAGCTCTCTACCGATACGCTGTTTAGAGACGATGAGAGTCCGGCATTTCGTCCGTCGGGCCGCCTAACATTCGCTGGCAACAAGTTGTATTCGGGCGTGGGATACCTAGATCTGCTATTTGATGAGTTTGGTCACATCATCAGAAGCAGACACGTAATGTCGGATGTCGATTCTGTCGATGCGCTTCAGTCTTCAACCCAACGCACAATGGATGCCGGCGCTCCTGGAACCACTGAAGATGTAGGACCCTATGGAGTAAATCTCGTGATTCCTAAAATCCCGGATGTCGCTGAGATCTATTTAAATCGCGAGTACGTTGATACTATCCTGTTTTCATCTCGAGTAGTTCACATGCCCACCAACTACGGATCGTCGGGCACATCGGAACGCAAACAATACTACGACACGCTATTGCGTACAAGCAGGCTCGATTCTACGTGCACTGACGAGGAAGGACGCATGTTTGGATATATGACTCTGAGTGGTGAACGACGAAACGCGTTCGGTGCGAGATTTCAATTGTCGACATGGTTAATTCGCGACATGCGCTCCGGCCTCATCACCTACATTTCTGAGACGTGCAAATTCAAGAAGAAAGGCAGGTGGCAGGATTACTACAAGGTCAACGCAGAGCTTATTGACGTCCACAAACTTTCAGGCAAGTATTGAACGGACATTCAATGCCGTTGTCAGTAGCTCTTCCTGTTCTGCTTCGTGAATCTTGTGCGATCCGGTTGCTGGCGATGCAGCGGGCTTCCTACCTACATAATGCAGCGATTGATTAGCCGACAGTACATCTTCAATCAGTGGCTTTACAAAGAACCAGGCACCAATGTTTGCAGGCTCTTCCTGACACCACACAACTTCTGCTGCATTGGGATACCGCAGCAGGATATCCTTCAGTTTTATACTATGAAACGGATATATCTGCTCAACCCTAACAAGTGCAACTGTATCAATATTTAGTTCGCGACGTTTGCGCTCCAACTCGTGATGGATCTTACCAGTGGTGATTACGATGCGCTGCACACTTTCAGTCGTCTGTAGTGAATCGTCGATCAACTCCTGGTAGGCCCCCTTCGTAAAGTCTGCAACAGCAGAAGAAAATATTCGCAGATAGCCTTTTGGAGTGAATACTACCAGAGGCTTCCGCCAAAGGGCTTTCACCTGCCTGCGAAGAGCGTGGAAAAAGTTTGCCGGCGAGGTAAAATTGCAGACAATCATGTTGTCCTGTGCGCACAACTGGAGAAACCTCTCAATCCTGGCGCTGGAATGCTCGGGACCCTGCCCATCATATCCATGTGGTAACAGGAGCGTGATGTTGGAACGCTGTCCCCACTTTACTTCCGCACTCGCAATAAACTGATCGATCACAATTTGAGCGCCATTTGCAAAATCGCCAAACTGAGCTTCCCAAATTGTGAGTCCTGCTTTTGCGATTGTGCTATATCCATATTCAAAACCTAACACAGCGTATTCACTCAAAAGTGAATCGTATATGTGCAGTTGTTTGTTATCGGTGGCAAGACGGTTTATTGGAATCATGCGTCGTTCGTTTACGATGTCTACTTGCACAGCCTGCCTGTGATTAAACGTCCCGCGCGCCGTGTCCTGTCCGGATAGTCTTACAAGATGTCCTTCAGATATTAACGAGCCTATGGCCAATGCCTCTGCCATACCCCACTGCACTACTCCCTCGTGGTACTGACGTAGGCGTTTGTCGACCTCTGCGTTCACCTTTGGATGAATATTAAAATCTTCGGGTACTGCGCAAATTGTATTAACAATGTGCTGCACTTGTTCATCACTGATTGCTGTTTCAATGGGTTCAAAGAGGTCGAACTCGAGTTTGTCCGGCATTCCGCTTCCCTGCCATTCGCCTCTCTTATCATACGCATGTTGTAATTCAGCTAATTCCTGATCGTGAATTTCTGCGGCCTTCTCCGGAGTAAGAATTGATTCGGCAATTAGTAAATCTGTATAGTGTTTCCGTACAGGCTGAATGTTTCGGATCTTTTTGTACAGCAGGGGCTGCGTGGCAGTTGGGTCATCCTGTTCGTTGTGACCGTATTTGCGATAGCAATACATGTCTATCACCACATCTTCGTTAAAATGTTCTCTGTAGGCATAGGCAAAAACGGCTGCAGTGCGGCATGCTTCGGGATCGTCGCCATTAACATGGAGGATGGGCACCTGCAGCATCTTACCCACGGCGGTAGCGTACTGCGTCGACCTCGAATCTTCTGGCGATGTAGTAAATCCAATCTGATTATTTATAACTAAGTGGATTGTTCCTCCCGTGGCAAAGCCCCTTAACCTTGCCATATTGAGTGTTTCCATTACAACGCCCTGTCCTGCAAAAGCTGCGTCGCCATGTAAAAGGATAGGCAGGACCTTACTATGCGATGCATCACCAATCTCATCCTCAAGCGCTCGCGCCATTCCCTCTACTACGGGATCAACCGCCTCCAGATGACTCGGGTTCGGTGCCAGAAACATCGGTATCGTTTTCTTCGACGACGATGTGTACATACCTCTTGCTCCAAGGTGATACTTAACATCGCCGGATCCCTGGTACGAGTCGGGGTCAATTGCCCCCTCGAATTCCTTAAATAATTTTTCAAGGGGCTTAGCCATCATGTTCACCAAGACGTTGAGGCGTCCGCGGTGAGCCATACCCACAACAACAGCAGAGAGGTCGTTTTCTGCTGAATTTTCAAGTAGTTGATCGATGATTACTACAGTAGATTCTGCACCTTCAAGAGAGAACCTCTTGGAACCTAAGAACTTTGTATGCAAAAAGTGTTCGAGAAGCTCAACTTGTGTAAGTAATTTGAAAATATTGAGTTTTCGCTCGTTACTTATAGTAAACTTCATGTGAGATCGCTCGATGTAGCTTTTCAGCCAATCGCGTTTTTCAAGGTCCTGAATATGCATCCATTCGATACCGATCTGGTCGCAGTAGGTATCGCGAAGCATGTCGATGATATCGCGGAGAGTCGCGCGTTTAACGCCCCCTAACCCACCAGTGTCAAATTCCCTATCAAGGTCCCAAATTGTTAGGCCGTAATACGCGGGGTCGAGCTCGGGATAGTAGTAGGCTTCCAAACCAAGCGGGTTAATATCGGCCAGCACGTGCCCGCGCACGCGATACGCGTGAATCAACTGAACAACACGACCTTCTTTGTCGATGATATCTGGCTGATCCTGTGGAAGGAACGGGTTAACACCGATTTCTCTAGCCCAGCGAATGGGTTCAAATGGAATTTCGTAGGCGGCAAAAATCTGGTCGTAAAACCGATGTTCGCCGACGATCAGTTCGTGCATGAGCTGAAGAAACTCGCCCGACTCGGCGCCCTGGATAATTCTGTGATCGTACGTCGACGTAATCGTAACAACCTTGGAAATTGCAAGCGTAGCCACTACTTCGGGCATCATCGCCTGGAACTCAGCGGGAAATTCAATAGAGCCGGTGGCGATAATCGTGCCCTGGCCTTCCATCAGGCGCGGCATCGACATCACAGTTCCAATCGTTCCCGGATTTGTGAGCGTCACTGTTGCTCCGGTAAGATCATCAGGCGAAATTTTGTTTGTTCTGGCGCGCAGTATCAGATCGTCGTATGCGCGTACAAACTCAACAAACGAAAGCTTCTGAGCGTTCTTGATGCTGGGAACAACGAGAATCCGCGTCCCATCCTTACGCGTGGTATCTACTGCAAGACCGAGATTAACCGATGATCGCTTGACCCTTACATGAATCCCATTATGCAGACCATAAGAATTGTTAAGATTAGGCGATTTTTCCAGAGCCTTTACAATTGCCCAGGCAAGGATATGTGTAAACGAAAGTTTTTGCTGACGCCGGCGCGCCAGAAACGTGTTTGCAATCCGTCTGTTCTCTTCGAGAGCTTTTACCGGCACCGACCGCACGCTTGTTGCCGTGGGAATCATCAGGGACTGCATCATATTCTCTGCGATGCGTCCACCCACCGATGTTAACGGCACCAGTTCATCAGCTTCACCCACCCAGGGAAGCCGCGTGGTGCCGGTTTCCAGAACTAACGGTTCAAGATTTGGCGTCGGTGTATTTTGAAGATCCGGCAATCCGGATTTCCCCGGTTCATTTGCTACGGTAGTGTCCGGAACATAATTCCGAAGGAAGTCCCTCCACTCCGGGGAAACAGAATCAGGATCGCGCAGATAGTCGAAGTACATTTCATCGACGTAGGCGCTATTCATCGACATCATGGGTAGGGAGTCCTAGCTCGAGTGACAAGGGAAGCAAAACTACGCTAATACAAACTTTACACATTTATCACCATGCCGGGTATCAAGAGATACCCGGCATGGTGATTCGAGTAGTGTTTTTTTATTTCATTTGAATAACTACCAATCCCCTGCCCGCTGCCTCTCCATCCCTGCGATACGAGTGAAACCGAGTGTCCGTCATCGTGCATGCCGGATCTTCAGCAATGTTTCCCAAAGGCACTCCCGCTGCCTGCGCCTGTTCCCTCAATGCCATCGCGTTGTCGAAAAACCATTTATCAGGTGTCTGTTTGTGCGGTATGCAGTAAGGGGCATGTACATCGTAAACATCCCTGCCAACCTCATAGTGCGCTGCTTTGGCGTGAGGCGATAGCCAAACACGCAGATGCTGGCTGTCGGTTCCATACGACATCTGCATCGCCCTGATGGTTTTACCCAATACGTCTATTGCTGTACCACGCCATCCGCTGTGGACAGCACCGATGGCGTTGTGTGCGGCATCCCACAAGAGGATTCCTGCACAGTCGGCAACCTTGACGCCAATAACAATACCCGGAAGATTTGTAATGAGGGCGTCGCCCTGAATTTGTAGTTGCGGAAAATCTGAATCGGAATTCTGTGTGTTGAGCAATAACCACGATCTGTCGATGCGGTGGACAGCGTCGCCGTGAACCTGATGGAGAGTGATAATGCTCCGGTGATTAACGTTGAGTGTTGTACAAATAAGATGATATGCTTCGTTCAGCGATGTATCCGTCGTCGTCATCCCGCTGACTATCCGCTGATCATCAAACGCATGGTGGAGAGCCGACATTTCCAACAAAAATGGGAAGCGCCACGATAACAGCGCATCCCATTTTTTTTTGTTAAGACGGTTGTTACCGCGCAATCACTAATTTCTGCCGGGAATTTATTTCGCCATCAGTGGTTTTGATGGTTACTGTGTAGGTTTCGTTAGGCATCAATGCAGTGTTTAAACGTATCCCTTCACTCAGCTGCTATTTCCGCGGTTCAATCTCTCTCGAACGCACAAATACCACGCCATTTCGCATACGCAACTGCACTTCACGCTGCTCCGTTGGGCTGGCTACATACATCTGAAGGCCGCTGTGCGTGGGCGAAATCACAAGCTGGTTGACTCTTGGCTGAGCGATTAGTATGGCAAATGCCATCAGCGCTGAAGATATTGTAACCTTTGATAGTATCGCTCTAAAAGTGACTGAATGAGAAATCCACAGAATTGAAAGCATTGTCCCGATGGCCATTAGCACTGCCGTCGGCTGCGTTAGCTCTGGAGTAATGCTCGACGCTGCTTCCACCACCTTGACTGCCGCACGAATGATGGTGTCGGGCAAGAAGGCAACTGCCTGCAGAGTAAAGAAGCTGGGCAATGCTGTACACAAAATGACTGCAATTATTCCAAGGATTAGCGCCGCAGAAAATAGCGGGACAACGATGCAGTTGGTAAGGGGCGAGTATATCGGGGCCTGACCATAGAGCAGTGCTGCCGGGAGTGCAACACCTGCTGTTGCAGAGAGGTTAATTGACAACATATTTACTAATCCCCTCTTCCACCGCGTCCTGTGTTCGAGACATGCAATCAATACTCTTCGCAAATCGAAACCGAGTGTGAGGATAGAAAATGTGGCACACGTCGAGAGAATGAAACCATGATTGAACACCATTGTAGGTTCAATGAGGACTTGAATGAGGACGCTTCCGCCCAATAAATTCAGAACATCTACATCGCGTTGGAGAACTCTTCCTAAAAGACCCGCAATGCACATAATGCCGGCTCTGACTGCAGGAGGCTCTGCGCCGGTAATAATAACGTAAACAACGATAATACACGAAATGATAATGAGACTGACCGGATTCCTTGGTCTGCCACCCGAAAGTACCAGTAGCAGCCCAACGATGAGTGTAACGTGCATTCCACTCACGGCCAGGATGTGCGATGTGCCAGAATTTGAAAAAGTAATTCTGGTTTCTTTTTCGAGATGCTGTGTGTTGCCTACAAGCAGTGCGTGCATGTATGCAGCTACGTCGGGTGAGAACGTTGCGTCGATGCGTTCCGATACTGCTGAGCGGATTACTTCTAGCAAATACCTGGGCTGCGTTGGACCCTCCAGAACACGCATATCGCGTACGTCGCACGTGCCGATGAACACGATTCTGTGTGACTGCGCATAGAAAACTTCATCGAATTGACCGTGATACCATGTCTCTGTAGGCCTGTGAACCGTTCCAAACGCAACAATCCTGCTTCCGGTTAGCTGAGTTAACATTGCTGAATCGCGGTCAGCAGATGCGAGCACGGTGAGCTTTACACGACCATACACACATGGTAAGTTTTTGCAATCGATTTCACCGTTAACAATTAGCGTCTTACCGACGATCGATTCAATGTACCCGCTGATACGCGAGCGCTGAGGCTCAATGAACCACTCTGGTGCACCCGATACCACATCGAGCATCCTTGGGTCTGCAGGAAACCCAAGCCAGTAACTGAAGACTTCGATAGCCAGTACGATAATCGCAAACCGCAGTAGTGGTCTTCTTCTCATTCACTTATTCATGTGAATAAAAAAATGGGTGCGGGATGATAAACAGAAAAAACTGACGCCAATCATGCCGTAACTTTCATAGTGTGTCACAAAAACTATAGTGCGTGACACATGCCCCCTGCAATGAATAGTCACTCTTAATCAAAGAACAAAAAGATGAGCGCAGAAATGGGAAATGCCTTGAAGTCTGAAGGCAGCAGCAAGGCCGACGTCAGGAAGGCTGAAGGCAAGAAGACAGATGGTGGCCTCTCAGAAAATAGGCCGACTGAAGCCAAGCTGAAAGCGGCACAGATGGCAATCGACCAAATTGAAAAGCAGTTTGGCAAGGGGTCCATAATGCGACTGAGCGACCAGAACGTGGTGCAGGTAGATGCCATCAGTACTGGATGCCTGTCGCTGGATGCTGCTATTGGGATAGGGGGCGTACCACGCGGACGCATCGTTGAGATTTACGGACCTGAGTCGTCGGGTAAGACCACTGTCTGTTTACAGGTCATCTCAGAAGCACAAAAGACTGGCGGACTTGCCGCCTTCGTTGATACCGAACATGCCCTTGATGTTCAGTATGCACAGCGCCTTGGCGTCGACCTCAACAACCTCCTGCTTTCGCAGCCCGAATTTGGCGAGCAGGCGTTGGAAATTGTGGAAACGCTTGTGAGGAGCGGCGCGTTAGACGTAATCGTTATCGACTCGGTTGCTGCGCTTACACCGCGCGTTGAAATTGAAGGCGATATGGGCGATGCTCAAATGGGATCGCAGGCACGCCTGATGAGTCAGGCCATGAGGAAGTTGAATGCAGCAATTGGCAGATCCAACACCACGGTCATCTTTACAAACCAACTTCGATCGAAGATCGGAGTGGTTTACGGCAATCCCGAAACAACTACGGGCGGCAATGCGCTGAAATATTATGCATCAGTTCGCATCGATGTCCGCCGCAAAGATGTCATCAAAGATGGTCAGGACATTGTTGGAAACCGCGTGCGCGCCAAGGTTGTGAAAAACAAGGTGGCGCCTCCATTCAAAGAAGCCGAATTTGACATCATGTACAACGAGGGCATCTCGCGTCTTGGCGATATGATAGACGTTGCCGTCGAAAGCGGAATCATCGCCAAGTCGGGATCGTGGTTCACGTTTAACGAAGAGCGCATACAAGGACGCGATGGGATGCGCAAACTTCTAACCGATGATGCTACCCTTCGCCGATCACTGGAAACGGCCGTTAGAGAGTTCTTAAAACTGCCGGCAGCGGCAACGTCTAACCAAAACGGAAACGGTAAGAAGTAATCGGTATCGCATTCTTATTGCTTTCGACTAAACACAGTGCCTACAATCACAGCCATCAAGCGAACTGTGCGTGATGCAAATCGGTGCAGTGTGTTTGTCGATGATCAGTTCTTTGTTGCAGTCTCGGTAGATGTAGTTGCTGCACTCGGCCTGCGCATCGGATTGGAGCTTTCTGCCGAATTATCTCATAATCTAACTGCAAAAGAACGGGAACTGATTCTGAGGCAAAAATCATATCATTTTGCTTCATACAAACCCCGTAGCGAAAGGCATGTACGCGAGTTCCTGATAAAAAAGCACAATGCAACGAATGAAGAAGCTGATGGAATTATTGAATGGCTGAAATCGTTCAATATTGTTAACGATGTAGAGTTTGCACAACGCTTCCTGGATGCCGCACGCTCCCGAAAGCCCCTTTCAAGAATTGCTGCACAACAAAAACTGCTTGTAAAAGGAATCCCACCGTCAATCGTCGAAGAAGCCCTGATTACTATGTATGACGATGACGAAGAATTCTCCGCAGCTTTCTCTGTTGCGCAAAAAAAACTGAAATCACTCAGCAGTGATTCACAAATCGTTTCACAGCGCTTATCCCGCTTCCTCCAGGGACGCGGATATCGGTGGGAAACTGTAAAGCGCGTTCTGCAATCACTAAACCTCCAGGCGCTCTTCCTAACACTTCTTGCCTCGACTTTTCTTCCGCTCTCCGCCGTTTCACGTCCAGATTCTACATGTATCAAAATCCGTCTGCCAGAAAACGTAAACCGTTTCCAGCCCGTAACGCAGCCCGTGATTGCTCCGGATGGATCGTTGTATCTCGACAGGAAGCTGCATCCTGATAACAGCGAAGGACCTAATGATCCCGATGAAGTATGTATTTGCCCGCTTCAGGGCAACAACCTATGGGGTGAGCCAACACTTGCTAAGTTTACAATCTTTAAGCGGCCCGATGTCTTGTTCAACTTTACCACGGATGGACTGTCGGCACTCGTTGTAGGACCGTACTCTCGTTCATCGCCATCAAAGAAGAGCTTTGCAATCATTCATCGTAAGTCTGTAACAAGCCCGTTTACCGATGTTAAACCTATTGAGCTTCCCGGCATAGATTCACTTGGACGAAATTTTTACGGCTACCTTACCGACGACAGAAAAATGTTGATACTGGCACTGGATTTGGAAGGGGGCGTGGGAGACCTTGACTTGTATGTATCTAATGCCGACCTTAACGGGTGGACAAAACCTGTTCTTCTTTCGCCAAACATCAACACACAGTCGTTCGAAGGAGCTCCGTGGTTGAGTCACGACGGAGTTACATTGTATTACTCCAGTAGCGGCCATACTGAAAGGCGCGGCAAGGCCGATCTCTTCATGGTCCGCTTCCGTCCGGGCTCCCTGAGGACGGGATCGGGACGTTTTGTGATCGATTATGGGCCCGTGAATTTGGGGTCGTGCATCAACACCGTCGAAGACGAAACATCGATAACACTGCGTGGAAGAGGCGATACTGTATTGCTTACTTCGTGGGACGAAGTAAGCGCGCGGCCTGGCATTTATACGGCAGTGCTTAACAAAGAAACAAGACCGTTGCCATGGTGCAGGTTCACAGGAACCATTACTGATGCGATTACAGGCACTATAGTAAAAAGTGCAACAATACGCATTTACGACACTGTTGCAGCAAATCAATTCTACGAAGCCGAGTATCACACCGACACTGCCACCGGTTTGTTTTCGATAGCGCTGCCGTCTAACCGAAAGGTTCAGGTAATTACTACTGCCGACGGCTATGTATCGCATAAGCAGATCATCGGCGTAGGAGTTCTCGATTCCGCAGTGACGCTGCATCTTACTACGGAGTTATTCAGCGTCAAGAAGCCCCTTTACTCAATATTTTTTGAAAGGGGCCAGTATATCGTGTCTGAAGAGCAAGCGCGCGGCATTGCTGAGTTTGCAAAGAAATACGATGTACGTCAAATTGCGTTTGAAGTGAGCGGTTATACAGACAGACTTGGCACAACACCGTTCAACCAAACGCTGTCGTGGAAGCGTGCGCAGGCTGTAAGGGAATTAATCGTTGAATCGGGGATCTATCCCGGGCGCGTTGCCGCTACAGGAAGGGGCATAGAGGAATCTATCAACGAAGGTGCCGAGTCCGAGAACCCTCAAAGCAGACGCGTAGATGTGTTCGCCGCCGAGCCATCACAATGATAGTTCCATTTCGGCTTCAGCTTTTCTACCTCCATTCCTCTGCTCAGTTACCACGGCGCTCCAATGGGCAGCCGAGTGCAGATAAATAGATATCTCCAGCGGTGACTTTCTTTCATATCCTTCGTCGCGCAAACCAGAACGCACCAGCACCTGGTCGCTTGTTATCATGATACTACGTTCAAGGTTGTAGCGATCCTTAAGTGAGAGGACAACCTCTTCGCCATTTGTAGGTACGCGCAAAAGGTGCACCCTAATTCGCTGCCAGTTCTCCTGTGTTTCGAGTGTGAGATGCGATGTGAGGGCATTTGCCTCGTGCATGCTGGCACGACCAAAGACAACATCAAACCGCTTTGCGTTTGATGTTTCGTGTTCCACAGTATCCTGTAATGGTATATCAAGATTTATCGATGGAATGATATTCATTTTTCTGAATAACTCCTTCAATTTCTTTCTGAACATCTCATCGAACAGGTGCTTATGCGGAGCAATGTGCTTTTCGTCGTACCACCAGAACCAATCGGAGGCTTCTAAGCCGTGCCAGATGCCAGGTGCCAGGTGCCAGGTGTCGGGCGCCAGGTGCCAGTCAGCAAGAGCTCTCACCTCATTAAGCAGAGACCACGCGCGGTTTTTAACCGGTGAGCCTATCCACACATCGAAAGTACCGTTGATCCACGAGCCTGCAGTAACCGATTTGAGAACGTGGTGATGTTTGTTCCGTGCAGGGCTAGCAGATGCCAACGTCGCTGCCGATGTCTGTACCGCTTCAGCGCAGGTGAGTGTAACGTACGCATTCTCATCGGTTAATCGGGAAAATAGAGCACGCAGGAAATGTTCTCCATTCCCCTTGTAATATTCCCAGCAATTTTCTCCATCGAGAATAATGGGCACAACAGCATTTACCAGCTCCTGTTCACCCTTGTTTTGTATGAGGCGCGTACGAATCCTCTCGAGTCTCGAAACAAAATTCTCTACGGCATCATGAGCCTTCCAGGAAGCGTATTCAAACCCAATGGAATCACTCAAGTTGTGATCGCGGAACAGCGCAGCAATCGAGCCAGAGGTAGTAGGAACATTGTATACGAAGTATGCAGACGTCGAATGCCAAGCAGAGCCAAGTGAATTTCGCAAAACTGTTTCGTCGCTCGCAGTCCACACAACACCATGCTGGCACATCACATCCAGCGCCTGCATGCTGATGCTCCCTTCTGCTGGCCACATCCCTGCAGGACGCGTACCTGAACGCTGGTACCAATCTTCGAGAGCCGAAGCAACGTGCCAATGAGCATCATCCACATTGCGGAAAGGCGGATTGGGAACCTGCATGTCGCGACGTGCCTCCCGAGCAGAATCCGTATCGCAAATAAGTGGAAGTATTGGGTGATAGTAAGGTGAAACGCTGACTTCGATTAGCCCCTCCTCCGACATCTTGCACAACTTTGATTGCACTTGTGCAATCGAGTACAGATGTTCATTCATCACTGCGATGAGATCGTCGGGCGAAAAATTCCGCCCTTTATCAATCAATGCAGCAACTGCTGGTCTTCGTCGGGACACCGGGCCAACCCATGCAAGCTGCAGCAGAACCATCACGTCCAGCCAATCCTGGTCGGTGAATTCATTCCATGCATTGTTTGCGAGGTCATCAAACAATTCGTTATAACGCGGCAGAGGTACAACCATCGTATGTCGCTGAACCGTTACAGCCCATTGTGTTAACTCCGCTTTTTGTTCGCGCGTCAGCGCCGACGGAGCAATTTCGCACAAAC
Organism: Ignavibacteria bacterium; assembly: GCA_016191145.1. Classification (GTDB taxonomy): domain Bacteria; phylum Bacteroidota; class Ignavibacteria; order Kapaibacteriales; family Kapaibacteriaceae; genus OLB6. The sequence continues at coordinate 415,852 of JACPPD010000003.1, forward strand.
GCTGAATCGGGTCCTTACGCCCCCTTCCATATTCATCCAATTGATAAAGAAGCGAAGGAACAACGTTGATGGTATGTTTCAGCGGATAATCAGAAATGATTTCAAGAAGGTCGAGATAATCCTTTGCTGCATGCAGGCGCACCCATGGCAGGAAGAAGCCACCATCATCCGTATAGTCTGGTTGATGTTGATGCCACAGAAAGCACAATCTGAGCGGTGGCGATTGCATTGGCACAATCTAGTGCAATCCCGGCACCCTCACAACGGCGAAAGAAGATTCCCCTATATTCGCTGCACGCGGGAGTAGCTCAGTTGGTAGAGCGTCAGCTTCCCAAGCTGAATGTCGCGGGTTCGAGTCCCGTTTCCCGCTCACAATAGTTATTTCTCAATACGAGTTGAGTGAGCTATACGCATTCGCCACCACGATATAAACTCATATACTTAGCAAGGGCGACCGTACAAGAGATATTCAATCTCTCTTTCATCTTCCCGGCAGCATATTAGTCCCCAACCACCCTGACGTCTCCTCCGGCTTTGTGAACTCGCTATCGCCGTATGTGGTAACACGAAACCATTTCATGATTCCACTGAATAGCAGATGTACTTGCCTGGGTGGACAATGCAACAAGCTGCAAAGCTGAAAACGTTCTGCGAATTTGTTGCCTGTGCCTACGAATAGCCTGCGTCATTCTTTAAGAGTCGCGTTCCAAAACTCCCTTGTGACCTTTCCTGCACGCTGTACCGCCGCCTTAAAGCGATCGTCTTTAAACCATCCCGATGCCTTTTCCATGCTCTCCACATTTAATTGAACCAACACGATGTTTGAGTCGATTTCATCTCTGTAAACGGGTCCGTCCGTCATTCCGTATTCAAGCCTTGCTTGCATGCATTCGTCGTGCGCCTGTCTCCATTGATCAAAGTTTTCAGGAGACACGCGGATTAAAATTGCTTGTTTCATAATCAAAATGTGTTTAGTGAGACATTAATTTGTGATACTAAGATGCGGTAGTAATCTATGATAACGCTTAACCTTGGTTAAGAAATGACATTTCTAATAGAAAAATATCCTCAACGCTCTTCTGCCAGCCTTTTTCTCATGCGGCTGAGTGATTGCGGCTCAATATTCAGGAAGGAGGCTATATACTGGAGTGGAATTCGCTGAAAGATATGTGGATGTTGTTCAATAAGATTAAGGTAACGTTCCTTAGGAGTTAAGGTTCTTATTTCTTCCATTCGTTTCAGTGATGCACTTGCAGATCGCGTGACTTTATAAGTATACCATTGCTTGAGTTTTGGGATTCTTTCTTCCAGCATTGCAAAGTTTTCTTTAGAAATTACTAATAGTTCGCAGTCCTCAATCGCCTGAACGTAGTTAGTGCCGGGTTTTTGCGTGTAATAGCTGTCAAAGTCTCCCAGCCACCAGTCCTCAAATGCGAAAAATAGAATACGTTCATGTCCCCGCTCATCGACAACAAAATTGCGTGTACACCCTTTGTTGAGATATGCTTTTGTCCTGCATATTTCCCCTGGTCTTAAGTAAAAATCTTTTTTATGAATATGTTGAAACTGCATGTATGACAATAACAACTCATATTCATTAGGTGTGAAGCAAAATCTATCCTGAAACAGATGCTGAAATTTTGGATTGATATGTTTTGCAATAACGCTCATATGTCCAGTTGCCCAATGGCAGTCACGCCTCGATATTTGAAATATCACGAATCCATGCTCAGCTTCGATTTACAAAGAAAATCTGAAATCGGTTTCGCCAGAGTTCGTGGCTGCTTGTGGTTGTGGAGTATGTTCATTCGTCGTTCTGGTGTGTCAACACGGCAAACGAATCCCATGGTAATCGCCGGTCCAGCGTTGCATGTATGCCGGGGAACATGCCGGGAGGCATATGCTGCCGGGGAACATGCCGGGGAGCATATGCTGCCGGGGAACATGCCGGGGAACATGCCGGGAGGCATATGCTGCCGGGGAACATGCCGCCATATGATGCCGGGTATCTCTTGATACCCGGCATGGCTTCTGGCATGGCTTCTTGGTGGGTTGCCGGAGGAAAAGAATCGTTATGAAATCAACACAGGAACCATCGGCGCTATATGCGGAACAGCAGCGCAAAAATGAATCTGTTTTCTATTTTCACTAAATCAGGTCTCCAGTCAGAGGGCAAGGTTGTCCATCGATACCCGGTTGGGGACGTCACTCCGCCCGCTCCCGCGAAATACGGAACACTGGCCTCGCGATGCACAAATTCCAATCTGAATTCCAGCATTTGATTTGGCATCCAACTTACATTCGTCGATGCATCCCACGCTTCAAACTGATCACCAGGATTTGCACTAAATGGAAACGCCCCTTCTGTTTCCGTCGGGTTTGCTGGGTTTGGTAAGGGGCTTGCCTGGCCTGTTGGTGCAAGGACTAGGTAGCGACCTGGATTCTTCATATATCCGCCTCCAATTGTCCAGGCAATTTTATTTTTTGCGAACCATACTCGATTGTATATCATGACGCTTGTAAAATATTGCGCAGGACCCTCAAGAGAATCTCCATCAACAAATCCGTTCACCCCACCACCCTGTTCGAAACCAACATCTGCTGTAAATGAAAAAGCCATTCGGCTCACTCCTTTTGAATCAGGCTGATTGTAATATCTGAGCAACACACTGTTGTCGGAATGGAATCGTATCCTGTCAGGCACTCCGCTCGCATCTGTTCCAATGTAATCATTGGTTAAAAGCTTCAAGTTGTCGCTCATCCACGTGATGTTGCCTCCAAAGCCAGGCATGGAATTAAACTTGCCATAACTCTGCCAACCATTTATGATCCAAGGCTCTATCTTGAGGTTCCTGTTCACGAATATTTGAATACGAACTCCATTAAAAAACCAGGGTGTGTTATCTGAGGTAAATGAAGCTTGGTACTCCCAGTTTTCTGATTGGTAATAAGAATTGAGTCCGATGTACGAGAGGAACAATCCGAAATCTATATTGATGCCGTGCATGATATTAAAATAGTATCCAGCGTATGCTTCGCTCAAATAGCGATATACGTCGGCCAATTGATATTGCCCACGGTACGCGCTGTTGTCGTTACGCGGTACAACCATTGAGCGCATACCAAACTGAGTCATAATCCGGGCTCTTGCGCCTTCGTAATTGAAATCTCCTCCAAAATGCAAAGCCTGCATCTGCAATTCATTATTACGAGCCAGCGATGTAGATCCAACAACCGTATTATCGATTGGATGGTTTAATGAATATGTGTAATTCACATCCATCATAATGCTGGGTGTGAAGTACTTCATGTCGTTGAATAACGATGAATCTCTTCGATCGCTTCCATTGTGCCAGGTCTGATCGATGCCTTCAAAAGGCTCGCCGACCTGCCCGGTGCTGTCGTCCTGGGCAAATGCCGTCACCATGCTTGTGAAGAGAAATGCGATTAGTAATTGTGTTCTCATACCTGTGCTAGCTACCCTTCTGTGTTGTGAGGTAGTAATATTGTTTATTACGTAATATTAGTCATTTAAACAAAAATAAAACGTACTCTTGCTAAGTCGGATGCGATGCAGAGCATCTGCAACAGCGCCTATGCAAACCAGACGTGTGTTCAATACACAGCAGCATCTCTCTTCATCTGACGACCGATCTCTCTATTACAAGTCAATCATTTCGTTGTCTTGCTTCCGACCTGCCTACCTAATTTTTCATATTCGGTGTCGTTGGGTTCCCATAGCTCGATTTTGTTTTATCATTGAAAGGACTCCACTGTGTGAATCCTTTTATCGTAATATCAGCCCCTTGTCGCCATTCAAAAACTGCTCCGTATTTGTTACTGCTGATACCAAGATGTTTTTGATACCATTCTCGTACTTTTTAGGGGCCTTTGCATTTGAAGAAGATTCCCCCAATGCCCGTTGCCTTTTTCATTTTAGAGTTATCATCTGAATATTTAACAACTAAACTGTTGAAAGCGAAACCGAGACAGAAGGATGCTATAAGAGTTAACGATATGAGCGGTGTGATTTTCATTTTAGCTGAAGTTATGAGTTTATGAGTTAATGCTTTCCGTTGCTATTATTATCATTTTACTTTTAAAGCTATATGTATCATTTGTTCCAAAACCTTGAGGTCAATATCATCCAAATATTTTATAAACAGACATCCAACGCCTGTCTTGTGTTTACTTCATACTTTCAGTGAACTAGTATGATTTTGCAAGTCTGAAACGAGGTGTAATGACAGGTTGCTTTTGCGTGGAGAAAACCCAAGATTTAACCAATCAACTTCGCGACCTGAATTGGGGCTCGTATACCGCTTATTTCCAAAGCCAATGAGCGAAGATCCCCACATTTTTGGTTGTTCTTTGCTCAGCTTTTGCATAACTCTGACGAGCACGAAGCAATCATTACGCTGTCGCTCATCCTTCAAACCATTGATGAAATTCTCAACACTTGAGGCGGTTTCTTTCGTCTTGATTTCAGCGACTTTTCCCATATTGAATCTGTTTATCGTTTTTGGTCAGCCCTGCTCATTTGATGAATCCGTCTTGTTTACGATCCCGACGTTTTACGCGAGGTTGAATCTGCTCGTTTCTACCTGCCCTGTTTAAAGATCATGCTTCAATTTATGACTGATCCGATTTTTTCATGGAACTGTGCATTACATGCTTCCCTCCTATAGAGGTCTATATCTCAGACCTCCGAATGCCAGACTTCCGGAGATTGCAACAGTAAATCGCTGAACAGCGAAAAGTGACGAAGTGTTTCTACTTCCAAAAAACATGATGCCGGGTATCAAGAGATACTCGGCATGGTCTCCCCGCTGCAACGCCGTCTGCTCCCAAACAAAAAGCAAGACAACCCATAAAAAAATGGGTTGTCTTGTTCAGTGGAGATGCCGGGAGTCGAACCCGGGTCCGAAGCGGAGTCACCGAAGCATGCCACGTGTGTCGCCGATCTATCAAATTTCGCCGAAGGGGTTACCGACCGATAGGTGCCCTTTGGCTAGCAGCAGTGTCTTCTCGCGTTACGCCCTGATGCGCGGCATCACGCCAGTCTGTCAAGGGTGCGTCACCGAAACGGAGGATGACAGACACTCATCCGCCCGATGGCATGGGAGTCTAAGTTAGACTGCCATGCGATAACCGAAGTTATCGCCTGTTGTGTTTCGCCGGTTGTATTAACGAGCTCCACCAGCGTAGCTCGACACGCATCTTCGAGATCTTCTCGCCCCGTCGAGACCGTTACATCCCCATACTAGCGCATTCTGCCTGTATGGCGTGTGCCTCGCAGTCGAGAAATTATGAGACGAAATTACGAATAACAGATTTGATATGCTCGGCAACCTCCTGCATGTACCACTGTGGCGTGCTGGTTGCGCCCGTGATTCCTACTGTGTTCGCCCCCTCCAGCCACTCAGGCTCTATCTCCGATGCACTCTCAATAAAGTGTGCACTTGGATTCGCTGATGATACTACATTGTATAAAACTTTACCATTTGAACTGGCGCGGCCCGCAACAAAGATGACGACGTCGTTCTGCTGTGCAAATAGTTTTAACTCGTCTTCCCTGCCACTTACCTGACCGCATATTGTGTCTTTTGCATGGAACTCTGTTGCAATCTCTTCCATTGTGTCAACCACGAGCTCGGATATGCGAGACTTCAACACATTCTTGATTGCGTTGAACGTTGGCCTGTCCATCGTTGTCTGCGAAAACAACACGGTTTTCTTTGATACATCAACATGCTCAACTGCTTCTTCAACCGACTTCACCACAACACATTCGTCTCCTACCACGCCCCGCACTCCTAATACTTCTGCGTGCTCTTTCTTACCAAATATTACTATCTGATATCCCTGGTCCCAGAACTTTCGCACACGCTCCTGAAGCTTGGTCACAACTGGACATGTTGCATCGATGATCTCTATTCCATGCTCCCATGCCGCACGATAGGTGGAAGGGGGCTCTCCATGCGCGCGAATAATCACCTTGGCGCCAATGTTAGCTAACTGCGGAAAGTCTTCGAGAGTAATCGTCTTCAGCCCCTTAGCTTCGAGTCGCTCGATTTCACGCGGGTTGTGGATGATGTTGCCAAGGACGTAGACGTTGCTGTTGCGCCGCGCATCGGCAAGTTGGTCTTCAGCAATCTGTACGGTTCTTACTACGCCCCAGCAGAAGCCGCTGTGTTCGTCGATGTTGATAGTCATTTAGATTTTTCCGTATGCGTCGATCAGGGCATACGTCCGCTGATAACTTTTAACAAGATCGAGGATACGATTCACTTGTTCATCGACTGTGAGATTCGTTGTGTCGATCTCAACGGATCCTTCGGGTTTAACGAGTGGACTGTCGGATCGCTCGGAATCGAGTTTATCACGTTCAACGATTCTTTTGCGCAATTGCTTTTCGTCGGTATCGGCGCCAGAAGCCTTGGCTTCTTCCAGCCGACGCCGTGTTCTCTCTTCGATGTCTGCAACTAGAAAAACTTTTACTTGTGCGTAGGGAAAGACAACCGATCCGATGTCGCGACCGTCCATCACAACTCCGCCGTTCAATCCGATTTCGCGCTGACGCTGAACAAGGTGCCTGCGCACGGCAGGCACTGCGCTCACAGCGCTTACGGCATCGGTAACATCGGGCTGACGCAACAAACTCGTCACGTCTTCACCGCTGACGAAAGTTCGCTGTCCATCAAAAGACTGCTCGAGTACGATATTCAATGAATTGCATAAATCGTTCAGCGGCTTTTCTTCGAACGGTATGTTGGCACGCAATGCTGCCAGCGTAACAGCCCTATACATTGCTCCGGTGTCGATATAGACATATCCAAGCTTTTCGGCAACGCGACGTGCAGTTGTAGACTTCCCCGCTCCGGCAGGACCATCAATTGTGATGGTAATCGGTTTCATCTGGCAAAAATATGCAACCTTAGCCAGTAGAGAACATGGTTACACTTTGGGTAAACTGTTAATGCTTGTTCTCCTTTTCAAGCTTCGACGCCAACTGGTGATAGATTACTAAACCTAGGCCAGTGAACAGAAGTGTACAGGAAACAACCATGTACATGCTATGCTGTTCATGAATTACAAGTTCATTTAGTGTAAACCCAATGAACAAGCCAAGTCCAGCTCCCAAGAGAAGCATACCCCAGCGCAATGCTCCATACTTATGCGACGACTCATCGCGAGGTACTTCAAGCAGTGATGGATCCATGCCCTTTTCAATCATCGTTAACCGCACCTTCCGCTTGTTTTCACTTGCTCTCCATAGGAATAGGAAGACAGAAACAATCGCAATGATGGGAACAAATATGGTTACCATTCCGGCATCAGGCACTGCATTCTGTAATCTCTCTAATTCAATTTCATGATCCTTTTCAATTCGAAGCGAATCAAGTACATATGCCTGGTATTGTGAGTCCTGTTGAATCGAATGAGATTGTGAGGTTGTGAGATCGGTTTGGCTTGAAATAGTTAGTGAATCTGTCTGCATGTGTGTTCTCCCGTTGAATGTTGACAAGTGTTTAGAGTTCAAAGGTTTTGGAAACGAAAAAGAGACGTAGGTTTCATGAAACCAAGGGTTCATCCTGGTTTCTAAAGCCGTAACCGATGTGTAAACACCCGGCTTTGAGAGAACCATTTTAATGACAGATCTTGAGTTTCGGGATTTCGTTGATACCTATCGTGTGAAGGCATTATCGATGGCTCGTCGGATGTTAAAAAACGATGAAGATGCCCGAGATGCCGTGCAGGAGTCGTTTGTTCGCGCGTTTAGGAATATGCACAAGTTTCGTGGCGATGCATCGATAGGGACGTGGCTCTATCGCATCGTATACACAACGTGTTTGAATATTCTACGATCACAACATCGGATGCCTTTGCACGAATCTCTCAATGAAAACGAGTCACCAGTGTGGATTGAGCCTGAAATTTTCGATACGATAGATCAGGCAACGATCGAAGACATTCTTCAGGAAGAAATGTCGGCGATGCCGACGCTATATGCCGTCGTAATGGACTTGTTCTACGTTCAGGACTGCTCGTATGAACAAATAGTCAGCATAACCGGAATGTCTTTGGGCACGGTTAAGACACGCCTTAATAGGGGTCGGCTGATGCTGCGCGATGCAATCCGTTCACGCCTGGAACCGACGCCTTCATTTGCACAAGGAGGAAATCAATGAACAGAGAGCGGGAACTTATCGATGCGCTGCTTGATGGTTCTCTCACGCAGGAGCAGTGGTACGAATTGTCGGTGTTGATTGGGATGGACACAATTCAGCGAATTCAAAAAGGCGACAGACGATTGCATAAATATTTAGCATCGGTCAGCCTTGAGTCAGGTGATATACTGTCATTGTCGCGTGCAATATCACCCTTTCGGTCACGTAACATCTTTGTCGACTTTTTCAGTCGGTGGAGTCTTTTGATTGGCGTAATCGTTTTCTTCTGCGCAGTCCTTGCAATCATTCCCAAAGTCATTGATATATCCCTTGCTCAATCGGGTGTAATTGTTTACAACGCATTTGAAAGCCCCTTTCAAGTAGGTATCGGATCTGTAATCCTATTATGCCTTGGAATTGCTGCGTGGCTGGAGTGGTCTGACAGGATATAGGTCTATTTTTGCTTCATGCAATCACTGGTTAGTCTAAGTGGTGTAGGACATGTATATCCGAACGGCTTCCGTGCATTGAGCAACATAAACCTGCACGTTCACACCGGTGAATTCCTTGTAATAATCGGACTTTCCGGAAGCGGAAAGAGTACACTTCTTCGCTGCATCAACCGGTTGGTGGAACCAACGGAGGGAACGGTTTCGTTTTCCGGCGTAGACGTTACGCACACCACGGGCGACGCATTGAGAATGCATCGTTCGCGAATTGGAATGATTTTTCAGGATTTCAATTTGATCGGACGCCACTCCGTGTTGGACAATGTGCTGTACGGCGCACTAGGCAGAACACGTTCTCTGCCATCCATCCTGGGACAATTTTCAGCAGAGCAGCGTGCTAAGGCAAGGGAAGCTTTGGAAATCGTGGGGATTGCAGAAAAACAAAAGTCGCGTGCCGACGCTCTTTCAGGAGGACAGCAGCAGCGTGTAGCCATTGCCCGTGCGTTGATGCAGAAGCCAAAGCTGCTACTGGCCGACGAACCGGTGGCGTCGCTCGATCCGGCTACCTCGCACGGAGTGATGAAATACCTCGAGCGCATCAACAAGGAAATGGGAACAACAGTCATCTGTAATCTCCATTTTCTTTCACTTGTCAGACAATATGCATCGCGTGTTGTTGCGCTTAAAGCAGGTGTAATAGTTTTTGATGGATTGCCCCCCGACATTACAGATGCCTGGTTCAAACAGATTTATGGCGAAGACGCCATCGAGGTCGAGATACGCTGAATGCGAAATACATTTACCATCGTTCAGCGCGTAACTGCAATCGCCATTGACATAGCTCTTGGCGCCTATTTATTTTCTGTATTGTGGTTTGTGTTATACCCTGCGTTAATCGAGAATCCCAGCGCTCAGCTTCCCAATATTTACGGATATGTGCTTACCATGCTGTTTGCCTGTGCATTTGCCACAGCTGGTGCATTAGGTGCTTCACTAGGACGATTGTTTGTTACCGGCAAGGCATCCAACGGTATGCGTCGCACAATACAGATTCATCTTGGCTGGATACTATTATTAGTTACAATCGTGTCCGGTTGGATTGTTACCGACATTTCCCCATCGGAATTTTTTTCCTCTGAGGGTCTGCGTGGCGCTGGTAGAATATTTAGCGCTCTGATAACACCTCAGTTTGATATTATTTCCGCCGCCCTGAGTGCGATGGTCGAAACCGTTTACATTGCGCTAATGTCAACCATTATTGCAGTTCCGGCATCATTTATACTGGCATTTCCGGCGGCGCGCAACCTGATGCAAGGTTCAGTAGCTGCACGCGCCGTGTATTCCGTGCTGAGGGCATTCCTCAATATTGTGCGATCGATGGAGCCAATCATCTGGGCAATAATATTTTCTGTGTGGGTTGGCATTGGACCGTTTGCCGGCATGCTCGCATTAGTTGTACACACTGTTGCATCGCTGACGAAACTCTATTCCGAACAGATCGAGGACGTAAAGGAGGGCCCCATTGAAGCAATCAGCGCCACAGGTGCCTCCCAACTGCAGGTAATGTGGTTTGCAATTGTTCCACAATGCGTCATCCCCTTTCTCTCCTTTACGATTTACCGATGGGATATCAACGTGAGAATGGCAACCATCATAGGCTTTGTAGGGGGCGGAGGAATCGGTACGTTGCTCACTCAGTATCAAGGTCTGTCGAAATTTCACGAAGTTGGAACTCTCGTTATTGTGATAACGTTAGTAGTTTGGATTCTCGACGTCATCAGTGCTCGAATCAGGGCAGCATTGCAGTAGTCATGGCACGATTATCATTCACCATAGAAACCGGAAAGTCTGTTCCGGAAATGAAATCATATATCGACACTCGGCTGCTGTCGCGTCCCGAATCAAGAATGCTTCTCACACACCATCACTGGAATGGCAACGTTCTGCATGCAAAGGGAACCCTTGGTGAGGGAACGATTACGCTTGAACATCAACGTATCGTGATTGATATTGAACTCACCGCTTTTGGTGAAATAGCACGGAGCCAGATTCAGCGAACACTTGAACGGGAATTCACACAGATAGGTCGGTAACAGATCGATTACGATGAGTGTTGTATCGTTAGTTCTGTCTTATTGGCAACCATTTCATTGCATTTATGGACTTCGTTCACCTTCATAATCACACTCATTACTCATTGCTCGATGCAGCCTGCACGCCGCAGCAACTCGTCAACGCTGCTGTGGCTGATGGTCAGAAGGCTATTGCCATCACGGATCACGGTGTAATGTTCGGGTGCTTTGAATTCTATTCAAAGGCTCGAAAAGCCGGCATCAAACCCATCATTGGCTGTGAAGTATATGTGGCTGTTCGAAAACACACCGATAAGGAGAGAATTGGCGACGTAGGCAAAAAACGCAATTACTACCACCTTGTACTTCTTGCAAAAAATGAACTTGGTTATCGAAATCTTGTCAAGCTCACTTCCATCGCTCATCAGGCAGGCTTCTACTATAAACCAAGAGTCGACTTCGACCTCATACATCAGCACCACGAAGGGTTAATAGCTACGAGCGCCTGCTTGTCGGGACCCATTAATGCACCAATGTTGGCAGGAGACCTTGAGACGGCTTATGCAAATGCCCGTTTGTTAAAAGACATATTCGGTGACGACTTCTATGTTGAATTGCAAGACCATGGTCTGCCCGAGGATGCAAAGGTTCTTGAATTCGCGCCTCGCCTTGCATCCGAGCTAGGCATTAAGCTTGTAGTTACCAACGATGCACACTACATCACTAAGGAAAATGCTGCTGCCCATAATGTGCTGCTGCACATCACTAAAGATGCATCGTTTGCAAAAGAAACGCAGTTTGATGTCCGCCGCGACCTTAGGTATAGAGTTCCTGAAATGTACCTGAAAACTCGCAAGCAAATGAAACAGCTTTTCAAGGATTTTCATGAAGCGATCGATAACACAGTTGAAGTTGCAGAGAAAATAGACCTACACATCACCACCGATCTGCAGATGCCTCGGTTCCCGATACCTGAGGATAGCGACGCAACTACGCTGGAGGATTACCTCGAAGAGCAAACGATGAAAGGGTTGGAAGACCGATTTAACGTTTTTACCTCAGAAATTCTCGACCGAGTAAGTTTTGAGCTGGCAGTTATTAAAAAGATGGGATATGCAGGCTACTTCCTCATCGTGGCTGATTTCATCAAGGCAGCACGGAATATGGGTATCCGCGTAGGCCCTGGCCGTGGATCTGCCGCCGGATCGATAGTGGCGTATGCATTGCGTATTACCGACATCGATCCATTGAAATATGACTTGGTGTTTGAGCGGTTTCTGAATCCCGACCGTGTATCGATGCCCGATATCGATGTCGACTTTTCCGACGACAAACGTGATAAAGTTATTGAATATGTAAAAAACAAGTATGGTGCTGACTCTGTTGCACAAATAATCACATTTGGAACTCTTTCCTCACGGGCCGTTCTCAAAGATGTTGGCCGAGTGTTAGGAATCGATCTGTCCACGATAAACTCGATAACGGATAAAATTCCCGTTGTAATGGGAAAGGTCACACCCTTATCAGAGGCTCTCGAATTACCAGATTTACGTTTTTTAAAGACAACGCAGGACGAAAAACTTAAAGATCTCATCGAATATTCTCTTGTCCTCGAAGGGTTTGCCCGCAATACATCCATTCATGCGGCCGGAGTTGTTATTGCGCCCGGTCCGATTTCGGACTACGTACCAATCTTCAAGACGCCACAAACGGAACCCGCCACGCAATACAACATGAAGGACCTTGAGGCTGCGGGCCTGCTCAAGATGGATTTTTTAGGCCTGCGTACACTCTCAATAATAGATAGTGCACTCGACCAGATAAAGCGCAATACTGGTCTCGATATAGACCTCGACGCTATTCCATTCGATGATCAGGATATTTACGATATGTTCGGAAGGGGGCAAACACAAGCTGTTTTTCAGTTTGAATCTGAGCCGATGCAGGTAGCAATGAGGAAACTCAGACCTTCCAGATTTGAGGATCTCGTTGCCATGAACGCACTGTACCGACCCGGTCCGATGGACAACCTCTCACAGTACATAGAGCGCAGCCATGGGCGAACACATATTACCTACCTGCACGAAAAGATGAAGCCAGTGCTTGAAAAAACGTACGGCATCATCGTATATCAGGAGCAGGTGATTCAGCTTGTTCAGGTTCTTGCAGGGTTTACTCTGGCTCAGGCAGACCTGATGCGCCGTGCAATGGGCAAGAAAGACCCAAAACTCATGCTGCAGCAGCGCAATCTGTTTGTTAATGGAGCGCTCGAGTATAGCAGCATCGATCCCGAACTTGGCACACAAATATTTGATTTAATTCAAAAGTTTGCCTTTTATGGTTTTAATAAAAGCCATGCAGTGGCCTATGCCTACCTGGCGTACCAGACAGCATGGTTGAAGACGCATTACCCATCTGAGTTTCTTGCAGCAAACATGACTGCCGAATTGAATAATCAGGATAAGATTGTTTTGCTGATGGAAGAAGCCAAACGCTATGGTATTACTGTTCTGCCTCCAGATGTCAATAGATCCATGGCCGGGTTTGAAGCCGATGGCAATGTGATCTTTTTTGGCATGGCTGCAATTAAAACTGTTGGCATCGGAGCCGTAGAATCAGTGATTCAAGCGCGTAGGGAGGCCCCCTTCACATCAATTTTTGATTTTGCTGCAAGAGTTGATTCCAAGGTTGTGAATAGGAGAATTCTGGAAGCCCTTGTATGTGCCGGTGCATTCGATTCCTTGAAGTCCGGACATCGCGCGCAATTGTTTTCTTCAATCGAAACAGCTATAGAATATGCGCGGAAAATTCATGCAGGCGGTTCGGAACGAATGGATTCGCTGTTTGCCGACGTAGAGATTGCCAAGCTGCAGGAGCCCGCTCTGCCTCCCGCAGAGCCGTGGACGGAGCGCGAGAGACTGCGTAACGAAAAGGAATACCTGAATTTTTACGTGAGCGGACATCCCCTGCATGAATATTCATTAGCAGTACAGTCGTATTCATCAATATTGTTATCAAAACCCGACGCCGCTAAACATGGCACCAACGTCAGGCTCTGCGGTTTGGTTACCGATATTCGAACACGGCTGGATAAGCGTGAAAACACGATTGCATTTGTCCGTTTAGAACAATACAGCGGAACCTGTGAATGCGTATTCTGGAGCGATAAATACAAACAGTTTGCCGATCTCCTAAAACCTGATGCCGTGCTGGTAATTTGTGGTAAGATGGAACTCAGCGGACAAAACGTAAAAATATTTGCCGACGAAGTTCTTACCATCGAACAAGCTCAGAAGAAATTGGTTAAGGGGTATGTGATTCGTATTGATGCAGAGAAGCTGACAGACGATTCTCTGCAAAATCTTAGAGACTACTGCAGGAACTCTACTGGTACCGATTCACTTTTGTTTATTGTTGATCGGCCCGACGGACAAGTCCAATATGACACACTTGTTAAACTGGAAACGTCGCCGAACACAACTGATTACCTCACCAGGATGTTCGGCGACGCCAACGTCCAGTATTTTGTGAATTAGATTCCTAGTTGCAAACGGCTGAAAGGATTAATCGTCCCGTTGCTTGCGAAGCCGCTTCATAACCATTTTCTGAAGCTCATCCTGGAATCTGGCTTCGAACACAACGTACTTTGCAAATTGGTTGAGCTTAAGCGTTGGTTTTACCGATTCAAATCGGGCGTCAAATTCCTGGCCCAATTCTTTTATCGTATTTCGAAGACTCGCAGTGGCAGATACTAAATCAGCATCGGGCGCCCCCTTTTGTATCATGCTTTGAAGCTCCTTTGCATCATCCAGAACCTTTTCTCTGAGATCCAGGATTCGCTTTGTGTGCTTGTTATAAACAGCAAAAAATTTTTCGACCTGATCGTCTTTCAGATCAAGAACTTCCAGCAGTTTCATTTTGCGGAGGTCTTCAACTTTTTCGCGCATTCTGTCCTTATCTGAATCACCGTCGTCCATCCAATGTTGGGCGACCATGGGAGATGCAAGACAGATAAGCAATGTTATAACTGAGATCGTTTTCATTTCAGAGATCCTTTAATAAGTTATCAATGTCTTTATCGGTAAGGATTATCGGATTAAGGTTTTGCTCAACGGCAATCATGTCAACCGCTTCATCGTCCGATATTTCTGCCAATAGAGCTTTCTTTACTTCAGATTCAGAAACAAATCTGTATACTGAATCAGTGTGAGTATCCAGACTGCTCGATTTGAATGATGGTTTAAGAATTACAACAACTAGCAACACAACAGCCAAAGCAGCAGGAAGAGCATATCGGAGATACTCTCGGTAGCCCCTTTCCTTAGTGTTGAGAGCATTTACTACGTCGGCGCTAAGATTCTTTGTGTGAACATCAACCCATTCATCATGAATGTTTTTTCCGATGAGCTTCTCAAAAGATTTCAGCTCCTTGCCAATATCTTCGAAATCATTATTTGTTTTCATGTTCATGCCATGGTTCGTAAAACTCACTTGCGCGCAACTGTGCCGCAATCTTCTTCACAGCCCAATGATAGTTGGCTTTCAACGCACCAACACTTGTACCCACTATTTCCGAGATTTCATCGTACGACAGTTCGTCGTAATATCGCATGCAAAAAGTTTCGCGCTGCTTTCTTGGTATTTGTTTTAGAACTGTTGTGAAGAAACGCTCAAATTCACTCGTTCTTGTGTGTTGTTCGGGTGACGTTTGAGCATCTGACATAACATCCCGTTCACCGTTTCCTTCACCCAACGCAAAGAATGAGACAAATCGTTTACGTCGGAGCATAGACAGACTTACGTTGACGGTAATCCTGTATAGCCACGTCTGAAGCGCGCTATCACCACGAAATGTGTCAAGCCTTGCCAATGCTCGGATGAAGGTTTCCTGTGCCGCATCTCGAGCATCCTCTGCATTATTGAGATGTCTCATCGCAACCGAATACACAAACCGTTGGTGCTTGCGGACAAATGCCGTTGCCGCGATATCACGCTCTCCGGATTTATAAGCCTCGAGTATTTGTGAATCGGTTTCCAGATGTAGATTCATCACGTGCATTGCGAACTGGTTTTATACAACCGGTGTTAGTGCCCTGCTGTATCAGGTAGTTTAATATTCTTACAGTCATACTTTAAATTTTTTCCAGACACCGCTTCGGTGAACGAGAAGCGCTACCAGAGCGAATGCAGCGTATCCGATGACGATGCCGTACCACACACCCTTAGGGCCCAGAGACAACTGGCTCGACATCACGTATGCCAGCGGCAACTGAGTAAACAACAAACAACCTGCAGTTACTGCCATGGAAATGAAGGCAGCGCCTGCGCCGCTCATGGCTCGGACGGTAACCAAACCAAGTGCAAAAAAAACATAGCCAAAAATTGTAATGTGTAGGTATGCAGTAGCTTCCTGAACTGTTGGCGGGTTTACGGTATACAACCTGACAAATGACTCTCCGAACATCCACACAACGACGGCAAGCACCATCATGAGTATACCCGTTTGCTTCATTGACGAAACGTGATACGCCCGAACCCTTTCGTGATTTCCTGCGCCAAGGTTCTGTCCAGTTGCAACCTCAACAGCAACTCCAACGGCAAATACACTCATGAACACAACCATATCTACATTCAGCCCTAACGTATACGCCGCAATTACCGAGGTTCCATAGCCCCCTACCAAAACAAAAATCAATGCGCGGTTTACGCTCACGGATAGCATCTGCAGAGATGCCGGTAAACCCAGCCGGGCAATGCGCAGAAACATGCGCGGCTCGAGACGAAAATTGTCGAAGCGCAAGTGCACGCTTGTCTTGCCTGTAGTTATCGCCCAGAGAGCTACTACACATCCAGTTACCTGCGAGAGTGCAGTTGCCAAACCCGCCCCTGCAATACCCATTTGCGGAAACGGACCAATACCAAAAATTAGGAAGGGGGCAAGTATTGCGTTAAGGACAGTTGTAAATATTAATACAACCATGGGGAAGACGGGATTACCCGTTGACCGTACAATGCTGAACATCTGAAAGTTGAGGAGGTTTGCTGTAAAGCCGATGTATAACGTGCTCATATAACTCAGCGACATAGCAGCGACGTCCGGATTCATTCTCATAATGGTTGGAATGAATTGCATTGCAGCATAAAGAATTGCGGTAATTGTTCCAGCCAACAGCACCATCCCTACAATTGCCTGCGTCGACGTTCTATCGGCTTCAGGCATATTGCCTTCTCCGAACCGACGCGAAACAATGATCCCTGTTCCTACTGCAAATCCACTTGCCAGAGTGAAAACGAAGAACGTAACCTGGTCGCTGGCGCCTATCGAAGCGATGGCAGCGTCACCCAGTCTGGAAACGTAAAATCGATCGATGAGCGAATAAACCATGTTCACCAAAAAACTAAATGCCATAGGAATGGCAAAGAGTCTCAGTGACCTATCGATTGGATCGTGAAGCAGATTGGTCCCTTTACGGGCGATCGATTTCATCATAGGATGCGAAGATGCGCAAACACTCTAATTTTGTTGCGTAATAATTACACACAGCATGACGTTACTCCTCCCCTTCCTCACGTTGATTTACGCAGGTAGGGTAATTTTCTTTTTCATTGGATTCGTTCGTGAACGGTTGCGATCGACTCACGCTCCATTCGAACCTTCAGTCACAATCGTGGTTCCAGCCCGCAATGAGGAGACGAACATTGAACGTTGTGTGAACTCGTTGTTGCAGATCGACTATCCTCATAAAAAGTTAGAGATCATCGTGGTCGACGATAGAAGCACCGATCGCACAGGCGAACTTCTCAATAAATTATCAGCCCGCACCAATGACCTGCGCATCATTCACAGAACCGATGCCGATGAAGATCATAATCTCCGAGGAAAGTCAGGTGCCCTACAGCAAGGGATATCATCGGCCAGATCAGAAATAGTTTTGTTAACCGATGCCGATTGTATTGTCCACCGAGGTTGGGTACGCGGTATTGTCTCGCAGTTTTCCGATGCAAACGTCGGTTCTGTATGTGCCCTTACGTCAGTCACATCTCATACCTTCCTCGAAAAAATTCAGGATGTCGAGTGGACTTACACACAAACCATGGCTGCAGGTGGACTGGGAAACAACATACCGCTCGGATGCTTCGGAAACAATATGGCGGTTCGCAAATCGGTGTTCGATGAGTTAGGGGGCTACAAAAACATTCCCTTCAGTGTTACCGAGGACATGGCATTACAGCTTGCCATCCACGATGCAGGACATCGGGTTCGTTATGCCGTTGGTCCCGACACCAGGGTCGAAACGCTACCGTGCTACACAATATCAGAATACATCAAACAACGTCACCGTTGGATTCGTGGCGGACGCGCGCTCAAGCTCCGCGGTATGGTTTTTGTTCTCACCAGTCTCGTCCTCTGGCTGGGCATCATCCTCAGCGTTGCATTCGACGAGTTGTCTTGGTTTATCGCTCTTGTGTCACTCCGCTTACTCGGTGATAGTGCACTTATTGCGAACACTGCAATAACCATCAGGCGATATTCTCTGCTTCCCTACATCGTTCCATCCATGGGCATCCTTTGGCTGACTGAGCTTGCGATACCATTTATTGCGCTTAAGCGAACTGTTCGGTGGAAAGGACAGAGTTTCAAATAAAATCCAAGCGGAAAATAATTGCTCACTGCTTGCTGGGTCTGTCCTGCAACTCACCCCGCCCCTGCGGGGCAACTCTCCAAACCTCAGCCTGCTTTGTCATCGCGCTGCTTTCACATGTTGTGGCGCGGATGTATTTCATCAATTTGTTGAGTAACAGACGGACTTTCAGGGGCGGATATCCTGCAACTCACCCCGCCCTGCGGGGCAACTCTCTCCTCACCTCAGCCTGCTTTGTCATTGCGCCACTTGCGGATGCTGTGGCGCGAAGGTATTTCATCAATTATTTTAGTAACAGACGGAATTGCCGGGGCGGATATCCTGCAACTCACCCCGCCCTGCGGGGCAACTCTCTCCTCACCTCAGCCTGCTTTGTCATTGCGCCACTTGCTGATGCTGTGGCGCGAAGGTATGTCATCATTTTATTGAGTAACAGACGGACTTTTAGGGGCGGATATCTTGCAACTCACCCCGCCCCTGCGGGGCACCCTTCTCCTCACCTCAACCTGCTTTGTCATCGCGCCACTTGCTGATGCTGTGGCGCGAAGGTATTTCATGTATTTGTTTAGTAACAGACGGAGTTGTAGGGGCGGATATCTTGCAACTCACCCCGCCCCTGCGGGGCACCCCTCTCCTCACGGAGAGGGGATTGGGGGTGAGGTCGGAAGCCCCCTCTCCGTGAGGAGAGGGGGTTGGGGGTGAGTTGCAATACACCTCACCTCATCCTGCTCTGTCATCGCGCTGCTTTCGTATGTTGTGGCGCGGAGGTATTTCATCAATTTGTTTAGTAACAGACGGACTTTTAGGGGCGGATATCCTGCAACTCACCCCGCCCCTGCGGGGCACCCCTCTCCTCACGGAGAGGGGCGTATGTTGTGGCGCGGAGGTATTTCATCAATTTGTTTAGTAACAGACGGACTTTTAGGGGCGGATATCTTGCACCTCACCCCGCCCCTGCGGGGTGAGTTTCAAGACACCTCACCTCAGCCTGCGCGGATCGGGGTTCGATGAACGAAGCCCCCTCTCCGTGAGGAGAGGGGGTTGGGGGTGAGTTTCAAGACACCTCACCTCAGCCTGCGCGGTTGGGGTTCGATGAACGAAGCCCCCTCTCCGTGAGGAGAGGGGGTTGGGGGTGAGTTTCAAGACACCTTACCTCAGCCTGCGCGGATGGGGGTTCGATGAACGAAGCCCCCTCTCCGTGAGGAGAGGGGGTGTGGGGGGTGAGTTGCAAGACACCTCACCTCTACCTGCGCGATTGGGGGTTCGATGAACGAAGCCCCCTCTCCGTGAGGAGAGGGGGTGTGGGGGTGAGTTTCAAGACACCTCACCTCTACCTGCTTTTCAGCACGCCTGCTATTGACGTGAGGCGTCGAGTATTACTCCATACAACGATCTACACGTGATTCCTGTCTGCTGAGTAATCGCTTCCTGACATATCGTATTCAGCGACACAAAAGCATCTATGTGCTGCATCTGCTCGAGATCGAATTTTTCCTGCGCAAGCACAGATTGTGGAATGTCTTTGTTCGCAAGACCATGATTGCCTGCCATTCCGCAGCAGTATGCCGAGGGCGGCACAATAACTGTGTGTGCTATGTGTTGGCATATACTTACGAGATCGTCGGCCTCGTGCGCCTTGTATACACCACAACCCGGATGAATGGCTAACACATTGTAAACCTTCTTAACGTTAATTCTCGGTAAGACATAATCGCGAATCCATGACACCGGAGAGATAATTGTCGCGTCCGTCAGCCCCTCAGCAGACATTAATGCTGCTCCGCATGTGCTGGTGTCGGTAAATATTATCCCTGTGCTGGCGGAAACGGTACGCTGTGCCAGACGTTGGCTGGCTTCGGTGAATCCTTTTGATGCAAAGGGCTGTCCGCAGCAATATGCCGACATCGGATTCAGAGGAATCAGGTGAATGTTGGCACGCTTGGCAAGAATTTCTACCGAAACGTCTGTAGATGCGTACCAGCGCGATGGACATGCCTTCAGATACGACATAACAACACGATGTGGGATATCACTCAGATCCGTGTTCGCCTCATTTGATGTAACTGCGTTTTCGTCTTTTCGACGTTCTTCCGTCCATCCTGGATTGTATCGGATACCAATGGCGGTTTTTATCAACGGCGACAAGTATCGGTAGCCTGACGCCATGATGTTGGCAAGGTTGGATACAATGGCGCCGTGCCGCAATGAACGCTGCTGCCTTACAAACTGTCCGGTGTCGATGCCTACCGGACATACAACGCTGCACATTGAATCGACTGCACAGCTATCGATACTCTCGTCTCGCTCTATGCTGGTTAACGCCAGTCTCAATTCGTCTGTGTCGGCCAACTGGATCTCTCGTCGCAGCACTATGCGCTGACGGGGAGTAGTTGTTGTCAGGCGCGTTGGACAGACATGCTCACAAAAGCCACATTCAATACATTTATCTATTTCCGGTTCCACTTTTGGAAACGGTTTGATGTTTTTCAGATGGATTGTTGAATCCGAATTGAGAAGCACTCCACGGTTAAATACATTGTCGGGATCTAATATCCTCTTCACACGCTGCATCACTCCGTATGCCGTGCTGCCCCACTCCGTTTCCACGAAGGGGGCAATGTTTCGTCCCGTTCCATGTTCTGCTTTCAACGATCCGTTGTACCTGCCAACAACAATTGCGGAGAGATCGTCCATAAAGTGCCGATAGCGCTGAACCTCTCTCTCCGTATCGAACCGATGATTCAATGCGAAATGCATGTTGCCATCTTTGGCATGACCGAAGATTACCGTGCTGAGAAAACCATGCCGCAGGAACAGATTCTTTAGGTCCGTTACTAAGTCTGCCAGATGCTGCGGTGGCACTGCAACATCTTCGTTGATCATGGTTGCTCCGTCCGGCCGCATGGCACCGATCGACGGCATCAGCCCCTTACGCAAATGCCACAAGGTTGCCTGTTCACGAGCATCCGTCACCCATCCGTTTG
Source organism: Ignavibacteria bacterium (assembly GCA_016191145.1). Lineage (GTDB taxonomy): Bacteria > Bacteroidota > Ignavibacteria > Kapaibacteriales > Kapaibacteriaceae > OLB6. The sequence goes on from JACPPD010000003.1 coordinate 437,171, forward strand.
CCATCTCACGATTTATCGATGGCGGGATAATGTCAGGGGGCATTGCATCGTGAAATTCCACGAGGAGCGCAGCAACTCCCCTATCCGTAAACCGAAGTGAATCGGGAGTTGTAGGCAGATGCGCAAACGATTGCAGCGAGGCATCATCCATTAATTCAACTGCGGCCGCACCTGCATTGCGCCAGAAGGAAACATAATTGCACGCAGTGTGAACATCTTCGTAAACAAAAAGCTGGGTGAACTTTTGCCTTGCTTCGCTTATGGTATTGTAGGTAACCGATTCTATAAAGCCTAATGTGCCTTCACTGCCAACCATCAACTTTGCAATTATTCGTGCAGGCTCATCCTCATCAAGCAGAGCATTGAGAGAATAACCTACGGTATTCTTGATGAGGTACTTTCTGCGAATCAGATGCAAGAGTTCGGTGTTATTCCGAACTTCATCGCGAAGGCGGGTAATGCCGTGATAGATACCGGGAGAGAGACTGCGAAGTTTATCTGATGCCTGTGGATCGGACGAATCTATGCTGACGCCATCGTGCAGCATGAAGACCATTGAATCCATGGTGTGATAGGTGTTGTGCGAAATCCCACAGCACATTCCCGATGCATTATTCGCTACAATGCCCCCTACCATGGCTGCAATTAAACTTGCAGGATCTGGACCGATCTTTCGCCCATATCTGCTGAGCAGTCCGTTTACGCGTCCGCCCGTGATGCCCGGTCCCAGGCAAACCTTCATGCCGTCATCCAGGACGTTGATGTAGTCCCAGTTCCTTGAAAGGTCTACAAGAATGCCATCGGTAACAGCTTGACCCGAAAGGCTTGTTCCGCCGGCTCTGAAAGTTAAATGTTGGTTGGTTGATCGGCAATATTCGATGACTGAGCGGACGTCGTTGGTATTGCGCGGCCGCACAACACTTGATGGAACGATACGATACAGGGATGCATCACGAGAGAAAATCAGTCGGTCACTCAATCTTGTTGAGATGATTGCCGCATCAATCACACCTGAAAGACACCTGTTTTAAGTGGAGGCAGTGATCCCTGATGGCTGGCGACAGCGATGCCGCGAGAAATGACAGATCTTGATTCATCAGGCGCAATAATTCCATCTACCCACATGCGAGAAGCGGCATAAAGGGGCGTTGTAGTGGAATCGTAACGTTGTTGAATTTCCTGAAGGAGACTTTTCTGTTTTTGCTCAGAGATTGTTTCGCCCTGGCGTTCGAGCGAAGCGATTTTAATTGTAAGCAGAGTTCGTGCTGCCTGGCCTCCACCCATCACGGCAATTTGTGCCGTTGGCCATGCATAGATAAACCGAGGATCGTATGCCTTGCCACACATCGCGTAATTCCCTGCACCGTATGAGTTACCGATGATGATGGTAAACTTTGGAACAACGCTGTTAGCAACAGCATTCACCATCTTGGCGCCATCTTTTATTATCCCACCCTGTTCGGCTCGTGTACCCACCATGAAGCCGGTAACATCCTGAAGAAAAACAAGTGGGATTCCGCGCTGATTACAATTGAGAATAAATCGCGCTGCTTTGTCGGCTGAATCAGAGTATATCACGCCCCCTACCTGCATTTCGCCCTTACCGGAACGTACGATTTCTCTGTTGTTGGCAACGATGCCGACAGACCATCCATCCATTCTTCCGTAACCGCAAATGATTGTCCCTCCATACCCGGCCTTGTATTCATCGAACAGGCTTTCGTCGAGTAGCCTTGCAATCACCTGACGGGTGTTGTATGGTCTCACACGATCGGAAGGCATGATACCCCATATCTCTTCTGTATCAAAGGCAGGCGGCTTAGGCTCCTCGCGAGAGAACAGGTTGCCTGCTCCTTTTTGCGGAGAAAATTTTTCCACCAGCGAGCGGATGGTGGCAATGGCTTCATCATCGTTGTCAACCATGTAATCAATCACTCCGCTGATGCCGCTATGCATCTGTGCGCCTCCCAGCGGTTCGGAATCTGTCCGTTCTCCGATTGCAGCTTCTACCAGAGCCGGACCGGCAAGAAAGACGCTGCCAGTGCCTTTAACGATGATTGCCTCGTCGCTCATGATGGGAAGGTATGCACCTCCGGCAACGCACGGTCCCATGATTGCCGCTATTTGCGGCACTCCCATGGCGCTAAGCAGAGCATTGTTGCGGAATTGCCTCCCAAAGTGTTCTTTGTCGGGAAATATCTCGTCCTGCATCGGAAGGAAAACGCCGGCTGAATCAACAAGGTAAATAATTGGAAGATGATTGTCGATAGCAATTTCCTGTGCGCGCAAATTCTTCTTTGCCGTCATGGGAAACCATGCACCAGCTTTTACCGTGGCGTCGTTTGCCACAATCATGCACTCTCTGCCATGGATCAGGCCCACTCCCGTTACCACGCCAGCGCCTGGAGCGCCCCCCTCCTCCTCATACATGCCTTCTGCGGCATACAGGCCAATCTCAATAAATTTACTATCTGCATCGGTGAGCAGCGAAATTCTCTCCCGAGCTGTTTTCTTGCCCTTCGTACGATGCCGCTCGACAGCTTTTTTTCCGCCACCAAGGTAGATTCTTTCGGCAATGCCCTGGAACGTACGCATGCGCTGACGGTTTGCGTCTGCAAACGAATCAAACGTCAGGTCGTGTTCAATAGTCGATCCTATGACGCGAGCCATATTGGCCGGATTACTTCGGAGGCTGTTGAGAAGGTGGCTGTTGCGTAGGTGGCTGTTGCGTAGGCTGCCCAATAGGAGCTGGCGTTCCCGGAACGCTGCCGGCTGGCACCTCGGCACCCGTTGTTACGGGTGTACGAATCGTTGACTCGGCGCTTGGAAGAAAAACCTTGTTGATGATTATTGCCATCAACATGATGCCTGCAATAAGCCCGATAGTAAGATTCTGTAAAAAGTTTCTCGACCCACGCACTCCGAGAAGGTTTGATACCTGCCCGCCTAATCCACCCATTCCGGAAATCATTTCAGCCTTACCAGGCTGAATGAGAATAGTGAGAACAAGCAGAATGGCGCCAAAAACGGTTAAGAGAATGAGAACTGTAATCATAAGACTACAAAAATACGGCAAACACTAATCAGAACAATGTAGTCCCAGACAGAGTGGATGATCGGTTGGGAAGGGGTTTTTAGTAAGCCAGCCAAAGAACGTATCGTAACGAGCCTCATTTTTTTCAAAATACTTCCTCATTTCCTTCATGTCGCCGTGCCCCAGCACCCACCACAGGTACTCTCGAAACCACCCGGCATCTTGAAGTTTGGCATTCCATTCGAGCAGATCGTTCGGGTATTTAGTATTGTATCCGGCGCCAATCCAACCCTTGATGAATCTCATCCGCACGTCTACCAACTGTTCAATTGTCAGTTGTTTGCGCACACCGCTATCGGGGAAATAGTGCTGCGAACTCTGAGCTATCGTGAACTCGAAAGCGGTGGGAAAATTCAATACGTCGGGACCAAATGGCGATGGCTCTTCGAGAAGCTGATCGGAGCAAAAATTAATGGGGTCGTCGCTCCCGAGCGACATAGAAGCATTCCACGCGTCAAATAACATTTCACCAACCTCCTTGGTACGCTGAGTATTGGTCTCAATGTTTATAAAAGCTTCACCAAAGAACACAGTCCATATTCGATTTTTTGTTTTGGCCGACGTCTTTGCAATCCAATAATAATTTGTGGCAAACGACGGCTCCACACGCGTTCCCTTCACCCACCACTGTATTGCAGAATCTAACTGCCCACCGATAAATGCCGCAGCACCTAGCTCGTAATGTAGCCTGCCCGACATTGGGTATCTCGAAAGTCCTTCTCTATAAATCTTCATCGATGCGGCAGAATCATCAAGGTAATCGTAGCTGTTTCCAAGAAGCTGATAACCTCTGTCGTATAGCATTGTATCGCGATACATCGGCTTCAAAGCATCGACAGCCTGCGAGTAGCGTTCTCCCATCACCAGACAAATGGCGCGTTCATACTTATACAACACATAATCCGGCCGCATGGCCAGAGCAGAGTCCCAACGCCTGATGGCCTCATCTGCAAGATTTCTGTCCATGAGGTTTACGGCACGGTTGACGACGGCCTTAAGCGCCACGGTATCCAGCTCCTGCCCCAGGCCTTGTGATGCTGCAAAAACAATGAAAAGGAAAAAACTAAGGGATGTATTGATGATTCGTGCGTTATGTTGGCTCATTGAACGTTGCTGTTGGTCGAAGCTATTTTTTTTACGAAGGTATGGCATGACGACAAAATTATTCACGCAGTGCATCCTTGGAATTATCACTTCGTGCACATTCGGTCAGGAACTTACCGCTGCTGACAATAGTTTGCTGTGGAAAGTCACGTCAAAGGAAGGGGCCGTCAGCCACATTTTCGGTACGATCCATTTGCCGGATACGTTGATGTTCCGCCAGCGCGACACCGTTCTCTCAGTTCTCAATGCATCATCAGTGTTTTATGCAGAGCTGGATCTCGATTCGTTGATGACTTCGGTAGATCCAATGTCGATGATGCTTCCGCCCGGCCTAACGTTGGCAAATTTTTTCACCACGGATGAATTGGCAGAACTCAGAGCTATTCTTAAAGAGCGATTGGGTCCAATGGCTACTATGGCTGAACGTATGAAACCTGCCGCTATAGCAATTATGGCGATGACAGATAATCTCGAAGCAACTGCGTCAACCACTGTCGATCAGTTTCTCTGGGCACATGCTCGGAGCCGGTTCATACAGGTCAGGGGCATCGAGTCTATCGCCGAGCAAATGAACGTCCTCGATTCAATTCCACCGCGCATGGTGCTGGAAGCCTTGCGCGAAAATGAGACGTCAGATTCTCTGATCAAAGCATTGCTTTTTGCCTACAGCACGGAAAATCTGGAAGAAATTTCCCGACTCGTCGACTCCGTCAGCGCTGTCGAATCGTTTATGAGCACCATCAATGATCATCGAAACAATACAATGGCATCCCGCCTTCAAGAACCGCTGTTGCAAGGCAAGGCATTCATTGCAGTTGGCGCGGCACACCTTCCCGGAAAGCAGGGTCTGCTAAATGTTCTTGCTGAAAGGGGCTTTGCAGTGGAACCCGTTTTTGGTGGTAATCGCGTTCAATGGCTCCGGCAGTGAGTTCAGGCGGCATCCTAAATAAATGTAATAACTCCTCATTTGCTGATGGTAACCGTTATTTTATAGGTCATGTAACCCATCTTTCTCTGAGCGCCGGGTAACACTGCAAACCGTGTGCACATTACGGTACGTAATGCGGGAACATCGAGCTTTGAGTTCGATGATTTAATAACGACGGCACAATGCACGTAGCCATCGTTTGAAACCAAGGCAGCCACTTCGGCATTCCCGTCAATCTTACCGTTTCGCTCAAGTGAATTTCGTTTCAGCAGCCTGTTGAATCGCTCTGCATCATACGCAGGTGGAGTGTTTGATGCAGTCTTGATGGAATCCGCCAGTTCAGATTGGGATACTGTACATACAAAGGCAAGGCTCTGCGACGATAAAAACGAGATGCTGCGGTCGTAAACGTTGCGAACCGGAGCAGTTGAAATTTTTACAACTAGCCTCAAACCATCACTGAGCGGACTCCACGCAAACCGAAGCTGTCTGGCAATCAGCTCCGCTGTGGGATCCATATTCGGTGGAGGCGTAACAAGAAGCCACTTGCTGTTTTCGTAGTTCTCCCTATTGAATACTAGTTCGTAACTATCTTTAAGATCAATATTCCGATCTATGCTGAATATTTCGTTTTCAAAAAAAATAGGCACCGAAGGGCTTACACTGTCAACGGACACAACAATAACATCTGCCTGTAATGCAATACTGCATACCATAAACATTGAAGCGCCAACAACGGCTATTCCACGTATGGACATGCTGCCAGAGCTCCGCTCTTTTTCAGTTCGAGTTGGGGCGTAAATGTTGCACAGTCTGGCCGGGCAATTGGGCACCGTGTACGGAACCCACAGCCAGAGGGCTTTGAAAGGGGCGTGGGAATGTCGCCTGTAAGCACAATGCGCTGACGTCCAGTCTTCGCCGGATCTGGCTCGGGAACGGCAGAGATCAATGCACGCGTATATGGATGTGTTGGCGTGAAATATACTTCGTCGGCCCTGCCCAGCTCGACGATGTTGCCGAGGTACATCACTGCAATGCGATGCGAGATGTGATAGACCACAGACAAGTCGTGTGCAATAAACAAATACGACATTCCAAATTCAGACCTCAAATCGTCCATGAGGTTAATTACCTGTGCCTGAACTGAAACATCGAGAGCCGAAACAGGTTCGTCGCAAATGATAAGCTCCGGATTTGTTGCAAGGGCACGAGCTATACCGATTCGCTGGCGCTGTCCACCCGAAAACTCATGAGGGAACCTCAGGGAATATTCCGGCTGCAAGCCAACCTTTTCCAACAGCCACGATACTCTGTCGTCCACTTCTGCCCGCTTCATCTCTGGTTTGTGAATCGACAGCGGCTCAGCAACGATCTGTTTAACCGTCATGCGTTGATTAAGCGACGAATACGGATCCTGGAAGATCATCTGCACATGCTGCCGATACTTCAGCATCTGGTGTTTCGACAAATGTATCAGATTTGTTTCATTGCCTTGTTTATCTATATAGTTAACTTCACCGCTGAGTGCAACATCGGGAGAACTATGCGTCAGCACATTGATGAGGGCGCGTCCTACTGTTGTCTTCCCGCAGCCGGATTCACCCACCAGACCCAGCGTCTCCCCACGCTCAATGCCAAATGATATTCCATCCACAGCTCTCACTTCCGCCACCTTGCGCTGGAATACACCGCCATGCATGGCAAAGTGTACATGCAGATCCCGTACGTCGAGCATGCGGACACTCATTGAATGCCCCTTTCCCGCATTACTACATGACACCGAGCCAGGTGCCCTGGTTCGATTTCTACCAGCGGAGGTTCGATGGTATCGCAAGCGTCGATTTTCACTAAACAGCGTGTACAAAACTTGCACCCAACGGGAAGGTTCATGATGCCGGGTACGTTGCCGGGTATCGTTTTCAGTTTCTCGTGTTTTTTACCTTCGGCTGCCGGACGCGGAATTGAATCCATCAACCCGATAGTGTATGGGTGAAGGGGGCGAGCAAACAGTGCATCGACGTTTGCTACCTCCTGAATTTTTCCGCCGTACATCACAATTACTCGATGGCAGGTTTCGGCAACAACTGCAAGGTCGTGAGTGATCAGCACAATCGACGCTTCCTTGCGGTGTTTTTGCATTTCAAGCATTAACTCCAGGATTTGCGCTTGTATGGTTACGTCGAGCGCAGTCGTAGGCTCGTCGGCAATGAGCACTGCAGGGTTGCAGGCAAGAGCAATGGCAATCATTACTCTCTGGCGCATACCTCCCGAGAACTGATGAGGATAGTCGTTGTAGCGTTGCTCTGCGTCGGGAATACCAACAGCATTCAGCAAATCGATGGCTCGCAGTTTTGCTTCTTCTGGAGAACATTTATCATGCGTTTGAATCACCTCCGATATCTGCATGCCAATGCGAAACACAGGATTCAGACTCGTCATTGGCTCCTGAAAGATCATGGCAATCTCCTTGCCTCTGATCTCATACATCTGATCGTAAGAAAGTTTAACGATATCCCTGTTCTTGTACAGAATTTCGCCGCTCATAATCCTGCCCGGCGGGTCGGGGATGAGCTTCATCAGCGATAAGGCAGTGACCGACTTCCCCGAACCGGACTCGCCCACGATGCCCAGCACTTCACCGCTGAAGATGTCGAAGGTTACATCGTCGACAGCCTTTGCCCAGGTGCCTTCAATGTTGAAGTACGTCCGCAGGTTCTTTATCTCAACGAGTTTCTCTTGTGTCATCGTAGCCGGGAAAAAGTCTTTGGATCAAACGCTTCACGAACCGCTTCGCCAACAAAGACCGTGAGAGATAGAGTAAAAAACATTGCACTCATTGGCGACATAACAAGCCACCATTTATTCTGGTTGATGTACTGCACACCCAATCCAAACATCTCTCCCCAGCTTGGTGTACCCGGGGGCAGGCCGAAGCCAAGATAATCCAGACTCACTAAGGCCGTAATTCCCGACACTATTGAAAATGGAAAGAAAGTTATAATCGGTACTAAGGAATTGGGCAGAATATGTCGAACAATGATCTTCCATGTTGGCACTCCAATCGATACGGCTGCAGCCACATAATCCCGTGTTCGCTCGCGCAAAAATTCAGCCCGGATGTATAACGCAATACTTATCCAGCTTACCAGGAGAAGCAGACCAAGAAGCAGGAAAAAATTTGGTGATACAAGACTTACCACGATGATGATGATAAATAATACTGGAAGTGTAAACCAGATCTCTACAACTCGCTGAAGAATGAGGTCGAACTTCCCTCCGAAATAACCGGAAATGGCACCGATAGGAACACCAATGCAGTATTCAAGAATTGCCAGCAGCAACGCGAACGACAGAGACACATTTAAGCCATAGGCCATGCGTGCAAACACGTCCCTTCCCCTGTCGTCGGTGCCCAACAAACGTGCAGCCGTATGTGTCCCTGGTGTAAGGGGCGGTAAAAACTTTTCATTACCCTCAACGGAAATATCTTCCTGTGGACTAAATGGATAGAGCGGCATAATCACATAATTCCCGTTGTCTGCCTTTTCAAATTCCTGGCTCAGACGTCGGTAGTTCACCTCTCCTCCGGCACTCTTCAAACCAAAGTCTTCGTACCCATGGTACGACGCCAAACCAACAAGATCTGCAAACGCAGGAAACATCTTAGATCCGTTGTACTGAACAACCAGCGCCTTATTTGAAACCAACACCGGAAGCAAGAACGACAGAAGATAGATGATAACAAGTATTACAAACGAATAATATCCGCGCTTGAGCGATTTGAACTTTTGCCATCTACGGCTTAGCAGCGACTGGGATTTTTTGCCGGGCGTTACCGCCTGTTTACCTGCCTTCATTTAAATTTTATCCTCGGATCCACCATTGCCAAAATAAAATCACTTAACAGCGTGCCGATGAGAATAATAGCAACGTTGATAACGGTAAATGAGAACACGATGGGGTAATCTCGTTGCAGTATTGCACTGAACGAAAGTTTGCCTAATCCTTCTATACTGAAAACAATTTCGATAAGGTATGAAGATGCCAGGAACACAGAGATGAGGAAACCGAGACGCGAAGCAATGGGAATGATGGAATTCCTCATGGCATGAACCCAGATAACACGCTTTTCATTGAGGCCCTTTGCGAAAGCCGTCCTAACGTAGTCCTGACTCATGTTTTCCAGCAACGAATTCTTCATCAGCATCGTTAGCGAAGCAAAGCCGGCAGTTGTGTAAGCAATAGTGGGAAGAATAAAATGATATGCCCTATCCAAAATCTTGCTTCCAATTTCCAATTGATCATAATCTGTAGACTGAAACCCTCGCAACGGCAGAAGGTCGAGTCCGCTCTGTGTCGAAAATATTACAAGCAGCACGGCGCCCAGCGCCCATCCCGGTACCGAGTACCCCATAAACACGATTGCAGACGATATCACATCGAATCGGCTCCCGTGATTCAATGCTTTCTGTATGCCAAGGTAAACGCAAATCAGGTAGGTGAGAATTACTGAAATTATTCCGAACTGCATTGAAATCGGCAATCGTTCCATTACCAGTTTCATTACCGGTTCCTGATACCGGTTCGAAATACCAAAATATCCGGTTAAAATTCCCGCATACTCCGTTTTGTAGGCGCGCAAGATATAATTAACACTATCAACTTTTTGATATTCAACATTCCAATCATCTAATATCTTAGATTTATCGGAGGCGTCTCGCACAACATATTGGCCATCCTCCTTGTTAACGATTATCTGAAGTCCGGCGCCTGCCTTGCGAGGCTTGCCAAGCACAACAGGCACATCGAATTTGTCCATAGGCCGTGGGTATACGCCTAGCCAGATCAGATACCTCTGCCATATCGGCTTATCGAATTGGTAATAGCGCTGCAGCTCTGCCATCGCCTGCGGAGGTATGATGGCATCTGTCCCTTCGCGTGCGCCGCCCCTTTCACCGCTCTGTGCAGCCTGTTTGAGCTGTTGGATCTGTTGTTCCAGAGGGCCGCCGGGAGCAAGCTGAACAATAAAAAAGACAATTATTGTACAGCCAATAAATGTTGGTACGGCCAGCAGGATTCGTCGAATGAAGTACTGAAGCATGTTCTATTAAAACTTATGCTCCTTCCAATACAACTTGTCTACGATTTTACCCGTTCCGGGGAGTGCGGTACCATCCTTCCTTGCTTTCTCGAGCGCCGATGCTTTTTCGGAGTCATACCACCATAACGTCATGATTGCAAGGTCGTGATCGCCGGCTTGCGTTGTTCGCCCCAATACATACTCTGGCATTCCAAACTTATCCCAATATCCGAGTTTGATTCCTTTGGTATTCCAAGCCAGAACTGCGATGACGGTATTCGCAAGAATTCCATCAATTTCTTTAATAATAGCAATCCGTTCTGCTTGTGTGAAGGCTAATTTGTACCGTTCTAATAATCCGTCGATTTGTTTGTCTGCAAAACCCGTAATGTTGTTGTTGTCGTTTTGTGAAGCCAGACGCGATGCATACGAAGATTCGGGATTGGGAAACGTAAGACCGCCATAATTCACCCAGGTGAGAGAAAACTCCCGCTCAGCAATTCTCTTGGTTATCGCATTGCCATCCTCAAATTTCAGTTTGAGGTCGATACCTGCCCTTCGAAGCGTTTGCTGATACAGAGTAACGAATTTTTCTATCGGCTTTTGAATACTCATTTCGAGCGTGAATGGCTTGCCATTTTTCACTAAAATCCCGTCGGAATTTCTCTCCTTCCAGCCCGCTTGTTCAAGTAGTTCTTTTGCCTTTTGAGGATCGTAGGTGTATCGCACATTGTTTTCGTTTTCATAAAGGCCTCCAGCATAAAACGAATTAAATGGCTCATACTCGCCGTACAACAACTGGTCTATAATTGACTGCCGGTCGAACAGGTAGTAGAATGCCTTCCTGATCCTGACGTCGTTGAAGGGCGGCTTGCGCATGTTGAGATACACACCGGCTGCTCCAGCGGCGCCGTCTGTCTTGACGCGAATTTTATGTATCCAATTGTTTTTAAATGGTTGTTCCTTAGTGTCGTTAACCCAATTCTCTATAGATACGCTGGTATAGTAAAACAAATCGGCTTCGCCTCTTCTGAATGTTTCGTATTCAACTGTGGGATTGTCTGCAATTGCAATGAATTTTATCTTATCGAAATTTCCGCTGTATTTCTCAGTTGGATAGTCCTTACGCCAGTAGTCATCCCGCCGTGTGAACATGTAGCTCTCCTCCTTCTTGATATCTTCCGGGAGGATGATATATTCGCCCGATCCGACAGGCTGCTGAAAGATAAACTTGTCGATAAACTCCTTGCCGGTAAGTGCGCCAATTTCGTCGTGCTGAAGTATTGGCAAGCTTGCTGCAAAACTCAAAAACGATCGCCAATTTTTTTCCTTCGCTTTAACCATCACGATGTAGGGAGAAATCGCCACAGGTTCTTCGTAAATCTCATAGGTCTGCTGCATTGATGGGGAAAGGATCGTCGGATCCATGACGAGCTTCCACGTGGAAACAACATCCTGCGACGTTACCCGCTTGCCATCCCACCACCGTGCATTGGGATCGATGCGGAACCAGAACGTCATCAGGTCTTCAGATACCTTCCAGTGCGTGGCCAACAAAGGCACGTATTCGAGATTCGTTGGGTGGAGTGATATCAATGTTTGATAGCACATACTCGTCATCGTGCTGTTTTCTGAGAAGTTTGAATTCGGGCCAAAAAAGAATGGCCTAAATGTTATCATGAAACGAGAGATTGGAAATGTAAACATCCCGCCAATCTTTGCACGGGGATCTCCAAAAAAGACCTGTTCTTCGGGTTTCATGACGTAGGTTTTGTATCCTAAAGATTCTGCAATCTTCTCAAAACCGTTACCCCCAAGAGAATCTGTAATCGAGGGATCTGCTCCGGGCGGTAGATCCACTTTCTTCCATGTATTAACGATCTTTGAATCTGAATCGGCAACCGATTCCTTCCTTCCACAGCCACTCAGAAAAACCAACGTCACAAACAGCAATACAGGCACTGAGAATAAACGACTGTTTGAGGGGATCATGTAGGTTGCTCCGTAAACTGTGGAAATAACTTGAACGCAAATATATTCGCCTCATGCAAACTATCCTTCCCGAAGATCTTCCACACAGAGAACGACACCAACTATTACTGAGTGGAGTTGCACCACGTCCGATTGCCTTTGTGTCGAGCATTGCGCCCGAAGGCAACGTAAACCTTAGCCCCTTTTCATTCTTTAATGCTTATTCATCAAAACCTCCCATCGTGGCTATAGGTCCTGCTATTGCAGCACGTACCGGACGTGCCAAGGACACGCTGCTGAATATTCTGGAACATCGAGAGTGCACTATCAGCACGGTCAGCTACTCCATGGTTCACAAAATGAACATTGCATCGGCAGAGTATCCGCGCGATGTTGATGAGTATGTGAAGGCTGGATTCAGTAAGGGGGCATCGAGACTCGTCAGTCCCCCATACGTGGCAGAATCGCCGTATTCAATGGAATGCAGGCTTGTCGAAAACATTGAAATACGCAGGGATATCGGTGGCAACGGCAACCTGATGATGCTTGAAGTTGTTGCGTTTCATGTCTCAGACAGTGTGATGGTAGACGGAAAAATCGATCCGCACAAGATGGATTTAGTAGCACGCCTATCGCACGGGTTTTATGCGCGGACTTCCGAAATCTTCGAAGCACGGCAGCCAACACATTTATGCATTGGATTTGATGCACTTCCGGAGCACATTCGTACAAGCGAAATCTTAACAGGAAATGATTTGGCTCGCTTGGCCTACGTGCCAGTTTTGCCTATGCTTGATGGTTCGTTCCCGTCGTTCGAAGACACCTTTAGGGCTGATTCTGTTGAAATAGAATTGAACGCAAATAATCCTCTTGGCGCACTCTACGCGATGTTGCAGGAGGGGAAGCAACGCGACCGAGCTCTGCGTCACCGCATTGCAAAGGCATTCATTGTAAACAATCAGATTGATGAGGCGTGGCAGACACTACTGCTGGAATAAGCAGTCAGTTAATCAATATGCGCAACTACACAAAGCTGAGTTCCTTTATCGAAAGCCTGCCCTACGCTGGCCGTAACATCCTTGATGATACCGTTAATCGGAGAGACAATAGCATTTTCCATCTTCATGGCTTCAAGCGTAAATAATGCATCGCCCTTGCGCACAATATCTCCGTTTGATACAAGTACGTTTTTCAACAAGCCTGGCATGGGTGTGCTGATTTTTACGGTGCGATTTTTTACGGCAGGAGAAGAAACCAGCATGTCTAAGTATTGTTGGTTTCCATCCGACAACACACGCGCTTCGTACTGATAGCCCCGAATTGAAAACCGTACGATGCTGACGCCATCGGTTTTCAAATACACCGGAAGAATGGTGTTTCCAACCTGCATATTATAAACACCCTGATCCTGCGTGGGCATCAGCGTAACGTCGGCACTACCGCATGTGGCTGTATTGCCGTTACAATCCACGCTGAACTTCTTATCGGAATTGAGAATCGTTACTGTGTAGCGTTTGGTTCTCATGCAGGCAAATCTACGGCGTTGGTTGGCGTTATTACAGTTTGCATTTGAGCAGGTAGAGACGCTGACTCACCATACCCAACGCCTTGAAGGTCTTTTCTCGCCAGTCGTACACAGCATCGGATACAACATCGCACATCTTACCCATCGTTAGTATGTCGTATTCCAAATCGTATACCACAAGGGTTGTCGCGCTTGGCCATGCTGCGTGTGTACCCTTACTGTCGATAAGCGGAGGCGCCAACATTGGGACGCCTGCATTTACAAGCTTCCTTTTGCCGTTAACAACAATGTAATTATCGTCCTGGTAACTGCTATACACCATCTGCATACCATCGTGCGAAAATGCGGGATTTGAACTTCGCGTTCCCTGCGGATATTCTGCTGAGTTATAACAAACCACAGTGTTGCCCTGAATTGTTGCCCTAAACGCAACCAGAGGTTCCGATGGATGCAAGGCGATAGCACTGTCTGCATACTGGAGAGCGCGACTCTCCCAGGGATTTTGAAAGTCATCGGTATACATCCACACCTTAACGGTACCAGCCAAATCCATTGCCGACCACGTGGCAACTTGTCCGTAGACATTGGTTTTGATTGCACGGACTTTGGAGAGGTTTGTCGACAGCGTTTCATCACCCAGCACCACACTCCATTTGTCTCCCGACTTCAAGGCACATAACACGCGGCCGTCCTGCCACACACCGCCTAGGATCACATCGTCGGAGCATCCGCGCAACGCACCGTTTCGAATGAGACAAACCTGATTCATTTGCTTCTCTGTCCACCAGACAACAATTCCCTGCGGATCAACCCAAAGGTCTTTCACAGGATATCCTGTTGCGTACGACCGTTCTCCATTTGTTATACGCGTGTCCTGTCCGTTACTCTCAACCCACCAGAGCTCTTCGGTAAGTGTGGCAAAGCGCACAAACTCAATGGTGCTGCTAGTCTGTAGCAATCGGCGTGGTCCAACGAGCCACCAACGAACGTCCGTAGATACGATGCTCACCCAATCTGTACCTACATTGGCAAATACGGGTTGGGAAATCTGCTCGTAAGGGCCGTACGGAACGCCATCGACTACGAGCAACTTCCATTTATCAAACGGACGCAGAATTGCCCACCAATGGCCTGTTGTATCGATACCATAACTTTCTATAGCAACCGGATTTTCGATTAGCAACGTATCCGTGCATGTTGCACCCATACCAAGAGCCATCGCCTGATGTTGGATGCCAAGGCACATAGAGATTATTACGATTACAAGGCTGCTTCGTACCATCGTTCCTCTGTGGCAACGCACGACAGTTGGACGTCGTGTGGGTCTACACTAATTATTTGCAATTTTTGACATTCGTATGCCAACCCAATGGAGACTGCGTCGACATTCTTGAGGAATCTGTCGTAGTACCCTTTGCCATATCCGATTCGATTGCAATGAGGATCAAAGGCAACCAGAGGAACAACGACGACCGTTAGGCTGGTGAAGAATTCATCATCAACTTGTTCTGCGGCAGCTTCAGGCACAGGTTCTTGGATTCCGAATGAATTCTTCTTCCATTTCGTGGAACGAGTCACACGTACATGCTTGAGGACGGTACGCGATTCGTCAGCTAAGGGCACATATACATCCTTGCCTACGCTCCAGGCGTACTCGAAAAAGGGGCTCGTCTCAACTTCGAGCGCTGTTGATCGGTATAGATGAACCGATTTGCAGAGTTGAAAGGAGGAATGCTTGTGAGCGCGTTCAAAAATCTGCATGTCGAGATGCACTTTTATATCGGGTGAAATCGCTTTGCGTTTGTTCAGAACAGCAGATCTTATTTCAGATTTTGTCATCGTCGATTTCTATAAGCAACAATAATATCCGGAACTACTATTGCCAATATCATTATCGCCGCTCCAACACCCTGTATGGATTTCATTTCTTCACCAATAGTCATCCAGGCAACCAGTGCGGCAAATATTGGTTCGGCAGTAAAAATAATGGAAGCGCGAACCGGATGAGTAAAACGTTGGAATCGAGTTTGTATCCATGTTGCAAAAACAGATGCAAACACGGTGCAGTATACCAAACCCATTGCAACTCTAAATGAAACGGTTGTGACGAATGCGTTCGATTCTAAAACCAAGGCCGCCAATCCTGAAAGTACTGCGGTGACGATGAACTGAATCAGAACAAGTCCGTTCAACAGATGCGGCCGATCGGAAATTTCCCGTGTCCATACGTCGATGTACGTGATGTATATGGCCCACACCATTGCGCTGCCTAACGTGAGCAAATCACCTGCCGACGGACCTTCGACACCAGGCTGCGTAAAGAAGTACAATCCCAGGATTACAAAGCACACCGAAACAATGTGAAGGGGGCGAATTTTTGTGCGCTCAACGATGCGAAATACAAACGGTACAAACACCACGGCCGAGCTGGTAATAAATGCCGACGTCGTGGCCGTTGTGGTTGCAAGCCCTCCAGCCTGCAACAGAAATCCAGTGCCAAACAGAGCGCCAAGGATGGCGCCTCTCCCTGCAAACGCCCGGTTCCACCCTCGAGCAGCTCTCGGCCAAATCAGCAATGCAAGAATTGCAGCCAAAAGAAACCGATAGAAGGTGAAGGTTAATGGTGGAATCTCACCTAATGCTGTTTTTATGATAACAAATGTTCCACCCCACAATGCAGTTACCAAAAGCAAAAGAGCTTCTGCGGTAAACTGACTCATAGTGTAGAAGCTTTTGCATAATGGTGATAAAAGCGAACAGCAGACTGCATGCCGCGACGGAAATTTTCGAGATGAAAATGTTCGTTGGGAGAATGCAGGTTTTCCGTTTTCAATCCAAAGCCCATGAGAACAGTTGGGATGTTCAGCACCGAATCAAATAGCTCTACAACGGGTATCGAGCCCCCTTCACGATGAAAAACACAGGGAACGCCAAATGTCTCCTCCAATGCTTTGGAGGCTGACTGAACGGCAACACTGTTAACCGGGACGAGAACGGGATTGGCTCCGTGCAGATCTGTGACCGTAACGCTCACACCGGGGGCCGCTGCGGTGTGAATGAATTCGCGTACTTTTTCAACTACATCGTCATGACGTTGGTGCGGAACAAGCCTCATGGAAATTTTCGCCATTGCATGCGAAGGCAGAACAGTCTTTGCACCTTCGCCTGTAAAGCCTCCCAAGATGCCGTTTAAATCCAGCGATGGTCTAATCCATAACTGTTCAAGCGGGCTATAACCTGCCTCGCCATTGAGAGCACCGACGTTGATATCCTTCATGAGCACTTCTGGTGAATAGCCAAGTTTTTCAAACGACTCTCGTTCTTCCTGAGTTGCATCCGTCACGTCGTCATAAAATCCCGTCACTGCAATGCGGCCGCTGCTATCCTTTAGTGAGGCGACAATTGAACACAGTGCATTTAAAGGATTGACTACCGGACCGCCATACGAGCCGCTGTGTAAATCTCTGTTCGGACCAACAACAGTCACCTGGAGGTAGCACAATCCACGAAGACCCGTTAAGATTGAAGGCTTCCCGGGACCAATCATTGAACTGTCCGAAACCGCAACTGCATCCGCCGACAACTTTTCGGCGTTTGCTCTCACAAATGAAAACAGATTTGGACTTCCGATCTCTTCCTCCCCTTCGATAATAATTTTTATATTTAAGGGTAATGAACCCGACGTGGCAATTATTGACTCCAACGCCTTGATATGTGCGAAAAACTGCCCTTTGTCGTCAGTTGCGCCGCGTGCAAAAATTTTATCATCTCTGACAATTGCTTTAAAAGGATCTGTGGTCCACAATTCGATCGGATCTACGGGCTGCACATCGTAATGGCCATAGAGAAGCAATGTTGGCTTTTTAGGACCAGCGCCAGTGAATTCTGCATAAACGATCGGATGCCGATCGGTTGGATGGATTTCTACAAGGGGCATCCCAATTTTTTTTAGGTGTGCCTCAATCCACTCGGCACAAAGGACTACATCGTTGGCATGCAGTGGGTCGGTGCTGATACTTGGAATAGAAAGGTATTCCGTAAGTTCCAGTAACATCGTTTCGTAGGAATCGGAGAGCCATTTCAGTGCAGGATTCATGTAAAGCTTTTCAAATTTTAGCGGCAAGTTAAAAAGCGGATTTGGGACTGGTCAGCTAAAAGGCGAAGTTTGTTTTAGACACATCCACTTCGGGGCTTGTTGTATTGGATTCACAGGTACTTTTACACATATCGTATCTTTTGTTGGTCGGCGCCTCACTAGTCCGAGCCATTCTACCGTTGCGAATTTTTGCCATAGCGTCGGGGTTAACCGCAGTTGTCTATGATATTGGCATCGATCAGTTGGGCATGGTATTGTGGGAGGCAGCTTTTACTATTGTTAACGTTGTCCAGGTTGGGATTATCGTGAATGAGCGGCGGCAGGCAAGATTGAGCGAGGAGGAAAATTCGTTACGACAGCGAATGTTCAACAGACTGAGCGTTGTGGATTTCTATCGGTTGATAAGAACAGGGACTTGGATTTCGGCCAACGAAGGGGAGATACTAACAAGACAGGGGCATCCTGTATCCAGAATTGTTCTGATTACCGATGGAGCCACTGCAGTCGAAGTTGATGATAAAATTATTGCATATTGTCGGCAAGGCGACTTCATTGGCGAAATGGCTTTTGTTTCGGGCAACGCGGCAACAGCAACCGTTAGGACGATTGCCCCATCTCGGTACTTAATGTGGAGATTCGTGGACTTGAAAAAACTTATCGAGCACCATCCGGACATTCGTACTGCGTTACAGACAGTGTTTAATAGAAACCTGATTGATAAACTTTCCAGAGAATCCGCTCCCGAAGCGGAACTCGTTAACTAATTTTCCCAACAGATTTGTGAAGCGATGAAAATTCTTGATGTTGATGGACAATTGCATCTTACAAACGATGGCAAGCTGGAGATCGTATTTCTCGGTACTGGCACAGCCTTCTCACGTTCGAATTTCCAGACGAATTTCCTTATCATCAAAGGCGACACACATATTCTTGTCGATTTTGGCATGACGGGCCCTCAAGCCTTGCACGCTTTGAACCGTCGGGCCGAAGATATCTCTGTTATTCTTCCAACGCATTCCCATTCCGATCACATCGGCGGAATCGAATACCTTACACTGATTAACCGATACAGTGCTGTCCCTCAAGGACGCCCTAAACTCACCATGATCACAACTTCGGATTATCGTCCAGTACTTTGGGATCAGTCGCTGCGGGGTGGCTTAGAGTATAATGAGATGGATTCGGAGGGCATGCGCCTCTCCTTCGATGATCTATTCGATGTTCATCTTTGCAAGCAAATTTCTTCGGACGGACGGTTGATCTATCGGACTCATTTCTTTGGTGTCGACCTTGAATTATTTCATACCAATCACATTCCGGGCGAAGCCGAATCTGCGACTGACGCATTCATCACTTATGGTGTGTTTGTTGATGACAGGGTATTTATCTCTGGTGATACTAAATTTGATGAGGATCTGATAGACCTGTATTCAGACCGCTCTGAAGTTCTCTTTCATGATGCAAGCCTCACTCGCAATGCAGTGCATGCATCCGTCAATGAGCTTATAGCACTCCCGGAATCAATAAGAAACCGGATGTACCTGATGCATTATCAGGACGAAGCAACCGACGCCGATGCCGCTGAATTTGCAGGTCTTACCAAGCGCGGAACCCGATACATTTTTGATTAAGCTGGCTGTGGTTCCTCTACAATTCGTTTGTAGAGTTCTTCATACATCGGAACAATCAGCGAGATATCAAACTTTTCTACTGCTCGCTTTCGGGCAGCCGCCTGAAACGACGCCATTTTTTTAGGCGACGACAGCAGATCAACGCAGTAGCGTGCCATCCGATTGATGTCGCCGAGTTCTGCAAGAAACCCGCTGGCACCGTGCTCCACCACTTCACCAACGCCTCCAACATTGGTTGCGATTACGGGGACGGAAGCCGACAGTGCTTCGAGAGCTGACAGGCCGAAGCTCTCCTGCTGCGACGGAAGCAGAAACAAATCTGCAACCGATAAAATTTCTGGCAGCGCCGTTTGTTTGCCGAGGAATATCACGTAATCATTCAATCCCATTTCGCGCACTAGCCGCTCCGTTTCACTGCGGTCTGGACCATCGCCAACGAGCACCAATTTCGCCGGCAGTGTTTTTCGTACTTCCTGGAGCACTCTAACACAGTCCATCACACGTTTAACGGGTCTGAAGTTTGATACATGCATGATTATCGGTTCGCCATTGGGTTTGATATGACTGGCAAGATCCGGACAGTCGCAACGCTGATAGAGGGCAGTATCTACGAAGTTGGGTATCACATTTATTGAAAGTTCAGGTCCAAAATTTTGAAGTGTTTTTTCCTGTAGAAACCGCGACACTGCGGTAATTGAATCGGACTGCTCCAACGAATACCGAACCAACGGATGATATGTTGGTTCGAGGCCGACAAGAGTGATATCCGTACCATGCAATGTTGTGATCAACTTGAATGGCGCTTCGCCGTTAACAATTTCCCTGGCAAGGAAACCGCTTACTGCATGAGGTATGGCATAGTGAACATGCAGCACATCGAGTGTTTCATATTTTGCGACATCAATAATTTTTCCCGCTAAGGCGAGGGAATACAGATTAAACTCAAATAGCGGATATGCCGGTGTTTCCACTTCGTGGAAGTAAACGTTATCCTGAAAACGATCAAGTCTCATCGGAGTCGCATACGTGATGAAGTGGACTGAATGACCTCGTTTCGCCAATTCATGTCCCAATTCTGTTGCCATCACTCCGCTCCCACCGTACGTGGGGTAACACACCATTCCAATTCGCATATCGTTGCTCAATCGTTTATAATGAAACAATCACCTACAAAATCTAACGGTTCACCCACTCTGTTTACCATTCAAACGCCCCTTAATCACGAAATAATTGTGCGCCGGTCGAAATTCATTGCATTTCTTCACCCCGCAACGTCGAAAGAAGAAACTCTCTCAATACTGCAGAAAATTAAAAGAGACCATTGGAGTGCTGTACATCATTGTTATGCTTACAGGCTTGGTGTTAAGGGGCTGGAATATCGTATGTCCGATGACGGGGAACCCTCGGGAACTGCTGGCAAGCCAATATTATTCGCAATCCAAAAATCTGAGTTAACAAACGTCATCTTAATTGTTGTCCGATACTTTGGCGGTGTAAAACTCGGTATTGGCCCCTTATCTCGTGCCTATCTCGATACGTCTTTGCAAGTAATCAATGCAGCCGTGCGAGTGCCGATGGTTCAAATGGCATCGCTTGACGTGCATTGCACGTATGACGATGTATCACGTGTGATTGGTGTTTTCGAAGAGGCTGGCGCCAAATATGATGTTATGTATGCCGATGCGGTAACATTCGCAGTTGTCGTCGAAGCCTCGAAGGTCGCACTCCTAACTACGCAGATTATCGAACGAACTAATTCACGTGCCGGGTACTCGAACGTAACACTCGAAGACTGAATTTTACATAATATCATGATACCCGGCATCAAGAGATACCCGGCATGGTGTTCAGGCTCAAAAATCGCCGCCGATGCTGAATAGATAATAAGGAGAGGAAAATTGCCCGGTAGGCTCGTGGCGCCAGGCAACATCGAAGCGCAGCGGAAGACCGAGTGCAAGGGATCGTATACCAAATCCTGTACTATAAAGAATCGGATCAGGCGCAGGAAGTGCAATTTGATTGATTGATGTCCATGCATTGCCATTTTGATCCCATGCGCCGCCGATATCAAAGAACACTTGTCCCTGCAAGCCTTGGAAAAGCGCCGGAATGGGTCCGGCCTGGAATGCAATGAGCAGAGGGAACCGAAGCTCGGCATTACTGACGAAGTATCGACTCCCCTGCCGTTCGTTGATGGCATATCCCCTTAGCGGCCATCCAGGCCGGGTAAATGCGAAATCCTCTGGATTTACAAACGGCCACCCTGCATCGCTGAAGAATCTGTTGAACCAGTTATCTATTCCTCCGATGAAAAACTTTTGTGGGTTACGGCCAAAACTGATGCCGCCACTGGTACGCAAGGCAATACTGTACATGCCACCGAGAGAAATGTACTCTCGGACGTCGGTCCGTGCAGTTACAAACGCCAAACCGTTGGAACCGATAGGTGGTGATGCTTCGAGAGTTAGATTGGCACGTGTGCCCTTTACAGGCGCCCAAAAACCCCACACTCCATCGTCGAGGACATAGGATATGCTGGGCACTGTCACAAATCTGTCGAGAGACGGCCGTGTGGGGAAATCGAGATTCTCCTTCGTCATCGCCTGAGACTGCACGCCAAGATCAATACGGGAATACCTGCTGAACGGAATCGTCATCCACCCTCGTCCGCCGTATGTTCTCAGCCTGTATAAATTCTGCAAACCATTCTCTATAATGTAGGTATATCCCGCGCTCTGAAATCCTGCAACATGGTAATCAATAATCTGCGGTTTGTAACTATATTGAAGATAGAAATTGCTGTTTGCCAGATCCAGATATAAACTGAGCATCAGGTAGATCTCATGGTCGCCGAGCATGTCGGAGAACAGGAACTGAGCAGTTCCCTGCGCACCATACCAATTGCTGTAACCAGCCTGACCTGTGGCAACGTCGGGCGTAAACGTTACTTTGTATTCCTTAGGATTAAAATCAACTTTCGGCTTGCCATCGTCGGTCTTGCCGCGTTTCTCGTCTGCACCAACAACATCTTCGTTGGGTGGCAGCATCGATTGGTCAGAAAAATCTACATCGTAACTTCCGTAACTCATTGCCGTTGAATCAGAGTCTGGTCCGCCGCCGATAATGCTTGCCAGTGAGTTAATCTCGTCCATTTTTCTCTGACGGAACCTTGTTAACGGAAGAGAATCTTTTACCGGCAGGTCGAATGGGTACTTTAACATGAACAAATCGTATCCAACTCGATTCTGCGAAGAAAACACAAGCTTTGTGCCATCTTTAGAAATTGAAATCTGGCTCACTTCCTGCAAGGAATTGGTTCTTGCCCGCAACTTGCGCGTGGTCAAATCAAGTTCCCACAAGTTTCCAATACCGTTATAGTCGCCAACAAATAACACCGTCTTGTTGTCGGGCGCAACCACAATCGAGTACTTTCCGATTTCAGGGTCGGTGGTAAGGCGCTCAATGGATTTATCTGACACGTTTACACGGTATAAGTCGCGCATCGCAACATCGTGTTCCCACATAAAAAAGTTCTGCGATGTCTCAGTGCCGTCTGTTAGACGGCCTCTATCCGAAATGAAATAAATGTATTTATTATCAGGATCCCACACTGGCTCGAGGTCTGTGAAGATGTCGTTCGTAATCTGACTCAACGTTTTAGACTCCACGTCGTAGACGTAAATGTCGGACTGTATACTGCCTTGTGCTGCATCGAAGGCGATATATTTTCCGTCGGACGACCACGAAACGCCGCCAATTGTCTGGATGTCGAACGTCAGCGGCTGGTAATCTCCTGTTCGTGCATCAATGATGTACAGACCATCCTGTCCGCCGGCTTTGGCTCCAACAGCGAGCTTTGTCCCCTCTGGATTCCATGCAATTCCCGGTGTAAGAAAATTCAATTCCTCGAAGTCGGTTGCTCTGGCGCTTGTGGCGAGCTTCTTAACGTCCTTAGTATTTAAGTCCATCACATACAGGCCGAAGATTCCGTCACCTCTGTCCGAGATAAAAGCGATACGCTCACCGTCGGGCGAGATGGCCGGCGACGTATTGTAAAAATTGTCTTCTTTCTGATGATTCGTTAGGCGCGTAGCCCAATCTTCTACGTATTCGTATTTATCAACATCAGGAAAATAATATTTTTTAGTGTCCTTTGCCCATTGTTCCGACATTTCTTCGTACGACATTCCAAACGAAGCTTTAAACGTAAGGTCAACATTGCCAAGCGTGCGGAAACGATTCAGCACCTCACCAACCTTGCCAGAACCATATTTTTCGGCTACATACGACCAAAAGGCTTGACCACCACGGTAGGCAAAATATCCCGAAAGCTGGTTAAGCCCCTTTAAATACTCACTTACGGCAACATCGCGCATAAACTCGTCAGTCTTTACATCAAGCCCACCAACGGCGCTGTATTCAGCGAATCCCTCATTCATCCATAGCGGCAAAATGGCCTTGGCTGAATTGCTAATGAGTGACTGAATTGAACCTCCATAGAACATGTCGTTGATAACGGCATGAACAAGTTCGTGGTGAATTACATGCCTGAATTTTTCATAATCGCCTTCGTAGGGAATTACGATTCGGTTTTTAAACAATTCCGTGACGCCGCCAATGCCTTCGCTGAGAAATTCCTCGAGAACATTTGTCTGTTGAAACTGATTATGAGAACCATAAACAATAAATACAATGCGTTTTGTTATCGAATACGATAGCGTGTGTTCAATATCTTTCAACGCCTTTTCGGCTTCAAACGCTGTGTACTTTGCTGAGTATTCACCACCCTGATGGAAATACACATCGAAATTTTCCGACTGAATGTACTTCCATTCGAATGTTTGATACTGAACCTTGTTCTTGCCAAATGGTAACGACCCAGAAAACTGGGCATGAACCCGTCCTGCTGTGAGGATACATACGAGGAGAAAAATGATTATGCGACGCATGCGATTGTGCAATGATACAAAGCAGGGACGCCTCTGGTATCGTGCTTGTTACCAGTGGCAATTATTCCGGTGACGAGTAGATCTGCTTAATCGTGGAACTGTTTAATCTTGCCTGCCCGTTTCGCGTTCTGTTTCTGCAGGTCTGCGTTTCTTTTTAACGGAATATACTTTCAGCGCTTCCTGAGCAGCGTTTTGTTCGGCATCCTTCTTGTTTTTTCCGCTACCGGTACCAACTTTTTTATCGGCAACAAAAACCTCTACGGTAAAGAATTTCTCATGGTCGGGTCCTTCTTCACGAACAACGATATACCGCGGTGTTCCAAAGCCCTTAGCCTGTGAAGTTTCCAACAGAAGGCTTTTATAGTTGGTATCGTGTACCAGACTTTCCCTGACCATGATGGGCAGAAGTTTATCTACAATAAACCGACGTACCTCTTCAAATCCCCTGTCGAGATACACAGCCGCAATGATGGCTTCGAGTGCATCGGCAAGCATGCTGTCGTTGCCGCGCTCCAAACTTTGGCGGGCACTAAAACTTAAAAACAACAATTCATCGAGACGAATTGCCTTGGCACAAATAGCAAGAGATTTTTTATTGACGATCCACGACCGCATCTTGGTTAGCTCGCCTTCGAGAACTTGCTTGTGGTTATAAAACAAGTACTCTGCTGTAATCATTCCAAGAATGGAATCACCCAGGAATTCAAGCCGCTCGTTTGAGCGATGATCGGGTGTATTAACAACCTGAAGATAGGAGCGATGCGTCAGCGCTTGTTCGTAAGGAGCGGGATTGTGAATATCTACGCCGATGAGTTCTTCCAACCGAGACACTTTATCGGGTGTTAATGCTTCACTCGAGGGAAAGAGTTCACGAAAAACTGCATTACTGACCGAACCTTTTGCCCCAGTCAACTTTAACAGGTTTGCGTAGAGCTGGCCAAATATATCTTTCACAAATACCTACCCTGTTCTCTACTCCGTAAATGCCTTAAAACAAAGCGTTGCGTTATGGCCGCCAAAACCAAACGTATTGCTTAAGGCCGACTTTATCGTTCTGTTCTTAGGAGCATTGGCAACATAATCCAGATCGCAGTCAGGATCTGGATTGATTTGATTGATGGTAGGGGGCGCAATTTGATGGTGAATTGCAAGTGCTGTTGCAATTGCTTCTACAGCACCGGCTGCGCCCAGAAGATGCCCGGTCATAGACTTTGTTGAACTCACACTTAACAAATTTGCATGATTGGCAAATACTGTTTTAATTGCTGCCGACTCCGACTTATCGTTAAAGGGAGTTGAGGTTCCGTGAGCATTGATGTAGTCGATATCCGCCGGTACAAGGTGGGCATCTTCGATTGCAAGACGCATTGAGCGCACAGCACCCTCTCCGCCAGGAGCAGGCTGTGTGATGTGGAATGCATCGTCGGTTAAACCAATGCCTGCAATTTCTGCATAGATCTTTGCGCCTCTGTTTGCGGCATGCTCAAGGGTTTCGAGAACGAGAATGCCGCCCCCTTCACCCATCACGAAACCATCTCTGTCGCGGTCGAATGGCCTACTTGCAGTAGCTGGGTCGTCGTTGCGTGTAGAAAGCGCCTTCATGGCGTTAAAGCCGCCAATTCCCATTGGGCAAACCACAGCCTCGGAGCCCCCGGCCAGCATAATGTCTGCCATTCCCCGCTGCATGAGCATATAGGCATCTGCTATCGAGTGACTCGATGTAGCACATGCCGAAACTGTAGCATAGTTCGGACCCTTAAATCCATAGCGTATGGCAATGTGTCCCGCTGCAATATCGGAGATCAGCATCGGCACAAAGAATGGTGAGATCCTATCTGGTTTCCCGTTGCGCTCATAGAGGTTCTGCTGCTGATGGTGATACGTCCACATCCCGCCAATACCCGAACCAAACACAACTCCCGTTCTTTCTTTGTTAACTACATTGATGTCCAGGCCGGAATCATCAAATGCCATCACGGCAGCGGACATCGCAAACTGCGTGAAGAGATCCATGCGTTGCACCTCCTTACGCGAAATGAACTGAAGTGGATCATACCCCTTTACTTCACAGGCAAACTGTGTATCAAATTCCGTTGCATCGAAACGCGTAATGGTATTGGCGCCGCTCACGCCTCTGAGCATGCCATTCCAGAACTCCGAGGCGCTATTCCCAATAGGGGTAACAGCGCCAATGCCCGTAATGACAATTCGCGGTGCGGCGTTCCATTGCATAGAGGGCTATTCAGTACAGATTACGAGTGTTGTGATTCAATGTAGGAAATTGCTTCGGCGACGGTAGTGATCTTCTCGGCATCCGAATCGTCGATAGTCAGATTAAATGCGCGCTCGAATTCCATAATCAGCTCTACGGTATCGAGCGAATCCGCATTGAGATCGTTCGTGAACGACGCCTCAGGTTTTACCTGAGACTCTTCTACACCGAGCTTGCTGACGATGATTTCAGTCACCTTTTGCGCAACGGTCGACATACTGTACCCTTCAGTTTGAAAATAAGTTGATTGTTCCTCACACCACAAATGCTTCTGCAGATCACATTGCAAGACCACCGTCTACATTGATCACCTGTCCTGTGATGTACGATGCATCATCGGAAAGGAGAAATGCTACAACCTTTGCAATCTCGTTTGCGCTTGCGATTCGTTTTAACGGAATGGAGTGGGAATACGTTTGTTTTTGTTCTTCGTTAAGCTTACCGGTCATATCGGTTTCAACATAGCCCGGAGCAACGCAATTTACTAAAACGTTCCGACTCGCCAGTTCCTTCGCCAGCGACTTCGTAAGCCCTACCAATCCTGCCTTCGATGCGCTGTAGTTCACCTGGCCGGCATTACCAGACAAGCCCACAATACTTCCGATGTTAACGATACGCCCGTACCGCTGACTCATCATCTGTCTCGATACCGACTTACAAAAGTTGAATGCCCCGCCGAGGTTTGTAGTAAGCACGTCCGCCCAATCTTTAGCAGACATACGCATGATAAGTCCGTCCCTGGTGATGCCTGCATTATTCACAAGACCATCAATGCGGCCAGCGTCTTTTGCAACACCTTCTACAAATTGCATAACATCTTCAACATTGGTAACATCGAGCTGTTTGAACTCTACGATTCCTCCTGCATCAGATACTTCCGAAACAATACCCGCTGCCTTGTCTGCGCCGCTGTTGTACGTGGCATAGACACGTGCTCCGCCAGCGCACAGAATGCGCACGATGGCTTCGCCAATGCCGCGCGACCCGCCAGTTACGATAATGATTTTCCCATCGAGGCTCATCATTGAATGCTAGAGGTTGAGTTGATAAATTTTCGCGCATCATCTGCTGTGTCGATCCCGCTGATTTCCACACCGTCAACGGTTCGTTTCGCAAGCCCTTGCAGCACACCGCCGGGTCCTACTTCAATGAACCTGCGTACTCCGTCTGCATACATTGTTTGCATTGTTCGCGTCCACTGAACAGGCGCCGTAAGCTGAGCTATCAAAGCTTCACGCAGTGCTTCTGCTCGGTGTTCGCGCGCACCCGACACATTTATGTAAACGTCGATGCGTGCATCGCTGAACGTCACTGAATTGATTGCCTTTTTAAGTCCTTCGCGTGCCGAATTCAGTAGGGGGCTATGGAACGCTCCGCTCACCTGCAATTCTTTTACAATCCGGGCGCCACGTTCTTTAAAGATCGCCATCGAACTGCGAACAAGGTTCACCGATCCTGAAACAACAACCTGACCGGGTGAATTAAAATTCGCGGGGACTATAACACCACCGTCGGTGCCATTGAGCTCATTACACGTTACCTGAACCTGCTCGTCTGAGAGACCAACGATGGCAGCCATCGTCCCCTGCACAGATTGGCCAGCTTCGAACATGAGCTCTGCGCGAAGCTTTACAAGAACTAGTGCATCATGAAACGAGAGAACTCCCGCAGCATATAACGCAGTGTACTCGCCCAGGGAATGCCCTGCCACGGCTTCGGCAATTCTGTCGGCATCGGTTGCAGCAAGGATGGCTGCTTCATGAACAAACAACGCCACTTGCGTGAATCGCGTTTGCGTTAATGTCTCGGCCGGACCAATACGCATTATCTCGCCGATAGAATAGCCAAGCGCTTCATCGGCGCGGACAATTACATCATGCGCCTCCGGAAATTCACCGGCAAGCGTACTACCCATCCCAACGTATTGAGACCCCTGTCCGGAAAACATCAATGCAGTCTTCATTGCATTTTCTCCAAACCCCATCGAACAAGAATCGCTCCCCACGTATATCCTGCTCCGAAACTGGAAAGCACAAGAGCATCGCCCTTTTGAATCTTCCTTTGCTCATACAATTCAGAAATACAAATTGGAATTGTCCCGGCAGTCGTGTTCCCATAGCGGTCTATGTTCACCATTACCTTGTCTTTCGTAAGCCCCATGCGTTGAGCAGTTGCATCAATAATTCTAAGGTTTGCCTGATGTGGTATCAGCCACGCAATGTCCTTGGCTTCGAGTCCGTTGCGCACCATAATCTCGTGCGATGCATCGGCCATGCCAATCACGGCTGACTTAAACACCGTTTTCCCATCTTGGTAAACAAAATGCTCTCTATTGGTAACAGTTTCTATCGAAGGCGGACGTAGGCTGCCTCCGGCTTTTTGGTGCAAATGCGGCTCTCCCCTGCCATCCATCTTCAAAACATAATCAATGATTCCAATTGAGTTGTCGTCCGTAGGTTCTATCACAAGGCAGCCGCCGCCATCACCGAACAGCACGCATGTAGATCTGTCTTCGAAATTTGTAATCGCACTCATTTTATCGCCTGAGCACAGCAGTACATTTTTTATCGTACCAGATTCGACCATCTTAGCAGCAGTAATCAAGGCATAGAGAAATCCAGAGCATGCTCCGGCTAAATCAAATCCCCAGGCGTTAACAGCGCCGATTTTATTCTGAATGATCGACGCAGTAGAAGGAAATACTCTATCACCCGTAACAGTTGCAACAATGATGAGTTCAACGTCTTCTGGCCTCAGGCCGCGTCTCGAGAGTGCTTCGAGAGCAGAAGGAACCAGAATGTCGGACAGTCCGCCTTCGAAAGCAAAATGTCGTTCGCGAATCCCTGTTCGGGATTGTATCCATTCATCTGTGGTGTCTAACCTGGATTCAAACCAGTGGTTATCAAATACGGCTTCCGGCACATGGTGTGCAATTGCAGTTATTGTAGCTCTCATTATCTGATTGACTGTGATTCTTCGGGCTGCTTTAGCGCCCGTTCGATTTGACCATTTACATCTCGCTGTACCATCTCGACGGCTCGAATGACCATGTTGCCAAGTGCCTTTGGTGTTGATGCACCATGACCGATGATGACAACTCCGTTGACTCCAAGCAGTGGCACTCCGCCATAATCCTGATAGTCCATTCCTCGAAGGACGGCCCTAAGAACAGGCTTGAATAATGAAATTGTGATTCCATGAGCAACGCTTCGAGAAGCAAACAGTTTGAACCGTGCCCGCAAAAAACCAATGACGCTCTCGGCAAACTTGAGAATAATATTTCCTTCGAAGCCATCACAAACTACAACGTCGACTGTTCCAGACAGGATGTCGCGCCCCTCTACGTTCCCAACAAACCGTATAGGAGCTTTTCGAAGCATGGCATAGGCTTCACGTACATTCTCAGTTCCTTTACCTTCTTCTTCGCCAACATTCAATAAACCTACCGTTGGCGACGATATATTGAGCATCGTCCTTGAATAGACTTCTCCCATAAGGGCATAATCGTAAAGAAACCGGGGTTTACTGTCGACGTTTGCGCCAACATCAACCACGAGCGTTGGTTTGTTGGTAGCTGTAGGAAAGAACGATCCAATAGTTGGTCTGCTTACACCGGAAATCCGCCCGCATACCATTGTAGAAGTTGCCATCACTGCACCAGTGTTACCAGCCGACACGAATGCGTCTACCTCGCCCCTTTTCATCATATCGACACCAACGTACAGCGAAGATTCCTTCCGATTTTTTACAATCGCCGATGGTTCATCGGCCATACCAACAACATCGGAGGCGTGTACAACGCGGATGAGCTCGCTTTTATTATGGCGCTCCAATTCTCGCCTGATATCGTCCTCACGTCCTACGAGAATAATTTCTGCCGACTCACCGAGATGCTTCAGAGCCTCGAATGTTCCGGCAACCTCATAGGCAGGGGCATAGTCTCCACCCATCGCGTCGATTGCCACGCGCACTCGGGGCGACGCCTGTGACGAAGCTGACACGTCAACTCGGTTGATGATTAATCTATTACGAGAATTTTTCGGCCGTTATAATAGCCGCAGGAATGGCAAACAATATGCGGTTGCTTTGCCGAGCCGCAGTTCGGACAGGTAACGATTGCCGGTACTGAAGCTTTATAATGCGTTCTGCGCTTAGCGCCGCGAGATTTTGAATGTCGTCGTTTTGGGTTCGGCATAGCCGGTTCCTACCTTTCTTTACTATTCTATTTCAATTTCTTCAATGCTGCCCAGCGTTCATCCACAGTGTCAGAACCGTCTTTATCGAGGGGATAGAGCTGGTTCAGTTCCATGTTTCTGTATTGTGGAGCAACCCGTCGCATCGGTAAAGCGAGTGCCAATTCCTGGCGCACTTCGTCTGTTACGTCTATCTCTGTTGCGTCTGGCATCAACCCATGCACATCTTCCGGATCAACAAGCTGTCCGAGCTGTTGCAACGCCATTTCGGCATCAACAACAAACTCGCAATCAACATGAATCCGAACCGGCTCATCGAACTCCTCCAGCGATCGGTCGCAGATTAGGCGGGCTACGCCTAACACATCCACGTTGACGCGATATCGCTGTCCGACTCGAACCACCTGACCGCTGATTACCAGATCACCGACATATTCCGGAACAATGTCCGGAATTGTCTTAGCTGGAACCTTCAGTTCGAATCTTCTTGGGCCATTCATAAGCCCGCGAACTGGAACTGAAATAGCAGGGTAACGATGCGAGATCCGTTCCACAAGACCGCAAATATATGGAAAATCAGAGGATGAGTTGGTGCATGAACTAGGGGCAGCTTAGTGCCTTGCTGTTCTTCTGTGCCGAATCATTCTGCGGATCGATCTTGAGTACTTCCTTATAGTATTTGCAGGCATCGTCGGTTTTACCCATTCCCTGGTATCCAAAGGCGATGTACAGCAGTAACCATTTATTTTTTGGATCGAGCGTGAGGCTTGACTTTGAACGATTAACAATCGCAGCCCAATCCTTTAATTCCATATCAAGCGCATTCAGCTTTAGAATGGCCGAAATGGCTGTCCGTTTTTCGTGTTCTTCAGCCGATGAATCAGATCCGGCAATAACTACCTGATGGTAGAGTTCACGGGCTTTGGTAACGTTGCCCATTGATGCAAAAGTTTCGGCAAGCCGCACTAAAAAGATGCCATTTCCAGGATCGCCCTTCAGGGCTGTTTCATATTCTGCGATGGCGCTATCTACTAAACTGTCGGCAAAAAAATTATTTCCTATCAGGAAATGAATCCGTGTGTCAAGGGAATCCTGGCAGTTGGCAAGCCGCTGACGGAAGATTTCCGTTGAGCGAGCATTTTTATTTTTTTGCTGCAGTAGTAAACCATATCTAAACATGAGTCCGCACTGTTTTGGATCTCTGACTGCTGCTTCATCCATAACTTCTATCCCACGCGTAGTATCTCCCGAAAGAACGAGTGAAGCGCCGTAGTACCATACATTGATGTTTTCCCAATCCTTCATTGACTTTCCTCCGGCCAGCGCAGTACCATAGGTGTGGGAAGCACCTACCCAATCCTTCGAAAGGAACTTACACTTGGCAAGCTGTAACGATGCCGGTGTTCGCAGGGAATCAATCAATCGTGATGCATCGTCGAGGTGGATCTGTGCCGAATCGCATCTGTTGAGACGGTAATATGCACTTCCCAAATACCACGATGCGATTGCGTCGCCGGTACCTACCGGACGAAGCTCACGATATTTAAGAAGTGCAACAACTGCGTCGTTCCACTTTTCAGCAAGAAAGAAAATCTTTCCCTGTTCAAACCAGGCTCTCGCATTTAAAGAATCGAGCTGTGTAACCTTGTTCCATTCCAGAAGCGACCGTTTAAATAATGCATTGGCAAGATCTGCATCAGACTCTTTATTTGCCATCTTCCAATAGCTCTGTGCAAGCACGAAGTGCGCCAGCACAAGTTTGTCATTAAGTTTTATGGCTTCTTCGAGATTTTGAACTGCCAACTCTAATACCGGCTGCGGTTTATACTTGAAATACAGGATGCCAAGTGCAAAGTAGGCATCGGCGCTATTGGGAAATTTCTTTTTAGCCGTTGTGGCTACGAGTTCGGCTTGATTTAGTGAGTCGGCATCGGACAAAGCGTTAACCAACAACAGAGACGTGCGCACATCATCAGATTTTTTCTGTAGGCGCCGAAGCACCGTAATGGCTTCGAGTGGCTGTCCTGCACGCGTTAATGCAAAAGCAAATGCTTGAACATATTCAGGAATATCGTTCTCTTCGGCATACATGCGGCTGCCATACATCACTGCTTCTTCGTGCAATTCTATTTCAGAGAAAATCCTGGTAGCGTAATACAGCACCTCGGCGTTTTTTGGCTGCTCGATTAGAGCCAGACGTATCTGAGATGCAGCCGCTAGGTAGTCGCCTTCTTCTACAAGACTTTTGGCTGCGTCGAGGCTTTGAGAATAGACAGACGCAGGCAGAAGCACTAACAGGACAATGATAATTCGCTTGATATTCATGATTCAGTCTTCGGTGATCAATTCAATCTTTGCATAACCAGGTTCAATTCCTGCATCGAGAAACGTCCGCTGCGCCTTCCCATCGCGTGCTACATAGAGCAGGTACCCAGAAGGCAGACTATACTGTCCAACGTTCTCTCGGAGAACGATGTATATCGGCACTGGATATGGATACTTCCCCATCACGATGTAGCTGGCATGAACGGGCTTGGGAGTTTCGTAAACACCGTTAGAATCCGTATAACTAAGCCTGATGAGCTTGACGGTTGTGTCCCTAATAAACTGCGAAAGCAGCCCAATCCCAATCACGCCAGGGTCGGAACCGACTCTTCGCATGGTTGCTTCACGGTTACCGAGCGATGTAATAATTCCCTTTGCAGGAGGCTTTCCCTTGCAAATCATATTTACAACGTTGCCGTAAATACTCGAATTTGATCCGGGGACGATGAGAACAGGTGGTTTTTTCAGTTTAGGATACGCTTTGGAATTAAATGTTCCTGATGCGATATAGCTGTTAAGGTTATCGGCATGCATCGTGTCGTAAGGAAATTTTTTCGATGCAAAAAATACTAATGCGTCACGGGCTACCATACTGCGTGGATATCCTTCGAGCCCCTTATCATTTTTTATGATTGTATCCTCCTCGGGAATCCAGTCGCGGCCGATAACAATTGCACGGGCATCGTGGCGGATAAGGGCGTCTGCCGCGTCGAGTGCATTGATTGGAGTCAGCGTCACATGGGCATCTGGATGGACGCTATCGTAAAGAATCTTACTTGGACCCATCAGATCAACGATCTGTTCATCGCAAAGAATTTCAACGGATCCACGGATTGCAGTTTCTGATGGCTTATTGTCTGTTGTTGTCTCTTGAGCGCAGGCATACACGAAAAGAGAGGATGCTACGATCGAAAACGCTGTCCGGAGTCTCATTGTTTATTCCTGCGCATAACTGATAAATATGCCACAAGCCTATAGACGCCAAACAAGACGACGACTGTTCCAAAAATCTCGTGGAGGGGCGACTCAAGTGTATCGAAGGGCGTAAATCCAATTGAGATGAGTATGCCTGTCAGTACAACGAGAAGTCTGAATACAACGTTGACAATACCCATTCACTATTTCAATCGGAACCTGATCGGAATTCTCAGCCACACCTTAACAGGATTTCCATTCTGAATTGCAGGAGTGCACACGGTTTCCTTTACAGCCTTCTCGGCGGCAGAATTCAAAATCTCGTTGTCACTATCGAGTATCTTAACCTTTTCTATCTTCCCATCCTTGCCCACTAAGGCGCCGACTAACACCGTTCCTTCGATACCGTTACGGCGGGCCATTTCCGGATATTTTACCCGACGCCACAGCGCCTCTTCGTCGAACTTCGGGTCCCTCTCGACGGATACAAACTCATCAATGCCCGGATCTTCTTCACGCGCGCTGATGTTTACGCCTTCGCCAATATTCGATGCAAAATCTAAATCATTACCACCTCCGACTGCAGAAGCCTTGTCTATTTCATCTGTATTTGCAAAATCCTTCAGGTCTTCTGCCAACAAAGCATCGGGGATTGCAACTGGCGACCCTGCACGCGCAGCCGGGCCGGTTACAGGCGGTATAGGTGTTGGTGGAGGCGGTGGAGGCGCTTCCTCATTTTGTGAAGGGGGCGGTGGAAGCGCATCTAATGAAACTTTGGTTACGAGTACTTTAACAATCTTCGGACCGGGAAATAACCAGCCTTCAATCAACGGTCTGAGAAAGCTGTATACAGCCAGAAATAACAAAAGGATTAATGTAACAGAATACGCTCGTCTGGTGTTGCGCTCAATGATGAGCTTGAATTCAGAGGGGCCATATCCAGTGGGTGCTGCTAACGCAGTTAACGTCGTGTTCATAATGCTACAACCTCCTTGTCATCGTCAGGAGTATATGGAGCAACCGTAAATTTTCGTTTTCGTTCATTGATACCGTCTCGCTTCAATCCTTCGATGATGTATGGCTCGGCGGCATTGAGTTCATCAAGGATTTCGACGACTAACCCGTATGACGCATTGCCTGAGGCTTTTAGGGTTACAATGCATCTGTTTTTCAACGCAATATTTTGATCAATGACGATCTTTCTCAATTCCTTCATTGTTACCAGGCTGGGAGCATCGAGACCCATATTTACAAATACCTTACCATCGCTTCGCACGCGAATTGTAAGCAATTCAGACTCGCGAACTTCAATCTGCACATCCATCTCGGGAGGCACGCTCATCTCCATAGTCTGAGGAGTAATCATTGATGTAGTGAGCATGAAGAACGTTAACAGCAAGAAGGTAATATCTACCAACGGCGTCATATCAAGGCGAAAACCGACCCGTTTCTTGGCCTTTCGTTTTCCAGTTTTACCTCTTCTCGGGGTTTTACTGCCGCCTAATGCTTCACCGCCGCCTGCCATGGTATCTCCGTTCGTTGTTTCTTGCTCAGAGCGTTATTGTTTCTTATCGGTTACAAACCGGAATGATGTTGCTCGTCTTTTGCGCATTTCATTGATTGCCGTCTCAACCCATCGGTATGGCAGTCGTCGGTCGGCGTCAATGGCATACACAGCCCTGGGATTAATGCCGCGTGTATGTTCGATAGCCTTCCCAAGCCACAAGCTGTCCGTGATTTTGAACAGCGCCGTACGGTCTGTTGCGTTCGGAAAGTTTAGTGCCATCATTTGCCTGGCAAATTCTGCAACATCCTTTTCGTTGATCATGGAGATATAGTAGGCCGTATCGAGTCTGACAGTGTCTATACCGATTTTTATCATCACAAGATCCTTTTCGGGAAGCTTCGATGTGTCGACTTGTGTTCGGGGACGCTTGATAACAAATTTCTGCTGACTTTCCGCTTCGCTCCTGAATTTCGCCGTGAACATGAAAAACGTCAGGAGCAGAAATGTGATGTCGACGAGTGGAGTCATGTCCAACACAAAACCAAGCCGTTTTTTCTTAACCTTTGACATGTGATTTTTTTTTTGTAAAACGGTTAACTCTTGGCAGCTACCTTAATCTTAAAAGTTTCCATCAGATCGAGAATAGTTTCGTCCATCACGTACACAAAGGTGTCGACCTTCGTTGTAAAGAAGTTGTAGGCTACAATGGAGATGATTGCGGCAGCTAGTCCGCCGGCAGTGTTGTACAAAGCCTCCGAAATACCGATTGACAGCGATTGTGCTGAAACCGTACCGCCAGCACCGAGCGCACCGAAGGCACGAATCATTCCAATAGTTGTTCCCAACAGTCCAATCATGGTTGATATGGAGGCAACTGTGGAGAGAATCACCATATTTCGTTCCAGAAGCGGAGTTTCGAGGTTCATACTTTCATCAATCGATCGTTGGATATCTGAAAGTTTTTGGTCTTGATTTAACGCTGCATCGCGCTGAACTGCCTGGAAGCGCTCAATCGCATTCTTAAGAACGTTGGCAAGGCTTCCGTGGTGATCGTCGCATTTTTTAAGGGCTCCGTTAAAATCACCAGCTTCGACTTTCTCAATCACATTCTTGCCTAACTCGTGCATGTCGGAAGTACCCTGGGCCTTCTTGATCGATAGGAATCGCTCAACTGTATACGTCAGGGCCATTAAGACACATCCGAGGAGCAAGCCAACCAGCGGCCCACCCGTGTAAATCATACCAAGAGCATTTTGTGGATTGTGCATTTCCACAGCTCCGGTTTTGGGGTCGGTGAAGTTACCCGAATTTCCTAAAACCAGGTAGAAAAACAGATAGGCTGCCACAAGGCATAAGACAATGATGATTGTATTCGTCCAGTTCTTCATGAAGTACCTCGTTAAATCACAATTCAGTTGTTGTTCGTTTCAATTATCCTACATTTTCTTAGTATCCGGCAGCAATGCGGCAATCGCCTTCTCCGCCGATTCGTGTATGCTGATGAGTCTGTCGAGCTGAGTGGTTGTAAAAACCCGTTTTAAGGATTCGTTTAACCCGGAAACCACGATTCGACCGCCAACTCGCGAGAGGGCGGTCTGACCCGCAAGCAGCGTTCCCAAAAACGATGAATTCACGTATGAAACCTTGCTCATATCAATCATTATGTCGCGTCCGTCGTTCCTAAACTCCAGTAATGCTGCACGAACGGCAGCTGTTTCTTCACCGCCAACAAACTGGCCCGACAATGTAATCTGCACGATTTGTTCACTCTCAGAAACACTGATTTGCTCGTTCCTGGACATATTCAAATTCCCTTCCATCCAACCCGCGATCCCAAATCGGACGCCGAAACTACGAAAATTCTGTGGCAAGACGGGGTTGTGATTCGTGTGGTGTTATCACATAATAATCTATCGACGTTCGATACAAACAACACGCTGTAAGCCGGATAGATCTGCGACGACCGATGTCGAAAACCCAGAATCCTCGAAGAGTTCTACAACCGACGAGGACTGATTATAGCCAACTTCAACCAGGATCATTCCGTTTTTTGAAAGTAGATCATTTGCAACGTCGGCCATCCTCCGATAAAAGTGAAGTCCGTCGCTGTCGTCAGTTAATGCTCTCAGAGGCTCATACATTTTCACCTCGTCCTCGAGGTTGGTGATTTCAGTTGGCGCTATGTAGGGTGGATTCATTGTGATGAGACCAAACTTGTTGCCAGGTATCTCTTCTCGGAAATTCATCAACCGAAATTGAATACGACTGCTGAAGCCGTGGCTTTCCGCATTAACTGCTGCCAAGTCCAACGAAGCTTGGTCATCGTCAATACACAGCCACTGCGTGTTCAATGCGTGGTGTGCAACCGCTATTGGTATGCAGCCACTGCCGGTGCCAACATCAAGGCATTTCAACTCCGTTGATTCGTATGTCTTGCACCAGCGTATTGCGCGGTCTACCAAAATCTCAGTCTCAGGTCTTGGGATGAGCACACGCCGATCTACACTGAATTTCAATCCAAAAAAAAAGGCTTCACCAAGAATGTATTGAAGAGGTTCGCGCTTTACACGCCTCTCAACAAATGATCGAAGCTGGTCGAGCTCATCGCGGAGTAAGGGGCGGTCGAACTGTGTGTAAAGTGATATTCTCGACACTCCCAATACTGAGCATAGCATCAGTTCAATTGTTAATCTGGGGGAATCGATGTCCTTTGCTTTAAAGTATTCCACTCCCCACCGAATTATTTCCAATACCGTCCAGATGTGTTCAGACGTCGAGGCTTTGCGCATAATGATCTTGCAGAGACGTCGACGAAAATTGCTCACTCCGCAAAGCCTTTATCCCAGACAGCGATGCTTCGGCGGCTTCCAGTGTGGTAAAGAATGGCACCTTATACTTCATTGCTGTTCGGCCCATGATGGCTTCGTCGTACCTTGCACTTTCACCAAGTGGAGTGTTAATCACCAACTGAACCTGTCCGTCGGCAATTTGATCGATGATGCTGGGACGTCCTTCATAATGTTTTAAAACTTTTGCTGCTTCGATGCTATGGTGTTTTAAAAATTCAGCCGTCCCACTCGTGGCAACAATTTCAAATCCAAGATCTACATAGCCCCTTGCAATATCGGCAGCATGCTGATTCTTATCGTGAGTGCTGAGCGATATAAATACATTTCCTGAAAGGGGCAGTGTATTACCTGCTGAAATGTGCGACTTCACGATGGCTCTGCCAAAGGTGGAATCCATACCCATGACTTCGCCTGTAGATCGCATCTCGGGACCAAGAAAAACGCTTGCCTTAGGGAATTTGGTAAAAGGGAAAACCGACTCTTTGATAGCAACCCTCTTCATCGATGTGTTGAAATTCCGGATGTTCATCGTTGAAAGTTTCTCGCCCAACTGCACACGGGTTGCAATCTGAGCAAGCTTTGTTCCTGTTGCCTTCGAAACAAATGGCACAGTTCGCGAGGCACGTGGGTTTACTTCCAACACATAGACAAATCCATTTTGAACTGCAAACTGAATATTCAGCAGCCCAATAACGTGCAGCGCCCTGGCCAGCTTTACAGTATAGCTGACCATCGTCTCAATCACACTATCTGATGCGTTATAAGGGGGCAGAACACACGATGAATCGCCGGAATGCACTCCCGCCTCTTCGATGTGCTGCATGATGCCCCCAATGAGCGTTGTTTCACCGTCCGAAACTGCGTCGACGTCAAACTCAATAGCATGCTCAAGAAAATGATCAATTAATATATGACGAGACCGATCCTGAGCCAGCGCCTGTTCAGTGTATGACCGCAAAGATTCTTCACGATAACAAATCTGCATGGCTCTGCCGCCCAACACGTACGAAGGCCGAACCAATACAGGGTATCCTATCCGGTCGGCGGCGGCGATGGCGTCTTCGACGTTCAGAGCAGTACCCCAGGATGGGCAGGGAATGCCAAGCTGTCCGATAAGGTCTCCAAATCTCTTTCTGTCTTCTGCAAGGTCTATCCCATCGGGCGACGTACCAAGAAGCCTCACACCTGCATCGGCAATCCGCTGCGCCAGCTTCAGAGGTGTCTGCCCTCCGAACGTAACTATCACGCCCTCCGGCTGCTCCACATCAATTACATTCATCACGTCTTCGAATGTGAGCGGTTCGAAATATAATTTGCTTGTTGTATCGTAATCTGTCGAAACTGTTTCGGGGTTACAGTTGATCATGATTGCTTCGTAGCCGAGCGCCTTAATGGCGAAGACACCCTGGACACAGCAGTAGTCAAATTCAATACCCTGACCAATCCTGTTGGGTCCGCTTCCCAGAATAATCACTTTCTTGGCAGGGCTCGACGATGCTTCGGTTTCCGACGAATAGGTTGAATAGTGATATGGCGTTTCAGATTCAAATTCTGCAGCACATGTATCAACGGTCTTGTAATCGGGAACAATGCCAAGCTCCTTGCGCCGCGCCCTCACCGCAGATTCTGTATCGTTATACAACAGCGCAATCTGAACATCGCTGAATCCATAGGTCTTCAGTTTCAGCATGCGGCCGTGTCCTACATCGGACAACATCTTGCCGTCATCGCTTTCTGCAATGCATTCAGATGCATATTCAACAATATCCCTGCATTGCTCTATGAACCACGGATCGTACCTGGTAAGTTGGTGTATGTCGCTCGTGGAAAGACCATACCGCAGCGCATCGCAGAGATCGTAAATAGAGTTAGCAGTTCTAACACGCAGGGTAGATCGCAAGGGCACGAGGTCGGCCTCCGATGGAATCTCAAGGTTCCGATATTCAGGTTTGTCGAACCCGAATCCATACCTTCCCTGCTCCATCGACCGCAGGGCTTTCTGAAGCGCTTCCTTGTACGTCCTTCCAAAAGCCATACCCTCGCCCACTGACTTCATCTGAACGCCGAGTGTGTTGTCGGACTCTTTAAATTTTTCAAAATCCCATCTGGGAACTTTTACAACCACGTAATCGATGGATGGTTCAAAGCACGCTGGCGTCTTCTTTGTAATATCGTTTACAATCTCGTCGAGTGTATAACCAACGGCCAGCTTCGCTGCAATCTTAGCGATTGGGAATCCTGTGGCTTTCGATGCAAGAGCAGAACTTCTGGAAACTCTTGGGTTCATTTCAATCACAACGATTCGACCGTTTGCAGGATTGATTGCAAACTGAATATTCGATCCGCCAGTTTCGACTCCAATCTCTCGGATAATTTTCAGAGCTGCATCGCGCATTCGCTGATACTCCCTATCCGTAAGCGTCTGTGCCGGGGCAACAGTTATGGAGTCGCCGGTGTGCACACCCATGGGATCGACGTTTTCGATGGAGCAGACGATAACAACGTTGTCCTTTGTGTCGCGCATTACTTCAAGTTCAAACTCTTTCCATCCTATAACGCTTTCTTCTACCAGCGCACGACCTATAGGACTAGCAACCAAGCCAGACCGGAGCAGTTCCTTGAATTCTTCGATATTGTATGCAATGCCCCCTCCAGTTCCTCCGAGAGTGTACGATGGGCGAATGATTGTAGGAAAGCCCACATGCTCAATCATTGCCAGGCCCCCCTCTTCGTCGTGCACGAATCCGCCTCGAGGCATTTCCAATCCAATCCGCTGCATGGCTTCCATGAACAGCTCTCTGTCCTCTGCCATTTGAATCGATTCAATCTGAGAGCCGATCAACTGCACGTTATACTTGTTTAGAATGCCGCGTTCGTGTAGTGCAACGGTAACATTCAGGGCAACCTGTCCGCCCATGGTTGGAAGGATTGCTTCGGGACGCTCCTTGACGATAACGTGTTCGATGTATTCCGGCGTAATAGGCTCGATGTAGGTAGCATCGGCAACGTCGGGATCAGTCATGATGGTCGCCGGATTTGAGTTGACAAGAACAACACGGAACCCCTCTTGCCTGAGCACTCTACAGGCTTGTGTTCCCGAGTAATCGAATTCACAAGCCTGACCAATTATGATCGGCCCAGAGCCTATCACAAGGATTGTGTGTATGTCAGTTCTGCGCGGCATTACACGAAGTAATTGTCATTGCATCGGACCTAGGACGCGCTGCAGCACAGCCATGCGAACTGCAACGCCATGTGTGACTTGTCTGTTTATGAGAGAATTATCGGAATCAACAACGGCCTGGTCGAGTTCAGTTCCGATGTTCACCGGACCCGGATGGATAACTGCAAGGTCAGGATACCGTTTCAACCGATCGATATTTAAAGCATAATCCTTAGCGTATTCCAACGGATTTGGAAATGCCTCAGCAGCAATTCTCTCGCGTTGTATGCGTAGCATGCTCATCACGTCGGCCCACTCCATTGCGTCGTCGATTGAGTCAAACCGCTGCATTGTCGCAAATATGTCGTTGGCCTCGTTGGGAAAAAAGTGATACGGCGCACACAGCCCAAATTCAGCGCCCAACCTCGCACATACATCAACCTGAGAGCGTGCAACGCGCGAATGTTCGACGTCGCCAACCAGACATATTTTTATTCCTCGCAAACTGCCGAATCGTTCAAGCAATGCCGAAGCATCCAGCAAGCCTTGCGTTGGATGGCTTGTTCGTCCCTCACCTGCGTTGATAACGGGTGTGTGAAGCAAGGATGCTGCATAAGCAACAGCGCCATCGCGAGAGTGCCGCACTACCGTAGCATCGAAACGCATTGCATCTAGCGTAGCAAGGGTGTTCTCGTACGACTCACCTTTTTCGAGGCTGCTGCCTTCTGGTTGAAAAACGATTGTGGTGGCGCCAAGACGCTGAGCAGCGAGCTGAAACGAAAGTCGTGTACGAGTGGAAGGTTCAAAAAAGGCGACGACGATGTGTCGGTGTGCCAGCGACTGAGCGGCAGGTTCGCCAGCATCGAGAGTGGAAACGAAGGAACGAGTCTCATTGAGAATTTCAAATAGGTCTTCGTTGGATAATTCCGCCGTCGACACAAGTTGACTCATTTCCATCTTCACAAAATTACTTCATCATTTCGGATGTTGAGACTACATGAAAAAAAAGCCCGCTGATGGCGGGCTTTCGATCAACGCAACCGTCACTTCTTCTTCTTCTTTGCTGCAGCCTTCTTCACTGCAGGTTTCTTTGCAGTTACTTTCTTCTCTCCGTTAACGATTGCCTTCAGCTCACTACCGGCAGAAAACTTAGCCACCTTGCGAGCTGAAATCTTGATCGGCTTGTTGGTAGCTGGATTGCGGCCCATGCGAGCAGCGCGCTTACCAACGTTGAACGTACCGAAACCAATAAGCGCGACGCTATTGCCTTTAGACATCTCGCCCTTGATCGCCATGATCGTAGCATTCAGTGCTGAGTCCGCCTGAGTTTTACTGAGGTTGGCTCCTGAAGCAATGGCTTCGATCAGTTCAGCCTTGTTCATTGACAACTCCGTTGAAAGTGTATAAAAAAGATTGTTCGAAGCGAAAATATCCAGTGTTTATAGGGGTTCGCAAGGGGTACTTATCCACAATGACCCATTTAATAGGGTTTTCAGAGGAAAGCAAGCATCGCAATATTGAAAGCAGGGAACAACACTGCTAACGTCAGGATTGTAAATACCGATGCAAGCATGTCGTCGGCAACAACGCTCCAACCCTCAGTACGATCGTTGATTTTGTTGATTGGATATGGCTTTACCACGTCGTACACTCTGAAGATTAACACACTCGACGCCCACCATCCGGGACCGAAATAGGCATACGGCGTTGCAAGGATCAGTGCCATCCCCGCAGCTTCGTCGATAACCACACTTTTAGGATCTGTGCCGAGTTGGGGCTGAACCTTTGGAATGCTCCACAAACCCAACAACAGAAAAATGACGGATGCAGCAACGTAAACATATTGAGCAACAACACTGTTGGTTGTAAATAATGCCGGCACTGCAACAATTGCGCTGCACCATGTTCCGGGCATGATGGGCAGCTTGCCAATACCAAAAAGTGTAGCCAACATGCGGGCAAATGAATTTGACATGGTTCCCTGGTGAGTTACTTGATCAATCGTTTGAAAAGGTACGGATTTGTAAATACGTATTCTACCGCTGTCCATAATGTAAATAAAGTTATACCAAGCAAAATATAGTATGTCGAAGATGAATATAAGAGTTCATTGGCACTATGCATAATCCCCACGTCAGTCCACGTTTTTGAAAGCCACATCAGAAACAGTGCATA
Source organism: Ignavibacteria bacterium (assembly GCA_016191145.1). Lineage (GTDB taxonomy): Bacteria > Bacteroidota > Ignavibacteria > Kapaibacteriales > Kapaibacteriaceae > OLB6. The sequence continues at coordinate 480,948 of JACPPD010000003.1, forward strand.
GGAAATAAAGACCATTTGAATGAACGTTTTAACCTTGGCATTGCGCGACGTTACGATATGCCGCCCCTTTTCCTCTGCAAAACTGCGCATTGCCGTTGTACCGAAATCTCTGAGCACAATAACTACGAGCATCCATAGTGGCATGAGGTCCACGATGTAAAACGACACGAAGGCAGTCGACGTTAGCACCTTATCTGCTAACGGATCGAGAAACTTCCCGAGCTCCGATTCTTCGCCATACTTGCGAGCCAAATAACCATCGAACCAATCAGTAAGCGCTCCAATAAAAAACAAGACCACTGCAGCAGACATCCCGAATGCAGTCTCTGTAAGGATAAATGCCAGAAACATCGGTGCTATGAACAGACGCGAAACCGTGAGCATGTTTGCAATTGTCAGCCTCATGCATTCGCACAGCGTATCGCTGATTCTACGATTGAACTAAAATTATCGGAGGAGAGTGATGCACCGCCAACGAGTGCACCGCTAACATGCTGACAAGACAGAATCTCATCGGAATTGTCGGCCGATACACTGCCGCCATACAATATTGGCGTGTCGAGGATGCCCCTTTCCCGACAGCTCTCTCGAATTGCAAGATGTGCTTCCTCAATCTGCTCCGTCGTGGCCGACAGTCCTGTCCCGATAGCCCACACTGGCTCGTACGCGATTACCGATGCATCAAACACTAGCCGGCCGCATGCCGAAAGTATGCCATCAATCTGCTTGTTGAGCACATCTATCGTTTTCCCACGCCGCCGTTGTTCAATTGATTCACCGATACAGATAATCGGACGCAATCCATTCGTTAGTGCAGCCGAAGCTTTCCTGCCGATGAGTTCATCCGTTTCGCATTGGTCTCGCCTGCGTTCCGAATGTCCAACAATCACCCAAGTACATCCCATTTCAGCCAGCATCGAAGGCGAAACCTCTCCGGTGTATGCTCCTGAATTTTCCCAGTGACAATTCTGAGCTCCTAATGCAACACCTGTTCCATTCACAACATCAGCGATGTGTTCGATGCGTACGGACGTCGGGCAGAGCACAATGGTATGCCCTTCGCGTACCGCTTTCGTCATCGTGTTTACAAATCTCTTTTTACGCTCTGGTTCCAACGAATGCTCATATTCCGAGACATTCATTTTGTGATTTCCGACAATACAATAGTGCCTCATTGTCTGTGCACTCCTCTGACCTTGAAGATTCTGTATGAGGAAAGGAACTGATCGGATTCAAGCCCCTTACCATCAATGGTTTCGCTTGGAGTTACAATGTGAACAATTTCATTTGTACTAATGCGCTGTGTTTCCTCATCCCATAGCAATCGAGTTGTATTCAAAAGTGTGCGCGATGAATCCGACCAAACACGCACGTTACCGATGGCTACCATATTCTTTGTGCGGTCATCAATTTCGGCGCTGTCGGAATCTAACTCTGCAACCCTTCTCTGAGTGTTCTTATCGAAAAACTCGATATGCACGTGGTTACCCAGCAGCGTTTGCTTCCTGTCTTCGAACACCTTTGCCTCTCCGGCGTTGAGCACTGCCTTCGTACGGGCAGAATCTGTAAACAACACTCTTACGTTGAACGATAGATGCAAGGGGGCTGTGAGAAACGGGTCTTCGGATGCTCGCTGGATTGGATCCTGCGGCGTACAGCCAATAGTAATTAATGTTAATATAAGGAGCTGGGCAACTTTCATTAGGGTCTCCAATGGCGCAACGCGCCATCAAGAAACGCTCCGACATCTGTTAGCGGAAGCTGCGTAGCCGCATCGGACAGCGCGGTTGCAGGATCGGGATGTGTTTCAAAGAAGAGGCCATCTACGCCGACAGCCACGGCAGCACGAGCAAGCGCTGGTGCGAACTCCGGCTGCCCACCCGATTCACCTCCGATTGACGGACGCTGCACCGAATGCGTAGCATCAAACAGCACGGGGAATCCCGACTTCTTCATTGTAACGATTCCGCGAAAGTCAACAACAAGATCATGGTATCCGAAACTTGTACCGCGTTCCGTAAGCCAGATATTATCGTTGCCGGCTTCGACAACTTTTCCCGCTGCCTTGATAACATCTTCAGGCGCCATAAACTGCGCTTTTTTAATGTTGACGACTCTACCTGTAACAGCAGCCGCTTCGAGCAACGACGTCTGCCTGCTAAGGAACGCTGGAATCTGAAGAACGTCCACGTACTCGGCAGCAATTGCAGCTTCCCTATCGGAGTGTATGTCGGTGAGTATGGGAATTCCGAATTCAGTGCGAACTTCTTGCAATGCTTTTAAAGCAAGCTCATCGCCGATTCCTTGAAACGAATATGCGCTGGTGCGGTTGGCTTTCCTGTACGACGATTTGAACACAAGTTGTATCGGTCTGCTATTGCATTCCTTAACCAAATGTGCAGCAACAGTCTTCAACAATTCTGCCGATTCAACAACGCACGGTCCGGCAACAACTAAAAATCGGTGTGGATCAACCTGCATAATGCCGTGAAAATATCCATAAATTTCGGCGCAGCATGTCAAAACGATCGGATAATATACCTATTCGAAGAAACGTTCACGGCCAGTCGGTTCACTCCACCGAGCGGGACGAGGGCGGTGTGTATCGGCAAGGCGAACGGGCATCTTCGGCCCAACAAGGGAAACCTGAACCTAACGTCGATGCGATTCGGAAGAGGATAATCATCACTGCCCTTCTTTTGGGATTGCTCGCAGTTCTTCTTCTGATCGCTCTTGTTTCTTACACTGTTAAAGACGAAGCCAACGCTCAGCTTTCGATGAAAGACATATTCGGCGTTATCCGGGGCGACAATGAACTTCGTAATCGTTTTGAATCCACACACAACTGGCTGGGTCTTTTAGGTGCAGTTGCGTCTCAGTGGATGTATAGCGCTACCGTTGGAATGTGGTCGGTCTCATTCCCAATACTCATGCTGTTCTGGGCACGGGATCTTCTCCGCTTTCAAAAAATAACTCCGCTTGTTACCCGACGCAGTATCGCAGTCATTGGAACGGCTGTGCTTGTTTCTGCTATTTTTTCAACTGCACAGTTGATCTTTCCTTCGGTAGACGCAATTTTTTGTGGAGCTATTGGACAATTCATCGCCGGCACATCTGCACAGTTCGTTGGTACAGCAGGAACATCTCTCATTCTGATAGTTACCCTGGGTTTCGTAGTCGTGTTCGGTTTCGATGTTCAACCGAGATCGGTTTTTGTTTTCTCCAAGCTGGCTTTAGCTCGCATCAGGAACATCTTTGCTTCGCAAAACAAGACACGCACGGATGCAGACGCAGCGGCGGCACCCGATTCTGTTATACGTCCAAAGATCATTCTTCAGGATGAAGACTCGTCGGATACGCTTTCGCCGACGGTGAAAATTGTACGCCAAACTCCAGGCGCACAAAAACTCGACCCCGACGTCGTCCGCGAGAGGCTGCAACGTCTCCATTCAGTCCGCAGTGCTGCTGCGGATGAAAACATGCCTGGCGTGAGAGGACCTTCGGAACCTGGCGACGTTCCGGAGCTGCCGCTGTTTATTAAGGATGATGAGGATGATGCCCTACCGGTCGAAATTCCGGAGGGGGCATTACCACGCCCCCTAACGATTAATGTTGAATCTGCGCACCCCGAAGAAGAGGTGAAACTTTCGAGTTCTACTCTATATGATGAGCATATTGTTTACAAATTGCCTCCGGCTTCGCTGTTAATTGATATACCTGACGAAAGTATCGTAGACGACGATGAGCTTCAGGAGAATGCACGTATCCTTCAGGAAAAGCTGGAAACGTTTCGTGTGCGAATCGAAAATCTCACCGTTCAGCCTGGTCCGGTTGTTACACAGTATGAATTCGTTCCTGCAAGCGGCGTTAAGGTTGCGCAAATCGAGTCGCTTGCCGACGATATTGCGCTTGCACTGAAAGCACAAGGCGTCCGCATCATTGCACCCATACCCGGACGAGGTACTGTTGGCATAGAAATCCCGAACCATCACCCATCCGTGGTGCGGTTTAGCTCGATTATTAAAAGTCCCAAGTATCACAATCCCGACGTCAAGCTCCCTATCGCAATGGGTAAGACTGTTGTTGGCGAAGTGTACTGTACCGACCTGACGAAGATGCCTCATCTACTCATTGCCGGCGCAACGGGCAAGGGCAAAAGCGTTGGCATTAACACAATCATTGCGTCTCTGTTATACAGAATGCATCCTCGCGATCTGAAGTTCGTGATCATCGATCCGAAACGTGTTGAGATGACATTGTATAAAACGTTAAAAAATCATTTCCTTGCACTTTGTCCCGACATTGATGAGACCATTATCACCGAACCTCAAAATGCCGTTACCGTTCTTAAGAGCGTGGTGGAGGAAATGCAAGGCAGATACAGCATATTGGCGGCAGCCGGGCAGCGTAACATTTCCGACTACAACCGGAAGGCAAAAGACGGTTCGTTGAGAGACCGAGGCGGCATCACGCATCGACCAATGCCATATATCGTCGTCATCATCGACGAGCTTGCCGATCTTATGATGACGGCTTCTAAAGAAGTTGAAGATCCGATAGTGCGGCTTGCGCAGCTTGCCCGCGCCGTTGGCATTCACTGCGTTGTTGCAACGCAGCGTCCGTCCGTCGACGTTGTAACTGGCCTCATCAAGGCCAATTTTCCTGCACGCATCGCCTATCAGGTTGCATCACGTATCGATTCAAGGACAATCCTGGATGGATCTGGCGCCGAGCATCTTATCGGCAACGGCGATATGTTGTTTGCTCCCGGGAATACTCCCAAACCAATCCGCATGCAGAATGCCTTCATATCCACAGAGGAAGTGGAGGCTATTTGCGAGCACATTGGAAAGCAGCGCGGGTATTCGCAACCGTACATGCTGCCCTCCATCAAATCCAAGCGAAGTGATTTGGCAGGAGGTAGTGGAGACCGCGACATTCTCTTTGAAGATGCTGCCCGCATTTTCATTCAGCTTCAGCAGGCTAGCGTGAGTACACTTCAGCGAAGACTGAAAATCGGCTATGCACGCGCTGCCCGCATTGTAGACGAGCTGGAAATGGCAGGTATCGTCGGACCTCCCGACGGTTCTAAAGGCCGTGCTGTGCTCCTGCAGAGCGAGAGTGAGCTAGAAGCATATCTCTAGGATGGGTAGTGACCTTCTCCAGTTTTATTGACAGTTGAATCGATCAAGGCTGCATGTGTCTCCCGGCAACTTCCCCGGCAGCATATGTCTCCCGGCAACTTCCCAGGCAGCATATACCTCCCGGCAACTTCCCCGGCAGCATATCTCTCCCTGCCGCGTTTCTCTCTGTAACCAATAACCGCAAATCATGTTCTACCCCACGTCTGTAAGGATACGCACCATGAGCCGATCTTTTGCGATAGCCTGCATGCTTATCTGCGGCCTGTTCTGCCAGCGCACGGACCTCACTGCACAGGTTACGGTCCGCGTCGATACCCTCTTCCGGTGGTTTCCGCCAAGCCTCAGGCAGATAAATGCCCTTCAAACCAATGGTGATACCGTGGTTTTTTTCTCAGATGATGCAGACTCCGATTCGATGTTGGTGTTTCGTTCTACAGATAAGGGCGATTCCTGGGACTCCTCGCTTCACCTGTTCTTTGGTCGTTACGCCCCCGGTATGCCATTTCCGGGCTTCGGGATGTATGCCGGTGCTTTTGAACCATATCCTACGGCGATATACCTGTGGCGTGGCGGTGTGAATGTTACAGTTAATTATCCTAACAGCAGTGGAGTTCCACCAGATTTATCCGTACGGGGGTTCTATGTGCATCCTCTCAATCCCGAATTAACCTATTTGAGAACTAGGAACTCTGGCACATTTCCGGGTTTTGAGTTTGACTTTTTGTTTTACAGACCCAGCGACGATGAGCCGTGGAGTATGCTGAACGTTCCGGCGCATACGCAGGGAGGCAGCCGCAGAATCCAGTTCGATTTCGACTGGGGTCGGCCGGAACGCCTCTGGGTGACCATTAACGGAGATGATCTTTGGCAGGTGGGTCTTCCTGAGGAATCTTATTATTCCGACGATATGGGGGTAACGTGGACCCAGGTGGCAAATGCCTACCTCACGTTAATCGGACTCTGGAGAACGGATTGGGGCCTTGGTGACACATCAGAGGCCCGCGTCGGCAGGGACCTCTTGCTTGTGAATGCCTTGACCAATGAGCTGATCGCATTAGACTGGCAGGAGAGGATTGCCTCGCAGGTGTGGCCGGAGTCAGATTCAGCAACCATTCGTGTGAGGACCGGGCCCGGGCCACGTCCAAACGAAGCGGTCCTATGGTCTCTTGGTTTTCATCCCAGCGATCGGGATTTTCTTTGTCTCGGGGCGCGAGTGGATACGCTTATCGGAGGATCGTGGTACGGCAGGTACTCATTTTTCTTAACAACGGACAGGGGAAACACATGGACGTTGTTGAAGATTGAACCTCTTAGGTCATCTCCAGACACTTTATCGTCTTTAGACACTGGAGAAAATTATTTTAATGGTCCTCGCGTTAGTCCAGGGAACTCACAAATCTTCATTCCATACTTCAGGTGGTATCAACCGCGGTCCCTGGGTCCTGATAGTGCCACTGAATCAGGTCTTATTCGCTATACCCTAACACACAGTACCGGGGTTAGCGAGGTTCAGGGCAATGCCGGAGTCAGGATATCGCCGAATCCTGCCGATGAGTATCTCAGCGTGCGCATCGATGCTGCCCGGGGGATCAGGGGCATTCGCCTTGTTGATGTGCTGGGCAGGGAGCAGACTGCGGTACGGTATCTGAACCGTGCAGAGGCCGAGGTCATTGTCGATGTCGGCATCGTATTGAGCGGATCGTATTACGTCGTTCTCGAAACCGAATCGGGAGTCAGCAGTGCACCGTTAACCATCATCCATTAAGAGACATGCGTAGGCGCTATGCGTACAATCATCATCTGTACGACAGCTTTGCTGGCGTGGGTTGTGAGCCTGCACTCACAATCGCATCCCACCCTGTCCGGAACGTTGAAGGCCAGTGGTGTGATGAGCAGAAATATGGAATTGCTCAAGGTGGTGAAGTTTAATATAATAAGTGCGGATCAGTTTGACCTTGTATATGCCTCCCGGCACCTTCCCCGGCAGTAACCGTTCACCGGTTTTAATTGTTTCGTGATTTTTTCTGGACGAATTCTTGAATCACACTTTGGGAAGTCTGAGATTATTCCTGTTGTAGAATGTGAGCTTAAATGAGGTAGGTTCGTTTGCCGCGCCGCCAATCAGCGCATTGGATTGTTGTCAAGGCGTTCATAACAACATTTACTACCTAGACTGCCACGTATTGCCTTCAGGAGTGAATATGCGCATCGTCAGAAATAGTATCCTGTTTTGTGTCCTTCAGCTTGCGATTTACACCGGCGTTTCGTCGCAAATGGTGTTTGTAAAGGACACCATCTGGAGGACACCCACCGACAAACTTGTGAGCAAGGTATTGTCCGATGTTGGTCCGGGCAGTTCCCAGGGTTTGCCGCTGAGTGTTAACACATTCTCCAGATTCTACCCGCTTTCAAACAACAGGATTCTTCTGCTGCTTCATGTATGGGATATGTTTGTGAGGTTCACGCCCACGTTTACCAATATTGACCACGGCACCCGATTTACGGAAGTCAGACTGCCGGATCCGCCGGGCAACAGTTCGTATTTACAATGGGAACTCGACTATCGTGACACCAACACGATGTACGTCATCGCAGACGGCAGAGATTACTTTAATTACGATGTTTCCCCGGAATCCTATTACACCCCTGATCTGGGCAACACCTATATCCCGATACCACACGGTATCCCTGTCGGAATGGGATTGTTCGAACCCGGGTTTGGGATCCAGTACGCACCTTTTGGCGTGCGGCGGACATTGGTTACGATTGAATTCAAACATGCCATTACCGGCGAGATTAAACCATGCTCATGGAGAAACAATATTATCCGTGATCTGATACCATGGTATGACACAACGAAAGTTCAGGTTGGCTTCGCTTTTAACTGGAGCCACGGTGGTGGCGTGATGTATGGTATTGGTCTCCACCCGGAAGCGCCACAGATAATTTCAATTGTCGTCGAGGTTGACACACTGGCAGATAGTTCATGGGTCGATAGAACAGGACTCGCTGTGTCAACAGATTCTGGCACAACTTGGCATTGGATTGAGCCACCTTCACCCAGATTTAATAAAGATCCGTTTCAGTGGGTTCGTGTTGACCCGAAAACAAGCACAATAGTCTATTCTGTCTCACACCTATCATCAGAAACTGACGACGTGATTCGTGTTTCTTTACCCAGGATTACTGATGTGCAGGAGAGCGACGTCGATGTAGGGAATCAGTTAATAATATATCCAAATCCTGTTAATGACAATATATTTATCAATATTCTCGCTAATAATACACAGAAAAAGATTGAGATATACAGCAGCATTGGAGTGCTGATGTATGAACATCAGGTTTCCGAAGATGCCGCTCAGCAAACTCAGATTGATACGCATGCCTGGAGCAGCGGCATGTATGTGTTGCGCGTGACGGAACACTCAGGAGTGTATTCCCGTTCCTTCATTGTATCGCATTAAACCATAATCATATTTAACAGACAACCGGGGGATCCACGATGGAATGGATTCGTTGAAGACTTCGTTGACACAAATGGTGTCTTGCAACTCACCCCGCCCCTGCGGGGCACCCCTCTCCTCGCGGAGAGGGGCTGGGGTGAGGTCGGCGATACCCCCTCTCCGTGAGGAGAGGGGGTTGGGGGTGGGTTGCAATGCACGAAGTCCCGGTTCCGCAAGGCACCTTCCCCGGCAGCATATACCTCCCGGCAACTTCTCCACACTACCTCAGCTTGGCAGACTCCATTCCGGCAATCTGGAATCTTCCTTTGCTCAATGCGATACAGGATACTACGGATCATTTCGACAGCCAGCATTGAGATCGTTTCGATTTCACGCAGTATTGTTCAGGCATTCGAAGATCCGTTGGCAAAAGGCTTGAACAATTAGCAAGTGAAACGTGGCGACGCAAACGCCGTGATGTATATCGAGCGTTTTTCGGCACCAGGGATGACAGTTGCGATGACTCTCGTGGTTGATCTGTGATACGTGCTTCGCCCATCTACAACCAGCCTTCAACAGATTTATTTGGATAGAGTGAATTTTCTTTGATATGGGCAGTATGATATTTTCTTGCACCAGTTGAGTGTTGATTGAGTCTTCGCCACAGCCTCGTATTTTAGCTACTTATGTCCGGTTCCGAAGTAGGATTGAAGGACTCTGGCGAAGAGTACACGTCAATTGTGATCCGTGGAGCACGCGAGCACAATTTGAAGAATATTCACGTCGAGATTCCTCGCGATCAGCTTGTAGTGATAACGGGACTCAGCGGAAGCGGTAAATCGTCGCTGGCATTCGATACCATTTATGCCGAAGGACAGCGGCGGTACGTAGAGTGTATGTCGAGCTACGCACGCCAGTTTCTTGGAGTGATGAAGAAACCCGATGTAGACGTTATCGAAGGTCTTTCCCCCGCTATCAGCATCGAGCAAAAGTCGATCGGCCATAGCCCAAGATCGACTGTGGGTACGGTGACTGAAATCTATGATTATTTACGATTGCTGTTTTCCAAGGTTGGAACCCAGTACTGTGTTGATTGCAACATCGCCGTCAGGCAGCAGTCAATTGAGCAGATTGTTGATGCGCTGATGCAATACCCGCAGCAGACCCGTGTACAGATTCTTTCTCCTGTTGTAAGAGGACGCAAAGGACATTATCGCGAACTGTTCGAGCAGTTCCGTAAGCAGGGTTTCACGCGTGTGCGCGTCGACGGCGAGGTGCAGGAAATCATCGACGGTATGCAGTTGGCACGGTACAAGGTGCACAACATAGACTTAGTCATAGACAGATTGACGATTGGCGAGAATACATTCCATCGCTTAAACGAAAGCGTGGAGATGGCATTACACATGGGTGAAGGGGGAGTGAATGCGCTGGTCGAAAACAAAGACGGACAATGGCACGACGTGTATTTCAGCACCAGCTATACTTGTCCGAATTGTGGCCGTTCCTATGCAACGCCAGCGCCAAACATGTTCTCGTTCAACTCTCCTTTTGGCGCTTGTTCTACATGCGAAGGGTTGGGCGATATTCTCGACTTCGATCTCTCGCTGGTTACGCCGGACTTGTCGAAGAGCATTGCACATGGCGGAATAGCTCCCTTGGGGAGACGCCGTGAAACATGGCTTTGGAAACAGGTGCTTGCGTACTGCAAGCATGCTGGCATTGACGTTGACGCAGCCGTCGGCGATCTGGACCAAAACCTGCTGAACGAAGTGCTGTACGGCGCGGAAGGGGCTGCAGTAAAGGTTACATACGCCGATACAGCCGTCAAGCATCGGTACATCGGAGTTCTTCCATCGCTGCGGCATCAGTACGAGCAGACGTCGACGCCTTCGGTACGAAAATCCGTGGAGCGCTACTTTTCTTCGATTCCCTGCCGCACGTGCAATGGCGCCAGACTTAAGGAAGAGCACCTGTTTATTCGAATTGCCGACAAGAACATTCATTATTGTACTTCGCTATCCATCGATCGCTGTTTAGAATGGTTCTCCGGTGTTCATGCGAAGCTTACGGACAGGCAGGGTGTGATTGCAAACCTGATACTAAAAGAAATTATTACCCGACTGAGCTTCCTTCAGGATGTTGGGCTGTCGTACATCACTCTTGGCCGATCGGCACGAACGCTGTCTGGCGGGGAAAGCCAGCGCATTAGGCTTGCATCTCAGATTGGATCTCAGCTTGTGGGCGTAACCTACGTCCTGGATGAACCTAGTATTGGACTACATCAGCACGATAACAAGAAGCTGATTGCGTCGCTCAAACATCTTCGCGACCTCGGCAATACGATCATCGTTGTGGAGCACGACAGAGAAATGATCGAAGAAGCCGATCACCTTGTTGATATTGGCCCGGGAGCCGGAATTCACGGCGGAAGGATTATGGCTGAGATTTCTAAAGGTAATCTCAACACTCTGGCAAACGACGAATCAATTACATTAAAATATCTTCGTGGCGAAAGATATATTCAACATCATGAAGTTCGGCGTCAGGGAAATGAGAAGACTATCAGGCTCATTGGCGCCCGCGGTCATAACCTTCAGAACGTCGACCTCGATGTTCCTCTTGGAAAGTTTGTTTGCATCACCGGCATGAGTGGTTCCGGCAAGAGCACACTGATCAACGAAACGCTCTATCCTATACTTTCCCGGCATTTTACTACCAGCGAATTAGTGCCCCTTCCCTATCATTCGATCAGTGGTATCGAAAACGTCGACAAGGTTATCGAGATCGACCAATCGCCAATCGGGCGCACACCGCGGTCCAATCCCGCCACTTACACAGGCTTGTTCACGCTAATTCGCGATTTCTATGCGTTAATGCCCGAAGCAAAAATCCGTGGTTATCAAAGCGGAAGGTTCTCCTTTAATGTAACAGGCGGACGCTGCGAAGAATGTGAAGGCGCCGGAATTCGCAGAATTGAAATGAGCTTTCTTCCCGACGTGTATGTTTTGTGCGATACCTGCAATGGGAAACGATATAATGCAGAAACCTTAGTGGTTAAATTCAAAGGTCGGTCCATAGCAGACGTACTCGACATGACCGTTGCCGAAGCGTATGGGTTCTTCGAAGATATTCCGCGGATAAAAAACAAACTCGGAACCCTACACGATGTTGGCCTTGGGTATATCCGCCTCGGTCAGCAGGCGCCAACTCTTTCAGGGGGCGAAGCACAGCGTGTTAAGCTTGCAACAGAGTTGTCGAAAACGAGCACTGGTAAAACTCTTTATCTTCTCGACGAGCCAACAACGGGTCTGCATTTCGAAGACATCAACATTCTTCTTCGGCTGCTCGACCGGCTCGTTGATAGAGGCAACACCGTGATAGTTATTGAACACAATCTCGATGTTATCCGCCATGCAGATCATATCATTGATCTAGGTCCTGGAGGGGGCGAAAACGGCGGATGCATTGTTGCACAGGGTACGCCTGAAGAAGTTGCACAGAATGTAAAGAGCATGACGGGCATGTACCTGAACAAAGCCACGTGAGAAAATCAAACTCGTATCTTTGTCGGCTTAAAAGCGCCAACTCACATCATTACATGTTCAGCGACAGGTAGCACACCAATTATGAACGTTTTGGTCTGTATTTCGCAGGTTCCCGACACTACAACTAAGATTACCGTTAGTCCCGACGGCAAATCGATGAATCCTCAGGGAGTGAAATTTATTCTGAACCCTTACGATGAATTTGCCATCGAAGAAGGCTTGCGAATACGTGAAAAATTCGGCGGCACCGTTACAACCCTCACCGTTGGCGGCGAGAGCGCCAAGGAGATTTTGCGGACGGCCCTTGCAATGGGATCAGACACTGCAGCTATCATTAAGGACGAAGAGCGACAGGATTCCTACATCGTTGCATCGAGCATTGCAGATGTTGCACGGTCGATTTCGCCCGACGTAATACTCTTCGGCCGTCAGTCCATCGACTTCGATTCATTTGCCGTACCATCTATGGTCGCTGAACTTTTGGGCTGGCCAAACATTTCCATGGTGTCCTCGCTTACAATCGAAGATCACTCTGTTACTGCTGAGCGTGATATTGAAGGGGGCAAGGAAACTATCGAAGCAACCCTCCCATGTGTGATTGCAGCGCAAAAAGGTTTAAACGATCCACGGTATCCAAAGCTGCCTGATATTATGAAAGCTAAATCGAAAACTATTTCTGAGCATCCAAAGTCGTCGGCAGTGCGACGCGTCAATGTTCTTGATATGAAATTGCCCGATACAAAACGATTAAATAAAATCTTCGGTGAATCAGATCAGGAACTCGATGAAGTTGTTCGCCTGCTGCACGAAGAAGCAAAAATCATTTGATCCAAATTGATATCACATGAACATTCTCGTCTATCTCGAAACATCACCAAACGGACTCAAACGGTCGTCGAGCGAAGCGCTAACTGCTGCACGTGCGTTGGCCGGCGGTTCACACATTACCGGAATCATGTTCAACGGCACACCTGCTGCTTTCAACGCTGCGGGAGAGTATGGACTGCAACGATGCCTTAACATTAACGATAAAATAATTGAGCAATTTTCTAATGGCCTTGCTGCGATTGCGATATCCGATGCCGCCCATGCTATCGGAGCAAAAATCGTCATCCTGTCAGCCACTGCAACAGGCAAGGATATTGCCCCGCGGATTGCTGTACGGCTTCAGGCAGGGCTACTGGCTGACTGCGTTGAATTAATCCCGTCGGGCGATTCTGTAGAAGCAGTCCGACCTATTTATGCCGGTAAGGCGTTGATACGCGTAAAGCCCGAGACAGCGGTTGTTGTTGCAACACTTCGACCTAATGTTTTTACTGCAAGGAAGACGGAGCGTACTACCGTTGCCGTGGAAGCCTTTTCGTTTGCCTCGGACAAAGATGTAAGAACCAGCGTTGTTGTAAGCACCTCTCAGAATATGGGAACAATCGATGTTGCAGAAGCCGACGTGATTGTATCTGGCGGCAGAGGCTTGAAGGGACCGGAGAATTTTCATCTGATCGAAGAATTAGCGCGGTCACTCGGGGCTGCAGTCGGCGCCTCGCGTGCAGTGGTCGACGCAGGCTGGAGACCGCATCGAGAACAGGTTGGTCAGACAGGTAAGACTGTTGCCCCGTCGATGTACGTTGCTTGTGGCATTAGCGGAGCCGTACAGCATCTTGCCGGCATGTCGACGTCAAAGGTTATCGTAGCAATTAACAAGGACAAGGAAGCGCCTATATTCAAAGTTGCCGATTACGGAATCGTTGGTGATGTTTTTGAAGTTTTGCCCAAGCTCACGTCGAAGATTTCTGCCGTTACAGGACGGCATTGAAATAGACATTGTAGCACTACAAAGTTTTTGCAGGTAGAGTGTCGAGCAATTATGAACAAGGTGCAGGTAGACATATTCGGTTTAACCGACAGAGGCATGTCGCAGGGAGCGTTTGCTCTTATCCTTAAAGAAAGTGATGGTCCGCGCCGCATGCCAATTATCATCGGAGTCCCGGAAGCACAAGCAATCGCCAACGAACTCGAAGGCGTACATGCACAACGTCCGATGACGCATGACTTGTTGCGAAACGTCATCGAGGCTTTGGGTGGCCGTTTGCGCGAAGTCGTCATCCACTCGCTCAAAGAAGGTACTTTTTATGCTTCGCTGATTTTTGATTTTTCTGATTTGGAAGTCGATGCCCGACCAAGCGATGCAATTGCCATTGCTGTGCGTTGTGGCGTTCCAATTTTTGTTGCAGAAGAAATCCTCGACGAAGCCGCGGTAGAGCAGTCGGAAGCAGCGCTAAGCGAAGAAGAGGCAGAAGATGCCGAAGAAGAAGAAGGATCTGTAATTCCTCCGGCAAAAGAAGAAGCGGAACCCGTGCCCCTTACCTACCGAGAAAAACTTGAAAAGGAACTCGAAGATGCCATCAGAGCCGAAGACTACGAAAAAGCTGCCCGACTCCGCGACGAGCTCAATAAGGTGGAATAGTATCTTTGTGGTTTGCCGGAGTAGCTCAGTTGGTTAGAGCAACGGAATCATAATCCGTGTGTCGGGGGTTCAAATCCCTCCTCCGGTACAATCGCAACCGGGATGAATATTGCGTTATTACTCGAATATGACGGTAGCTTGTATGCGGGGTGGCAGATTCAGCCGAATGCCGTCTCGATTCAGGAAATAGTGGAGGGGGCTGCCCAACAAATATTTGGGAAAAATACACCGGTGATTGGCGCCGGCCGAACAGACACTGGAGTTCATGCCCGCGGACAAGTTGCCCATATTCATCTTGGTGTTGGATCGCATCAGATTCCAACAGAAAAAATCCCTCCTGCACTCAACTCGCGCCTGCCGGCGGACGTACGCGTGCGCGATGCCATCCACGTCCACGAAGAATTCCACGCCCGGTATCGCGCTGAATGGCGTGAATACGTTTATCTGATCTCGCCAGAGCGAAGTGTGTTCTCGCGTCATTTCTGCTGGTGTCCGGATTTATCCTTCTCACCCGACATGCTGGGCGAAGCCGCTCGTGAGTTTGAAGGTAAACACGATTTCACGACGTTCTCGAAACAAAATCCCGACACTCCAAAGTATGAGTGCAACGTTCAAATATGTCGGGTCGAATCGCAAAACGATCGCTACCTCATCAGAATACGATCTGATCGGTTTGTGTATGGAATGTGTCGCTCAATAGTAGGTACTATGATGGCAGTTGCGCGGGGAAAATTCGCTCTTTCCGATATTGCACCGTCGTTTGAATCCCGCGACAGGTCACTGCAGTTTGCGTTGGCGCCGCCGCATGGATTAATTCTGAACAGAGTTGGCTATCCTGACGGGTTATTCCAGCAACATGTTTGCTTTTAGCTGACAACTTTATGTTTGATAACAAGAACCGAAACCATGAGGAATCCAAACCTGTGAGAACACAATTCCCGGTCTTCACGGCATGGACTGTACGTGCAGGTACGCGGCTCGTGATGCTAACATTGTTTATTGCCTGCAGTTCTATTAACATTTTTCCCGTTAGTCAGGATCAGTCATTAGGAGCTCAGTTCGACAAAGAGATTCGTGCAGATAAAAAAGAATACAGAATACTTAACAATCCAAAAGCCCGCGATTATGTGCAAGATATCGTTGACCGAATTCTGAAATCGCCCGAGGTGAAATACCGAAGTACCTTCCCATACAAGGTTGAACTGCTCGACGACGATAAAACCGTCAATGCATTCGCCACACCCGGAGGATACATCTACGTATACACCGGCCTAATAAAAATGCTGGATAACGAAGCTTCGCTTGCAGGTGTGCTTGGTCACGAGATTGCCCATGCCGAGCTGAGACACAGTACGTCGCGAATGACGAAATCGTTAGGACTTCAGACTGTCACAGAACTTGCTCTTGGTAAAAGCCCGAATAAAAACGTCGCCCTTGCAGCCAATGCCTTTACAGGATTGGGCCTTTTAAAAAATAGTCGCGACGATGAGGATGAAGCCGACGAATTTTCATTTAAATATTTACAATCCACACCATGGTATCCGGGCGCTATCCAATACTTCTTTGAAAAAGTTAAGGGAAGGGGTGGAAGCGGCCTTGAAGAATTATTCAGCACGCACCCGCTTCCTGAAAGCCGATTGGAGAACACCAGACAACGTCTGAGGGAAGCAAATATCCCACCTCCTACCGAGGTACAGCTCAATTCGCGTGCATACCGAGAATTTAAGCGTTCACTCTAACACAGCATCGGCAGACTCAGCAGATGCAGGCAGCAAGCCAACAACATTGTCTTCCGTCAGCACAAGCGTTCTCGGCTCTTTTGTCGCAGATTTCGGTTCTCGTACAACGCATCGTATATAGTTTTCCGTCCACCCAACCCAGCCGCCGTACCTTTCCTCATAATGTTCAGGAATAACGGTGCGTTCGGCGCTCAATTCACCGTATTCGAAGTCTCTGCGTTTTACCGATGAGAGAACCCGCAGACGGTTAGTACGCTGCTTGCGGATGCGTTCGGGAACCCTTGCAAGCATTGCAGCCGCCGGTGTTTCGGGTCGCTCGGAATACGTAAACACATGCAGATACGAAAACGGCAACGATGTTAAAAATGTATAGGTTTCTTCGAAAAGCTCGTCTGATTCTCCAGGAAACCCTGTTATTACATCGATCCCAATAGCTGCATGCGGCATCGACTCCTTGATACGATGAACAAGATCGGCATATCGCGTTGGATTGTATCGCCGCTTCATCGACCGTAAAATCTCAGCCGAACCGCTTTGAAGAGGTATGTGAAAATGAGGAACAAATATTTTTGACTGCGCAATGAGCCTGATGATTTCCTGAGTAACAGTATTGGGCTCGATGGATGAAATGCGGATACGAAAATTTGGAGAAGCTTGTTCGAACAGGCGGAGTACATCGATAAGGCGCTCGCCGGTTGGCGCTTTGTATTCGCCAAGGTTAACTCCCGTTAACACAACCTCTCTGCAATCGGACTGGCGCAGCAGCGCCAATTCTGATTGAACATCCTGTATCGGCATTGCTCTTGCCGATCCTCGTACTCGCGGAATTGTACAGAATGTGCACGTGTAATCGCATCCATCCTGCAGTTTTACAAATGCCCTTGTGCGGTTATCCTCACCCATCGAACGCGCTGCAACGAAGGATTCCACCGACGGAAACTGATATATCGATTTTTGTGAAACAACATCTACGAGTCTGTGTTTATCACTGTTCCCCACAACGGCAGTTACGCCTTCGATTGAAGCAATGGAATCTGGGTCGCGCTCGGCATAGCAGCCCGTGACGACAATGGGAGCGCCTGGTGAATTTTTCTTTGCCCGGGAAATTATCTGACGGCACTCCGCATCGGCTGAAGTCGTCACAGTACAGGAATTGATAACAACAACATCGGCTTTTTCAGTAAAATCGACAACGTTGAAACCGCTGCGAATGAATTGCTGAACAATCGATGACGTTTCAACATGGTTGAGTTTGCAGCCAAGAGTATAAAACGAAACTGATGTTAACATACCGTCAACTAATATAACGGGAGGACACTATGAAGCCAGGAATAGAAAATGCCGTTGGCATGGTTGAAGTAGAAGTAACCGACGAAATGGTGGCACGCTTGGACGAGAAGTTAATCCACCCTGTCTATTCAACATTCTGGTTGGCCTACCATGCAGAAGTTGCCTCACGGCGAGCAATAGAGCCCTTTTTCGAAGATGGAGAAGATGCCGTTGGCGCCGAAATATCTTTAAAACACCATGCAATGGCTGGAATTGGCGCACGCATTCTGATTCGTGCAAGAGTAACGGATATCAGTAACGGACGCATCCGATGCATAATCAATGCAACCTCATCCAACACAGAAACCCTACTTGCCGATGGGTATCAGGATCAGGTTGTGCTGAAGAAGAATGTTGTGAAGGAGAAGGTATTACAAGCCGTGAGGTAAGGCTCTGTCACAACTTTGTAAAAACAAATGTTGTTTTTCCTGGATCTGAGAACCGGAACGAGGGATTTGCCGTTGCAGCCTTTCCCGCATAGCTCTGGATACGCGATGGTGGAACGCCCCGACGAATCAGGAGTTCGCGTATAGCCTGTGTTCTAAGCTGGAGCAATCTTGAAGCATCCTGACTAGTAGCTTGCTTGCCCCCTTCATTAAGAATCTCGAGAGCAAGATCCCTGCGCTGAATTAACAACGTGGCTAACGAATCGAGCATTGGAATAGCTTCGCTGTTTACTTCAACTGAACTGTCATCGAACTGCAATTCAATGTTAAGCACAAGTGTTTGATCCGTTGGCGTTTGAGCAATCGTTGCTCGCTCTGGTACCATTGCCATCACTTCGCGCGTTTTAACAGCGCCAAGGCTGGACCCTGTAGCAGTCATTGTTGCCCCAAGGATTCTATCGGTTGAAATATCTTGTTTGTGCTGGACAGTAACTGTATATGAATGACGCAAGGCATTGTATATGCCAAGAAATACCTTGTCGAAATCATAAACATCGTTAAGTCTGTGTACTCTGCCCTGTGTTTCTTCGGCAATACGTTTAATTGGCGCTTCATTCGAAATACCATACACAACTGCATGAACGATTACCTTCAGCTCCTTAGCCCGTGATATCACTTCGTCGAGCGTAGCTGCCGACGAGTTGTCCTCCCCATCAGTAAACAACACAATAATCCGTTCCGATACATTTGGTGCATTTGCCAGTTGATTCATGGCCTCCATCATTGCATCGTAAATGGCTGTACCGCCATTTCTGGATTTGAGGCCGTTAACCTGAAACTTCGATAGGAATTCTTCTGGGTTACCAGACAATGGTACTTCTGTTATAACGCTGCCGGTAAACTTTACCACCGTTGTAAAATCGCTTTCGTCGAACGTTCGCAGAGCTGACTGAATTGCTCGCTGCATTCTAACTGCCCGTGGAGTTGTCATCGATGGGCTGTGGTCGAGTACAAATCCGACAGCAAAGGACTGATCTTCGGCGCGCCTTGACTCGGCGATGCTCATCTGTTCGGGAGGTACCGTTAGGCTTAAACTGGCGCTCACAAAATCCTGCCACAAACCCCGTGCTTCTGCCTGTGTGCCCAGGTAGGGTGGCGCATAACCGCCAATACTGTGACCCTCTTGGTCTACGAGGACTAGCTCGACCTCAGTCTTCTCTGAAAGGTTTTTCCTATCGATAACCTGAAATTTTGCCTGACCACTTGCAACTAATGTGTGAACAGTAGCCATCGAAGGCGTTGAATTACCTAAACTTACCGCCTCGGCGCACATGAAGAATGCGCTGATAACGGAAATTATCACCGAAAATATGTAGGTATTAAAGCGGGTTTCGAATCTCACTAACCCCTCCACAAAAATGCGTACGTAAATATACGCACAATTCACCAAATCAAAACTACGATTTTTCTGATTTTCCTCAAACGGTAGGAGTACTATATTTCTGAAAAAAAATAATCATTTACCCACGTACCCTGTGTTCTCGCTCCAAAAGAGCAGATCGAGGATATCCGAATCGATTCCGAGGATATTTGAATACTTCGAAAACGCCTCTTCTACTTCCCGATATGCTTTCACTGTCCCTACCTTGGGAGCTTTAGAAAACACTCCTCGCCTGACAAGGTTATCCAGCAAGTGTCGGTCTATAATAGCCAATCCGCGTGCGCCAATATTTCGTAAAAAATGTGACGATTCCTTCATCCCAATTCCATCAACGGTAGTTGCAAGAAAATCTCGTAACGATTTCATTCGCAGCGAATCGCTCCGGTTCTCGATGAACCGATGCTCTGCAAGAACGACTTCGATGTTCGGCCACTGACTCCTAACGTTCTGCAACCGCTGTGATTTGGTATTGTGAAAGCGGATATAATGGGAAGGGGCTCTCAACACGCTTACCGGATCGAATCCCTCTTCACGAAACCGCTGCTCCCTGAGCTGCTGTACTGCTAACTCTGCGTTGCGGGCTTTTGTTTGCGGTGTAAGAATGCAATAGCAAAGTTCATAAAACCACTGTTGTGCAGGAACATTCCGGAATTGTTCGAGACGCAGGTGGATTGTTTCAAGAGTCGACATCAAATCTTGTGAACCCACCCTGTTTCGAGGTACAATAAGTTAAGAGACATTTGACAGTCTTCGACGTTGAAACCACTGGGCTTCGAATTCAACCGGTGATAAACCACCTATTGAAGTGTGCCTCCTGCGTTGATTGTAGAACAGATGAACCCATCTGTAGATGACGGCTGTTGCGTGTTGTACATCACGAAATGGAACGTGATGCATGAGTTCAGTTTTCATCGTTGCCCAGAACGACTCCATCGGAGCA
>JACPPD010000014.1 GCA_016191145.1 Ignavibacteria bacterium
CTTAAGAACCGTTTCGATGAGAGAGTCGCGCTCACCAGCAATGTTGGCTTCACTATCGCGCTCCACAGTAGTGGACGGAAATGCTACAGCTAGGTAAGAGTCACCAATTGTTTTGATTCTCGTGACGTTGTTCTTCTTGCAGGCTTCATCGCAGATACCAAACAAGGCATCCAAGAGTGAAATGACTTGTTGATTTGTGAGCGTGGAGGATAGAGCTGTGAAGCCGACAATATCTACGAACATTACCGCTGCATCGTCGATGTGGTCGGTAACCTGCTCGCCCCTTGCCACTCTATCGGCAATGTGTTTTGGCAGTGTGGAGTGGAGGACTGCCATGAATTTCTGATGTTCCTTTTCTCGGGCGTCGATCTCTCGCTGTTTCTCCTGCATCGTGAATTTAATTGCCGTTTCCCTGCCATTGATTTCTTCCTGAATGCGAGTGAACTCGTTGTTGTGTATAATGTAGCCGGCAAAATCATTCCTTTTCTGACAGAGATCACGGATTTGCTGATGGATGTCTGCTCGTTCGCGTGCAAGAGAATGCTCACGCGCCGTTTCCAGTGCAGTTATCAATGTATTCATTGCATCGTCAAACTTTTCGTAGTGTTCCTGGATGGCAGCACGCGACATTTCTCTTACCACAATAACTTGCGGATTATCAATCTGAATGGTCTCCATGGAGGCAAGCAATGCTTCGGCTTCGGCATACGAGGCTATATTGATCAACGCCTGAATGATGTTGAAAGTGACTACTGCTGCACCCCTGGTGTCACCGAGTTCCTCGCGCATGGCTAGAGCACGATAATAAAACTCCAAGGCTTGTTGGAAGCTTCCGGCTTCGGCATAAATCGCACCGATATTGCAAGTGGCCATTTCCACACCGAATCGGCTTCCCAGTTCTTCATACAGCGCTACTGCACGGTGGTGGTGCTCCAGAGCTTGTGGATAGTGGCCTGTTCTCTTGTATAGGTCGCCAAGGTTGATGTTGACGTTTGCTACACCTGGTCGGTCGCCTAGATCTTCACTCAGGGCGAGTGCTCGGTGGAAGTACTCCAGCGCTAGGGGGTAGTTACCGGTGTTGCTATATACGTTGCCGATGCTGTTGTTTGTCCGTCCCACGCCATAGCGATCGCCGAGTTCTTCAAGCAAGTTCAGGGCTTTGAGGTGGTGCTCGAGCGCTTCGCGATAGTTGCCTGAGATTTGGTTTGCTACACCAAATGTGTTTTCACAAAGTGCTCTGGCTTTGGAGGTGCCAATCTCTTTAAGTTCTTTGGCGCACTGCATCAGAATGGCAGCATCACTAAATTTTAAGGCTTTGCTAACTTCCTGTTTGAGTTCTTCTAGGGTACGTTTACTCATGGATAGGGGGCTCTAGCCAGTTGAACACCAACAAAACCGCCTCTCAGCGTCCTCCCCGGCAGCATATCTCTCCCGGCAACTTCCCCGGCAGCATATCTCTCCCGGCAACTTCCCCGGCAGCATATCTCTCCCGGCAAATTACCCGGCAGCATATCTCTCCCGGCAAATTACCCGGCAGCATATGCCTCCCGGCATCAATCTGCACTCAGCCAAAATGTGTTTACTAAGCCTTTGCCTTTCAGCACAGTTTCACCTCGGAATGCAACGTGACAATTTAAGGCTAATCCATTTCCTCGATGCTTCTCCGCCTGCGCTTCCTCAAACGCCTGGGCAAAGTTCTCACTCACGTGGATGCGGTTTGGTTCACTGCTGCCTTCCATTCTGGAGGCAACGTTGACGGTGTCGCCCCAGATGTCGTACTGTAACCGCTCCTTGCCAAGGACGCCTGCCGTCACCGGACCAACATGCAGC
>JACPPD010000015.1 GCA_016191145.1 Ignavibacteria bacterium
AGGACACCCAGGTTGCCGGTGTTGATTGCCACACCGAATCGGTTACCGAGTTCTTCGTGAAGGGCTAGGGCACGGTGGTAATACTCCAGTGCCTGAGAATAGCTGCCGGTATGGCGGTACAGGTTTCCGATATTGCCGGTAGCATTAGCAATACCCAGTCGGTCACCTAGTTCTTCATGCAGGGCAAGAGCGCGGTGGTAGTGTTCCTGAGCCTGTGGGTAGCTGCCTGTTTGCTCGTATACGAGGCCGATGTTGCCGGTAACCCTCGCAATACCCCTTTGATTGCCTTGCTCTTCATGCAGGGCTAGGGCACGGTGGTAATGGTCGAGCGCCTCGCTGTAGTTGCTGGTGATGTGGTATGCTAGTCCGAGTGAGTTTTCACGGGTTGCTCTGGCTTCGGCTGTACCAATCTCTTCAAGTTCTGTGGCGCATTGCTTCAAGGCCGAAACGTCGTTATTGTTGTTGGCCTTTGTGATAGCTTCTCTGAGTTCTTCGAGGGTACGGTTACTCATGGATCGGGGTCTCTTTCCGGTCGATTATCAACAAAGTTACCTCCCGGCAAGTTACCCGGCAGCATATCTCTCCCGGCAAGTTACCCGGCAGCATATCTCTCCCGGCATGTTACCCGGCAGCATATCTCTCCCGGCAAGTTACCCGGCAGCATATCCCTCCCGGCATGGTTTACTCTTTGCTCTCAGCCGCTAATGAATCTAGGCGTTCTCTCCCGCCAGTGTTTCCGCCTTATATAGCTCATTCAACGTAAGTGATTTTGGCCTGACAATTGGGCTGCCCATCATGCGGTTAACAACCATTTGAGAACAAAGACCAATGGCGCGACTTACTCCAAACATCACGGTATAGAAATCAAACTCAGTCATCCCAAAGGCGTAGAGAAGTGAGCCAGAATAGGCGTCGACGTTCGGCCACGGATTCTTTGCCTTGCCATGCTCCTGTAGGACGGTCGGGACAACTTTGTAAATTCGTTGAACAATTGAAACGTTGTCGTCTTTGACGTTGTGACGTTGAGCAAACTCATGAAACGCCGCGAAGCGAGGGTCGGTAACGCGAAGTACTGCATGTCCGTACCCCGGAATTACATGTCCGCTGTTTAATTGGTCCCAGGCAAATTTTCGTATCTCATCTTCGGTAGGAACTCCGCCGAACTGCTCCTTCACTCCCATGATGAAGCGTAAACACTCTTGGTTTGCAAGACCGTGCAGAGGTCCTGCAAGACCGCACATGGCTGCGCTGACGCTGTAATACGGATCACTGAGTGCAGAGCTCACTACATACGACGTCATGGCGCTTACATTGCCCCCTTCATGATCGCTATGCAATACCAGATACAGCCTCACCAAATCTTTCCATGAAGCATCATCGCTTACGCCGAGCATGTGTGCAAAATTGTTTGAGAGATCGTTGTCGTTGGAAAGGGGCTTGATAACGTTGCCCTTATCAAACCGAATGCGATACACGGCAGCTGCAATACCTGGGATGGATGCGATGAGTCGAACAGAATCGTTCACCAATGATTTCCACAAAAGATCTTTTGCAACGCCTTCATCATATGCCTTGCGGAATTCCGATTCGCACTCCATTGCCAGAAGGCCTGCGCTGAGCATCGACATCGGATGAGAGTTCTTTGGCATGCCTCTTAGCGTGTCGACAACATACTGTGGAACCTCATAATATTTAGCAAATGCAGATTTCAGTTCATCGAGTTCATCTGCAGTTGCCCGATCCCCTGTAATCAACAACCAAAAGATTTCTTCAGGCGTAACACCCGTCAGTTCCATAATCGGAATATTCCTGATGCGCAAACCTTCATCGGCCGATACACTGCTTGTTTCACATACAAGTGCAGGCACTCCTCGCATTCCCCCCAAGACCTTTTCGACCGTTACGGTTCCAACAGAATGTTCCCCATGTTCTTTGACGAGCTGGGTTCGATGCGCTCGCAGTTGTTCTGCCTGAGCCAACAACTTGGCGTGTAGAATGCTCATTTGGCGCTCCATTTTGAATACAGTTCACAAAATTACAAAGCATATCGCGAAAGGGTTAGATTGTAGATATGGGAAAAATTGGCGTAATCATCGGTCATGAATACACTACACGTATTCGGAGCAAATGGTTCATTATTGCAACGCTGCTCGGTCCTGTGGGTATGGCTTTAATTATTTCACTCCCCGTAATTGCAGCCATGATGGTTGGAGACGGCACGGAGGGAAAAGTTGCAGTCATCGATCGCACGGGAATTATTGCCGCTGATGTAGTTGCATCGGATACTTCGTTGTACGAACATGCAGGTACGCGAAGCGAAGAGATGCTATCGCGTTTGGTACGTGAAGAATCGCTACAAGCCTACGTTGTGGTGCCCCCTGACATACTTGATTCAGGGTATCTCGTGTTGTATTCGAAAGGGGGCTCAGGATTGTCGTTTGAACACAATATTGTGAACGACATGGAGCCATTTATCGTGAAGGCCCGCTTGGAACGCGCCGGAACGGATACTGCAGTGATTGATTTGGTAGAGCGAGGTGTTGAAATGAAGGCTCTGAAGATCACTGATGCAGGTGTCGAAGCCGATTCAAGCACGGCATCGGCAGCTATAGGCTATGCTGCCGGCTTTGTGATATATCTTTTAATCTTCCTTTACGGTTCAATGGTTATACGCGGCGTTGTCGAGGAGAAAGTAAACCGCATCATCGAAATTATTTCTTCATCGGTAAAGCCGTACGAAATATTAATGGGCAAGGTTGTTGGAATTGGCCTTGTAGGACTAACACAGCTCCTCGCGTGGATTGTTCTAGGTTCAATTGTTGCCATCGCATTGGTAAGCATGTTTGCGGGACAACTTGACATCACATCTATTTCGGATACTTCACAACAAATGCAAACCGTAGGAATGAGTAAGTCGACGCCAGTAAATATGATGATTGGAGACATCGCCATTCCTCATCTAAGCATAGTATCAATTCTGCTATTCGTCTTCTACTTCCTATCGGGTTACTTTATCTATGCTACGTTATTTGCCGCCGTTGGGTCTGCTGTTGACCAGGAAGCAGACGCATCGCAGCTCACTTTTCCTTTCATGGTGCCAGTTATGATCACCGTGATGTTTATCGGTAACGTGGTCTCTGCACCAAATAGCACACTTTCAGTGGTTCTCTCGCTCATACCATTTTTCACTCCAATCATCATGACGGTGCGTATTGTGGCAACTGACGTTGAGTGGTGGCAGATTGCTCTATCGATCATCCTCATATTGGGAACATTTTTTGGAATTGTGTGGGTTGCATCTCGTATTTACAGAATTGGAATTCTCACATACGGCAAAAAGCCATCGCTGAAGGAATTGGTGAGGTGGATAAAGTTGTAGCCTTTGAGGCCATGCCGGGTATCTCTTGATACCCGGCATGGTCATAAAATCGAACGCTTTTACCACGATGCCGGGTATCAAGAGATACCCGGCATCGTGATGGAATTTTGATTGAGGCATGTGGATTGTGGATAAACTTTGGCTAATGACCAATCACTACCGGCACCGTCGTCGCTGAATGCGGATGGGTGAGTGTTATGTAATACACACCACTCGGCCAGTCTGTTGTGCTCAGGGTTATCGAAGACTGGTTGTCTCGAAGACTGGCAGTATGAATGGTTCTGCCCGATATGTCAACCACTTCGACTGTTGCGGGGTCAGCGATGAGCGAACGACGGATTTCCAACGTGTGATCGGCAGGATTGGGGAAGATGGCCACGATAGGAACGGGTGTAGTTGCGTCGGTAACTGACGTGATGGAGAGTATCTCAACAAGCGACCTGCATTTCTGTCCTGTGTTAATGGCGAGGTCTAACGGAGATTTGATTGGGAACTCGATTGTCTTATTGTTAAAAATAATTATGGTATCAACAATCGCATTGGATGCCGCGTCCCGATAAATAACGTTGAGCGGTAACGTTGTGAATAAGGGCCAATCGCTATGCTCTAACTGCTGCGCTTGCTCAATGCGAGCAGTCCAAGAGGTGCCGTTAGGATAGACGTTGACGAGTAGTTGTGGCCAGCCTTTTCCATATACCCACTCGTCAAAAAAGGGAGTCGTTACGTCGCCCAAGCCCGGACGCAGTGCTTCCTTCATAATGTCTGTAGTTGAATTGCCCTCTGCATTGTCTTCGAGGTAGGTTCGCAGTGCCTCGTAGAAGGCTTCGTCGCCCATCAGTGCGCGTGCCATTGCGAGAACAACTGCCCCCTTCTTGTAAATGGTCTCGGGATAATTGGACGATGGCTTTGCCCTCGGAAAATCGAAGAGCGGAAACACTCCCTCACCTTTGGACGTTCGATTGATGTAGTCAACAGAATTTTTTTCAACTGAAGTGAGGTAGGCATCCCAGCCTCTTAGAGATTCCATCCAGACTGACTCACAGAATGTGGCAAAACTTTCCGTTAGCCAGGCATGACGAAAATCAAGGGGGCTTACCCAGTCACCATACCACTGATGAGCAAGCTCGTGAGCTGCTGTTGTGTTTACTGTATCAAATCGGTTAACTACTGAAACCGGAAACGATATCATGGTCTGGTGCTCCATTGCACCGATGGTTGTGTTTACATAACCAATTTTATCAAATGGATAGGCGCCAAATCGGGATTCAAATGCCTGTAGCATTTTTGGAAGGAGACGGTAGGAAACACGTGACGCAAGTGTGTCTCGAGGTTTTGAAAAAATTGAAATAGGAAGATTTGGATTCCCGGAATCGAAGCCAAGCTGGACCAATTTCCCCACAGCAAAAGTGAGGAGATAGGTGGCAGTCTTGTGAGTCTCTTCCCAGATAAATGTTGTGCTCAGTTCGTCGGCTGACGTTGATACGTCCATCAATTTGCCGACCGAAGCTACTGAATAACCCTTGGGTACCGTCATCGACAGCGTGAAAGTTGCCTTGTCTGATGGGTGATCATAACATGGCATCCAGGATTGTGTTGTCGAGACCCACGAATTCCGAAAACCAACACCCAGTGCATAGAGAATAGTGTCCTGAAAGTGAACACCACCCCACGGATTTGTGCCCCCTTCATCAGCCATCATGCCTTGATAGTAAATATGGAAAGTATCTCTTTGATCTTGCCTGACGCCTTGGCCGCGTGTAACGTCGAAATGAAATGTGTCTGCAGTTATTGTTCCAACGCTATAAAATTCCAGTCGACTTCCGTCGAGAACAACACTGTCGATTTGTGGACCTCTAAGGTGTATCGGAAGCAGCGGAGTTTCTACGTCCTTCAGCCAGGTGACGATAACATCGCACCTGCCTGCGATATTCTTCGATGCTGTTGGTGCTGTGGCAACCACTACATTGTAATGTTCGATATCAAAATTCTGACTAATGAATTGCGTGGGCGATGATATAGGTTGTGAGATGGCATTAAATGCGGTAAGAATTGTGAGGACAGCACACAGACAGAAGTATCGCATGAGTAGAAAATACAAAGGCCCGAAGTGTAAACTTCGGGCCTGGTCTGAAAATTTCACTCGAACCGAGATCGAGTTGCCGGATTTGCTTTAACGCACAATCTGCATCGGCAGGGCAAACGTTCTGGTTCCGTTCGAAACGCGAACCAAGGTCATACCAGTTGGGAGTGAGCCAACATTAAGTACTACCGAAGTCTCACTGCCCGTTACGTCGATGTTTTGTGCACTGAGGACAACACCAGCCATACTGATCACGGAGATCTGTGCGGTACCTACAGTTGACGGGAATTTAATTGTTGCCTCAGTATTCGCTGGATTCGGGAACAGGTTATACCCGATACCAATCTGGTCTGATGGATTTTCAACACTTGTAACTTGCTGAATCAAACCAATTGACACAGAAACATCAAGGTTGTTGTCGTCAATCGTAACGGATTCGGTAGTAGATCCATAACCAAACCTGTCAGCGCTGATTTTCCAAGTGCCGATACCGAGTTCAACTAACTCGTATGCACCAGCGTTTTGTGACATTGCAAAATCAACAACGTTTCCGTTTGCGTCTGTTGCAACAACCAAGGAGCCCATAATGCCGTCGGCATTCTCAACATGGTTGTCATCTTTGTTAATGATTCCACCCCGACGATCGTATACCCAGCCCCGAACGCGGCCGCGACCCAGGCTGTCACTGACTTTCGCAAAGCGAATCGTGTGTTGCAGAGTAATCATGGCCTCACCGACGGAGATGATGGTCGCATCCTTCCACGAATGTGAAGCTGTACCACCATCGACGTACCAGCCTGGAACGTATGGGTGCTCACCGGGAATACCGAACACGATATAGTCACCTGGTTCAAGGTTAGTAAATGAGTAGTTGCCTTGGTCGTCGGTTTCAACCGATACCACCTTTGTCTTATGTTCCTTGTCTGAAGAATTTGGAGTTTCAACAAGCATGTACGCTGTTACCTTGCCTATAACTCCGTCGTTAGTTTCATCATCCACAAGGTTGCCACCAAAGCCATTGTTAAAGACTTCACGTTTGTCCATCGAGAAACTAATGCCATCGGTGTTACCAGTGATTTCGATAACAGTTGCCTGAGTAGCATCGTGGGAATTTTCCCACCATTCCTGTATATACTCGCCTTGGTCGGCTCCGCGCTCATCACGGACCTTTGCCATGGCTATGAAAAACATTCCTTCGGGAAGTTTAACCTCATAATACCCGTCGGCATTCGTTTCGGCTTTGACAACAGCCAGCAGGCCGGCAGAGTTCGAATTGTCGTGCTTACGAGCTTCGAAAACAACAAGAGCATTAGCGATACCTTGGTTTGTTACAGCATCGTAAACGCGGCCAGAAACAACGTATTTAACAGGTTCGGGGCGAGCGGTGACCGTGAAATTAATTTCAACCTGGGGTTCATCGCACGTAACCGTAATTGTTTTAGCATCGGCGAGTTCCGTAACATCCTGGTACCATTCGGCAAAGAAACCGTCGCCTTCGATGCGGAACTTATATGATCCCGCAGGCACAGACAAGTGATATGCCCCTTGCTGAATCTCTGCCTTCATAACGGCAACCGTTTTTTCACCGACTTCGCCATTATCGTTTGTCACTCTCTCAATGCGCCAGGCGATTACAACGCCTCGCATTACGATGGAATTCCCATCATCAAACTTGACACTGCCGGAAACTGTTACGCACGCGTCGGGACGGTTGTCGCCTTCCTTTATCTCCAGCACCCACGACTGATCTTCCGTGAGAGCAACGCCATTGAATTCAACTGTGACCTTAATTTCTATCTCATACCGGCCTGGTTTCGGATCCGGCCATGTTACAACGCCTTCTTCACTGATCGTCATTCCATCCGGGCCTTCAACGATTTCCCATACAACCTTTCCACCATCAAAATTTTTATAAAGTTTCGCACGGTAGGTATAGGGTTGTCCGGCGCTACCAACATTCGATGGTTGTGAGGCAATAGAGATCTTCGGCTCCGAAGGGTCTTCGACAACAACCACGCGGATTACCGAACGCGGACTTTCACCATCTGCGTTTACGGCCTTTACAAAAAATGTATAAGTCCCTGGTTGCAAATTTTCGACTGCATACCAAAAAACAGTATTGTTAGGGGGCATGTTAGGCGTTACCTCTACACTGCCGATTTTCGAAAACAGTGTTTCGTCCTCGGTCTCGCCTTCTGCCATGTATACGTCGAACGACGTTGGCAGGTCACCATCGCGATTTGCAAGCCATGTAAGCTTGACAGTTACGCCACTAACACCCGGTGTTGAGTTATCAACTATTCTGGCGCCAAACTCAATTGGCTTTGCAGGTGCTGCTGCTTGGACCGTAACAGATGTTATGGCAAGAGCAAATAAGGCTAGTGCGGAACGCAACAAAGCGGTTACCGTTCGCATTTGCATTCTCCTAAAGTCTGTGAAATAATAGAACCATTGAATCAACTGGTTCCAAAATACCTCAACGTCTGATTGCGTTACAGCTATATGGTCAGGCGTATTGTGCCTAATATTTGCTCTTGTTTAACGGGTACAGAACCATCCTTGTTTGCTATAAGGTAGAGTGTTATGACAACCTCTCTCGGCTTTCCGGGTTCTGGTGCCGACTCGGCTATTACTATTGATGCAGTGTTGACGTTGAGATCGCAGTCGAACTCCTCGAGACCATTGCCGCGATCGTATGACATTTTCGCTTCCTGACCTGTAAGGTTGGAGAAATAACCATCTCCCGGCACAGAATCGAGTTTAATTCGAAATGCCTGAATTAGGGGAGGCGTTGAATCAGCTACGGTACCCATTGCAAACGCAATCCAAAATCGCATCGGCGACACTGTGGTGTCTACCAGAAACGTTGGCTGGTTCACAAAAACATACTCACTCTCAAAGGTCTTGAAATCAACTTCTACCGATCGGGGTGTAACCTTGGGAGCGGGTTCCAGCGGTGTTACCTTCCTTGGGCTATCGATATCCAGAGGGGAGGTGCAACTGCTGGAAATCAGTGCAACGGCAACCGAACAGAAGAGGAAGATGGAAACTGTGTTATTCATTGCAAACTCACGTGAAAGTCATTAGAATCTGATTGTCATTCCATAGGTCAAACCGTACTTCGGCGACGCATACCACTGAGTATCGAAGCGATAGGCGAGAACTGCTGCTTCTGCTCCAAGGATAAATGAAAACGGTCCTGCAGGGGAGTATTCAAAACCAACAATGGCACGCCCAAGAGGTCCCAATTTTGTGCCCCCTCCAAACACCTGCGTAAAAGGAGCTATAGGTAGGCTTCGGAATCCTTCAAACGTATACCGGTACGAAACACCTGCCCATAACAAAGATGAAGATTGGTCCCATTGCTTCAACTGGTCGTTTTGTTCACCCCTGTAGACCAGCGGGAATGTCTCGCTTCCAAATTCAAGGCCCAGCATGTGAACCCTGTTAAGCCTATAAAAGGCTCCAACACTGATGTTACTGTACCAGTTGCTTTCTGGTGGTACGGCTGACTCAGTGGTGGGCTTCAAAGAAAAACCGCGGATTTGGAGTAAGGGGGCAGGGTATGCTGTAAGGTCTGAACCAACCTGCAATTCCGACTGCTTAATCATACGTTGGTCCTGCTTCCGCGAAATGGCGAACTCATTGCGAACAATCACATTTTGCAAAGGCGGTTCAGGAGCCTCGTGGAGTTGATCAAAGACTGGCTCTGGTGGAACTTCTTCGGATTCAGAATTAAGCTTTGCAAGTTCACTTCTCAACGCATCATTTTCATTTTGCAACGTGGCAATTCGACCCTGCAGATCTCTCTGCCTTGGTTCATTCCTCTGAACTGGAGTAGAGTTATCAATGGTTGCTCCATTTACTGGATTAGCACTTAGCGAGGCATTAGCTGAGGTTTGTATGGCCTTATCACCGAATGCGACTACGGGTGAGCGTGCAGGTATGCTAGTAGTTGCCACATAGGTTATACCCGTAGCAGCCAACGCAGACAGCAAAGGAAGCCCAAGCTTTGAGAGCCAGGCAAGTATGAGGCTGCCGCCTGCAGCACCTGCGGCGGCACCCGCCAGCGGCGCGGCAAAGCCTAGATGCGTGAATACCGAATTGGTAAGTTGGGCAGGAGGGATCAAGGCCATCCTGTCGTGCTGAACTGCAGACTTCACAGCTAGCTGGTTGCGCAGCTCAGTGCGTAGATCCGGGTTCACCGCAAGCTCGGCATAAAGACCCGATTCGAGCATCTGGTCCAGATCACCGTCGAGCAGTTCGTTTATTTGTTCAATGCGAGTCAACATCATCAACCTTTCTGGGAGCAGGTACAAGCCCCCTCACTGCGAATTCAATTCATTCAGATAGGGCTCCAGGATTTCCTTAATGCGCTGCCGTGCGCGGAAAACCCTCACCTTTGCTGTTTCAACCTTGATATTGAGAAGTACAGTTATTTCGCTGTACGGAAGTCCCTGGTATTCCCTGAGGACAAACGCTTCGCGCATATCATGGGGCAGCAATTCAATTGCCATGGCAATGAGCTTTAACATTTCATTGCGCTCGGCTTCTCGGCTCAACCCGGGATTGTACAGCATATCATCAAATTCAACCATCTGCGCCTGTACTCTCTTTTTCTCGTTCAGACACAGGTTGCGAGAGATGGTGAGGATATAGCCCTTTACATTGTCAATCGTGACGTGCCGCTCTGCTCTTTGGAAGAACCGCATGAACGTATCCTGGAAAATGTCATGGGCCTTTTCGCGGTCGGCCATCACGCGCAGACAGTAGGCGTAAATGATATGAGCGTATCGGGTATAGAGTTCTGCAAATGCAGTTTCACTCTCGTCGGTATGCAACAATGCATAGAGCTCGCCATCGCTATATTCACTTAGCTGCCTATCCATCCCGACGTTTACTAACAGTAATTGGGTGAATTAGTTACGTGTTTCTGACGTGCCAGGTGCCAGGTGTCAAGGCATGGTTATGTATTGCGGGTTTCCAGCAGCGAGTCGAACGCAGAAGTAAGGGCACTAGCAATCATTTCAGCAGTACGTCCTTCGATGTTATGGCGGGGCATGAAGGCTACAAGTTCGCCGTCGCGAAGAATTGCAAGTGAAGGCGAGGATGGCGGTACGCCTGTGAAATAGGAGCGCATGCGTTCAGTGGCCTCGAGATCCTGGCCGGCAAAAACGGTTACGATGTGGTCTGGTACAACTTCGTGTTTGAGAGCCAGAGCAATTGCTGGTCGTGCGGCGCCGGCAGCGCATCCACATACGGAGTTAACAACAACCATTGTTGTTCCTTCGGCCTTGACCGCGGCGTCAACTTCATCAGCAGTGAGTAATTCGCGTATACCTAAACTCGTAAGCTCCTCACGCATTGGCTTTACATACATTGGATCGTATGGCATCACTGGTTCCTTCCAAGCATTTCCTTTAAATACTCCATTCCCAACGGTCCTGCAACAGCCGGGAACTCCCGTTCGAACTCTTCCTTCTTTTTCACGTCGAGCTCGAAAGCGCTACGAAGATAAGGAATGGCGGTAAGGGGCTGTCCAGCCGCACAAAGTGCCTTTGCAGTTGAATAGTACCCTTCCGACCATTCAGGAGCCAGACGAAGCGTTTCGGCAAAAGCCTGCAACGCTTCGAGCATATCGCCGTTTTCCAGCAACGTCGATCCATAATCGAACCAGCACTCGGCGTCGGCTGGCTGAAGCGCAATAGCTCGTTTGTAACTTTCTATAGCATCACGGAATGAACCGAGATTGTAAAGTGCATCAGCCTTTGCATACCAAACGTCGGCAAGCGAATGATCGATGCTGAGAGCTGCGTCGTAGTCCTTTACCGCAAGATCAAATTTCTCCAGAGCATCGTAACACGTGCCCCTGCCAAACAATGAGGTTGAATGATTAGGTTCGAGAACAAGCGCCTTGGTGAACATTTCAATGGCCTCATCGAGCTCACCTTGTTCTTCGAGTGACGATGCAAGGTTGTGTACAACAGGAACATCGGAGGGTGCTATGCGATGAGCTTCTCTGTATGCGTCGATTGATTCCCTGATTCTGCCCAGCGTAGCGTGAGTGTTGCCGAGGTTATACCAGGCATTAACGAAATCGGGCTTGATGACGGTTGACAATTCATAACAGTCAATAGCTTGTCTGTGTGCCCCCTTCCTTCCTAAAATCACGCCTTTGTTAAACCACGCATTGCTATCGTAAGGGTCTGCGTTAATGATCTTGTCGTACAGTGAAATTGCTTCGTCGAACTCATCGATGTTTTCGTGGCAATAAGCGAGTTCAAAGAGTGCGTCGCGAGTAAAATTTTCCTGACGCATCAGATAACGGAAGAGGCGGATGGCTTCTTCATATCTGCCGCGTTTTTCGAGAATCATAGCCTTGGTGAAGAGAGCATCCGGATTTTCAGGTTCAGTTTCGAGAGCGCGCTCAACGGTTTCGGTGGCTTCATCGAGGCGCCCCACCTGTTCCAATGCTATTCCTCGATTCACTAAAATTTCAATTTCAAAGGGGTCGAGCTCCGATGCTCGTTCGTATGACGACAAGGCTTCGGCCCATCGACCAAGCGAACTCAAAGCAATACCAAATTTGTGCCATGCATCTGCAGAATAGGGGGCAGTCTCACGCCACATCCGGGCAAACGTGAGCGCATCTTCAAACTTTTGTGTTTCCAGGCAAAAGATTACAATGTTTTCCAATGATTCCGGCGAGGGAAGCCCGTTTTGCCAGTTACCGCTTTGATGCGACTCACGGTATTGCTGGAGTGTCTCGTCTAGTCCTTTTCTATCGGGCTCTTCTACGCCATCGTCGTCGTTAAAAAATTCAAGCATGATGCTCTCCGCTAAAATGTGGTGCATCGCCTACAGCCACATGCAATGTACTCTATGAAAGGGTCAACACCAATGATTTTCAAAAAATCCATCGGCAGACCTTTCCCCAACAACGTAGGATTCTGAGTTGCCACTTCTCGGCAGGTGCCACTTCTCGGCAAGTGCCAGATGCCAGGTGACGATAATCGTTCCATGAAAATGCAAAATGGCAACGATTACCATGTTAGATTGTTATATAAACGAAATGCGTCGGGTTACTCTTATCGTTTTATTTTTTTCAGCGACCGTGGTACAGGTTGTAGCACAGCGGGAGTACGACACATGGTATTTCGGGATAAGAGCCGGAATACAGTTCGGGAGTGGGGTTCCGGTAGGTATTCTTGGTCCCATCAACACGGAAGAGGGTACGTCGGTGTGGTGCGATCCATTGAGCGGAGCACCCATCCTTAGTACCGATGGTAGCATTGTTTACGATGGTACAGGATCTGTGCTCAATAACGGTACGGGTCTGCGTGGTGGTTTCTCAAGTACAAACAGCGCACTGATTGTTCCTGATCCTGGTAATTCGGATCGCTATTATATTTTTTGCGCCGGAGATCTTTCGAGGTCGGGTATACCAGACTCCGTTTTTACAGTCAACATCGTCGATATGAGTGGTCCTGGTATCGGTACTGTCGTTAGTAAAAACAACATCCTTGCTTATGGTACTGCAGAAAAAATTGCAGGCACGGTTCATTGCAATGGGGAATCGTGGTGGGTTGTAGCGCACGACACTGCTACACCAAGGTTTTATGTGTTCCTGGTTACTGCATCAAGCATTCAGGGACCAACCATTTATGATGTCGGAGAACAGTATACGAAGTCCCCAGGGAAGCCGGGCGGTTACTATGGAATGGGATCGCTGAAATTCAGTGCCTCCGGACGTCTCCTTGCCATGGCAAGTCCCTCCGGACAGATGTGCGAAATTTTCGACTTCGACATATTTAGCGGCGTTATTAGCAATCCTCGAAGAGTCGACTCTGCAGATTTATTCTATGGGTTATCGTTCTCACCAAACGAAAGGTTCTTGTATTCAGTTTGCTGGAATGCATCGGCAGACATCCAATCTCCAATCTATCAGTATGACTTACTAAATTCTTTTAGTAAATATCGCGTTGGTTCATTGTCTGTAAAAAAGGACCGCGACAACGGAGGCATTCAGCGAGGACCCGATGGCAAGATTTACTTGGTTAACGGTGAGAACATGCGTGCAATAGATTCACCCAACCTAGCAGGAAGTGCTTGTGCCTTTGGCCGGCGAATCCCGCTGCTTGCAGGAACATCCAGTGCTATTGGTTTGCCGACAATAATGGACTGTGTTTTAGATAACAGCAGCATTGACTTTTGTGTACCTCCAATCTCGGCAATGAAAAATCCAACGGTCGCCTGTGTCGGCTCGTGTCTTACGTTCACCGATGCATCGCAACGTAAACCAACTGAGTGGTATTGGGATTTTTTAGGCGGAATACCTTCGGCGTTCACTGGTAAGAATCCGCCGATGGTGTGCTACTCCACGGCAGGCATATATCGCGTCAGACTGATAACTGTCAATGCTTGGGGTGCTGACACAACGGTTTCGGATATTCAGATACTCGATGTTCCCACTGTAAATGCAGGTGCGGACATAATTCTTTGCGATTCCTCCTACGGCAAGCTGCGAGCATCGGGTGCAATGCGTTATGAGTGGTCGCCCATCACAGGACTCAACAATCAGTTTAAACCCGATCCGATTGTAAGAGTATTTACTACCACGCAGTATGTGGTAAGGGGCTGGAACGACGGGGAATGTTACAATGATGACACCGTAATGGTATATGTTTTAGAGGCCCCTTATCCTACGGATCTCTTCAGCATAAATTCTGTGCGTGGTCTTGCAGGTTCAACTTCACAGTTAATCATCACCAAAACTCGTGTCGAGTATGTGACTAACGCTACATTCGCAATCACCATACCGCGTAAAATTTTCATTTCCGACAGTATAGTTAAAGGTTTTGTAATTAGTAGTAGCTTATTGCGGCCCGACTTTCAGACACTCACAATACAGGCAGATCTTTCTACTGATACAGTAGTTATCATCAACGGTATTTTATTGCTTGATAATTCTCAGGAAGAAGTATTTGCACAAACGACAACAACTGACGAATGCGTGAACGTTAAGACAACACCCGGAAGCATCAACAGCGAAGCGTGTGGGGCAAGCAAGCGCGTTATTATTGGCGGAAGCAACCCGTTGTCAGTCATCTCTGTCTCTGACCAAGGCAAGGCAATAACCATTTCCGGCGAGCCTAGATCATCGTACGAACTCACCGTATGGACTGCAACAGGGGAATTACTTGCTAGGTCTGCTGACGTTATTCGCGAACCGATCCAAACCGTTCTGTTTAGTCGGCATTTTCCGCAAATGCTGTTCATCGTTCTTAGAAGTGAATCCGTATCTACGATGGTATCGGTATTTAACGAGTAAAAATATTTATCTGAGCCGACGACCAGACTTGAACTGGTGACCTGCTGATTACAAATCAGCTGCTCTACCAACTGAGCTACATCGGCATCATCATCGTGTGCTGGATCAAGTGTTTTGCGTCATACCGTAACCTGTCTATTTGCATGGACTTAGAGGAACCCGTGAGCCTCCGTGTCTCCGAGCGCCAATCGTCAACGATGCCGCCTATGACACCAAACCGGCGATAGACCGACAATAGACACCCAATAAATGGCTGCAAAGTGGCTGTAATTTTTTGACGGCTTTTGTTCATGCTGACTTCCACATCTTCTCAATTTTCTGTCGCAGCTCATGCGGCTCGAGCTTGAGGTAGTGACGCTCAAGAACCGGCGCACTACAGCGGGCCAGACGCGAGGCTTCGAAAATACTGAGGTCCGTTCCGATGCGGCGCACGACGCGGGAAATATACGTCTTCTTGAATTCATGCCAGCTGCGGTTGTTGCGCTCGATGCCGGCCCTGTGCATCACCTCATAGAGCGTTCGCCGCAGGCGTGAGTCCGACGTGCTATGATAGCCTAGAATGGCGTCGTGAGGCTTCTGAACACCGTTTTCCTGGGCAATACGCGCAAGCAAGGCGATGTCGTCGCCGGTCAGAGGAATGTATTCCCATGTCCGTGCGTCCTTGCGTTCAACGCGAATGGTCATCGCCGTCGTATCGATGTCTTCGCGTTTGAGTGCCAGTGCCTCGTGTAACCTCAGCGGTGTTCGTGCCAGAACAGCAATGATGTGCCCGACTTTGACCTGCGATTTCGGTGCTGAGGGACGCCGGCAGATGGCCAGCATCGCCTCGATCTCTGTGTCGGTGTAGATCTGAACAGGCTTGCCAGGCCGATGGGGCATCATCTTGCGGATGGTGCTGGCGCGAGGAACGATCGGCATCAACCCTTCACGATTGGCCCAATTGCAGAACACCATGAACGTGCGCAGGTAGATGGCCACCGATTCGATGGTAATCGATCCGGTCGGCGTCTGGCATGTTCTGACCAATTCGGCCATTGCCAGCTCGGCCGTCGAGCACTGCACAGAGCCACGAACCACAACACGGTTCACCGGATCGTGGGCGTTACCATGGCAGATGACGGCCTGCCAGGCAAGCTTGTAGTTCCTCAGGCTGGCCCGTGAACGCCGAGCGCCATGGTCGGCAAGGAATCGCTCGAAGGCCTCAGCAAGGGTTATGGCCGCTGTCGTGTCGCGAACGACGCCACGAGCAATCTGCCAACGGCGTATGAGGTCTTCGAGCATGCGACGTGCCGACATCCAGCCATGCGGAGAGGCCACGATGCCGGTGGCAATGTCACGCGGGATGTTCAGGTCGCGGGCCACACGACGTGGCAGGCTGATATACAGGCGCTTGGACGTCTGCCGCTCATAGACCGAACCCATCGACGCCGAATGGCGGCGCGCTTTTGCCGAAGGTTTCACCGTAGCGTCTCCTCAGATGACACGTCGGGCGGCAGGTGCCATGGGCACGGCGCCTCAGCGCCGCAACAGAAATCATAGCCGTCGTTTGGCGCGTGTGACCACACACAGCCAAGGCCCGTGACGACCCAGCGGGAGTTGATACCATGGCTCTCGAGCACCTGTAACACAGAGATCGACGGCAACGATTCGCCATTGATCCAACGGTATAGTGTTTTTGGATACTCGTCTAGCGCGTCAGCAGCCGCAAGCACCGTACCATACTTCATGAGAACCAGCCACCTCAAGCGCGCACCAACTTCCGAGTCGATTGTCTTAAGACGAAACATGGAGAATGACATCCCTATAGGATTCATGTGGATAACTTTTAATTGTGGCAGTATTGACAATGACGCTGTTGTCACACTACGTTTGTACCGAGTTGCGGAGTTAACCGGCAATAGAGTGTCAGTAATGCCACGCACAGATAGCCGGCAAACTACGAGGATTGAGAGCAACCAAAAACACGGGATTCTACGCAATATGGGACGCCCATCAAGAACAGGATCGCACCGCCATTCACTTCTTCTTCTGAGGGAAGAAGCTGCAAAGTTGTTGGGTGTCGGCAACGATGACTATGTCAAATTCCTGGTCGAAGAAGGATACCTACGCGCCGTCTCCTATCGCTCGATGTCTTTTTACCATCGCGATGATATTATCAATCTGACACGCCAGGCTCTCAAGGTCGGATGGATGCCGACTGAAGATAAACCGTGGCCTGTCAATTATGCGGAGTACACCCCATG
Organism: Ignavibacteria bacterium; assembly: GCA_016191145.1. Taxonomy (GTDB): domain Bacteria; phylum Bacteroidota; class Ignavibacteria; order Kapaibacteriales; family Kapaibacteriaceae; genus OLB6. The sequence continues at coordinate 17,034 of JACPPD010000015.1, forward strand.
CCTGAATACGGCAACGCCAACGATCCATCCTCTGACCCTCGTCCACAAGACGAAGAGATCAACGTCGCTGAAGAAAATTCAGAACTTCCTCAGGACTCCGACGACGTAGAATTTGACGATCCCCAGGAACAAGGGATGGTAGACCTCTTCTTTTGCCGACGCGAGTCGGTCTTTCATGTGTTGAATATGCTCACGATCATACCGGCTGCCGAGCTTGAAGGGGCCGAATCTGTCGGTGCTATGCCACAAGGACGTGTCTATGTCTCCTATGTCTCGAAGCTGCGTGTGATCGCAGACCAGGAGACGGCGAAAGCTCACATGCTCTCGATGGGCCGTGAGCATGATGAGGCGTACGAACACGACGTCCTGACGCTGCGTGAAATTGAAAGATATGAGTACCCCATCATTGTGCCAGGTCTCAACAAGCCCTTTGGGATCGATATCAATGATCTCGTGCGCATACAAGATGTTGGATTGGTTGAAGTAGGAGCCTTTGGGCCCTGAAAGGCCAGACCGCAGACTATGCCTCAATCATCATCGGCAGCCATACAGGGATTGACTTCGGCATAAAACAGACATGATGCCCATAAGAGGTTGACGCATTGCAGGCACTGACATCGCAAAACAGAAGTGAATTTACACAGGAGGGATAATGATGACGCCGGACGTCCGAGGCCAGAGCGCTGGCAGCATTAATACGGTCACTGAGGACGCATCAGAGACTTTGGATCTACCGAAACCCTTTATCAAGGGGTGGGAAATAGAGTCGATCCTTAAGCGATCAGGGTACCTGCGTTCCGAGGCCGCTATCCTGTGCAGTATGAATCCAAAGACGTTTCGTGAGCGCATCTCAAAAACCCATTCCACAGTCTTTCCGCAGAAGTTGACCGATCAGCTGCGTATCAGAATTGGAACTGACGTCTTCGACGCTGCACTCCATGAAATACGCAGTGGCACCCGCTCGACGCTCTGGGTCAACGGTGAGGAACTGCTGTCGATGCTGCGCTATTATGGGTGGTCAAATTCGTATTACGCCAAGCGCCTAGGTAAAAGCGCTTCCTGGGTCTCGAGTACCCTCCTGTTCGGCAACTATCAGTCTGCCGTACCCATCCGGTGGGTTTCTGCCACACGCAAGCTTCTCAGCCTTGAGCGATTCGATTCGATTCTGGCCGGCATCCGACGCATTGCTTCAGGAGTAGAGCAATGAGGCAGACAACACTGTCATGTTTTAATGGTATAGAGGCAGGCCGCGAGATCTGTGAGCTTCAGCAGTGGCATACCCATCTGATGCTCGGAATGCTCTCTCATACCCGCCTAACGATGGGAATGGAGTTGTTTGCGGCACAGATTAAACGTAAAACACAGCCTGATCATGAAGGGGTGTTGTCAGTCAAAGCATTTCATGCCATCATGGAACGATGTCGCAAGGCAGTCCGCACATTCCATGTACATGGATCGCTGTCGAACGACAGATCGTTTATTGTAAAAGTCAAAGGATGCTGGGACGCCGAAGAAGCGTCCTATCTGGCGCTCATCACACTTTCTGCGATCGACTCGACAGCTTCTATAGCGGAGATCCATGAAATCTAACATCAATATGGATCTGTTAACACTGGTCCGTTTCGAAGAGCGTGATACGCCACCCCAGGAACGTCTGGTTTATCTGGCGCTGCTCGTTAACAAACACGTGCATGAGTCTGGCTTTTATGAAATCGGCATCAAGGCACTGAAGCGCCTCACCGGCTTGACGGATGAAGAACTGACGATAGCACTCGAGAACCTTGAGCAGGCCGGTTTTATCGTCTACGACAGGCCATGGTTGTATATCGAGCAGGTCAGAACGGCATTTCACTGGCTCATGTTTCATGGCCGCGAAAGCCAGGCTCACGAGCTTGTCAGGCGGCACTCCATTGTGCTCAACGACAACAGGGCCTGGCAGTCGTGGGTTAGATTTACCAGCATCATGCTCGGCGACGATATGCCGAAAATTGGTGCGCGGCCTGCCGTAAAGATTTTTTTTCAGCCCTTTCAGGATGTCGAAGACCGGCCTGATGATGCTGAAACCACCAAGTCCCATGATGTGCTCTCGGCAGCATCACTACTGCCTATGCAGCGGGTAACGACCCCCTCTCTACCCCATAGGCAGGGGGTAACGACCCCCTCTCTACCCGATAAGCAGGGGGTAAGCACCCCCTCTCTACCTGATAAGCAGGGGGTAAGCACCCCGTCTCTACCCGATAAGCAGGGGGTAAGCACCCCATCTCTACCCGATAAGCAGGGGGTAAGCACCCCATCTCTACCCGATAAGCAGGGGGTAAGCACCCCATCTGTACCCCCTGCCGATACCCTACCTACCCCGTCTATACCCCCTGCTGATACCGTAGCTATACCATATCAATACCCTGACGATCCCGTTAATACCTTCCAAAAAGCTCTTATACCCCCTACCTATGGGGTAAGCACAGGGTACGTACCCCCACCTAAGACTAATACTACTCTTCTTTCTGTAGAAAGAGAAGAGGGGGTGCGGGGGGGAAGAGAAAACAACGACGACGAACCAAATCATTCAACCGACGAGGATACACTGCCATGAGTCACCTCAAAGCCCCTATGCCGCTTCGCACGGCGTTTACATTTTGCTCCCCTGCTGATGGATCGGCGATTGTTTCGTTCGATGCCAACGAGAGCCTCCCTGAGACCGTTAATCCGATGTGGGCTAGCCTACAGAGCGCTGAGTTGCTCGGAGATTGTAGCTACACACACCGCCTCCGCGAGTTGCAGGGCTGGTCGGTGAGCTCACGCCTTGCCTGGATGGCTGTCGTCCTGTGCTTGTGGCCACATCAGGTCCCCGTGTGGGTGCCGCAGTCTGCGGAGGTTTGCCTGTGTGTTTGGCAGTGGATGCGCAGACGCTATTTCGTTTTCCATGAGGGTGTCGCCGAGGTAACCCTCTTTGCGCACTGGACGGCTGTCAACGAGCTCAACGCCGCATTTCTCGATGACCTGGGAAGGTTTACCACCGATGAGGAGCGCCTGACGTACCTCAAAGCTTTTTCGACAGAGCGCCGCAAAACACCGAGTGGTTATCGCCGCACGCGTCAGAAGCGGCGCCTGATGGTGAGGAAAACGTCGGATATGATCAACATGATCGACAGAGGGGAGATGAGCTGATGCATACCGCCCCCCCCCTAACAACAGAGATCATGACCGACGCAGAGATCAAGCGGTGGCTCAACGCGCTGGCACGTGACTTACAGGTGTTGCGCCATGAGGTTCATGACGCTGAGTTCTGGGATGAGATTCGAAAACGCCTGTTACGCGCCGGCTACCGCCATAGCCGTGCTGCGTCGGCAGCAGAGTGGATCATCCGTGGTGAGAGGCGCTACAAGAGGACGACGACGTATCAGGATTTCTACCCAACACGAGAGATGCTCGAGTCACTGGAATTGACGCTGATACCCGTGTCGTCGCTGCACCGGCTGTTGGCCGAACAGCGGGAGCGCCTCCGACGTGAATATGACGACGAGATCTTACGCCGTGAGCAGCAAGATCCTGCATTCTCAGAACGACGACGCGACACCGTCGAGGCCGCACGCATGCAGTTGCAAGCTCTCGACGCCTTGAACGCGATGTCGGATCTGAGAGCTGAACTGGCGGCGCGCCAGCACGATATCACACGCCTGCAAGCTCAGATAGAATCGCTCAAGGCTGAACTTCGCTTGCTCAGGCAGCAGAGAGGCTGGAAGCATCAGTCGGAGGCGAGCCTGGAAGCTCTCAGACAAGAAGAGCTCGCGGCAGGGGGTGCGCTATGAGTCACGGCGTCAACACGACAGCAGACGACGGCGCGACAAGCTGTGTGCACCATCACACCGAAACGATCATCTGCCCATATTGCAACGCCGATAACGGCGTGCTCAAACACAGTAGACACGACTCTATTTCGGCATATCTGTGCCGTTCATGCAAGCGCTATTTCCGTATCGTAATTGAAAAGAACCACGTCTTTACGACTGCACCCCTAGGCAATAACGGCAACAACGGGAGTTCGTCATGACAGTGCTGGAAAAAGGGAAATTCATCGTTGGCGCCTCAGTGCTAAGGGAACACACTGCCCGACTTCATGGGATGTTGACACTGGTCAAGAACCTGGAACAACGATCGCCCGACGACAACACTCTGCGCGTAGTTTGCGCTGAATTTAGATCACTCGTCCGTAACTTTGAGAATATTCTAAACGTTGCCGGTGCTGAAACCTACCGGATACGAAGTCGTCTGAAAAAAGAAGCGGCTCAACAGCAGAAGACGTCTGAAGCTACAACCACGGGCGCGCAGGCACAGAGTCTGCTGTCGGCAGAGTTATTAAGGTGGCTCATAGGCAAAGGAGGTATCAAAGCAGGCTCGCAAAAGTGGGACGCCACACTGCCGGTGATGATGATGCCTTCAAAAGTCTTCATTGCAACCGTCATGGCCCTTGTCGACCAGATATCGCTCATCAGCCATCAAGGGAACGCTCCCGATGACCCGCACGATATCATCGATCGTACGGAATTTCTGAGTCAGCTTTTTGAGACACACTTTTATAAATTGACGGCTAATCAATACATGCAGGATTACGAGCAGCCACCAATTTTTGAGTTGAACAAGGAATGACCTATCTTGACTTGGGCGCGTGCGCCTGCGCGCGCCGCGCCTCCTCAGGGCAGCAGCACACAGCGTGAAGGCGTCGGCGCACCCGTATACAGAGAACACTTTTTTTACATCACTTCGGGAAAACCCACCACATGAAACTGTACCTGTGTAGTGCCCTCGTGGCCTTGATAGCCCTGGTAGCAGGATGTTCGTCGCAGACAGAACCACAACAGAGCGCACCGCTGACAAGTTTTTCTCAAGTCAGCGGCCTGTATTTGATGATCGTAGATCCACCCCTCAAGGAGTGGAAGTATATGGCAACATGGCGATTTTGGCCTACCACCAACGACACAATTACCATTGGTCGTTATACCCGCAATCCCGCCCTTGGTAATCTTCCTACACCCTATGAACGTCGCTTCGTCGTTAGCGGGCTGTCGGCTACCATGTTTCACGAACCGTGGATCATAGGTGAATATGACACGGTGACCATTACGCTACGGCCAACGTCAACAAAAGAAAATCTCGTTGGCACGCTAACCTGGAACGACCAGACGACGAGCTTCACGGCAAGGCCCGTGCAGACAATTGAATGGTAGACCACGCCGTTTCGTTTCGACATCGTTTTGTCCGTGGCGCGTAAACAGTGCTGTGTTCAAAAAACTCACCTACAAGCCCCCCCTTTTTGAAAATCCGGCCAACTCCAGCGCCTCGGCATCATTCGTAGCCGCGATGATCACGGTCGAATGATTACTTGCACGCAAGCTCATCAGCCGCGCGGCTTCGAGCTGATGTTGATTTTCAATCATAGAACACTCTCCGTCATGGAGTCAAAAATAGAATAGTATTATCTACTAGCGATGACACGGCTCAGGAATTTCTTCGCCGCCTCTGCTGCTGCATCAACGACGGACGTCGCCAGTTGATCGAGAGCTTCGTTGATGGCCTCTTTGACTTTCGTTGGACCGTCAGCCACGACGTGCGATGACATTTCACTGTCGTTGTGTTCCACATCGTAACTATGCCTGGCGGCGGTCTCGGCGCTGGCTACTTTTTCGTCGCGAGTACAACTACGTCGACATCGTTTGATACGTCGGCTTTCCAGCGAACGCAGGCACTGCTGGTATTCATGCTGGATTTCATGCCATGTTTCAATGCTTGCGTTGCCGACAATGTCGGGATGATACTTCTTCGCCAGCTCATGCCAGCGGCGTGTAGCACTTTTTTCTGTGCGTATGTTACTGAAATATTTCATAGCGACGTCGAGGGTATAGCTGCTTTGGGCGTCCCTTTACTCATGGCCACGAACGCTCATGTACCGGAAAAGATAAAGAATTCAGACTCGGTAGCGCCAAACCGATTTTTCGTATGGCAGATAAAACGATCGTTGCCGCGTTTCTCGGTCATGAACGTCGACATCACGTTATGTTCATTTGTGGACCTTCCTGCGGCCACCTTGCGATTTTTCGTTGTCTGGGCAGCAAAGGTAAAGCCTATGTCTTTATAAAGCTTTGCAAGGTGAATGATGTCGGCATCCGAGATGTCTTCCCCTTCAGTTTCTGCCGTCGAGACAAGAGCGTTGATAGAGTCGACGATGGCAAAATCATACCGGCCGCTGTCAAGGTACTGACGAAGCTGGGAGAGAGTTTCTACTTCCGGCATGACAACAAGGTATGGTTTGACGCCTGTCATCTTAATGCGTTCCTGAATGGTCCCCGACGCGTGGAGCTCTTCAGCTGTCGCATAGAGGACCCTGCCGTGTCGCGAGAGCTCATTAGCCCACAGTAGGAGCCACGTCGATTTACCGGTACCAGGGGCACCGGAGACCTGCATGGACCATCCAGAGTTTTTTGGCAACCGGCCAACGAATTTCAGGTACCGCGGCGTGAGCTTGATATGCTCGACGTGCATGTTCATGATCTCGGCCACCGTAGGCGGCTTAAGCATCGGCGAGCTTTTTGTCGGGTGTGGTAGCTCCTTGATCATGACAGCACGGGCATCATATCATCGTGCATCTGGGCGTCGTCGGCAACCGCAGGCATCTCGTGGCGTGCTCCATACGGTTTCTGCGACAGCAGCTCCCACCGTTCACGATAGCCATAGGTGTCACGACGCTGAAAGGCATATTTTTTCAACTCATCAAATTCAAGGACATCAATGGTATCGTGTTCGACTTTTGCGCGGTCTTCGTCGGGATGGTGGTTCAATTCATACGAAGGGGTCTTGAGCCACATACGTCGCTCGATGGCAATCTCGTTGGGTGTGACACCGCTGACGGTAACAGAAAGAAATCGCTCCCGTCCAGATGTGCCATACTTGTAATACCACTGGTCTCCTACCTTGACTGCAACAGGCGACGGCCTGGCCTCTGCCGGCTTCGAAAGGACATAGCCAAGGATAGACTTGACTTCGCGTCCATCGTCGGTCTTCAGATCATAACGGTAGCTGTCGCCTTCGATCATCGGAGGACGAACATTGGTTATCGTGCCAAGGGTTGCTATGGCGACATTAGCAAAGTCAATGGCCTCGAGTGTTGTAACGCGATCGCCAATATCGAAGGGTTTACCTACTGAAGCTATCGATTTGACACGGGCATCGATGACATTCAACAGCTGCTCGAGAGTGGTCGTAAACCTTTCCGAGGAGCGATCTGAGTAGAGGGCCCCTAAGTATGAACCGTTATAGCGTCGATAACTCTCGACAGGGTTTGGCTTCAGCGACAACTCTTCGATAAGATCTTTGTGTGTTGTCAGAAATGTCGTCAAGTCGTCACGGCTGCGTCCCCCAACAGAGAGCAGTGTATTCTTGGGAGTACCGGAAACCTCAACATACAGCGGTACATTGTTCGGCATTGTCCATCCCTCCCAGCGTCTGTTCGTCTTTACAAGCAACGGATGACGCCGTTTCGTTTCGGCTTCAGCAACCCTCGCCGTTGGCACAATCAACGATGTTGCCGATGCTTCATCTCCTTCTTCGGCAGAAGCCATCTGTGCAGGATCCAGGCGACTGGACTCCCCTTCAACCGTTGCAGCCAGGGTAGCAAACTTTGTTGCAAGGATGCGTGAGAGCCACCTGTCGACGTCAGTGTTTTCTGAGAAAATGAAGTGCGCATACGATCGGCTTGCCGTTTTGGCGCGCACGACGCGACCGATGGCCTGCATGACGTTGATAAAAGACAACGGCGCCGTGACGATGACCATTTCGCGTGGGTTTTTACCCGTCGTATCATCGAGGTTTATGCCCGTACCGCCACTGGTTATCGTACCAATGAGGACACGCAGCTTACCTTTCTGGAAATTATCGACATTCTCAAGGCGACGGTAATTCTCATAGTCATTCTCGGTGCCGATGAGAACGCCAACTTTATCGTCACCATAGCGCTGCGAAAGTATCCTGGCAAGGGTCTCCGTGGCACCGGACTTAGCCGATCCTGTGGCCATCCGCGTATCGTCACCGGTGTAGGTCGTGGCAACGAAGACGACGACCTGACGACCGCGTTTCACAGCGGCGTCAATCAGTTCGAGGGCTTTCTCAATTTTATAGGACTCCAATTCCTGCAACATAACCGAGTAGGCTGCCATCCAATCGGTGACCTGGCGTCCATTGACATAATCGGTGTAATGGTCAACAATTTTTTCCATCAGTGCCAGCGCCGACTCAGGGGCGTTGAATTTGTGCATCGTCACGGTGAGATTTGTCAGCTCCAGCTCACGGCGTAACATAGCACCCTCTTCGGTAGCCAGGTAAAAAATCCGCTGCATTTCGGCGTTGGCACGTTTGAACTCAAACGGGTCCATCTTACCATTCATTTTCCACCGTCCAGGTTGAACGAGGTCTCCCTTGGTATTCTTTTTCGGAGCCTGCCATTCATAACCGATGGCACGCATGCCCATGCGGTATTCGGCGTCATCACGCCAGAAACCGAGTTTCTTTAGATATAATACATCCTGTGGCCTGTCGGTAGGCGTTGCCGTCGTGTACATAACGCGTTTGGCGTTATTGACGAGTGTCAGAGCCAGCCGTGCTCGGTTCGACTGTGAGTCGGCATCCAGACCGTCCCCAGCGTTCTTGATTGAATGGGCTTCGTCAAAGATGATCACGGGAGCATCTTTTGCAAAGGCAGCCATAGCCTTGGCAATAGCCATATCATGGGCTTCACGCGCTTGCTGCAATTGTGCTGCTGCGGGATGCTCATCGATGTCTTCATCCCATAGGGCTTTGCGGCGGCGCTCAAATTCAGCTGAGATACCCTCGGTACCTCGCGGCTTCGTACGCTTGCCGTTGACTTTTGGATATTTTTGATCGAGCTCTTCTCGAAGTGCGTTGATGTGCGACTTATAAATGCGCAGTTGCTCACGATAAAGTCCGTCGGCCAAGTCAAGGGTTGATTGTGTCGACTCCAAACCTGTCCAATTTGAAAGGGTATTATATGTTGCGATATTGATGCCGTTGCGCAATGGCTTATCTTGCTGTGCCAGGTAAACCGATGGCGTCGACACATCATCATAGAGACCCTTATAGTTACGCGGTTTCTTCGGTAGATCTTTTCCTGAAGCCGTGTCGATGCGATCGGGAGTCTTCCACCCTAGTTTCTGAGCATCACCAAAGAAGCTCCCTTGTATCACGCGGTCTGAGACCGTAAAAATCAAGACCGGTTTGTGCTCTTGGAGCCAATAGTGCCGTGCTACTATCAGCTGTTGAAGTGTCTTGCCGACGCCCGTACCATCGGCCAGTAAGAACCCCCCGTTCTTGTCAAGGCCTTCGACGGCTTTGTTGACACCTTCGAAGATCTCAGGCTTAATGAACTCGTGTTTACGCAGCGATGGATCTACAATGTCAATCGTAGCAGGCTTGGTAGCCAGACGCCGTGCAGTGATCGTCTGTGGCGGCCTGAAGTCATGGTCTATTGCTGTCCCCGCCTGTGGGATGTCGACACGTTCAGCCCACTTGCTTTTCAAATCATGGGATACCTGTGCAGCCTCCTTAGTGACCTGTGCTGAAGATTTTTCGACAAAGTCATTGACGGTCATCGTCACCACGGCGAGGTTGATCAGAATGCGTCGTTCTGCTGTCTTGTTGAAGTCATCGGCATAAATTGTCACCGATGACCACCTACCATGCTTGCTCAGCCATCCCTGGAATGCAGTGTCGCCTTGCGACGTGCCGTTGACATACGAGTCTGGTATGATGGCGATGACAATACCCTGCGGCTTAACCATCATTACGGCGCGGCGAACATGTTCCTGACCGATACCTTTGGCATACGGTGGATTCATGACGACAGCGTCGTAGGCATGTTCGACAGAGCTGTCAAGCTGAGCGCGTCCGCGAGCGTCAAATGAGCTGACGCCATAGTTCAGGTAATCCCGTGCTACGACGTTAAACCCTTTGAGCATCAGATATTCGGCGCGCACCGGCGAGAGCTCGATGACGTCGAGGCGTGCCCCAGCAATCGTCTCGACGATTGTCGTTGCCAGCATACCGGATCCAGCTGAGGGTTCTAAGATACGCGCCTGTGGCGTCGTCGCTGCCAAGGCGTGCAGCCTAGGCGTGATGTGTTCTTTGATGATATGCTCTGGCGTCGGATAGAACTGCTCGGACTGAGCCTCTTCTGTAAAGATCTCCTGAAGCAGAACGCGCAACCGTGATGCCGTCTGTTCTGCCGTCAACGTCCGGCCATTCTCAGCAATCGTTTTCTGTTGCAGATCGGTAATTGCCTGTTTGTCTGAAGCCTCGGGAGTGCCGTTTTTCATTCGTGTGGCCATTTTTGACCACGCAAGCTGTTCATCACGCAAAGCCCTACGTTGGCTGTCGATTGTCTCGTCGTAACTCTTACGCGTCCCCGTCCAACCTTCCGGAAGCGTCTGTAGGTGTTCAATCTTGAGGTTCAGCTCATCTGAGCGTGCCATAGCCTGTGCGAAGAGCTGTTCGAAGATCCATGGCAACACTGCCTGGTCATAGTCGAGCCTCAGGCCACCATCGCGTATCAGTGCTGAAGCGGGTATCGTCTCTGGGCTGGCTTCGGCCTGTTGTCTCTCGGCTGGCGCCGTGGCTTGTTGCATGCACTTGCTGAAGGCTTCTTCCCTGCCTTTGACGTAGTCGAAGCCAAGAACCTCCGAGATTGGTGCCAGCGACTCGTCCATTATTTGCGCTGCCTGTGAGGGTAGCACCCCTGAACAGACTGCTGAAGCCACCAGCTCGATAATTGAGACCACCTTTACCACAATACGTTGTGTGCGGCTCATATCTTCAAGCGTCGCTGCCAGAGGGTCGTCAAGGCCACGCTGAATGTCGCCGAGGCCACGCGTGAACTCCCCTCGCTGCCTGTGTTGCAGCTGCTGGCCGGTCTGCATGGCAAAGGTACGTGCCTCATGAGCCAATGGCGTATCCGGAACGGTCGCAGCTAGGTGCAGCAAAGTGTCGAGGCGCCGCTGTAGCTGTGTAATTTCAGCAAAATGATCGCGTGTGTAATTCATGGGTCTTCCGTCTGTCTAGTCTCGCCTATGCCACTTTCTTTTCATCTACCAGTGTCTTCAATTCCGTCATGAACCCATCGATCTTAGCTTCAATTACGTCGAGGGTCTTCGCGTCTACTTCTTCTGCGTGTGGTGCCGCTGCCGTTATCGCAGTAGCTTTTCCAGGCCTGGCCTTCGTCTCCCGTGATGTTGAGACATCCGGTCGTGACTCAGGAGTACCCTTTTCTTAGCAGGTGTGGCCTTGGCTGGTGCCTTCATCTTGACGGTGGCTTTCGGTGACGGTTTTGTTATCGCCACAGGTGTAGCTCGTTTCATGGCAATGTGTTGTACTTTTTTCTCCGGTGTGCTGCGCCGCCTGCTGAGTTCAGCGCGGATTTCTGTTGAAGAGTGCGCAAGCACATATTCCCACGTGAGGCCGTGCATCTTCTTAAACGTCTTCGAAAGTGTCTTCGGTCCATGGCCGATGGGTTTTAATCGTGCTAGGTCGTTGGTGAAGACCGCGCCGCGCTCTGAAGGTGTGCAAGCCATGACGTAGCGCTTTACGATGTATCCGGCATCGTTGTGAGAGCAGTACACACGCCAGCGCTGCGTCAGCACGACGTCGAGGTCTGAGAGCTTCCTGTTGAGATCTTCGATGCGCTTGAGGTGTTCACTTGTAAACGACCTGGCGTCAGACAGCTGAGGCTTGCCGTCGTCATCGTCATCGTTAGGCTCAAGAACCTCATCGTTCAACGTGACGCCAGCCATGCTCGCCAGGCGCGACCCTGATGTGGCATGTCTTCCTGTTGACGCCAGCAGTCCCCCTGTAAACGACGCCAGCTCGTGCGTCGTTGCCGATGCCGGATGGTTTTTTTTAAGGCGCCACGTTCGTGCCACCACCGAGGCGCGCTTGCTACGGCGTAGTGCTCTCTTGTTTTTTTTCTGTACCCGTGGCGTGGAGCCTCCACCTGCTGGCTTGGAAGGTGCTCTTCGTCGCCGCACGGCGACGACAGGCGTCGTATGCTTTTTACGTTTTACGGGGTTACACTCGTTAGCTTTTGAGCTCCGACGAGGCTTACGACGCGAACCTTTCGGTGCCTTGTCACGGGTCACAGTAATCGTTACATCGTCTCGTAGTGAAGATAACATAGGTGTGCATTCTCCCGATAGAAGTGTGTGGTCAACAAAAAACAGTGTGCGCGCATCTTTGCCGGACCTTCAGCGTTGTGCTCATAACACCGAACGGCGTCGGGGCAGTGCGTGTGACCGTGTTGTAGGAGCACGCAACGGTGTTTTTGTGGCCTCGGCCGACGATGCGCGCACGATGTGTTTTCATTGGCGATGTCATTGTTTCAAATTGATAGCTGCTTTCTATTCTACAGTGAGGTCCGAACCGTCATACCACAGGCGTTTGCTGCGTCGGAAGTCAGCAACGAGAGCTCTGAAATCACCTGGCTTCATGTTGTGAAAGTATTCCCCACTCTGATACAGGTGTTCGAGATTTCTCACCACAGCGGCTATGGCTGCCTTTTGATTCGGAAAATACGCTGTCGACTCTATCGTGCCGGTGCCCTTCGTCCGCGGCGCCAGCGAGAGCTTGTTAAATGACGTCCACGTGTTCATCGTTGGTGTGGTCACCACGACGCGTGCTTTCGTGTTTTTGCGTCCACGTTTGCCTCTCGGCTTATGATCGTTCAGCGTTGAAGCTTTGGAACTATCGGCATCGGAGGGTGCCTTAGTCATAATCCACACTAAGCCAAGAGCGGCACCGGCCGTCAGAACGATGCCAGCGATAAGCAGCGGTATCGGGGTGGCTATAGATCCCGTCGTGACGGTGTCATCACCGACGGCGGAGGCAGCAGCAGGTAGGCAGTTGGGACACATATCAGCTCTCGTATTTTTCTGTGCGTGTGATAGAAATTGGTGTTATAGATCAAGTTGAAGACCTAGACGGTAGATGGGGTTGAAGTCAGTGGTACGCACACGGGCGTCAGCAACGACGCTCATGTCGCCATTGAGGTAGAGGCGGATGCCGCCACTGAACTCTGCTGACCAGCCGTCAGCCTGGCGTGTGGCTCCGGAGAAAAGATATGGCACGAAGTGTAGGCCAACGACTTTGCCACCCTGAGATGCCGTAGGCGTTTTCTCGGTGACGTCTTGGGCATAGCGCAGGTCTATGGTGCGCATGGTCTCATTGCATTCGATAACGATAGAATCAATACCGTGTATCGTACGAACGATGGTGTCGACACGGAAGATACGCTGGGAGCCAAGACGCCGCACTTCTCGATTGAGGCTGTCTACGGCGCGGTAGAGCGATACGATACGCATGCTGTCAGCAGCAGGGGGAATGTCGGTGACAACCGTCGGTGTCGCCGAGCGGATGACAACAGGCGGCGCCGCAACCTGTGGCCCTTCTGCCGGTGAGCACTGCCTCAACAAGAGCGCCGTCACGATGGCCGTGACAACGACAGCGAGGGCTATTGGCGTCGCAGTCTTCACTGTTGCGCTCTCCAGTAACCACGAGGGCACTCTTCGTCGCGGTGGAAGGTCTTCTCCGGCAGCTTGCACTTACAGATGCCACAGTATTCTATCGGCGTTACCTTACGAAAAGGACATGACCTACAGATGGCATAGCGCTGCCGTGACATCTCTGAATGACCTGTCAGGATAGCGCGCACAAGGTTGCGTGCACCGTTGGTAAGAAAGCCCATGACTTTGCCGTACCTACTCTCTCTCTGTGTGTGTGTTACTTCTTAGAAGGACTTTTCTTGCCCCCTTCGGTCTTGTCGGCAGGCTTGCGTCGTGGCTGGCCTGTAGCCACCGCGGCGTCGACGCTGGGAGCCCCTACCTTCTGCATGCGCCTGTGCGCAGCCAGGATAGCACCTGGAATACGCGAACGCTCGGCCTCGATACGCTGTTCGTTGAACTTCGTGATTTGAATCGCAGCGCCAGACGCATCACGTACCGTCTCGATAATGGTCTGCCCGTCGTGGGTGAAATCGTGCTTATACATCTTGTGAACTCCTATGGTTGAGGTTTGCCTGTACGTTTTTTGAGTGCTATGTAGAAGAGTGAACCTACCGTGCCCAGGGCCGCACCTACCAATACCCATTTGAGCAGCTGCGATGATGAGGCCGTCACTGTCAACGCCTTTGACGGCGTGGGAGACGTTTTTTTCGGGTCCAGGCCGTCACTCACAAACATCGACTGCTCCAGCAGACGGCGCTTGACGAGACCCTTGAGTTTACGACCTGTGCGATCTGTGAGGCCTACCTCAGATATACGCTCGGAGGCCGCTTTGTAGTCTCCGGCGTTCATCATATCGGGTATGCCTGTGTTCTTAAGACCTGTATACCCCATATTGTAAGACATCGACACCAAGGCATCGAACATACCCTGCGTCATCGGAACCTGTACCAGACGGTGTACGCATGATTCGAAATTGCTGACGTCGCCGCGAGCAAGCTCATAAGCCCGCTCGACAGTGATAGGCGATTCCTTTACGCCACTGCCGGTATGACCGCAGCCTATGGTCGGCACACCCGACGTGTCGGCATACACTTCGGTCTGAAGCGACTCCCACTGGCATAGCAGTAGGATAAAGTCTTGAGAGACGGTCATTTTCTGCGTTTCTGTCCTTTACGTTTCGCCGTACGCTTTCCCTTGAAAAAAGGTAGCTTCTTTTCCTTGATGAGGAACATGATGCCCCCCACCGTTCCTGCCACGCCGGCCACGAACAGCGCCGATGATAGGATGACGCCAGGAAGGCCCAGTTCTCCCACAGCAGACGTGAGGTCACCCATCTGTGGCGTCGTTCTGGCTGGCGTTGTGGTAACGACGCCTGAAGCAGGTCCCGACATGACACGTTCTACATAATCCTGGCAGTCCTGGCAGCGCCCTGTCTTCTCGTTAAAGCACCGGTATTTACCACACGGGTTTTTCTTACCATATAATCCCATTTTGTTGTCTTTCTGGAGTGTTGTTGTTCGTTGTCACTGGGCGCGTAGATATCGACGGCGCTTCCACCATGTATACACTAGGCCACCACCCATCATTGCTAGCAGCGTCCACTGTATCCATGACGTGCCAGCTTGAAGTGTGTCGCAGTTTTTTCTGGCCGCGCCACACCAGTTTTGTTCGACATGGACGTGACCTGTATGTGGGTTTTCGCCTGTGTAGTCATGCCATCCATCCTTCGGATCCCAGATACGTCGCCAGAAGATGATACGCTGTATCTGGTATTTTTCAGTCCTGTTGAGAAGCCACTCGACTACGGCGTCACCTAAGGGGCGTGATGTCACCATGATGTCGACGGCACGTCCCTCGGAATGAATCGAAAGAGAATCGCCTCCGACGACGTCGCGGCAGTTGTAGATGCCGCCATTGCGGGCATCGGGAAAAGCGCCGAGGATGTCCTCCTTGAAGGCGACAGTCCCCGGCTGCGCTTTTCCTGTACACGATACCGCTGGGTCGATGCGAATCATAAAATGGCTGTACCCTATAAAGGCGTGGCCCCTTAGGCCACGACGAAGGTTCCGATGACGTTATAGGTCTTCCAGATCGTCGACGGCCCGCCGACGACACACTCGAATTCGACGACGTCGAGTGCTGTGCCGGCAGTCAAAGAGCCAGCGACACCTGCCGTCGTGTTACCGGCGATATGCCTGATCTGCTGACCCGCAGCTTGGGTGATGGTGTAGACACCGGCTCCCATGCCGAGGATCGTCATAAGATCACCGACTTGTGCCGACGCTGGCAGTGCCAGGTTAGCAACACCACCGGTGTAGTGATGTGAACGGTTAACTTCCAGAGTTGCCGCACCGGTAACGACCTTGGGCCTCTTCTGGTTCAATCTTTTTACGAAGCCGCTAGAAATACCCATATCAGGGTTCCTTTATGAAAAGTGAAAAGAGTAGAGGCATTTTTACAGCCGCCTCTTGTGTGATAGTGCTGAGTACTGTTGTTGCCATTAAGGCTATGACGAAGTGCGGTCATGGAAGCTCCCATAGTCGCGTAAGCCGAATCGTCGATCCTGCTTTCGCCAGCCAGAATTCATTGACAGATGGTGGAATATTCGCCGAGAGCTTGAGGAACAACGCGACTTCCGTGCCGCCAACGAGGTATAAGTCCAGTGTTTGGACCATGGCGGCAATGGAACCCCACCAATTAGCGGGGATCGTTTGCAGGTCGATAAATGTTAGGTCGTTCGAAGAGTTGTATACTGGCACTACCCCATTAGGATAGACTTTGACCCCACCGGAGGCCACAGCGCCTCTGCGTAGCGTTGCCACCGTCGTGTGTGCAGGCCTCGTCGTCAATGTCATATAGGCAGCAGGAGGACTTGCGAACAGTTGACCGATGTCGGTATACTCTCCGTAGAAAAAAAGTTCCAAACGATATACCGCATCGCCGGCAGGCGTCATGACAGACATGGCTTTACCGCCGGCAAAGGTGATGGTATAGTCGTTTGCCAGGACTCCGTCGGTGACAGCTGAGCCTCCCTGTGTCTGGTTCGTCCATTTGGATATCGCTGCGTCGTAGGTAGGGACATCCCCCTGTTGGGGGTTGGTGATCACGACGTCATTCAACCGCTCAAAGCGCGTCTTACCAAAGGCAACCGGTGGTGAGCGACGTTCACTCATTACGTTATCCCCATGCTGCGTGAGATGACACCTCGAAAGAACATGCGCACGAGAGGGTGGCGCCAGTTGCGGAGCTTGAGGGCTACGCCACCGCCGTCACGCTGTGAACCTTGTCGATCCACAGAGACGTTGAAGGCCACAGTCTGTATCCAGCCGTAGTTGCGGTCTTGAGCATCCCATATACGCTCGGCGTGACCGAGGTATTGCTCACCGAGCTTCCAGATGATGATGTCACCGCGGCGAGGACTACCCAGGGGCTCCTGCGTGCCTGTGCGCAGGGCACGATCAAAGCATGCCTGTGTCGAGGCAGTGCGCAGGATGGGGATATCTCGGCTTGTCAGCGCAAGACCTGAAACCGTCTCAAGAAAACTGTAATAGTGACCGGCAAGGCAGTAGGGGAACCCTTCGCCAAGGCCGACAGAACGTAGATACTGACCGACGCGGACACCGTCGTTACGTCCCGTCGCCTCGCGTGTTCCTACCTCACGATAGGCGCGCAGCAGCGAGCGCTCCCAGAGTGCGGAGTCGCAGGCTACACTGACACGGATGGGAATAGACCCCTTTGCTGTAGCCGTCATGAAGATGAGCAGTGCCGTGGCCACCATATAGAGAACCACCAACGTCAATGCCACACGGCGCGCGAGCTTCATGTGGCGTCCATGCGTCAGCGCAGCAGCTTGAGAAGAAGAAAGCTCACGTTTCACTGCAATGTGCTCCCCCCACTGGTTGGAATAACAGCAAGAAAGTAGTAGGCCATGATCGTCAGCCCGACGACAATAGCTGTACCGAGGTAGATCAATCCCAACGCGAGCACGTTAGAGTTGTCGGTGCTGCCAATGCGATTGGTGAACTTCAACGTCGTATAGACGAACTGTGCAAATTCCGACATGATAATCGTCACGAGGACAGCCACGACGCTGTTCAGGATGACCTGAAGCATCGCCGGCGTGAAGGCCACATAGAAGACGACAGCTGTTGCTACAATCCATGGGAAGTATCGTTTTATAAGGCTCGCAATGTCCATCGTCGTAACTCCAATTGTTGAATGTTAGTCGCCGAGAAGAGGGATGTTGTTTTTCTTTAGGTAGTTGATAGCCTGCGTTCGTGCGGCGTTCAGAAGGATCTTTGCGATGCCGCTGAAGTCATAGGCAGAAACTCTGTCGAGGATCTCCTGTGGTACGCCTGAGCGTATCGACTGCCCCCCAGGCCCTCGATAGATTTTATGCGGATCTTTCAGCGCGAGCCTGCCGGCAAGAAAGACCTCAAGCTCGTGGAGTCTCATGGTGACTTCCTGCGACGGGATGACTTCCCAGTGGATGATGTTGACGACGTCGAGGATCTGCTGTGGGACGTCGGGAGCTACCCACAGTGCAGGCTGCGAGGCGCCTCCCGTAGGATGTCGCATTGCGTTCATTGGCGGCCCCCTGCTGACGGTGCCGCCGCTGTAGCTCTACTGTCGTCATAGCTAAAGGGGTCTGTATGCGAAATATTACGTTGTACCGGCTGAGGGATCGACGCCTCTCTTCCGGCACGGGATTCTTGAGGCTGACTACCAGATCCATTGTAGACAACGGGAGGCCGTGACGGCATGTCTGCATTAATAGCACCCTGCTCGATACCTTCACGTGTCTTCGACGTCAGAGCCCGAAATCCTTCTACGATGCTTCTGCCGAGTTCCAGATATTCTGGGACGCGTTCGGCAAAGGAGGCTAGCTTCATCTGTGTCGACTTCGACGTCGTCTCAAACTCATCCTGAAGACGGTTTTCTGTTTCCTCGGCAACTTCCTCACGTGCCGATTCAAGGGCGCGCTCGTGATCTTGCCGCAGCTGCGCTAACTCACGCTGATGATCGGTCTTCAGCTGCTCGATTTCCATGCGGTGCATCGTCTGCGTCGTGTCGCGTTCTACCGTCAGGCGTACTTCTTTACGTTCTACCTCGAGCATTTTCTCCGTGTTCTCATCGATTTTCTTCTGTAGTGCTTGTTTCTCTGCTCTCTCGGCCATCAGTTCCTGCTCTTTACGTGTCAGGTTGAGCCTGAGGTCGTCGATGATGGCTTGCATGACGTCTTTGATAGATTCACGATTCTCCTGCGGTGATGCCGACGGTGGTGTCACAGGGTGCTGCTGTCCCCGCGATATAGCGTGGCGCTGTGGCGCGCTGTCACCCATGGACGCTGTCTGTGATGACGACGACGTGGTACGTCTAGGAAGTCCATTTTCCGTAGGTTCCTCAAACGTCCCTTCATAGACCAACTCACGTACACGCTCGGCAGCGCCTTCTTCCGAGGAACCAGGCATGGCAATCTTATAGAAGTAAAAGGTCCTTTGCGTCGGGTAGTCCTCAGGATTGACGCGCAAGAAGTCTTCGAACGTTTTGACACTCTTGTCGCGCATGAAGCGCTCGCCGCGCCACGACTGCGAGTACCCCGGCCAGTTGCCGAGGCGGTTTTTTCCCCACCGTGGGTTTTTATACGCCTCGGCGCGCACGGCGTCATGCGTGAGGATTCCAAATTCATATGTTGCATCTGCTTCGATAATCATCTGTGGAGTCTTTCCAGTGGTGGGTGTGGTGGTGGTTTTACCGATTATGAACCATCATAATGTGAAAGGTGAGAGTGTGTCTCTGTCTTGATGTGCATTACCAGTGTACTCGGAAGGTGATCTCACACATAACAGCATAGGGAACGTATTTGATTGCGCCGGCAGCTGTCCTCACTCTTTGGACACAGCGCCCGCGCACTTCGATGTTTTTGATGCCTGCGAAGAAGATGGCGTACTTGCGTACGACATTGGTATAGGCCCCTATCGAGCCGAAGCCCTTGTGGCCAGCGAAGGTTGTGTCGGTAGCCACGCCATAGACGGTTTTGCCGTTGATCGTCACGCGCGGCAGGAACCAGTTCGGCTGCCACTCAGGTGCTACGCCATTCAAAAAGTTAGACTGTGGAATAATGTTGTTGTCAGTGGCCAGCGACGCCGTGTACGCGGTGTTGACGGCAGCATTCTGGACTCCCGTCGACAGTAGCGCGTCTGTTCTCTTGGTGTCGAAAATGGCAAAGCTGATCTCCTCAAGGACGATGCCTGAGAGGCGCCGTGCAGCGATAACGTTCGCTTCTGAATTGATCGGTATCAGCAGGTCAGCGATATCCAGTGGGCTGTCACGGGCGACACCTATTCTTTCCATTTCGTTGAAAAAACCGTCGTGGCTATCAGCAATAATCGCTGGGTCTGTCATAGCCAATTCCGGCTTCGATGCCGAGAAATAACGAGCGGTGATGGCCACAGGGTAGTTAGCCACCACAATGTCGGAGAGCTTATTAGTTTCCGCATCCCAAAGATGATCTGAGAAGCTCATTTATCGGACTCCGAGGGGTTTGTCTTCCTCGACGTTGATGATTTCGTAGCCGGCAAATTCGATGTGGAACCGGATGGGTGCCACGAGACGTGACGCACCATTCGATGTATGTCCAACTTCGACCTTGATATCTTTTTTCTCTGGTAAGATGATACCCTGGTTGCCATCACTGAGCCAGGAAGCATTGAACAGGTGGACATCCTGCAATGCCTCCGAGAGGTCAGGCCGGCCAGCAATGCTGATGGCAATCTTGACCTGGTCGACGTCGGAGTCCTGTTCGGTCACACGGTACGTGGAGCCATTGATATCCTGAGCATAGACCGTAACGCCGATGAAGTAGACAAACAAGGTATTGGGGACGTTGATCGTCGTCGGCAGCGTCGAGTTCACAGACGAAAGGGTCAGCTCCTTGACAGCATAGTATGCTGAATCACGGTCGATGACGATGCGGGGTTTTACGATGACAGAGAGTTGGTTCATTGTGGTATTGGCCTGCGTTTTTGAGAGGGTGAGGGTATTAGTATTGTGTTCACCGGCATGTGTGCATAGTCGCTCGTTGGTGGGATCCCATTGTCAAGAAGATCTCAGCCGAGAGACCACGCTCGCGTGGCTGAAAGTGTCCCACCACAGTTCACCTTCAGCCACTTGATGCGAGGGTGGTTAGAAAACAAGACCTGCACGAAGCCAGGAAGAGGGGCGTGTGCGTGTAGTCATGGGGGTTCTGCATGACGACGCTGCACATACGCTTGCGACCTCTCTGCGTGCATTTCGAAGATTACACCTGTGTGAACTGACGCGTCAGCATGCTCAGCTTGATCCAGTAGGCAGCACCGACGCCTGCTGGCACTATCGGTGTCTCAGCAGCCGCGCTGGCTTGCACCGTAAAACCATTGGGGATGTGCAAGACAGGTTCCAGGATCGTCCCAGCGCCATAGCGGATGGGGTTTTTGAGCATCAGAAACTGCTGTACCTTCGCGTCGACGGTGACGTCGTTGCCGTCGACGACCGAAGACCAGCCAACCAAGTCGCTGAGCGAAGCGGTAAAGACATCGGAACGACCGCGATACTTGATCTTGAGCGTCGAGAGTGACTCAAACAACTGCTGCTGCTCGTTGGCCAGGCCAGCGTCGGTGAGAGTCTGCTTCAGGCAGTGGTCGATGCGAAAGCCGAGGATGTCCATCGCTACGCCGTTTATCGGGAAAGCCATCGTCGAGAGGTCAGTGTTCTGGGCGTTGCCGTTGAAAAACTGTAGCGTAGATGGAAACCCGACACCTGGAACGAGCGTGATGACTGAGTGCTCGATCTTCCGTTCATATTGGTAGAACTTGGCGCCCGATTTTGGGCCACCGTGGTTTTCCAGGGCGTCTTTTGTTTCCTGGGCGAATAAGTTGAAGTCTTCCGAGGAAGCCTGCTGCGGATATTGTTGAGCCATGACTATGGTCTTTCGTGAAAGGTTGTGAAATAGAAGCCTGTGTAGGTGTCAGCATCACGGGCATCACTCTCACGCCATAGCTCTCCTGTGTAGGTCTGTGCGTGTGTGTTGTGTTATTACATCATATCAGCATATTGCTCATAGTTAGGGTCGCCGCCGAAGTCGTTGTCGCCAAGGCGTTGTATGTAGTCATCCATCGTCAGGCGCTCGTCTTCATTGATAGACTGTGTGTAGTCAGCCATAGCTGGGTTTTCAGGACCCTGCTCGAGCCTATCCTGGTAATCAGCCAATGACGTGCCTCCCATCCTCTCTACGTATTCGCTGAGGGCTGTAGACTTCGACTCCGGTAGA
This sequence comes from Ignavibacteria bacterium, assembly GCA_016191145.1. Taxonomy (GTDB): domain Bacteria; phylum Bacteroidota; class Ignavibacteria; order Kapaibacteriales; family Kapaibacteriaceae; genus OLB6. The sequence goes on from JACPPD010000015.1 coordinate 38,895, forward strand.
AGTTTTCTGGGTGGACTGGTGATGACGGGGAAACGTCTTCCACCTACGTCGACAAAGGAGACCCTGCCGTTGGCAACATCCTCACCAAGGGCGTTGGGTGCCGGCTGTCCTCCTAAGTCCTTCGCTGTCGGATCCCACCGCCAGAGGTATGTCTTCAGAGCGGGGTACACAATTTGGCCGTTCAACTTGGTCCACATCCAGTGGCCAAAGAAGGCGGCAATCGTTCCGGCCGTCACTGCCGGCGCCCATGACCCGAAGCCTGCTGCCAGAGAACCGGCCAAGAGGCCCGTGGCTATGCCCTTCCATCCCGACATATCGGTTTTGAAGAACTTTTGAATCGCCGTGGGTACTAAGGCGTAGACAGCTACTCCTAGGAACAGACCACCGATGTCACGTAACGAGTTTTTGTCTGTATAGACCTTGGCGATGTTAGCCATGAACTTCTGTCCCTGGCGTGTGGCCTTGGTAGATCGGAACGAAGTCGTTCTGTTTTTTCGTTTCTTCATGATATTAATTTCCTCCTTTCCTCAGCTTGCGCGACACGAACCATGTCACAGCGACAGTGCCAAGTGTCCACAAGACTGATTTCTTCCAGAACCAGACGCCGACGCCAGCCACGAGCGGTGACCATGTGATGATCTTCGCCTTCAGCGATGATGTCGTCGTGGGAACCGGTTTCTCCGGTGCTTGCACCGAGACAGACTGCGACGTGCCGCCGGCAGGAACGGTCCCCGAGCCGGCAGGTGTGCTGCCTGTGAGGTTTTGAAGTCCTGTTTTGATTAACGACGACGCTGACTCTCCGGCTGTCTGCGTAGCCGTCTTCAGGACACCCGAAGCTGCTTGCTCCAGGTCCTGAACGATCGTGTCGATATTAAGAGCTTCAGAAAGGTGATCCCCCGCTGACAGCGAGGTCAGATATGGGGATTGATGCATACTCATCATAACTCCAGTGAAAGTGAGATCATGTTAACAATTTTCGCATTCTGGATCAAGCCCTTGTGGGGGCCCTGCCGGAAGTACGATGGGATATCTGTTGAAAATCCGCTCATGGCGCTCTATGTACGCTGGGCAGTCAGGACAGTTCGTACCTCCACCTGGCAGCCTACTCGTGTAGGAAGACTCCTGGCGGGTGCTTCCTGTCTTGCTCACGTCCTCAACAACGGCTGTTGCCTGCTGTTGCCGCTGTGAGGCTAGCTCTTCGATGCGTGAACGCATCGCCGCCAGCTGCTGTAACACGGCTTCGAAGCCTGTCTGCGTCTGAGGCTCTCGCGACAAGAGCAAGTCAATCTTTTGTGACAGCGTTTCTGCCGAGCGGTCTTTAAGAAGTCGATCTATCGCCGCCACCAGGTCCGTGTCGTCATAGGCTGCCGCATCACGGACAGCTTGCAGGATCGTGTCGAGTTTTGCTTCGAGAGCGCGCGTGTCTACCGTTGCCGTCACGACGCCGCCACCCTGACTTAAGCGCTCGAGGATCTGCGTCATCATCTGACGCAACTCGACGATGCTGTTGCTGTTAGTGACGGCTTCAGCGATGGCCGTCGTGTCGCAGACGAGTCGCTGCTGCCCTTGCGAAGAAGTCGTGGCGCCCCCTTCGGCAGTGCTCTCCTGGCCCGAGGTGAAGGATGTCAGCAACGTGTCGATGCGGCTTACCAAGGCGACGATGTCACGCCGCGACTCCATCGTCGTTGCTGATATCGCCGTCAGCATGAGGCGCAACTCCGTGAGGTCGCATGTTGTCGACGCCGTAGCATTCCGCTCGATGATGCTACGTAGTTCTGAGCGGTGCGTCTCCAGCAGTGTTTCTATGGCGCTGAGGTCATCACGCTGTCCCGTGGCCAGCGCTGTCTCGCGTGCCATGACAAGCGTTTGCAACAGCGTGGTATGTTCTTCCATCTGTCGGCGCAGTTCACGGAAGCCTGTTTCGACAGCTGTCTGCACTTCTCTGAGCGACGAACGGACGTCAGGCAGCAGGCGCAGGATCTCGCGTAGTTCGCCGACAGCCGAGCGCAGGACACTATCGGTACATGTGCAGGCCTCGGCCACGACGGTGGCTGTCGACGCTGTGGCCGTCTCTGGCACCGATACCGTCTGCTGACGATCTCTCTCGACAAGGATACGTACGAGCTCCACGAGGCGTGTGAGCTCACGCTCTATCGCTGTGGTGTCCAGCGCCGTTCCCGAGATGACAATTTCGCGCAGCTCGCGGATGAGCTCTGTCTGCGTCTGTAGCTCCGTGCGCAGTGTTTCGGTGTCCATGACCGTCACGCGTGAGTCGATGTATGCCGTCAGTTGCTCAATCGTCTCGCGGTAGAGCTTCTGCGTAGCCTGCATTTCTCTGAGTACCGTTTCCAGAACTGTCGTATCAGTTTGACTCGTCGTCGTTCCGGCTGTTGACGTCGAAGATGACGCTCCACTGGTGTCACCTTTTTTGGTAAGGATATCAAGGATGGCATCTACTTTTTTCTGCAACAGCGTGTCATCATATTGAACCACAGAACGCTGGAGGAGGGCTTCAATTTTCGAGAGCTCCGTGAGCACTTCCGAGTTATCACAGGGGCTCGTTGGGACGATGCTTTCGATGATGCGTTCCAGGCGTGAAATAGACGTCTGGAGTGTTTCGAGGTCTGCTGCCTGCCCTTGTGTTACCTCCGGTGACGACGCTGCAACAGTCCCTGCCTGTGTCGTCGTCGTCAGCGTCGTCGTAGGTATCTGCGGCAGGTTCTCGGAATTCATAGCCTGGACGACAAGCTGTGGCAGCTGCCTAAGAATTTTGATGACAGGGTTAAGGTCACAGCATGGTCGCAGCGGTGCCACACCTGGCGGCAATTCTTCTGTGGGAACGCCCAGGTCAAAGACAACTTCGTCTCTAGGAGCTGAGGAGGCCGTCGTCGTCGTGCTGGTGGCCGTCGACTGCTGACGCCACTGAAGGGTCAGGTCGGCAATAGATTTCTGCAACTCGACGAGCTTTGCATCGATGGCACGAATCTCCGGGCAGCAGATAGCCGTCGCCTGTGTCTGCCTCACAGCTGGCGCCTCACGTGTAGGGCAGCATCCCACACTCAGGAAGAGCCACTCCCCGCCAATATTGGCTGTCCAGCGTCCCTGGCCATCGCGACGTGCTTCATAGCGACCAGCACATCCATCGGCATTCGATGCCGTTTCGCTGACGCCACCGGGAGAGATAGGCTGCCCTTGCTGCGAGCGTGTCGCTTCAAAGGCGCTTGACGTCGGCTGCTCTGCCGTCATCGCCTGCGGCAGCGTCGGCGCCAGTACCCAGTCGTTACCTGAAGGCATGAGGTCCTGCACCTTAAAGTCTGACCACTCCGTACTTCCAACCGGACGTGTGGCTACGACGAGGTAGGGTCCCCCATTTTGGTTCACAAGCTGTATCGACGCCGTCTCGAGTGTCGTTTGTCGGCAGGCAGGGGGCTCACAGTATTGAAATGTGGAAGGCGAAAGCTGTATGACGCATGGCGGCAGCACCGATGTCTCACTGCCGGCATCAGCGCCACCGCTGCCTGACGGCTGTGACGTCTCCCCTGACGTCTTGCCGCCGGATGTGGTGACGACGCCGCTGCATGTCTGAGTACCGATGCATACGGCGATCTCACGTGCCATACACTCACGTTTGTCCTTGGCAATAGTCATCGGCACGTCGAAGGCCCACTTCTGGCGAGCGAAGTCCTCAGCCTGGTATAGCAGTGAGTCCATCGTGAGTTGGTCGAGGGCTCCATCGATGATGCGGCGCCCCGAGGCTACCGATGCCATGGCGTTGTGGACGGTGGCGTCGGTGACGTCGCTCAGCCATGTTGCAGGTAACGATAGCAGGCGCCCGAAGATGTCTTGTGACCCTGCCTTGGTTTGAATGATGCTCGGGTCAGGACTCGTGGTCAGCAGACTCTGAATAACTGAGATGCGCGCCGCCGAGGGCGTGCCGCCACTGGTCAACATCGACGAGAAGAGGGAGTCGATACCACTTTCTAATACTTGTAGGTTTCCTATGGTGTTCGTTGCCATGCCGTCAGCAAAATTTGAGATTGCCCCACGGACGTCAGCAAGCGCACCGCTGGCAATACGGTTTAGTTCGGCAAAGGCATTAGACGTCCATTTTATTTCGTCAGCGAACGCTTCGGCAGCTAGGTCTGTGAGCTCTGGGACTGCGGTGTTGATGGCCGAGGCGATGTTAAAAACTTTCTGCGGGAACGGTCCAGGTTTGTTGAATACCGTTGTTACACGGTAAGCACCGTCGGCATAACGCGCCATATCCTGGTAGACTGCTTTGTCGACGCCGAACAGGGCACCGCCTTTGTCGCCGGCAAGTGTTGCCAATGACGTCCCCAACTGGGCCAGGAATCCAAAGGCATTGAGAATATCGATAGAACCCTGCCGGTACGCTTTCTGGGCTGTCTGAAGTGCTGAGGCTACGACCGTCCCTGCACCAGGGATAACGAGATTCAGCGCCCCTCCGAGGATACCTGCCAGCCCAGCGATGATGTCAATACCACTTTGTGGCTCACCGGTGAACACGATGACGACGGTGCGATTTTTGAGGGCATCGGCGCGTTTTTCGAGCTCTGTCAGCAGCTTGAACAGAGAGAGTTCCGGAACGGTTTCGGCTGGTGAGTTCGGGCTAAGGCGACGTGTTCCCATACGCAGCGAGGCTGCGACAGCGCCGAGGCTGTCACGGCTTATCTGGGTAGCCCATGTCCACTCATCGGGCGCAAACATCTGGGCGATACGTTCAGCATAACCACCACCGACGCCACCGGGCAGTGCCGTACGGTCAATCGTGATGCGATACGGGTTAGGTCCCCAGAGTTGCAAACGCTCGGCAATGTTATAGAGCATCGACGTTTCCACTAGCGGCATAACCGTTACGGCCCCTGCCTTCATCATCGGGAACTGTGCATGGGCCTCCTGGTAGCGCTGTGTGTAGCCGCGACTCGAAAAATCCTCTATCTTGATCGCAGAGCTCATGAGGGCCTCGCGGGCGCCGCGGTCAGCTCTGACGTCGTCCATCGTCAGGATGGAACCTGTACCGATGCGCAACGTCGTGGCAGCTGAGTCACAACATCCTTTGATGATATACTCAGGACAGGGTTTTCCTACAGGCTGGTTAGGACTAGTCTGTGTCGTCGTCGTCCCCGTGCCGGCGCTCTTCCAGCGGACGTAGCAGCCTCCGACGGAAAACTCACGTCCCTCTTTGGGATATTTCGTTGTCTCGACAAGGTTGTAATCGCCGGCCTTAAGGGAGACAAGTTTTCTGCCCGCTTCAGTTTGAATTTCGGCTATAACGTCAGTTGTTAACCTCCACGGTGAGTATCCTGTCGTGTCGTTAGGTTTCGGAATGTTGGCACATGTTGTCGTTGACCCTTGCGGCGGCGGCGGCGGTGGCGAGACGCTTTGCTTCAGGCGTATCGGCACCTTGACGTCGAGGCAAAGCGTAACATCGTCGTCGAACTCATCAACAGGTTCACACAACGCTGACAGGTTGGCGAAGTACCACCCCGACGGGCGATGGTTGCCATAGGCAGCAGCGCGTGACGAGATAACCCAAGCGCGGTCGTCCAAGTCGGTGTATCCTGTCGCTGTATAGCGCACGAGGGCAAATCCAAGCCTATTAGTGCCGTTGCCTGTCGTCGAGGCGTTGGCCTCAATTGTCTCTATCCAATTGTCCGTCTCTCGTTTGGCAGTGATGACGATGCCGGCATGGTTGGTCTTACCGTTGTCGGACTGCCTCATGAACAGGGCACCTACCGTAGGGTCACGGCTCAGCTGATCGGGGACAAGCCTGTAGAGCTCTTCGAGGGTGTCGTAGACATTCCCATACAGTGTCCGCTCTTTGTTGGCGCTTGTCGGACTCGGCGTCGTCGGCACGAGAATGCCTTGACAGGGGGCGCCATGGCGCTGTGCAATGGCCTGCGCCTGGTTCAGGATGAGAGAGGCCCCGACCATGCAGTAGTACCCATAATTACCATAGGGATGGTAACATGCCCACAGATCAGTGATCCACCGGTCTGAGTTGTTCGTTGTAGCCTCTTCAAATCCAGCATCGGCATAGGCTACAGCCAGCAGGACAATGAGGCGCTGCATGACCGACACGTCATCCCCCAGTGGCGCTGCGGCAACAGTTGACGCCGAAAGCCCAGATGGACGCTGCTGCCCACTCACCGGCAATCGTCGTTGCATCGTTTCAAACCGTTGTATCACGCTGTCGGGAGTGAACTGAGCGTTGTCATGGCGAAAGGATGGTTCATAGCGGTGCATCATCGGTGTCATGTCCACCAGTTAATCGCTGTGGCTTGATCTTCTTTGTTGCGGACAACCTGAAAGGGCTGCGGTGGCCTCACGGCGGCGACTTTTGCTGCTCGTTTCTTCTGCGATACCGGTACGATGACCATACGATCCTGTGGTACGTCGTAGCGCACCGGCTGGATGACATCACGGTCTGCCGGCACATCATAGCGTACCGGCTGCGTGACGGCACGGTCTGCCGGCACATCATAGCGCACCGGCATATACGAGGGTTCCCGGACGATCTGACGCACGAGGCGTTCTACAGGCTGCACGATCGTACGTACCACCGGTGGCAATTCCTTGATGACTTCCAGGATCCGGTCGACAAAGACAGGGCGTTCGATGATGCGTTCTACCGGCGGCGGCGCTTCCGACCCCGCTGCCACGATGTCTGGTGCTTGTGTTTTGAGGGCTGGGTGCGCAGCACGAGCTGTGGCAGCGGGCTCCCCTGTCGGGCTTTGTCGGTAATATGATGTGTCTGCGTCAGAAGGCAGCGACTCGAGGTAGGCGCCTGCGTCTATCGAAGGTGAAAATGTCGGTGTCTGCTCAAAAGTCGGCGTAAAGGTATGCGATGGGCTCGCCTCAATCAGTGGGCTGAAGCTTGGACTCTGCTCCATCGTCGGGTTATGTTCGAGCGTCGGGTTATACTCAAGCGTTGGATTGTGTTCAATCGTCGGGCTGACGTTGATACGGGCACCTTCGATGATCGGATTTACGGTAACGCTGATGACGTTGGGCTGCGTTGAGGCTGTAGTAGCAGACGGCGTGCTACCTCCTCCCCACTGTGAGGCGTTGTGGCAGCGCTGACAGCGTCCACATCTACATGCTTGCTCTGGCCTGTTGTTGGGCTGCTGCTGCGGCGCTGACCATGGTGCGCCTCCGACGACAGGCATCATCGGCATCGCAGGCATGCCAGGCGGACTGGCCTGGAGCTCTACAGCAGAGGCATCTGTGACCGGTGCTGGCACCAGCTCAGGAATGTAGCGGCCAATGGTGACAACATCATCTTCTAATGTGACTATTTTACTCATGAGGTCGTGCGTTTCCTTTTTCGTGACGCTTTCGTCGATGTCCGTCCAAGGCTATACCCACCATAAGCAACGAGCGTAAAGATCATGAGACCGCCGACAAGGATCGGAACGGTCTTCTCTTTGATGTTTGCCAGCACTCCTTCCTGGCATAGTCGTTCAAATTCCGATTGTGTCGACTGCTCGACGGATTCGGTGACGCTCTTGCCGGCAAAGACGTTCGTTAGCGCCCTACTCAGCAGCGATTCAAAATTGATCTGTGATGTTGGCGTTGCCATAGCAGTGTACGAATTGTTGGAGCTCGTGACGTGTCAATGATTACTGTGCGCCCGTCTTCAGTAGGTATATGGTGGTGTCGTCGACTGCTGCTGCTGCTGCTGGTTTCCCACCATCGTTGCGGCTTTCTCCAGTCCGAAAGCTCCGGCGATGGCGCCGACGGCAGCCACCCCAGCCTTAGCGCCCAGAGAAATCGGTTTTTTGTTGACCTTCATTTTCGAGCCGAGGAATACAGCGGCGAGAGCTCCAAGGCCGGCGCCAATTATTTTTTTGTCGATAGTCATCGTTGTCTTTCGTGAAAGTGAGAAAGTAGTCGTTTTCTGCCGATCAAATTTTCAAATACACGGAACGCCGCTCTGGTGTCTGCTCGCGTCCGAAGCCATCTTTTTTCATGACACAGTCTATCGGGAAGAAGCCCTGTGGCACCTGGACCCAGTTGTACACATGAGTAAATGCTCGCTTGCGCCATGCCAACGCCTTGAGATAGGACGTGAGGCCTGCGGCCTTCAGAAGACACGCCATAAGCGTTGACAGGTCATCGCAATCGCGCCATGGATAAGTCTTATCATATTTACGTGACAGCGTATGCCGAGGAGCTTTGACAGCCTCGTATTCAGCAGGGTCTTTGACGTAGGGGAACCGGTCTGTCATCCAGTCCCACAGGGCATAAGCAGTATCTAGTGGACGCTTTTGGCGTACTCCTTCTACGACGGCCAAAATTTCGGGATTGCCGGCATCCTGGCGGGCTAAGTCGCGCATGATGTAGAGCGTCTGGTAGATGCCACCATCGGAGGGCAACTGTGTAATCTCACACAGACGGGCATCGTCGGATATCGTCGTACACGTTTTCGTCACATCATCATTTGGCTTTTGTCAACATGGGGGCTTCGTGTGGGGGCGTTCACGTTCTAAGTTTCTTACGCGATTTTCGATGTGCATGATCGACTTTTCAAGCTCGGCGATGACACGAATCGACGACTTGATTTCGATGACATCGGATCGAACGCCGTTGTATTCCGATGTCATCCTGGTCAGCTCAATCTTTAGGTTGAGAATCGTATCGTCGAGATCATGAATTGTTTGGTCTGTCGCCTGCGTGCGGCTTCTCTTCTCTGCTGACATTGCTACCAATGCCGTTACAACCGATGACAGCATCGAGAGCACCGTCAAACCAAGCAAGAGAAGATTCACACTGCCACCTAGATAGTCACTCATGGTTTTTTTCTCAAAGCCCCTTCGTCACACCGGCACGAAGGGCTGCTCCTGCCGTTTTGTTAGCATTAAGCTCCATGGCTTTGCGGGCGATGACATATAAAAGCATTGCTGTGCCCCCAATGACAACCACTGGTATGGCAATAGAGGCAATGCGTGTTGTTGTTGAAATCGAGCCGGCAACTTCACCAGGCAGAGACACGAGGTTCAGGAAGCTTCGTCCGATAGAGCATAGGAAGCCGCATGGCTTATTATCAGATTCTTCACTGGCGGCAGATGCCTGCGACTGTTCTGCCACGGCCTTTGCCGCCTGGGCAGCTTGTTGTTCGTTGGGCGTGAGTTTCGTCAGCGTGCTCTCAGGAACAAGCCACCGTGGGTGTATTTGCTGTGGCGTACCGGTGACACCGTAGTAGAGCTCACGCAAGATGATCTTGATCGTCTCCGGCGGCGGTGCTTCACTGCCAAGATCATATTGGATGGCGACAACATTTTCGTTTGTAGCCCCAATGTTGGAGGGGTTTGGGCTCGGGACCTTGTTTGCAGCGCGGAGCCCGTTGTACGAGCTAACAGTTGCCCCTACCTGACTCTTGGTGACGTATTCGTCACCTGACGTATCTAAGCGTTTGTTTTCGTTATAGTTGGCACGAGCCCAAACGAGCTGTACCATCTCATTCCACGTGTTGGCATACGTCGGCGTACCTTCAAACCATGAGTAAGGAAGAAGACCACTCAAGCGTTGCCCCGAGATGCTGACGGCAGTGCCATCAGTAGCGTCATTTGGGAGTGTCGTGATAAAAGACATAGCGCCTGTGTAATTCAATGAATAGGATTGGCAGTGCTGCGCTGACAACGAGCGTCAGAGCAGGATTCTCCTTAAGAATCGTGTTTAACCGCTTCCAGAACGAATCGTGCTGTTTGCCGTGACCGTCATGGAGTGTTGCAGAAGCTGTCGTCTTGCGTCGGCGTTTTTTCGTTCTCATTCAAAATCAAATGATCCATAACCATGACACCGTGTGCTTGTCGTAGATATTTCGCACTCATTCTCTTCTAGAAAACAGCGCGAAGACGTAGGCGAGAAAACCTCCGTTCGGGTGAAAGTCTTTTTCTCCGAACGGAGGATGTTCGCGCTGCGGGGTGGTGGGTGTCACCCGTGCCATGGGAGAAAACGAGGCATGAGGTAGACCGCGTGATGCTGACCGAAGAGTAGGGGTGGTGGGAGAATCGATTGGCATCGCAGACAAAAACCGATGTGGTGTCAAAAGCCAAAGCACGGCTAAGTAATGATGAGGACACGGCGCTGAATACTACATATCCGTCTTGTATACTGTTCATGCACGTTGTCAACTTAGTGTGGATGTGTGAATCGGTGAGATCGCCAGTGCGCTGCCGAGAGGGGACACGTGCGGCGTTCTGTCTTCTCTCCTTCAACAAAGGGTGTGGTGAAAGCCTTACCTGCTGGAAGGGTATCAAAGAACCCGCGATGTAATCTACAATCGGAAAATGAACGATACCTAACAGCTAGAGTATTATGCGGCTGTTCCGTTCACATTACGCACTATTTTTTTTAATAGGACAAAACAAACGACAGATAGTGCGACCTTGGACCAATCGATAGCGCGTCCTGTGCGTGCATGGGGCGACGCGATGCACGCCTCACTTCGATTTCCGATTCTCTTCATGAATGACGTTCTTTGCTTCCTGTAGGGAACAGTAAAACCCAAGGAAACGCTCGTTATAATATACTTGATAAGGACAATGGTTGCCTACAACCCTGCCGACTACACGACCGCTTTGATGTGTACAAGCATAGTATTGGCCATAATAATGATACCACTTCAATGCCTCATCATGAAATTCAGGACTGTTCATTGCCATTAGGTACCTTCCTCATCGACAAAAGACCAGTCCAAAGATTTGATCGCGATGCGTTGATATTCATCTCCGACATAATGACCAAAAAGGGAGACGGCACGTGAGGCGGCAGCAGCATAAGTAACCGCTAGATGGGCACGCCTGATACATAGTTGTGAGAGAATATTACTACTGCCCACCAAGGCGATAGAGCGAACAATATTGCTTGCCGCATAGGTCGCAAAGGGTTGGCCATATTCTGATCGTGCGTTTGCACATGAAACGACCATACCTGGAAATAGATGCGTTAATTTTTCTCTAGAAATTTCACGATGCAAATACTTTTCTGCCTCATCAAGCGCATCAAGCACATACTCATCAGGTATCAAATTCAAAACGGTGCCTCGCAGCGTAGGTGTGTTTCGGACAAAGTCAAGGGCTAAGCGAACGAATTGATCCTCAGACCGAAGCATGAGCGACGTCTGTAAAAGTTCTATGTCTTCACAGTAGTTGATAGCCTCAACGAACGTATCGAATTGGGAGGCATAGTCAATCAACTTCGACGGCATCGCGTGACGAAAAAGCTTTTTTAGGTGATTTCTGTTGTAATCGATGACTCGCGGCGACGCAATAGCTCGCTTAATGATTTCCTGCACAAGTATTGCTATGTATGGTTCTTCTTGGGATTTGAAGATCAAAATATCCTGATAATTGTAGATGAGCCAGCGCGATTTGAAATAGCGGACCATACCACCAAATACTTGCTCGAGGAACCAGATCCCATAAATGGAAGTTCCATCGAGGTCCACGACAAGTTTCTTACCGGCAGCGGCGGCTTCGAGGAAGGCACCGATCAACACGTTTTCTCGTAGCTCTTGGGCCAATTTCTTTTCCAGATCGCTATATGGCGGCCCATGATCAACAGCAAACTCACGAACGGCCAGATACAGGGCCTCCCCGGTGTGCTTGGCACTGTGTGGCCGTCGAGTGTGTTGCCTTTGCCGTTCTGGTCGGCAGCAGAAATCTCTGGCATCGCCGTGTGCTCTCTCAGGGAGTGTGGTGGTTCATCGCGCAGTTGGGTCTCGGTCGAGCAGCCTGTGTGTAGTGCCCTGGGACGAACATACACAAAAAAGGGAATGGCTGCAAATGGCTGTAAAAATCGATCTAAGTAGCTGGTTTATAACGTATCGTGTTGCTGATTACAAATCAGCTGCTCTACCAACTGAGCTACATCGGCGAAACACCAAATATACGGTCTTCGATTTGCTCGCACCAGATGTGTCCGATAAGGATGTGTGACTCCTGGATGCGTGCGGTGGTGGATGAGGGGACGACGACGGATGCATCGCACAGATCCTTGATTGCGCCTCCAGAGCCCCCTAACAAACCAATGACGGTAATACCGTGCGCTTTTGCAGCTTGCGATGCGTTAATTACGTTCGCTGAATTGCCGCTTGTAGTGATAGCGATAAGAACATCCTTCGGTTTGCCATAAGCCTCGACTTGGCGCGAAAAGACGTGATCGAAACCATAATCATTGCCGCCAGCAGTGAGCATTGATGTATCGGTTGTTAGGGCTATGGCTGCAATGGCACGTCGCTCAACGGAACTGCGAAAACGTATTACAAGTTCTGCGGCAATGTGCTGACAGTCTGCCGCACTACCGCCGTTGCCACAAAGCATTATTAACCGACTAGCACGCACAGCCTCGACGAGTATCTCACCACAGCTAAAGATTTCGTGGGAGCACTGCTGTGCAAGTAACTGCTTTGCTTGAGCAGAATCACTGATGAGCTGTGCGACTCGCGATGCGTCGAAGGGATTGTGCATGTACAAAATTACGAGTTGCAAGCGCTGTGATTACGATGATGCCACCAACGATTGCCGACGAGGACGGCACTTCGCTATAGAACAATGCCACCCAGACAGGATTGAGAAGGGGTTCTAACGTCGTTATCAATACTGCTTCGATAGCTGTTACATGAGCTATTGCCCATGAGTAAAGGATGTATGAGATTCCGAGCTGCAACATGCCTAGTGATAGAATCCCAACGATAATGTCGGTACGAATAGGGAATGGATCAAGGAATGGCAGGCATACAATCGCTGTAAGAACATTGCCAAGTAGAATGCTCTCCACAGTTGACTTTCCATGCTGTGCCCTCATACACAATGCAACACAAGCAAATGCAACTCCACTGCCGACAGCAATCAGGTTGCCAACCATGTTACCCATGGAAACACGCTCGATGAAGAATACAGACATGCCTGCCATCACAACGATTACGGTAATCACGTCGATGCGAGTGAGCCGTTCCTTAGTGATGACGGCACTAAACAAGGCAACCCATATTGGAGCAGTATATTGTAAAAAAATTGCATTTGCAGCAGTAGTCATCTTTGTGGCAACAACAAACAACAATACCGTTAGACAATAACTAACAATGCTACCCCACTGTGCTGCAGACCACGTTGGCTTCGGATGCCTTACCCACAGTAAGATTACAACAGCTGCAATGGCGCTTCGCGTTCCGGAAATTGTTAGGGGGCTTAGTGGGAGAATCTTTATCAGTAAGCCGCCGGTGCTCCACAAAAACGCAGTGATGATAAGAGCTGCCACACCTTTACGGTGCAGTTGCGGAATAAAGATCTGCTGGATTGCTGACTTCAACGCTCGAAATATAAATCGTCGGTAACGGAAAATTCAACAACGGCTGAGTCCTTCCCTTTACCGAAATATGCAATCACCTTAGTTTGTGAAGCTGTTCTGATGGCAGGGTATCTCAGATCTACAGGGACGTGGAGCATGATTTCGGCACGAAGTTTCGATGACGTAGGAATTAAACCTCCCATTTCACCGACGGCATTTTCAGCCGATGCTTTCATCTCTACAACAGCAGCAGGCATGTAACTGCCTGAATCGATTCTAATGAAAGTTACTTTTCCCTTTACGGATTTTGCCCGTTTCTTCCCAACTTCGTCAAACGTTTTCTTTAGCGCTGTTACATTTATCGGCCAGGTATCTCCGACGCCGACCTTCTTGCGTGGGTCAAGTATTTCACCAGTGCGCTTGCCACCTTCAGAACGAATTACTGGAACAAGATTTGCCATCACGTCGGCAGGCAATGGGATACTGTCTTTAAGAATAACTGTACTGGTGTCAGAAAAAGATGCAAGTAGTTCTGTCCCCGGCGGAAGAATTTCACTTGTCTGGCTGTTGTGCTCTGCGAAGGCATGCCTGATCTTAATACTTTTTACGGCTTCCTGACCGTCGGTGGTAACGGCCTGAACGCGGCATAATGCACTGATCCGAACAATAATCGTGTCGGCCTGCACCACATTAAGAGAGTCGTTCCTATCACGTACCTGGACGCGAGAAATACGTGTCGATGTACCGCGCAGCTCGTATTGGTCGAAAGCTCTAATCGAGCGGCCCATTGTGAGGTCGATCTGCTCACTACTGTATGCGCCAACGAACGCGATACTGCAAACCGTAACAACAACAGCAATGAATCTCAATTAATTTCAATTCCTCCAAAGATGACGGTAGCATCCAACACCAAGGTTGGAGCATCGACTCCAAGAGGCTTCGACATAGATTTATCGTCGATTCCGCCAAAAATCGGACTGCCCTTAACAACAACTCTCCATGAAGGGGGCACATGCAACTCGATGCCTCCGAAAATTGCCGTTAACGAAATATGGGCAACATTACCCTCAATACTACATTCACGCAGGTCTACCTCGATACCGCCGAATACGGCTGTCAGTTCGCCGCCTGTAAAATCCGTTGAAGCAACACGTGTATCAACACTAGTGAAAAACGCAGTTCTATCGATGCGCGATCCCTCGATATTTAAAGTCCCAACTCTTCCTTGACTATAGTTATTTCGTTTTTTTTTCCATCGGGACGACACGAGAGAAAACCCAATGAGGATTAGGATGATAGGCCAAAAGGCGCTCCAGAAACCGCCAGGAAGGTAATCGAGTTCTCTTAATTGAAATACTGCTCCGATTGTAAAGAGGACTACAGACCCAACGATAGACCCAGAGCCTGTAACGATCTGGCCGATCGCCACTAGCATGAGAAGGGATGGCCACCACGTTGACAGTGCATTGCTGAATTCAATAACTCCGAACGCATCAAGAAGCAATCCGGTGCCAACGATGACGAGGACTACGCCAATCCAAAACCCAAATCCAACGCGACGGTCCTGGCCAAACTGAATGTTTACCGAATGCCGATAAGATGTTTGCTGTTCGTTCATGGATGCCTTCCGTTGTTAGAATGCCGGGCGCGGCGTACGCTCAAATTCTGCCACTGTTGCAACAACTTCTTCTATCTGGTGCAACGCAAGTTCAGGATAAATAGGGAGAGATAAAACAGTGGAACTCAGTGAATCAGCGACTGGGAAGTGAGCCTGAGAAGTTTTCAGGGCTGCAAAACATTCCTGACGATGGAATGGGACTGGATAGTAAATTTCTGTACCAATACCCTTTTTATGCAGGTGTGTACGTAAAGCATCTCTGCTGCGCGTTTGTATGGTGTATTGGTTGAAAATATGATAGTCTGCCACAGACCGATCTGTTACCACCGTTGGAATCAACACAGAATTATCAGAATCAAATGTCCCGGACACATCCGTACTCAATCCGTGCTGGGCAAACAGGTTGTTGTAGGCATCTGCATTTCTCCTGCGCGCCTGGTGCCACGAAGGCAAATGCGGTAGCTTAACCCGTAGCACAGCGGCTTGAATTGCATCAAGTCTGAAATTGCCCCCTACCAAACTATGGTAGTATCGTGGCTCCATGCCGTGATTCCTCAACCGCATCATTTTTTCAGCAAGCAAATCGTCGTTCGTCGTTACAAGCCCTCCGTCACCCATCGCTCCCAGATTTTTTGTCGGATAAAACGAAAAACATCCAATTACGCCGATGGTTCCAACTCTAGCGCCGTCTGACGTCTGCGTACCAATTGCCTGAGCTGCATCTTCCACAATGGGAATCCCAGTTTCGTTTTGAATTTCCATCAAAGCATTCATTTCGGCGGCCTGACCAAACAGATGGACTGGGACGATGGCCTTTGTCCTGCTCGTGATAGCGTCTCTAACGGCCTGCGGACTGATGTTGAATGATTTGGGGTCGACGTCAACAAACACTGGCAGAGCCCCAAGTCTGGAAACACAGCCAGCGGTAGCAAAGAATGAAAAAGTTGGTACAATTACCTCATCGCCTGCACCGATTCCCAAAGCCATGAATGCTATCAGCAGAGCATCCGTACCGCTCGATACACCAATTGCGTGCCTGACATTTAGATACTCTGCCAGATCTCGCTCAAGCTGCTCGACTTCTGGCCCAAGGATGCATGCTTGCGACGCAGCTACACGTAATAGCGCTTCGTTGATAGGTTGCCGCAATTGTTCGTATTGAGCTTTAAGGTCGAGTAGTGGAACCATAAATGAAACGTAAAGAGGAAGTGAGTAAGAAAAAGAAAAAGAGAGTATAAGTACAAGAGCTACAGATCGAGAGATCGAAGATTGTTTTTACTCAGAATGCAAAATTAGCGTGTATACGTTTTTTGATCCTTGTATACCCATGAGATCGTTACTGAATTTGATATCATGGTAGACCAGCTATGGTTTTCGTTCAGGGAAAATCTCGCATCTTTGCGTCGCATTTTGTATTTGATTTTTCAAAAAACATCAATTTTAGTCGTATGCATCTTCAGCTCTTTGCCACTCTTGTTCTCTTCCCTTCAACCATACTGAGTAAAAAATTATGATTATCGGTGTCCCCAAGGAAATCAAACCGCTGGAAAAGCGAGTTGGACTCACGCCCGGAGGAGCAGAAATGCTGATCCGTAACGGGCACAAAGTTGTCGTCGAGGCTGATGCAGGAATCGGCAGCGGTTTTTCAAACGAGAGGTATACCTCGATTGGTGCCGAGATAGGTGCCAGCGCAAGTGCAGTATATGCTCAGGCCGATATGATCATCAAGGTCAAGGAACCTATCGCTCCCGAATATCCATTAATCAAACGCAACCAAACGTTATTCACATACTTCCACTTTGCAGCATCGCGCGAGCTAACCGATGCCATGTTAAAAAGTGGCGCAACATGTATTGCCTACGAAACTGTTCAAAAGAACGATGGTTCGTTGCCCCTTCTCATTCCAATGTCGGAAGTAGCCGGACGTATGGCACCGCAAGAAGGTGCTAAATTTCTTGAGCATCCTATGGGAGGACGCGGTGTGTTGTTAGGGGGCGTCCCAGGCGTGAGACCTGCCAACGTAATGGTCCTGGGTGGAGGAGTTGTGGGTACAAATGCGGCAAAGATTGCAGCAGGCTTCGGCGCGCAGGTAACGATCTTCGATAACAATCTATATCGGTTGCGATACCTCGACGATGTGATGCCCAAGAACTGTACAACACAAATGTCTACGGCAGCAAACATCCGCGAGGCTATCGTCGACGCTGATCTGGTTATCGGCGCTGTTCTCATCGTAGGCGCTAAAGCTCCACATCTGGTTACGCGCGATATGCTGTCGACTATGAAGCCGGGATCCGTAATCGTAGACGTCTCCGTCGACCAAGGCGGTTGTGTTGAAACCTGTAAACCAACAACGCACGATAATCCGACGTACGTTGTCGATGGTGTTGTCCACTACGGCGTTGCCAACATGCCAGGTGCAGTTCCGTATACATCAACGCTGGCGCTTACCGGCGCTACACTACCGTATGCCGTCGAACTGGCAAACAAGGGCTGGAAACCAGCAGTAATGGGAAACCGTGAATTAGCACTTGGCGTAAACGTGGTAGAAGGTAAAATTGTTTATCAAGCCGTGGCCGAGGCATTCGGCATGGATTACACTTCTCTGGAGTCAGTGCTGTGAAAGCCATCTTTACCGTCGTTGTTCTCTGCATGGCCACGTCCATGTCGTTTTCACAGGAAGTTGCGCTTCCGTGGGACAGCGTCGGCAGAGTCTATGTGCTGACGGCCGAAATGGAGTCGCAGTTATTACTTTTTCCTGACGTTACAAATCTTACCGAAGCTCGTTTGTTCCGTGCTACAGACGGTACGTTGAGCGTTGAGATCACTGCTAAATTTCGTGAAGAAGTCAGACGCGAACGTCGGGTATTAACGGATAACCAATTCCGTGACTTGCGGCAGAAGTTTAATGAACGAGCTGCCGTCACGATGCCTTCTATAGGATTAGATCAGTCCGGCAGATCAGCGCTATTGTGGGGAAGTACCCTTTGGTCGCTATTTTATTATGCACCCATGATCATGGTTGCGATCAATCCTGAAAAAGGAAATGTTGCGGCTGCATTGCCATACATTATTGCACCAGTTCTTGGATATTTCATCCCTGCTATACTCACTTCCAAAGCTAACGTAACAGACGGCGCCTCATCGCTTGCTCTCGGTGGTATGTTTCAGGGTGCTATCCATGGATGGGCATTGGCAGCGTTGATTCAGGGCGACGATCTTGATATGAGTATGGGTGCAGGGTTTTCAGTCGTGACGGGAATCACAGAATCAGTGGTAGGATTCTCCGTGGCTAGTTCGTCGGCGATGACTGAGGGACACGCCAGCATGATTAACACCACTGCATTTTACGGAGCATTGTCTGGGCTTTATACAGGTTTACTGATCGGATCTGATGATAATGATGTAGATATCAGTGCACGTGCTGCCGGAGGAGCCGGACTGGCTGGAGCTGCCGCAGGAGTAATCATCGGAAATTCTTTAGGGTCATCCAGAACTTATACAGGGGCAGACGCAGGTATTTATGCTATCGACGGTTTCCTTGGAGCCACGTTGCCATTGGCAATTCTGGCTGCGGTAAAGCCAGATCATATCGATCCGCGTGTTTTATTTGGTACAGCTATCGCGACGACTGCTTTGGGGTTGTACGTTGGAACACAGTTGGTTAGGGGACGTGATTACAATTCTACACTCGGACCTGTATTGTCCACGCTTGGAGGAGCATTGATTGGTTTAGGGACGGGGATACTTATTGGCGATACAGCGCCGACTTATTTGTGGTGGGTAGGTGCTGCTGGAGGCTTTGCCATTAGCTATTTAACTGCAGATTGGAGACCTGAAGGAGAGAACAGCGATCATTCGTCACTGAATTTCCAAATCAATCCCCTCGGCATTGCTGCACTCACTATGCCTGAGCTTTCACGGTTTCCTATGCCTCTGGCTTCTGTCTCTTATAGGTGGCGATAATTTTGCGCCCCACTCCCAACGACTCGGATACTTTATGCTCTCTGAAATTATTCAACGTCACAGAACAACTCTTGAAACTGCTGTTGCTGCCAACAGGACACGTCAATTTTTTGCCCATTGGCCAGAGCCCCCTAGCGGAAAAATCTATGGAGAGTCTGCCAATGCCGATGGTGAAGCGGCATTTAAGAGGTATTTGAACAGTCAGTTCACCGAACTATTACAGCGAGGCAACATCGGTTGGTTAGGAGAGGAAGCATCTCCATACGGGTTCGCTCTCGGAGTAACTTACCCGGAAATAGCAATTGATAAATTAGTTGACAATGCTACCCATGCCCAGGCTGCGTGGTGCTCGCTCAGCCCTGTGGAACGTGTCTCGGTATTGATCGAAGCCTTGGAACGTGCCTCCAAACGTTTCTTTGAGATTGGTTATGCAACGATGCATACTACTGGTCAGGGTTTTGTAATGGCATTCCAGTCTTCAGGTCCACATGGATTCGACCGCGCGCTAGAGGCTGCAGCCATGGGGTATACGGCGCAGGCAGACCTTTCGCCAGACGTAATGTGGACGAAGCCGATAGGGAAATTGGACGTCTCTATCGAGAAGCGGTATCGGATACTGCCCAAGGGCATCAACCTCGTCATTGGATGCAGTACGTTTCCAGTATGGAATTCTGTCCCAGGGATTTTTGCCGGCTTGGTTACGGGCAATGCTGTAATCGTCAAGCCCCATCCCGGAGCCGTCTTCCCGATCGCAATTGTAGTGGCAGAAATCCAACACACTTTACAAGATCTGGGTTTGGATCCACACACCGTTCAACTGGCCGTTGATACCATCGAAAGTCCAATTACACTACAGCTTGTACGCCATCCTGCCGTCCGAATAATTGATTACACCGGCGGTCCTGTATTTGGTGGCATTGTTGAGCAGGAAGCGGCAGGGGGCGGGAAAACTGTTTTCACTGAAATGGCGGGCGTAAATTGCGTTATTGTGGACAGTGCTAAAGATATTGATAAAGCAATGGAGAATCTTGCATTCTCCCTGTCGCTATACGGCGGTCAGATGTGCACGGCGCCCCAGAACGTTTTTGTTGTGAAAGATAACGGTATGTTGGGCGATATTGCTATCAAGCTGCGAGAAAAAATCGACGCGTTGGTTGGGAATGAGAGGTTGGGTCCCGGCACAGTTGGCGCAATACACAGTAAAGCAACTTTACAGCGGGTTGAGGAAGCATTTGCTTTGGATCTCGACGTAGTCCGGGCAAGCGCAAAGGTTGCGCATCCAGGTTTTGAAGATGCACAATCGGTTTCGCCTCTGGTTTTAAAGGTGCCGTTAGATCGTGAAGATATTTACACCCGCGAATGGTTTGGTCCCATTTCGTTTGTGATAGAAACACCAACCTTCGCCGATGCCTTGGAACGCGTTGCACGAATAGTGAGAGAAAATGGGTCGCTTACAACGCTGGTATACACAACAGATGAAGAAAAAATGAAGGCTGCTGAGGATGCTATTGTTGCAGCAGGATCGCCAATCGCTTTTAACTTCGACAGCTTTGTATGGGTAAATCAAAGCGCTGCCTTTTCAGATTTTCACGGAACCGGAGCAAACCCTGCGGGTAGTGCAACGTTTGCGGATTTATCTTATGTTGTAAATAGATTTAATGTGATAGGGGTTAGGAAGCAGGGATAGGCAACGCGCCAGGTGCCAGGTGCCAAGTATAATTAAAGGGCTTCAGCGAGATCAGTTATAAGATCGTCGATGTCTTCTATACCAACGCTGAGGCGGATTAGGCCGTCGGTGATCCCAAGGCGAAGTCGTTGTTCCAGTGGCACGCTGCCATGCGTCATGGTCACGGGGTGGCATACAAGTGATTCAGCACCGCCCAACGATTCAGCCAGACAGAATATCTTCAGTTTTTTCGTAACCTCGACGGCGCGTTCCATCGAACCAAGATCGATCGATATCATCCCTCCGAATCCATTCATTTGCTGTTTTGCCAATTCATGCTGCGGATGAGAGTGCAGACCAGGATAATAAACTTTAATAACACCGGGATGTTGTTCAAGCCATGCTGCAATGCGAAGTGCGTTCTCGGAATGCCTGTCCATACGAACATGCAGTGTCTTAGCGCTGCGCAAACACAACCAGCATTCAAAGGGTCCGGGGACGGCGCCTGCGGCATTTTGTAAAAATTTCAACTGATCGGCAATGTGGTGGTGGCGCGTGGCAACAATTCCGTGAACGAGGTCGGAGTGCCCCCCCAGATACTTTGTTGCAGAATGAACAACAACGTCGGCGCCAAGTTCAAGCGGACGTTGCAGGTATGGAGAGGCAAATGTATTGTCGACAACAGAGAATGCTCCCGCTTTGCGGGCAATCTCTGAGATTGCCCCGATATCGGAAATCGACATCATCGGGTTTGTAGGAGTTTCGGTGAATATCATTCGCGTATTTGGCAGGACTGACGATTCGACATTGCCTACATCCCTCATATCGATGTAGGAAAACGTCAGCCCAAAACGTGAAAGCACACGTTCCGCCAATCGGAATGTACCACCATACATGTCTTCTGCCATCAGTACATGATCACCGCTGCTAAGAAGCCGTAGCGTGGCATCGATGGCGGCCATACCGCTTGCAAAAGCAAACGATGCAACGCCCCCTTCCATCGAAGTAAGACATTGCTCCCATCTCGAACGTGTTGGGTTTTGAGTACGAGCATATTCCCACCCCTTGTGTTTGCCAATCTCTTCCTGTGCATAGGTGGAGGTTTGGTAAAGGGGCACGGTAACCGCACCAGTTTGCTCGTCGGGTTCCTGTCCGACGTGGATTGCCTTAGTTGAAAACTTCAACGTCGGTGGTAATTAACGGCTTAAATAAAATTTTTCTGCTCTGCGAGTATTGCTTGCCTGAAGAATGCATATATACACTCCCTCAGGCAGATCGGAAATCGATGCTCTGTACTCTTGCTCCCCTTTGGAAGCCGGACCGCGATAAACATCAACCATCTTCTTCCCAAGCATGTTATAGATGCCGAGATCCAGGTTGGGCTCATCGGAAGCAAGGTCGACGATTACGGTAAAGACGTCAGCGGTTGCGCGGACAGAAATAATCCTGCTTTCTCGACGCGTACTATCTTGTGCAAGCCTCGTTTTGGTAGAACGGTTTGATATACCTACCTGTCGGCCGAGTGCGGTCACTATTGCTTCCGCGGCACCCACTCCTGGTGTTACGTACTTAAGTGCCGAAGAGCTTCGTTTTGATACGTCCGGAGTCTTTTTTGAATGATCAGCTAATACAGGTTGGATAGCAACAAATCCCCCTATCGCGCAAACAGCGGATAGCAGAATTATTTTTGAAGCAATGTTGTGTATCAATGTGTTCATTTAGACCTACTCGTCAAAGCAAAACTAGATACATGTACCGACAACTCCAACTGTAGCTACTCTGACCCATTCCTTCATGTTCCGTTATGCAGCCAATATTTGTTCCAAAATCAAAGAAGCCCACATTTGTGGGCTTCTTTGTGTAAACAATGTTCATCCGGCCGGACCCACTGCAGCTACGGTCAATCGTTCACGATTAGCTGCTGTGTTTTGGAGAAATCAGCACTCTTCAACCTGACGAAGTACAGCCCGTTGCCAAAAAGATTTGTCGGGAATTCGAGTGAATATTCACCCGCTTCCAGGACTGAGTTTACCATGGTTGCCACAACCTGACCTTGCGCACTCACTACGTCGATGTAAACGGGTGCGTTAATACCGATACCAAAATCAAATCTTGCCTTGCCGCTTGATGTTGGATTTGGCCAGATAGGCGACATGGAAAACTTGGTCAGACTCAGGGACACTACTCGTCTGGTGAGCGCACAGTTGATGATCTCAGTCGATGAACCAGATGTTGTTGGAATCAGGCATGCTTGTTTGAGATCAACGTTTAATTTCTGGTCTGTTTTGAAATTTGGTCCTAAAAGCAGCTTAGCCCGGAAGGTAAATAAAGGTCCATCGCCAGCAATAGCCGTTGGTCCCGACGCGTTGAACCGCATGATTGAAAACGTGTTATCGACCGAAACAATCACAGCATTGCTAATTGTCCACCCACCGGTTAGGGCAGTTGTGCCAACGCTTTTATCGAGATAGCCAAGCGCCAAGGTCTCATAAACCACATCTGCAGTAAAGTCCGTGAGCCTTGCATTAACCCAGTCCTGACTTTCCCCTGAAACTGTGAACGTCAGGTCATCATCGGCCACTGATATCACTCCGGCGCTGCTATTGGTGAGGCGCATCGTTACGGGAATCACGTATCCAACTCCAGTGACGTTCGCGTAAGTGTCGGGGCGAATCTCATTTACCGAGTCACCTTCCTCGTAGTTCATAATCCGGAACTGGGCATTATAAACCCTGTCCACCCAGGGCGCTGCATTTGGTTCTGTAGGTGTAAACCTAACAGTAACAGTTGCCGAAGCACTGGAAGGTATCGTGAATGGTAAGGTAACAGGTGTTCCTACAGGTCCGATGATGTTAATCACCTGGAACGCAGATGCATCCGGACCAGTTGGGATGATATTGCTTATCACGAGATCCTTTGAGCCACCGCCAGTATTTAAAATCGTGAAGTCAAGTTGTCTGTCATCACAATTTGCACGTAAACGCCCAAAGTCAATGTTCGTGACACTAATATCAGGCCCTGCACATGAACCGACGATAAACCGCTCTGTTGCAGACATCGGGGGATAGCTTACGGAATCGATGCCTGTGCCCGGAGTTGCATCATGATCAATCTCAACCGTCAGGGCAGATCCGCCAATGTACCCCACAGGCCGCGTATACACAATCGGAATTCTCATTACGTTAATGCCGGCAGCAAACGGAACAATGAACGGCGTAGTTGGGGCAGGAGTACCAAACTGCCATGCCGGATCGGAACCCGTGGCAAAGGCAAGTCGCGTTATTGTGAGGTCCATCGACCCGTTATTAGTAATTACGAGGTCTCTCGTTGCAGCAGTGTATTCTGGACTTTCGTTGCAGTTAAGTGACGCTCCCTGGGTTTCTATCAGTGGCACAATTCCCTCGCCTTCGAGGAAGGCTTCGCGAGGATCAATGCCCGGAGTTGCCCACACAGGGATGATCTTTTCAGAATACACCTGAACAGCAGCAGGACGGAACTCGACTAATACGTCGACTGACTGTCCGTTGGAAAGATCAATTGAAGTTACGGGAGTACCACCGGAGAAAATAGACCCAATCTTAAAGACGAAGGTTGCATCAGTAGATCCGGTTGGGAAGTATTTGGAACCATCGGCAAACGTCACATCAGTTAAACGCAATACCTGATTGCCAGAGTTGTACACGCGTGCAAACGCCTGGTGGCGTGTGTTCACGCGACGTTTGAGCCAATTGTAGCCTTCTATTCCGGGGCCAGGTGCTTCCGTCTTGCCTACCCAGGTTGAAATGCTGTCCGGACCATCACCATTGTTACCAAACGTCACATCAATTGAGTCGCTACCAACGGAGCTCCTTTCGTAGCATATCTTTTCAAGAAAGACTTCACCCTTGGGTGGAATCGTAAACGGAATCCTTGGTATGGTTGGACTCGAAACAGTGAAGTTCTGTCCTGCATACCCCGTCATGCTGCTAACGATCAATGTGTCCGACCCAGGGTTCTGAATTCTAAGGCCACCAGTCTTACAGCGCTCCTCTCCAATGCCTACCGTACCCGCATTGAAATCTGCAACCCGAATTCGCGGAATTGCAGCTACTCCTTCTAAACCAATTTTGAATTGGCCACAGGTAGTTTTAATAACAAGCGAATCAAGATCAAAATCCTTTGTTACGTCGGATGTCTCTCGTCGTCCATCATAAACAATTTTAAATGTCCACGAAGCTCCAGGCTGCAAGGTTACTGCTGGCGGGATCGGGAATTCGGCGATCATAAAATACGTGCCAACTTCAAGTAGGGCTTCTGTTAGCTTAACAGAACCATCCGATATATTCTTGACAGTTAGGTCAAGCTGCTTGTTTGTCCCTAATCGGATTTTCCCGAATTTGAGCGGGTTGGGCGTGAATAACAGTTTATCTGCGAAATAACGAATTGTATCATAAGTGAAATTATCTGCCCAGTCCTGAACGAAGAACTCAGCGTACGCATCCTTTGATTTATCGATCACTTCCCATCTGAAGTCGAAGACTTTCCACGACGGATCGCGTGGCATGTCCTGACTTGTAATCAGCACTAATCGATAGTTGTAGCTATTGGAGCCTGGCACAGTATCGATAACTGCTACTCCCGTTTCAACCTGATCGGTATCGATAGGTTCTGGTACAGGTGGGTCGGGGATGTTACGCAGTTCAGTAGCCCGATACGTGAAGTCTCCACATAGTGAATCAGCCTTTAGTAGTGGAGGCATCGTATCGAGAACACCTACAGGTCTAAATCCAGATGCAGCCGGCCAACCATACGCATCAAAGTTGCCGAACCCATATATGTATCCTCCGAACTTGATCTTTCCGTTGGAGGATATTCGGTGCGATTTTGCACTTGTTCCGAAGTCAACTGTCGTCCAATGCAAATTCATTCTCGGCATTCTATTGAAGAGCAGCGAGGGTAAAATAGCCTGTGGATGCCTCCACACTGGAACTGAGTCGATCTCCAGCGATTTTAAGTTTTCGATATAATTTGGATCTGAAGAATCCGCCCATACGATGAGATTAAGCCTGTGTTTTTGAAAGACAGAGATTGTTGGCTGCTGAAAAATAGTACTTGTAATGAACTGTTCTTCCGGAACGACGTTGATCATGAAAGGATCAAGGACAGGGTCGCCATCCCACGACGAGGAATTTGAATATTGCATAACGAATATCGGCTTGTCGGCTTCCCATACGCTGAATCCGTATGTAATGGTTGTTGGCTCCGCTGCCTGAACTAGATCGAAAAAATCGCCTCCCTTTGCCAGATAACCGCCACCCTGGCCAACCAATGCCTTGGTGACCTTATCGTAATACTTTAACGTAAACCGCGTTTGGTCTCGCAGGGCAAATACCCTGAAAACATCACCCCTACCCACACTATTTTTGTTTTCACGAGAATACTCAACTGTAACATACTTTTTTCCCCATGTAGTTGTGGGAGGAGTCATTTCCACTAAGTGATTTCGACCATTCCCATTTTGCAGAAGATTAGGCATCGTTGTTCTCTCATGGCTCGATATAAGTCCTATCGGCTTGCTGCTGCGGATCAACGTACCCGACATATCCCAAATCCCACGTGTTTGGCCGGTGCCCTTCATGTAGTAAACATCGCCCTCCTCCATTGAAATCTGATATGGCTGACCTGTATTTAATTTCTTCCCTCCTTCGGCATCAGCATCCAGCTCACCGGTACCTCGTAGTAGAATGTCAAGAACTGTATTATCCTCCCTCGCAATAACAACCCATCCGCTAGCCCAATTGCTGAACTCCCTAAAATCATAGTAGCTGGTAACTATGTATTCGTTTCCCCAGGCTGCAGTGGGAATAGCCAGATAACCGTCCGAGGAGAATACCTTGGAGTTGAGTACATAGACCGAAATTGGCTTATCTGCTTTGAGGCGAATCGCTTTCTTGGTTACACGGTCATATTCCCGAACTTCCCACGTCCAGTTGGTTTCACCCTTTGTGTCGCTGAGGGTGCGTATATCGCCAGCAGTTATTTTTCGTTTATACTTACGATTCCCTGCATAATCCGTGACTTCAACTTCAGTGTCGAACGCCGAGGCAATATACAATTCCAACCCCTGTGTCGGATAGGGAAGAATCTCATTGGGTGGAATTGCTATAAAGAACTCCCTTCCCTGTGCACCGTTGACGCTAAGCATTTCTTCTGCAGTTGGAATTTTTTTCTGCGCAAATAGAGCTGCTGAAGTTGCCAGGAATGTTAGAACGAGGATTCCAGCTTTGCTGTGGATCATTTTTTTCATGCTACGTCCTGATTATAATCAACTGGTGACGGGCTGCTTCGGCTCATCGCCCGCTGCCCGTAACGGTTCCACGGAGATTTACAAGATAATGTCCTGGACACATCCATTACAATATCTTTTTGAGATATTTAACTCAAGCTAAAAACTACGGCTTTCAACTGAGAAAATGCGCCTTGTATGTCACTTTATCGTGAACAATACACATTGACAAAAATTTGTCGCAGAAGTAACACCATTGGGCAGACCTTTCGGTAGTGGTTCACATACCCCCGGAATCGTAGTTTTGTGACCTATGGATACTTCTGTGGGACCAACAGCCGAGGTTGATTCGAAACAATCTCTGGCATTCAACACTTTGACGTTCGAAAATCGACTGCGCCAACCATCAGAGTTCGCAGAAATTGCCGTGGAAATCCGCCGCGATATCATCCGATCGCTTGTACGTGCAGGTTCGGGGCATAGCGGTGGACCGCTGGGGTCGTCCGACATTTTTGCTGTCCTGTATTTCGGCGGCATAATGCGATATAATCCAAGTGACATGCATTGGAACGGTCGTGACAGATTTGTACTATCTGCCGGCCACATGGCGCCTGTTCTATATTCTACTCTCGCAAATGCTGGGTGCTTTCCAAAAGAAGAATTAGGAACACTGAGAAAATTTGGCACACGCCTTCAAGGGCATCCCGGACGCGATATGCATCTGCCCGGTATCGAGACTTCGTCAGGCTCCCTCGGTCAAGGCATCTCCATTGCCGTAGGAATGGCTATAAGTGATAAACTTATTGACAGAAACGACCATTGCGTTTTTACACTCACCGGCGACGGCGAATTGCAGGAAGGCAGTGTTTGGGAAGCCGCTATGGCTGCGTCGAATTTTAAACTTGACAACTTTTGCTGGCTCATCGACAACAATGATTGTCAGATCGACGGCCGCGTCCCCGACGTCATGAACGTCTATCCAATCGCTGAGAAATGTACAGCTTTTGGTTTCGACACATTTGTCGCAGACGGTCATGATTACGCTGATATCATGCGTGCATTCGACAGATTCAGGGAAAACCACGTTAACAAGGTTGGCAAGCCGACAGCGATTGTTTTTCGAACCTACATGGGGCATGGCGTTTCGTACATGAACGACAAATTTGAATGGCATGGCAAACCGCCAACAAAAGATCAGGCAATTGCAGCACTTGAAGAACTCGCAGGTAACGAATAATGGAACTTTTAGGATCAAAGCCCACACGGCACGGATTCGGCGAAGGACTTGTTACTCTTGGTGAGAGATACGAGAATGTTGTTGTGTTAGGGGGCGACATCACGGGATCGGTGATGACACAACTATTCAAGGATAAATTTCCAGACAGGTTCTTCTCCATAGGCGTTGCTGAGCAGAACGCAACAACGATAGCAGCCGGCCTCGCCTTATCGGGAAAGATTCCATTTTTTGCATCGTATGGCGCATTCTGTGCATTGCGAAATGCCGATCAGTTGCGAATCTCTGTGTGTTACAACGATGTGAACGTAAAAATCGGCGGCGGTCATTCAGGCATCAGCGTAGGTCCGGATGGCGCCACCCATCAGGTGCTCGAAGAAATCGCTTACTTGCGCACGCTACCGCACATGACGATGCTGGTACCGGCTGACTTTGAAGAAGCGCGAAAGGCAACAATTGCAATGGGTGAAATGATTGGTCCGGCATATATCCGGTTTGGCAGGTCGCCCGTTCCGCTCTTTACTACATCAGAAACACCGTTCGCAATTGGCAAGGCACACGTTATTAAAGATGGCAACGATGTTGCCCTTATTGCTTGTGGAGCGCTGGTATGGGAAAGCCTGCTCGCAGCAGACGACTTGGCGAAGTCCGGCATAAACGCCCGCGTTATTAACGCCCCCTCCATCAAGCCATTCGATTTTAACACAGTAACGCAGGCTGCCCGCGAGTGCGGCTGCATCGTTACTGCCGAAGAACATCAGGTACACGCAGGATTGGGTGGAGCCGTAGCTGAGTGCACGGCTAAGAATGCGCCTGTTCCCATTGAATTCGTTGGTGTGAAGGATTCATTCGGCGGTTCAGGAGAGCCTGAAGAACTGATGGAAAAATTTGGGCTTACGTGGAAAGAGATTGCGGCAGCGGCCCGCGTTGCTATGAAACGCCGCGACAAAGGTAGCAGCGGTGTTCGTTCCATTGTAGAACCGTGAAGATCGAAGTTAATGATCCAATTCTCCTGCGAATTGCAGCCTATGCCCAGAAAAAGGATGTGCAAATTTTTGCGGTAGGGGGCTATGTACGCGACTCAATTATGGGTCGGCCCCGAACCGATATTGACGTCACAGTTGTTGGTGATGCAGCATGGTTCGCAACTGAAATTGCGGTGCTATTCAACTCCAAAGCTGTTGTTTATGAAAGATTCAGAACTGCCCTTGTACCAATTGGCAGCCACCATATAGAATTTGTTGGAACTCGTAAAGAAGTTTACGATCCTGTATCGCGAAAACCGACGGTAGAAGAAGGAACTCTTGACGATGACTTGCGCAGGCGCGACTTTACGGTGAATGCCATGGCCGCGTCACTCAGCCCGGAAACATTAGGCAACGTGATTGATTTGTTCGATGGCTGCGCCGACATAGAACGGCGCCTGCTTCGTACGCCGCTCGATCCGTTTGTTACGATGACTGACGACCCGCTGCGCATGATGAGAGCAGCTCGTTTCGCATCGCAACTCGATTTCACTCTCCACCCTTCTGCGGTGAACGCAATGAAGCAGCTCGCCTCGCGCATTACCATCATCTCTCAGGAGCGCATTACAGACGAGTTCTTAAAGATTCTTGCATCACCCAAACCAAGTGTCGGGCTCGGAATTCTTTATGATGTGGGCATACTCAAAATTGTCTTTCCAGAAGTTCATCAGCTAGCAGGTGTTGAACTAGTGCAGGAAGGAAGCCGAGAGTATGGACATAAAGATGTATTCCGCCATACTCTGCGCGTAGTAGACAATGTTGCCCAGATGTCCGATAACCTATGGCTGCGCTTTGCAACCCTAATGCATGATGTTGCAAAACCTAAAACCAAACGGTTTGCTGAAGGTCATGGATGGACCTTCCATGGCCATGAAGATGTTGGAGCGCGCTGGCAAGAAAAGATCTTTCTGCGCATGAAGATGCCGCTGGACAAACTTGACTACGTGAGAACATTGGTCCGCTTGCATCAGCGCCCGATGCAGCTCGTCGACGAAGGCATTACGGACTCTGCAATACGCAGGCTGGCTGTGTCGGCTGGCGACTCGATAGACGATTTATTCACCTTATGCAGAGCCGACATCACGACGCGCAATCCACAGCGTGCCCAAGCCTACCTGCGCAATTATGAAACTGTTCAGAAAAAAGTAAAAGATGTTCTCGATCGAGATCACTTACGAGCCTTTCAGAGCCCGGTAAGGGGCGACGAAATTATGGAGATTGCTGGGCTTCCGCCATCTCGCACAGTTGGATACATGAAATGGATGATTGAAGAAGCCATCCTCGAAGGCTTGATTCCCAATGAGTACGATGCAGCGCGCCAATTCTTCATCGAACACGTAGAGGAGTGGAAGCAGAACGGAGAAACAGCGCACTTCTCTCGCAGAGGGTAACATGAAGAAGCAATCCTTAGATAACCGTGCATTTTGCATTTTAAATAATGTTACGAGTAGTCACAATCCAATGATTCAGGGCATAGAATGAACAGTTATCACTTGGGATATAGCACTGGTAAGAAAAGGTAAATATAATGAGAAACAAAAATTCACTGAATGGGGCTTTGAAAACGATTCTTGTTTCGTGTTCCATGGCCATGATCATAACCGTTGTAACGGCACTCTACACAGGCGAAACACTGTTTCTTGTTGCTTCTGCTCTGTTCGCAATCTCCGGTACTGTAGGCGTCTTTGTTGTGAAATCATTATCGCGAAAGATCGGACAAGGCAGATGAATTCGGTGATTCCGGCATTCAGACACGATGTTTCCGTCAACGTTCATTCGGAAAACGGCGAGACCTTCCTCGTCTTGTTTGATCCGTTTGGATTTGCTGATGGGCCAATAATGATTCACTCCGACATGATAGACGTACTCGATGTCTGCGATGGCCAGACTACGTTTGAAGAAATTGCTGCGACGTCGAAGTTGGAAGCCGACAGTAAGGAAATGTTGCGTCTGCGAGCATTCGTTGGCCAGCTTGATGAGATGGGTTTTCTCGAAGGCGAACGTAGTGCTGCCAGACGCAAGCGTGTGCTTGAAGAGTGGTCGCATTTGACTGTACGTCCGGCCGTATGTGCTGGCAGTACCTATCCGTCGGATCCTGAGAAATTGCGCGAATTATTGGGAAGGATGACGGGCGAGCGTGAAGAAGCCGTAGCCTCTCAGTTGGTGGCAGCACTTATTCCACATATTGATTATCGTGTTGCTGAGAATGCATACAGGCCAGGTTTCAATGCCATCAGAGATTCCGATGCAGACTTGTTTGTAATTGTTGGAACGTCGCACTATTGGTCAACAAACAGAATTATTGTTACAGAGAAGGACTTTGCAACGCCACTTGGGACGATATCCACCGATAAGCCTTTGGTAAGACAGCTTGCGCAGGTATTCCCGCAGGAAACTGATCTTGCCCACAAACCGGAACATTCAATTGAACTGCATGCCATTTTCCTCAAGTATTTGTTTGAAGACAGGCCATTTACAATTCTGCCAATTCTTGTTTCGGGTTATACCGATGATGAGGGCATGGACTTTCATAACGAAGTGCGTGAGCTTGGCGTACACCTCGCAAATATCATCGGCCTCGCCAACCGCAAAGTAATGTGGCTGATCAGCGGAGATTTGTCGCACGTTGGAAAAAAGTTCGGAGACAACGTACCGGCAGTTTTGCTTGAATCCGAAGTGCAGGACTCCGACCGAATGTTGCTTGATTCACTCGAGCAGCCAGTCCCCGATACCTTCCACCGAATAATTTCCTCGACTGACAACCGATACCGGGTATGTGGTCATGCCCCCTTACTACTCTCTCTCGAAGCGCTCAATCTTCTGCACCCGCCGCTCAGGGGCACCGTTGCTGCACGAGATATCTGGCACGAGGAAGAGACGCAGTCGATGGTCTCTTTTGGGACGGTGCTGTTTTCTGAATAGGTCATTATTCTCACATAAGCCCTTCTTTCCCGGCAGCATATCTCTCCCGGCATGTTCCCCGGCAGCATATCTCTCCCGGCATGTTCCCCGGCAGCATATCTCTCCCGGCATGTTCCCCGGCAGCATATCTCTCCCGGCATGTTGCCGGGAGACATATCTCTCCCGGCAAGATCTTCAAACTGAATCATTACCTGTTGCTTCTTGTGGTTGGGTATTACGCAATGCAGTTGTATTTTTGTCGGCTCTACCAATTCTTACCGCTTATTTCCCGTATGGGGTTGTATTCATGACACAGAATCAAAAGATCACGCATTCGGTGCGCGATCAGGATGTTCAGAGGCAGTGGTGGGTTGTTGATGCAGACGGTCAAACCGTTGGGCGTCTGGCAACACAGATTGCAGTTTTGCTGCGCGGAAAGCACAAGGCTCTTTTCACACCGCATGTTGATTGTGGCGATTTCGTTATCGTCATCAACGCGGACAAGGTAGTAATGCAAGGCAAACGAGCTGAGCAGAAAGAGTATTTCCATAACACTGGCTATCCAGGCGGCGGACGTTTGCGATCGTTCAGGGACCTGATGAAAACGAAGCCAGAAGAAGTGGTTGAGCTTGCCGTAAAAGGCATGCTGCCCAAGAACACTCTGGGACGGATAATTGGTAAGAAACTCAAAGTATTCCGCGGATCTGAGCACCCGCACGAGGCGCAGCAACCCAAGGAATGGGCATTGAAGTACAGCACGAAGCCGAAGGAGAATTCATGAAGATGTATGGCGGAACCGGCCGGCGCAAGACCAGCATTGCCCAGGTGCGGCTAATGAGCGGAACAGGTAATGTGCTCGTAAACAGATTACGCATCGAGGAATATTTTCCCATCGAAACCTACCGTCGGGATGCCTTGCTGCCGCTTGCAATTACAAGCACAACCGGACAATTCGACGTACTCGTGAATGTGAAAGGGGGCGGTAAAGCCGGACAAGCTGGTGCGGTTAAACTTGGTGTGGCACGAGCCCTGCTTGAATATAACAGCGAATTGAGAGCCACTCTGCGTCCCGCCGGCGTCCTTACCCGCGATCCCCGCATGGTAGAGCGAAAGAAATACGGACAGAAGAAGGCACGGAAGAGATTCCAGTTTTCGAAGAGATGAGTCCATCGTGCCAGGTGCCATGTTCTACAACCTGGCACCTGGCACGAAGAAAGAAACATGACTGTGTAGGTACGATCGTGGAGACGCGAAAGCGTGCGGTCGGCTGTTGAGCCAGTCAGAAGTAATATCCACTACAATTTGAGGTACGTTCATGCCTGCAGTCACCGTTGAGGCACTGCTTGAGTCCGGAGCACATTTCGGACACCTAACGCGACGATGGAATCCCAAGATGCGCAACTTCATTTTCATGGAGCGCAACGGGATCCACATCATCGATTTGAGAAAAACACAGCTTTTGATTGATATCGCCCGCGAAGCGGCGTATGATGTTGCATCACAAGGACGCGGTGTGTTATTCATTGGCACTAAGAATCAGGCACGCACTGCCATCGAGAACGAAGCGCGCCGTTCACATTCCAACTACGTTAGCGAACGTTGGCTGGGCGGCATGCTTACCAACTTTGCAACAATCCGCAGATCCATAAAACGGCTGACGTCGATTGATAAAATGGAAATCGACGGAACGTTTGAAAAGATCACCAAGAAGGAACGTTTGATGCTTAGCCGTGAACGTGAGCGCCTGCGTAAGGTGTTCGGTGGAATCGAAGACATGACGCGCTTGCCTGGAATGCTGTTCATCGTCGACACAAAACGCGAGCATCTTGCTGTCAAGGAAGCCCGCATCCTTGGAATTCCTGTTATTGGAATCGTCGACACAAATTCCGACCCAGAGGAAGTTGACTATCCAATCCCAGCAAACGATGACTCGATTCATGCAATCGAAATACTTTCGAAAGTAATTTCCGATGCAGTGATTGACGGACGTGAAGTAGCGCGGACAAGAGCAGTTGATATGGCAGCGGCATCCGAGCAGATGGCAAAGGAACATGAGGGTGCAGAGGAAGGACAAAAGGTCCGAAGACAAATACGCGGTAGGCGTACCAAGAGCGAAGGACAAACAGAAGAGTAAGGAATCTAAACAAATGATTAGCGCAGCAGATGTAAAGGCTCTCCGCAACAAAACAGGCGCCGGAATGGCAGACTGCAAGAGAGCATTGGAAGAATCAGACGGCGATATGCAAGGGGCTATTGAATGGCTCCGAAAAAGAGGTGCGTCTTCGGTTGCAAAACGTGCGGATCGGGAAGCCAATGAGGGAATCGTTGTGGCACGCACCACGGCCGACGGCTCATCGGCAGCTATCGTTGAAGTTAATTGTGAGACCGATTTCGTTGCACGCAACGATGAGTTCGTTGCATTTGCAAATGCAATATGCGATGTTGTTCTCCATAATAATGTATCGGATGATGATGACTTGTGGGCAAGTCAATACGGCGACAAAACGCTGGGGAATCTTCGCGACGAGATACTTGCAAAGTTTAGTGAAAAAATCGAACTCCGAAGATTTGAGCGAATTTCTACATCAGGCCACATTACAGACTATGTGCATGCTGGGTCGCGCCTGGCCGTGCTGGTGGAGTTCGATGGAACTAAACCGTCCACGGAAGCAAAGCCCCTTACCAGAGATGTAGCCATGCAGGTTGCGGCCATGCAACCTCTGTTTGTAGATAAGTCGCAAGTAGACGAAGCAACACTGCAGAAGGAGCTTGAGATTTACAAGCAACAGGCAATCCAGGAGGGCAAGAAAGAAGACATTGCTGAGCGGATTGCACAGGGGCGACTTGGTAAATTTTATGAGGATCAGGTACTGATCGAGCAGACGTTTGTTAAAGATCCAAGCCGTAAGGTTAGCGACGTTATCGGAGAAATTGCGAAAATGTCGGGCGGCGACGTCAAGGTGGTGTCGTTCCGTAGGTATAACCTCGGCGAATCAGTTTAATTTATAGGCGCTATGTCTGTACTCTACCGCCGAATCCTTCTCAAGCTAAGCGGCGAAGCCTTGCTCGGTTCTCAGGAATACGGCATCGATCCTGCCGCCCTCCGAACTTTCGCAACAGATGTTAAAGAAGCATACGATCTTGGCGTGGAGATAGGGATAGTATTTGGCGGCGGAAATATTTTTCGCGGCGTTCAGGCCGCTGCCGCCGGTATAGATCAAGTGTCGGGCGACCAGATGGGAATGCTCGCCACTGTAATCAATTGCATCGCTTTTCAAAATGCACTGGAAGAGTTAGGTGTGCCAACCCGACTTCAAACAGCAATCAGAATGGAACAAATTGCCGAAGCATTCATTCGACGCAGAGCGATACGTCACCTTGAAAAACGACGCGTAGTGCTTTTTGGAGCAGGCACAGGAAATCCATTCTTTACTACCGATACGGCTGCGATTTTAAGAGCCGTTGAAATCGAAGCGCAGGCAGTTCTCAAGGGTACTCGTGTTGACGGAGTGTACGACAAGGACCCGGAAATTCATACCGATGCTGTGCGCTTCGACGAAATCAGTTATACGGAAGCTCATCGGCGAGGACTGCGCGTAATGGACCTTACGGCAATTACCATGGCTCAGGAAAACAACATCCCCATTCTTGTTTTCAACATGAATGAACGCGGCAATCTCAAACGTTTGCTGATGGGAGAAAATGTTGCAACGATTGTGAGGAGTTGAAGATGCCTGTTAAGAACATTGTCGAAAACGCTGGCGGCCACATGCAGAAGGCAGTTGAGCATGTTCAGCAACAGTTGTCGAAAGTGCGAACCGGCCGTGCCTCGACGTCTCTGCTGGAGAATGTTAAAGTTGATTACTATGGTTCTCCAACCCCGATTTCTCAGGTAGGGGGCATTTCCACGCCTGATGCCCGGTCCATTCTTATTCAGCCGTGGGACAGGACAACCCTCGGTTCAATTGAAAAAGCCATTCTTGCGTCGAATCTCGGTATCACGCCACAGAACGACGGCCAGGTTATTCGTATATCCGTACCACCGCTTACTGAAGAGCGTCGAAAAGAAATTGTTAAACAATGCAAGAAATTTGCCGAAGATGCTAAGCTGGCCGTCAGAAATACCCGCCGCGACGCCAACGAAGAACTCAAAGTTGCAGAGAAGAAGGAACATTTTTCGGAAGACGACCGCAAACGCGGTGAAGATGAAATACAAAAGTTGACGGATAAGTATGTTAAGGATATCGATCAGGTGTTGGCAGCAAAAGAAGAAGAAGTGATGGAGGATTAAGGGCACCTGACATCTGGCACTACTTAACATGAACCAAGCTCCTTTAGCAGTTGTATTACTTTCCGGTGGAATGGATTCATGCGTCACCTTAGCATTGACCCTTGAACAAGGGTATTCGATCGCAGCTCTTCACGTTAATTATGGCCAGCATACGGAGAGGAGGGAGTTACAGTCATTTCACGATCTATGCACTTATTATAACATTTCAAATAAACTTGTTGTAGATATTACACACCTTGCGCAGATTGGCGGCAGTTCTCTAACACGTGCCGATATCCAAGTGCCGGGTGCCATGGTAGAGCCAGGTGCTGTGGTTCATGGTATGAATCCTGTTGGTTGGGACTCCGAAAGGGGAACAATTCCTAACACCTACGTCCCATTCCGTAACGCCAACATTCTGGCAATTGCCACCAGCTGGGCGGAAGTAATAGGTGCACATGCAATTAGTATTGGCGCTGTCGAAGAAGATTCAAGTGGGTAC
Source organism: Ignavibacteria bacterium (assembly GCA_016191145.1). Taxonomy (GTDB): domain Bacteria; phylum Bacteroidota; class Ignavibacteria; order Kapaibacteriales; family Kapaibacteriaceae; genus OLB6. The sequence goes on from JACPPD010000015.1 coordinate 75,656, forward strand.
CCCGACTGTAGGGAATCGTTTTTCAAAGCCTTCGAGAAGGCGATTTCCGAAGGTACCAGGCCGGGGAGCGAAATACACATATTATCGCCAGTGATACACTTGCGAAAATTAGAAATTGTTCGGGAGGGGCAGCGGTTGCATGCCCCCTTCCATCTTACTTGGTCGTGCTACCGAAATGAGGCCGAAGCCTGTGGTGATTGCGATTCGTGCAGGCTTAGACTTAAGGGCTTCAGTGAAGCAGGAATTCCCGACCCCATTCCATACCATTAGTACCCGTAACTTCTTTAGAAAATTAGCAGTTTCTGCATTCCTCTAACATGCTGGAATTTGGTTTCGAAAATCTCTGTACGTACATGTACTGCATTTCCTTAGCCGAGCCAGTACCATTCATTTTTCCGTACTACCACGTAGAATTTCAGCCCTTAAACACTTCTAGTTTCGCGTACTGATTTTTAGGGTCAGATGTCGCCCGGGGGGGAACGGCACTAGCCCATTTCACTAGAATGATTGAGGGAACATGAAAGGGTGGGTTTCTATAGCATTGGGACTTATAGTCGCCATTGCTCTCACGTCGGCACAAGTGCAAGCAGATCTGCCCTGGTATGTTGTGGGCAGTGGCGGGCAGCACGGTGCTGTTTCCCAACAGCGTGTTCTATCGGGAACCATCGGACAAGTAGTCGTTGGTGTCTCTGTAAACACAGTCTCTGAAGAAGTCAGCCAAGGTTTTTGGTTGCCCATCAACTTTGCTGTTAGCGTCGAAGACGATTCCCCAATCGATTACTCGGGTAGCCTTTCCAACTACCCCAATCCCTTTTCAGGTACTACAACCATCCGTTTCGGCACACCAGTTGAGGGAGCGCTAATGGTTCGGGTATTCGATTTGGTGGGGAATCTGGTTCGCACAATCAATGCGGACGTCAGCTTGGCAGGCGCTCCCGAAATTCCATTCGACGGATTAGATAGCTACGGTGCTCCACTCGGTAACGGAACGTACCTGTATGAGGTAACGGGCCAGACAATCGATGGGCATCGGTTGAGGAGTGTTCAACGCATGACCATCTTGCGATAACAGAAATGAGAGGATCAGTCATGTATACCAGCTCGAGTAAAAAAAGTAATTGTGTCATTGCCGTTTCAGGATCTATCATGAATCGTTTGCTTCGTCTCGGACCGATAGTTTTGCTTGCAGTTTTTCTGCTTGCAATGGTCTCCCTACCGGCTCAGATCCAACGCCAGATATCGTATCAGGGCCTGCTTACCCAGCCTAGCGGTATTCCTGTGTTAGATGGACCGTATGACCTGGTGATCCGCCTGTATTCAAGCGCCACGGGTTCCAACCTTGTATTCGAGGAATCCCATCCAGCAGTTCAGGTTACTAAGGGTCTTTTTAGCCTCTACCTTGGCTCGCAGACCTCGATGGCCAACGTAGACTTTAACCAGCAACTCTGGCTGGAGTTGGAAATACAGGGTAATGCGCCCTTTGCTCCCCGAACTAAACTGGCCGTTGTACCCTATGCTATTACGGCAGAACGCGCGGATAAGGCAGGGTCTCTCGACGACAACGCCACAGGTTTTGTGAAATCGTTGAATGGCGGTCAGGGTAACCTCGTCATTAAAGGAGAATCCGGGCTCTCCGTTTTGCGTGAAGGCGACACCATCCGCATTACTCCTGAGGTTTCAATAACAGGTATCGAGCAGATAACCTCTGTCGATAACACTATTAATGTTGTTAATCCAATTGGACCTGTTACCGACATCGGGATTCGCGACGGTGCAGTTACGACTGAAAAACTTGCCGATGGCGCGGTGACAAACACGAAGCTTGGCAACAATTCCGTGTCCACGTCAAAAATCGTTGACGCTTCCGTCACGATTTCAAAACTGGCGCCTGGAATCATTCCCACCACATTGCCGCCTAGCGGTCCTGCAGGGGGCGATTTAACGGGTACATACCCAAACCCACTGATTGCACCGAACGCTGTTACCTCGACTAAGATCGCCGACGGAACCATCCTAACGCAGGACCTCGCAAACAGTTCGGTTACAACGCTGAAACTTGGCGATGCATCGGTAACCACTCCAAAGATTGTAGATGAATCAGTTACTAATGCTAAGCTGACGCCAACGGGAGTAACGCCAGGTATCTATGGCAGCAATCTGTTAATCCCTCGAATCACAGTTGATGATCGTGGCCGCATAACAAACATTTCTCAGCAGACAATTCCCGACATTCCGTTTACGGGTCCGGCTGGCGGTGATCTAACCGGTACGTTTCCCGATCCTTTGATCGGCAATGGAAAGGTGACGACGCCTAAACTTGCAGATGGGTCTGTGAATAATTCCAAACTTGGCTCAGATGCCGTTACCACAGATAAAATCCTAAACGGAACCATTTTACCCGAAGACCTCTCATTCGGTTTAATTCCTAGTTCGCTTCCCCCAAGTGGTCCGGCAGGAGGTGCTCTCACGGGTACCTATCCTAACCCGAACATCGCAGTAACGGCTGGCAACCAAATCCTTGCAGCACTCAATGCCGGCTCAACAACAGGAACGCTAATCGATGCACGACTTCCACAAACTCCAGTTACGCCCGGAACCTATGGTGACGGCGCTAACGGCAAGGTGCCGAGAATCACGGTAGACCAGTGGGGACGCATCGTTGCTGCTCTTAATCAGGACATCCTCTCTGCTGCTCCAACTGGAGCTGCCGGAGGCGATTTACAAGGCAACTATCCAAGTCCGTTAATTAATCCTACAGTAGGTGCAGGAAGCAGAATAGTAGACGCTATTCGTACTGACTACCTCTCTTTCTCTGGCGATCCCGATATCAATACTCCCAACAATGTTGTTGTTCTCGACGGATCGAATAGACTACCGGCTGCTAACGGATCGCTGCTTACAAATCTGAATGCCGGTGCAATTTCATCAGGCATCCTTCCAATTGCTTTTGGTGGTACCAATTCGGGTACAGCACTTAACGGCAACCGAATAATGGTTTCCAGTGGTGGAAAGATCGTTGAAGGCTCATCGCTTTCAACAGGACAATTCCTGGTCTCACCAACATCGGGATCACTGCCACAGCCGGGATCAATCGTTGCAGGTGCTGGCATCTCCGTGAACTTCGCTTCCGGAGCCCCCTACAACTTCACTATTGCAAGCACAGACGCGCGCATCCTGCCAGGTACGGCAGATAACCAAACCATTCGCTGGGATGCCTTGAACAGTCAGTGGGAACCAAATGCAAATCTTCTTGCAACCGAAGCTGGAGATGTAACTGCAAACGGAAATATGCTGGTTAATGGAATGGCAACTGTTGCGGGCAGTGCAACACTGGGTACCAATGCCGGAACAAGCAATTCATTCGGTCCTGGTGCAAACGCTGCAAACACAATCGGTAGCAACACTGCAACGAACTACATCTATGGTAATACCTTTATCAACGTCAATGCTCCTGGCGACACGTATATCGGAAACATCTCTTATGCTCCGAGCAGCACAACAATCGGTGTGGGCCTGAACGGGAACCTAACATTGTTGAATATCATTTCAGAGAATCCGGAATGGTTCGTGACTATGAATATCAACAATCAGGTGCGTAAGGCACAAGCCGGCGGCCTGGCACTGGAAGGTATTCAATGGCAGAACGGTGCGTTCAGACTCGGCAGTGAGAACACGACGATCAATCCGCTGATGTCGACACGCAACGTAAACCTCGACGACGAGCAACTTCGCTTTACTCGTATAGCGGGTACGGGAACAATGCTTGTACTCCATGGCGGTGCAAACACTCTTACGGCAACTGCAATCACGAATATCAACGCTACGGGAGCAGATGTAACTACCATCGGCAACCCATCTAGCAACACTATCATCGGCGGTCAACTCGATCCACGTGGCAACATCACAAACACTGTTGGTGATGTGGTTATTATGGACCAGACACAAGTCATTGGCCCAACGTTTATAAACATCGGTACTAACGACAATGTTGAAATCGGAAATCTTGCCGGTATTGCTAATCAGTCTGTATCGGTTTCTGTGGGCCAAGGCGCCAATGGAAACCTGTTGCTTCACAACGTGAAGACGGATCCGGCGCCCATCTACATGCTGAGTGTAGACAACTTCGACCGCGTTCGCAAAACGCAAATGGCATTACTTGCACAGGAAGGCCTCATTTATGAAAGTGGCGCCATACGGCTGGGTACAACGGTTGCAGGTAACGCAGGCGGTTCAAACGCATTGGCTTCGGACCGTAACGTAAACCTTGACGACCATTCGCTGACCTTCAACAGAGGAGCGGGTGCAGACCCAATGGTTGTTGTCAACGGCGGTACGGATAATGTAACCGTCGACGTTGCAAGCGTTACGGTAAACAACCTACCGACCGGTGTTGCATCGGACGACGTGCTGATGATTGACGGCACAAACCAGGTAAAGAGAATTTCCAGCGCATTGATTGGTGGTGGCGCTCTCAGTGGAAGAAAGATGGCTGATGAAGTTCGTGTTTCTGGTTCAGTTCTACCTGATGCCAATCTCACCGTTAGCGTGGCTGCCAACACCATGTATGAAGTTGAGGTGTTTGTTCAATATTCAGGTACAAACAGCCCCCTCTCAACACTCGATTTATCGATTACAGCTCCCGTTGCCGGCCCGGCAGACATCAGCTACGGCGTTGTTACAAGCGGTCAGGCACTGGCGCCTTCGAACGTAGATGGTTCAGGAACTGTTATCCCCAACATTGGAGTCGATTTCGTTCCAAGTAACCGTCAGACAGTTGTTGTTAAGGGGCTTATCCAGACAAATGCCCTCGGATCAGTTACATTCAACTGGGGTGACAGCCTGAACTCTGCGGGAGAGTCGGTTACCATTCACAGAAATTCTTACATCAAGCTCACGCGCTTGAACTAAGCGCGGGCTGATCCCTGGCCAAGGTGAAAATCATGAAGGAGATTAATAACATGAATCGCACGCTCAAGGTCCTGATCGGCGCCGCTCTCATCTCGCTCGCGAGTTTGAGTATGGCTTCCGCCCAGACTGGTTCGCTTCAAGGTGCCCGGCTATTCCTCTACGACGGAGGCATTGGAACCGGAATGAATCGAATCGGGCTTTTTACTCCAATGGATACGTCGCTATCGTTGAGTTACAATCTGACGTTGCCACCCAATTCGGGTTCTGCAGGGGACTTCCTCTACACGCCCGACGGATTAGGAACGCTTGCCTTTACTAGTGGCAACGACCTGTTCTGGCGCTTGGACGGCAATTCCGGTACCACGCCGTGGAATGGCACCACAGGGAGCTTCGTGGGTACGGACGATCCTACGAGCCTTGTCATCCGTGCAGGGGGCCCTAACGATATTCAATTCTGGAACGGCGCTCCCAGTTCGATGGTGATGAACATCAATCCGGTGGGTAATGTGGGCATTGGAATGCCAGCCACCGGCATGCAAAGACTCGTGGTAGCAGACTTAAGCGGTACATACGACGCCGCGTTCTTCCATTCCACTCGGCCAACCGGTTATGCACTTTCAGTGTTGCAGTCGGGCCCGGGAGGAACAGGGATTACAGTTCAGGCAGGCGATGTTGGCATCGGTATCGGCCAATACGTTGCACCGATTAACGGATTGGAAATTGACGCTCAGGGTGTTGGAATCCTCATTAAAAAGTGGGGAACTGCACCAGCCGTTGGTATTTCTATGGATGGTTCTACAACGGGACTCTTAATTGAAAATTCAACATTTGGTGTTGCAGTTGAGGGTTCAACCACAGGGCTGTACATTCGAAATGCTTCAACCTCAATCGATGCTGCAGGAAGCGTTGAAATTAATAACGGTTATTCAGCACCTGTAAACATTAACACAGCAGGTTCCACCGGTACCGTAACCATTGGTAATGCCTCTGCTGGAACGGTTTCGCTTCGCTCAGGTTCTGACATTATGATCCAGGTTCCTGGTAGCAGTTCTGGTAACGACCTGGTTCTGACTGGTATTGATGCCGGCGCGACAACAACTAAGATTTTAACGTTGGATGGCGCAAATAATGTCCGCTACAGAACCGTAAGCGGCGGCACGACAATCATTACTGGCAGCGGTACGCTCAACCACATTCCCAAGTGGACACCCGACGGCACGACGCTTGGCAATAGTTCCATTACAGATAATGGAACACTTGTAACTGTAACAAACCCATTAACGCAAGCTGGTGGCGGTCAGGTTACGTTCTCGGGCAACGTAGATGCCAATTTGGGTCTTGATGTAACCGGCGCTACAAATTTGACCGGCACTACCATTCAGATCGGTTCTCTGAGCGTTACCGGCGCGATAACTGCAAATACAACTGGTGGGGCAACAACAAGCATCGGTAATACAACAAGTGGCGGTTCAGTAAACATATTAGCGAATGCCGATATTACCATCAACCCTGGTGCCGGCGCAGGTGACGTCGTCATCCCTAACATTGATTTGGACGCAACGACAACCAAGGTGCTGACATTAGACGCCAGCAACAATGTAAGGTATCGTTCTATCAGTGCAGGGTCATCTATTCTCACTGGTACTGGAACGAACAACACTGTTGCCAAATGGACTCCCGATGGTATGACGCTTGGCAATAGTTCCATTACAGATAATGGAACACTTGTAACTGTAACAAACCCATTAACGCAAGCTGGTGGCGGTCAGGTTACGTTCTCAGGCAACGTGGACGCAAACCTTGGTCTCGATGTTAGTGGCACTACAACGCTGACGGGTCCAACCACAGCAACTGGTGCGACGAATATCAACACAACGGGAGCCAGCCTTACAGTACTCGGTACAGTTGGCAATACTGTTCGCCTTGCTGCAAACGACGTAGAAATGACGAACCTACCGGGCGGTGCTACAACCGACGAACTGGTTACGATTAGTGGATCTGACGTTCGCCGTGTTGCCGCGTCAACCTTTATCAATGCAAACGCATGGAAACTTGGTGGCAACTCGTCGCCATCTCCAAACATTTTTGGCACTACGAATGCAACCGCTGTTGTGATGCAAACCAATAACCTAACGCGCCTAACGCTAACCTCAACAGGCGACATTACTCAGACCGGAAATGGGCAAGTAACCTTTTCTGGGAATGTTGATGCCAATTCTGGTCTTGATGTAAGCGGTATCACGACGGTAAATTCTACTGGTGGGGCAACAACAAGCATTGGTAATACAACAAGCGGCGGTACTGTTGACGTATTAGCGAATGCCGATATCACCATCAACCCAGGTGCAGGCGCCGGCGACCTTGTTATCCCAAACATTGATTTAGATGCTGCAACCACAAAGATCCTTACACTCGACGCTTCCAACAATGTGCGCTATCGTTCAATCTCTTCCGGTTCAAGCGTGATAACAGGATCGGGGACACTCAACTATGTAGCTCGATGGACGCCAGATGGAGCAACACTGGGTAGCGGCGTTATTACAGATGATGGCTCAAATGTTGGTATCAGCACAGCAGGTACAGTAACAATCGCTTCGACGACTGTAAACGATGTTGCCATCAATGTTAGTGGCGGAGCAAGCAATGACCTTGTGCTGACAGGGATCGACACAGACAACACAACCACACGTGTTCTTGCTCTCGATGCCAGCAATAATGTTCGAGTTCACGATATCAGTGGCGGTGGAACCAATATCGTTACCGGTTCAGGTACACTCAATGCCATTCCAAAGTGGACACCAGATGGGTACACGCTTGGTGATTCAAAGATTTCAGACAGCGGAACAAACGTTACGGTAGATGGAACAGCGGCCTTTAACGCTAATGGCAATGTGAACCTTGGTGATTTGAACACCGATGCTATAACCATCAAGGGCGATCTTAAGGTTCTGCCGATAGCCAATCAGTTTGCCGGACGCGTAATGATTACTGGAGCGCCAGGTGTTACAACCTTTGTGATTCCTAACACTCTTGTTGGTGCGAATTCAATCATCCTGTTGACGCTTGAAGATGGATCAAACGTTTCGAACTTCACGGCAGTTGTCAGCGCCAAATCGAGCGGTGTAAGTTTCACCGTTCGGTTATCGAGCGTGATGACGCCGGGGCAAACCAAGTTCGTCAACTATCAGATCATCAACCAGTAATTGGGAAGGAAGTAAAAAGATGAAAACAATGAATATAACACTGTTTACTATTGCCTTCGCAGTTGCCATGGTACTTGCCGGGTCAAATATGCGAGCCGGTATTACTCCTCCGTCGGTTCTCCAGTGCGCAAAGTGGATGGTGTATGAAATGCGCAACTGTTCCCAGGAACAACCGGGAACTGCTCGTAAAACAGATGCAAAGGTTGGTCAGCCAACAGCATCCAAAGCAGTCATGAAGGAGAGCGATAAGGGCGTTGATAAAGCTGCAAATACTGCTAAGGCAACGGAGCAAGTTCAGGTTGTTCCGGCTGAGACATGTGATGCGATAGCTTATTGGAATTACCTGAGCTGTGTTGAGAATGGATTAGATCGGGTATCACCGCTCGGTGGAAAGAAAACGGACGACACGCCGAGTGTCAAGGCACCTTCAAACACAAAATGATCGGAAGAAGAACACCAGACAGTGGAGTAAACATGTTCAAACAAGCGATCATCATTGTTGTTATCATCTGTGCTGCCGCTATTAGTGCTGTTTCGCAGAACTATCTGAGCGGCACGCGGCTGCGGCTTGTCGACGACGGACAGACGTTTGGCGGCGTACTGATACCGCCTACGCCAACAACTGCAGATGTGTTGTTCCTGTTGCCTTCCGTCGGCGGCCAATTCCTTGTAGACGACGGTAGTGGTAAATCGGCATGGTTGGTTGGAGGTCAGGCAGTGACGTCGACGTCATTGATAGGTTCAACAACTGCATTCAATGTTCAGCTTGTTGCTGGTCCAACTTCGACAGTCCGTGCTGAAATAAATGCTTCATCAAAGGTTGTTGCTCTTCCAGACCAAACAGAACTTAGGTTCTACGAACCTTCTGCATCTGGCACAAACTATTCCGCAGTTAAGGCTGCAGATACACAGAGTGGCAACATTACTTTATTTCTACCGGCAACTGTTGGTCCTGCCGGCGCATGGTTAGGTGTTGCTGCTGCACCGGCGCCCACGGCCACAACGGCAACGCTAACGTGGATCACGCCTCCTTGAGTAACTGAAACGGAGACCTAAACAATGTTCACTAGAATTACACTGATTGCTACTCTCCTGGTAATTGCGGTTAACGTAGCACCGGCGCAGAACTACCTCAGTGGTACACAGCTAAGGCTCGTGGAGCCGAATCCCACTCAGCAGTACGGTGGAGTGCTGATTCCCCCAACACCGACTGCTGCCGACGTCATCTTTACGTTTCCCAGCACTGGCGGGTATCTTCTTGTAGACGATGGATCCGGTAAGGTTGCCTGGCTGGTAGGGGGCAATCCATTAACGGCCACTGGGCTACTGGGATCAACCACTGCGCAGGACGTAAGCTTTATTGCTGGCGGAACCAGTAACGTAAGGATGCGTTTGGAAGACGATGCCAAGGCAGTATCGCTTCCCGACCAAACTTCTCTACGTTTGATGGAACTTACTGCTTCCGGCAGCAATTACACCGAAATTGCAGCGCAAGCCCAGGTTGGAAACATTACCTACACCTTGCCAAATACTGTTGGTTCAGCGGGGCAAGTACTGGCAATAGCAGACGTACCAGCTCCTACTGCAACATCTGCCACACTCATGTGGAAGACGCAGACACTACCAGGAAATATCGAGTTGGGGTACATCCCCGTAAGCGAACAGATTCCTGCAAGCTGTGATATCCGATTCACATATAATGCTACTACTGCCGGGACGTACATGATAAAATCGCACATGAAATGGACGTCGGGGAGTTGGGCTACTAAGAAACCAGAAATCTGCTGGAATCTGCCAACGGGTGCAACAATTAGTTACAAGTGGGTAAGCATCGACAATCCAACAAATCTTGCGCAACAGGGGACATCATCGACTACTGCTGCAACTCAGCTCACTCTACCCGATGACACAGAAGAGTTTTCAATTACGGGGACAATAACAGTAACAACGCCTGGCACCATAGATTTCCGCTTGGGAAAAACCGGTGGTACATGGCTTACATTGGAAGGCAGCTACATGATCGTCATCCAACCATAAGTTTTAAAGAGACCCTCTTACATTTCTTCTATAGAGTGTTACGATTGATCAGCCCCTTACCAACGAATGGTAAGGGGTTGTGTTTTTTTTTGGACGCACCTGGAATGTCTTGGCAAACAGTGGTGTCGCAGCTTGAGAATGCCGGGAGTGATATGCTGCCGGGGAACTTGCCGGGAGGCATATGCTGCCGGCGTTTCTCCCGGCGTTTCTCCCGGCGTTTCTCCCGGCGTTTCTCCCGGCGTTTCTCCCGGCAAGTTCAGGATCTTGGATTCACATTTTTACCGTAAATTTGAGATTCGGTTCGGACGGTTCGAATCGATTGTCCTTTTTATTAACATATTTGCCCCGCAACATTTGCGGGAGCGAGGGACCCAATGAAGTATAATGGCCCCAAAGTAAAACTTAGCCGTAAGGTTGGTTTTGCTATAGCGCCAAAGGCGCGCAAGGTAATGGATAGGAAGCCCGGTACTCCGGGACAGCACGGCAACAGTAGGCGACGTCCGAAGGTTTCCGATTATGCTAAGCAATTGCTGGAGAAACAACGTCTGCGGTTACAGTACAACCTGCATGAACGCCAGATGACGAACACCATTGAGAAAGCATCTCGCATTCAAGGAAATAAGGTTGACATCCTTGTGCAGCTTCTGGAACGCCGACTCGATGCCCTCGTGTTTCGGGCAGGATTGGCAAGATCTATTTATGCTGCCCGACAGTATGTTCGTCATGGACATATCCTTGTCAATGGCAACAAGGTTGATATGCCGGCATACTCCGTTGATCCAAACGATGTGATAGAAGTGAAAGAAAAAAGCCGCAAACTCGAGGCAATTCAGGAGGCGATTAGATCTTCTTCTCCGCCACCGTATCTCGATGTAAGCAAAGCAGACTTTTCAGCAAAGTTTCTGTACCTGCCTCCGAGGGATGAAGTCCCCGTGGTGTGCGAGGTTCCTCTGGTTATCGAATACTACTCACGATAAAATTAAATATAAAGCCCGATCACGTCGGGCTTTTCTTTTTAAGGGGCTTGTATGCTGTTCGGCATCGACATCGGCGGAACCAACATCAAATTCGGTTTTGTTGATGACGATGGAATCATCGTAGAAAAACATTCTGTTGCAACGAAAGCTCACGAAGGTCGGAATGCAGTTATCGACCGCATTGTGAGCATTGCTTCAGAGCTGGCTGATACTGCAGCAACAATGAATCCATCTGCCGCAGTGAATCGTGACACTGGTCTGCCAATTGGCATCTGCGTTCCCGGCATTGTTGATCCTCTCTCCCGCCATGTACTTAAGCCCCCTAACCTGCAGGGATGGGATGATGTGCACCTGGGAGAGATTGTTGAGTCCGGTACAGGCCGACGTGTGACAGCTACCGTTGAGAACGATGCCAATGCAGCAGCCCTTGCAGAGTACCATCTTGGAGCTGGTAAGGGGCATGCAGATTTTTTATACATCACGCTTGGAACTGGCATTGGCGGAGGTGTTATACTCAACGGACGGTTGTACACAGGTCCGCATGGCGAGGCAGGAGAGATAGGCCACACCGTAATTGATTGGCGTGCCAGCTATGCTGGACGTACACCATCATACAGAACAGGTGTACTCGAAGAGCTGGCAGGCAATGCCGGGATTGTGCGAAGGTATGTGGATGCAACCGGCCGTGTAGATGTTAAGGATGTGGAAACAATTGCAGCCATGGCGAAGAATGGCGACGAAGCAGCAAAAAAAATTCTCGAAGAAACAGGAACAATCGTTGGATTAGGAATCTGTTCGGCTTTTGCAGTGCTTGGGTTGCATCGTGCTGTGGTTGGCGGAGGAGTGTCGAAGTCCGATGTGATAATGAATTCCATTGTAAAAACTGTCCGCGAGCGAGCGATTCCCACAATTGCACGAGATGCGACGGTTGTTCGTGCACACTTCCTCGACGATGCCGGATTGGTCGGTTCAGCTATGCTGAATCGATTATCTTTGCCACTTCATTCATAGTACAGTTTCACATGCAGAATTCAATGCGCTCGCTGCACTACGGCTTTGCAGTATTGGCACTAGTTATTTCGCTTACAACCTACCTCCTTACAGTTCAGCCCACCGTTCCATTCTGGGATTGCGGTGAGTTTACAGCAGCTGCCGTGCAGCAGCAGGTGCCGCACCCACCTGGCGCGCCGTTGTTCCTGATGATAGGAAAGATATTTCATCTTCTGCCTTTTGGCGATCCAGGCTGGCGAGTAAATCTCGTCTCGGTGATTTCGAGCGCACTTACGGTGCTGATTCTGTACTTGATCACCGTCCATGTTATTAAAAACTTTTATAAAGAGAACATCAACGAGTTCGGGAATGCCATGCTGGTCTATGGCAGCGCATTTGTTGGTGCACTTGCCTACGCTTTTTCCGATACGTTTTGGTTCAATGCAGTGGAAAGTGAGGTTTATGCCGCATCGTCGCTCTTTGTGGCTTTAATTGTGTGGCTGCTCATGGTCTGGAACGAGAAGGCCGACGAGCCTGGGCACGAGCGGTACCTGTTGCTGATAGCATACCTTATCGGAGTGTCCATTGGCGTCCACCTGCTATCAATCCTCACAATCTTCTCCATTGTTCTGCTCATCTATCTGCGCAGGTATCAGCATTCCACAAAGCGACTGATTTATACATTGCTTATTGGTCTTGGTTTATTCTTCTTTGTATATAATTTTATTATCATGAAGCTGCCTGCGCTTTTTGCCGGCACGTTTCCGTTTGGAAGAAACGAAGCAAGGGAGTATCCGATAACAGACAGCATGGCAGTTACGATGCTTGGCGTAGGAGTAATTGCGCTTGGTGTTTGGGCTGCATGGTATGGTAAAAAGAAAAACCATGGTCTGCTTTCGTTATGCGCTACTTCGTTTCTGCTGCTTGTGGTTGGCTACAGTACGTATGCTCACATTCTCATCCGCGCAAATGCTAATCCGCCGATGAATGAGAATAAGCCGACGACGTTTGAAAAACTTATGTCGTATCTCGGACGTGAACAATATGGCGAAGCCCCCTTATGGCCAAGGCGGTATCAGGAAGAACAACGATTTATTACGCATTATAAAAAGTATGGTCCGTGGTCGCCTGCGCCAAGAAAAGTCATCACACTAAAAGACGGCAACCGTGTTTCAGTGCCAGACAGAGAGAACTGGAAAACAAACACGAGTGCAGAGCTCGGATATCTTGTCGACTTTCAAATCGACCACATGTATATGCGATACTTCATGTGGAACTTCGTGGGCAGAACCAGCGATGTGCAGGATGCGCCGGCATACTGGCCGTTTACTTCAAAGGAGACGGTTGATTATTGGAACCATAAAAGCGGCGTGTCGGATAGGTTCCCTGTGAACTTTTGGATGCTGCCTCTCCTGCTCGGTTTTATCGGCTTGTACGTACACTTTGCACGCGACAAACAGATGGCATGGGTATTCCTCGTGCTGTTTCTTATGACGGGTGTTCTTGCTGCCATTCAGCAGAACCAGCAGAATCCACAACCCAGGGAACGAGACTATTTCTACGTCTCATCATTTATGGTGTGGGCAATGTGGATTGGCATTGGTGTATTCGGCTTGCTTGAGCGCGTCAAGAAGAATAAAGTGTATGTGGGAGGGGGCTTGTTAGCCGTGCTGCTTCTTGTGCCACTCAACATGGGTTGGCAGGGATGGAAATCTCATACACGTGCCAATAATTACATGGCATTCGATTATGCATACAACATTCTGCAGAGTCTTGAAAAAGATGCCATCGTGTTTACCAATGGCGACAACGATACCTTCCCTGTGTGGTACCTGCAGGATGTTGCCGGTGTTAGGCGCGACGTGCGCGTTGTTAATTTGTCTCTCGGACAAACCACGTGGTACGTTGAACAACTCAAGAACCGAGAACCATTTGGCGCAAAAAAAGTGCCGCTGTCTTTTAAAGATGAACAGCTCAACGTATCGGAAGATGATCCAAAGGCCTTGTCGTACGAATTCGGATACGAACAACTTGTCACCGTTCCAGTAGATCCTAAAATAATTGCTAAATTTACCAACGATTCGGTAATCATCAACAGCGGAAAGATGCAGTGGGTGTACAAGGGAGCACGCAAAGGTCAGGATGATAAGGGGCGGGTGCAATACTTCTTTGGCGTGCAGCACAAATTGGTGCGCGATATCATCGAGCAGGTTAAGTTTACGCGACCCGTTTACTTTAGCACATCTGTTGGAGATCCGTCCTGGGCCGATGAATACATTGGGTTGGATAATTATTTGCGGCTCGAAGGCATGGCGTTCCGTGTTTGCCCTGCTCCGCAGCGCTCCGTGATTGGCGAGGGTATTAACGAAGAAGTGATGGACAAGAGCCTTCTTCAGGCACGCAACGACAATGGCTTTTCTACGGAACCGGCGTACGGGTTAAAATTCCGCAATCTCAGCACTGCGTCGAATGTGTATTACGACGACGTTCACCGAGATTACGTGCTGAACTACCGCAACGTGTTTTATAAATACGCCACGTATTTACTGCATGAAAAGAAGAGCAATGCAAAAGCGGCAAAAGTATTAAAGGAAATGAACAATTTTTTGTCGCTGGACAAATTCCCTGTCGGTATGGGCTTCGAATTACAGATAGCAACATTCTTTGAAACCAGCGGCGATACTGCTGATGCAAAAGACATGGCAGCGAGGGCTCTGGCGAGTGCTACTGTTATCATCCAAAAACCATCCTTGCTGCAGCGCGAGCCTCAAACCTCTGAGGAAGCCATGCCCGAGCAGACTGCCGCCGAAGCGTGTATCATTCTTGGCAGATGGAAAGAAGCCGAGCAGTATTACAGGCAGGTTGGCTCTCAGCAGCCCAATGACATATTGCTAAATTATATTATAGACGAAATTCAGATTATTAAACAAGAGCGCGAAGGAAATCTGCAGGGCGCTCTTGCAACCGCTGAATCACTACGTCCAAAGTATCTGGCGAATGCAGCCGACAAGCGAGCCGTGCAGGTGTCTACGCGCCTGCAGGCATACATTGACAAGCTGCGTCTCAGGCTTGGCATGCCCCCTGAAAAATGGAGCTAGCAACAGCTCCGGCAACGCTTACGATTGTGGCGGTAACAGCTACCGTCACAATCCTTGCGTTCCGTAACGAGCGTCTCTACGAACGATTAATGCTGAGCGTCGATGCAGTGCTCTCGCGCAGCGAGTGGTGGCGCATGTTAACGTCGTCTCTGGTACATGCAGACTGGCTCCACCTCTTTGCCAACATGATATCGCTCTTTGCCTTTGGGATGTGGTTTGAGCACACCATCGCGCCGTGGAGATTTGGTTTGCTGTACATCATAGGCGTCGTAATAGCCAGCTTCACATCAGTAATCGCCTATCGCACTGCTGTTGATTATCGCGCAGTTGGTGCATCTGGTGGCGTATGTGCCGTCATTGGCGGCGCCACCGTCATGTTCCCCGACATCAAGATGATGGTATTCCCTGTACCTGTTGGCATACCTGCCTGGATTATTGGCGCCTTGTTCATCGTATACAGCATCGTAGGGTCTCGCGAGCGTTGGGACAACGTTGGGCACGCAGCGCACCTTGGCGGCACACTTGGCGGCATGGGTCTTGTTGCTGCATTCTTCCCCGGATATGTACTTGGTAATATTATTTACGTTCTGGCAATCTTAGCCTCTGGCGCTGCAGCATGGATATGGATACGTCGGCGCGGCACGATAAAAAACTAAATTGTAATTCCCAACAGCGTGGTAGCGGCAACGTCGGGCACAGATATTTTACCCCCTAACAAATTTTGATACTCCGATGAACATCGGTGTATTTGGGACAGGCGTGGATGCGAGCACCATTGGCACAAAACTCCTTTGCTGCTCATCCGAGCCAAGGTGAAGATCCTCACGCGCTGGCTCCCTCTCCTGGTGGAGAGGTGGAGAATTTTTATTCCTCCGTATCTTTATGATTCGGCGTATAGCGCAGCCCGGTAGCGCACCACTTTGGGGTAGTGGGGGTCGTGGGTTCAAATCCCGCTACGCCGACGGAAGTAGAATGAAGTCAAGTAGTTAAGCGAAATAGAGATAACGGTTTGAGGCAGCTTTGTGAATTGACTTATTGAATCTAAGCCTAAATACCTGTATAACATTGGCAACATACGCGCATTCCAATCAATCTCCGTACATGATCGAGCAGCTTTGAGGGTGCCATTCCTGACGAGTGCTTTAATTCTCACTGTAATGTAACCGGGCAGCTTTCTGGCTCTGAATTAATTGCATTAATAACGTCATTGATTGTTTCTAAGAAGTCATTGGCGGAGAAGGTTTTTCAATTGAAAATAGTTTATACGTATATTGTACGTACAATGTACGTAAGAAAGAAGTTGTCATGCCAGCCACTGAAAGAATAGACCTCAGAATCGATTCTGCCAGCAAAAAGAAGGTGGATAGATTCTCAAAACGACAAAAAATCTCAAGTTCCCAATTCATCAAGACGGCGATTGAGTATTATATGCGCTACCTTGAAGTGAAAGAATCTGAAACAATCACGTTATCGCGAGAAGAATTTTCAATTCTAAGTAAGCTTATTGCCACTGAAGAGGAACCAAATAAAAAGCTGACAAAGGCTGCGGAAGAATATCGTCGGTTCACTCTGAGAAAGTCCAAGCCTTTGAAGAATGATCACTAAGAGATTCGACCCAAGTGTCCGCAGGCGCGATTCGTTTGACTGTGGGGAAGACACTGTCAACGATTTCATGATGACGAAGGCCAAACAATGGACAAAAAAGGGTCTTTCAGCCTGCTGGATTTTGGAGGGAGACCAGAGAGGCTCGATTGCGGGATTTTACACGCTCAGTGCACTTTCAATTCCGAGCGAACAAGCTCTTAAAGCAGGATCTAAAGATTTACCACAAGCGATGGACATTCCTGCAATTCTCATCGGTCAATTGGGTGTAGACAAAGGGTATCAAGGCAAAGGATATGGTACTAAACTATTGATGGACTCACTAAAAAGAGTGTTGTCCAATCAGGATATTGCTTGGTCTTGTGTAATTGTAGACGCACTCAACGATCGCGTGGCAAGATGGTATGAAGAGTACGGCTTTAAGAGGGTCTCAACGGAGCCAATTCGATTGGCGATTGCGCGAACAACTGTACAGAAATTGATCTTATAATTTTTGAGCGAATTGACACCTCGTGCCCGACCTTAAACCTTCCCACAAGCCAATCAAAGACTACTTCACCGAACTCGCACAGTTCGAGAAACACGGTCACTCCAGCGAGATAACCATGCGCAATGCATTTCTGGATCTGCTGTAAATGTTGGCGATGAAAGTGCAATGACAGGCTGCCCCTTCCCCCCACTTTACCTTCAATCTTCTACTCCACTCCGCATGCCGAATATCTCTTGATACCCGGCATCATAACTGGTGTGGCATTCGATCCCGCATTTTCCAGTGTTAGTGTGTCACGTTCGGCCTGACATCCTGCACCGCATACTCCTTTCACACAAACCCGCTCTGAATCAATGCCTCTGTTACACTCAACATTTCCTCTTGTTTGTTCATCGCTCCACTTTCGTATGTTGTGGCGCGAAAATATTTCATAATTTAGTTGAATGAAAGATGCACTTGCTGGCGTACATATGTTGTGACCTTGAGAAACGAAAGACTTGAAGAATATATTTGTGGTGATCTTTAGCATGTTCCCCGTGAAGCGTGGCGCTTCATAAAAAAAATATCAGGAATCGACGCTACTCAACTCTCAAGAACACCACACTGGATGTATTCGTAGGTGCGTACATTCGTAAACGACGATTGACTAAGGTGAGTGTCTATTTTGTGGGACCAGCCCTCACACGCAGCGTCACCAATTGGTGCACACCGGATCAGCGATTGCGATGGGCTTCATTTGCTGCGCTTACAGCAGAACGACGTATGAACAAACTCCACAACCACAAACACACACCAACACTGGCGAAAGCAATTTCAGATTTTCTTCGTAAATCGAAGCGGAGCAAGGACTCGTGATATTTCAACTAAGAATTGGACACTGCCATCCTCAGTTCACCATAAAATACTATTTTTTTTTAATAACGCAAATGTTATATTGAATAGTGAAGATAATTACTGCGCTATTGTGTTGCTTGACAACGTCATTCCGTAGTTAAGAGCGGGTTAAAATGAAAGGAATCATGAGAACATTTTTGATCTGCTTGCTTTTTGTGTTGGTTCCGAACGTTAGTAGAGTTTACAGTTTCCAGGCCACCTTTAGAGTTTATACGTTTCCAACAATAGCCAATCAGATGTTCACGATTGCGATAAGAAATTTTGATCGTGCACCTAGCGACTCCTTGGACATTTCAGTATATCACATTTCCGGAGTACTTTTTTGGCATACGCAGGAACCTCTACTAAAGTCCCTGGGTGATAACGACATTACAATCAATTGTTCAAGCTGGCCGATTGGACCTTACTTTTGTCACATTACAAATGGCATTGGAAGGGAAACTATCAAAATGGCGATCGTTAGGTAGTGCAGCTTGTACCTTTCTTCATTTTCTGTCACAGGAGTATTTTATGAAGATATATATTTTAATTGCAGCACTGCTTATTGCCGTATGCATTTATGACGCAAATGCATATTATAAGCGGGTCGCTAAAGGTGGTCGATCGAATGGAGGTGGTGCTGTGACGTATTATGTTGTTTCCGTTCACACTGATATGTGGGGAACATCAATTTGGTGTGAAGGAGATGGCAATAATGGTTGTCCTTATACGGCTTCAGCTGTCACCCAACAGGAATCAGATGCACGAGATTGGGTTCTGGATCAGATTTCACAGAACGTTATAACTGGCGACGGTTACGCACCAAACGGCAAACGAGCCAAGTGGTCGGCAAGTGCTTCTATGAATCCTGTTAATGTGAATATCTGGGTTTGGGGCATTTCGGAAAGTTTACCTAGCGATTACTTTGACTATTGAAAAGGACATTTGCAGTGTCGCGCACGGTTTGTTGCTATATTCAACTGTAGCAACAAACCGTTGTGTTTGTCAGAATATTTTCTATTAGAAAAGTTCCCCAATGGTGGTTTCTTTCCGAGAATGAAACACTTTCTTTCTTTGCTGACTTTTGCATGCTTGTTGGTTTCATGCTTGCCACAGAAAAATGACGTTATGATTGTCGAACTGGATTCAATCAGCCTATGCGGATTTTATTCTGTTGAACTTACCGTAGACAACGCAGAATCGATTCATGCTGTAGCTCGTGGAAGGGGACATGAATGTTTGCCACAGTCTGTTCCGGGGAAGTATCGCGACCGTTGGAAGGTAGTCATATCAGTGATTCAGGTGATGGAGAACGATGGACTTCATCGTGAATCAATCGATACTGTGATTAACTACGTCCGAATAGTTGGGATGGCAGAAAAGTATACATTAACTGTTGGTGAGTAAACTTCTCATGAGCATTATTTTGATGGCACTGCTGTTGGTCTTGTGTTGTGGATGTTCGTCTGAAGTGCCCAGGGAAAGAATGTCTCTGACGAAATCGGTACCTACTGATATCCCATTTTCAGCTCGAGTTGTTCAAGCACCATCTCCTGATGGCACATTTGTAGTAGCATTCCACAGAAATATTGATACGCTCACAGTTTATAGATACGATCGCTATTTGGCTAGGATTGATTCTCAGGCAGTTTCGATTCGCGAAGCCATAGGTGCATCACCAAGCATAAATGCTCCAAGTGCTATTCAGATTATCGGAGGTCGGCTTTTCGCACTATATTATGAAGGTATTATCAGTGTGAATCTGGATTCGCTGGGTAAATCCGACGTGAAGTTCATACCAACTTCTGAACCGTTCACACAATTCTTTGTTAATGATGACATCATAATTTTAGGACGCTTTTACGATGCGGTGTTCGGAAATAGCAGGTGTGTGCTTGCTTGCTACGACCTCAGGGGAAATTTCTTGTATCGTACTAATCTCGACATTCGATCCGTTGTCATGACGCGCTTACTTCCGTGCAATTTCGCGTCGTTCTCCGGCAACACTTGTGTTGTAGTCGATCCTCTCGACATGACAATATTGCAGCTCTCGTGTACGCGTACAGGCCTCGACACAATTTTTTACGGGCAGCTTAAAATCGATGATCGTTATAAAAAACCTGATGTCGATAGCATATTACAACAAACGACTGGGATAGAGGCACGATTACAGATTGATCGCATCATGGACTTCGTAACTAAGGAAGGATCCAGTATCAAGCAAGTTGTATTGTTTGATGACAGCACACTTTATATCGCACGCAATAAGCCATCGCAACTCGCCAAGAGATCGTTCGAATACACGTTGACCTTCTACCGAATTTCAGACGACAAATCGCCTCAGGAGTTATTAAGTTTTGTTTCTCCCGGGTTTGAATCTGATTACATAGTAAATCACTCCAGACCTTTCGTTTTTGCTTACAATAACCCACCTATTAGAGTTGATAAAAAACACTTCATTTGTATTGGTATGTTTTCACACGACTCGATGGAAGGGACAAACAAGTCCGCACGCGATGTTTTTCAATCCGTCTTTGCTGCGTATCAGAAGGGTGCTCCAATGACATATTCTATATTTAAGTATAAAGTGGATTTATGAACGGACCTAAATGGATATTTCTTCTTGGGACCATTCTGATTGCTTGTGAACTGTCGTATATAAAGGAATCGCAATTTCCGGGGAATGACATTGATTGGCTGCGTGATTTCAGTCCAGATCGCGACACTGTCTCAATCATCGTTCTTAGCGCCAACTACTGTAAACCTTGTGTTTTCGATCTTGTCGAAGCAATTCTAAAGAAAGACAGCGCGTTGCCGTTTGTGCCTATTTATACAACATCAATTAACAACTGGGTTGGAGCCCGATTGTTGTCGGATCAGTTTCATCAGTCTTCGAAGGCAACATTCAACGTTGGTTATTGCAAAGCCTATGAAAGTTCGTCAGTTTCGTTAGTAGACTCTTTAGCAGCCATTTCAAAGAAGAAGTCACCATTTATCATTCAAACTGTATCCAATCGTATTAATCGGGTAATACCATACGACTCCCTCTTTAATAATGATGGCGAATTTAAAACTGGCGTATTATGAACATCTTTCAATTTATAGCAACTGGGGTGGTCCTGAAATTGTAGACACTCTCCTTAGTCGTTATCTATCAGACTGACACAAAGAGAAGATCATGAAGAGGGGTTTTAGAATTTTCGATGAAGAATATAAACGACACGTATTACACATGGTTGAGACATATCCGCCCCAACAATTACACCTTACAAGTCAGCTGAGCAGTTTTTTGTCGATGCGACGAGACAAGTTGTCTTCCCCCCTCTTTACCTCCAACCCTCCACTCCACCCCCCATGCCGGGTATCTCTTGATACCCGGCATCATAACTGGTGTGGCGTTCGATACCGCACTTTCCATTGTTGCTGTGCCACATTCGGCCTGACATCCTGCACCGCGTACTCCTTTCACGCGAACCCGCTCTGAATCAATGCCTCTGTCACACTCAACATTTCCACCTGCCTGTTCATCTCTCCACTTTCGTATGTTGTGACGCGAAAATATTTCGTCACTCGGTTGAATAATTGGGGACTTGCTGGGGCGGATTCTTTGCTACAACGCTTTCTTTTCGTACCACAATAAATCGTATTGCGTATGAATTTTCATTTGTACTGCCTGCTGTTTTTGAGTTGCGTTCTCACACTTAATGCCCAGTCGACAAATCGATATTTCGAATTGCGCAACCAGGTCAAGACTGTGCGCGTTGATTCCAATTCGGTTAGAAGTGTCAGTGGAATATTCTACGAACATGGTCTCATTTCCGTAATTCTTGATTCTGGTTCAATCGCACTAGCCGAGCCAATCAACGGTAATCAAATTGGAGTTGTGTTTATTGGAAAGGGGTCGGTTTCTTTCCGACCGAATATGGAGACCGAACGAACGAACCTCATGCGGTTTATTCACTCTGAAGTTTTTGTGGTTGATATTTCTAAGGCTGTATTCATTACAACGGACAAAGAATTTCTGACGCTGGTCAACGATCAACCAAAGGGTGGCAGCAGAGAAGGAATGTCGAAACTGATCGATGCCTATTGGTCTTCTCTGGCTATGGGAGAGCAGGACACATTGATGGATGAAACTTTTGCTAAGACTTTTCTGAATGGCTTTCAGAAGGATTTCATGCTGATGCGGATTGGGAATCCTACAGGCACGGATGCTATCCTTGCTTATAATCCATACGCAATTGAACCCTACCTACTCGAACTGCGTGCGGATAAGAAGTTTCATATTAGTGATCCTACGCTGGTCTGCCAGTGTCAGGCCGACAACATCATTGCAGAAACTTCCAATGATGGAGTTGATGATGGTGACCTCATTAGAACACTTAAACACGTCGCAAATATTGATATTCAAAGAAACCTCGATCTCGCTGGCAGCGATCAGGTAGACATGAAGGTAAACGAAGACTCGGTACGTTGGATCAATTTTGATTTGTACCCGACTCTAACACTTGATTCAGTTACCTTCAATGACTCGACTGCTGCGTCGCGAGCTTTGCTGACATTTATTCGCGCAAAAGAATCAGCGACGGCGTGGGTGGAACTTCCAAGGACACTGTATTTAGACAACAAGTTCAGTTTGACGTTCTACTATCATGGTGATGTGATTGAACGAATCGAAGATTATCCGATTCTGGTTACGTCTATGATGTGGTATCCGGCGCACTCATATTTCCACAAGACAATTTTCGACGTCTCGTTTACATATCCATCGTCCATGACATTAGCATCAGTCGGACGCAGGACAGCATTCACAACTGTAGACGACAGGCTTCATGCTCGATGGGAATCTATAAATGCAGTTCGTAATTACTCCTTCCACATTGGCTTCTTTAAACGAAAGGTTATTGAAGCTAACGGCGTTGCACCAAAAGCTGTTGTGCTTTATACAACACCAGATCAGGTAGACGTTGTAGCTCAGGACATTCAACAATCTCTGCTTTTTTTCTCAAGACTCTTTGGAAAACTACCTATCGATTCTTTGATTGCAACGGAGCTGCCGGGTAATCACGGTGAATCCTTCCCAGGCTTACTTCATTTATCGTGGCAGACATTTTATACGTCTGACAATTATGATTTTTTTGCCGAGCAATTCATTGCTCACGAGGTAGCCCATCAGTGGTGGGGATCCAATCTCGATTTCAAATCGTATAGAGATCAGTGGTTGAGTGAGGGTTTTGCAGAGTACTCAGCGTTGATGTATTCACAGCTTGCCTCTTCCGATGCAAAAAAATTCTTCAAACTCCTCAATTCATATAAAGCAAAGATCCTTTCCTATGGCAAGCGATTTATGAGCAAAGATTTAGCGCCCCCTGCCATCAGTCTTGGATACAGAGTCAACATTGGTTCTTTACAGCCGGACGCCTACAGCATTTTTGTGTACTATAAAGGGGCTTGGGTGCTTCACATGCTAAGAAATATGATGTTAAATATTAGTACAATGAATGAGGAGACATATTTTACGGTAATGCGTACGTTTTATACACAGTACCAAGGCAAAAGGACTTCAACAGATGAATTTCGGAAAACGATTGAGCAGTTAACAGGAACGGACCTGGGATGGTTTTTCGATCAGTGGGTGTATGGCAATGCGATTCCAAAGTACACGTATGCGTGGAAGAAGGAGAAGCAGCAGGATGGGAAATGGAAAATCACTATGAGAATTAAACAATCTGACGTGCCAGCCTCGTTCCAAATGTATATCCCACTGAAAATTACATTCGACGATGATGCACTAACGCGACTGCGCATTGTTGTAACAGGTGAAGAATCCATAATAGAGCTGCCACTTTTTGAAAAGGAACCAGATGCATTGACCTTTAACGATCTCTCGTCTGTGCTTTGTGATGTTGATGAAGAGTCGTTCTAACTGAAAATTCCAGGGAACACTGACTACAGTTTGCTCAAAGAAAATCTCCTGATTATGGTTGATATGGTTAACTGATTTATCCCGAACACCAATGTTCGGAAATATATGTTAAGAATGGCAGCTACACTGATTGCTGTGAATAGACGCGAGTGTTATATCAAGTCTTATATTTTAAGAAAAATGAAGATACAGAGAACAATTGGCACAGGAAACCACCATTTACGCGTCCAGGTCGCAGGTGCGATCCCGCCTGCCAATTGAACAAAGATCAATCCTAACTGTAATTTCTAGCATTGCTGTGTCACATTTGGCCTCACATCCTGCACCGCGTACTCCTTTCACGCGAACCCGCTCTGAATCAATGCCTCTGCCACACTCAACGTGTCCTCTTGCATGCTCATAGCGCTACTATCATAAGATGTGATGAGGAACAATATCATAAAAAAGTAGAGTAAAAAGCGACATGCTAGAGCCGATATAATAAGACAGTATCGCCAATAGCTTAAGCATCCCTATAAAGTACGGTAGAGTATGAGTCACCATGATCATTGGTAAGACAATACACTGGTGCAATCGTTGTTCTCGATACTCAAGTCTGAGAGGATTGACCTCATGGACTTCAGTTTGTCTAACCATAGGAGTTTCGAATTCTGAAATTATATCGAATATTACAATCAACGACACCTGAATTCATCAGTCGGATACACTACGCCATTAGGGTCCGAAAGTACGTACTTTCGTAAACAACACTTGGCTAAAACCAGTGTCAGATCTTGAGGTGACAACCCAATTTTCAAAAACATGCTCCGATTGCGACGATATGAAATACTGCTGGTGATACACACAATTTGCGTGTTTCATACCGTTTGCGGCCAAACACAATATGACTCTGCCTATATGCGCGCTGGAGGGCATGGTCTCGTGTATGCAGGCGCAGGGACGTTTGTTGGCGGGTATTTGCTTTGTAACAACGGATCATACAATTCAGCAGAACAAGGTTGTCCGGGCAATTTTGTCAAGCGCTCTTTTGATGGCGGGGTGACGTGGAAATACGACACCGTGCGTACGCCAGAACCGTCGCTGGACCAGGTTGTTCGCTTGGCGAACGGACAGTTGATTGCAGCCTCTACCTTGTTCAGAAATGGATTCAATGCCAGTGTTGATGGTGGGCAAAATTGGCAGACATTGTCAGAGGGTACCGGTCCAGCATACTCGCCAACTGTTTGGGGCCGAAGACTGAGTCGAGACGCCAATGGCAATTTGTATTGGGTAGACACCTATGGCAGAGGATTTTGCAGCATTGATGGCGGTTTGACTTCGATAGAAATAGAAAGCTGGGACGTTGGGCAAATGGACGATTTGTACATTATCGGTCATGGTATCCTGGCCGTAAAAAGAAATTTTACAGGTGCGATTGAATTCGAGGTAATAATTACCACAAACAACGGAATCTCATGGCGGAGGTTGTGGCCCCGTAAGAACGAACACGTTAGTGCCAGACAGTGGGGAATTACACTTATTTATGATACTCTCGTAGTAGAGATTCATACTAACGATACCGGACTGGTTTATTCGTATTTGAGATATGACATCGATGCTGACAGTCTTGTTGAGGCTCCTGAATTAGAAATGTGTTTTTCGAATGGCAACGTGCTCGACAGTGCAGGCTATAGTTATACCGCGCAATATCTCTTTCTCAGTGGTGGGAAACGAGGTAAGGACGATTGTGAGTATTTGATTAGGGCGGCAGAAGTACCCGATGATGATCCACGGCTCCCACCCGGTGGACTGCCGCAAAGCGCAGGGGGAATCTATGGTGTTTTCATGGACATTGAAGGCAACATTCATCCGTATGGATCTGAGGTATACGTACAGGCAAATGCTCCGAGACCCATTTCAGTGCTGGATAGAATCTTGGACTGCAATCGCATAACGTATGTTCTTGGTGGTCCAAAGATGGGTTCAATCAGGCTCATTGAGAAAGCCAGTACCAATGCTGAGCTGCGATTTCGTGTTGAACTTAATAGACGGATTGCTGAAATCGAGGTCAGTAAAATCGACACAACCCGTTCAATGTCATACCAGTTGATCATTGTGGGTAACGGTATTCAGGATACTCTCATCATCGCCGATTCGACCTATAGCAGTCTTCCTTCAAAGCCAGTGATCAAGGTCATCGGCAGAAATGACAGGGTTACGGCGCTTCAGGTCGAATGGACGCAGGGTCCATTTTATTGGCTGCGAAACGGTGAAAAACTACGTACCCTTTCAGGCGACGCCGTTATGATTTCTCCGTTAGTCGATATTTCGTCAGGAGTTTATTCAGTTGTCGCGCGCGACGCAAATGGTTGCCTTGTAACCTCCGATGATGTTTCGGTGCTGACGACTAGCTTGTTTGATGAAAGCGGACAAGTAGGTGAAATAGGTATTCATAGGGATGACGGCAACAGGCTTGTGATCGAATCCAAAGCGTTGGACTTAGTAGGCTGCGTTGTCAGAGTCTACAACATGATAGGTCAGCTATTGCTCGAGCAGGAGCTTGGCGGAGGAAAGGGCAGAACATTCGAAATTGAAACACGTGCTGTTGGCCCCGTCCTGATCCGCATTGACGGTGGAGATGTACACTTTGCAAAGTTGATCCTTTGAACGACCAGCAATGTTGTTTTGATTTTCTCCGGCTATAGCTTCAACCTTTCACACATTTTCCATGTCTTGTATCTCTTGATACCCGGCATCGTGGTCGGTGTGGCGATTTTTCATCAGTTTTCATGCTTTCACATAGCCTTTCAGGAATTAATTTCTGAAATAAGATAGCGAGGTCTTAAAACTCGTAATTTTGGATGTGGCTGGTCTGCACGATGAAATTCTCGAACTCAAACGACAACGCAATGCTGCCGTTGTTGCCCATTATTACCAAACACCCGATGTAAAAGCTGTTGCCGATTTTGTTGGTGATAGTCTTGCAATGGCTCAGTGGGCGCAACTGTGCACAGCCGATGTCTTGGTGGTTGCTGGCGTGCGCTTTATGGCCGAAACTGCTGCAGTGCTCGTCCCAAACGTAACGGTGCTCTCACCCGATCCCGATGCTACGTGCTCGCTGGCGGAAGGATGTCCGGCCGATGCATTTAGTAAATTTGTTGAACAACATCCCAATCATGTTGTAGTAACGTATGTGAATAGCTCGGTGGAAGTGAAAGCCCTGAGCGATATAACCTGCACTTCGTCGAATGCCGTGAGGGTGATTAATTCTTTACCAATGGATAAGGAAATCATCTTCGCTCCGGATAGGAATATGGGGAAGTGGCTGCAGAAGATTACCGGACGTAACCTTGTTTTGTGGGACGCTGTGTGTGAAGTGCACGATGCCTTTTCGATCGATCAGGTAAGGGGCTTGAAAGCCGCAAATCCAACGGCACGGATAATCGCACATCCGGAGTGTACGCCAGAATTGCTGAAGATTGCCAATTTTATCGGATCCACATCGGCATTGCTAAACTATGTTAGCAAGGAGTCTTCTGGTACGTATATCGTGGTAACAGAAGAGGGTATCCTGAAGGAAATGCGCCAGGCTGCGCCGTACGCGAAGCTGATTCCCGCTCCAACGGACGAGCCCACAACGTGCGCATGCGGCGTCTGCCCGTATATGAAGATGATAACGCTCGAAAAAATTAAATCGTCGCTTGAAACCCTTACTCACAAAATTGTTATTCCCGAACATTTACGCGAACGTGCTGCTCTTCCAATAATCAAAATGATGACTCTATGAATCGTGTAATAATCATCGGAACTGGCGTGGCGGGCTTGAGCGTTGCACGAGCGCTCACGCCATACGTTGATGTGCTGATGTTTAGCAAGGGTTCTGTGGATGATGGTGCAACGCCTCTTGCTCAAGGTGGTATTGCAGTTCCCATAGGGCCTGCTGATAGCGTTCACTTACACGTTCATGATACGCTGCGTGCAGGACATTTTACAAACGATGTGCGGACAGTAGCAACAGTCGTCGGCGATGCAAAAAATAGACTGAATGATTTGCTGTCGATTGGATTTCATCCCGACAGAAACGCCGATGGTTCGATAAATCTCGCACTTGAGGGCGGACATAGTCTGCCCCGTGTTGTCCATTCAAAAGACCACAGCGGAAAGCATTTGCACGACGTGTTACTTGCCGATGTTAGAAAGCATGATTCTGTTTGTATCATGCCCTATTCGAGTGTTGAATCGTTAATACAAGATGACGCTGCGATTTCAGGCGTAATTGCTAAGAGTACTCTTACTCACGAAGTCAGGTATTACACTGCCGATGCTGTAGTGATTGCAACGGGCGGTATTGGCGCTGTGTTTCCAACGACGACGAATCCGGAATCTGCAACGGGAGACGGTTTGCAGTTGGCACTGGAAGTTGGTGCGCAAATTTCGAACCTGGATAAAATCCAGTGGCACCCAACGGCGCTCGTTGCAGATGGTCCCTTTGATGTGCACGACGGCCCGCCTCTCACTCACGTTAGGATGCCCCTTATCACAGAAGCTCTCAGAGGTGCGGGTGCACGATTGGTGGATGTGAATGGCAACGACGTGGTGCCACTGAGCATGCACCCGCAGGGCTGCCTTGCTCCGCGCGATGTTGTAACTGCTGCCTGCTGGGACAGCATGAAAGAAACTGGTAAATCATGTGTGTATCTCGATGCAACTGGACTCGACAAAACTGAATTGCTAACGAAATTCCCCGGAGTGGTGCACACGTGTATGGTGAATGGAATCGATCCAACTTTTCAGCGTATTCCCGTGGCGCCTGCCGTCCATTACCTGTGCGGAGGAATCACTACCAACATAAATGGCGTCACGAATGTCGAGGGTTTGTATGCCGTTGGTGAATGTGCAGATACCGGACTGCATGGCTCCAACAGACTTGCATCGAACTCGCTTCTCGAAGGATTAGTTATGGGGCATCGGTGCGGTCTATTTCTTAATACGAAGCATCGTCATCACAAAATGGAATACATGGTAATTTGAGCAGGTGAATAAGATCCTCGCAATACTGCTGGCGCTGCTCCCTGCCGTTTCCCTTGCTCAAGTCCAGGTGCCTTCAAATCAGCGCGAAGGTGCGGAGCATAAAAAACAAGCCGACGAATTTTTTGAATCACTCCATGTTGTTCCTCCGGGAATGAATTGGAGAATTGTTAACCAACATGTGCGCGATGCGCGTGTTGCGCGTATGCTGGCACGCAAGGGGGAGAGCGTACAAGCTGATACACCTCGTGTAAGCGGACTCTGGCGCGAGATTGGAAGCATCAACCAGGCTGGACGTATTGTGGCCGTGGATTTCGATGAGGCATCCGACCGTGTATGGGTAGGGGGCGATGGCGGCACAGTCTGGGTGGGAAGTACGCAAGGAAATTCCTGGAAAATTCTCAATGAGTCGCAGCGAATTAGTTATCCCAGGTTAATAAAAAATATTAGAATGGCCGATGGATCCGAACGGATTGTAGTTGTTTCCAATTCGCCTCGATCCTACATTCTGAATGAAGGCGATACTCTGTGGTCTCAGGCTGTGGGTTTGGAGGAAATGCAGCGCTGGGGATCTTTTTTCAGAGTTGTCTCCTGTCAAAGGTCCGGAAGACTCGAAATCATTGGCATTGGTAATGAGTGGGATTACGGACCGGAATGGCGTGCCCGCGGAGTTGTTTATCGAAGTGTGGATTCCGGCGCGTCGTTCACACGCATAGCTTTTCTCGACGGTGTTCAAACTGTCTGGACGGATGGCGGCGATAACGTCAAGATTATTTATGGCGATACGATTGCAGTGTTTAAGAGCAGCGGCGAAATTGTGCCAGTGAGTGTGCTGCCCAAGCTCAATTATGTTGGGCAGAGGCTTGTTGCAGGTCAGTCTGCGCAGCAACTCATGCTTGCTCTCACCGATTCAGATTCTACACATTTTTATATTAGCTACGATGAGGGAGTTACGTGGGAGCCAAGATCGGGCGTAGGGTTTGGTCCGTTCGAGCAGCGCTCGTTTTGTCAGGTAGCTGGCGATGACCTTACGTGGCTATTTGGCGGTGTTGATGTGTATAGATCGGACGATGAAGGATATTCGTGGTCTCCCATCAATACTTGGGGAGAGTATTATGCCGATCCGTTAAATAAGCTGCACGCCGACATTCCTTCATTATCATCATTGTTAAAATCTGATGGATCGTCGTTAACGTTTCTATGCACCGATGGCGGCATCTATGTATCTACAGATAGAGGCAAGACTGTGAGAAACATAGGTCTCCAGAATCTCAATGTGAGCCAGTACTATGGTTCGTATACAAGCCGCGACAACGTGGCTGTTGTGTCTGCCGGCGCGCAGGATCAGGGATTTCAGCGCAGCACTGTTGATACAGCCGTCGCTGCAAGAGCATTCATTCAACTGATTTCCGGAGATTATGCCAATCTCGTTTCGGGAGACAACGGACAATCACTGTTTGCTGTTTATCCCGGATTTGTATTGTACAACAGACAGGCAGAATTGGGATGGAATGCTGTAGGAAAGGATTTTGCGCACAAAAATCAGATGTGGCTTCCGCCATTAGCCGTAAATAAAAACAAGCCCGAGCAAGTTTTGTTAGGCGGCGGGACAAATTCAGTTGGTGCATTTGTGTATCGTTATACGGACAATCGAAGCGAACTTGTAGTTGACTCACTGCCATTCGATTTCGGCGAAGGTATTGCAGATGTTCGCATCTCCACCCTTGCTGTTTCCGATGCAGATCCGAGGTATCAGTTTGTTGTTACTACTAACGGTCTCGTATGGTCGAGTAACGATTTTGGTGTTTCATGGAAGCGGTATCAGCGGCCCGATGGTCTCGATGGGCACTACTTCAGCGGTAATGCAATTGCAACCGATGCTAACACCGCCAGCAGATTCTATGTGGGTGGTAGCGGCTATGCTGGGCCAGGTGTATATGTTTCAGCCGATGCGGGAGCATCGTTTAGCGCATTAGATGGGTTGCCGCCATCCTTGGTAATGAGTCTTGCAATCACGGATGACGGTCGGTTTCTTGCTGCCGCAACCGATGCCGGCGCATTTGTTTATGATACAACCACTCATGTCTGGACTGATATTACTGAGCTGGGAGCGCCCGATCAAACGTATTGGGATGTTGATTGGGTAGCCCCCTTACGACTTTTCAGATTCAGCACGTATGGCAGAGGTCTTTGGGATTTCGCGCCAACATTTCCAACTTCTGTAATGCATGGTAGTTCGGGAATTACGCAGTTTAATGTGCAGGGTATTTGGAAGGGGCAGGCAGCCGCGTTGAAAATTGAGAGCGCAGTACAAACCCAAGCTACATGCGTTTATTATGATGTGGATGGACGAAGAATACTGTCCACGGAGATTCAGCTTTCAGTGGGAACACAATTTGTTGAGGTTCCGTCTGAGGCACGGTCGGCAACGATGGCAGTGCTCATTCTCAGGGATGGAACCGTGGGCGCTTCTGTCATACCAATGAACCATTAAACTGCGAACGTTTCGTTCGCAACTATTTTTTTCATTTTTATTAGAAGTTGAGTCATGCGACGCATGTTACTTACGTGCCTTGCTGATTCAGCATAGCTCTCGGTGCAGTCGACGTAGATCGATTATCAGGCAAGCTCGGAGGCAACATCGTTTCATCCGACGCTTCTCCCAACCCTGCCAGTGGATACGTTACTTTGAACCATGAACCATTTGGCATTGGAAGAATTGTTGCCGTGCGGTAACACAGAGCGGAGACGTACTTAGGTTCAGTTAAAATGAGAAAAACGCCCGCAGATATTATCGGCGGGCGTTTTCCCATCCAACCAAACAGGACTAGTGTACAGTTTCTACCGCACTGTGATCCTGATACCGTCTACCGACCATACGTGAATCCAACCTTCAACCCAATCCAGGAATACGAATTGTCGTCCCCACCAGCAAGGTTGGTGCCTGAATCAAATGCGGCATTATAGTCAACCTGAACATCGAGCGACGACTTTCTATCCATTCTAAATTTCAACTCCAGCCCGGGCATTAGGCCAAAATGTGTTGTGCTGTTGTTGTAAGTATACATACCAATTTCCATCCAAGACGCCATGAAGTACATCCCTGCACCCAGCGTCATGTAGGGCTGTATCCTGTCGATGGGACCTGCAAGGTTATCTGTTGCAGTCAACATCAGCGAAACGGCACTAAACTAACAATGCGTAGCTGAGTTCCGAACACTGCACCCTGCGGGAGCTGTTGCGTACGGTCGCGATACAGCGCATCAAAGCGTTGCCACCCGCTGGTTACACCCACGTAGTTGAAGTCGTCCATTCTGTATTGAATGCTCACTCCAAAACCAGTCCACGAAAACCGTTCGATGTAATCGCCGAGGTTTCCGGTACCCGATGCAGTTGTATAACTGATGTTGGTATTCCAATCATGAGCTGCGGAGGCGGAGCCGGTAAGCGCGGCGAAAATACACAAGAGACCAAGAATTTTTTTCATGTTCCGCATCCTGATTACTGTTCGGTAAGAACTAAATAAGGTGATTGTCTAAACATTTGTTGAACGGCGTTCGAGATAATCGCAGCATTGTCGGCTTCACTGGAGCTGAGCAAACCGTTGCTGGAACCGATCCATAAGGGTCTCAGTTGCAGTGAATCCGCAGCAGTCGATGGAAGTTGAACTCCATCCATCTGCAAAAACAGCGAGCCGGTAGAATACGAATACGTATACCCACCGTATGCCGGGTAATATGGATACCCCCAGCCCGGATAGCCCCACCATCCTCCATAGCCATACCATGGATACCACGAATAGTAGTAGCCCCATGTAGTAGATGAGCTTGCAGTAATCCTTACAGTGGTGGCTGGCGGCGCTCCAACTGTGTCTGTTATTCTAACCCATCCGTAACTGTCAAGCAAGCCGGCAACTCCGCTGAGTAATCGCTGATCATACTTTCGTGTGATTTCGTCGATAGTGACGACGCTGGAGTCTACCAAGTGATGAACAGTGTCAAAGAGATAATATGTTCTCAGGTCGTTGAAATTCTGCGACGTGTCATATATCGTAACAACGGTACGGTAATCTTCCACGGATGTACGGTAATCCGGTTTACATGATGCAACAATTCCAAGAGCATGAAGAGTAGGAATAATGTACTTCATTGTAGGTTTTCTCTCGTTGTTTACATTTTTTACATCATAATAAATAATCCGCCCGATAATTCTCCCTCGAGCGTCCCCGTACCGCTAACGCCAGTCCCGCAGCCGCCTCCGCTACAGTAAAATGCCAGGCTGCCAAAGTATATAGGCAGGATAAGTCTTCCCTGAAGGCGCAGGCCAATTCTATCACTGATGAAAAGTTTTGCTCCGCCGAGACCCGACACTGCAAAAAATGTGTTCGTCTGATATTGGTTTCTTTCCGGATCATAAATACCAAGACCCAACTGACCGCCCAAATAAAGGTGCTCCCTTAGCTTTTCTAAATGTTTTTAATGTACCAAGCTGAATATAATTTGTAGAAAGGTTATCCAGGCTTACCGTTGTCTCGGGATTGAACCCGGTGTAGTACTGAGCTAACATTTCACCGGAGCAATACATGTAAGAAATTTCAAAAAGAATATCTCACAAATATGCAAAGTCGATCGCTCCACCGTACCATTCAAAACCGGTACTGGTGATGTCGGCCTCGTAGGTTCGAACTAAGGCTTCAAACGAATAGCCTGCCTGAGCGCTCACGTATATTTTATGGGTGGGCGGTGCTGGGTCTCTCAAATCAGGCTGACCGTTGAACTGAGCTGATATAATGACCGTCCTCAAGCATCAACATCGTAACAGCGCATAGTAACAATGGTGTGAACGTTAAGAAAGCCTTTGATTGAACGTGAGAATTAGACAACTAAGTCGTATTCAAACAATTTAATAGATAATGAAATCACTCCCTTCAAAAAATCATTGAGGAATGTACATTGAATGAGGAGTATTCATTGATCAATGATGGGTATACATTAATCAATGAGGAGTATTCATTTGAGGATCGCTCAAGGATTTTAAATCATAAGTAAAGGTAAGCATAGCATAACGCGTGATTACACTTGATTGCGAGTCCTCTACATAAATGTCGTTTACAGACCGACCCACATTATCATTTTGTCGTAATAAATCAAAAACCGTAATCCTCAACTCGCCAGCATTGTTATCAAAGAAACGATACCCAAGGCCGGCATTCCATACTGTGTAGACTCTATCATAGTCTGGACCGAGCCCGGTATAAAATGTGTTGCTTACATCGGTACTGCAAGCCACCGCGCCAATATTCCAGATCAATCTGCCGCTTGCATTGTGGGTGAAATAGTTTGCATTTCTCTCTCGCTGAAGTGAATTCACTACGATGTTGTACTGTCCATCATAAGAAGCGATGATATCGACATCTTCGGAAATGTTGGAACTGAGAAAAAACCCTGCTCGAACAACTGTTGTGTTGGCAAAATTTTCAAAACCGTTAACCAATCCCGGAACTCTTGAATAATTGATGCCTGTGTTAAGGTTCACATTGCTTGGAATAAATGATATCGGTATGCCATAAGAAAAACGTGAGCGAATAGAGATGTATCCATCGAGATTCTGCGGCGCTGTTATCTGTGCCCCTGGTGGCAGCAGTATGCCGTTAACTGTAGTGTCGGCAGCAGTTACAACGGACGTTGAACCAATGTAATCGTTTGTAAGCGATATCGAGACAAACGCAAACATGGAGCGGTTGCTCATCCAATCCGAATTAATAAATCGCAGGCTCAAATTGTGAGTGTAGTCCTGAACAAGATTGGGATTGCCCAGCTTTAGTTGAATTGGATTGGTGTTGTCGACTACGTTTTGAAGTTGTGATACACTAGGCGGCGACGTCGATGTACTGTATCGCAGCCTAATGTTACTGCTCCGAGAAAATTTTTGCTGCCACATGGCCGATGGCAGGACGTTATTAAATGTTCGTACAATTCTATCCGAAGCTGGAAATAAAGCTTGACCTGTGAGATCTGCGAACTGATATGCGGCGCCTGCAGTAATAATTGTGTTTTCACCCTGCCATCGGTATAATGCCTGAGTGCGCTGAGTGGTGTACGTGTTTTTAAAATTATTTGTCAGCAGTGTGTCAGTTGTTGAGTACGATCCGGTTGTAGAATTGAACGATGACGTCAGTTTATCGGATGTCGATTGTGTTACAGATGGCGTGTATGAAACCTGGAGAAGTCCATCTTTAAATATGGGTTCTGTCCATGCCACTGTTCCGGAATACGTGGAGGACTTTACTCGTTGCGTTGAGATCTGATCTAAAGCGAAGACAGAATCGATTCCTGAAAATTCATTCGACGATACTAAATCGCCGTTAGATGTACCGGAGTTGGCATCTGTGTTAACGGTGAAGGCAACGTTTCTTCCATCGTTGCCAAAGCGATGCCGAAAGGTTAGCGAACCGCTTCCAACAATGCCAAGATTGAGGATTGAGTTGTTTGTCTGCGTTGTGCTCAACAACACACCTTTGTTTGAAGTCTCGCCAAACGAACCAGTAAAGGACGATCCATCCTGCAGAGTAAATCGGGGTGCAAGGATCAGCGAATTAAGTGAATCTATTGTTGCTTCGACTCTCAAATTCAGTCTGTGAACTCTGTTAAGCGATACTGCATCGTTACGTTCAGTATAGAATTGATCCTTTGGCGTTACATAGTCCCTGTTTAGCGAACTTTTGTTCCCATTATCGGCATAGTTAAAGAAGTACGATCCCGAAAGGTTTACATCGTCGCCGATGGCATTACTGTAGTTGGTTCCCAGAGCATGCGTTGTGGTGACGCCATTTTGTTGGCTGACAAACAAATTTCCGAAATCACCTCTGCCGCCAAATCCGCTGCCAGAACGTGATGTTATCATTCGTTGCCCCGCCGACGATGAAGCGAACCGATTGACTAGACGCCCCGCTGGTCCGCCGATGCCCATAGACCCAACAATATCCTGCGCCGAGAAATTCTGCTGGTTAATGTTGTTGGAAAGACCGAGTACAACAAGGCGTTGTGGTCCGTCGAAGTAATTGAACGTTGCACCGGCAGCATAACGCTCCTGACTTCCATACCCTCCGTAGAATTTTCCAAATTCACCCTTCCGGCGCTCTCGTTTAGTAATAAGATTTATGGTCTTCTGTGTATTACCGTCGTCGAAGCCGGAAAACATCGACATGTCCGACCCTCTATCATACACCTGAACTCTATCCACCATGTCTGCCGGAACATTGCGCAGTGTTGAACTCGGATCATCGCCAAAAAATTCTCGTCCATCAACCAATACTCTTCTTACATCTTCTCCATGCGCCGTTACCGTGCCCCCTTCAACATTCACGCCAGGCATTTTCTTTACTAAATCTTCGGCGGATGCGTTAACGTTTGTTTTATATGCCTTGCTATTGTATTCAGTGGTATCGCCTTTTACTTGGACAGCCGCGGCATCGGCCTCGACGTTGATTGTCTTTGTGCTAACGGTATCTTGCTGCAGTGCAATTGTTCCTAAGTCGACATTGGATGATCGGATAAATATCGTCGATGAATATTTGCGAAAGCCAATGAACGATATTGATAGGCGCCATGGTCCAGGCGGCACGTTCTTGATAGCAAAGGAACCTGATTTCGCTGTAATTGCCCCGAACTTTATTGTGGAGTCCTGCGGTGATGCAAGGACTACAGTCGTACCCTGTAAAGGTGATTTATTGGCAGCATCTATCACGCGACCCTGAACATCCTCATTTGCAGAAGCGTGTGTATAGGCAACGACGAAGATTATGGATGTGAAAAGTATTAACGTTCTACTTAACGTCGGCATGAAGTAGGGGTCTTGTGGCAGAATTGCCCCCAAACGCATTGAACATGCAAAAAGTTTAAGAGCGGAGACTGACAAGAGCTGATTGTAAGATAACGCACACGCTTTCGGTTTACCAGTCCTTGTTGTTAAAGCTCCTTAAACCGACTCCGAAGGGGATAGCGATCCACAGAAGAAGGGACATAGCCGAAAGCATTACTCCGAAACCGCTTCCAAAAAATTTTTGAACAACCGCACCTGTATATCCCATCAACGCTGCATAGTCGACAGTGAGCATAACGGCAATCCGTGCAAGGTCTATCGGATTGAGAATAACCATTGCAATTGTTGGCTGCTCCATGGGATAATCCTGGAACATGACCGTTATCACAAGAAGAACACCATCATAAATAACCGTAAAGAACAGCCAGAGGATGAATGCGAGCCCCATGCCTGCAGCTTTGTCGTTAATAACAATGCCAAGGTAGAATGCGATCGATGTAAACACGAACGTCAAGGCAGCGCCAGTTGTAAGTAGTGTGACAATTGCCGGCGAAAACGCTGCTGCATGTATAAATGCCGGAATACCTACGCCTAACAGAAAGGAGCATACAAATGGTATGGCTACTCCCAGGTACAGAGCGCAGAACACCGTTGAGCGGCGAACTGGCTGCGTTAGAATGAGTTCAATAAAATCGCGGCTGTTGTGCAAATGCAAGGTGCCGAACATTATCGAAGCAAGAGGTATCAACAAAAACACAACGTTCATCAATCCAACGATGGTTTTGGCTTCGCCTGCAGTGAAAAACAACAAGCCTTCCGTCACCGCAAAAAAGAATAGGAAGTACAGCAGAACCCATCGTCCTCTGGATATATCGCGGAGCACATATTTCAGGAGCCTCATCACCGAAGCACCTCTAGTTGTTGGCGAATCGAGGATACGCTGCCTTCGTGAATTACCATCCCTTCGTGGAGAAACACTGCACGATCGGCAAGTTCTTCGATCTCGGCAATGATGTGCGATGTAATAATCACTGCAGCGCCTCTAATTTTAGCGGCCTCGATCTGGTCCTTCATTTGTTGCGATGCAACCGGGTCGAGTCCAGCTGTCGGCTCGTCGAGAAGTAACGAATGAGGACTGAACATTAGAGCGACAACTGCCCCAACTTTTTGTCGCGTGCCGCCGCTCAGTGTACGCATCGGTTTGTTGAGGTGAGGTTTTAAATCGAAGGCGTTTATTAGTGTGTCCGAAGTGTCGGCAGTGCGTTCCCGCAGCCCCTTAACCATGTCAATCACTTCTCGTGCCTTGAGATTATCCGGATAGCGTGCAATCTGAGCCATGTAGCCTATATCTGCGTGGCAGCGAACATCGGTGAGTGCATTGAATCCGTTGATGACTACTGATCCCTCGGTTGGCTTTACCAGACCCAGAATACATTTCATCAGGGTTGATTTGCCAGATCCGTTCGGTCCGATTATAGCAGTAACAGTGCCTGGGCGAAACTCAAGAGATAGGTTGTTGAGTACCGTGTGTTTACCGAAGCGCTTTGTTAGATGATCGATTACTATCATTGTTTAGGGACCGACATTCGCGGTTTGGAATCGACGAGTGTTTCCGGCGTGACGGTGGGCAAGACGCGCTCGGCCAAATCTAAGATGTTGACGAAAGGAGTATGCATAAGGATTACCGACGACGGTACCTGTTCCACTAACAGTGAGTATAGCCGAACAGGATGGAAGGGCACGTC
The DNA here is from genome assembly GCA_016191145.1 of Ignavibacteria bacterium. Taxonomy (GTDB): domain Bacteria; phylum Bacteroidota; class Ignavibacteria; order Kapaibacteriales; family Kapaibacteriaceae; genus OLB6. The sequence continues at coordinate 114,333 of JACPPD010000015.1, forward strand.
ACCAATACCATCCTTATTCAAATCATAACCAACATACGAACTCCAGTAATTGTTGATAAATGTATTCTGCGAGTTCACTGAATTTGTTGTGACATCGAAACTGTTCCCCTCAAATGTGTTGTCACGAACTGTGGTTTCAACACAGTTGCCTAATAATCTCAACGCATATCCATTATTTCTGAACACGTTGTGTTCAAGTAAAATTCTCGCGGCGCCTTCGGCATGTATGGCAATCGAATTTCTATCAAACACGTTGCCACTCAAATGGCTGTCAGATATTTCTTTCAACAGAAGACCGTATGACGTGGGTCCCCAGTTATTGGCGAATGTATTGTCCATCATCTGTACATAATGAGTGAACATTACAGCCACACCAGCTCCGTTATGAATGAACCTGTTCTTGTTATACGAGCAACTATCGCTGAACATGAAATGCAATCCGTATCGAATATTATTCCTGATAGTATTGCCGACGACCGTCCCTCGATTCATGAATTCAAAGTAAATGCCATCTCGGTGACCTTCTATGATGTTGCCGCTGACGTAGACATCTTTACTCGTCCAGCAATGAATACCATTGCCTGAATTCATCTCAAAATCTTTGTCAGCTTTGAGAATGTTGTCGGCAACGCGGCAATGTTCCGAATTACTGAGATAGATAGCAAAAAACCCGTTCAAGATTCTGCAACGCAACACTTCGCAATGTTTGGAATTAATAATTTTTATCGCTGCGTTATCATCAACGTAGCTGACGGCTACATTCCGCAATTCCAAATCTGAAATGAGAACGGAATCCGATTCAACTGAAATTAACGTTCCCGGAGTGTTATTGCCATCTATAACAGCCCCTTTCCTTCCTCTCAGTTCCAATGGATGTTTGATGACGATATTCGACTCGATAAACACGCCGGGTTCCACTAGCACCACATCGCCCCGCTGAGAACTTGAAACGGCCTGACGTACCGATGTAAACCGACCATTTTTCGATACCTTGATTGTTTCGGCATTAGCCATGCTCACCAATACCATTAGCGTTGCAGCAAGCATCATGGTCGGAATCATGGTGGAAAGAGCCATGCTACGCACTACCTTCCCGTAGCGAGCTTGACAACACTATCGAAATTTAAAATCATTCCAGGATACCTCTCAAGCATGGCCGAAGCCTCTTGGTTGTTTACAAATGCTGCAACGTTGAGGCCCATTGGAGAGTGCAATTCGGAACTCCGCAGATACGAAGCAGATTTGGCATCGATTAGTTCGCCGGGTTTATTAAAATTCGAAACCCATATCGAAGTAATTCTGGTGTGCGACTCCACTGATGTCTGGTAATAATATCCAATCAAACATTCAGGTGAATCGAACTTAAGCGCTTTACCCGTATAGCTTACCAACTCAGAAGCAAACTTCTTGTCGGTAATCGTCATTCTGCAATGTGCACACGGGTCGGCTCCAAAATTTATTGGAGTTGGTCCGGAAGCTGTGCACGCAACAAGTATGAAGAACAGGGCACCAAGGTAGGTCCTCATGTTCCTGCAGTGGCCAATGGCAATTTTGTAGCAGCCTTCCTGGATGCCCACCACGCCCAACCAGCTAATGCAACCGATAGCAAGATTAAGTAGGAACCTAACGCCGGATAGGAGTATGCGGTAATATTCAATAACTTTTCCGAACCGAAGAGAGGGGGCTGGTACGACATTCCCGGGATTTTAATCGCAGCTCGGGGATCGAGATTGTGACCGTAGTCATATTCCCACCTGTAGAAGTCGTACATGCCTAACGTTCCAGCAATCAATAGTAGCACAAGCCAGACAATGACTAATTGGCGTTTCCCGATCAGCGAAGTCAGGAGACCAACTGCAATCAGAACACCAACAATGAGCGGCATGTATTCAAGTTCCGGAATCGCTTTTTCATCGATCGGCTTCATGCCAATGTAGTGATTTAGCCCGTTAACATTTTGCAGGTCAAATTCGTTGGCGCCACGTACCTCATTAATAGAAATCAAAATTCCAAGCTCATAGCCTTTGGGGTACTGAGGCGCTTCGAGGGTGATCGACCACATTGGCACGAAGAATAGTCCGATCAATAATGCTGAAGCGAGAACCATAAACAGTCGCGATTTCATTGTCATCTAGTGCTCTTTATTTTCTTGAATTCCATGTCAATGCTGTGCTTGACCCGCTGGGTGAAACGCGGACATAACCCTGCATTTCCTGATGCAGCGCCGAACAAAAGTCTGTGCAATAGAATGGATATATACCAGGTGTCTTTGGTTCCCACAAAAGAGTGCACGTTTCTCCGGGCATAATGAGGAGTTCAGAATTATTTGCTCCAAGTACGGCAAAGCCGTGAGGTACATCCCAGTCCTGCTCGAGATTTGTTATGTGCCAATACACCTTATCGCCAACCTTAATACCTTCAATGTTATCTGGGGCGAAGTGCGATCGGATCGACGTCATGTACACATGAACTTCGTTACCCTTGCGTACAACCCTGGCATCGGCTTCCTTCTTAGTTGCATAGGGGTGTTTATTCTGGGCTAACTGATAAATCTTTTTAGAGTTCTTCACAATCAGGTCTGCGGGGCAAGCCTGAGCATAGTGTGGTTCGCCAATTGTTGGAAAATCAAGCAGCAGCTTCATCTTTTCGCCCGTGATATCATACAACTGAGCAGATTGGAAGAGCTCAGGTCCCGTTGGCAGAAATCTGTCCTTTGTGATTTTGTTATAAGCGAGAACATATTTTCCCCATGGCTTCTTAGTATCGCCTCCTGGAATACCCAGATGGCCTATGGAGTAGTATGTGGGAACGCGATCGACGACTTTGAAATCCTTGAGCGACCACTTGACGATTTCTGAGGACACGAACATCGATGTGTATGCAAATCCCTTGTCGTCAAATTCAGTATGAAGGGGGCCAAGTCCCGGTTTCTCCACTTCGCCTGCCAGACATGCCTTGTAGTTTAACACCGGAATTCCATCAATCTCCTTGTCAATCTTCCCGTCTTGGATTGCTTTCAACATTTTAGAAAACGACAATACGGGAATAACTGTTGCCAGTTTGCCTCCACCTACAATCAATTCACCATTTGGGGCTACATCGCATCCATGAGGAGATTTCGGTGTAGGCATATAATACACATTACCCTTTGTATCTGCCGATGTAAGGATTCTCACATCTTTCTCCATCACAGAAGAGGCAGTATGCGTTTCATCATTATAAATATTATGAGCATAAGAAACGTTAACTATTTGCCCCTTACCCTGAGCAGCAAGTTCTTCGCATTTTTTCCAGTTAACTGCTACGATAAAGTCCTTGTCGTTCTGCGATGCATTGATCTCCAGCATCGTATTTGCTTTTTCCGTGTTATAGCAGGAGAAGAATATCCAGTCGTGCGACGGTCCCTTACCGGCATGTGCCAGGTCGTAGTCGAACCCGGGCATCATAAGCTGAAAAGCCAGGCTCAACCGACCCGTTGCTTTATCCATCTTAACAAAGCTTAGAGTTCCCTTGAATTTTTCGGAATACGCCTGAATGCTGACGTCTTCGTTTGGAATTGGTAAAGAAAACCGTGTGCCAGCAACGATGTACTCAGAATTCTCCGTTGTAAACGGCGAACTATGATTCCCGGAGCTGTTTGGAATCTCAAGGATTTCCTTTGTTCTAAAATCGGTCAGGTCTATTCTCGCAACACGCGGTGTGTTGTTTGCATTGATGAACAGAAACCTGCCATCGGGAACGCCATCGGACATCGAGAATTCCGGATGGTGCGAATCGTCCCATGGGATAAATCCGTGCGACGTCATCAGCATTGGCTTCGTCTCTTCCGAAAAGCCATAGGCTTTTTCAGGGTCCATGGAGAAGACCGGAATAACGCGGATTAAACGTCCACTCGGTAAACCGATAACGGCCATTTGTCCGCTGAAGCCGCCCGATGCAAAATCATAGAACTCGTCCTTAGCACCAGGCGCAACATATACCTTCATGGCGGCATCGGCTACGCTGCCGATTGCCTTAGTGTCTGTGCCGCCAGAGCATCCTGTAAAAAACAAGGCCGATGTAGCGATACTGCTAATCAGCAAAAGAGTTAACATAGATTTCATCTCAATTCTTCCTTTCGGGATGTACATGAGTGTTGATAATCGTGATTGTGCGATTCGTTTAGTTTTTTTGTGCATAGTCTCTCAGATGCTCGAGCACATTGCGTGCATCCTGCTCCTGGAGGTTCAGATTAGGCATGCGCAGCATAAACGTTTGAATAAGGGCCTTAACGGTGTCATCATTGTCTTGCATCGTTTCAGGAAACAGAATCATATTCATCACATATTCTGGCGTTCGGCGCGCAGTAACCTTTCCGAGAGGTGGCCCTACATACCGCTCATCGTACTTATGGCACGCACCGCACTTTGTCTCGAAAATCTCCTTACCTGCTGTTGCCATTTTCACATCGATTTTGGGTGAAACATCGACGTTTTTGATCTTGAAGTACGACGGCTCGTCTTTAGATACGTCGGCTTCGTTCCTTTCTGTCCCTTCATCTGAGGATTCTCTTTCGACGGTGCATGCAGGTACTACACCCAGGACTATTGAAGCAGACGCAATTGAGACTAGTAGTTTGCTAACTACGGTTTTCATTGTTTTCTCCTTGAACATGGAGTATAAGAAGTCAATTATCCAAGCTTCTCCTGGAGGAGCTTGGGAAACAAAACAGAATTTTCCAGGAATACGTGGTGCATTGTGTCTTGAAAAACTTCGCGAAGAAGCCGATACGTTGTTCGGTGAGTTGTGCATGCCTCTGCAGGAGGAGTGAACCTGTTTGTAAGATCTCGAAGTTTTAGAAGCACCGTCCCTACATGTTGATGCTCTGTGTCGAGACTGTCAATCATTGGTTTCAATTCTTCGTACCGCAGTTCCATCACCTGCGGTGAGAAGACAACAGCTTCTTCTTCATCCAGATGTGCCAGGAGTTCTTCGCACAAGTCTTCGATGATTTCTGCCAGAGAGTAGGTTTCGGGGAACCTTTCGCCATGCTTTGATGCCACTCGTAAGATGGAAGATTTTAATAAGGGAAGCGAATGTCTGAGATATCGGTGGTGGTTTTGCACGATATAGCTGATCAGCATTGGGGCATCCCATAACCAGGGCCGAAAGACCGAAGAAGTCTCTGAGGCTTCGGTGTTTCGTATTTCCTGAAGGATTTCCGATGCACTGATCTGAGCGTTCTGACAAGCATCTTCAAGCGTTTGCTGCCCCTTACAGCAATAATCGAAGTCGTATTTCTCTAAAACGAATACTGCAGCCTGTGAGCCAAGGGCAAGCGACGACAAAGTTGATGTGATTTCCATACAGCTAATTACGGAAGTCAATTGTGGCGATAAATGATTTTTATCATGGTCTAATTCAAGAACCCTTTAGAAAAATAATTTTCTTCTCAAAAGGTCATAGCAACCGAGTCTGCCCAACTGGTCGGAAACGGTAATTGTATTCGTAGAGTCTGAGCGTGATTCATTATGTCAAGGTTATCAGCGATTTCAGAAATAGGGTTATACTCACGTTCGTCACTATGAACAGCCAGATCATCACATTTTTACCCAACCATTCATTTTTTTTTTAACACATAAGAAAGATTTTGTTCGGTGAATAATGTAACGGTTGTTAAATTCGCCTTCTAACACATATTTAGGATTCACTCATGACTAAAAAGAAAACCAGCCAGCCGAGTTCCGTAGGTGCAGGACCAGGCTTGCTCATAACGGTTGCCTCTTTCAAATGGCAGCGTTCTGCTAACGAAGCTCTCGACGAGCTCGATCTCTCGCCAACGCAATTCGCAATGCTGAGCGGTATTGATGCTCTTTCGTCGCAGGAAGACAACATCACGCAAACGAAACTTGCGCGATTCGTAGGCGCTGATATGATGCTTACGTCGAAGCACGTTCGTGAACTCGAAGAGCGCGACCTTGTTAACAGAGATGAACACCCAACCGATACTCGGGCACGGTCGCTTAGCCTTACACGCGAAGGCTCTGCCTTGTTAAAAAAGGCTATCAGAGTTGTTACGCGAGTAGACAAGTCTGTGTTTGCTGATGCTCCAGGTATCGACAAGGTGAGAAAGGCTCTCTCTGACCTCACCGGATGGGAGTAGTGAAGTCTAGCATAATCACGTCTCTCGGATTTCGCCGGGTGGCTACGATTAGTCCACGAACAAGTGCGGGAGACGTGAATGCTAACATCACAGAAATCATCAAATGGTGCGATCATGCATCGCATGAGGGCGCCGATGTTATCGTACTTCCAGAGCTCTGTATAACCGGATACGCTATTGGCGATCTTGTTAGACTTCCGGATTTGCTCTCGGATGCCTTACAGGGACTTGAACAACTCCGAAAGTGGACAACGGGGAAGACGGCGATGGTTTTCGCCGGGCTTCCTTTGGAAGTAGGTTCGAAGATTTATAATGTTGGAGTGGCTCTTCACGACGCACACATTCTTGCAGTTGTCCCGAAAAGCTACCTTCCCTCCACCCGCGAGTACTACGATCTCCGTTGGTTCGCCAGTGGTGCCGATTCCGTTGCTCAAACAGTACGGATTGGTATTGCAGACGTGCCCTTTGGGACAGATATTCTCATAGAGGATGCCCGAGATGCATCCATGATATGCGGAATTGAGTTATGCGAAGATGTGTGGGCAGTAGAACCTCCAAGCCTTGCTATGGCTCGTGCAGGAGCAACATTGATTGTGAATTTATCAGCAAGCAATGAATTGGTTGGCAAAGCCCCCTACCGTCGCAGCCTGATTGTTCAGCAAAGCGCTCGCACATACTCATGTTATGCATACTCGTCTGCCGGACCAAGCGAGAGTACGACAGATATGGTGTTCAGCGGCCATTGCATGATCGCAGAATCTGGTGAGCTACTGGCAGAAAGTGAACGGCTGGTAATTGCAGGCACAATGGTTCTTTCAGATGTAAATCTTAGACACTGTGTGCAGGAACGTTTGAATGGACAGTCGTTCAAACAAGGGCCGCCGACGAAAAAATTCCGACGTGTATCGCGTCCGCTGGAAGTCTCATCAAAAACCGATGTACGACGAAAAATCAGTCCGTTGCCGTTTGTGCCATTCGATGCATCGGATCGGTCGGCACGGTGCATGGAAATTGTGCGCATGCAGGCAACTGCCCTAGCTGTTCGGATGAACCACATGGGTACAAAGAGAATGGTGTTGGGATTGTCGGGCGGGTTGGATTCGACACTTGCAGCATTGGTCTGCGAAGAAGCGTGTGAATTGCTTTCGTTCCCACGCACTGAAATGCTGTTTGTTACCATGCCTGGAATGGGAACTTCGCAGCGCACTAAGAATAATGCAGACCATTTAGCAAAAGCGTTGGGTGCAGAGCTCCGATCAATTGATATTTCGAAGAGTGTACATCAGCACTTTGCCGATATCTCGCACAATGAAAATGATAAATCAATTGTGTATGAGAATGCTCAGGCTAGGGAACGAACGCAAATATTGATGGACATTGCCAATTCGGTAGGGGGCTTGGTAGTGGGCACAGGCGACCTCAGCGAGTTGGCTCTTGGATGGAGTACGTATAACGCAGACCACATGTCGATGTATAACGTAAACAGTGGTGTGCCTAAGACACTTGTCCGGCATCTGATAGAGTGGTTTGCTGAGTCGAAAGCCGACGCTAAAACGCGCGATGTACTGCGAGATATTCTTGACACGCCGATTTCACCAGAGTTGCTTCCTCCTACCGATGAGGGGATTATTGCTCAGCGAACCGAGGAGATGATAGGACCATTCGAGCTTCACGACTTTTTTCTGTTCCATCTCATCCGCCTGGAAGAGCCCGTGAGAAATGTGGCAATTCTTGCCTGCCTTGCGTTCGAGGGCAAGTACACGCAGGAACAGATCGTTGGCTGGCTCGAAATATTCATCACTCGGTTTTTCATCCACCAGTTTAAGCGGTCGTGCATGCCCGATGGCGTAAAGATTGGATCGGTCGCGCTCTCGCCGCGGGCCGACTGGCGGATGCCAAGTGATGCCAAGCCACAGACTTGGCTGAGGCAGCTGACAGAAATCGGGCTTGAACTTTCATCCTAATCCTGAGATTTTTATACCGTCCGTATCGATTTCATTCGTATTTTTAGGTACGTAAAAACATACACTGGGTTCGATATGAACGGGGTCGGGAATCCCATTCGAATCATCATCGCCGATGATCACGAGATTTCTCGCATTGGCATCAGGCGGTTAGTTTCAAATACGCCTGATATTGAGGTGGTGGCTGAGGCTGTTAATGGTGCACAGACAATCGACCTTGCTCGATCGCTGAAACCGGACGTCATCCTCATGGATGTACTCATGCCTAACGTAAACGGCATCGAGGCTGCACAGAGGATTAAATCCGATATGCAATCCATTTCTATCATTATGTTGAGTTCTGCTGAAGATCCTTCGTCCATTGAGAGAGCAATGTATGCAGGCGCCGACGGATACCTTTCCAAAGAAGTCGGCTCGCAGGAACTGGTTCAGGCTATCAAACATGTTCAAATAGGGGAGCGCGTGTTTAGTAAGACTGTGCTAAACTTACTCGAAGGCAAGGCCGTTGAAGCAAGGGAATCCGAGCCGCCGATAGCTCTTACAAAACGCGAAGAAGAGATTGTTACGCTTGTTGCTAAGGGGCTTACCAGCCAGGAAATTGGAAAGAGATTGTTCATTAGTCCGCGTACGGTTGAAACACACCGTGCACGAATTATGGACAAGCTTGGAGTGAACAATGCTGCAGGTCTTGTGCGCTTTGCACTACTGCATGCAACTTACTTCAACCTCCACAGCACGAATGAGGAAGCGTAAACGTCGGTGAATGCCGACGAATATGGATAGTGTTACTACCTACCTTCATCCCGATGTAGTTGCCAAACTTGGCAGCATGGAGTTGCGCGCCCGCCTTGTTGTAGAAGGCTTCATAACTGGCTTGCACCGGTCGCCGTTTCATGGTTTCTCTGCTGAGTTCTCCGAACACAGACAGTATCGTCCGGGCGACGCATTAAAACACATCGACTGGAAAATCTACGGCAGATCCGATAGGTTTTATGTTAAACAATATGAAGATGAGACGAATCTTCGGTGCATGATTGCGCTCGATATGAGTGCTTCCATGGGTTATGCATCTCCTGGCCACATCACAAAATTTCAGTATGCATCGTATTTGAGTGCGTCGCTATCCTACCTTGTACTTAAACAGAGAGATGCTGCGGGATTGGCTCTTTATACTACCGATGTTAAAGCCTACATCCCACCCAGGTCGAAGTCGTCATACGCGCGCGAAATCATTCGCAGTCTCGAAGCAGCGCATCCGCAAAGCACTACCGGGACTGCATTCGCATTGCATCGGTTGGCCGAACGACTTACCCGCAGGGGACTCGTCATCATTATCAGCGATTTATTTGATGAGCCTGCCTCGCTGCTTCAGGCGCTTCGGCATTTCCGTCACGATAAGCACGACGTCCTTGTCATGCACGTACTCGACCCACGCGAAGTTGATTTCAACTTTACTTCTGCAGCAGTTTTTAAGGATATGGAAAGCGGTGAGGAGCTCACCACACAGCCGCTGCACATACAGCGCAGCTATCGTGCCGTCTTTGAAGAGTTTTGCACAACGATTAAGCGGGGCTGTCATGCGCAGAATGTGGATTATGTTCGCATAACTACAGAAACACCATTTGATGTAGCATTGCGGCAATATTTAAACAAGCGGCATCATGTTCACACCTAGAGGACTATATACAGCAATAATCACTCCGTTTACTTCTTCGGGTGATGTTGCCAAGCACATTTTTTTAAACCTAGTCGACCAGCAAATTGCAGCGGGCGTTAACGGAATAGTTGTGTGCGGATCTACCGGCGAAGGGGCAACACTTTCGTCCATCGAAAAACTTGAGCTGTTCCGGTGGGCAACAGAACATTCAAACGGCCGCGTTCCCATCATTGCCGGTACCGGATCGAATGATACAAATGCAACAATCGAGTTATCGAGACGGGCAAAACTGTTCGGAGTCGATGCACTACTCGTAGTTGTTCCCTATTACAACAAACCAACTCCTGCAGGGCAAATAGAACATTTTAGAGCTGTCAGCGATGCCGTAGATCTTCCTCAAATTCTTTACAATGTGCCGGGACGGACTGCAACAAACATGTCGGCTGCAACTCAGATAAAAATTGCAGAGCTCTGTCCAAACGTTGTTGCCACCAAAGAAGCGTCGGCTAATCTTGAACAGATAAGTGAAATCATTGGGCATGCACCGCCTACATTCAGCGTATTATCCGGCGACGACTCTCTTACTCTGCCTGTAATTGCGTCTGGCGGAACCGGCGTTGTCTCTGTAATTTCAAATTATTTACCAAGGACGTTCGGAGCCTTGGTCAAAGCCTGCCTAACGGAAGACTTTCCAAGGGCGCGTGCAATTCAGGAACGTTTGATTCCCTATTTCAAGGCAAACTTTTTAGAATCAAACCCAATTCCCGTCAAGTACATTATGCATAAGCTGCACTCAGTGCTGCTGAAATACCGCTTACCTCTAACACCTCCGTCGGATCTTACAGCGGCGGCATTGAACGAAATCGTTGCACCCGTTGAACAGTTGGAGCAGGAATTCGCCTAGAAAGCCCGTTACCATGAAGCCGCTCTTAATGGGCATCGTCAACTGCACGCCCGACTCCTTCTCCGATGGCGGTCTCTATTACACGCCTTCTTCCGCAGTCGATCATGCTCTGCGGCTTCTTGATGATGGCGCGAGTTTTCTTGATGTAGGGGGCGAGAGTACTCGCCCAGGTTCCTATGGCGTGAGTTCGCAGGAAGAACTGCAGCGCGTGATTCCAGTCATCAAGGGGATTAGGTCTCAAAATACTTCGACGCCGATTTCCATTGATACCTCGAAAGCGGATGTTGCAGAACAGGCCCTGGATGCTGGCGCTACGATGATCAACGACGTGACGGCCGGTACCGGCGATGAGAGAATGTTTGCAGTTGCAGTAGAACGAAACGTTCCCATAATTCTGATGCACATGCAGGGTACTCCCAGGACGATGCAAGACAACACACGGTACGATGATGTTGTTGGAGAAGTGAAATCCTACTTGCAGGAAAGGGTCATCAGGGTAAAGGAAACGTCTGTCGAATCTCATTCCTCATATAATCAACAAATTTATGTTGATCCCGGAATCGGTTTTAGTAAGACGCCAAGCCAGTGTTTAACGCTCTTACACGCGTTGGATGAGTTCGCTGCAGTTGGCCCTGTTCTTGTTGGAATCTCGAGAAAAAGTTTCCTGGGAAAAATTTCGGGAATCGAACACGCAGCCGAAAGAGATTCGGTTACGGCAGCACTTCACGCCATATTACTTACCAAACCCATAACCATTGCCCGCGTGCACAATGTGGCGCTCATTGCCAGGGTTTTGCAGATTCTATAGGGTATTCAACAAACCTTAGGTCTACAGAGTCTTTGCTAATTCTTACCTCTGAAGGAATCTATTTCGATTCCATATTTCCGGATTTTGTTGTGGAGCGTTTCTCGGCTGACGCCGAGTATAGCAGCGGCCTTGCTGACGTTGCCTCCGGTACGTTCAAGCGTCTTTTCAACTTTTAGCTTATCCACTCGGGCAAGATCATCCTTAAGACCCAGGTCGCTGGATATATCAACGGCAGATACGTCGCGGGCCGACGAAGCGCCAGACACAGGCGGTAGGGGATCGTGTTCTCTGCCTACCGTCTCTGTTGCCATTACGCGTGCTCCTGCCGGACTGCGCTTCAAAATTCTATGAAGGTCGGACACTTCCAGTTGATCGCTGGTAATTGTCTGCAGTGCAACGCGAAGAACGCTCGACAGCTCTCGAATATTTCCAGGCCACTGGTAATCGCAGAGGTAATCCATTGCTGCAGGCCCAATTGATTTGTTGTCTTCAAGATCCCGGTTGTGCTGCGACAAGAAATATTCGACAATGAATGGGATATCTTCAGATCGTTCTCGCAATGTGGGAACGTAGATTTCGCATTCTCGTAAACGATGATACAATTGATCGCGGAAGCGTCCATCGGCCATGGCAGAAACTAAATCGCGGTCGGTGGCAGAAATAAATCTGATGTCGACTTCTTCTGTTTCCACAGAGCCGACGCGGCGTACTGCCTTTTGCTCCAACGGCAGCAACAGGTTTGCCTGCAGAGGCATCGGCATGTCGCCGATTTCATCGAGGAACAACGAGCCCTTATGCGCCTGATGAAACAACCCGCGCTTGTTTTCCATTGCACCGGAGAAGGCGCCTTTTGTGTGACCGAACAATTCACTCTGAAAAAGATCGCGGGGGATGTTGGGGATGTCGACGGTAATGAATGGATGTTTAGCTCTGCGGCTTACGGCATGAAGAGCATGAGCAACGAGCTTCTTACCAGTTCCGGTTTCGCCAGTAATGAGCACATTTAATCCCGTACGCCCATACCGAAGAACTTTGTCTGCAACGTCCATGATCTCGGAGCTTCTGCCGATAATTCCCTGCGGCTCTATCACCTTTCTCAATTCTTCATTCGATCTATCTGCAGCAACACGTTCGAGTGCACTTGTTAAAACACCAATCAGGCGCTCGTTGGTTAACGTTGATTTGTCGATGAAATTAATGGCGCCAAGTTTTGTTGCGCGAACAGCAGTTTCAATAGTGCCCTTACCGCTAATCATGATTACCGGAATCATTGGGTAGTGTCGGATAGAATGCTCCAACACATCTAACCCCGTGAGATTCGATTCGCTGCCAAATTCAATGTCGAGCAGCATCAGTCCGATTTCACCCGACATTGCCTCAAGTATTTCAAGAGCATCTTCGGGACGATGGCTTGCCAAAGGCAGCCAGCCCTGACTAATCACAACATCTGCGATTGTGCCGCAAAAATCCTTGTTATCGTCTACGATGAGAATCTTCATTTTTTCAATTGTTATTCGGGAATCAGGAGCATCAACGAATCATACTGGAACCTCATGTCGCGGCTTTGAAAAGTTTGTAATTCCGGATTCCATACAGCTCGTAAATATACACTTGACGTACGATTGGAGTATTCGATGAAGCGATATAGTTTCCCAGGAGAATGTAAAGCTTGCGTTTTTAAGAACGCAATATTGAGATTCGAAGCCACAGAGCAGTATTTCTGTTGGTCTACAGGCAACAAATAATCCAGTGTAGTATCGCCAGCGCCTGATATAGCCCCCTTAAAAAGTTCTCCTTTGGCATTGAGCTCGTACCAGTGCATTTCCGGCGTGGAGTCCGACCCGTTACCCCACCGAATCATCAAGTTTGTTTGTGTCGGCTTTATACAAGGTGCAACTGATATTGGACGCGGCGTCCCACAGGAAATAGCTGCACAGCAAAAAAGCGTGGAGATTATGAAAGAAATGCGTTGATTCTTGCGATACATCGGTTCATGCCAAGCAAATGCATTGTGTCGAATAATTCTGCTCCAACGTTGCGATGAGTGATAATCTGGCGCAATGGCTTTAGGAAGGCTCCCATCTTCAGCCCAGAGGCTTGGGCAGAGGCTTGAGTGTGTGCAGTAAAGGCTTCGTGCGATGCCAGCACTGTCTCAGAAAAACCATCACGAAATACTTGCAGGGCTTGTTTGAGCTGCGTGTTGGTTATCAATTGGGACTCCGTCTCAGCGTCGAGAGGCTGTAACGAATCAGAGAAGAAATAATCTCCGAATTCAACTATCTCGCTCAAGAACGTAACACGGTCGCGCAAGAGTCTAATCACGTTCTTCACAAATTCAGCAGTTGTGAATTCGTACTTGTGTTCTGCCAACATTGGTATGAGAACACCGGCAAGTTCATCCAATGACGTTGCTTTAAGATACTCGTTATTCATCCAATCGAGTTTCTTGTAATCGAAAATGGCGCCAGCCTTGCTTACTCGCTCAAGGGAAAACGCAGTCTCCAGTTCGTGGCGCGAGAACACTTCCTGTTCAGTGCCGGCATTCCATCCGCAAAGCGCCACGTAGTTGACGAGAGCATCTGGAAAGTATCCACGTGCAATAAAGTCTTTAACCATTACATCGCCATGCCGCTTGCTCATCTTTGACCGATCTGCATTTAACAGCAATGGCACATGAGCAAAAACTGGCAGTTCCCAACCAAATGCTTCATACAACAGAATGTGTTTTGGTGTAGAGGGAAGCCATTCCTCGGCGCGAATAACGTGCGAGATTTCCATGAGATGATCGTCGACGACGTTTGCCAAATGATACGTTGGGAAACCATCGCTCTTCAGTAGAATCTGATCGTCGATTTCTCTGCCGTTTACGATTACTTCGCCGCGGACAGCATCATGAAACCGGATGTCGGAGTGAAGCGGAACCTTCAGGCGAATTACATGTTCGGCCTGCTCGCCAAGCAGCCGCTGCGTTTCGTGCTCGCCTAACGTGTATTGATTTCGCATCGACGACCGATCGTACTTAGGAGCAATTCCTGCTGCCTGTTGCCTTTGCCGCATGTTATCGAGTTCTTCGGCAGTATCGAAAGCATGATAGGCAGTACCGTTTTCAACAAGCTGCATACCGTATTGAGCATAGATATCGAAGCGTTCGCTTTGTATGTAGGGGCCATACTGTCCGCCAACATGCGGCCCTTCATCGAATTCAATACCTGCCCAACGCAACGATTCAATTTGTTCTTCCATAGCCCCCGGTACAAATCTTGTTCTGTCCGTGTCCTCGATGCGGAGTACACAAACGCCGGAATGCCCCTTAGCAAAAAGAGAATTATACAGCGCAGTCCGCAGGCTGCCGATATGAAGAAAGCCTGTTGGTGAGGGGGCGAAACGAACGCGAACCATTGTGTAATTCAGCAGTGTATGTGTGTGGTTAGATCAGCCGGATAGTTTACCCGATACCTCGGCGAAGGTCTTTTCAGTTTCGTAAACGCGGATGCTAATATTTGTTAATGTGTTTGGAACAGAGAGAACATCAACTATTCGCCGGAGCAGATACACAGCGATGTTCTCTGCAGTGGTATCGACGTTGATTTCCACAACTTTCATGGAGTGCGCCCGAAGAAAATCCTTCATGACTGAGTCGTGAGCATCAACGAGAAAACAATGATCAAGTTCATCGATAATGGGGCGAACCAATGATGAGAGATCAAAGTAGTCCATCACCATTCCGCGGGCGTCGGGCTCGCCGGTGAGCATAACATGGGCTTCGTAGGAATGACCGTGAATGTTCCTGCAAAGACCGGAGTGATTGGGCAACCGATGACCCATCTCCCAGCGGAATTGCTTGGAGATTTTAGTGAGCATGTTTTAGGTTTTATTGAATTCAGCCACAACAACACTGCGAATGCCGCCGCGTGTGGACCATTCAGTTGTGACTTTCATCCACAACGGACTGCAGCACTCAACTAAGTCGTCGAGGATCTGATTGGTAACTGCCTCGTAAAAAATTCCACGATTTCGATAATCAAGGAAGTAATACTTGAGCGCTTTCAGCTCTAAACACAACGCATCCGGAATGTATGATATGGTTACTGTTCCAAAGTCGGGTAAGCCTGTCTTTGGGCAGACCGACGTAAACTCAGAGTTTACGTGGGTGATCTCATATCTACGTCCCGGACGCGGATTTGGGAATGTTTCAATTTCCATGAGCCACAAAAATACGGCTCACAAGCTGCTACTCAATTGTGATGTGTGCCGGCAGCATCATGAGTACGTGTTCGCGCTGGCCGATTTCGGTCAGACGAACTGTGTGCTCTACATCGTCCCGTGCCGATTGTGGCAAGGTTTTCCAAATCTCAGATATAGGAGACAACGCTGGAGCGAGTTTGGCGAACGACTTCATCAGCGGTACATGTTCAGACTCTTCGTCTGCCTCATCGTCGGTATTAATTCCAAACATTTTCAGAATAGCAGATAGGTTATCTATCTTTTCCGGATAAACATGGATCTTAACCTTAGTAGACGCATCCACTCCGATGCGTTTTTTGGCCAGCTTGATTGATTCGAGAAGACCGCCGTTTACGTCAACGAGACCATTTTTCAATGCATCTGCACCTGTCCATACCCGGCCCTTAGCCAGAGCTCGCGTTTCTTCGAACGATTTCTTTCTTGCAGCAGCAACCTTCGAAACAAAACGATGATAGATGCCTCCACCAAACTCTTTGAGTTTGGTCTTACTCGCATCGTCGAATGGGATAAGGGTATTCATAAATGTCGAAGATTTTCCAAGACTAAAAGTGTCTGTTGTAATTCCAACCTTACCCAGCGTTCCAGAAATATTTGGAATAGCCATGATAACGCCAATGGAGCCGGTAATTGTTGATGGATGGGCGATAATTGTGTCGCAGCCCACAGCGATGTAATAACCGCCCGAGGCGGCAACGTCGCTCATCGACGCATAGATCGGCTTTGTTTTCCGAATGTCCTGAATGGCAGCCCAAATTTCATCTGAAGCGAGAGCGGAACCGCCCGGGCTATCGATACGCAGTATGATGATGTCGACTTCATCGTTTTTCTCCGCCTTACGAAGGTCGGATATTAACGATTTAGAATAAATGCCACTGGACTCGAATGGATCTGAATTTTTTCCAGATGAAATTGCACCAGAAGCATAGACGATTGCGATCCCATGATCCTCATCGATCTTATCTTCATCGGAATCGCGTTTGTCGTTGTAAGCCGAAATCGAAATTGTTCTCAGCTTCGGATGTTTTGTTGTGTCGTCGGAGTTCATGCGTCGGTGAATACGTTCACGCAATTCCCATTCACGTGCAAAACCGTCTATTAAACCTGCAGTCAGCAGTGAGTCGGGGATAAACACGCCTCTATCGAGTGCCTGCATTACAACGCTGCGATCAAGGTGTCTGCCTTGTGCAACTGCGTCGACAAATGTTTTATTCCAATCTTCAATTAAAACACGCAGCTCTTGTTTGGCAGGCTCGCTCCATCGTTCGCGACTCAATGCCTCTGCTGCTGATTTGTATTCTTCAAATTGCTCTACATGCCAGCTAATTCCGATGTTATCGGAAAGCTTCTTAAAGAACAATCCTGTAGCCCCAAATGCCTTAAATTCCAACAGCCCTTCCTGCGGCATAAAGATTGAATCCGCGACGCTTGCAAGGTAGTAATGCCTTTTAGAGCCTGATTCGATAAATGCGTATACAAACTTGCCCGAGGATTTAAAATCGAGCATGGCGTCGCGCAATTCGGTCAGCTTCGTCATGCCAACGGCCTCTGGGCCAGACCGGTATAAAATGCCCGAGATCTTGTTGTCGGATTTCGCAGCCCGAATAGCTTGCACGATATCCATCAGTGACGTGCCAGCGTTGTCTCCGCCAAAATTGAAAACCAAGGGCGGTCGGTACTCAACAACGCCATTTGATAAGTCTACGACGAGTACTGTTTTATCCTTGAGCGGCGTATCGTCTTTCTTTGAACCCAATTCGCTGAAGGTTGAGAGTCCGCCGAAGATGATGCTGAGGAATACACCTGTTACAACAATAACCAGGACTAACAGACCACCGATAATAACTAACGGTATCCACCATCGTGTCCGGCGGCGCGGCTGCATATAGCCTGGCGGCGGCGGAACGGGAGGCGTTGAAGAAGTGGGAGTATCTTGCATTATTGTATCCTTACTGATTGAAAATGAACGCCGTGTACGGAAGCTAATACTTCGGGTTACAGGATGTTCCGAAAATTACGATTTGAATGCCTATCCCTGACTTTGCACCTTCGCTCAATACTGCCAACTTTTTCTACGATCTCCCCAGAGACAACATAGCGCAGTATCCCCTGGCCGATCGGGATCAGTCCAGATTGTTGGTGTTTTCTCGAAGCAGGCGTGAAATTTCCCACCGCATATTTTCTGATCTTCCGAGTTTATTGCCGCGTGACTCATGCGTCGTCGTCAATAATTCGCGCGTTGTTTCTGCGCGCCTGTTTCTAAAGAAATTGTCGGGCGGTAAAGTTGAAATCTTCCTCACTGAGCCAGTTAGTCCCGTGCACGACCCTGCAATTGTGCTGCACCATCATGGGCCATCG
This sequence comes from Ignavibacteria bacterium, assembly GCA_016191145.1. Taxonomy (GTDB): domain Bacteria; phylum Bacteroidota; class Ignavibacteria; order Kapaibacteriales; family Kapaibacteriaceae; genus OLB6. Next base: position 132,408 of record JACPPD010000015.1, read on the forward strand.
GTATGGCAGTGCATGATTGGCGGAAGAAATGTTGATGCCGGTACAATTCTGCGTGATAAAGCAGACACCCTGGAAGCGTTAGTGATTTCACGCAATGGAACTGAAGGAGTTGTGAAACTAACGTGGAGCAGCGATGAATCTTTGTCCGTGGTGCTCTCTCGCCTTGGTCATGTGCCATTGCCGCCTTACATACACAGGCCCGATGATGATGCCGACGCTGAACGATATCAGACTATCTATGCGCAGAACGAGGGATCCGTTGCCGCTCCGACTGCTGGATTACATTTCACCGAACGGACCCTGAGCGGGCTTGCAGAGAAGAATGTGACTATTAATCCTATCACGCTTCACGTTGGGCTGGGAACGTTCAAACTCATCGATGTTGGAAACATCCGCGATTACGTAATGCATGCGGAGAGATTCGAATTCACAGCATCGTTCATCAATAAAATGATCAATAACCTCAGCAGTGACCATCGATTTGTGACGTGTGTTGGGACTACTTCTCTTCGGGCTTTGGAATCCGTGCGTTGGTTTGGCGCCAAACTTGTCTGTAATAACGGAATCGCCACCTGTGTTACCGTCGAGCAATGGTCTGCATACAATCCCGATCTTCAGCAGGTTGGCATCCTCGAATCATTTCAAGCCGTGGCTAATTGGATGATAGATTCAGGGCGTATTCATACTGCCGGCTATACATCGCTGCTCATTGCGCCTGGATGTTCGCTAGGCACGGCTAATGCACTGATTACCAATTTCCATCAGCCTGGCAATACTCTTCTAATGTTGGTTGCAGCGTTTGCAGGCGAGGAACATTGGAAAGATATTTATCAGTCTGCTCTTGAGCATTCGTACAGAATGCTGAGTTACGGCGACGCCTCATTAATCACAACATGAACGAATCGCGGTTCAACACCGATAACGGTAACGCCATCGGGTGAAGTAATAATTGGCTGAACGATGCCCTTTGCGTTATTCGGAATTTTAGCTGAAAAATCTGCAGGTGTGAGATTCGAAGCTATATCCACACCGCTCTTTACGATGATCTTTACCTTCGATGGAAATAAGATGCGAGATTGCTCGCTTCCAGGTGAGTTCTCGATAGGAATATTCTCGATCTCCACGGTGGCTGTTTGCTGTATGTCGAGGTGGACTTTAACTATTGAGGGTACAACATTCAGCACCGTCATCAGGGAGTCGCTCATCAGCACATCGGCGTCCACAGATTCGTAAAGGTCTTCCAGCGACAGTTTTGCAGACGGCCACCGTTTAATACTATCAATTACATTTTTCGAACCCCTTACCATCACAAACTCAGGATCGGGTCTTGGAGGTCTTACCATAATGAAGCCATCGCGTATGGCGATGTTGGTGCGAAGTTCAACAGGAACGCGTTTGCTCGTCATGTCGCCCGTCGACATTGTAATGTCTGTAGGTGTAACCGAAACTACGCGCACACTGCTCGGCATTGGAATCGAACGAATGATATCGTCCCTGCCCACATTGTAAACAGATTGACTATGCGGCCTTAGCAGCGCAAGATCCATGCGGCATTCAATGCGTTCACTCAGGTACTGCAGATTAATAATCTGCAACCCAGTACCACGAATCCTGATTGTAACTGAGCTTGGAATTGTTGAAAGCAGCGCCTGGTTTGGCGGTGGTTCTACGATAAGCGGAATCTCGACGTCGTTTTCATAAATGCGTGTGAGTGTAACGTAGCCCCACAGCACTGCAGCGAGGAGGATACAGCCAGTCAGGATACCAAATTGTTGTTTTCTTCGAGCCATAACAAATCGTCATCAGCCGGTGAATCTCCCGGCGGTGAATGCAGTTTAAGTGTAATCCTGTGTTTGAATTCAATCAGACGCTGAAGCTGTAAAGCAATTCGCTGCGACTCATCGAAATCATCAACAGCCTGTTGTTGTCGGGAAAGCAACTCGATTTCTTTCTGAAGCCCATACTCTCTGAGTCGGAGAATGGAATCGTGTACAAGCCTCCTAACATCGAACTCCGGAACTTCTACTTCAAATTTTCGCCACACGATACTCGGTTTTGTAGCGAGTTCAACTAAATCCTTCACTGCATGACGTTCCTCATCGGTTAGCGCCGGATCGAGTGCCAACTGCTGAGCTACATCATGATGTTCCTGCTCTGCAATAGTTATCCGCTCAAATATTCGTTTTCCGGCGACAGAGATAAATTGCGATGCTTCGATACCAAAATGATTTACTATCAGCGCGAGTCCATTACTTTCGGTTAACGCAATTTTTATCAATTCTCTTTCGGATGGGAGCAGTCCAACTTCGGGAGTTGTGCGAATTGTGGAATTGTAAGGGGCAGGTAAGCGTGTCTGAGGCGTTATTGGACGCGTTGTTGCAATGCCGAGCTGCTTTGAAAGATAGTGTTCCTCTATGTGAAATTCCGAAGCCAACTCTTTTACTAAAAATGGTTTTCGCAACTCATCGGGGACACGAGAGATCCACGAAAGAATGGTTTTCAGGGCTTCTGTTTGTTTGACGGAATCTTCTAATGCACCTTCTTCGCGAAACCGATTGATTTGGTACTCCATCCATGGAGATGCAGTGTCGATTAGATCCCGCAATTCCACTGAGCTGTTCTTGGCAAGGAACGAATCGGGGTCTTCGCCAGATGGAAGCAAAACGCATTTAACATCGAATCCTTCTGCAAGTGCGTTTTCAATTCCACGCGACATAGCTTTTTGCCCAGCAGAGTCGGCGTCGAAAATCAAAACAACAGTGTCGGCCATGCGTTTCAGACTTCGCAGTTGTTCAACAGTAAGCGACGTGCCGGACGAGGCTACAGCCTGACTGAATCCATGCTGGTGCATGGAAATGACGTCTATCTGTCCCTCGACAATGAAGGCTGCGCGGCGCTGAATTATTGATGGTTTTGCAATGTCGAGGCCATATAGCACTCGGCTCTTGTCAAAGACAATACCCTGTGGAGAGTTAATGTATTTGGGCGAGTCGGAGTCGGCTGAAATTCTTCGGGCGCTGAACCCAACGATGCGTCCTGCATCATCTCGTATCGTAAACATGGCGCGGCCTCGGAACCGATCGTAGACGCTGCCATCATCGCGGCGAATTATCAAGCCTGCATCTTCGAGATGTTCGTCGGTAAATCCACGAGCAGATAAGAATGTGTGGAGAGCATCCCATGAGGCTGGCGCTGCACCTAATTTAAAAAGTTTTATTATCTCCGGACTAAAACCCCTCGAGCTGTAGAACGCCCGCGCCGGAGCTCCGTCGGAAGACGAAAGAGCGTCGCAGTAAAACTGAGCGGCATCGAACAATGCCTTACGCGCCGCATCGCGTTGAGCGCCAACTCCAGTTTTTTCATCGTCGGCATCGTCGGGAATAACGATTCCCATCTGTGCTGCCAGGTAGCGTATGGCATCGGGGAACGTAAGATGCAGGTGTTCTTCGACGAAAGTGATAACATTACCTGCTCGACCGCAGCCGAAGCACTTGTAGATGCCCCTTTCAACATTCACGTTAAAAGAAGGAGTCTTCTCTCGATGAAAGGGGCAAAGACCAACATAATTTCTGCCTGCCTTCCGCAATTGAACATGGGCGCCAATTACGCTCACGATGTTGGCTTGCGTCCGAATTGTTTCGATGATATCGTCGGGAATTCTCAAAGTCTTAGGCAATGCTCCAATCTACAACTGCTACAGAGGAATGATCTTTGCAATTATCCACGAGCTGATACAAAGTGAGGTGCGACAGTGGATCAACTGCATCTGGCGCTATCTCAGCCGCCGGAACCAAAACAAATCTTCGCTCTCGAAATCTTGGATGCGGAATTTGTAACTCGCTACTTTCCAGAATCAGATCACCGAACAAAATAATGTCGACGTCAATTTCACGTTCGTGCCACTGCATGCGCTGAACCCGCCCCAACTGAACCTCAAGCTCCTTGCATGCCACGTGAAGCTGCATTGCAGAAAGGTTTGTTGCACCGCGAATGCACAGATTCAAAAACGATGCCTGTTCCAGAAAACCGACTGGGGCTGTTTCATACATTGATGATGTGACGGACTCCGTTAAGATGCTAGTGCGAATAATTTCGACGGCATCGCGCAGCGTCTGTCCCCTTGGCTCGATGTTGGAACCAAGCGATAGCAACACCATTGTCATAATTATTCACTACGAATCACGTTTTGCGGTAATCTCAGCTTCGACGTAATCCAGAACCTGTTGGACGGGAACATTAAGTTTACGTACACGTACTGTTACAGTTTGAACCAATGCGAATTGTTCAATAATTGAGGTTGCAATGTCGAACGCAATCGTTTCAATCAATTCGTATGGTTCGCCGTTCATGTGTTCATTGACTGCGAAAAGGATTTCTTCGTAATTGACGGTGTCGCTCAGATCGTCGCTCATCACTGCAGCTGATGCATCGTATTCAACATCAATATCAACTTGATAGCGTCCGCCCAACGAGCGTTCTTCTTCCCGGACTCCGTGATAAGCGTAGAAATCAGCATTTGCAATTGAAAGCCGTGCACTTCGAGCATGTGTCTTCATGATGTGTCCGAATATGAAAATTCTGAATGAAGTCCGAAACTAGGGGCTTTTCGTAATATCGTAGCGATTCAGATGGTCTATAAATTCTGATGGAGGTCTCGATGCCGATGAAAACCAGTCTTATTGAAGCAGTTAACGAACAAATTCGAAACGAATTCCAAAGCGCCTATCTGTACCTGTCTATGTCGGCATGGTTCACACACAAAAACCTGCCGGGCTTTGCCCATTGGATGAAGATTCAGTGGGAGGAGGAAACAGGTCACGCTTTAAAATTGTTTCAGTTTGTGCACGACAGAGGGGGAATCGTTACCCTAATGCCGCTCGAAGCCCCCGCCATTGAGTATGATTCACCTACGGCGCTGTTTGAGGAAGTGTTGAATCACGAGCAGCAGGTGACGGCTGAAATAAACGATTTGCACGACCTTGCTGTAAAAGAGCGCGACCTACCATTGCAAATTATTTTACAATGGTACATAACAGAACAGGTCGAAGAAGAAGCACAGGTTGAAGAAATCCTTGGGAAGCTGAAATACCTGGGCGCCGACGGGCCGTCCTTGTATTTGCTTGACCGGAACCTTGCAACTCGAACGGTACCAGGCAGGGGATAGTACGTGACTCATATCACAGTTGAGAGGTTGCGCCATCTCCTCGACACTGCGCGTGGCTCGGAGATCGCCGTGTTTGGCGATGTTATGCTGGATAGGTACTTCTGGGGCGAAGTAACGAGAATATCGCCTGAGGCTCCAGTGCCTGTTGTCGACGTCAGCGACGAATCGTTTCACCTCGGCGGCGCCGCAAACGTGGCTGCCAATCTTCACGCAATGGGTGTGGTTCCAATGTTATATGGCATCGTAGGTAATGATGCCTCCGGTAAGACGTTTCTGCAGGTTGCAGCAAATGAAGAACTCGATACATCGGGAATCATTATTTCGCAATCGCGTCCAACAACGGTGAAAACCCGTGTAATAGGCAACAACCAGCAGTTGATTCGACTCGACAGAGAAACGCGGGGCGAAGTGACGGATGATGTGGTTTCGCACGTTGTCAAAGACATGGAACACAGATCACTTGCAGGTATTGTGTTCGAGGACTACGACAAAGGTTTTTTGTCCGATGCATTAATTACTCGAGTCATCGAAGTTGCTAAACAACGCAACATTCCAGTGTTAGTAGATCCAAAGCGAACGGTTCTGACGCCATATCGCAATTGCTTTGTGTACAAACCAAATCGGAAAGAAGCACAGGAAGCGCTGGGAACGACGATCAACAATCAGGATGATATCCTACAGGCAGGCTCCATGCTTCTGGAAAAGCTTCACTGCGATAACGTCCTCATCACCCTTGGATCCGCAGGAATGATGCTGTTCGAGCGAAATGGATCGGTGAGTTCTGTGCCAACGATGGCAAAACGCATCGCAGATGTTTCGGGCGCTGGCGACACTGCCATAGCAACGCTTTCGGCAATGGTGGCCGGAGGTGCGACTATTCGGGAAGCCGCAGCACTGGCAAACATTGCTGCCGGTGTTGCTGTTGGGGAACCAGGTATAGTTTCCGTCACACCCAAGATGCTCGAAGAAGGAGTCTTAGAGCACGTACTACACTATCCGGAGTAACGGTGATAATCACTTCGCTTGATCACTTATGTGACGTTCGCGACGAATTACGCCGTTTGAATCGTGTTGTCGTTTTTACAAATGGTGTGTTTGATATTCTCCATGCAGGCCACGTTATCTATTTGGAAACAGCCAGGATGTTTGGAGATGTGCTGATTGTTGGTATCAACAGCGATAAATCTGTGCGTCGAATAAAAGGTGAGGCACGTCCCATCAACATACTATTCGACAGGATGACGGTATTAGCGGCTTTGAGGGCAGTTGATCATGTAATATCTTTTGATGAAGACACGCCCATCGCTCTCATCGAATCGCTTGTGCCCGATGTGCTTGTGAAAGGGGGCGATTACATGCGCGATGCAGTTGTTGGCGCAGACATCGTTGAACAGCATGGCGGAAGAGTGGAGATTGTACCTCTGGTACAAGGCAGGTCAACTACTTCGATAATCAATCGCGCACGAAAGGCTTAAACCATGCCTCGCCGATGCTTACGGTAACGGTTAACCTGCCGAACAGATCAGCCAGGTAATTGTCGATGCTAGGACCTCTCCGTCCAACCTGCACACTGGCGTCCACTATTGCATGACCTCCCAGAGGAAAACTAATTCCCAAGCTACCGGCATATTCATACAAATCGACGCCGTTGTACGTTACATACAATTTTTCGAAGTATGCGCCACCATGATAACCAATATTATCAATAAATGTAGAGATGGAACTCATCTCGCCAGGTTTTGAATACCCTAGACTAGTCCGATACATTGTTGTATACTTGGCATCCGGTCTGGCATTGACTGTAACACCTGAATAGTCACCCCACATCAAATCCATACCTAGCAAATTCTTTCCTAAGTTTAAGCTCCATCCCACACCCGCAGTAATTGGCAAGCCGGTTTGCGATTTTTCGACTCTCACAGTATCGGCATAGGCGCCGGCCGGATTATAGCCGGTTGCCTGACGTGTGATGAAAACGGAAGCATTAGCGCCACCGGAAAAAAATGCGCCGATGTTAAACCCTTTTGCCGGCTTCCACCAAAGGCCCCCTTTAAAAATTAAACCTCTGATATCATAAGCCTGAGTACTATTTAAGGACCAATAGCTCCCGTCAATTGTCACCTTATCTGAATACTCGAGGACTCCGAATAATGCCGAGGTGGAAATGCCAATCTGCAAGTCGGTGAACACCTTAACCGATGCACCCAGTTGAAGTTGTGAAACGCCGCCCTTGCCCAACTGAGTGCTGCGTCCGCTTATAACTTCTCCATTCAAATCGGTCTGAATAATGCGTGCCGTTGAATAGTTAAGAGAGCTGTACGGAAGGATTCCAAGTGAAATGCCGAAGCCTTGTGCAGTGTCGACACTAAACATTGCAAGTAAACCATCGAGCTTGCCATTATTTTGTGCCGATGTTACTCCTTCGCTCTTAATTACATGCTGGCTGAATTTATAGCCTGTCTGAATACGGGTTGTTGTTGCCAATCCAAGCAGCGCGGGATTCATAACATTAATCCCATGCACCATTGGCATTGCTATGGAGGTGCCTGACATAGCATCATACAATGCACCAACGCTATAGCGCAAATCGCCGATGCCAAGTGCGGAGTAATTAGAACCGCCTTGGGAGAGTGCTGTGATCTTTGAAAGCATCAACAGCAGCAGAAGCAATGGAATAATTCGCCTCATTGATAGACAGTTGGAATGGCGTAAATGATGTCGAGTCGGGGCCGATGCAGAGAATCAGACTGCATGTTGAAGAGTTTCAACCGATTCATCCGCCTAAATTTATTAATGCCTTCGGGCTCGATAAAAATCGTTCCCGAGCCCCCTTCCTTTCTAATCGTTTGAGTGATGGAAGTGATGTTGGGGAAGCTAAAAACGCCTGATGCATCACCGCGTGTAACAAATGCATAATTCGCACCAGAGGCGCTTGTAAATGAGAGTGAGAAGAGTTCGTCGCGTCCCAACGTCCCTATGGTGCTGGAAAAATCATCGACAAATACCTGAAACATCGATCCTAAAATAATTGAATATGGCGGCAGCGAGTCAATAATGAATTTGAATGCTGCTCTGTGAACGCGCGCTCCTTGCACAATCGGCTCGGAAGAGTCGGCAGGCAGTGGAGTGTCGACGAAGTTTGCTACAGCCGATCGGAGGTATGTAGTGTCGTTGTCGGCGCTATCTGCGTGCTTATAGATCACTCTCAACTTCATGTTCTGAACGCCGTTAGTCTGATTGCGGAACGAGCGGACGGATCCCGAAGCCTCGGGCAGCAGCACAAGCCCGAATAACTGATCTCGTGTACTTGAATCCGAACCGAGAACTATCCACCGTTTGGTGGCTTCGGTATTGAATGGCACATAGACGATAGAATCCGTTGATGTTAGCACCGATTCAAAGGAGCATACTTTTGGATCGGAAGGTGAATAGTACGACGTAGATCCATCAGGCGCCCAAATACTATCCCACGTAGCCTGCGGATACCATAGCTGCTTGAGTTCATAGCCGCTGATGCTGAGTGCGAGATTAGATGTATCGCCGTATTTATAATCTTCAGGGTACATCACAAGGTCGCTGGCAATAACTTCGAATGAATCGGCAGCGCCAAGGCGGATGTAATTAATAAATTCTATGAATAACCGGCCTTCGCTGTCCGAAGCCTTGCCGTAAAGAAACGTCTCAGGATTATACAGCGGTATGCGTTCCGGTGAAGTATATGCTTCGGAGATTAACGGCACCGAGAGCGACGAGATGGCGTAGAGAGTATCCGTACCCGGTACTAACTCCGTACCAACTGTATTAGGTGCATCATTGCATGATGCAAGCAGACAGGCGGCGGCAAGAAAAGTCCAACCGATAACTCTGGCAGTGAAATGCATGATGGACGTAGTTACCTGCCAACCTTTACCATTGAACGGTACAGTTCATCGTACGGCTTGGCGGAGAGAGCCCATCCGACTGGTGTTTTCATTGCGTTGCCGACGACCTTGTTCCAAAGTTCTTGTTGCTCGTATGCTTCCTTTGCACGCAAGATTGCACGGGTAAGATCTTTAACGTCAGCCTTTTTGAAAAGAAAAGCATTACCCGTCCCTTCCGTGGCGTCGACGTCTTCCAACCCTTCTGCAATACCTCCCGTTGTGCGTACAACTGGTATTGTTCCGTACACAAGAGAGCAGCGCTGGTACTGACCAGAAGCTTCAGATCGGGACGGCTTAATGAGCAGCGTGGAACCTGCGATTGCATTGTGCACGAATTCCTCGTCGATACCAAAATTCACAGACACCATGCCCGGAAATTTCTTTACTAGAGCATCGAATGTCTTCTTCATCTCAGTTGGGATAACCGAAGCAACAATGATCTGAATTCCATCTTTCACGAGTGCAGGAACAGCTTCAGCAAAAAGGTCGGCACCATACAATTCTGTTAGGGGGCCAATAAACGTTGCTACAACTGCCGACCCATTGACTTTAAGTTTTGCGCTACGCTGAAGTTGTTCCTTCACACGGCTCTTATTCGATGGATCTTTTGCGTCGAATTTTGAGCGAAGAAATGCATCCGTTTTCGGATTCCACTGCATCAGGTCCACGCCGTGAGGAATACCAATAATTTTCTGCCCCTTACCAAGAAGTGGAGCCCAATTTGTCTTCCACTCTTTCATTTCATTCAATTCATGGGCATAGCCGAGGGAGAGTGTTGTAACGGCATCTGCATAAGCAATCCCTGCACGAAGAAAATTCGCTTTACCCTTGTACCTTGCAAACGCAAGAGCTTCTTCGGGAAGTCCGGTTTTAGAAAGAGATTTCAGCGGGAACACACCTTGCTCATCGAACGATGAGATGGTTTGAATAATCGTCGTCTTTTTAAAATCGTTTGCATACAGAGTTCTCACATAGGCTGGAACCAAGGCAGTTTCCCAACCAACGCAATGGATGATGTCGGGGTACCAACCTAGAAGTTGGCAGGTTTCAAGAACCGTTCTGTTGTAGAAGATGAACCGATCGTCGTTATCAGCGAATAGTTTTCCTGTTGTGTAATCAGCCAGTAATCCTTTGTTTGCATCAAGGAAGTTCACATTCGTTGTGATATATGCCTGAACCTTGACGCGCGGATTGTTGATGGAGGATGACTTCACCGTGGCCGGATAAGACTCTGAACCAACAGGAATGGGAATATCGCGTAGTCTATTGATTTCGTGAATTCGATTCTTGCGTTCAGAAATAAAACCATACTTAGGCATCATTACCCGAAGGTCGTGGCCGACTTCGCGGGTTCCGAGGGAATGTGCATAGAGCAGGTCTGCAAGTTCTGAGGCCTTAAGGAAAGGATAGACTTCACTAGTGACCAGTAGGACGCTGACAGGTTTGGACATGTGATGGCGTACCGATCGAAGGATACGTTAATAGATAAAGTGCAAAAATACCAAAACTTATGCCCGTAACCGTGTTCCGTCGGTGTATCTTGGCACTATGGCTAAAAACGCGTTATGAGGAACGTATGGATAATAAAGGCATTATTCCGCCGGTTGCAATATCAATTGCAGTAATAATTGTAGCCGTTGTGTTTAGTCACGCATGGACGGACACACATCCTGCGTCGGAAAAAATAAATGTAACAGGACTCGCGCAAAGAGATTTCACAGGCGACTTCATCGTATGGCGTGCATCGTTTGAGCGCCGGGCAACATCAATCAACGATGCGTACACAATGATGAAGCGCGATGCAGATATTGTCCGCAGATATTTGATGGGAAGGGGCGTAAAATCTTCGGAGCTCATCTTTGATGCCATCGACATTCAAAAAGAATATCGCAGCGTAAAGGTAGGAGATACATACGACAAAGTTTTTACCGGGTATCGGTTATGGCAGGCCATACGGATAGAATCTAAACATGTTGATCAAATCGAAGCGCTCTCGCGTGAAATCTCCGAGCTGTTAAATATGGGAGTTGAACTCAATTCGCAGTCGCCGGAATATTATTACACCAGGCTTTCGGAACTAAAGGTTGATCTGTTGGCAAAGGCTGCTGCCGACGGCAGGGTCAGAGCCGAGAAGATTGCAGAGAATGCTGGTGGTAGCGTTGGCAGCATACGTCGGGCCGACATGGGGATTTTTCAGATTACAGCTCAGAACAGCAGTGAAGATTACAGTTGGGGCGGAGCATTTAACACGTCATCAAAGAACAAGACAGCATCCATCACCGTTCGCATGGAATTCGGGATGCGATAATTCGCAGGTACTGAAGACACTTCATTCTGCGCACCACCACGAGGCATGGTTTACGTGTAAAATCCAGTCGACAAAGCTGCACAACTCACCTCATTTTGAGCATCCAGAACACGTGGATAATCGGTGTACAATTTGTTCTTCATTTAATTCATCCTATCATCGGAACCGTTTTGTGGAGTGAGTGAATTGGCGTAAGTTTGTTGTCCTGCCACAACGAAGGTGAGCAGGGAGCAGGATACAGCGGGAGTTGTGTCCTGTTTTTTTCGGGGACCCGCAAGGGGACCAATGGTCTTTGACAAC
>JACPPD010000017.1 GCA_016191145.1 Ignavibacteria bacterium
AGGCAGGGCAACGACGCAGATGAGCGTGGTGCGCTAGCAGACACACGACAGTATTGTTTCAACGGGTGGGTCCGGCAACGGATCCACCCGTTGCGTTTTTACGCCCAACCAGCCATCAAAAAAACACGCAGCCGCACCACCCATGCCGGGTATCAACAGATACCCGGCATCAAGGAAAACAGAAACATTTTCTGTTTTCTTTTTTTTTTCGTAACCGTTACCCCAAAAAGTTGTTTCTGCACAAGTGTTGTAACTGCATATAAAATAAGGTATGTGTGTTGCAACAATGAATTTAGCAGAGATCTTGGCAAAAACATATAATCTTCATTCTTAACCGTTCGCAGGAGTGTTCTGATGAACAGTCGTTTTACTTCTTTGGTTGGCTGCGGAATAGTCACCTTATTGATGACTTTAGCTTCGGTCACATCCTTGAATGCTCAGTTCAAAGTGATAAAAGGATACCAGGGGTCAGGTGCTTTTAACGCACCTTCATATTCGTATAGCTACGTGAATAATTATCCCAATACCGATAGCTACTCGAACACGTATGCGGGGTATTTGTGGATGTACACTTACTACACGAGGGGTTTCAGTGAATTTGTTGTCACGAAGGACAACATGCTTGCTGCCGGCCTATGCCCTGGCCCAATAGACGCGATGAGTTTTCAGTTTCTGAAAACCAGCTTTAACTTTCAGGGTCGGTGGAGAATTTTTATCAAGTCGATACCGTCGACACAATACATTCTCAATTGGCCCAATAACTCAAACCCGAATCAGTCGGGGGAGCCTTACAACACCAATTTCTATACAGTTTCCGGTTTGAATTTTACATACGGTGCCAGCGCCGGTGGGCTTAGGGCGGCTCCCGGAGCAGTAGAGGTGCACGACGATCCCAATTGGCAATTACCAGTTCTAACCGACACAACGTGGGTTGATTGGACTTTTAACAAAAACACGTTTGTATGGGATGGTAATAGCAACATCGTAATCGGAATGCTGCGCTGCTGGCCAGAAGGCGGTCCTTATAACTACGACTATTACAATTCAAACATGTTCATGACAACGTATGTGAACCCACCCGTTCCATACGATGCATACTATGGCACCAACTGGCCTAACTATTTCCCATGGGTGGATTTTTATTATTCCTATCCAGGCGCTCCCGGAACTTGCGCTACAGGGCCGTACTATCCCTATTACACGTACTATTACACGTATGCTTATCAATACAATTACAATACCGGTAATTATGATTATTTCAACTACTTCTGGATGCGCCCACTGATCAGACTTAGAGTCTCATCGGGACTGGTTTCTTCCTTCCCGGATGATGTTGATCCACGGCGCATTCTACGAGCCACAGAAGTGTATGATGGCGCGGACATCACGCATCCAAAGCCTTCGGTTACATATTATGGGCAGACGGGAAAAACTTATTCCGTGAAGTACAAGATCACGGGTCCGAACCCTAGTACAAATACAGTTTACGAGGCTCGGCTAAATGGCAACGCAACAATTCCAATCAATAGCCCTGGCAATGGCCAGTTTACCTTTACCATGCCAGATGCTGTCGGGTCCTTTGCCGGCACTGCAGGTGCACTGGATTTGACGAATGCCGGAGGGGGCTCGTACAAGGTGATTGCTGAGTTCACTTCCGATTGTGGAATGCAGCAATGGGCCAAACAATTTATTGTTGCCTTCCCGTGGGACGTAGCCATGGCCGAGATTCGGTCGCCTATTAAACCCCCCAAGAAAAATCCTCTCAACATCACCCTGCCCCTTTCCGCACAAATCCAAAATGTGGGCCTGAACAACATCACTGATGTAGACGTTAATGTAGTCGTACGCAAATACCCGAGTGGCGTCCAGGTGTTTGACCATCAGGTGAAGTGGACAGGCAACATGGCAACCGGTGAACGTGGCGTTGTAGACCTGGTGGGCAAGGCATTTATCCCTACGGAAGTTGGGTCGTATACTGCTGAGTTCTGTGCCACGCTTAACGACGCATTCGATCAACAGGCAATCAACGACTGTTTACCATCGGTGGGTGACACGCACATTTTTGACGTGAATTACAACAGTGAAGCCGGCGCCGGTACAATTACAAATCCTTCAAGCACAGGTCAGTACTTTGCCAACAGGGCGCTGCAACCCAGCGGGACCATCTTTAACAATGGTATTCTGGACTTATCAGATATTCCTGTTCGCATGGAAGTCTTTAAGCTTCCCGGTGGACAGAAGGTGTACAGTGAACAGGTTCTCGTGCAGTCGGTCGATGCTGCCGCCCCAAACAACTTTGCTGGCGTGTATTTCCCACTGTTTACACCCGATGCTGCGGGACAGTATCAGGCATGCTTAACTGTTCTCTATCCCGGCGATCCGGATAAAACAAACGATCAGGTTTGTTCTATCTTCACAGTTGGGGCAAACCTTTCGGGTACATACACCATTGGTACAACGAAGGCTGGTCAGGCAAACAACTTCCTCAATTTCCAAGTAGCTACCAATACTTTATACCAACGTGGTGTATCTGGTCCCGTCATCTTTGAGCTGACCGATGCTAGCTACACGCTTAATTCATCGGTCAACACCAACAACGTTGCCCTCGACCTTTCGGGCTATGTTCCAGGCATGAGTGCGACGAATACTGTGACGTTCAAGCCATCACTGGAGCGATCGTTGTCAAAGGGCTCGGTAACCATCACGCTGAACTCAGCTATTGGCATTGGAGTTCTCTTTGGACAGCAATTGAATCCATCGAACCAAGCGTCCCTGGCCGTAGAGTTTCCGTTTGTGCGGAGCTATTCGAACTCGGCAGGCTATTACATTTTCGACGGCGGTCTGCAGAAATCTATCCGTGTGCAGTTAGGGGCAACCACAGCGTTTCGAGCACCATTCTATCTGGGCAACGGATCTCAGAACATCACGCTGAA
>JACPPD010000007.1 GCA_016191145.1 Ignavibacteria bacterium
ATCGATCACATGACGCCCGCGGAAAGGTTGCTCTCGTTGCATGTTGAAGTTCCGAATCCTTTGTATGCACGCATTGCAACACCACAGTTTTTTAACTCACATTCCAGTGGAATTCAGTCCTAACAATAGGGGTCTGGTACAGTTTCAATCAAGTAAGGAATAACTTGCTTTATAATCACCGCATTTTTACCGGTGAAGCCAAGCCGAATACGGTGCGACTTCTACCTTCATTAGCGATAACAGAGGAAGAAGCGACCATATTCCTGAATGCATTTTTGCGGGAGCTGAATGAATTGGCGATTTGATAGTTGGCGTGTACCTGAAATTATTTTGGATGGCGTATTAATTATATTGGATTGCGTAAGCAGTGCAGTGTTAAAACGGGGCATAAATTCATGTTACCAAGCAGAGTTAAATCAATGCTTTGATTCATGGTGTAATGCAAAATGCAATCTGATCGATGTTATTGAGACTTCAGGCTTGGACATTAATGTATTTGATTGTGGAGATTTGTTCCGCAATAATATTAAATCCGATTACTAAAAATTATAACAATGAAGAACTTTTTATCCGTTGAGAATGTTCAAAGTATCCGTGCCCTGGTTGATAAGGCATTGGATTATAAAAAAAATCGCCTCCTGGACAATCATCTGGGTACTGGTAAAACCTTAGGTATGCTTTTTTTTAACCCAAGCTTACGAACGAGAGTGAGTACTCAGGTTGCAGCTCGGAATTTGGGTATGGAAGTAATTGTTTTAAATGTTGAGAAAGAAGGGTGGCAGCTGGAACTAGACGAAGGCATTGTCATGGATGGGAGCTCAACCGAACATATCAAGGAGGCTGCTGCTGTGCTGGGACAGTATTTCGATATCCTCGCCGTTCGTACCTTCCCAACGCTTAAAGATAAAACAGAAGACTATAGCGAACGCATCATTGGACAGTTTCTGAAACATGCCGGTGTGCCCGTTGTAAGCTTGGAAAGTGCAACGTTACATCCTCTTCAAAGTCTTGCAGATTTGGTAACAATTAAGGAAACATTTCAGGAGAAACGCAGACCAAAGGTTGTTATGACTTGGGCACCTCATGTTAAACCACTTCCTCAGTCGGTTCCGAATTCATTTGCTGAATGGATGAATGGCTGGGATGAGGCTGATTTTTTAATCACGCATCCTGAGGGGTATGAGCTTGAGACAAAATATACACATAATGCGAAGATTGAATACAATCAGGATAAGGCTCTTGAGGGAGCTGACTACATCTATGTCAAGAACTGGTCATCGGTGACAGAATATGGCAAGATTATCAATCGCGACGCGTCCTGGATGATCACCAGTAGAAAGATTGCGATGACGAATAACTCCAGAGTTATGCATTGTCTGCCGGTAAGAAGAAATGTCGTGATTGCTGATGAGGTGCTAGATGGTCCAAACTCAATTGTTATTCAACAGGCAGGTAACCGTGTTTGGGCTACGCAGGCTGTGCTTGCCGAAATCCTTCAGAATAATTGAGATATGTCAAAGTCAAAACTATTGATTATAAAAATAGGTGGTAATGTAATCGACAAGCCTGATGCATTAAGAAAATTCCTCATCGACTTTTCGTCGCTTGAGGAAACCAAAATACTTGTCCATGGAGGTGGAGCCGTCGCAGCCAAAATTGGTGAACAATTTGGTATCGAATCGCATTATGTTAATGGAAGAAGAATCACCGATGCAGCAACCAGAGATCTTGTAACGATGGTCTACGGCGGGTTAGTGAATAAAAAGCTGGTCGCCAAACTGATCCAATTAGACTGCAATGCGTTAGGGTTAACAGGCGCTGACGGCAATGTGATTGCGGCAGTAAAACGTCCAGTTAAAGATGTTGATTACGGTTACGTCGGAGATGTGATACCCGAGAACGTGAATGTTCCTCTGATTCATACATTACTATTGTATGGGCTAACTCCTGTGTTTGCATCGTTGACGCATGAAGATGGCACGATGCTTAATACAAATGCAGATACAATTGCATCGGCACTGGCGATTGCATTATGTGCACACTTTTATGTACGACTGATATTTTGCTTCGAGAAAAATGGTGTGTTGATGAATGTTAATGATGAAGACTCTGCCATCCGTCATTTATCAGAAAATAGATATAAAGATTTGTTGGCAAAAAATATGTTTGCAAATGGCATACTACCAAAACTTGAGAATGCATTTACTGCACTTCATAATGGTGTACATGAGGTTGTAATTGGTGATGCCAACGACCTTATTGAGAATGCGAACGGTAATCCAGTTGGAACTATCATTTCGATCTGACTATATGACTCACCAATAATAGTCGACAAAAATGATGTCCTCAGATAAAATATATAAACATTCATTAGATCTATTAAAGAAGCTGATCGCCATTCCGTCCTTTAGCAGAGAGGCTGACAAAACTGCTATGGAGATTGGAAAATTCTTTGAGCACTATAAGGTATCGTATTCTAGACATCTGAATAATATTTGGGCCCACAACAAATATTACGATGGCCACAAACCCACTATCTTATTGAATTCGCACCATGATACAGTCAGACCAAATGCAAGCTATACCCGTGATCCGTTCAAGCCGGAATGTATAGATGGTAGGCTGTATGGTCTGGGAAGTAATGATGCAGGTGGTTCACTGGTTGCACTTCTTGCCACATTTCTACACTTTTATGATCATGGTGATTTAAGCCACAACCTGATTATAGCTGCCACGGATGAAGAGGAAGTATCGGGCGTTAATGGCATTGAAAGCATATTGCCATCTCTTGGACCAATAGATTTTGCAATTGTCGGCGAGCCGACGCTTTGTCAGTTAGCCACAGCAGAAAAAGGCTTGATGGTGTTGGACTGTGTGGCAAAGGGGAAGTCTGGGCACGCTGCACGCAACGAAGGGATGAATGCAATTTATGTAGCAATGAAAGACATTGACTGGATTGACAATTTCAGATTTCCCAAAGTATCGCCAACTTTGGGTGAGGTGAAAATGACAGTGACGATCATCAATGCAGGTTCTCAGCACAACGTGGTTCCTGATGAATGCGCATTTACAATCGATGTTCGAGTAACAGACAGCTATACGTTGGAGGAAACATTGGATGTGATCAGAGAGAACGTTCGTAGTGAAGTTACTCCGAGGGCTCTGCGCACTCGATCGTCAAGTATTGTCGACAACCATCCAATCGTTTTGTCAGCACGGAAGAATGGTCTTAGACTTTTCGGATCGCAAACCACTTCAGATCAGGGATTGATACCTGTGCCATCTGTAAAAATTGGTCCAGGCGATTCAGCTCGCTCACATTCAGCGGATGAGTTTATTTATGTGGATGAAATTAGGGATGGAATTGAGACATACATTAAACTATTGTATAATATTATAAAAGTATAAAACGTAAAATGACAATTCATGTGCTCTTTATCGGTTCTCATATCACAACAAAGATGCGAGTAATGTGTTCATTTATTGAGCCCCAGATGTTCATTTCTCCATGTAAAACAAGTCCTTACGTTGTCTTCAACTCTTGGAATCTTCCGTTAACACTCGCACCTTCTAAGTTAACTTAAACACATGAAACTCTGGTATCACGATAAGACAATATTAGAAGAAGCTGAGAATTTCACGATTGGACGCGACCGGGAGATCGATATATTTCTGGCGCAGTACGACGTGTTGGGTTCTTTGGCGCATATACAAATGCTTCTATCAATTGATCTTCTCACCAAGAAAGAAGCAGATATTCTGTCAGCAGAATTGAAAAGTATTTACAAAAGAATTCTGGAGGGAGAATTTCAAATTGAAGATGGAGTAGAAGACGTTCATTCTCAGGTAGAAATCGAATTGACAAGAATGTGCGGAGACATTGGTAAGAAGATACACAGCGGTCGTTCACGAAATGATCAGGTTTTGGTTGACATCAAATTGTATCTGCGTCATGAGCTCCGACAAGTAGTTGAGGAAGTGAAAGCTCTATTTGATTTGCTTCTTACGCAGAGTGAAAAGTATAAACAGCATCTTCTGCCTGGATATACTCACTTACAGCTTGCCATGCCATCTTCTTTTGGCCTGTGGTTTGGAGCTTATGCCGAAAGTCTCGTTGATGATATAATCACAGTAGAAGCAGCATATCGTATCGTAAACAAAAATCCATTGGGATCAGCAGCGGGTTATGGCTCTTCTTTCCCATTAAATCGTACTATGACAACAAAATTATTGGGTTTCGAAGATCTGAATTATAACGTTGTGTATGCACAGATGGGAAGAGGTAAAACAGAGAGAATCGTGTCCGCTGCACTTTCTAACATTGCGGCAACTGTATCAAAGATTTCTATGGACGCCTGCCTGTTTCTTAATCAAAATTTTGGATTTATCAGTTTCCCTGATGAGCTAACCACTGGGTCGAGTATAATGCCTCACAAGAAAAATCCGGACGTATTTGAGATGATCCGTGCTAGATGTAATCAAATATTAGCTGTGCCAAACGATATAAACTTATTTACGGTGAATTTACCATCAGGATATCATCGTGACCTCCAAGTGCTTAAAGAAATTATTATTCCTGTTTCCCAGCAACTGAGAAATTGTCTGTCAATGATGCGACTCATGCTAACAAATATCGAGGTAAAGGAGAATATTCTAGACGATGAAAAGTATAAGTATCTCTTCAGTGTTGAAGAAGTTAATAAGTTGGTATTAGCAGGTATTCCATTCCGCGACGCATACAAGAAAGTTAGAATGGATATTGAACATGTTAATTTCTACCCAGAACGAAAGGTGGATCATTCTCACGAAGGTAGCATTGGAAATTTATGTAATGATGAAATTAACCTAATGATGGAATCTGTATTGGCTAAGTTTGATTTTGAGCGCGTAGACCAGGCAATCGACGAATTACTGTCATGATGTTCCTGCATCAACTTTGTTTACACAGAGATCTACAAGAAATTATGAGAAATAATTACCATATCAACTAAGACTGATTGTCAAATTCCTTATCGATTTTAACGAGAGAACTCTCACTAAGAAGGTTCTCTTGAAAAATCAATCTGAACATATCCCATGTATATATTCCTGTGTCGTGCCCATCTCCCCATGTGGCCTGTACTCCATAATTCCCGATGGGGTTCAGGGATGCTAATTCATTCATTCCCGGGGCATAGGTTTTAATCCCTACAAAGACACTTTGACCCATAATTTGTTCGCCTGTGCAGTATGCACACGGACAAGCCTCTCTGAATGTGCTGAGAAGAATACAGGATTGAAAGCCGTCCGACCATTCAGCGCACAGTACTGCGGCGTTCCGTCGGGTAATTGAGATAGGTTGTACCATTATTTTTGAACCGTGACAACAAACTGAAATTTATGACATCGCACTACAAATCATTCACCTACATTGAAAACCTACATCAGCACATTGGTGAGGCTGTAACGTTAAACGGGTGGGTATTCGACAAGACGGAGAAGGGTAAGTTAATATTTATCAAACTGCGTGATGGCAGCGGAATTGTACAGTGTGTGCTATTTAAGCCAAATGTCAGTGAAGATATTTCCGCCAATGCACAAGCATTAACACAAGAAAGTTCTGTTTCTGTTAAGGGGCTGGTGCGTGCCGAGCAGCGTGCACCAGGGGGCGTGGAGATTGATGTTCAGGATATCAAGCTGTGGCAAGTCGCTCGCGATTATCCGATAACTCCAAAGGAACACGGAGTGGAGTTCCTTATGGAACACAGACACCTGTGGTTGAGATCTACACGGCAGCACGCCATCATGCGCGTAAGAGCTGCCGTTATCAAGGCAATTCGCGATTTTTTTGATGGCAACGGTTTTACACTTATGGACTCTCCAATCCTTACGCCAAATGCCAGCGAGGGAACGTCGACACTATTTGAAACACAATACTTTGATCTGGGGAAGGCCTATTTAACGCAGTCCGGACAACTGTATGCCGAAGCAAGTGCAATGGCGCTTGGCAGAGTGTATACATTCGGTCCAACATTTCGCGCAGAAAAATCAAAGACCAGAAGGCACCTCACCGAGTTTTGGATGGTTGAACCTGAGATGGCTTATTTCGACCTGAATGACGATATGGATTTGGCAGAAGACTTCGTTGAATACATCGTACAATATTGCTTGAAGACGTGTAAAAGGGAGCTTGCAATACTTGGGCGCGACATAACAAAACTTGAAGCGGTTAAACGCCCCTTTCACAGATTATCGTATACAGAAGCCGTTGAATGGCTCAATGCAAATGAAATAAAGTTGAATAAGAGAACGCCGGATGGAGCGGAGGTTCAGGTTGATTTTCCTTGGGGGGAAGATTTTGGCGCTCCTCAAGAAGAGGCAATTATGACGCAATTCAACAAACCATGTATCATTCATCGCTATCCAACCGATGTTAAAGCTTTTTACATGAAGAGAGATGTTGAGAATCCTAAGGTGGTTCTGGCAATGGATATGTTGGCGCCAGAGGGAGCGGGTGAAATTATAGGCGGCTCGCAGCGTGAAGATGATTTTAATGCACTGCGCGAACGAGTTCTACATGAAAACCTACCCGAACATGAATTTCAGTGGTACCTCGATCTGCGTAAATATGGGTCTGTACCTCACAGCGGATTTGGGCTTGGGTTGGAAAGAACTGTAAAATGGATTACAGGTGCCGAACACATTCGCGAAGTAATTCCATTTCCCAGAATGATCTATCGCATCGTTCCGTAGGCAGGGAGTTCGCTTGAATCACCTCTTCCGCCAGTGCTTGCTCTTTGCCTGGCAACCGTTTCGATGAACTCCTTGAAATCAGGATGTCCTTCGAGAATTCGATTGAACGCAATTGCGTCAAGAACATAAAGATCTGTATAATCTATTGCAACAACAGTTGCCATGCGGCGGCGCTTTTCCAGAAGTGCCATTTCGCCGAAAAAATCTCCATCAGCGAGTGTATTAATAACTTCACCGGTTTCGGTCCGAACCTCAATGGTTCCCCTGTTAATAAAGTACATGTTGTTGGCGGGGTCGCCATAGTGAAAGACAGCTTCGCCTGGCGTAATCACGATGGGCCGCATTTCATTAGCAACTTCGCGGATGAGATTCTCTCCTGCCTGATTGAAAAAGGGTACCCTTTGAATAACGTCGCGTTTTAAATGCAAGGATACCTCCGACTTTAAGCCATGCGGCAGCGTGTGAAGAATGTGGGGCTCATCAAATGCAGCACGCTGATGCCACATGTACGTAAAGTAATCTATGATTCTGTGTTTGAGATTTGCGGGAATGTTATTGTATTGAACAAAAGATGAGACTTCCTCCAATGAGGCTGCATACTGGGCTCTCAGTGGGTCGGTGCGATTCAATAATCCCGCAATGTTGCCTATTAAATAACCCATCATAAGAAATCCAAGAAGCATTACAAAAATTGCGAATATCATTTGGTCCTGGTTTTGCGGAGTAATGTCGCCATAGCCGATTGTTGTGAGCGTAGTTACAGACCAATACACAGCCTCGATGTATTTCCCGAGAGGATTTGATGCTGGCAGCGTTTCCCTCATGTATATCCATCCACAAGCCGTTACATGAATCAATATCATTAGCCAATAAACAAATAATCCCAGGCGAACAATGTTTCCCGTGCGCATGAGCTGCTGCCGCCAGGTGCTGACGAAGTAGGTCACATGGATAACCTTTACAAGAACAAGAAGCTCTACCTGGCTGCCTCGGGAAAAGGCCACAGCAGCTACAGCGGCGATTAAGTCGGGAACCAGTAGGACCTTAATGTAATTGCGGCGGGCAATACTTCCACGCCTTTGAGCAAAAAGAAAAGTCAGAGGCAGATCGGTGAGAAACATTACTGCCAGCAATACGTCGAGCGCCTCGAAAAAAAACCCACGATCGATACCCAAAACGATGTCAGCCGGAACACGATAAACTGCAAACAACGTCATACCAGCCATCGCCAGAGACCAGGCAACCTCCGGAGTGGTATAGATGTTTCTTCTGTAAGTTCGCCCCTTCTTCACATTTCAATTTACCGCAAGCGTATGAATAATGACTCACTGATAGAGAAGACAACTGGAGCAGAGGAGGTTGTTTGGGATTTAACGGATCTTTATCTGTCTGCCGACGACGATGTTTTTATTTCGGACCTCAACACGCTTGAGCAGAAGTGCCTGGATTTTAATGGCAAATGGAATGGAAACATTGCATCAAAGCCTGTAAGTGAATTTGTTTCCATGATTGAAGAATATGAAGGCTTGGTTGAGCTCATGGATAAGCTTTCTTCCTTTGCGCAGCTTGTATGGTCTACAAACACAGAGGATCCGGCAAACGGGCGAATGCTTCAAACAACTCGCGAAGTAATTGCTAAAGCACATCAGCACGTCATTTTCCTGAGCAACGAAATTTCAGAGCTTTCCGATGACGTAATGAACAGGCTGTTGAATTCCCGTGAAATGGAATCACGGCGTCATTGGCTAGAACTCATTAACGACCGTAAACCATATCGCTTAAGTAATGAAGTTGAGCAGGTACTCTCGTTGAAGTCGCTTTCATCACGGTTTGCATGGGTAAGGCTGCACGATGAAATGATGAGCGCACAGGTATTTAAGCTTCATGAACATGAATACACCGAAGCTGAGATCATGAAGCTTCTGCAGGAGCCAAGTAGGGAGACGAGACGAGCTGCTGCCGAAGCAATTACCCAAGGACTCAAGGAATCGGCTCGGGTGCAAACGTATATCTTCAACACAGTGGTTACCGATCATTATTTAAATGATCAGTTAAGGGGCTTTCAATCCTGGATATCTCACAGGAATCTCGAGAACGAAGTTCCGGATGAATCGGTAAATGCTTTGATTAACAATGTCGTTGAACGATCCGATCTGCTACGCCGCTATTATGCGCTTAAGAAGCGCCTGTTGGGCTTTGATGAAATGTTTGAATACGACAGGAATGCGCCAGTAGAGACAGACAAATCGTTTTGGACATGGGATGCTGCAAAAGACGTTGTCGTATCTGCCTACTCAGAGTTTCACCCACGTTTCGGCGAAATCGTGGAATTATTCTTCGACCGCTCCTGGATTCATGCGCCAGTTAGTAAGGGAAAGAATGGCGGCGCTTTCAGCGCCGGTACCATTGCTTCTGTCCATCCATACATCTTTCTCAATTACATGGGTTCAGACCGCGATGTTCAGGTGCTTGCTCATGAACTCGGACACGGAGTACATCAATACCTGTCGAGATCGCAGGGTCCATTGCTCATGGATACACCGTTAACAATTGCCGAAACAGCATCTGTCTTTGGCGAGATGATAACATTCAATAAGCTCTTTGCTTCTGCAGGCAGCAGAAAGGAAAAGCTGAGCATGTTGATGGGTAAGATTGATGACATTGTTTCGACGGTTTACCGTCAGATAATGCTCAACCGGTTCGAAGATGCAATGCACACAGCGCGTCGTTCAACAGGTGAGTTAAGTGTAGAAAATATGTGCGACATCTGGTTGAAAACACAACATGAACAGTATGGCGATTCGATAACATTAACAGATGGATACC
This sequence comes from Ignavibacteria bacterium, assembly GCA_016191145.1. Classification (GTDB taxonomy): domain Bacteria; phylum Bacteroidota; class Ignavibacteria; order Kapaibacteriales; family Kapaibacteriaceae; genus OLB6. The sequence goes on from JACPPD010000007.1 coordinate 9,559, forward strand.
GGTACTGGTGGTCGTACATCTCGCATTTCATGCATGTCCCTGGATACGTGTATGCATACGCATATGGAGAATTGCTAGTGCTCGCACTTCATGAGATTTATAAGAGCAACAAAGAAACATTCTCTGACAAATACATCAAATTTTTGTCATCAGGCGGATCTAAACGACCCTCTGAATTGCTACAGCCTTTCGGGATTAATACCGATGACCCGGAGTTCTGGAAGATCGGTCTTGGAGTTATTGAGAGAATGATTTCTGAGGCAGAACAACTCAGCGAACCCTACGGGCAAGAGTGAAAACTGCGTTAACGTATGTATCACTGTTGTTATAATGATGCACTGCTCTCCGCTGTTTCGACCGCCCTTTTCCCCATCCATTGCTCTTCAGATAATTTCCTATACTGAACACAGCGTCTGGTATCGAATATAAATCGATATCTCCATCTGCGTCACCGTCAACAGCCCATCGCTGATAGGATGATGGGAGAAACTGCGCATAGCCAAAGGCGCCAGCCCAAGATCCACGTAGCGTACTCACATTTATAACGCGCCGCTTATCGATGTTGGAAAGTGCCCGCAATTCTTCTACAGCCCAGGCGACTTTTTGTTTAGCCCGGCGCAGAATTAACGACCGAACACTGTCGAGTTGAAATGAATCGAGAGTCTGTCCTTCAATGACGCCGGCTAGACTCTGGCGCACATACATTGTATCGGACGCCAGCAGCAGACTCAAAAACACGCTAACAACGTTATAGTTCCCTGTTATTTGTCCGCACCGCGATTCAATCCAAAGAATGCTTGCGATTATCTCCTTTTTAACGGTCGTCTTTTTCTGAGCAGCCATCAGAATTTTTTTGTTTGCTCTGATAAATCTCCTCACCTCTTTAACGCTTTTTTTGTTGTAATGGCTTGAATAGTTAGGGGGCTTTGCATAGTTGGTAATATTTATCCTTACTGCTCGCGAAAAAAACTGCCCTTCACCACTTTTAATAATTTTCTCAATAAATATGCTGTCAATTCCATGCTCTCGTGCCGCCTTTGTGGCTCTTTGGAATTCTTCGTTTGCGTCTATATCCATAAATTTCGGTTCCGAATATGAAACCAAGATGGATACAATAAAGAGTACAGGTATGAAAAAACAAATATTCTTCAACTTCTTGCCTCAAGTTTCATTAAACATTGTTATAAAGTACTGGCTTTTCATGGTTCCGTTTTGCTGTACTTTATTTGTTGCGTGCGACAATGATGTGATTGCGCAGCCACAGTTACTTATGCAAGACACCGTGAACTGGGGCGTAGTGATTCCCGAGGGTGACCCCGGTGCAACTGCAAGTGTATCCGCCGATGTAAAGTTGAGTAATGGCGGCAGCGAAATGCTGCGCATCACAGAAGTACGTCCAAGCTGCGGCTGCACAACTGCTCCGTTAGATAAAGACTCGCTCGCTCGCGGCGAAGAGACTACCATGCGTATAAAATTGAATTTGCCTTCGCACAATGGTTTAGTACAAAAAACGATTACCGTTTCGTCGAACGATCCCATGAACCCGCAAAAAGTTCTGCATCTGATTGCAGATGTCCAACGGCCCTTGCAAATGTCTTCGAGCTTTGTTCCCTTTAATCGCGGCAAGGTTGGGTCCAGCATCGAAGGATCAATCACGTTTACCGTGAAAGGTAAGGAGTCTGTTACAATTCGGGCAACATCTGCCGACGCAGGGTTCGTTATTGAAACGCCTATGCCTATAAACCTTAAGAGCGGTGAGTCGGCAGAAATGAAGATTACGCACAAACCAACAAAGACCGGATCGTTCAAAGGTCAATTTGAAATTGAAACGAACCTCAAGGGGTATGAAAAGATGACGATTTATGGCTATGGTTCTGCAGACCCATGATTTCTCGCCACCACTTTGTCTTTATTTTGATTTGCGCGAGAAGAATACGAACCCGCCCTGTTCGCTGTACACCTCAAGATTAGGATGCTCTCTCCACCTCTGAGCATCGTTCACTTTACACACAAAGTATGCCGGCTTCGTTACCGGCCCATTAAGAAGAAACGGCTCCCACTGATCCTGCTCTAAACCGAGCGAAGCTGCGCTTAGGGTGTAGGGCTTCCTGGTATAGAAAAGGTGGGCGTAGCTCTTCATAGTGAGCGGCTTTACATACACGTTTCTGCCTACAAGCGATTCGTAAAAGTCGATGGAAGCACCCTGTGTATACTGCTCGATACGCGGAGCCACTGTGGGAAGGAATGTACTTATAAATAAAATTACTGATATATACAGCGACAAAATAGCGTAAAGGTGCGATCCTCTTCTTTTCATCACAATGAAAAAAAGAACACCTACGAATAGAATTAGTGGTATGAACGGTTCGAAGCCAAACCACTTAATGTCCTGCATTAGTGAAGCACGCAGGAATTTGTCGCGAACCGACGGTAGTGATAGTAACCAGTCCTTGTGCGAAAGGGCGTATAAACCAAAGCTAAGAACAGCCGACAATAAAATTCCATAGATGACAACAGCCCACGACTGAAACCAGCGCATGGTTCGTTCACCGTTTATCCAGCGTCGCGCCGATAATGCAGCAAGAAACGTCAGCGGCAGATACGTCATTGATGAATAATGAATGATCTTCGTTTTGACTATCGAAAACACAATGAGTACCACGAGCAGAAGAACTATCATCCACACTCTATACACCTTTTGTGCGGATTCATCGGAAGGTAATGACCGAAGACCACCAAATATCAAAAACGATGCGGGGAAACAGCCAAGCAGCACAACTACAGGGTGATACCAAAACGGTTGTGCATGCCCGGCCTCACCAGTCGTTAATAGTCTGATTTGATAGTTAATGTTTTCAAGAACAAATGAAGGTCCGTTTTGTATGTAATCAATTAAAAACCAAACCGACGAGAGAGCTGTTGTGATAACAACGAAATATGCTAGCGCAGGCACCGAACGTACAAGCCGACGTGCTACGACCGTCCAGCTTCCGGAAATTGGAAGATTCCAGGCTATCAATGCCGTTAAACCTGCCAAGCCTAATCCTACAGGCCCCTTCGTCATTACTGCACATGCTGCAAACACTGCCGCAATTGTTGAATTGACAATGAGACGTGTAGCAGACGCTTTAAAGAGAAAGTATACACTTAGAAATATGAACAGGTTAAACAGAGGATCGATAATTCCGGAGCGGAAGTAAAAGTGCGGCAATAACGACCCCGCATAGGTTAATGCCCAAATCAAACCAAATTTGACATCATAAAAACGTTTACCAACTGCTATAATAACGAGCATAGTAACAACACCCACAAGAGCGTTTGGGAGGCGCGCCGCGAATTCATTCACACCAAACATCTTCATAGAGGCGGCCTGTACCCAAATAAAGAAGGGCGGCTTCTCATAAAATGACTGATAGTCTATTTTAACATGCAGGTAATCACCTGTGGCAATCATTTCGCGGGCGCATTCGGCAAAGTTGATTTCATCCCAATCAAACAATCTCACCGAACCAAGAAATGGTGTGAAAATGATAAGCGACGCCAAGGCTGCCAGTACATATTCCTTCATTTGGCAAAGCTACTATAACCTCTAAATCACATCCCGGTTTTTATGCCATTGTTAAACTAAGACGTCAGGTACCTACACGGTACAGTTATCTGCCGAGCGTGTGCGCGCCGTGCAGACCATAATTATTGCTCATTAGAAGAATCTCAGGCGCCGGTACGAGCTGAATTCTTTGCGGCTTCCGTTACTTCGAGGAGCGGCGGACCTTTTCGTTCGACTGTATCTTTTGTTACAATGCACCTGCGGATATTTGTCTTATCCGGAAGCTCATACATAATTGGATTCATAATTTCTTCCATCACACCGCGCAGTGCCCGTGCGCCTGTACGGCGCGACTTAGCCTTGGACACAATCCACAGCAATGCATCGTGATCGAAGTCTAGTTGTATGCCTTCCAGCAACAGCAACTTCTGATACTGCTTTACCAATGCATTTCTCGGAGTAGTAAGAATATCCATCATGGCTTCGTCGCTCAGCGGGTCGAGGGCTGTTACTACCGGCAAACGTCCGATGAATTCCGGAATGAAGCCAAATCGCATCAAATCTTCAGGCTCAACATTGCGAAGCAATTTTGATGTTTCTTCGGGAGTAGAATTAACACCTGCTGTAAAGCCAATCGAAGCGGGTCTCATTCTACGGGTAATAATCTTCTCCAGACCTTCAAAAGCTCCGCCGCAAATGAACAGAATGTTGCGTGTATTAACATAAATTAAGGGCTGCTCAGGGTGCTTGCGTCCGCCCTTGGGAGGAATACCGGCTACCGTTCCTTCGAGAATTTTCAACAAACCCTGCTGAACGCCCTCACCGGATACATCGCGAGTGATTGAAGCAGAATCGCTCTTTCGCGTGATTTTGTCGATTTCATCAACGTATATAATGCCCCTTTCAGCTCTCTCGACATTGTAATCTGCATTCTGAAGGAGATTGACGATGATTGATTCTACGTCGTCGCCAACATATCCTGCCTCTGTGAGTGTAGTAGCATCGGCGATGGCAAAAGGAACATCCAGAATTCGTGCTAGTGTTTGAGCCAGCAGTGTCTTTCCCGTACCAGTTGGACCGAGAAGCAGAATGTTGCTCTTTTCAATTTCAACATCATCGAAGGGGCTTACGAGACCTTCTGCCTGAATGCGTTTATAGTGATTGTATACAGCAACAGAGAGGACTTCCTTGGCGGCAAACTGACCGATAACGTAGGCATCAAGTTGTGCCTTGATTTCAGACGGTTTTGGAAGCGAACCCAGATCGCTTCCGAGAGTAGGCGTTGGTTGGTTCTTTCTAAGAATTTCAACTGAATTCTGGACGCATATATCGCACATATATGCGCCCTTGCCTGCAATGAGACTCGTTACCTCACGAGAACTGCGGCCGCAGAACGAACAATGCAGCTCTTCTGGGTGACCACTGTCGGTTGTTGCCATAATACCCTCTTTAGTTTCTACTGCTGCCCGAAACTTTTACGATGCAGGCTTTGAGTCTGAATGTGCTCGTTCCAAAATCTTATCGATAAGGCCGTATTCGAGAGCTTCCTGCGACGTCATGTAGTTATCCCGATCTGCATCATGCTTGATTTTTTCGTAGTCCTTACCCGTGTGTTTAGCAATGATGCCATACAGCATATCTCTGGTACGAAGCATTTCCTTCGTGTAAATCTCAATGTCCGTTGCCTGACCCTGAGTACCACCCAGTGGCTGATGCATCATCACGCGTGAGTTTGGCAGTGAAAAACGTTTTCCACCAGCTCCAGCACACAGGAGAACCTGTGCCATAGAGGCTGCCATACCAACGCAAATTGTTGATATATCAGGTCTCACGAACTGCATTGTGTCGTAAATAGCCATCCCCGCAGACACACTGCCGCCAGGAGAGTTTATGTACAGCGAAATATCCTTCTGGGGATCTTCGCTCTGTAAAAACAGCAACTGAGCAATCGTAAGGCTGGCTACGTAGTCATCAATTGGTGTGCCAATGAAGATGATGCGTTCTTTAAGAAGGCGCGAGTAAATGTCGTAAGCCCTTTCTCCACGAGAGGTTTGCTCAACGACCATTGGAACAAGTTGACCTGTCATTATCTGCTGCTAATAGTGGAAATTGCGTTTACGAATCTACATTAACGTCTGTGATAATAGCATAATCTATCAGCGTCTGAACAGCCTTTTCGGCAAGGAGCTGGTCTGCAACATTTCGGTTTTGGCGCATTACCATTCGCATCTGATCTTCCGTTATTCCAAATCTTCCTGCAGCCGACGTGGCGTCGTCGTCGGTTAGTTCAATGTTTTCGGCCGTAATAATTTTATCTCGAATTAGCTCCCATCTGACGATTCGCTCTGCAGCAGGTTGAAATTCGTGTTCAAGATCGTGCGCGGTAACGTTTTCCAGTCCGGGAGCCCCTTCATTTCGTTTTTTGAAATCATCAAACAATTGATGAATCACAGAATGAACCAGGGATCCTGGAACGTCGAACGTATGGTCCTTTATGAGTTGATCTACAAGCTGGTTTTCCAGGCTATCACGCGATGCCTGCAGGAAATACTCATTGAGCTGTCGGTCAATGTCGCTTCTCAATTCCTCGGTTGTATGAAACTTACCTGCCGACACTGTCTCGACGAATTCATTATTGAATTCGGCGGGGACTACCTTTTGGATATCAGTAACTGTAACCCGATATGAAGGGGGCTGGGTATTCTCGTCCGGGGTTTCTGCTATGTACTGAAATGAATCACCAGTATTCAAGCCCTGAATGGAATTCCTCAGATGAAGATCGATGTTGTCGTCGTCGAGAAACACACGCTGTTCTTTCGATTCAGCGCCGATCACGGGCAGGCTCGTATCCCTATCCAATTCGTTAAGCGTGATTGTAACGACGTGCATCGGATCGGTAACTTCTTCGGCAGGCTGAAACGAGGCGGCGCGCAGGCAGATTCTGTCAATCTCATCTTGTACGTCCTGTTCACTTGCCACCCTCACCAACCGCTGAACGTTGAGTCCTCTGTAATCGCCCAATGAAAAGTCGGGCATGATTTCGAATCCAATCGTAAACGTGACGCCGTCGCTCGATTTTGAAATGTCTGAAAGCGTGGGATGTCCCACAACTCGTTGAGACTCCTCCGATGCATAACGCCTGAACTCCTCATCGGCAATTGATTCGAGGGCCTCAGCTTCGATTTCACGTCCAAACTTTTGTTTGACAATTGAAATCGGGACCTTACCCTTTCTGAATCCTGGAAGAGAGATTCCCGACTGCGCCTTCTGATATGCGGTATCAAAGTGAGGTCGCAGGTCCGACAAAGTCAAGGAAATCTGAATCTCCCGACGGCATCCATCAACTGTGGTGAGAGTCCTTTGCAACGTGCATACTCCGAGTGATCAATTTGGAAGGGTGCGGAAGGGGAGACTCGAACTCCCACGGGTTGCCCCGCCAGATCCTAAGTCTGGTGCGTCTGCCAATTCCGCCACTCCCGCAGAACCGCAAAGATATGTACAGGTGATTTTTAAACCGTTCCAACACCATGCCGGGTATCTCTTGATACCCGGCATGGTGTTGCGGCATGGTTCATCTGTTCGTGCCGTTGATGCAAATTGCCGTCCATGAGCGAAAGAACCCGACTTGTAATTATCGGAGGTGGTTGGGCCGGCATTGCCGCGGCAGTGGAAGCTGTTGAGCGTGGACGTCACGTTACGCTGGTTGAAGAGCGACAGTACCTGGGTGGCCGCGCTCACAGTTTTATAGACAAACACACTTCAACCGAGATTGATAACGGCCAGCACCTCCTTATGGGTTGCTATCATCAGACGTTGTCGATACTAAAAAAACTTAATACACATCATTTGTTGGAATGGCAGCGCGCGCTTCGGGTTGTGTTTGTTGATGTAAACGGTAAACGTAGCGTCCTTGATGCATCGAAACTTCCCGGCATATTCGGTGTTGCAGCGGGCATACTGCGCTTGCAGAGCCTGCCACTGTCGTCGCGGTTTTCAATCATACGTTTTGCTTTAATGGTGCTACTAAATCGGATCCAACCCGGTGATGCTACGTGCATGGAGCTACTGAACAAGCACGGGCAGCCCATTGATGCAATCAATGCGTTTTGGAAGCCCCTTATCCTAGCCACATTGAACTCGCCATTAGAAACGGCCGACTCAGGAATGCTCATTGCTGTGATGAAGCTGGCATTTTTTTCAGGGGGCGAGAATTCGAAACTTATACTTCCGGCTACTACGCTGGGAGATCTGACGGCGCCAGTAACGTCGTGGATTGCTGAGCATGGCGGTGCTGTTCTGCTGAAGTCACGGGCAGAGTCTTTTGCAATTCAAAACGGAAGAATCACTCACGTAACACTTAATGATGGAACAACCATCGCTACAGATGCTGTGGTAACGTGCATACCTGTGCATGCGCTTAAGAGATTGCTTCCATCGGCAGGTATTTCCGACTTTGAGGTTTCGCCGATTGTAAACGTGTACCTATGGTACAGTCAGCCATGGCTCGATGAGCCGTTTGTGGCAATGGTGGGTACACTTGTACAGTGGGTGTTTAATAAGGACAATCGGCAGGGTCAGTTAGTAGCCATCACGATTTCTGCAGCATCCGATGTTGTCGGACAGGATTCCGATACACTTATTACACGATGCGATGAAGAGCTGCGCAATGCATTTCCTTCAATGACAGGTAGTGTGTTGCAGCACGGTCTGGTATTAAAAGAAAAAACAGCAACACCACTCTTCAAGCCGGATGAAAGATCGAAGCGTGTTGTCGACTACGGTCTGTTGCCCGAGAACATTGGTATAGCAGGCGATTGGACTAACACTGGTTTGCCCGCTACGATTGAAGGTGCAGCAAGAAGCGGCGTTGCAGCCATTCAGCGAGTTTTACAAAACCAAGTCCGGCAATAGCGCCAATTGCCATACCAGCTATCACATCGGTTGGCCAGTGCACACCACAGTATATCCGCGAAAAGCTCACGGTAATAGCAATGGTCCACCAAACCCATCGCTGCTTTGGGTAAAAATGGCTGAGTATAACTGCTGCTGCCGTGTTGTTAAGTGCATGATTGGAAGGGAAGGAACCTGCTCCGCTGGTAACGAGTAGGTGCACGTCCGACAGTACATCGTACGGACGCAGTCTCGAGATAGGCTGTTTTAGAAGATACGTGCTCGCCGGATCAAGTACTGCAACTGCAACTACAAGTGTGGCAGCACAAATACGTCCTCGCATGCCCCCTTTCCAAATCAACCAAATAATGGCAATAACATACACTGGTCTCCAGTACGCCGTGCTAGTAACGATGGGCATTACAGCATTAAATACGAAATTTGAGAGTTCGTGGTTAATTGCGTAAAACAGCCAGGTATCAAAGGTCATCATGAATGTAAGCTCACCATTTTTTTCCACACAAACCAATGAAGATTGACGGCATTATTTAATCAGATTATTTTGGTAATTACTATCTGTGGCAATGGAGGTAGTTCACAGATAGTTCCCACCTCAGTTTTTCAAATAATTCGTTTTTTCAGCGGTTGGTAAATGCCAAACCGCGGCGGTAGCGTCGCTAATAAATTACGTGGAGGATTCATGAAAATAGCGCGACGATTTACATCAATAGGTGTGAGTCCTTTCGATCAGTTCACCTATTCAATCCGCACTTCGATATTGCGAGGGACAGATGGCAAGACGGTATTTCAGATGGACAACATCGAAGTACCAGAGCAATGGTCGGAGATGGCGTCAGATATTCTTGCTCAGAAATATTTCCGTAAAGCTGGTGTACCACAACTTGATGAGAATGGTAATCAGCTTACCAATGAAAAGGGTGAGCCAATAACTGGTCCAGAACGGTCTATCAAGCAAGTTGTTCATCGTCTTGCAGGATGCTGGCAGTGGTGGGGCGAGAAGTACGGCTACTTCGATACACCAGAAGATGCAGAGGCATTTTATGATGAAGTTGCCTATATGCTTCTCAAGCAAATGGCTGCACCTAATTCGCCACAGTGGTTCAATACCGGATTGCACTTTGCATACGGAATTACGGGGTCTGCACAGGGTCACTACTACGTCGATCCCGATACAAAACGACTCTCACGCTCAACCGATGCATACAGTCATCCGCAGCCGCATGCGTGCTTCATACAGTCGGTGAACGACGATTTGGTAAATGAAGGGGGCATCTTTGACCTTGCTACACGCGAGGCCCGCATTTTCAAATATGGATCGGGTACTGGTACCAACTTTTCAAGTCTTCGCGGAGAAAAGGAAAAGCTGTCAGGCGGTGGAGTATCGTCTGGCTTAATGTCGTTCCTCAAGATCTTCGATCGCGCTGCAGGCGCCATAAAAAGTGGCGGAACAACCAGGCGTGCCGCTAAGATGGTGATTGTTAATGTCGATCACCCCGACATAGAAAAGTTCATTGAATGGAAAGCAAAGGAAGAAGAAAAAGTTGCTTCTCTGGTTGCCGGATCCCGTATCTGTGCAACGTTCTTACAGGCAATAATGGATGAAGCCTATGCTCATGGCGCAGATCCTCACGTCAACCATACTCTCGATTTGCTGATTCGTAAGGCACTGCACCGCGGTGTGCCGTATAACACCGTCAGACGAACGCTGGATTTAGTTGCTCAGGGTTTTACATCACTCGATTTCGACACATTTGATACGCATTACGAAGGTGAAGCATACATCACCGTGGCCGGACAGAATTCAAACAATACTGTTCGCGTTACCAACGATTTCATGGAAGCAGTGCTTAAAGACAGCACATGGGATTTGGTATGGAGAACAGACAAATCCAAGATAGCAACTGTGCGCGCCAGGGATTTATGGCATAAGATTAATATGAGTGCCTGGAAAAGCGCCGATCCGGGTCTGCAGTTCGACACAACCATAAACGAATGGCACACGTGCCCGGCAGATGGCCGCATCAATGCGTCGAACCCGTGTTCGGAATATATGTTTCTCGATGACACGGCATGCAACCTTGCTTCGCTGAATCTTAAACATTTTTACAATGAAGCCACCGGAGGTTTCAATGTAGACGATTACCAGCATGCTATTCGGCTGTGGACGGTAGTCCTCGAAATCTCCGTCTTGATGGCGCAGTTCCCTTCAAAAGACGTTGCTCAAAAAAGTTACGATTTCCGCACTCTCGGTTTAGGATATGCCAACCTCGGTACTGTGCTGATGATTATGGGCATACCGTACGACTCGCCAAGGGCGCTTTCGATCTGCGGAGCATTGTCGGCAATCCTAACTGGAGAAGCTTATGCAACGTCGGCGGAAATGGCACGCGACGTTAGCCCCTTTCCCAAATTCAAAAACAATCGGGATGCGATGCTGCGTGTTGTACGCAATCACAGGCGCGCGGCATACAATGGCAGCGAAAAGGATTATGAGGGGCTGTCTATCTACCCCATGGGTATAGATCAGGACCTTTGTTTGCCGGAGCTGCTCGAGGCGTCGCACGCTACGTGGGACAGAGCCCTGGAACTTGGCGAGCAATACGGGTACAGAAACGCACAGGTATCGGTAATCGCACCAACGGGAACCATTGGGCTTGTTATGGACTGCGATACAACAGGCATAGAGCCCGATTTTGCAATAGTAAAATTCAAAAAGTTAGCGGGCGGCGGATACTTCAAAATTGTGAATCAAAGCGTCAGCAAGGCGCTGCACAGGCTTGGGTACACTGATAAACAAATTGACGATATTGCTAAATATTGCAAGGGTAATGGAACCTTTACGGGTTGTCCCGCCATCAATAGAGCATCGCTCAGGCACAAGGGTCTTACGGATCAGGTAATAGACCATATCAACGACTTGCTGACCACTGCGTTTGATATGCGTTTTGTGTTTAACCGGTTTACACTTGGCGACGATCTATGCCACAGGTTGGGATTCAGCGACGAACAGCTCGATGATCCCGGCTTCAGTATTCTCGAGGAACTCGGATTCTCGCTTGAAGAAATCGATGCCGCCAATACCTTTATCTGCGGTACGATGATGATAGAGGGCGCCCCGCACATTTTAGCTGAACATCTGCCAATCTTCGATTGTGCCAACAGATGCGGCAAGGATGGGAAACGCTATATCGACTACATGGCACATGTAAGAATGATGTCTGCAGCGCAGTCATTCATCAGCGGAGCAATATCAAAGACCATCAACATGCCGGGAGAGGCTACCATCGATCAGGTAGAAGAAGTGCACATTGAATCGTGGAAGATGATGATAAAAGCAATTGCACTGTACCGCGATGGATCCAAGCTCTCGCAGCCACTTAATGCCAGCGCGGATAACTATAACGAAGTTGTAATGCTCGGCGACGAGGATACACTCGACGAGTCCAAGGGTCCGAAGGAAGTATATGAGGTAATTCGGGAACGTGTATACCATAGAGCCGAACGGCGTCGGCTGCCAAAGCGGCGTCACGGCTACGTCCGGGAAGCCACCGTTGGCGGACATAAGGTATACCTTCGCACGGGAGAATATGAAGATGGAACTCTGGGTGAAATTTTCATCGACATGTATAAGGAAGGGGCTTCATTCAAGGGGCTGATGAACTGTTTTGCAGTGCTTGCTTCAAAAGCGCTTCAGTATGGAGTGCCCCTGAACGAACTCGTAGACACATTTACATTTACACGCTTTGAACCGGCTGGCTTTGTAGAAGGACATGAAGCTATCAAGAATGCTACGTCGATGATTGACTACGTCTTTAGAACTCTTGGCTACGACTATCTTGATCGCACAGATTTCGTCCACGTTAAAGCCGTCGACGAAGTCAATCCTGCACCATCATCAATTGAACCGCCGCCGTCCGATGTCCCACATGGAGCCATACGGGTGCAGGACCCGGAATCGTATCGTCCGCCACTTGAAGTGGGTCCCGAAGGCGGACCCAAACCGGGCTCGAAATCTGTAGCGTCTGGCGTTAACCTAAGACTGCTTGGCTATACAGGCGACCAGTGCCCACGATGCTCCAGCAGCAGGATGCGCAGAAACGGAAGTTGTATGGTTTGCGAGGACTGTGGGGAAACAACCGGCTGCTCGTAACCGATACAATAGATTCCAGGGTAACCTGTTTCAGCAAGGCGCGGTACTCAAGTACATAATTTTCTTTGGTTAAACCGCGCCAAGAGGCTATTTTTTGAGTCTTCCTGATGTGAACAAAAGGTAGTCTGTCACTTTTATTTAAGGATCATTATTATGAAAATGCGTGTTTTGGCAGCGATACTTGCCACAACCTTTGCTATGGTTGCCGTGGCAAGTGCGGGCGTTAGGTGTGGTGAGCCGATGAAAGCCTCGAAGGCATCAAATGAATCAACAACGGGGACTGCAACGAATCATGCTGTGAAACCGGCTTCAGTTGCAAACAACGAAGCAGCGAAATCTGCAGCTACTGCAAGTGCCGATGTGAAACCAGCAACTGCGACGACTGCTGCTACAACTGTTTCAGATGACCATTGTTCAGATGCAAAAAAGGCATCGATGTCGGCCAGTGACAAGGCTTCGTGCAGCGGTTATAAATCGACGAAGTCTTCCATGACGTCAGTCAGTGAGTCGGCAACAACTGCACCGACAGTTGCTTCCGGAGCTGCAGTTGTTCCAGTTGCACAGACTGAGACGCCTAAATAATTCGGTTGGCATGGAAACAAGCGGGAGTCTTGCCGAAGTAGACGGGATGATTGTTCCTATCTGCAAAGTGGCGGAAATGCAAGAATATTATAGAGTAATGGGAGACTAACATGTCTAAAGGCGGCGCCGGCAAGGTTTACTTTGTGTTGTACCTTGCCGTTATCCTTGAGCTCCTCATCATTATTGTTGAGCGAGACGAAGCCGAGGAGCATCTTATCAAGAAGCAGAAGGAGTCGATGCGCATTGTAGAAAGCATCCTCTCTCAGCTTCAGGTAGGTGCTGGTACCGAAGGTATCACTACACGTCCCCAGGACCAAATAACGATTCCTCCGCCCAACGTTAACATCAAAGAGTTGATGGGTGGTGTAGATATCAAGGCAGAACGCAAGTATCTCGTGGAAGTTGGTATCACGGACGTATCGTCGAATCTAAAAACAGTGGAAGGCGAGGAGCCTGAAGAATATATTGGGCGATTAAAGAGATTCTTACGCCTTTCAAATGTTACCGACTTGAAGTACGAAATCCTTTACAGCTCGAATAAGGATGAAACCGTTCCCATGGACCCGGCAGAGTGGGCGCTTAAAGATAGTTCGCAACTGAAACTTAATTATAAAAAAATGGAGGATAAGATCGACGAGCGATATTCAACGATTTCGAGTAATCCAAAGGCGTTTGTTGATAGTGTTCAGCAAATCCTACTTGACGCTACGTACGATCCCGCAACGGAAACAACATTCAAGCCGCGCAAAATCACCGAACCGGAATATTATTATTCAAGACTGGAAACAGAAACTCTTGGAGCCGAAGCATCGAGAAAAAAACGAACCTTTGTTGTCAACTTCGAACCCAGGGATGCCGGTTGGTACAAGCTCAAGTTTTCTTCGCAGACAAACAAGATTCTCGGAGTATCGGTAAAAGAAGGACAAGGCTACGACATCGATCCGGAAGAAAAGGTAAATATTGGTACTGTTCAATTAAAGGTTAAAGACTTAATTAAGGTGCGTGAGGAGTTGCTCAAGACAACGGATGGACTCCCCAGCGCAGAGCTAGTACGAACAAGTTTGGAAGAATTCGAACAAAAGCTTGCTGCTCTTTCCGATTCTACAGAAGAACTTCCTGCGAAGGCCAGAATTCGGTTGTACGGCGCTATTGTTAAGCTTACCACTCCTGGTATCAAGGCAGAAACTGCCTTCCGCCAAAACCAGGGCGAAATAGAGTTCAACATCCGTGTGCTGAAACCTACGCCACAGATTACAGACCCAAAGATTGCCGATATAGAAACAACTGTTCGCGTGTTTGATAAACTTTCCAAGCTTGTACTGCCAATGCAGGTAACTCCGGCAAACGGGCAAACGGAGTTTGAAAAGAATCCTGGGCAGGCTACAATTGGTGGTTCGGGAGCAACCGTCAGTTCTTCGGACGGTGCAACAAAATGGATTTCTAAAACGCTTGAAATTCCCATAGCCGGAAACCTTGCACCCCGAGAAGAACCGTATGTGTTCGAGATTTATCAGCGAAACCAATCCAAGCGCTCAGAGCTGGTACAGTGTTCGGTGTTTGTATACCCATCAAAGATTACAAACGAAGACGAAGTCAAATCTGTGCTTGAGGCATCGTGGGGCGATAATATCGAGCTTGTTGCCAGTCCATCTTCGGGTAATACTATCAAACCCAATGAATTCATCATGCAGTTTAATATGGGAGGGGGCTCACAAATTGCGCCCTTCCGCAAGCTTGCTGTTCAGGCTACGGATAAAATCATAGTGCCGCCGGGAACAGACAAGGTACAACTGACAATTGGGTGGAAAGATCCCCGCTCGAATGAAACCGTTGAACTCTTTAGTGGATCTGGTGAAGTAGGTCTTAAAAAGCCCGTGATAATTACAACAGACATGAGGTCGGAGCCGATTGTCGACAACATGAGCGGTGAGTTCAAAGTTGTTGGGATATTGATTCGGCCACCAAGCATCAGTGAAACAGAGCGAGCCGATGTCGGTGAAGTTAATGTTGCCGTCAGCAGTGCAACTGTACGGGATATGAAAACGAGCCAGACTTACAAGGCAATCGTCGTTGGAAAGCCGAGGAAGGTTTCCGGAATGAATTACGAAGTTGTTTTGAAGCTTCAAGGTCCCAAATTCCCACTCACACGCGGACAGGTGAAAGGGAATGTAGCAATAACAATTTCTGCGAGCGCAAGATCGCAGGGAGCAGAATCCCGACCGCGGCAGCTAACAAAAACTGTGTCGGTCAGTAATTAGTACAAAGTAAACACACACGCTATAGGGCCGTCTATGACTCGATTGCGAAGAGCAGTATTGATGTTTCTGGTGATTTGTTTGGCTGGAGTACCTGCCATAGCGCAACAAAATTCAGCAGTCAAGAATCTTCTCCTCAGGTTCAAAAACTGGAGATACGGTATGGTATCCGTCTTCAAGGTTAGCGATGAAGAAACTGGTGTACCAGGTTTGAATATTCTGTTAGGTCCCAAAGAACCGGACCTTAACTCCGAAGCTCAGGAATGTAAATCGAAGGATGATATTGAAAGTTACGTTCTTACCGGCGGCGAAGGAATGGATGACAAGGAAATCCAGAGGCTCCTCCGTGAAAAGGGCTGCAAGGCCTACGAGCGATACTACACGCAACGCGTGGCATGGGAACGAGCCCAGTTCAAAAAAGCATACGTTGTTACAACCAGGCGCGTACAGGGCGAACCGTTTCAGGTAATTGGCTTGCTAACACAGCGGAACTCTGAAAGCTACTATGGCATCAAGGACGACCTTGACCCACCAACAGATATTTTTCTTGCAACGGAACTTCAGTCGAAACTGCTTGATGAACCTGTCTTGGTAAATGCCGTAGTGAAGAAAGGGCGTGAAGTACTAGGCGGAACTGCAGCAGCCAGCCTTCTGGAATTTCTTGAGAATCAGGTTATTCAGGGGAACTATGAAAATGTTACGCCCGAAGCACAGGGGATAGGCGAAGAGGGAATAAGGTTTGCAAGGAAACGGTACGGCAATACCATGGGAATATCGGAAGACGATGTTCAAACGTACATCAGGGTATCAGAGGGATTGCCGCAGGATTATCAGAACAATAATGAAGTCATCGTAAGTGTTGCCGACGGAGTTTCCTATCGCAGGTATCAGCGCAAAGCGTCGGCAGCTTCTGCTCAGGGCACAGGAACGGATGAACTCGACAGTACTGTAGCGATGAACTCCAGCCTGCCGATTTATGGAGTCGAATTACGCTATGGGCTGGAGGCAATTAACTACCCGTCCGTTTGGAGTGAACGCCTGACGCTTAATGCACTATGGGGGTCGTCCAGATTGGGTCTGATTTTACCAACAAACGGTTGGTCGTCCATATCTACAACTTTTGGCAACACGCGGACGATGACCTATGCCGGACTTGGCGTGAGCGGCGCGTTTGATTTCCCGATTAAAGTCGTCAGCGAGTCAGGCGTGTTCAACTTGTCTACGAGCTACGTCTTTGATGATGCTAAACAAAGCAACTATATGCGGTATAATCCGGAGACGCAAAGAAACGAAGATTACCTTGTTCGATATCATGCATCGTTACAATACTCGTTTGCTGTTCAAATCGACAAAGAGTTTTCGTTCCGTATGCGGTTAGGCGGTACGTTGTATGGCATGGAATCTTGGGCTGTCGATGCATCGATTCCTGATAGTGTAGAATACAAAAAGGTGGCAACTGAGACCATTGGCGGTATATCCGGACGAATTGACTTTATGACGACTGCATGGTCTACTCCAGTTGGCTTCTCATTGTCGTATTTCGATGAGTCGTTGTTGTCCCTTGCATGGCTGCAGATTCCCATCATGCAGAATTTTGCAATGAGGCTCGATGTACAAGTCTTCTCTCCGCTTTTGCGCGATCCGCACCCGTGGGAGACTAATTCTGTTGTAATCCCAAGCCTTCGATTCATTTTCAACTTCTAACAAGCCCCTTACCGAAAAGAGAATGGATAAATAATGAAACGAACGTTACTTCTTCTAACTCTCGTTGTTTGTGCTGCATCCTTGTGGGTTGTCACTCCTGGGAAGGGGCAGTCTTTGGAGCGAATCGTTGAACAGTTGAAAACGATTGACCCGGAAATTCTCCAGTACTTTCCACGGTGGCGTGTTTGCGAGCCAGACCTGCAAATTCAAATCAAGCAGACATTTGCTCTTACGGGGTACGATCCGTCCAAGCTGGATCAGACGAACATTATTATCACGTCGGCGCCTATTCGCCAGGATTTACCTGAACCAGAGTTCGATCTGATTCTCATTGAATGCGGCACAGAGAAAATGGTTGCGCAGGAAATTGCGCAGAATATGCGAAAACTGTCCTTTAAGATTGCAGACCCTAAACGACCATACTGCTTCGTAGACATTCCTCCATCAGAGCCGCCATCGGCGCCTCAGGCCGACGAGATCATCAACTACATGGAGCCAACGAATGTTACGCATGCGTTTACACTGTCGGCCTTCGAACAAACATTAAAAATCGGTAAGAGTGGATTTTGGTTGAAATCGAGTATTGGCACAGATCAGGTTGGGTATCATTATTGGTCTTCTGGTGAAGCCCGCGTTCAATTGCAACGTCCACTGTATACCAACACCGATCCGGATACACGCCGTGCCATACCATACCTTCTCAATGCACGGTTAGGAATGGCATATCGCCTCACAGGCGCCCTGGATGGTCAGGAACGATTGCTCGACTTTATTCCTGGACGGAAATTAAATGCAGGCGCCGGTGGCAAGCTCGTTGCAGGAATTGACTTTCACCTTCCCATGCACCCGAGAGTCGGTGTGTCGCTCAACATGGAGCTTCCCCTCAAAGGTATTTCTTCGGTAGATCCCATCGATCCTACTACGTATTACAGATACGATATGGGTACGAGATTGATCTTTGCACCTGGCTACAACGAAGATCCGTATGCAATTGCACCTCTGTTGCGCTCTACCGGACAGGCAACATTGTTCTATAACCTCTGGGTGGGGGCTAAGGGGCCCGAAAACTTTTTTAGAATAGACCTCGGAGTTAACTATGTAGAGGTTCAGGAAGCCGCTGTATTCAGCGACACTGTAAATAAGCGTTCATATCTCGCTGTTGATGGCGTTACGGGTTTAATCAAGTATCACCCTGTAGTTGCCCGCGACTGGATTTATGCAAAAATTGAATATCGTAATCAGGGTTCGTTCCCTTTTGGTTTGAGCTTACAGTTTGCTAACCAAGTTCTGCTTGGAAGGGTTTATGTACCTATCCTCGGCGATTGGTTTATGCTGGAAGGAAAGTACAGTACTCCGCTAAGGTCTGTACGCCCTTACGAACTTGACAATTTCTTTATGGTTTCTCCGGTGCTACGCCTGAACTTCTAAGAATGCTTTCGATCAGTTCTATGATTATTGAAAGGGCGTGCGTATCGTTCGCCCTTTTTCTTTTTACCATTACTCTTGGTAATCATATTCTCTATGCTGGTAAAAGTCAAATCTCAGATTCACTTAGGCAAGACTCCGTAGCGCGTGTAAAACGCGCGGCAGAAGAGGCGAAAATTACGTCGACATTAACCGGCGTAAAGATGACGATTCAAAACGTCGACATTACCAAATTCCCGTTGGTTAAGCTGATTGTGGAAGTGTACGACGACAGTTTAAGGGCCATGGAACACATTGACCCTAGTACCTTAACGGTTATCGAAAATGGTGTCGCAAAACCTGTACTGTCTATTGATAAAATAGATATCAGAGACAGAATACCTGTGGATTTTGTTTTTCTTGTTGATGTTACTGGTACCATGCAGGCATACATCAACGGTGTAAAGAATAACATCGAAAAATTTGTCGACACTCTAAGAACAAGGGGCATTGAGTACAGGCTCGGTCTGATATTATTTTCAGATATAATCGAGACCTCATACCAACCAACAACCGATGTTAAAGAATTCTTGGGATGGCTTAGCAAGGTCTTTGCATCTGGAGGCTTCGACGAGAAAGAGAATGCTTTAGAGGCTATTGTCGAAGGAGTAAAGTCTAAATGGAGTCCGGCAGCGAACCGCGTCATCGTATTAGTAACCGATGCCCCTTACCATCAGATTGGTGAGCGTGGGAACGGCAGAACGTATATGAGTACGGAAACTACCATTGAATTGCTGAAGCAGAATGATGTGAGGCTGTTCTGCATCGCTTCCCCGGAGCTTAAGGAATATGCCCAATTGTCTGCTGGCAACAGAGGAGCGTTATTCGATATCAGGCAGCCTTTTTCCAGAATATTAGACCAATATTCAACACAGTTAACAAATCTCTACGCCGTCTCGTATCGGTCGGATACAAGACTTACATCGGATTCCATCAATGTTTCCATTCTCGATGAGAACAAGAAAGAGTTGGTGAAACGAATGATTCCGATTGTGGAGATAGGAAGAAAGTTTATTATCGAGAACTTGCTGTTTGAAACTAACAGCGCGCAGTTGAGCAAGAAGGTTGATGAGTTGAACGTGCTAGTCGACTTTATGCGTCTGCGTCCGGCTGTTCGGATACGTGTGGAAGGGCACACCGATAATAAAGGTCCGCTGAAGCATAACAATACTCTTTCGCAAGCCCGTGCGGAAAGCGTAAAAGCCTTCATAGTGCAAAAGGGCATTGATGCAGGAAGAATTCAGACCGTTGGGTTTGGCCCGTCGAAGCCGATTGGCGACAACAAAACAGATTTTGGGCGCAGCCTGAACCGTCGCACAGAAATTCTGATTGTTGCCAAATAATTCAATTATTTGGTTTCGACGCTGAATGTTCTGCCTTTAAACAGACTAACGTATCGAATGTTTGTGGTATCTGCTGCCGGACGCAGGAAGAACACCGTGCTCACAGGACCAAATGAAGAATTTCTCAGATCGATTCCGGCTACAGTTCCTTGTGTTCTGCTAACAAAATTTACTGATTCTACCGGGTTGAGTTTGCCAATGAAATAAATGGTTGCAGGCAGATGACTTTTTACAAGAAGCCCGGCAACCATCGATACTATTTGTGTTTGCTTTCCAACATCAAGGTAGTTTGCTTCGCTCATTGCTCTGCGCAGATTGCGTTCATACTCACTCATCGATGCAGACCACGGATCTACAACAGGCGAACCTACGATGAGATCGGTAGTGTTTGAATCCGATCCCACATCGGCGCGGATACGTGCAATCACAGAATCTGCATCTGCGCTGCTGACACGCGAAAAGACAATTGCATACCGGACGTGTTTGGCTCTTTTTGTCTTTTCCCGCGCAATAATGTCGCCTTGCTTCGGCATATCTCTGTATAGCAAGCTTAACGTAAGACCGACTAGCGCAAGAAATGCAAATGCGATAAAAATGTACACCCATCCATTTTTTCGTGGAAGCGGAATTCCGTTTTCATCTTTCCTAATCATATTCAGAATTCTCTTTACGAAAATCGTCCTAATCTTCGGTTACTTCCTTGTCTGCATAAATATCTATTTCAACCGGATACTCGCCCGTAAAGCATGACGTGCAATATCCAACACCTGGCTCGTGCGGGACCGAGTCCATCATGCCCTGCACACTGAGGTAGCGCAGAGTGTCTACACCCAACTCCCTGCCAATTGATTCTTCGGAGTCGTGGTGATTAGCAATCAACTCTTCCTTGCTTGGGAAGTCCATCCCATACTTACATGGAAATCTGACAGGGGGCGATGTAATTCGCATGTGTATTTCGCGAGGCGCAGCCTCGCGGATGAGCTTTACAAGAGCCTTTGATGTAGTTCCTCTAACAATTGAATCATCAACTACAACAACCTTGTTGCCTTCGAGTACTCCCCGAACAACGTTGAATTTTGTTTTAACTTTAAATGCACGCTTGTTCTGTCCAGGTGCAATGAATGTTCTTCCAACATAGTGCGACCGGATTAATCCAATCTCAAAGCGTGTGGGAAAGCGTTTTTCATTAACGCGTGCATATCCCAGCGTTGCAGTGTTACCTGAGTCGGGAACGGAGATCACTACTACCTTGTCGTCTTCCGTTCCTTCAACGGGGCTTTCCTCTGCTAGTGCTTTGCCAAACTTT
Source organism: Ignavibacteria bacterium (assembly GCA_016191145.1). Classification (GTDB taxonomy): domain Bacteria; phylum Bacteroidota; class Ignavibacteria; order Kapaibacteriales; family Kapaibacteriaceae; genus OLB6. Next base: position 30,821 of record JACPPD010000007.1, read on the forward strand.
CGTCTGACTTTATCGACCTGGTTGCCAAAAATCAATGAGTCAGGACGAGAGAAATACACGTATTCGAAAATGCAATGCCTTGATACTTCCATTGCATCGTCGATGTAATGCGATGTAAACTCACCTGTCCGAATTGTGTGTTCGTCGATGACGAGAATTTCATTATGCTCAACATCTCTCAAATATTCTGCGCTGATAATATCAAGAGCACAGGATTCAGAGGCAACGATATAGGCATATTCATCGCCGTGCTTCAGACGGCCAACGCATAGCGGTCGGAATCCATGCGGATCTCGAGATGCATACAGTGCGTTTTCTGAGAGCATCACCAGTGAGTATGCGCCCTTGGCAGTGCAGATTGCTTCGCGTATTTGTTCTATCTGGGATTTCTTCTTACTGCGTGCAATAAGGTGAAGAAAAATTTCGCTGTCTGTTGTGGTCTGGAATATGGCGCCATCTTCTTTCAGAGCAGTTCTTAACTGTCGGGTGTTTGTAAGATTGCCATTATGGGCCAGGGCAAACAAGCCCCCTGTATAGCTGATATGAAATGGCTGAATGTTTGCGAGAGAATTGCTGCCCGTTGTTGAATATCGGTTGTGTCCGATTGCTGACCGACCTTTCAACGTCTTTTCGAATACATCGTAATCGCCAAAGACATCTAAAACAAGACCTTCACCCTTGTGGACGCCAAAGCGAGAACGTTTACGCTCTTCGTCTTCGAATACGGTAACAATACCGCTGGCTTCCTGGCCTCTGTGCTGCAATGCATGCAGAGCATAGTAGGTTAGGACAGCAGCCTGTGGGTGATTAAATACTCCGACGATTCCGCACATTTTATTTGTAATTGGTGGTCGAAGGTTATTGTGAATCAGTCATGTTATGAAAGACGTTCTGTACATCGTCATCGTCTTCGATTCGCTCGATGAGTTTTATTACATCTTCGGCTTGGTCGTCTGAAACGGTAACAGTGTTGTTTGGTATGCGCCGGATCTCTGCAGACGCAACGTCCACTCCTCCTGTTTCCAAAGCTCGCTGCATTGGAATGAAATCTTCAAAGGATGTATAGGCAACAAGATCGTCGTCGACCACCTGAATTTCATCGGCGCCGTTTTCTATCAGCATCAACTCAAGATTGTCTCTGTTGATATTAGCTGCAGGAATCGTAAAGACTCCTTTGCGGTCGAAGATAAATTCAAGTGAGCCCGAAGTGCCGAGAGCTCCGTTACAGCGGTTGAAATAGGATCTGATATTTGCTACTGTCCTAGTTGGGTTATCGGTTGTTGTTTCAATCCATATTGCCACACCATAGGGGCCATAGCCCTCATAGTTAATTTCCTGTAGGTCGGCTTCATCTTTTGCTGTTGCCTTACGGATTGCATTTTCAACGTTATCCTTGGGCATGTTGGCGGCTTTGGCGTTTTGAATAACAACACGCAATCGAGGGTTCGTTTCCGGGTCTGCCCCACCCTGTTTAACAGCAACGGAGATTTCTTTCCCCAACTTTGTAAACGTCTTTGCCATGTTCGCCCACCGTTTTTCTTTGCGGGCGCGTCGGAATTCAAAAGCTCTTCCCATTTCTCATTTGTCAGATTCGTTTCTCGTAAATCCTATAGGTGCGGTACCGATCGCCATTCATCGTCGTCGTCAAACCGCGGTTCATCATTTCGTTGTCTTCCAGTATCCAGCTTGCCTCTGCGCCAACAATTCCGCGTTTCAATCCCCGCGTTCCAATTTCAGAGTACATTGCCGCATCAACTCCGGACTTTTGAAATTCGGGCAGCACGCCGAGAACGAGGATTCGAAGAAAATCAATTTTTTTACTTTGTGTAAGGAGTAGCAAAGCCCCCTTCAAAATCCGGCCCTTTCGGTTGCGAATCAGCACCTGATTAATGTCGGGCAGTGCCAGAATAAAACCGGCCGGAACACCCATTATTTCGGCGAAAAAGACCAGCGAGGAATCGGCGATTTGCTTTAAGTCGTTTGCCAGAAAATCGAATTCCTCATCCGTCATCTTTACAAAACCCCAGTTTGGCTGCCAGGCTGTATTGTACATGTGTTTAATAAGTTCAACATCTCGGCGATACTGATGTTTATCCTTAAAGTCTATCGAGCGGAAGGTGATTTTTTTCCGTTCGATTAGCGCATCGAAGATTCGTTTTAGCTTGTCGGAACGATAGGTTTCCTGTGTAACGCGGTAGGCATACAAATCCTTTGCCTTCCCGAAACCGGCATCTTCGATGAGGTTAACGTAGTATGGCGGATTGTACGACATAAGCACTACGGGTGGACCATCAAAGCCGTGAACGAGCAGGCCGCATTCATCGTTCATGGAAGGATTTACCGGCCCCCTTATAGTGTCCATTCCTTTATCGCGGAGCCATTGCTCAGCAGCCGTAAACAAGGCTGTGGCAACACCCTGATCGTGGATTGATTCGAAGAATCCAAAGAATCCTACTCGATCGTGATGTGTTGCATTATGCATTGCATTTGTAATGGCGGCAATGCGTCCAACAATGCGATTGTTCTGCTCTGCAACAAACAACTGGATTTCTGCGTGGCGGAAAAATGGATTGACTTTTGTGTTGAGCAGCTTCTTTCTGTCCATTAGCAATGGGGGCACCCAATGCGGATCGTCTTTATAAAACGCCCATTGCGATTTAATGAACAACATTGTCTCTGATGGTCTGAGCGCTCTTACTTTAAAGCTCATAATCAAGCCTTTCTCCTGATGCAAAGATACCTACCAGGCTTTTGTGTGTGCCGACGTAACTGCGATTCCCTATGTTTGGCGTTCGCTGCCTTGCTTGTATCAATTGGACTAATCACATGAAAAAAATCGGTAATTGCTTTCTCCTCGCGTTTTTGCTTCTTATTCCATTCGCAGTGGTACCCGTGCAGTCATTCGGGCTTGGCGATGATATCGAAGATGCTGCAGAGGCCATGTATCAATGGACACGGACAGACACATCCCTTTGGAACACGATGGCAGAGTTTTGCGATTATTATCCAAAACGTCTCAGTGGTTCTGATAATCTTGAAAGGGGCATTGACTGGATAGTTGCTACGATGAAGAGTCGTGGGTGGGACGTTAAAACTCAGAACGTATCTGTCCCCAACTGGAAACGCGGCACTGAATGGCTTAAGATGCACGGACAGCTGAATAAAGACATGAAGATTGCAGGGTTGGGCGGAACTGTAGGAACGGGTTCTACATCGCTTCTGGCGCAAGTGTACGTGGTGAAATCTTTCGACGACATCAAAGCTCACGCAGCCGAGGTTAAAGGTAAAATAGTTGTGTGGAATGTTGAGTTTACCACGTATCGCGAAACTGTTGCATATCGCTATCGGGGAGCATCGGAGGCCGCTCGATATGGGGCTGTAGCCTCTCTTGTTCGGAGCATTGGTCCGTTTGGAATGCAGACGCCGCACACAGGCTGGATGAAATACAACGATTCACTGCCTATGATACCTGCGGCGGCGATTACAATGGAAGATGCCCTGCTGCTGCAGCGCATGCAGGATAGAGGGGCAAAAATTGAACTGGAGTTGATGTTAGTATCGCACTCAGAGAGCAATGCCACTTCCCGAAACGTTATCATTGAGTTGAAGGGAACAACACATCCCGAAGAAATCGTAGTTATTGGCGGCCATATCGACTCATGGGATTTAGGCACCGGTGCGATGGACGATGCAGGAGGATGCTTTGTAGCCTGGCGTGCTCTTGAAATGATGCGTGAACTGGGCCTGAAACCAAAACGAACGATTCGATTATGTCTGTGGACGAATGAAGAAAATGGAACCAGAGGAGCTCAGGCCTATGCCGATAGTACAAAAAATGAACATCATGTTGCCGGGATTGAATGCGACGGCGGGACGTTCCGTCCACGAGGGTTTAGCGGGACGCTACCCCCGGATTTGAAGGAAGATCTCCTTGATGCATTTGAACATCTGGAGATTATTGGCGCGTCTGAAATTCGCGACGGTGAAGGGGGCGCCGACACCGGTCCTCTGCGCGAAAAGGGTATTCCCGTGATGGAGTTGGAAGTTGATACAACGCGGTATTTTTGGTATCACCACACGGAAGCCGATACTCCTGATAAACTCAACCCAAAGGAAATGAACGACTGTACGTATGCAATGGCAGTAGCTGCCTGGGCATGCGCTAATAGATAAATTTATTTACCAACAAATGTTACTTTCATGGTAACAGGTTTGTCGTCGCGCAATACAACCACTTCCGTCGTATCACCTGGTTGGAAGTTTCCAAGCGCAGCCATAAGATCGTAAATATTACGAATAACCGTGGCGCCAACCTTGGTAATAATGTCGTCGGCCATCAGTCCAGCCTCTGATGCAGGCGTTTTCGGACGCACTCCCGATATGCGTAAGCCTTGCGGATCGTCGCTATAATCAGGAACAATGCCAAACGTAACTTTGAGAGCAATGCTGGAACTCTGGCTGGCCGAAGGCGTCGAGGCGCCCTCGGTAAACGCCAGGCGCATGGGCGCATCGGCGATGAGCCGAACGGTTTGCTCTACAAAGTCAAGAATACGAGATTCCCCTTCGGCATTTATTTTATCCCACGTATCGGAAGACCGATGATAGTCGGAATGCAAACCGGTAAAGAAAAACAATACAGGAATCTTTTTTGCCGTGAATGATGAGTGATCGCTGGGACCAAATCCGTCGCTCGTAGTCGAGATTTTGAAGCCACGTGTAGAATTAACGCTATCGACAATGCTCTTCCACTGTGGCGAGGTACCAATTGCCTGAACATTGAGCTTGTCGTTGGTGAGTCTGCCGATCATATCCATATTTATCATAGCTGCAGCTTTTTCAAGGGGCATGGTAGGCGTTGAGGTCCAATGCTTAGATCCTAACAATCCCTTCTCTTCACCGCTGTACGTCATAAACAGCAGGCTTCGCCGGGTTGGAGTAGAGCTAAACCTTCTTGCCAGTTCCAGCACGCCGGAAGTGCCAGATGCATTGTCGTCGGCGCCGGGATGAATCTTCGGTTCGTTAGATGTATTCAGGGAATTTTCGTCTCCCATTCCCAGGTGGTCGTAGTGAGCTCCGATAACAATGTATTCTTGCGATACAGAGGGATCGGATCCTTCAACGAGCCCAACGATGTTCGACGTTGCGCTTTCGATAAAGCTAACACTGGTTTCAATTGTCGCAGTTGAATTGGGGATTACAAACGACATAGGCTTTCGTTTTTCCTGTATTGATTTTTCGGCGACGTATAGTGTTGTACTCTTGGGAGGAAAGACTCTTGCACAAGGCGTTCGTCTTACCTGCAAGGCAATGATCCCCGAATTTTTTCCGAGTCTATCCAAACCAAATCGCTGGAGCACATCGCTTGAATCGCCTTCTTCATTCACGAAACAAATAACCTTTGCTCCTTTGTCGCGGGCTGTTGTGGATTTTGTGCGAAGGGAAGCTTGCTGACGGAATTTTTCATCGCGTTCAGCCCATTTGGGCAAGCCCCTTAACACAATAACGATAGCATCCCTGACATCGATTCCTTTGTAATCGTCATAGCTGCCGGTTGAAATACCATATCCTGCAAACACTACTCTGCCTGCCGCACTGCCCGATTCGCTAAAGCCAAAAGGTTGGTAGTCGGCGCCAAGCTTCCATGCGACTTTAATAGGCTTCGTCATTTCAAGCGGGACGCCTGGTTTTTCAATGAGCAAGCTGAACCATACTGAGTTGCGATCGCCGAGCTTAACGCCAGTAGTCATTGTAAATGTATTCCGGTATGTAGCGTCGGAGCCGGCAGGTTTTAAGCCAAACATCTTGAAACTGTTTTCGATATATGCAGCCGCCTTCTCAATGCCCATGGAAGCTGGTGCGCGGCCTTCGCATTGTTCAGACGCAAGGAATTTGATGTGATCCTGAATGCGGATGGCGGCAGGAGAAAGTGTGTCCTGCGAATACGCAAAGTTTACAGCGGCAATTAAGCCAAGAATGAAAAGACGCATAGGGTAACGCACAATACTAGTTTTGCATGAACAACAAAATTAGCCCTTGTACAGGGCGGGAACAACGAGGGATAGATGCATTCAAAGATTCGATCTCTGGCGACGGACACCGTCGTTTACGGCGTGTCGACGGTGCTGGGTCGGTTCCTGACGTTTTTTCTTACACCCCTCTACTCAAATTTTCTGAGTGCGTCCGAGATTGGCGATGTTGCAGCCATCTATGCGATGATTGCATTCATCGGCATTGTGTATAGTCTTGGCCTTGAACCGGCCTTTATGAGGTTTTGGAAAAAGGACGACGAAGAAAACAACTCCAGTGTTTTTCGGACGGCATTTCTTGGCGTGGCAGTACTCAGCCTTGTGCCCACAGCATGCATCATGTTGTTTGCACAAGTTATTTCCACATCGGCTGTATTGCAATTGGAAGGCACAGGCGCTAGCATAGTCCAGATTGCTGCGTTGATTCCGTTTTTCGATGCTCTGGTATTAATCCCGTTTCTAAAACTGCGGATACAGCGGAAACCAGGACAGTTTGCAGTAATGAGGCTCTTGTCTATCGTTGTAAACGTTGTACTCAATGGCCTTTTCCTTATCGGCTTTGGCATGCACACCGAAGGTGTTGTATTAGCCGGCGCAGTTTCTAGTGCTGTTACATTTTTAATCTTCATTCCGTCAGTGCGTGCAGTATTCTCCGCACAAGGCGGGTTTATCGCCCTGATTAAGCCGATGTTGAAATATGGGTTACCTACGGTGCCAGCAAGTCTGTCTTCCATAATTGTTCAGGTGGCCGACAGACCCGTTCTGTTAATGCTTACAAGCAGCGCTACCGTTGGGATGTATCAGACTAATTTCAGGCTTGCCTTGCCGCTCATGATGTTTGTAACCGTTTTTGAATATGCCTGGAAGCCGTTCTATCTGACGCATAGAGACGATGCCGACGCAAAAGAAACGTTTGCAAGGGTACTAACATTATTTACGGTCGCTTGCGGTGTAATATTTCTGGCAACCTCATTTTTTATGCCATACGTTGTGCGGCTTCCGTTTGTTGGAGGACGTTTTATTAACCCAAACTTCTGGCCGGGGCTTCACATCATTCCAATCATTATGCTTGCATATTTCTTCAACGGAGTCTTTATCAATGTTGCAGCCGGATTACACATATCCATGAAAACAATTTGGCTGCCTGTTGCCACAGGTGCAGCTGCATTGCTGAACATTGCCGCAACATTTTTGCTGGTACCCCGGATAGACTACGTAGGTGCTGCCTGGGCGAAAGTTGTCGCCTACATTGGAAGTGTGCTGGTACTGTTCTACTTTGCGCAGCGCATTTATCCAATAAAGTACAATTTCAAACACGTGGGAATTGCAGTAGTAACATGTGGTCTGCTGTATCTACTCGTCGGTATTCTCCCCAAGCCTTCAACGCCTCACTTCATAGCGAGTACATTGGCTATTGCCGTCTATGGTGTGCTCCTTGCAGCTGCTGGTGTTATTGGCAAATCAACCATAAACACATTGACTGGTTTATTGCGACGATGAAATACATCCCCTACGCCGTCCTCATTCTTGCCGTGCTCACGGCATGCTCTACAACGGACTCAACTGCACCATCGATATCGATGCAGGGCAGACGCGACTTCGAAGACCTGAAGTACGGCGATCCGCGGACTGGTATGATTCCACCGGGTATCCGTCCAAGAGAGCGAAACTTTGTGAAGTCCATTTCAGACTATCGTAAAAAAAGTGAAGATGTTCAGAATTATGGAGACTTTACGCAGGTTGGCCCGTGGAATATCGGCGGCCGTACAAGGGCGTTTGCGATTGACGTCACCGACACAAATACACTGTATGCAGGCGGAGTGTCTGGCGGCCTTTGGAAGAGCGCCGATGGGGGCAAAACGTGGATGATGATGACGAAGCCGGACGATAATCACACCGTTACGGGACTAACGCAAGACAGGCGTGCAGGTCGAACACAGAATTGGTATTACTGTACTGGCGAAGCGTGGGGTAATTCTGCACAGATTACAGGCAATGGGATATTCAAATCAATCGATGGCGGAACCACGTGGAGCGTTCTGCCATCAACGGTAAGCCAGTACACACCCTCTCCGCATGCATTTGCCTATGGATGGAGGATTGCTACCGATCCTGCAGATACCAATGATGCAGTGTACGTGGCAACGAGCCGCTTTGGAATAATGCGAACAACGGATGGCGGTGCAACCTGGGTAACAGTACTTCCCACAAATTCGTTTTTCTCCGACGTTGTTATTACAGACGACGGTGTTAAGTACGCAACACTCAGTTCTTTCACCGGCTCTTCAGGTGTGAAGGCTTCAAAGTGGGGTGTGTATCGTTCGTTAGATGGAGTGAACTGGGTAAACATTACGCCCGTCGATATGAATTCAAATGTCAACCGCATTGTAATTGGCCTCATTCCCTCTCAGGCAGAGTCTTTCTTCATCATCGCCGAAACGCCTAACTCGGGTACCAATGGGAAGTTTCGCTTAACCGAGGGAATTCGTGACGAATGGCATTCACTATGGAAATACAATTATCTCTCAGGCGATGGATCTGCAGCAGGTGGTCTTTGGGAAAATCGATCGGCTGGCATACCATTATTTGGTGGACGCAACGGAGATTTCTTTTCGCAGGGTGGATATGATTTGACCGTTGCCTCATTGCCTGATGATACAAACACCGTGGTTCTTGGTGGCACTAATCTATATCGCTCAACCGATGCATTTCGAACTCCGAATGAGTCGAAGTGGATCGGCGGCTATGGTCCCCCTATTCCCGGCATGTTATTTAACTCGTATCCAAGACATCATCCGGATCAGCACGTAGTTGTTTTCGATACGCTGCTGCCAAACGTCATGTGGAGTATGAACGATGGCGGAGTGATGCGCACAAATAAGATGGACGCAGATTCCGTGGAATGGACTGACCTCAACCGTGGATACTACACCACGCAATTCTATGCCATAGCCGTTCGTGATAAAGAAAATGATAATCTTGTGTTAGGGGGCATGCAGGATAATGGGACATGGCAGAGTGTAACACTCGATAGCACTGAACCATGGATTAGAAGGAATGGAGGAGACGGAGCCTATTGCTACATTTCGAAGGACGCGTTGACCCTATATGTGTCAACGCAGTCGGGTAGAGTGCGCCGGGTAGTTCTCGATGAAGGTGGAAACGAAGTGGCACGAACACGCGTAGATCCGATTGGACCTGTACCTGGCGATTATCTGTTCATCAATCCGTTCGCCATCGACCCATCCGACGAAAAGATCATGTATTTGGCGGCGGGACCAATTCTTTACCGATGCAACGATCTTACCGGAATACCGCTGGGCAGAGACGATTCCACAAACGTCAATTGGGATAGCCTTCCAGCAACGCGTACGCCTGGCGTAAAGATTTCTGCGGTTGCAGTAACGAATACTGACCACAGAGTGTATTATGGCACTGCAGGGGGCAAGGTATATCGTCTCGACAATGCCAGCATTGCACAGCCAACACCTATAGAAAAACTCGCCAAAAGCGGTTATGTAAACAGTATTACAATCCACCCGCAAAACAATGATTTTCTGATAGTATGCTATTCCAATTATGGCGTTGTGAGCATGTATGCTTCATCCGACGGCGGAGATTCATGGAAGGCAATCTCCGGCAATCTTGAGGAAAATACCGGGGGAGGCGGAAGCGGACCCGCTGTAAACTGGGCAGCAATTGTGCCCTACAATCAGGATACGACGGTATACGTAGCCGCAACATCGAGCGGATTATACTTTGCACCGCAGCTCAATGGTATGTCTACTGTGTGGAGTCCGCTTGCAGAAAAGTCAATTGGAAATGTACCATCCGACGTGGTGGTGGCACGCTTTTCTGACAAAACTGTTTTTGTTGGCACACATGGCAGGGGAGTATTTAGGGGCAGGATTAATTCGATACCACCACGGGTTCAGCCGCCACAGCTATTGTGGCCAGCACGATCAACCCGAGGAGTATTGCTGGACGTTGTGTTGAAATGGAATCGGGTACCTGACGCTGTTAGTTATTCAGTTGAGTTGTCCACGGATGCTAACTTTATAACAGAAGTTAATATATACGACGGGCTGTTTTCCGATACGCTACGAGTACAGTCGTTGGCACAGGGACCTGTGACGTATTACTGGCGTGTTTTCGCATTCGGTCCTGGTGGCCGCAGTGAACCATCGGAAACATGGTCGTTTCAAACAGCAGTGCGTCCGCCGAATCTGATCTATCCTCCTCCCGGAGCAACCGATATAGCAGGCAATCCGGTCAATGTTGTTTGGGAACGTGTTGAAGGAGCCATAGCCTACGATCTGGAAGTGGCGCCGAATTTTACGTTTACAAACCTCGTGTTCAGCAGGAATGGGATAACGGATACAGTTGCAGGAGTTACAGGACTTGAAAGCAATAAGCGTTATTTCTGGCATGTGCGTTCTGTCAGCCAGGACACTGCCGGTGTTTGGGCTCAAAGGTCAATATTTAATACCGGCATTATTTCATCCGTCGGCGCAGCGCAAGGCCAGCCTTCGCTATCTATAACTCCCAATCCTGCATCGGACAAGATTTCCATTGAGAAGATTTCCGATTGGAGTATGCCCCTTACCATCACCATCATCGATGTGAGCGGGAAGACAGTAATTCAGCGAACTGCAGATCCTTCGGCTCTTACACTCGACGTACGATCGCTTTCACCCGGGCTTTACACAATCAATGTCCAACATGGTAAGATAGTTTACAAAGCACCTTTTCAAATTATTCGTTAAGGGGCTAGAAATGTTGGAGTCCAAAGCGGACACATTGCAACTCACTCCGACCCTGCGGGGGCTGGGAGTGAGTTGCAATACTCGAACGTATAATAATTCCACTTCTCCGGTAAACTATCGAACGCTGGTGCCTCATCGTATCGAGAAAACTCTGCTCGACCAACAAGTAAGATGTACTTGCCTGGGCGTTATAGTCAATATCGTTGTAGCGACTGATCCACCAACCGCTTTCCGCAAATAATAGACAATATCATACGAGACATCATATTGATAATGTCAATATAGTTACAATATCAGCCTTTCAATAAAGTTTTCAATTTAAGATGAAGGATGAATCCAGGCTGCCGTGTAGAAGGAATTTCATCAGCGCCCTATCACTTTTCGTAAGGTCTCCAATAACCCTGGATTTCTTAGTGAGCTTCCCGCTTGAACAATTAGCCCTGCTGGTGAAACCAGAATGGATTGGGGTATTGCTTCAGCATTGTAATAGCGCTTAACTGGAATTGACATGCTCTTGTCGATTAGAATTGAGGTCCAATGTAATCTGTTCTTTTTAACAAAGTTCCTAACGCGTTCATGTGTATCATCTATTGCTACCAAATTGATTTCAACACCTAATTGATCTAATTCACCTTCCAGAGATTGTAAATATTGAATGTTTTCAATACACGGCTTACACCATGTCGCCCAAAAATCTAACAGTACATACTTACCGTTCATTCTTGGAAATATCATGCCCTGTTTGACTTCACCACTATCAGTTCCAGGTATGTCAATAGCCTTCCTACCGATTAGTGATTCATTTTTGATAAATCTGCGTTGAAAACCTTCATAGGCATTTGTGCCCAAATAGGCACTAATTAACATCGACCTGTATGATTCAGATTCAACCGAATCTTGCAATGCAACATAGACTTCGTATAGGAAAGCAATAACTGTCGCTTTGTATTCATCATCAACGTTATCTAATTGGCAGAATTCTAACGTGTGCTTTCGAATGATTTTACTTGATGTGATGAACGCAAATGTTGGGAGAGCTCCCTCTAAACCCAGACCCCATGTTGAAGGGAAGTGCCCAAGCTCTTCATCTACAGTATGCACTAACTCACTATCTGCTTTATCCTTTTTAACAAACCACTTAATTGAATTATACTCCACAAAGGCTTTTAGCAATTGCAGCCGTATACCTTGATTTGTCTCCGTACGAATGTTCTTCCCAACAATCGTTGCATTGGCGTTCGCCTGGTCGTACCACTCGCTCACCTTTTGATCATCTCTCAATAGGCGTAAACTCGCCATTACCTTTTCCAATCCGACGTACGTATCATATACTGCCTGTTGCGTTGGTTTCTCAAAATGAACCTCGGGATTTGTTACTTGAGAAGACATTGGCGACGCACAATATTCAAGTGTTACAAATGCTTCCCTACATCTTACAACACCAATCCAATCACCGCCACGATCAACTGCGAAATCATCAAACTTTGTCGGACAGTGACTTCTGGTTTCTAGTTCATCACCTAAAACCTGGTACCTAATGTCCGTAGTACACGGAAACCTATAGGACCAGCAAGTTCCAGCTCCCCTCTCTGGCTTCACGATTTGGATAATCGAGTCTGCTTCGTTCAGAATAATAAAATTAATCGATGTATCCTTGATTGCGTATGGAGTGAGTTTGACATCAATTGAGTACTTATGCTCATTAGACGAAACAAGAATAGGAATGTAAAGAGGTTTACATTCTGGGCTTGAAAAAACCAACTTATACCACCCTTGCGGCAACCTAACATCGATATCATAATCGCCATCAACATTTGTGCCTGTCGTTACAAATGTCCTGCTTAAGTCAGGTGTCCGAATTTGAACAACTGACTTCTTATACCTTGCTGTTTCATGAACTCTAACTCTACCGTTCACAACTATTTCGTTGGAATCACTATTCTGACATTGTACATTTTGTTGTAGCACAAGCATCGAGACAATAAGCAGTATCGCAATCATGAATTCCCTCACTGAATTTGTGATGTATACTTCATGGTAACCGCCCCGGCAAGCTCCCCTGTTAATCATCATTATGATGAAATACCTTCGCGACACAACATACGAACATGACGCAAAAACGATGTTTGGTGTGCTGGAGGCGTGGAAGCAGAGCGGATTCGGGGGACAGAAGCACTCCCCAGCGGTATCGGGAATCGTGATAGTCCTGCCCAGTGGCGTCCGTATTGAAGTGCTCTGATGCTTGCCTGGCCACAGCAGATCCTTTCTCCCGGCGTTTCTCCCGGCGTTTCTCCCGGCGTTTCTCCCGGCGTTTCTCCCGGCGTTTCTCCCGGCGTTTCTCCCGGCGTTTCTCCCGGCGCTTCTCCCGGCGTTTCTCTGATTCGGATCCACACCGTATTGCTCACACAATTCCGAGATCGGCCGCTTCTGCTCATAATGCTCACGCAAGATTCTTACTTTCTCTTCGGCTGTGAAATGCCGTCGTGCTCCTTTGCCAGACATCACTGCTCGTGTGTTGCGAGACTCGTGCAAAGTATTGCTTAGAACTTTATGCTGGACTGTCCCATTTTACCTGAAGTACTAGAGTATTTCCCCTCACTGGTAAAAGAAATGTGGCATCGATATTTGACAATCAATGCCACATAACATTATGTAAGGAATCTTACTTGGTCGAAAATTTAGGCCAAGCTAATTCATTCTTGATTTGGTGATATACTACTAGTACAAAAATGACCACTGTAGGTGTACCAACGACATACTCAACCCAGGTTGGAATCATTGCTACACTGCCCAACACGAACAATGAAGCGAGAGCCAAATTGAAAACGACGAGACTAAAGCTCACGTATCTGATAAATCTGGAAAAAATTCCAGTTCTTACCAAAATTAGAAATCCAAGCATGCTCATAATCGTTATCACTAGCATACTTGCGGGCACATCCAGAATCGGTGTCGACCAAAACAAAAGCACACCCAACGCTACGAAGAGTACTGACTCTAGAATCTTCATGTGTCATCCATTGAACTAATCTTTGTACGAAAACTACAAACTATTACCATCTGAATGTGATATGCAATCATACGAATCTTACTTCGAGCTCACGCCTTTGAATCCTAAATAATATCCATATTCCTTCTTGTACAAAATTGTACAGAGGCTTTTCGTTTTTTCTCCATCCCGGGTTACGACATTTTCGACGCCTGACAAGTAATCCGTGTTGTTACGATAGCACCCGGTAATTTCAAAACCAGAGTCTGTTGCGTGCAATTGTACATAATAGGTTTGCACAATTCCACCCTCTCTCATTTTTACCGCCAAACGAACATTGGATTCGTCAAGTTTTGTTGGCGAACTCACAAACACAATATTTGTAGAATCAAAGCCGATTGGTTTCAGGAGATCTGTTAAACTCACAGACTTTGTCTCTAACAAGTTCTTATCTACGTATTGGATTGACGTGCCTTGCTGGCTTGTGAAAACAATTGGCTTGTTCTCTAGAGAAATCGGTGTGACAAAATATCCGCCATATCGTGGCTTGACAGCATCCTGTTTACTTAGGTAAACCAATTTATCAAGTGCTTTACCATTTGAAGAATAGGTCTGAAATATTGGCAAGGAATCAGTCGATTTTTGCCTAATCTTGTTCTTGTCAAATACTGTAATCATCCATCCTTCGTTTGTGGGCAAGAAGCCAGTCGTTTGAGGCTGAAGAACTTCGTCGAGCTCTATTAGTGTCACTCTTTCAATGTTTGAAAAAGTACGGTCGTACGTAACGATCGAAGCACATGGCACCCACAAGAACGTGCTGTCGCGGTACCTAATTGCTGGTACGCTAATCTCAGTGAGAATAGAAATAGAAGCGTCGGCTGAAGTTCTTGCCATACGATATTTGGATTTCCCACCAGTTGGCGAATTACCCGTAGCGCTCAATTGACTGCTATTTAGTTCAGTCAAAATCTCAAAACCTTGCCCCAAAAATTGATTACCATACTTTTCAATCAGAGAATCCGTTAGTGATTCATCAGGTGTAAAAGTTCTCTCTATCCTTCCATTGTTCATGTTTATACAATAGATCTGACCATACTGAAAGTCGGAGATAAACACAACAGAATCATTTAATTGTTCAAGGGCGAAGGTCGCAAGGACCGCGCCACTGTCATTGTCTTGAATTTTTACAATCCGATCGAATTCCAAATTCTGTACTCGTACCAGACTGCAAGCCGATACACAAGTCAACTCAAGTAATACACATAATAACATGACCAAAGTTTGCATAGAAATTGGCTCTGTGTTTTTGATAAAAGATTGAAACAAAGTATCCGCCCCAGCAGGTACATCTGTTTACTCAACAAACAGATGAAATACCTTCGCGACACAACATACGAACATGACGCAAAAACAATGTTTGGTGTGCTGGAGGCGTGGAAGCAGAGCGGATTCGGGGGACAGAAGCACTCCCCAGCGGTATCGGGAATCGTGATAGTCCTGCCCAGTGGCGTCCGTATTGAAGTGCTCTGATGCTTGCCTGGCCACAGCAGATCCTCTTAGCGTTGCCACATGCATTCAGTCTGTAGATCGAATTCCACTGGCAGAAGAAATTGCTAAGCACTGCCTGAGTCTTAACCAGCACATCGATGTGATGGTGGAGGTAAATACAAGCGGGGAGGAAAGCAAGTTCGGCTGCAAGCCCGAAGAGGTGGATGCAATCCTCGAGAGCGTGCAGGCGAAGACGCGCCTTCACGTAAGGGGCTTTATGACGATTGGAGCGTTGTCGACCGATGAAGCCACTGTAAGAAAATGCTTCAGCACGCTGCGTTCTATACGGGACTCTGCAATTCAGCGTGGAATGATCCCTTCTACTGCATTTGAATTATCGATGGGTATGTCGCACGATTTGGATTGGGCTATTGCAGAAGGATCGACAATGATACGTGTTGGGTCTGCAATATTTGGCAGCCGTAGCTAACGATTGCAACACAATCATGGTACCTGCGTAACCGGCCGCCCTATGAACACGCTGCTCGCTGTAGCCATACTGATGAGTGTTTTGATATCCGATACACTGTATGCCCAAACAGTGATAACAGGAATCGTTGTTGATTCAACAACCGATCAGCCTATTGGTGGTGCATCTATCAGGATTGTTGGTACAACGCGCGGCACGTATACAAAATCGAATGGTGAATATCGCCTGCCACTGACACAAGGCGCTACAACAATTTCTGTACGGAGCATCGGTTATCGGGAAACGACTGTTGCTATTGGCAACCGGTCTTCCATTCGCATAGCGCTTATCGCATCTGGTGTTCTTAAAGGTCAGGTGACGGTTACCGCCGACATTACTCCAGAGGAAGTTGTAAGAAGGGCAATAGAGCGGAAGGAAGAAAATTCTAAACGAATCAAAACTCTCGTCAGCACCCTGTATTCAAAAATGAATGTCGGAATCGTCGGAGAAGGTCTGATGTCGAAAGGTGTTTCGAACGCCATGATTGCCGAGACGTTCTCGCGAGTTTACGACCAGCGATTGCCAACAAAGAAGAAACGCGTGCATATTCTTCAGCGACGTCAAACGAAAAATATCTTACCAAAACAGAACCTTGCCGTATTCGATCAGTTTTTTGACTTTATGGACGATGAGATAACAATCCTGGAAACACGGCTGGTGACGCCCCTTTCAAAAGAAGCGCTCGATGAATATCAGTTCCGGATAATTGACAAAAAACCGCTTGGCGATCAGATGGTATACCAAATAGCGTTTGAACCAAGATCCCGAATCTATCCAGGTTTCGAAGGGAATCTTACAATTATTGAGGGAACGTATCAGGCAATAGCTGCGGAATTCGCACCAACTGATGAAACAGCTTTTCCATTTTTAAAGGGGCTGAAATTTGCGCAGCGATTCGAAAAACTGAATGACACGCTTTGGGTACCGATGTATGCACATAGTAGTGCGTTAGTGAAATTCCAGGTGTTTGTTGGCCTGTTTGAAATGTCGGCTGACGTGAGCGTGGAAACATACGTCACCGACGTGGAAGCAAATATTGAAATTCCCGATTCGTTGCTGCAACCGCCCATCGACACGTCAAAGCAATCGGAAGTGAAAGTGACGTCGCGGAGTGCATCCGTATCGGTTCGGCAGAATAATAAAATAGTAACCGTAGAAAACGATGCAGACTCCATACGTCCTGAATTTTGGGACGCTCATGCATTTGCCGAATTAAGCGAAAAGGAACGCGAAGAATACCGGAAGGTTGACAGTATGGTGCTGGCAGATACTAACAAGAAAGATACATCTCGAAGATCAACAATACATTTAGTTACTATCGGCGATGTAGGTGTAGATTTTTATCCGGTACTCGACAGATCGCACATCACAGGCATGATGTATGGCGGAGGTATATCCACATCGTGGCAATCTTTTAGGTTGTCGACTGGCTTTGCACTTGGACAAAAAGGCACGCGTGTTGGATCTGTTGGTTTTAACATCGGCATTATTCGAGATTCGTCACTCACCCTACAGGGCAACATTGATGTCTATTCCCGATTGAAAACATTGCAACCGTCGCCCCTTTTTTTAGGACGAGCAGACAATTCGGCTCATCTGTTCTACGCCGACTATTTTGATTTCTATCGTCAGGATGGATGGAGCGTCGGCTTCTCAATGCAGTCTGGAGCATTCAAGGCAAGCATTGCAGCGGCATCGAGCCGGCACATAAACATGCCTGTCATAACGGGATTGCAAAGAACTACATTGATTGCAGACCAAGGAAGTTACAGAACACTCGAAGCTTCTGTATCGGGTGGAGAGACTTCGCTTGCAGAAGAATTCGCAGGAGGGAAGTCGGTGATTGACGGAACAATGAAATTGATTTATGGAATGAGAGAAGAAGACAGTCAGACATTTGGAACGATTGAATTATCCGGTAATGTGCGGATTCCAACATTTGCCACCGGATACAGATCAATGTATCTCGATGTTCACGCAGAGGGCGGCACTGCCATAAACGACTACACGCCAAATCAGTATTTATTTACGCTGATGCGCAGGTTCCCTGTTCTGGGACGCCTTACCGACCTTTCATCCGTTGAGATAAACTCGTATCGCGGATCCCAATATGTTCTGCTACATTCGGAGCACAACTTTTCGGACCTATGGTGGAGAGCGTTGCGTATTCCAACTTTTCCGAACAAGCGCGGGCTGGATCTGATAGGCGTCTTTGGTCTGGGTGTTACAAAGGTTTCCGGACAGACCAGGATGGCAACCGAAGGTTGGAGCGAAACCAAAGCCCCCTTCATGGAAGCAGGATTTGCATTAGCGCGCATACCAACGTTCGTTAGCGATCTGTTCTATCTGCGTTTCGATGCTATGTGGCCGTTGGGGCGGCCTGCTGTTCAGACAGGGCGGTTTGGCTGGACGATTACGCTTTCAACTCCACTGCTCTAACATTTACCTTAGCTCGGCTGCCTAAATTTGCATCCACAAAGGAGCAATAAATGTTTGAACCGCAAAAATTATCGTTGGAAGATCTTCGCACAAGAGTGGAACAACTGCGGAGGTACCTTTGACATCGATAGAAAAAAGGACGAAGTAGCCGAACGTGAAATGCGTTCGCAAGCTCCCAATTTTTGGGACGATCCGGAGCAGGCACAACGTACGATGAAGGAAACGTCCGACCTTAAGGAGTGGATTTCAATGTGGGATGCTGCCCGCCGATCTGTCGAAGATGTCGAAGCGTTGATTGAGCTCGCAGAGGAAGCTAAAGATTCCTCGATGGAACCCGATATCTTATTAGAGCTTGATAAGGCAATTAAAAATGTTGATGAATTAGAATTACGTAAAATTCTTTCCGGTGAAGACGATAAGCGTAATGCTATTCTCACCATCAATGCAGGAGCAGGTGGTACTGAAGCTCAGGATTGGGCAGAGATGCTTCTGCGCATGTACACGCGTTGGGCAGAAAAACATAACTTTCAGGTGTTTCTTGCTGATGAGTTGGAAGGTGATACAGCAGGAATAAAAAGCGGTACGCTCGAAATCCGAGGTCAGTACGCCTATGGCTACCTGAAAGCCGAAAATGGCGTACACCGTTTAGTTCGCATCAGTCCCTTTGATTCAAATGCACGGAGACATACGTCGTTCGCATCGGTGTTTGTATACCCGGAGGTCGAAGACGACGTGGAAATAGAAGTCAATCCCGCCGATGTTGAAATGGACACGTTTCGGTCTGGCGGCAAGGGCGGACAAAACGTAAACAAGGTTGAAACTGCTGTTCGACTCCGACACATTCCATCGGGCATTGTTGTGAGCTGCCAACAGGAACGATCGCAGTTCCAGAACCGCGAACGTGCCATGAAGATGCTTAAGAGTCGGTTGTATCAAAAGCGAAGGGAAGAAGAGGAAGCCGCAAAGGCAGCCATCGAAGGCACAAAGAAAAAAATTGAATGGGGCTCTCAAATCAGAAGCTACGTCTTCCAACCTTATACAATGGTCAATGATCATCGGACGGAAACAAAGATCAACGATGTGCATGCTGTGATGGATGGCGACCTTGATGAACTCATCAAAGCATATCTGCTAAGTGAGCAGGTGCAGGACAGCCATTCGGAATAAGATTTATGGTAATTGGAATCGGCACAGATATCGTTGATGTTGCGAGAATTGAACATTCTCATAGCGAATATGGCGATCGCTTTTTGACGAGGGTGTTTACGCAAACCGAAATTGATTACAGTAATCATTTCGGTGACCACAAATATTTGCACTTAGCAGCGCGCTTTGCCGCTAAGGAAGCCTTCAGCAAGGCTATCGGCACAGGCATGCGGCAGGGCATGGCGTTTAAGCTTGTTGGCATTCGCAACGAGCCCAGCGGCCTTCCCCGCATAGAACTCTTTGGCGCGATGCTTGAACGCTGGGGTACGCATACTATCCACGTCACGCTATCGCACACTGCCGAAATTGGTCTTGCAGTGGTTGTAATAGAACAGAATAACTGACACATACACATTCCCGGACTCCAATGCTTTCATCGATTTATAATCCATCATCGCCTTTTGTGCTTGGAATCCTGGGGGGCGGACAGCTTGCTAAGATGACGTCGCTGGCTGCCTATAGAATGGGTTTGCAGGTAGCCGTCATCGAAAATGGAGAGGGATCGCCTGCAGGAATGATGACGAAGCATGAATTCCCCGGCGGTTGGGCCGATAGAAAACAGCTTGACGCGTTTATCGACGTGAGCGACATGGTTACGCTGGAGAATGAGTTTGTTGACCCCGATGTGCTGGACTACATAGCCGAACGCCGCTTTGTTTATCCTTCTCCGGCAACGATGAGATTAGTACAGGATAAATTGATACAGAAAGAGACATTCTCGAAAATTAATATACCGACACCACAATTTGCCGCAATTGCGCAAAAATCGGATTTGTTATCCTTCGGCAAGGCGCACGGCTATCCATTCGTTGCCAAGACTCGCAGATTGGGATATGACGGCTACGGAAACAGCACAGTTAAGCAAGAGTCCGATATTGATTTCACATGGCGACGGTTTATGGAATCGGAAAACCCGCGTCCACTCCTGGCTGAAAGTTTCGTTACCTTCAGTAAGGAACTTGCAGTAGTTGTTGCTAGGAATAAGCGTGGCGATGTGGCCGTTTATCCTTGCGTGCAAACCATACAGCAAGGCCACATTTGTGTTAGTGTACTTGCTCCTGCTCCCATAGATGAACAGTTGAGGAAGCGGGCACAGGAAATTTCCGTTGCATGTGTAGAAGCGATCGAAGGTATTGGAGTATTCGGAATTGAAATGTTTCTGACTGTCGACAACGAAATAGTTTTTAATGAAATTGCGCCACGAACACACAATAGCGGTCATTACACAATCGAGGCATGCCATGTGTCGCAGTTCGAAAATCATATCCGCGCAGTCACTAACATGCCGCTCGGATCCACGTCTATGCGCGTTCCGGCTGCATGCATGATTAATCTTCTCGGGGAACGCACTGGGAATGGAATACCGGACAGCGTTGCGGGTTTGCTGTCGGTATCTGATGTTGCGCTGCACTTGTATGGAAAAAAAGATGTGAGGCTTGGACGTAAAATGGGTCACCTTACAGCAACTGCAGAAACAACCGACGCAGCGTTCTCAAAGGCTAATTCAGCACTTGATAAATTTATTTGGTAAGGGGCTTCCGAGCCGTCACGATGCATTTACCTTGATTGTTACATAGCCCCCTACAATCAGGAACAAGACATTCCCCATCCACATTGCCACTGCGGGATGGATTAGGTTCCGATCTGCGAGAGTTTCGCCGCCGATTAATGTAATCCAATATGCCACGTAACAGGCGAGTGAAATTGCAGCGCTGATTCCAAAATTTCCGCCACGCACAAGGATGCCAAGAGGGCATCCAACAAATACAAATAGAAAACAGGCAAAAGGAATTGCGTACTTTTTTTGAATCTCAACTTCATACTTGTCTGCGTTCCGCCGCTCGGCATCGCTTCGGTACGACTCGCCTTCGAGCGTCGACCGTAGTGTGCTCACAAGTGTGGAAGCACGCGATGTTGCTTCGTACGTGCTGAGGGGAGTCTGAGCATTCAAAGTTGTGTCGCGTCTGCCAAACAGATAGGCAAGATGTTCGTTCAGTATTGAATCAACGTGGCGCAAACCTAATGATGCCATAGAGTCCGACCTGGTTTCGATTTTACGCATGTCGCTGATTCTCATTTCTCTATCGCCTCGCGACGTTCCCGATACATCGGAGCGTTCAAAGAAGAATCTATCGGCTGGCATCGTTATCTGGTGGCGTTCGAACGAAACCACGCGATAGTCCTTGACGTTGCGGGTCAGCGACTGATGAACTTCTCCGTGGTACAGTTGCAGCACCATGCGCGTTAGTGATGGCGAAAAGGCAAGCGTGCCGGAATCTGCATTCACAACATTGAGCCGGTAGGGTCGGGATCGGTCGTAAATCGTAACACCAGTCATGAGGCCGGTTGTATCTACGTTGCGGGCAAGGATTGTGAAACCTTCAATCTGTGTAGTAAACCTACCAGATTCGATTGCGAACGTTGGTTTCAGCCGCTGGATGTCGCGAATCATTGTGCTCAGCCGGAGGTTAGTATCAGGCAATATGTTGTCGGCATACCAAAATGTAAATATCCATAACAACGTTCCCGAGGCAACGATGGGCAGCATCATCTGAAGCAGACCCATGCCGGAGGCTTTAATAACGGTGATTTCATGTTGTGCAGACATCGAGCCAAACGCCATCAGAGAAGCGAACAAAACACCGATGGGAATTGCGAGGACAAGAATCCAGGAGACGTTTAACGCTAGAAACTCAACGATGGTGCGCAGGTCGATACCCTTGCTTGTGAGGTCGTTGAGATGACGCATCATGTATTGCGTCAAAAACAGAAATACAATTACCGCAGTCCCAAAGATGAAAGGCCCGATGTGGGCGCGAAGGATGTATTTCCAGAGGAGCAATGGGTTTGAAGAAAAATTGAAGGCAGGAATTTAACCACGCCTATGTTTTCAGCTTGTCGTTACATTCATCAATGAGGGTTTGGAAACGGGCGTTCTCTTGCGGCTGCTGTCGTTGCAAAACAGAAAATGCTTCTATTGCCTTTTCAAAATTTCCCTGCGTCATGTAAATGCGCGCAAGTGTTTCGGTTACCACAGATGCCTTATGCGGTGCAGCCGATTCGGCATGCAACGTCTTCTTCTCAGAATCTTCAGGTTTTATCCGAACCTTACCGATGCGCTCTGCAAGTTCTTCGAGCGACAGTTTGCGTTGTGGCGCAGTATCCGATGGAAGGGGGCTTGTGCGCTGCGGATGAAATTCTCTGAAGGGCGGCGGTTCGCCAAGAATTTGTATTGATCTGTGCCCACGGTGCTTTGCACCTTCGTATCTCAACGATGTGTACTCGAGTCCCGGAATTAGTCGCACAGCCGAGCTTCGGATTACTCTTGTGTCGTCGGCTCTTGGCGCAAATTCAATAATCCTCAGCGGAGAAAACTGGCGTACAACAGGTTGCGGCTGAGATTGTGATTGTGGGAACTGCGCTGGTTGGGTGACGTCGACAGTTTCCTGATGTGGCGCACTTACAGTCTCTGCGTTCGAGGTTTCAATCTGTCCCCGATGCAGAACAACTTGTGCAGCCTGGGACCCAAAGCGTCGGGTGATTTCACCGTAAATAACTTCTGCATCCGAATCCTGATGCAATGCAGCAAAGGCATGCAAAAGCATCGCATAGCCGCCCATGTAAGATGGGTACATGCGTACGCCGCTGGCAGCAGTGTCGAGAGCAGACTCCAGGCGGCCGCTGTTAAGCTGATGTCGGACATCCACTGCGAACGAAGGGCGTATTTGGACTTCGGCTTGCATTAGCGCAACCAGCCTGTCTGCTACCTGCGATTACCAAGCAGCCGCAGAAGGAATAAGAATAGGTTGATAAAGTTCAGGTAGAGAGACAATGCTCCAAGAATAGAGCGTTTGGCTGCCAATGCATCACCTGCATACATAACTACTGCCTGCCCCTTGATTTTTTGCATGTCGTATGCAGTCAGACCAGTGAAGATTATTACGCCGATAATGCTGATTGCAAAATCCATGACGCCTGAACCAAGGAACATGTTCACAACCATCGCAATAATCAAGCCGAACACGCCCATAATCAGGAACGATCCCATGCTTGTAAGGTCGCGCTTCGTAGTGTAGCCATACACGGCTGCAACGGCGTACATACCTGCGGCGATACCAAACACCTGGAAGATGCTTCCAAGATCATAGATGAGGAACAGAATGGAAAACGCAATGCCATTCGTCATCGAATAGGCAATAAACATCGCTGCTGCCGTTGAGGGCTTGAGCGAATCGATACGAGCAGCCAAAAACCACACCATTGCGAGTGGCGACAGCAAGACAACCCAATAGAGCGGAGTACTGAAAATTGCTGCGATGATGACGTCGGATCCCGACACCAGGAAGGCAGTTAAAGCAGTCGTCAGCAAGCCCCCTACCATCCATGCATAAACCCTCTGCACATACGTTCGAAGGCTATCGGTGTCTACAACCTGCGCAACCGGCTGTTGAGACATGGAATTCATTGTTAGTTCCCGAAAAGTGCTTTAAGAAGAGCGCGTCACAACAAAGTTAGCAAAGTCGATCAGCGACGTTTTATATGCCGAATTCGGCATGTCGGCGACAAGACGAATGGCATCACTGACGAGTGCGCCTGCCTTATTCTGTGCCGACTCAATCCCGTGGTAACGGTTTACAAAACCAAAGATAGTATCAATTTCCTTGCGTCCGGGCTTCTTCCGTTTAACCAGAGAAATTATGGATTGTGCTTCGCTGGAAGGGGCATTCTGGCACGCATACAACAGGGGCAGTGTAACCTTTTGGTCTTTAAGATCTGTTGCAACCGGCTTACCGAGGATTGAACTTCTGCTTGTATAATCGAGAACGTCATCGCGGATCTGAAACGCGAGTCCAACCAACTCGCCATATTCCTTCATCAAAGCGTGAACGCCGATATCTGATGTTGCGCTTAGTGCGCCGATCTCACAACAGGTTGAAATGAGGGACGCTGTTTTATCCGAAATGATTCTGAAGTACGTTTCTTCGTCGATGGTACGCTGACGGCTCTTTTGAATTTGAAGAAGTTCACCTTCGCTCATGCGTCTTACCGCTTCCGAAGTAACGCGAAGGAATTCAAATTCGCTCTTCTTTACCGCTATCAGCAAGCCCCTCGATAAAAGGTAATCGCCAACGAGTACCGACACCTTGTTTTTCCATACGGCGTTGATAGAAGCCATACCCCGCCGTTCATCTGCCTGGTCAACAACATCATCGTGCACGAGCGTTGCCGTGTGCAGCAGCTCCACCATCGAAGCTCCGACAAAGGTGCGTTCGGTGATTTCGCCGCAAATACCAGCAGATAAGAACACGAGAGTGGGGCGAATACGCTTGCCTCGTTGGCGCATGATATATCGCACAATCGTGTCGAGCAGTGCAGCACGAGACTTCATTTGCTCGCGCATGTAGCCTTCGAATCGTTCCAATTCGTCGGCAACAGGACTTGTGATATCAGTCAACACCTTAGCTACCATCTTCCTCTGCCCGGCGTGCATTTGTGAATTTTGCAATAACAACGCTGATCTCGTAGAGAATATACAACGGGACAGCAACCATGAGCTGAGTAATCGGATCGGGAGTTGGAGTTATCAGTGCAGCAAGAATCAAGATGACAACAATTGCATGACGGCGGTACTTGGCCATGAAATGCGAAGTGACCACTCCAATCTTTGCTAACACAAATGTTAACATCGGAAGTTCAAAGATGAGTCCCGAAGCCAGAAGCATGTTGATGAAGAACGAGAAGTAGTTAGACGTTGAGATATTATCTTCTATATTGGGGTTCGCAACAACGTTGATATAATTCATCATGCTCGGAATCAGTACCCAATATCCAAACGCAACGCCAAGCAGAAAACAAAGAGTTGTGATGGCAGTAACCCATCGTGCCCACTTTCGTTCGTGAGCATACAAGCCTGGAGCAACAAAGCTCCATACCTGATGCATTACAAAGGGAAATGATAACACGATTCCTGAAAACAGAATTACTTTAAAAAGTAAAAATGCTTGTCCAAATGGTTCGAGGTTCTGCAAAGTGAGTTTTGCATCGATCGCCGGCTTCAGTAATGCTTCGTTCATTATCCATTCACGGAAGTATCCAGCTACCGCGCATCCTGCTAATACCCACAGTATGGATTTCAATGCACGCGACCGAAGTTCCTCGATGTGGTCGAGAAAATTCATCTCCTTTTCTGGGGTCTCAATCTCTTCAGCTGAATTCATCAAATTCCGATATGCATCTGCAATTGACGAAAATACGGCAGGTGGTTCCAGGGAAGGCCAAATGTTATTGGCAGTGCGCAACGCAATACTATTATTTGCCGTTAGCTCAACAATGAGAAATGCAAGAGAAAAATGTTCACCTGAACCAACTTTTTCTCTTGGTATGTTACCTCTATTACATTCAAATTTGCACCCCCTCGACAGGGGCATAATATATTGGGGCTGTACGGGATTCAAAAACCTGCGTTTATGCGCGGAGGAGGGCTAGTTGGGTGAAAAAAAGTGAGCCGTTAAACTTATTCTCTACTTCAACTTCAATTGCAGAGGCAGGAATTACATCGATCGAGCGGCAAGGACGCATGGAAAGAAGCGGCGGATCTTCTGATGCCGAGACCCTTTGGGCACGGTGCCTGGAAATCATTCGCGACAACGTGTCGGAGCAAGTTTTTAAAACTTGGTTCGAACAAATACGCCCGCAAGGTTGGGATGGTGTGCAACTGACAGTTGATCTCCCAAGTCAGTTTTTTTATGAATGGATCGAAGAACACTATTCTTCACTTATTAAAAAAACTGTACAAAAAGTTCTTGGAGCGAAAGCAAAACTTCAGTACCAGGTTGTTGTTGACGAAGGTGAATCTGCGCCTGACCAGAGAACGATAAAACTCCCCGCATTCAGGGGGCAATCGCAGCAGTCAATGCAGTTTGGGCAGCAGCAACAAGCTGTACCAGGCTCACCCACTCAGGGGAATACAACTCACTTCCCATCATATTTCAATCCGAGATATACGTTCGAGAATTTCATCCGCGGCGAGAACAATCAGCTCGCAACATCTGCTGCAATGGCAGTTGCCGATAATCCCGGTAAGACGCGTTACAATCCGCTTGTTATCTATGGTCCCACAGGTCTTGGCAAGACGCACCTTGTACAAGCCATAGGCAACCGCGTTCTTCAGCGCAACAGAAATGCTAAGGTACTCTATACAAACTCTGAAAAGTTTACAATGGAGTATATCAACGCCATCCAGACAAATAAACTTCCCGAGTTCACAAACTTCTATCGCGGTGTAGATGTTCTAATTGTTGATGATATTCAGTTTTTAGGGGGCAAGGAACGTACACAAGACATGTTCTTCCATACGTTCAATGCTTTGCATCAATCGGGCAAGCAGGTTATCCTTACAAGCGATAAACAGCCAAAGGACCTTGCCGACGTCGATGAACGGCTCATCTCCAGATTCCAATGGGGATTGACTGCTGATATTCAGCCCCCCGACTTTGAGACGCGCATGGCTATCCTCCAGCAAAAGGCCATGGAAGAGGGCGTAGACCTCGAAGGTGATATCATGGAGTACATTGCCCGGCATATCACAACAAGCGTTCGTGAAATTGAAGGCTGTTTGATTTCTTTACTGGCTAAGGTAACACTCGATAACCGCCCGCTCAATCTAGACCTTGCAAAGGAAGTTGTGCGGAGCGTTACAAACGCACCTGCTTCTCGGCAGTTGTCAATCGAAGAGATTAAACAGGAAGTGTCGGCATACTACAATCAAACTGTCGATTCGTTGTCGGCCAAAACGCGTAAGCACGAAGTTGTGCTGGCGCGCCAGATGTGCATGTACCTGGCTAAGCAGCTCACGCAGATGTCGCTGAAGAGTATTGGAATGCACTTCGGAGGCAGGGATCATACAACAGTGCTGCACTCATGTCAGCAGATCCTGAATTATATCGACACCGATCGCAAGGTCCGCCAGGATGTAGAATTCCTGAAGAAAGCGCTTCGGAGTTAACTACTTTCCTTTACCACTGTCCTTTAAAGAACATTGCAGCTAACTGCAATTGTCCAACCGAGACAAATGCAATGTAGGGGCCACTGGTGTAGCCTAAGACGTCCAGTGTTGCATGGCCTGAGGTGGTGCTAACGATTGCAGGTATCGTCAGCCTTCCCACGACGTCGTAAACAACTATATTATCGGCAATTCCCAGCTCCGCAGAATAATCCACCTGCACAACGTTTCCCACTGAACTCGCTGATGCCTTCAGCCGTGATTTATCGAAATTCGTAGAAGTCGATGCTGAGCCGTCTGCGATTCCAGTGGTTTGCGTCCGGTTTAGCACATACCAGCCTACTGCATCAAACGCACCGGACATCCTGTAATCAAATAAAATCTGATTGTAACCATAGTTACCATCAATATTTATTACAACATTTAGGGTCGAATAAGTAATAGCGCCAGTTATTTTACCATTGGAAAATGTAATAGTGCCGGAAAATGGTTCGTCCATCGTCATCGTGGCAGTATTCAGAACTGGGTCAAATGGGCCAGTCCCCGTCATTGTAATTGGAGCCGGATTTCCAAATGCGCCTTCCATTGTAATCGAACCAAATATTGTCTGATTCACATAATCAAGTTGGAGGTTAGCACTCCCCGGACCCTGAGTATCAAATGTCTTGTTTGTCCAGGTACCGTTCCATTCAGATGATATAAAGCTTGGCGTCGTTTCCGATGGATTGGGAAAGGCGATGTCGGTAAAGTCTGTGTTGTGGGCAAAATTGATTGTCACAGAGTCCAACACCGGCGGTATCAAAAGTCTCCACGCATGATCGGTTGGAGGTGGTTCGTACCGTCCATTCCCGTTCAGGTCTATGAAAAAATCAATCTTGTAAGGCGCACCTGAAAGCAGTGCAAGAATAGACACCGACAACTCCGGGGAATCGATCATTGTCTTTATTGATGCGGCTTCCCATACTTGCGTTGATGAGTTGTCAACTATCCGCACATAGAGCCACTTCCCCACATGCGGACCCATCCCCGAGAAATTCATATTTAATCGATACTGAGCTGTAAGGCTAATGCCAGACAATGCAACAATCGCAAGGAATATGCATTTCATTGTTTTTGCCTTTGAATGGTTGCACAAATTAAACGGAAAATTCAATCCCAGCGCTCATTTTAAGAGCATTGCATTCATCCTTGTGCCTTTAACATCAAACAGCACTCCATACACTCCATTAGGCAGCCTTGTGATGTCTACATCGGCATTCCCGGGCAGTGACTGAACCAGTGGGGGCAGTACAAATCGCCGATGGTGCCGTTTATTATAATTCTACAAATAGCACTAGGTTTTGTGAATCTCCAGGGCTTCTTACTTTATAGCAAGACTGTGGTTTGTTTTTTGCATGCATGCTAAGAAAGCAGTTATTGCGCATGTATTGGGTGAACAGGCTGCAGACAGATGCTGTAATTCTATCTATAAGGTTAATTCACTACATAACTCGTTCAGCGAGCCGGAGGGATATTGATAACTACTCTGAAATGCTGCTCTGGCCCGGGAGGGTCGGTGGTAATAGTGTAGTCTACAAATACAACCGGATCCGTTATGTGATTTGCGTTGATCATAACGTAAAACTTTCCCGGAATACTATCGTGGGCCACCGGTTGTTGAACCGTTGCTGAACCGCAACGACACGACCCTTCGATTCGGGTAATACGAATTGTGTCGCCTGTGTTGCTATAAAAATTTATCATACGATTCACAAATCCGGTACTGTCCCTTGTTTCTACGAGAATTGGGGGATCGAACGAAATCGTTGCAGGATGAGTCTTCTGTCCTGTTGACACCTGTCCGCCCATCATGCCGATGATAAAGGATAGTAGAATGGCAACCATGGTTATTTCTGTTCGGAGATGATTTGCTGATATACCTGGGTAAAATCGTAAAAGCCTTGTTTCCGATGAATCCAACGCGCCGCCATTAATGCCCCCCTTGCAAATCCCGATCTGTCCTTGGCGGTGTGCGTTAATTCGATTGAGTCTGACGTACCGTCGACGATTACCGTGTGTTTGCCAACAATCTCACCGCCTCTCGTCGACGTTACATGCAGATGGTGCGGATCGATCTTGGAATGTTGCGTTTCGGTATCTAACGCAGTCTTTCGGCGAATTTCTTCAAGCAAAATATTTGCAGCAGTGAGGGCTGTACCGCTTGGACTGTCCTTCTTTCTCTTGTGATGCCATTCGTGCATTACCACGTCGTATTCATTTACGTCGTTAGCAAGGATTCCAACGGCGCGCACGAGTCGGAAAAACATCTGTACACCAACGGAAAAATTCGACCCCCAAATAACTCCGTTGTTAGCTTCTTGTTGCAGATGCCTGAGAATGTGTAAATGCTCATACCAGCCCGTTGTCCCAATCACGAGGTCCTTACCCATTGCGCAAACATTCCTTGCATTATCAACTGCTGCCGCGGGTTCGGTAAAATCGATGGCAACATCGAAATCTGTAAACGTACCTTTTGTTAGGGGGCGATCAACATCATACACCGAAACAACTTCGCACCTGTAATCGGCAGCGAAGCGTTGAACTTCGTGACCCATCGATCCATAACCAAGGAGAGCAAGTTTCGTCATATCGTTGAGTTAGAACACAGTAGATTAATTATATCGCCGCTTCCGACCGCGGCGATTCTATTTCCTGCGATGCTGGTGCACCGATTACTCTTCTTTGCAACACTCCTTCTTCGAGTGTATAGCGCTGTGCCTGAGAAAATTTTGCTGCGAACGAATTGCTGTGAGTCGAAGCAATTAACCCAACGCCCGTGTTCACTGCTGTTTGCAATTTTTGAGCTACCATCGTCGCCGTTGAATCATCGAGTGTTCCGGTTGGTTCGTCTGCTATAATCACACTTGGATTCATTGCCAATGCGCGTGCAAGCGCCACAAGGTGGCGCTCGCCCCCTGACAACTGACGCGGTAGCTTAGATCTGATGTAACTGATGCCGAGATCGGCAAACAGTTCAAGAGCAAGGTTGTTTGCCTCTGAGCGTGTAAAGCCTCGGAGTGCGAACGGCATGAGAACATTTTCGAATGCAGTGTAATCGCTCACCAGCCTACAATCCTGCTGAACAATTCCGAGTTTACGGCGAAGCTCGCGGCGCGACCTGGCCTTCATGGCCTTTGTTGGCATGTTGTCTATATACACATGCCCGCTAGACGGAATGATGTCGGCATACAATAAACGGAGCAGCGTTGTCTTGCCGGCACCGGTGGCGCCCATTAACATCATTACGCCGATGCCATCGTATTCGAATGATACATCACTGATGGCAGCGATGCCCGAATACTCAACTGATACCTTGTCGAATCGAAACTGCATGATTCAGATTTCTGCTGAAATCGTTGGTTCTAAAGGGGCTCGGTGCGACAAAAGTATTGCGATTGGCTGAGTTAATTGGAAGTGCTCCATTATGGTAACAAGTATTGCCATGATTGGAACGGATAAAATCATTCCTACAATACCCCACATCCATCCCCAGAACACGAGTGTGAACAACACAACTGTAGGGCTGAGGTTTAATGTGATACCCATTGCGCGCGGTTCGAGGACGTTTCCAATGATGTTGTGCAGAACAACCAGGATGGCAACAATCAGGATGGCGTGCGGCAGACTCCCAAACTGTATGAGCGCAACAATTCCAGGAATAACTGTAGTTATGAACGACCCAATGTTTGGGATATAGTTAAACAGAAAAGCTAATAGCCCGAGTAATGGAGCAAAGTCGACACTAAATATTGATAATACTGCAAACTGAACCATACCATTTATCAGGTTGAAAATGGTCTTTATGCGTAAATACTTCAGAACCTTTTCATTGATGGACGCATAAACCGCACCTAGCTCAGGCATTTGCATCAACCGCAGTGCAGCACCCTGCTTGGCTGGATAATATTCGGCGCCCAACGTCATGAACACAATGTAGAGCAACACCAGCGCTCCGTCGGCAATGACTGATAAGGCAGAGCCAACCGATGAAGTGAGAATGCCCACAACATTTTCTGATGTAAAAAATTTGTCAAGTTTTAAAACAGTGGGTCTCCCAAGAATCTGTCCCGTGGTTCGCCCCGCAATTCGCTGAATGTCCGCAATCAGCGACCGAATCTTCTGCGTGTACTCTGGCGTTTTGTCAATAATAGATTCGATGCCGAATGAGATAATCAAACTCAAGCCCCATATCGCTGCGGCCGAAATGATGAGAACAATTATCAATCCTGCCCATGTTGGTGCGCCTCGCTGACGCAGCATCGAGATCAGCGGCTTGAACAATACTGTAAGAAATGCTGCAAGAACGAACGGAATGAGGATATCGCGAAGCACATACATCACTGCCGCCACTCCGATAACGGCAATGATCAGCGTAGATATTCCAATGTTTCTTGTTGTGTTATCCATTGGGGGGCAATATAGCGTTCACTTCAATGCCTATTTTCGAGTCCCTTTTTCTAACCGGAGATTTTGATGCAGCGCGGACCGATATCACAGTTCATCGAAAATGAGTTCCTTCATTTTAACGCGGCAGCGTTAGTCGATGCTGCAAAAGGGTACGAACGGCACCTGGCAGATGGTGGAAGGATGATGATCACTCTCGCTGGAGCCATGAGTACTGCCGAGTTGGGAAAGTCGTTGGCGGAAATGATACGTCGGGACAAAGTGCAGATTATCTCCTGCACCGGAGCAAACCTCGAAGAGGACATCATGAATCTTGTTGCGCACAACAGTTACAAACGTGTGCCGCATTATCGCGACCTTTCACCGCAGGATGAATGGGAATTGCTTGAAGGGGGCTTCAACCGCGTTACCGACACTTGTATTCCCGAAGAGGAGGCATTCCGACGCATACAGCAGAACATCTTCAAACAATGGAAGAACACTCAGGACACGGGCGAGCGATACTTTCCTCACGAGTACATGTATAAGCTGTTACTGTCGGGTGATATGAAGGAGCACTACGAGATCGATACCAGGGACTCATGGATGATTGCGGCAGCGGAACGAAACCTCCCCATCATCGTGCCGGGATGGGAAGATTCTACCATGGGCAACATATTCGCATCGTATTGTATCAAGGGTGAGTTGCAGCCATCCATCATGAAGAGCGGTATCGAATACATGATCTATCTCTCCGACTGGTACAAGCAGAACTCGTCTGGTAAAGGCGTTGGCTTCTTTCAAATTGGAGGGGGCATTGCAGGCGACTTCCCAATCTGCGTAGTCCCGATGATGTATCAGGACCTCGGCCTGCACGACGTTCCATTCTGGAGCTATTTCTGTCAGATATCCGATTCCACCACTTCGTATGGGTCTTACTCAGGAGCCGTACCTAACGAAAAGATTACATGGGGCAAACTCGGGATCGACACGCCAAAATTTGTAATTGAATCCGATGCCACCATCGTTGCCCCATTGATTTTTGCCTGGCTGATGAATCGCTAAACGGCAAACCAAAAAACCATTTAGCGGCGAGATATGGCGTATTTTTGCCCCTTCCATTTTCTTTATCCGCGCACCAAGTATGACTCCACTGCTCGAAGTTCACGGACTTACAACTGAATTCACGTCGGATAAAGAAATTGTCAAGGCTGTAAACGATGCTTCGTTTACTGTGGTACGCGGTAGAACATTGGGCATCGTGGGAGAATCGGGCTCCGGGAAATCGGTAACAAGCCTAAGCGTAATGCGATTGATATCCACGCCTCCCGGTAGAATTTCATCGGGACGAGTACTGTTTCATGAAAAGAGCGGAGCTGTTACTGATTTGCTGGCGCTGCCGGAAGAAACGATGCGCACGTATCGCGGTAATCGCATCGCAATGATCTTTCAGGAACCCATGACGTCGCTGAACCCGGTGTTTACCTGCGGCGATCAGATTGTGGAAGCAATCCGCTTGCACCAGAATGTTGGTAAAGACGAAGCACGACGCAGAACACTCGACCTGCTAAAGGAAGTAAAGCTGCCGCGGCCTGAGTCGATGATGACGTCGTATCCGCATCAATTGTCAGGGGGCCAGAAGCAGCGCGTAATGATTGCCATGGCAATGTCGTGTAATCCGGATTTACTGATTGCCGACGAGCCTACAACGGCTCTCGATGTTACGGTACAGGCTACAATTCTGGATCTGATGCGTCAGCTGCAAAAAAATCACCACATGTCGATGATGTTTATAACACACGACCTGGGAGTGATTGCAGAGATAGCAGACGATGTTATCGTTATGTACAAAGGACGCATCGTTGAACACGGCACCATTCAACAGATTTTTGAAAATCCTCAGCATCCCTATACGAAAGGGTTGCTGGCATGCAGACCCCGTCTGGACAAGAAGTTGAAGATTCTGCCAACGGTTCGAGATTTTATGGATGAGACGGATGACGGAACAATAACTGAACGATCGCACGACAACGTGGATGCTGTTGTCCACCAACTGGAGTTCACACCTGCTGAAATTCAGGAACGCAATGAACATCTTGCATCAACGCAGCCTCTGCTTGATGTTAAAGATCTTGAAGTTCACTTTCCTATTAAAAGTGGAATGTTTGGGAAAACAACTGGCTTTGTGAAAGCTGTAGATTGTATCACATTCAATGTGAAGCCGGGTGAAACGCTTGGTCTCGTTGGTGAGTCGGGCTGCGGTAAGACTACTGCAGGACGTGCCATACTCCGGCTGGTTGAGCCAACGGGAGGCAATGTCATCTTTGATGGGAAAGATGTTGGCAGCTTGCAACAGGCAAGCCTGAAGACGTTGAGGCGGGACTTTCAGATAATTTTTCAGGACCCCTATTCCTCGTTAAACCCACGGCTGAGTGTTGGCAGTACCATATTGGAGGTACTGAAGGTACACGGAATTGGAGCCAACGAAAAAGACAGGAAGGATCAGGTTTTATACCTGCTTGATAAGGTTAACCTCCTTCCACGCCACTTCAACAATTATGCGCATGAATTTTCGGGCGGGCAGCGTCAGCGGATTTGCATCGCGCGCGCGCTTGCGCTCAAGCCGAAGTTGCTGATATGCGATGAATCTGTAAGTGCGCTCGATGTTTCAGTTCAAGCCCAGGTGCTCAACCTACTGGTGGCGCTGCGCGATGAGTTTAAACTCACATACATTTTTATTTCTCACGACTTGAGTGTGGTAAAATTTATCAGCGACAGAATTGCAGTGATGAATGCGGGCAAGATCGTCGAAATGGGAACAGCCAACGAAATCTATGCGTCGCCGATGCAAGACTACACGCGAGGTTTAATCGATGCAATCCCATTAGGTACGCTCGAAGCAATCCAAAAGCGAATAACTGAGCGGTCTGCAGCCTAAGAGTTATGATACAGCTTCGCGGTGTTAAAAAATCATTTGGTCAGAACGAAGTTCTCAAGGGAATCGACCTTGATGTACCTTCAGGTGGGACGATGTGCATCATCGGTAAATCGGGATGCGGTAAAAGTGTGCTGCTAAAGCAAATCGTTGGTTTACTCGATGCCGACAGCGGAACGATTATTATTGATGGTAATGATATTCAGCACATCAGCAGCAGCAAGCTATTTGATCTTCGAAGAAGAATTGGCTTTGTGTTCCAAGGGGCTGCGTTATTTGACTCGCTTACCGTTTTTGAAAATGTGGTAATCAGCCTTGTTGAACACGGTGAGCAAAACACCGGGTTATTAGAAAGCGAAGCTCGAAGGGTGCTGAGCGCCGTGGGTCTCCTGCCTGAGCTTGACCATGATGGGTCCGCGATGTACGAGAGGGCATTTCAGCTTCTCAGAAATAAAAAACCGGGTGATCTCTCCGGCGGGATGCGTAAACGCGTGGGCGTAGCACGCGCACTCGTTGGTGAGCCAGACTACATTTTTTACGACGAGCCTACAACCGGGCTGGATCCAATTACGTCGCAGCAAATCGATGACCTTGTTGGAGATCTGGCACGTAAACTTAGCGTCACCTCGGTGGTGATTACCCACGACATGTTCAGCGTTTTTAATGTGGCCGACCACGTGGCAATGATCAACGATGGCATTATTCAGTTTCAGGGAACAGTACCCGAAATGCGTGCGTGCCAGGATGAGGTTGTTGTAGACTTCCTGTCGCGCTATGTGGCAGAAGGCTTTAGGTAATCTGTAACGAACCGCCGTTCCAATAAGTCATTGCAACCCATCGTGAAAAAAGACAAATCCGTATTACATTCTCTGACTGTATTAATTGCCTTTGTATGCATTTCATTTGCCCTTTGTGAACCGGCGCAGAGTCAGGTTGTTATCACTCAGGTTGCTTTTAATTCTGGTTTAGCCTTGGATGTCTCGGCATATCCAAAAATTCGAGCCAGGATACGGGTAATGAATGGTGCAACGGCAGTTGTACTGAACACTTCGAAAACATTCCTCATAGAAGATAATCTTTCGTTTTCACCGACTGCTGTAATCGCAGAATCTCAAGGTGTGCATGTTGTAGAGTGGATTACTTCGCAGTTCGAAAGGGTGGGAGAACCTAACCAACCAAGTGTTTTGAGCTTTGCGTCGACGCTGTTGGTGTCTGACGGTGGTAGTACCGCCACAACGAGTTTTGCTACAACTCTGCCCATGTCGAATGGTGCTCGGGTGTTGGTGCGCGATAGTACGAGCAGAAACGTTCCTTACTTCTACGATTTTGGTACCGTTGCCGTAGGTTCCAGCCAACTAGTCAAACTCAAGGTTGTAGCAAGCCAGGCAGCGAAAATTGGATGGCCTCAGAACGAGCGCCCGGTGCTGCTCGAAAGCGTATCAACGCGCACAAGCCAATTCAAGGTTATTTGGAAGGGCTCGTTTGGATCGGCCCCTCCTCCAATCAACATCATTTCGCCGCTAGAATATCGCATCGATGTTGTCTTTACTCCAACTTCTTCGGAACCGGCAACAGATGTCCTTACGGTAACCTTCGAAGGAGGTATGCGAACCGATGTTATCCTATCAGCAAACCCACAGGTCTATCCACGGATTTCAATCTTAAACGTTGTTTCGCCAAATGGTAAAGAAGCATTCGCCCCCTGCCAGGAAATTCCCATTATATGGAAAGGGGCTGTGCCAGGCTTCAAAGCATTTGTAGAATACACACTCGATAATGGCAAGAAATGGATGTTGATAGACTCAACTTTGGATTCGACAATAGTGTGGTATGTACCGCAATCGTATTCGGATAGCGCTCGTATTCGCGTTTACCAGAAGTTTCAGTCTGCAGATATTGTCTGGCTGGCTGGTGAACGTGCATCGGCTACGAGTTCGAGATTCTCCGCTGACGGAAAATATGTTTTGGTCGCCTATTCCAATAATGTAGTAATCGAGTTCGATGTAGCAACCTATGCCAAGGTAAATACCTACAGTCTAACAGCACCGGCTGGAACGCGCATCAGAGCGGTTTCATACATCGGAACAACACGCAATTTTGTTGCGGCATGTACAAAAGATTTTGGAGGCGGTGAGCTCCAGGTATTTACTCAGGGGGCTGGCAGTGCTGCTGCGCAGACCCCAATCCCTTTAGACTTCCAGGTAAGCGATATCGGAACAAATCAAAACAGTACTGTTCTGTATGCGATGCCCAAGTATTCAGGACGGATCCTGAGATTCAATCCTGTGACGTTGGCGCCAGACTCACCAATTATTCTAACGAGTCCGGCCGAAACATCTTCTATAAATAACAATATTTTAAATATTGTTCAGTTCGATGGTTTCATTGTCCGATACGATGCTCAGACAGGACAAGAGGTTTCCCGCGTTCAAACTGGTTTGTCAGATATCCATGGTCCGGTAGCCAAGGCAACCGCATCTTCTGTCAACGGGAACCTTACGGCTCTGGGAGGCCAAGCGTCGGTATCCACGAGTGGTCCTCGCGAACAGCGAACATTTATTTACGACATGATAACGCGCCAGGCTGTAAAGATTCTCTATCGTGAAAGCACAGATCCGGTTGATTTGACGTTCAGTCCTAACAATGCCTTTCTAGGTTTGGGATATAGGTACACTCCACAATTCCTTGTGTACGATTTACTTGCGGGCAAAACTCTGCCTGCAAGCGGATCGCCCGAAGGGCACAAGGGAGAGCTCACGTCTCTTATGTTCAGTCCGGTTGGGACGAGTATTGTTTCAACTTCAATGGACAGCACTAATAACACGCTGTTAAGGAAGGTGAATACTCCGGAATCTGATGTATCCGACGATATGTTTCGAATCGCGCCTGTCGTGTTCTCGTCAGAATTACATACCATATCACCCCTGCTCATAGGAACCAGCCTCAACGTAAACCCACCTGATATCTGTAACACCAGCGCTGTTCCTGCCATTGTAGAAGGGGTGAAGCTCCGAAGCGGAACCTGGCTGAAGATGAATACACCTTTTCAAAAAGACACACTGATGCCAGGGGAATGTCTGCAGCTCAACTTTACTGCAATGCCAAACGATACGGGATATTTATTCGACACATTGATAATATCAACATGTGGAGCAAAACATGAAGTCCCATTCACGATTTATTCGATAGATAGAGATCTGACTCTGCTGTTTGATTTGGAAGATTTCGGAGATGTCTGCATTGGAGATAAAACAACCCGCCGGTTGTCGATTATTCGCAACAACGATTCTGTACCAGTTAAAATCAACGCTGTATTCATGTTGGAGGGGTTGTTCTCGCAGTTTAGGATTGCAACACCTGTGTCCGATGCAGTAATTCCTCCAAACGAAACTCTTTCGGTTGATATCGAGTTCGCTCCGCGCAAGCTTGGCTATGATACCAGTGTTGTTGCCATTCGATATGCCGATCAGTCGTCACTTGATAGGCGGGTATCGGTTATGGGGCGGGGTGCAGGCGCCGAAATATCCTTCTCTCACAAAGCACTGGCATTCGTACCAGAGATTCCTGAACGATTTCTGGTGATCCGCAATAACTCAGACAACCTAATTTCCATCGATAGTGCATTCATCACACTCGGTGAGCCATTCACATTCGTTTCAAATCTGCCGATTGTAATTCCAAAGAATGATTCCGCAACGGTGACCGTTCGATATGAAGGGGGCATGGTTGGCAATGGTGCAAAGGTTTCATTCGCAATGGCTCCGTGCGTGGAGCAGTCGGTTGCGTCGGGTAAATACAGTGTGAGATTGACGTTGTATTCAGGCACTGCATCACTCGATTTACCGAACGTTGTATCGGCGCCGACAAACGACTCAGTCTCTATTCCCATTCTTGCACAGCTTACCGAAAACGTGAGATATGATGGCATGCGATTCCTGGAGGGAACGCTTCGTGTGAATCCCAGACTCTTTTTAGCACGGGAAATTGTTTCCAATATCGGCACGGGCGAAGTATTGTCGCAAAACATCGTAAATAAGGTTAGAGAAGTGCGATTCCGTATTGACGGGAATTTCGTTTCCGGAGAAATCGGCAGGCTTGTTGGCTATGCAGGAATGGCAGAGGTTGATTCAACATTGCTGACGTTCGATACCTCTGCCATAGCATTCGGATCCTCTGTGAGCGTATCGTATCGAGATGGGATGTTAGTTATTATTCATAACGATCCGGTGCGCCGTATCATTGATCAGTCTGTTGCTCCAATTATTGAACGAATTGCACCTCAGCCGGCGGGTGAAACGGCAGACGTTGAGATCGGCAGTGATGCCGACGCGTCGGCTCAATTAGCTGTTGTTGATAGAAATGGACGCGACGTTATTCCGGCAGTGACAATATCTCTGAGAGCCGGTAACGAGAACATCAGAAGCTCAAATACGTTTTCCCTCGATGTGTCTGATCTGCCTACCGGGATGTATTTAGTGTTGGTTAAAACAGGACAAATGGTGGCGTCTTCACCGATGATCGTCATCCATTAAGCCGTAAGTATAGTATGCCCAGACACATTGTATTATTAATTACAATTCTTTGCCTTTCCTTAAGAGTGTACGGACAGGAGAATTATTCTCGTTTCAATTTTCGTGGAGAACTCAACGGCGGAACTTCAATTTATTATCCGAAGTTCACGCAACTGCCAACAATACAGAATTGCTGTCCGGAATTCAGCACAACTCTGGGAATGGCACTTGGTGTTGGAGTCGGGTTTGAGTACAGATCAAACATGCAGTTGTTTAACATGCCGGTTCGATTGGGAGCGGCGGCCGTTTATCAGCTTACAAACGCTGTTCTTAGTAGCAGCGAACAAGTTGGTAATATCATTGACGGCGAAACTGTTACTGATGGTACGGTCGACCACTCGCTTGACGTAACGTATGGCCTGCTGGGAATTGAACCATACATCATACTGCCGACACCCATCGACAGGCTATATATTAGCGCCGGATTTCTTGTTGGAACAGGAGTAACGACTGATGTAGGACAGAAGCAGACGCTCAGTCAGCCGTCAGACCCGCGATATACCTTCGAGAACGGCCTGCGGACCAGAAATGAGTATTACGGGCCCCTTCCCGATGCATCTGCGATACAGTCGGCTCTGGTTGCTCGCGCTGAATATGAACTGGCAATCGACAGTTCGCTACTCGTTGTACCCATCCTTCGGTATCAGTATGGGTTGTCGAGCATAATGAATTCGGCGGACATGAACATCAGTTCGCTACAGGCCGGAGTAGTTTTTAAAGTTCGTATTCCCAAGCCCGCTCCGCCGCCGCCTCCCCCGCCACCACCGCCGCCGCCTCCTATTGTTAAGCATCAAGAGGTTGTTAGGAAGCTACTCACCAATGTTATTGCGTTGTCGGTTGATGGTAAAGAGTCCGTTGCCATAGGCGACACGGTGCGCATTCCAATCGTTAAATCGTCAGTCACCGACTCTGTGTTTAATATCATCCCAATGGTGTTCTTTGAAAAGAACAGCACGACCATTGTGATGAATCATAACGATATTGATCATGTGTTCGAGGCGATTAGAGAATTGCTGATCAGGGATAGTACGTTTCACATCACTGTTGTGGGTCGCACGTCGTTCGACGAGGAACAAGCGATAGCCAGGCAGAGGGTATCATCGGTTGTTAACATGCTTCGCGCAGATCAAAACCAGGTAGGCGTTAGAGTTGAACATGCAGATCAGGAACGATACCAGCAGCTTGACGAAGAAAACAGAAGCGTGTACTTCGAGTTTAGAGGATCGCGAATTCCGCTCACGCATTCTAGATCTGATACAGGAAGGACTGTACGCTCTTTTACTGTTATCGTAAATAATGTTGTGACTTGCGAGGCAGGTCCATGCGCAACAACAACAAGAATGTTGATTAATGGCATTGATGAACAACGAGGAACTGCATCAGCTCCTGCCGTACAACGGTTTACAGTCAAGTCTACTGTGTTTGCAGATTTGCGTGATCGTGTACTCTGGGTGGAGAGCGTAACCACCGATACTCTGGGGCAGACGTTTACTGCGAATGCATCCGTTATAATAATACCCGAAGTTGAAAGCGCCACAAGCCGTACAATAACGATAGGCTTTCTCCACACGCAGGATTCCTCGATTCTGTTGGGCCTGTTTGATTTTGATAAAACAACATTCTCTTATTACGATGTTTCGGCTGCAGAGCGGATACGGCAGCATGTTGAGAGTGGCGGCAGAATAGAAGTGATTCCCAGTACGGATAATATCGGTACTCCGGAATACAACAGGATGCTTCAGGGAGAACGCGCGAAAACAGCTATTCAGCAACTTGGAGTGGACGCTCGGAGTGCGACGATTACCACATCTGATGCGCCATTGCTGTCCAACTCATCTCCTGACGGCAGAGTTGCAAACAGGTGCGTCCGGGTTCGATTGATTAAGTAGTCAGCTCGACTATACTTCCTTTTCTTCGCGGATTTTTTTAATGAACTGCTCCATAAAGGTTAGAGAATCGGGCAGATTCAAACTCAATTGAGCGCCGCCATTTAGTTCAAGATCAACGTAGATTTCGTTGTCGTGATACCGATACTCAACATTGATGTCGTGGATATCAGTAAACGGAACCGAATGGCGGCCGAAATGGAAGATCGTCATGACGCATTCCTCATTGTAATTGATAAGCAATGTTTATCTAAACATACATTACAGAACACACAAGCCAAAGCGATTTTTCCATGGTCAGGAAGTCCCAAACAATCTATCGCCGGCATCTCCCAAACCCGGAACGATAAAGCCCTTTTTATCAAGCCCCCTGTCTTTGGCTGCAATCACTAGTGTCACCTCGGGATGGTCTTCCATTACTCGTGCAATTCCAGCTGGCGCGGCAATCAGACTGGCGACGACGATCTTTCGCGGGTTTAGTTCATTGATCCTGGACAGTGTGGCAGACATGGAGCCGCCAGTAGCAACCATTGGGTCGATTACGATGTAGGACGAATTTTCGTTAGGGGGCGGGAAATTGTGATAGTATTCCGACGGCGTCAGCGTCCGTTCATCTCGCTGCAGACCCTGAAACCCCACACTTGCTTCCGGCAGTAAATCGAGAAATGGATCGAGCAAGCCAATACCAGCACGGAGAACAGGAATAATAACAACTTGGCCACTTATGGTACATCCAGTTGTTTCTTCAAGGGGAGTTGTAATGCGTACTTCAGTTGTAGGCAGGTGTTTGGAACACTCGGCAGCTAAATGCAAACCAATGCGGCGGACCGCAGACCGAAACTGTGGCGTAGAGGTCGACGAATCTCTTACAATCGTTAAATCCTGCAAGAGAGCTGCACCCTGTAAAATAATAACCATTTTTAGAAAGAGAAATAATACAGCACGGTGAGGCG
Organism: Ignavibacteria bacterium; assembly: GCA_016191145.1. Lineage (GTDB taxonomy): Bacteria > Bacteroidota > Ignavibacteria > Kapaibacteriales > Kapaibacteriaceae > OLB6. Next base: position 73,033 of record JACPPD010000007.1, read on the forward strand.
GATAACGGAATAGATAGTCGTGACATCGGCCTTATCTTCCGACTTCAAGCTGGGATTTGCCGAGTTATTCCACTGAGTACCTGCGTCTACGTCTACATACTTTGCAACAATGCGATCCTGATCGGTTCCAAACATGAAGTTAAACCGGACATTAATCATTGGATAGAACAATCCAAGTGTTGTCGGAATATTTGCACCCAGGCCCAGCCCGCCATTGACTCCAAACTTTGTTGTCGAAAGAGTACCGTCGTTCGTTGTTGCATACGTAACACCGGCCTGTGGAATGAAATTGATTTTGTTGTACGGATTCAGGCTATACAAACCTGTGAGCTCAATGATGTTTGTGGTTATTGGGTCGAGACCGAACTCTCTTGCCGGTTTATCATTCAGTGTGTATAGATATGTTGCTTCAATTACCAGTGGTGTAGCTATAGCATAGGTTAATGTGGCGCCGTAAGTAAGCAACCCATCGTACGAAAAAGACCTTGTGGGTCCCTTCTGACGTTGGTACAGAGTCCAGCGCCCCGGATCGGTATAGGCGCTGGTTGGCGAGTAGGTGTAATTGTACCGCTGCATGAACTGTTGCCCCTCAACGGTTGTGTTTGAGCCGATTGAAAACCCGATGCCAATTTTCCTTGGTTTGATCCACTTTTCATAGGCGATGCTGTCGGCGATGTAATTGCTCACGGCGATCTCCCAATCACGATCGTGTTCGTAGTCTTCTTCATTGGGGAAACTTGGCTGTGCAGCAGCAGAAACGGCACCAATGATGAGAAGAGTTGCAATGCGGAAAAAGGCTTTTGCTGTTCGTGACGTTGCTTGGTCTACCTGGTCAATGGTCATGTTTCTTAACTCCGCAATTTTTTCCGCAACCAAGCGGACGTACGATGGTTCGTTTCGTTTACCTCTGTAAGGTACTGGCGTTATGTAGGGTGCGTCGGTCTCAATCATAAATCGATTTTCCGGCACAGCGCGCACAACTTCATCCAACGTCGTTTTTTTAAAGGTGATATTGCCCGTAAACGATATATGAAATCCCAACTCCATTGCTCTTTCAAGAACATTGATCCCACTTGAAAAACAATGGAGAACGCCTCTCAGCGATCCGTCCTGCTCTTGTTGAATAATGTCAAGAATGTCGTCGTCTGCCTCTCTGTTATGCACTATTACCGGTAGATCGTTTCGCTTTGCAATGTTCAATTGGGCACGAAAGTACGACTTCTGCACGTCGGCAGGGGCGAAGTCGTAGTAATAGTCTATGCCGATCTCGCCAATGGCTACAACCTTTCTCTCCCTGCATTGTGCCTCCACATCGCTCAAATCGGATGGTTGCGCCATAGCTACGTGATGCGGATGGATGCCAATACCTCGGCATAGCCTATGGTCAGAGTTAACTACGTTGATGAGTTTTTGCCGCCGGCCTGGTTCGATGTCAGGAAGAATAATTGATTCAACACCGCTCATCCATGCTCTCGAGAGCACTTCGTCTCGGTCGGCATCAAATTCATCAGCGTCGATGTGAGAGTGTGAGTCAATCAAGCGGCACTCCGCACCGGATAGAATTCATGCTATGGGCAGTAGTATAATCCGCTCGATTTGCCATTACACCCTCCCGACTCTTTTAGCGTCAAATAAGTCTATCAGAGTCTTCTCAGCAGGCGTTAACGAGGTATCGTTGGGGCTCATACTGTTCTTTCCGTTGAAGTCTTTATTCCCGTTGTTCACTGCCGTGATTGGAATTAGTTGCAAGCCAATAGGAGCACCATAAACATTTTTAAGATATGATTTAAGGTCGGACAATTGGTCTGCAACACGATGATGGATGACGTCTGCATTCGGCCGCAGCACAAGGCCAACATCGGTAAAGTCGATTGCCAGTGCTCCCTGCTTGATAAAACTCCGCAGAAACGTCAGGTGATCTGGAAGCTCTTCAACAACGGATGTCCACTTATCTGCAAGGTTTCTCGCAGTTAAGGCACTGGCAGGATGTGACTTCGACTTTACTGCGAGCGATGATGGACCTACCTTAACAGCCATAGCAACGCCTCCCACAGGAGCATTCACAGACCCGGCCGAAATACGCGATAACAGCTCACTGAGCTGCACGGTGTCGTCCATCGCAGCAAGCTGCACTAAAACAAATTCGAATCGGACGCGAGGGTTGGGCGGATTCTGGCGCAGAATACTTTCACCATGGGAAATCACCGACATTATTCTAAGAATGTCGGCTTTATTGGTACGTTCCGCTTCCAATTGAAATCGCTGGCAGATTTGGTTCGAGGCATCAATTAGATCGGCGGTGCCAGTAGTGACAACTGTTAATAAATTTCGATAGTGTTCCAACAACCCTAGCAGGCACTCCTGTAAGTCGTAACCGCGGGTAACAACACGTTGGGCGAATTCGAACATCGCCGCAATGTTGTGACTCTGAATTGCCGATGCGATTTCGAAGTAAAAGTCATCGTCTATCAGGTGCAGAACCTCAGCCACATCAGCCGAGGTGAATTGCGGTCCGCAAAACGATACTACCTGGTCGAAAATCGACTGAGAATCCCGCATAGAACCATCCGCTTTTCGCGCAATTGCCACCAGCGATCCTTCGTCGGCGGTGATGCCTTCTGCCCGAGCTATATGTTGTAGATGATCTACAATAGCGGACACAGCCATTCTGCGAAAATCAAAACGTTGGCATCGGCTTACAATTGTTGCGGGTACTTTGTGAATTTCAGTGGTCGCAAAAACAAAGACGAGATGTCGAGGCGGCTCTTCAAGAGTTTTAAGGAGAGCATTAAATGCAGCGCCCGAAAGCATGTGCACTTCGTCGATGATGTATAGTTTGTACTTGCCATTCAGCGGTGCATATTTGACGTTATCTCGGAGTTTGCGAACATCATCAACACTGTTGTTGCTAGCGCCATCGATTTCAATTACGTCAACGTTCCGTCCATCGAGCACCTGTCTGCAAGATTCACATTCATTGCATGGTTCAGAGTTGGCGGGCTGGGAGCAATTAAGTGCACGTGCAAGAATTCGTGCGCATGTTGTTTTGCCTACACCGCGCGGTCCGGTAAACAAATACGCATGATGTATCCTTCCGCCGGCAATGGCATTCTTAAGAGTTGTTGTAATATGGTTCTGTCCAATAACATCGGAAAATCTTAATGGACGCCATTTCCTGGCTGTAACTATGAAACTTTGTTGATCTGGCATGATCTAGACCTAATGTAACCGTAATCTGCGAAATGCAATGTGTATGGGCAAGAAATACCGACTATTGTTTGTAATTCCCTGTGTTGTGTTGTTCGTTGTATTAACGAGCACATCTCTGTTGGCGCGCTGGCCGCAAGTTGCGGAAACATCTGTTATCCATGATGGTCCGGTTCCAATGGTGGCTGGTTTTATCAATGTTCGATTTACAAGTGCCAACACTCTTGTTGCCGCGCAAGCGGTTTTGCCAGATGGGTACATCGTAGAATCCTGTTTTCTTGATTCAACGCATGCATTAAATGGTGATGGCAAGGGGCAGGTATTACAAAGTTCAGTAAGCAAAGATCTGCAGTGGGCTGTTAACCGTCTTTCCCGGACCTTCATTGTTCGCTACACAGCCCCCTTACATCCATTAAGTGCAGCAAGCCAACTTTTAAAAGTTGATGGCATAGAGATCGCCGAGCCATGGTATGCTGCAGAAATGCACGCCACGCCAAACGATCCGTTGTGGCCAGCTCAGGTTGGCGTACGGCGGATGAAGTTCGACGCTGCATGGGACATCACACAGGGAAATCCGAATGTCGTGATAGCGATAAGTGACAATGGAGTTACACAGGATCACGAAGACATAAAACCATCGCTATGGACAAATGTCAATGAGGTGCCTGGTAACATGTTGGACGATGACGGGAATGGTTATGTAGATGATTACACAGGCGTCAATTTTTCGTGGTCTGTTGATGGTACTTCGCCCGGATCGACCACAAATCATTCTAACGGTGGACACGGAACAAAGGTTGCCGGCCTTGCTGGAGCTGCAACAAATAATGGATTGGGGATTGCGGGCAGTTCGAACGGGAGCCGATTGTTTCCTATGAAGACTGCTTCAGCCAACGGCGGGAATATTGTTTATGGATACCAGTCGCTCATCTATGCGGCCGACATGGGTTTTAAGGTTGCGAATTGCTCTTGGGGTATCGTGAAGCCTCCGTCGCCTATCGATCAAAGTGTTATTGATTATTGCCTTGCCAAGAATTTAGTTGTTGTTGCTTCTGCAGGTAATCAGGGGTCGGCGCCGAACAGCAGTGGTTGGACGGATCTGAATTTTCCTGCGGCTTACGACGGCGTTATTGGTGTCGGTGAAGTTTCAGCAACCGATATTCTTGCATCGTCGTCTGGTCTTGGTAAGAATGCAGTTGTTATGGCATCTTCGACCGATGCTATTACAACTGGATCTGGCGGCAACTACACTTCGGACGGAATTGTAGGCACATCCTTTTCCGCGCCGATGGCATCGGGAGCAATCGCGCTAATCAGGACGAGATACCCTCAGTTGTCTCCACGTCAGGTAGCCGCGTTACTTCGCCGCACAGCCGATGATATTACCCAGGAAAATCCATCTGTAGCACACATCATATCCGGGCGGCTAAATGCGTACAGGGCAGTGACCACAGACCCAACAACCCTGCCAGCTCTTCGCATACAGAATGTACAGCGAACATTTACCAACGGGAAAGCAGCCGACAGATTTGCAGAGGGCGACACGTTGGATTTTACGTATACAATTGTTAACGATCTTGCATTAATAAATAATGTTAACTGTGAGCTTAAGATTGCAGATGCCAGCGGATGGGACGTTACTATTTTGCAGAACACACGGTCAATTGCATCCATTGATCAAGGGCAGACTCAAAGTGTTGGAACGTTTCGTGTCCGGGTAAATACATTCAGCCCCTTACCATGCATTTTCCGGTTAACGTACACAGCCGTGAATTATAGTGATTCGTCGCTTGACTATTTGATGCAGCCGTCGGGTATGGCAACGATGGAAAACAATCAGTTAGTGTATTCTGTGGGTGACGACGGGACGTTTGGGTATAATAACAGCCTTGTTACACGCCAGGGAGTCGGCTTTGGATGGAAGAAGGGCTACAACCTAATATCTCCGAGTGGATTTTTGTTTTGCGAGAATAAAACGAGAGTTCTTAAAGGATTTGATAATATTAACAACCGATCTGAGTTTAGTCCTCAAAAACCATACACGGAACCGCAGCGAAACAGGTCGGTGATGACGGATTCGACAGCAGCTTTCTCACGTCAGGTTGGCATTCGCGTAGAACAAACCAACACATTCCCTTCCAGCAATTCTCAGTCGACTGTTCTTTCGATAACGATTGAGAATCGTTCCGGGTTGAATCTCACCGACATTGCTGCCGGTGATTTCTTTGATTGGGATATTGGGAGCGGTGGGCAAGAAAACATAACGCGCCTGGCATCGGATGCCATTCCGGAAACTTTTCGCTACATCGGAGATGCTCAGGCATTTCAGCGCAACAATGTAGCTGCTGTAATTGTGTGCGCTGCAGTATCCGACGAGATTGATATTCAGGCTCAGGTTTCGGGCTTCTTACTAGCCGACAAGGTTGGGGCTGGCATCACCGACACTGAAGTGATAGAACTTCTCAATTCGGGTACAGCTATCCAAACCACTGCCACAGGAGATGTCTCGGGTGTAATTGGCATGAAGTTCCGTGGCACTCTGCTGCCGGGTGAACGACGCAGCTTCAGGATTATCATCGGTGTTGCATCAACATACGACGAGGCAACTGAGATTGTCAGAAATGCGATTCTAACCACCTCCGTTGTTGAGCAGGGTGGCAATGCGAATGTTCAGGCCTTTCCCATCCCAGCCAGCGATGTTCTTACAGTTCGCCATAGGCAGGGTGTGAAGTCTATTGAATTGTTCGATTTTTCCGGCCGACGTAATGCAAACCTGGAAGTGCTGCCTGATGCTTCAGAATCGTACATCGATGTAAGCAACCTGTACCCGGGCGTGTATCAATGCAGAATAGGCGAGGGCAGTTCGTACACAGTAATTCCCATCATTGTTATTCATTGACGATGATCCGTTGTATCGTTTCCATCATTGTGCTCATCATGCTGGGCGATGTTATTGCCAACGCTCAACCCGTAGTGTTGCAGCCAGAACAGGGTGTTCGCATCGATCCTGTTATTGCGGGAAGATTGAAGATTCGGTTCCAACGTGATGTGGATGTCCTGGATTATCCCCAAATACTAAATACATTTAATCTTCGCATATTATATCCGATTTTGCCATTTGACCTTTCGCTCTCGGCGAGGGGCAATCTGACGCTGATTCCAACAAAGAACTATAATGAAGCCTTGCGAATTGAAGAGGAGTTACTTAGGACATTCGTTGTTGAGTATGCTGACGTGAGTGTAAGCCCGGAGAAGTATGCCAGTCTGCTCAAGGGAGGATGCAGTGCATTCGAAGTCATCGAAACAGTTGTTGTGTCTCAAATACTTGCCAAACCGAACGACCCGCAGGTTGATGTTCAGAAAATGCTGAACACCATTCAGGTGCTTGACGCATGGGATGTTGAAGACGGCGACGAAACAGTGCTAATAGGAATCAGCGACAGCGGGATTTTTCAGGACCACGAAGATCTTAGAGACGCCATTTATGTGAATACAGGCGAAATACCCGATAATAACATTGATGATGATAATAATGGTTACGTAGATGATTATCGTGGCTACAACTTTGCGACACCGGATGATGGAACGCCCCGAGGGAACACATTTAACTCGGTGGAAGGACATGGTACTGGCGTATCCGGTATCTGTGGTGCAAGCGTCAACAACGGTGTTGGAGTTGCAGGTGTTGCCAACCGAAGCAAGCTGGTGCCAATGAAAACAATGCCGGAAAATATTGGAGGTATCGTTTACGGTTACGAGTCACTGATATATTCCGCACTCAACGGCTTCAGTGTGGTGAATTGTTCGTGGGGATCTCAGTCTAAATCGTGTATTGACTCGACCGTTGTTGCCTACGTGATTGCGCGGGGTACAGCCATCGTTGGTGCCGCTGGTAATCACGGATCTTCGGCACGATTCTATCCATCGAGTTATCCCGGAGTGCTTGGTGTTGGTGTGAGCGATGAAAATGACGGTGTGGTGTCGATGACTGCATTCGGTCCGTTCGTCGACGTAATGGCTCCTGGACAAAACACACGCACAACTGCAAACGATGGAACCTACACAACATTCTGCTGCACTTCTGGCGCCGCACCGATTGTATCGGGAGTTGTTGGGCTGGTTCGTGCAAAGTATAAGCAGCTCTCACCCATCGAAGCCAGTGCATTGGTACGTGAAGCAGTTGATGTGAGTCCGTGGACAAGTGTGCCGTCGAATGTTGATAGTTTACTGCTTCCCACTGGTCGGGTAAACGCGTTGAAGGCCGTGTCGTTGAATCCGGATTCGATACCATCGCTTGAATTCGGCGAACCCGCGTACAGAAGCACCGGCACAGACAGCAGGTGGGGAGAGGGCGACACCGTTATCGCTTCGGTGAAGGGCGTAAATGTTCTTGGACCCTGGGAAGTGAGAGGGTCGAGTGTAATAGGTATTACCTCAGCAGCTTCCGACCCGGGCATCACATATCTTGGCGCATCGCTCCAATCAATTGGAATGTTGCAAAAAGGTGAGAATCTCGAAATTGAAGTCCGCTGTCGTATTAATAGAAACTCCGACACAGCAGCATTTGTGGTGGGTGAAGTTTATGGCGTCACTCCGGCGGGCGACAGTGTAATAAGAAAATTTAGTATACCGATAATCCCGGCCCCCGGATTCCGCGATCTTCAGAACGATGTTGTAAGACTTTCGGTTGGAGACCGCGCCCGAATTGGGAACACCGATCTTGCAAAATCTCAGGGATCAGGCTTCAGCTACCTCGGTTGGTGTGGGCAATTGTTCGAAGGCGGTCTCCTTGTTTCTGCAAATGGCCGCGTTGCAGATGTTGTTCGAGCTGAAAAGGGGATCAATGAACATTTTAACGTCGTGAAAAGCTTTACATCGCCGGACTCGTTGTACGGAGTTGTGCAGGACGCCAACGCTCCAGACTCCGTGCGTATTGGCGTTGAAGTACAGCAGAGAGTGCGTCTGGCAGGTGCAGACAGTGGAGTGTACACTTCCGAGATCACACTTACAAATATCAGCAACGAGATTCTAAACGATGTTGCGATAGCATGGTTTTTTGACTGGGATCTGGGTACAAAGCCTGCATCGAATACTGTGTATCTGTTTAGTAACAATGGTTACGACTGTGCCGAAGCGGCTTCTTCCACGGAACCGGGCATGCCCTTTGTATTGTGTTCGGCAACATCAGATTATTCCGATGCACGTGCAATTTCGGCGGGGATCGATAACTCAACAACGTATGGAGGATTTTCTTCTGAAAGAAAGTTGAAAATCCTAAATTCTGGCTGCACAGAACAATTTGATGGTGTAGGCGATGTTGCCATTGTCTCCGGAATGAAGTTTATTGCGCCTCTTCCCCCTCGCCAACAGAGAAAGTACACTCAAGTGATCGTCATCGACACCAGCCAAACCAGGGCACAGGAAATGTTGTTGAAGTACACTGAGCGACCAAAATCCTCAGCGGCTGTGTCGATCCTCTCCGTTTTTCCCTTGCCTGCGTCAGACTATATCCAGATTCAGTGCAGCCGTTCAAGCTCGGTACCTGCTACGATTTCTGTTGTTGACGTCCAGGGGCGCATCATTACTTCGGTGGAATATCCCAGTGGATTTGAGCCCATTGTGAGCTACAACGTCAGGTCCCTCGCCTCTGGAACGTATCGCATCACCATCACACAACAGGATGGCGTCACCTCTGCTCCACTTGTAATCATCAGATGAGGATTCTTTGACTTCTTAGTTTTGCAAGATGCACTTTACACGACTTTCAGTTGAAAACTCCATCGGAACAATTTCCATGGAGCGTCCTGAAAAACGCAATGCGTTAAGCCCTGAGATGGTGGCCGATCTGTCGACTGTATTTGTTGCAGCCGCTGCCGACTCCGATATCAAGGTGATTATTCTGCGTGGCAAGGGAGCTGCGTTCTGTGCAGGAGCTGATTTGGAATACCTTAAGCAAATACGTGATATCGGCCCCCTTGAAAACCTGGCTGATTCTACAGCGCTTGCTTCGATGCTTCAAGGAATAGTTGATTGTCCAAAGCCTGTTATTGCAATGGTTCATGGCCCTGCAATAGCAGGAGGCTGCGGGCTTGCAACGGTATGCGATTTTATTGTTGCCGGGCGGAACAATGCATTGTTTGGCTATTCTGAAGCGAAGATTGGGTTTATTCCTGCAATCGTGATGGTGTATCTTTTGCGAAAAGTTGGCGACACCCATACTCGAAGGCTTGTGTTGAGTGCCGAGAATATCAACGCAGAAGAAGCTGCCAGGATTGGGCTGGTTACGTATGTGACAGACGATGATAAGCTTGAAGGCGAAACGATTCAGCTGGCGCGACAGATTGCTTTAAACAGTAGTTCTTCGATGGCACTAATAAAAGAAATGCTCTCATCGTTGTACGGTCTTTCGGGTGAATCAAGTATGAGATATGCGGCACTGATGAATGCCTTTGCACGTCAGACGGCCGATGCCAAAGCCGGAATTGATGATTTTGTGGCACAAAAACAAAAGTGAAAGGGATTATGCAGAATTTATTTGCAGCGAGGTACATCGGAATTGTTTTTTGGACGATGGTGATTGCATCGCATTCTGTTACGGCACAACAGGCCGTTACCAGAATTGAAGGATTTATCCGAGATGAAGTGTCCGGCTCTCCAGTTGGTTGCAAAATTTATGTTGTCGGTCCCAATGGAAAGAAACAAACATTGAGTTCGAGTTCTACTGACGGGACGTATCTGATAGTTGTGAATGATGCTGGTACCTATAAGCTGACGTTAGGGGGCTACATGGTGTACCGCAAGGAATATTCCATTAATGTTCCCGCTTCTAAAAAATTCCAGGAAATCAAGCAGGATTATTCCGTCAAGGCGTTGCACGAAGGTGATGTAGTCTTTTCCTCCATAGCTTTTGAGGTGAATTCCAATTCATTGAATCAACGCGGGAAGCAAGATCTGAACCAACTTCAGGAGATTCTAAAGACAAATCAGGAAATGACCGTTAAGGTAATCGTTGTACCCGACCAAGATCTCTTAAGCAGGGCGCGAACCGATTCAATTGCTGCTTATGAGAAGGCGCACAAGAGTTGGGAGAAGGACATGGCGCAATGGAAGAAAAAAAATAAAAAGAAACAGGTATCGGAGCCGCCTGTTGAACCAGTTATGCCTAATAATATTCCAGATCCAAATGTTCAGATTGTTAAAGACAGACGGGTTGCCGTCCTATCCTACCTGCACGACGTAAAGAACAGCGATTTGCGGATCAGCGCCGAATCAGGGCCGCTTCCACAGAGTGCTGCGGCTGCTACAGAAACAATACCACAGCCGACAACAAAATCGACGTCCAAATCATCAAAGAAGAAAACAGGCAGTACAATTGGACAAACAGGTTCCACTAACTCATCAGTCAAGCAGCATGATAATCTGGTTGTCAAGGTTGGCGTTGTAAAGCGGTTGTTTGATTAAGAGATGCAAATTCTAACGGTGAGCTGAGGGTAGGTGTTGAAATCTTATTAGAGACGGGAGACGTTTAACGTCGGTTGATCGTCCTATTTTCAAAATTGGTAACACTTGTGTTGTCTGCGTGTCGTCCGTTTAAACTACTTACTCTCAAAAGAGAGTCATCATGGAAGGTAATTTTTCTAATCGCGTGCAGGATGTAATCAGGCTGAGCCGAGAAGAGGCGCTCCGGCTGGGTCATGATTATATCGGTACCGAGCATTTGTTGCTGGGCATCATCCGCGAGGGTGAAGGCATAGGCGTAAAAATTCTCCGCAACCTTGGGGCCGACCTTGGAAAGCTGAAACGGGCAATCGAGGACACGGTGCGTTCGATGAGTGGACCGCTCACAATCGGAAATATTCCGCTTACCAAGCAAGCTGAAAAGGTTCTTAAAATCACGTACCTCGAAGCCAAGCTGTATAAGAGTGATGTTATCGGTACAGAACATTTACTTCTGTCGTTGCTGCGCGACGAAGACAACATCGCAGCGCAAATTCTCTCGCAGTTTCAGGTGAACTACGACGCGGTTCGTAAGGAGCTCGATGCATATCTAAGCGGTAAGCCGGTAGGCGGCTCAAGTAAGGCTGAGCGAGGCTCCGCCAGATCCAAACAGTCTGCCGAGCGTGTTAAAACGCCTGTGCTCGACAACTTCGGCAGAGATCTGACGAAGCTTGCAGTCGAAAACAAACTAGACCCCGTGATCGGTAGAGACGAAGAAATTCAGCGAGTGGCTCAGGTACTTTCCCGACGCAAGAAAAACAATCCTGTGCTGATCGGTGAACCCGGAGTTGGAAAGACTGCAATTGTTGAAGGTCTTGCGCTGCGCATCATCGACAGAAAGGTATCTCGCGTCCTTTTCGACAAACGTATCGTTACGCTCGACCTCGCTGCTCTGGTCGCTGGTACAAAATATCGCGGCCAGTTTGAAGAGCGAATGAAAGCCGTGATGAATGAACTGGAAAAAGCAAAAGATGTTATTCTGTTCATTGATGAGCTGCACACGATTGTAGGCGCTGGAGGCGCATCCGGCTCTCTCGATGCCTCGAATATGTTTAAGCCAGCTCTTGCAAGGGGCGACATTCAATGCATTGGCGCCACCACGCTAGATGAATATCGTCAGTTTATTGAGAAAGACGGAGCCCTCGACAGACGTTTTCAAAAAATTCTTGTAGATCCTCCAACATCCGACGAAACAATTCAAATTCTGCTCAACGTGCGCGACAGGTACGAGAAGCATCATGGCGTGAGATATTCTGATGAAGCAGTAAAAGCTTGCGTTCTGATGGCAGACCGATACATAACTGATCGGTTCCTTCCCGACAAGGCACTCGACGTGATGGATGAATCTGGCGCACGGGTTCACCTGGCTCATATTACCGTGCCCAAAGAAGTTCTGGAGTTGGAAGAAAAAATCGAAGAAGTAAGGCTACAAAAAAACTCGGTGGTAAAATCGCAAAACTTCGAAGAAGCTGCACGATTAAGAGATCTCGAAAAACGATATCAGTCTGAACTCGAACAAGCCAAGGAAGATTGGGAAGATAGAGCGGGTGACATTGTGCACGATGTAAGCGAAGACGATGTTTCAGACGTTATTGCAATGATTACTGGCATACCTGTAAATAGAATCGCCGAAGGCGAAACAGCAAAGCTGCTTAAGATGGCAGATGAGTTGAAAGCCGAAATCATTGGACAAGACGAAGCTGTTGAACATTTATCAAAAGCCATCCGCAGGGCGCGAGCAGGGTTGAAAGATCCGTCACGTCCAATTGGTTCCTTTATGTTTCTCGGCCCAACAGGCGTTGGTAAAACGGAAATGGCTAAGGCTCTGGCACGATATATGTTCGATTCGGAAGATGCATTAATCAGAATCGACATGAGTGAATTCATGGAGAAATTCACGGTGTCCAGATTGGTGGGCGCTCCTCCGGGATATGTTGGATACGAAGAGGGCGGTCAGCTTACAGAGAAAGTCCGACGCAAACCGTACTCAATTATCCTCCTTGATGAAATTGAAAAAGCTCACCCCGATGTATTCAACATCCTTCTGCAAGTGTTTGATGACGGTCAGCTCACCGATGGGCTGGGCAGAAGAGTGGACTTCAAGAACACGATAATCATCATGACGTCGAACATCGGTATGCGCGATGTAAAAGCCGGCGGAAAAATCGGATTCACAACGGATGCGGTAAATGATGATTACGAAAACATGAAGTCGACCGTTGAAGAAACAATGAAACGTCTCTTCAACCCGGAGTTTCTCAACCGCATCGATGAATACGTGATCTTCCGTTCGCTTAAGAAGGAACACATGATTAAGATCATCGATCTGCAGTTGAAGAGATTATACAAACGTTTGAGCACGAAGAGCATCACGCTGGATATTTCGCGCCAGGCTAAGGAATTCATTGCGGAAAAAGGTTTTGACGAAAAATTTGGTGCCCGCCCCCTACGCAGAACCATTCAGCGTTACGTCGAAGATCCACTTGCCGAAGAGATTCTCCGTGGAATATTCCCCGAAGGATCGACGGTAAAATGCAAGGTGGATAAAAAAAGCGGACAACTCGCGTTCGCAGTGGAGAAATCCAAGGGTGATGCTCATGAAGAGCCAGAGGAAATGACCACTGAGAGTTAAACTATAACCGACGTGAATTATCGGGGTGCAAGGTAGTTGTATTTTGCACCCCTTATGTTTTCTGTTCAAGAGCAGATTGTACGATACTTAAAGCAACAGAGAGAATTATACGGCGACGCAGTGTACATCGCGCGTCAAGAACATCTACGGGTGGTCTCAACAGATATGGCACAAGTAAATAGCGATGGGTGGGAAGAGACATCGACGCTCGACGATTTACATCAACAAATTCATGAGTGCTTAAACTGTCCATTAGGCTCTACAAGAACGAATTTTGTTTTTGGGAGCGGAAATCACAACGCCGATCTGATGGTAGTTGGTGAAGCTCCAGGCGCAGACGAAGATTTGCAGGGACTTCCATTCGTTGGTCGGGCTGGACAGTTGCTTACAAAGATTCTGGAATCGATTGGGCTGATGCGCGATGACGTGTACATCTGCAACATCCTGAAATGCAGGCCCCCCAATAATCGTAAACCTCTTGCATCCGAAACTGATGAATGCGAACCATACCTCGTAAAACAAATTGCTTTGGTTAAACCTGGCTTCATCCTGGCGTTAGGTCTTACGTCGGCTAATACCCTCCTGAAAAACAAAGAGTCGATGACGTCGCTGCGAGGACGAATTCACGACTATCACGGTATTCCAACAATCGTCACCTACCATCCTGCCGCATTGCTGCGGAATCCTGAGTGGAAAAAATCAACGTGGGAAGATGTAAAGTATCTCCGATCATTAATGACACCGTGACATGAAGCTAGCAGTTCTGTTGGGAGGAATAAGTCCTGAGCGAAACATTTCGTTCTTAAGCGGAAGGGCAATTGTTTCGGCTCTTCGCGAGCTGGGGCACCACGTGGTAGCCATCGATCCGGCACGCGGCGCCAATTGTATAGTGAGCGATCTGGAACTGAAACAGAGTACGGCGGCCGAAGTATCGGATGCTGAGCTTGCTTCGTTCAATCCTAATAAACTTATTGAATGTATTAATTCTGAGGAATTATCTGGCATCGACGCAGTGTTCGTTGCACTGCACGGCAAGTACGGCGAAGACGGATACGTTCAGTCGCTGCTCGATTTGCGCGGTCTGCCCTATACAGGCAGCGGCATGCTTTCCAGTGCCGTTACAATGGATAAAGCCATGTCGAAAATGTTGTTTCAGGTAGGGGGCATTTCCACGCCGCATTGGATTACTGTAAGACCTGATCACGCAGATGACTTGTTGGCATTGGAAGAAATTCGCAAAGAAATGAACGGACCATTTGTGGTGAAACCGAACGATCAGGGATCGACGGTGGGGTTAACAATTGTTGACAGCGGAGTAACCGATGATATTGCGAACGCAATACGAATTGCGGCAAAGTATTCTTCGACGATTCTTATTGAACGATACATTGACGGAAGAGAGCTCACTGTTGCAGTCCTCGGCGATGAAGCGCTGCCTGTAATAGAAATAGAACCGAAAGAAGGTTTCTATGATTACGCGAATAAGTACACCAAGGGGAAGACGGAGTATCACTGCCCTGCAGACCTCACCGAAGAAGTGCGAGACCACGTAATGAACCTTGCCACAACTGCACACCAAATATTAGGGTGCAGTGCTTTCAGCCGCGTAGACTTCAGACTAAACGAGGACAATATTCCATTTTGCCTGGAAGTAAATACTATTCCCGGATTCACCGAAACGAGTCTGGTCCCAATGTCGGCTGGCGTAGCCGGACTCAGTTTTAGCGAATTGTGCGAAGAAATTCTCCGGCTAAGTAATATCGAACCAATTGCATGAAGAACACTCTTCTTACTGGAATCGGAAATGCATTGGTTGATATCGAATTCAACGTTACCGAAGAAGAATTGCAAGCGTTCGATGTTCCTAAGAGTACTATGACGCTGACTGGTGCATCGCGACAATCGGAAATCATTGCGAGTCTCAATCACCGCGAGCAGCACAAATCTTCCGGCGGATCGGTTGCTAATTCAATCATTGCCTTTGCGCAGTTCGGTGGATCTGCTGCATTCTGCTCGCTTCTTGGCGACGACACCTTCGGTCGGTTCTATACCGATGAGTTCAACGAACTTGGTGTTACTCTGAACGCTCACGTTGCAAGCGGACTTCCAACCGGATCCTGTTTGGTGCTGATTACACCCGATCGGGAGCGCACAATGATTACAACTCTCGGAGTAAACATCCAGTTCAGCAGAAAAAATGTGGATGAGCAACTAATTGCGCAAAGTGAATGGCTCTATATCGAGGGCTACAAGCTTTCCGAAGAAGAAGGAGCCGATGCAATTGAAATAGCGGCTTTTTATGCAAGGAAGCACGGAACTAATATTGCCGTCAGTTGCTCCGACACGTTTATCGTAAATGAATTCGGCGATCGATTGGAATCATTGCTTAGTTCGACTGATTTGATTTTTTGCAACGAAAGAGAGGGGCGTTCTCTTGCAAATGAAGAGAATGCAGATGACGCATACATGGCTTTGGCGTCTCGATACCGCAACATCGTGTTCACCATGGGCGCCGCAGGATCGAAACTCAAATGGAATGGAAAAGAATGCGACATCCCGGCGTATGCAATACCCGTGGTTGACACAACCGGTGCGGGCGACATGTATGCCGGAGCATTTCTCTATGGTGTTTTGCACAGGCAGCATCCGGAGTTTGCCGGACGATTGGCATCGTACGCTGCAGCGCAAGTAGTTGGTCAGTACGGTGCCCGCCTTAAAGCAAACCATATCGAAATAAGAGATTCCATACTTCGTACTGCGGCAACAACCAACGATTGATGCAATCACTAGCCATACTGCTCTTCCTGCTCATACCAACGTTGCTGTTCAGTCAGAGCGGCATGATGTACGACGACTTCAAACGAAAACTCGAGCCATATTTCGCTGAAGAACTTATTAAAGATATTGACAATTCTATGCCACAGGGGGCTGAGTTCAGGGTTTGGGGCTGGGACGTTGGTGACTTCAGCGCTGATGGATTCAACGACGTAGCATTTTCCATTAATCTTATCGGTACGCGAAAACGCGAATGCATTGTGTATTTGTTTATCGACAACGATGGGTACCTGGTGAATGTCTCCAGATATACGATACCCTATATTGATTTACCGCTGGAAGTCGGAGTTGTAATACGGGACACAACTTGCTACGTGGTTCAGAAGCGCAGATCTGAATATTGGATGATGAAAGGGTATCGATACCGCTATGGAAGTGTGGTGTTGTACGATGAATTTATCAGCAACCGCATAGAAATGTTTGCTCATGAAGGATACAGAAATTATCTGACACTAAGCACAAAGGATAAGTACCTTACGCAAAAGGGCGAACAATCATTGGCTTTGGATTATCTCACTATTCCATGTTATGAGCGAGGCAGGCACCTATATGCAGGCATAGCTTCGGAGGTTCGGGTTGAGAATGTCAGTAACGTAAACTCAGGCGCTTTCTATTGGTATGGGCCGCAGGATGCATCGTTTCGCGCGAGGATGGTGTACGACGACGACTACATGTACATCAGAATCGCCGTCACTGATTCAGCAATCGTTACAGGATGGTGCGACACGTGTGCTGCGGATCGGCTTGAACTTTGGTTCGACGTCACTCCATCAGAAGAGTTAGGCGGATCGCGCTACATCACATCCATCGACCACTCCAAGATTCAAGTCCGCAGTGCAAGCGATTCAGGGTTGTACGCAATTGGAATTAAAATTGGGGACTTTGCCGATAAGAGACCGTCGGTGACAATCAGTACCACCGACGACATGGACGTCAACCAGGATGCAGCACTTCAGCAGGTTCGTGTGGTTACAGCACAGAGGTCGGACGGTTACGTAGTGAAGGTTCGCATTCCTTTTGCTCTTATCGGCTATGCACGCGTGCCACTCGATGAGAACGAGTTTACGGAATTGGGATGTTCATTTGTGTTGTACGATGTGGATAATGACTTTCGTCCCGAAGAAACAACCGTAATTGCAACCAGTCATATAAGCCCCCTTAATCCAAGCTCTTATGGTACAGTTATATTCGTGCCCGATGGTATGTGGTATGGAGAAACGTCCAATATCTTTGCTGATGCCGTGCTTGGCACACTTCGTGAATTGGGTTTTTGATTGTGCACCTGCTAATTTTGCGCGCGTTTTTGTGACGGCACAATGAAGTCTCCGGACAAAGGGAATGCGGATTCAGGATTGTCCGGGAGTTCGATAATGCGCCAGATGGCGCCATATCTCAGTCTCGGTACACAGCTTGCCGCATCCGTGCTCGTGCTCGGAGGTGCCGGGTGGCTTACTGACAGATACTTGAATACGGAGCCTTGGCTCCTGGTGGTTGGATTGTGCACAGGAAGCATTTTAGGTCTCATGCAGTTTTTTCGAACCGTTGCTCGATTGTCAAAGCGAGACAAAAGTTAGGATAGGAATCAGGTTGGACGTAAAAGGACCAGTTGTAGCAGTTATTACTGCTATCGTGATGAGTGCGGCGAACACCATCGTTGGATTGCTGATCATACGCAAGGTGTTCGGCAGGGATCTTAACGTTTTTATTGGAGTGGTATTCGGAAGCCTAGTCCTGCGCGGCATTGCCATCCTTGTAGGCGCCTATTTCTGCATCAGCTATTTCGAAATGCACCAACTGGCATTAGCGCTCACATTTGCCACAGTGAGTTTTGTATTTCTTATGGGAGAGATTCTGTTTTTTCACCGCACATTGGAAAGCAACAAGCGGAGAATTAGAGTTCCGGTTGTCGATAGGTTGAAAAAAAAACTGAATGATTACGATAACGGCTTCATTGTAATGTCGGTTATCGTCTGAAAAAGCAAATGAGTAAAGATTTGACAATAGAGCACCATCACGAGACCCATAGTACGGGGAATCGACCAGTACACGAAAGCACCCATCATCCCGAAGGGGGCGAGGTATTCACGCATTTGATTTCGGAGATTGGCGACACGTACGAGCTGAATCTGTTCTTCGTAAGACTGCCCATTCTCCCCGTTATCCTTGTTGATGATGGCATTCATATATATCCGAATCTTCACGTCATGGAAGAATCGGGTGCGTTTACACTGCACCACAGCAAGGCTCCTTTTAAGATGGTCAGTACAACGAAGGTAGATGCTGCCGGCAACCCTCTGGCGCCAGCTCTCAACCTGTCTGTTACCAACTATGTTGCCTACGAATGGATAGCGATGGCAATTGTAACCATCCTGTTCCTGATTGCGAGGCGCCGTTACATAGAGCATGCCACGGAAGCTCCAAAGGGCATTCAGAATCTTTTGGAATCGATCGTGGTTTATATCCGCGACGAAATTGTTGTTCCCAACGTTGGAACAGTGAAACGGGCTGTAAGGCTGATGCCGTATATCATGTCGCTGTTCTTCTTTATTCTTACGCTAAACCTACTTGGACTCATTCCCGGATGGCAGGCTGCAACTGGGGCACTCGGAATAACAATGGCATTGGCGCTCACATCGTTTGTTGTGGTCAACTATATCGCATTCAAGGATGCAGGACCTCGTGCCTGGTTCAGCCACCTGCTTGGCGGCGCTCCTGCGTATATCGCGCCCATCATGGTGCCCATTGAAATAGTATCGTTGTTTACTAAGCCATTTGCTTTGATGATTCGTTTGTTTGCAAACATGACGGCCGGGCACATCGTGATTCTGTCGCTGTTGGGGCTCATCTTCTTTTCAAAAAGCTGGTTTGTAACGCCAATCAGCGTGGGATTTTCCGTTTTCATCTATTTGCTGGAACTACTGGTTGCATTCTTGCAGGCTTACATCTTTGCAATGCTGACGTCTGTATTTGTCGGGCTTGCCCTTGGAGATCATGCCCACGCTGATAATCATCACGAAACTGAACGACTTCATTAACTGATAACATTAACAATCAACAACTAATCTCATCGGAGGAACAATGGAAGCAGTAGCATTTGCGTGGCTTGGCGCCGGTATCGGCGTAGGCGTTACGGTTTTTGGTGTAGGCACTGGTATTGGCCGGCTTGCCGCCGCCGCTCTCGAAGCTAGTAGTCGGCAGCCAGAGAATGCCGGAGACATACGAACGACGATGATCATCGGCGCAGCACTCATCGAAGGCGTTGCGTTGCTTGCAGGCGTCATTTGTATTCTTCTTGCATTCAAATCATAAGTGTATTGGCCCTGCCCGGCGGCAGGGTCAGTGTCGGGTTGCTCTGTGGAACATTCCGACATTGACTCTCCACGCTTAACAAAACGTCTATGCCAGCTTTTTTAGATCTGAATCCCGGTCAGATTATTTGGACCCTGATCAACTTTTCACTCTTCGTTTTCATCATTGGGAAATATGGATGGCAACCGATGATGAATGGTTTGGCTGCACGCGAAAAAGCAATACATGATGCGATACAGGGTGCTGAGGATGCCAACGCTCATGCAAATGCAATCCTTAAGGAAAACAGGGAGAGCATCGCCAAAGCACAGGCCGAGATGATGTCCATTGTTCGCGATGGCAAGACTCAGTCTGAAGCTCTGGTGCGGCAGGCTGCCGAAGAGGCCTCTGCCATTAAACTTCAGAAGGTGAAGGAAGCTGAACGAGATATTGACAGACAAAAAGAAGAAGCCATAAAGGAGATCCGCGAAGAGGTTTCGAATATGGTTGTTAAGGCAACTGAGAAACTAATTGGCCGAACCATGCAGACCGAAGATCATAAGCATATTGTTGATAATTACGTTAACGAATTGTCAAAGAACTGATACCGTAATGTCCTCTCACGTAATCGCCCATCGCTATGCTCAGGCTGTCTTCGACCAGGCTGTCAGCAGTAATCAGGAAGAAGTTGTCGAGAAAGATCTCGCAACTATGAAGGCCATCAATACAGCCGTGCCAGAATTGTTTCGCATACTTAAGAGTCCGATTATCGACACGTGGCGCAAAAAGAAGATTGCACAAGAAGTTTTTAAAGATCGACTTTCCCCGCTTACGCTGAGTTTTGTTACACTCATATTGGAAAAGGGAAGAGAGTCATTTGTACTCGACATCATCAGCCAATATGGTAAACTAATGGATGAACGTAGAAACATTATGCGGGTCGAAGTAACGTCGGCTAAGCCGCTGGATGACAGTTCAAAATCTCATCTGGAAACATCGTTAGAAAAACTGACCAATAAGAATATCAGCGCTACTTACCGCGAAGATGCGAGTCTTCTCGGGGGCTTGAGTGTTCTTATCGGCGATAAGGTATATGATGGTTCGCTGCGGCAGCAGTTGCGGAATCTAAAGTTGAAACTGGCGAGCGAGTGATTCCCATACATTGTAAATGAATTTAATTAAGGAATGAAACGATGGCAGAAGTGAAGGCCGAAGAAATTTCTGCAATACTTCGCAGGCAGCTTGCAGGGTTTGAACCGCAGACCGATATCTCGGAAGTTGGCACCGTCCTGCAGGTTGGTGATGGTGTTGCCCGGGTATACGGACTTACGAAAGTAATGGTATCGGAACTCATCGAGTTTCCGAATAACGTATTCGGAATGGTACTCAACCTCGAAGAGGACAGTGTTGGCGTTGTTCTATTTGGTGATGACTCACTTGTTAACGAAGGAGATCAGGCGCGTAGAACTAGTCGTGTTGCTTCCGTTCCTGTTGGAGAGGCATTGATAGGCCGTGTGGTTAATCCACTGGGTTTGCCGCTCGATGGCAAGGGGCCGATTAAAACCGATCACTACCTGCCTATTGAACGTAAAGCGCTCGGAGTTATCGACAGACAGCCCGTAACCGAGCCGCTGCAGACAGGAATCAAGGCTATCGATTCGTTGATCCCCATCGGAAGGGGTCAGCGAGAACTGATCATTGGCGACCGTCAGACAGGTAAGACGGTTATTGCAGTAGATACAATTATCAATCAGCGTCATACCCATACCAGGGAAGCACAAGAGCGCGGCATCAAGCCGATGTATTGCGTATATGTTGCAATTGGACAGAAGGGCTCGACAGTTGCAAACGTTGTTGCAACTCTCGAAGAGTATGGCGCAATGGAATACACAACAGTTGTAAATGTTTCTGCATCCGATCCGGCTCCTCTTCAGTTTATCGCGCCATACTGCGGCTGCTCGATTGGGGAATATTTTCGCGACAGTGGCAGGCACGCCCTGGTTATCTACGACGATCTCTCAAAACAAGCGGCTGCCTACAGGCAGGTGTCGCTACTCCTGCGCCGTCCACCCGGACGCGAGGCATACCCCGGCGATGTATTCTACCTTCACAGCCGCCTTCTTGAACGCGCTGCCAAGCTTAACGATTCTTTGGGAGGGGGCTCGTTAACGGCTCTGCCGGTAATTGAAACTCAGGCTGGCGACGTAGCAGCATATATCCCGACGAATGTAATTTCTATTACTGACGGACAGATCTACCTTGAACCAAATCTTTTCAACGCAGGTATTCGCCCTGCATTGAATGTTGGGATTTCCGTTTCTCGCGTAGGCGGTAATGCCCAGATAAAGGCAATGAAGAAGGTGGCAGGACCGCTCAAACTAGAGCTTGCACAGTATAGAGCACTGGAAGCATTTGCAAAGTTTGGTTCAGACTTGGATAAGACAACACAACAACAACTGCGTCGGGGAGCACGGTTGATGGAGGTTATGAAGCAGCCTCAATACTCACCAGTTCCGGTCGATGAGCAAGTAGTGGTGATCTTTGCAGCTACCAACGGATACATGGATGAATTACCGGTAGAAGCCATAAAGCGCTACGAAAACGAACTTCTCTCGCTTATGCACAGTACCCATGCCGATGTGTTGGATGCTATCTCCGTCGAGAAAGCCTTAACCGACTCAATAGTAGAGAATCTGAAGTCAATTATAAACACATTTACAGAACGCTTTACAGCGTCGCTGTAATTCAATTCATGCCAATGATTGTTCTGACGGGCGGCGCGGGTTTCATCGGCAGTTGCATGTTGGCAACCCTTAACGCATCGGGGTACACCGATGTGCTAATCGTAGACTCATTGCGTTCCGGTGACAAATGGAAGAATCTTGTTGGTCATTCCTTCCTCGACATTGTTAGCAAGGAGAACTTCCGCGAAATGATGATGACGGGTGTCGATGAAGGGATTGAGACCCTGATTCATTTTGGCGCGTGTTCCACAACAACGGAAAGAGATGCAGATTATCTATACGACAACAACACGAGGTACTCGCAGGAAGTGGCTGAATTCGCATTCCGTCAGGGTGCGCGTCTCATCTACGCGAGTTCGGCAGCAACGTATGGTGATGGCAGCAAGGGCTACAGCGATGATGAGCGGTTGCTACTCCCGCTAAATATGTATGGATACTCTAAATACTTGTTCGATGAATGGGTAAGAAGTAATGGATACGATGGGTCTTGTGTTGGTCTGAAGTTTTTTAACGTCTATGGTCCTAATGAATACCATAAAATAGATCAGGCAAGCATGATCTACAAAGCAGTGCAGCAGATTGCTCAAACTGGAAGTGTGAAGTTGTTTGCGTCGAACGATCCACAGTATCCAGATGGCGGACAGATGAGAGATTTCATTTACGTTAAGGATGCCTGCAAGGTAGTTATGTGGCTAATGAAATCCCCGCAAATCAATGGTATTTTCAATTTCGGATCCGGCACGGCTCGCACTTGGAACGATGCTGCACGCGCAGTATTCGCTGCTATGGAGTTGGAACCGCATATTGAGTACATCGAAATGCCAAAAGAGCTAAAGCTGCAGTATCAAAACTTCACACAAGCCCAAATGTCTAAACTCAGGAATTATATTCCCACAATGTCATTCTCAACTCTCGAAGAAGGTGTTGCCGATTACGTAAAGAATCATCTTGTGCAATCATGGCAATATTATTGATCGGCTAATCCATGGCTACACTACGTGAAACACGAACAAGGATCAGCTCTGTTCGAAACATTTCAAAGATCACACAGGCAATGCGAATGGTTGCTGCAGCCAAACTGCGGCGCGCAGAAGAAGCCATCAAGTCGGCGCGGCCATTTGCGCGGCAACTGGAAAAGATTTTGTTCAACATTGCAAAAGCCGAAACCGATTTCGTACACCCATTTCTCGAAAAGCGTGCAGCGGTAAATTCTGTTCTGCTGATTGTTGTTTCCAGCGATCGGGGATTATGCGGAGCATTTAATGCAAATCTGATGAGGGTGGTTGGCACACGGAATGTACTGCTGAGAAAAGACAATCCAAACGTAGACATATCTGTTGTTACCGTTGGCAAGCGCGCCATTAATTCAATGCGCCGAACTAAAGAAAAAATTCTTGCTGAATTTCCCGACGTATTCAACAAGCTTGATTATTCAGTTGCAGTTGAATTATCGCACATTGCCGTTAATGCATTTACTACCGGTCACGCAGATAGGATCGAAATCATTCACAACGAATTCGTTTCTATCATCAGGCAGGAAGTCAAGGTTCTTCAGCTTCTCCCGATCGAACCCGCCGTGGTGAAGGGCGAAACAACTAAGGAAGCCAACGTCGATTACATTTTTGAACCTACAAGAGCACTGCTGGATGCAATTCTGCCGCTGTATTTGAACGCTCAGGTCTGGCGCACATTGCTGGATTCCAACGCTGCAGAGCACGGAGCCCGGATGATGGCTATGGATAACGCCACAACGAATGCAAGAGATCTCATCAAGGCGCTGCAGCTCATGTATAACCGGGAACGCCAGGCAGCCATCACTAAAGAGATGCTGGAAATTGTTGGCGGAGCTGAAGCTCTTTCAAGCACGTAAATCTCAATGCAGAGCCGACCGACATTTTTTTCGCTTCGGTCCCTGGCCCTCGCTGCTGCGATGGTAACTTTCTATACAATCCTGGTTTCCGTAGACTTCGGTGGGTACAATCCGTATGCTGAATCGTATAGGTCCCGCATTGGACTCTATGCAAGCAAACTTGATACTCTTGCACTGATCACGTCGTGGAACAAAAAGATGTTCCTTCGGCACCTTGCGAATTTCGAGATACCCAGGTACGTAGCCCAACACATCCAGCAGGGCGACACAGTACTCCTGCCCCCTTGGGAATATGCGGCCCAGTACATCGAGGTGGATCCAACGTGGACAGATCCGCGAGTGTTTACTTACATGACGGGCTTTCAGCCAATTGTAGCCTTTAACGATTCCTTGCGGTGGAAGAGCGCTAACACGTACATTGTTTTGGAGGGGGCATCCATCTGGCTGGCACGAAGAGGAGACCGGACAAATATTGATTCGTTGCTCAATGAATATCGACGTCTGGCTGCAACGAATCCGAACAACGTTAAGTCGCTATGATAGCAGCTATCATCATAATTCTTCAGATAGTAACTGGATTTGGTATTCTGGCGCAATGCCGTTTTCTTTCGATGCGTGCCGCTATTATTCCGTTAGCTTTTCTTGTCGGATCGTTTGTTCACTCCATGCTATTCTTCACAGCCGATATCTTCTCAATTGGACTCAGCCAATCATCAATGATTGTTACAGCAGGCCTGTGCGCTGTGATTTCGCATTTACGGTTGCGTCCGGTTATTGAATTCTACAATTATTTAGTACTCTTTCCAAAGTTCACGCTGCAGATGCACGACGTTGTTAGCATAGTTATTGCATCGGGTCTTGCGTATTACGTTGTGTGGGCTGCGTGGTACTGGCCTGTTACTCCATTCGATGCTATGGCAGGAATTGATTTGGTTGCACGGCAGACGGTCGAAGAGGGTACGATTGCAAACCGTGTGTTTTTCGAGTCGTCTCTTACAAGCAATCTGTCTAATCAACCATTCTATGCCCCCTATGCAATGCTTATGCAGGTAATGTACAGGTTGATGGGCTTCACGTTTGGTCAGCTATGGGTGTCGTTTGTAGCCATAGCATTTTCATGGATAGTATGGATAGCCTTGCGGCAAGTGTGCCACGCATTCATTGCAAATGTTCTGTGGTTTTTCTTTCTGCTGACGCCGGAAATTTTGGGCTATACATATCTGTTGCAGACTGATTACGCTAACGCTGCGTTCTTTAGCACTGGCGTGTTGATGTTAGTTGCTGGCCTCAGAAGTGATTCTAAAGCACACTTTACTGTCTCGGCATTTTTATTCTCAGCAGCATGTTGGTCTCGATCAGAGACTATTGCCATTGTAATGGCTGGAGTAATTGCATCGATACCATTATTCCGCAAGGCGATGGCATGGCGAGAAGTCTTTCTGCAGTCGGGCAAGGTAATTGGCGCATCGCTCATTTCATTTCTATTGTGGTCAGCATACTACGTGCCCTTCCGTTTGCCGATCCAGCCTGATCTATCCTGGGAGCTGAAAGGAAACGCTTTGCAACGTTTGTTACAGGTGATACCAGATACATTTCAGCATGTAATCATCAACACGCATCTGTGGGGTTGGGCTTTTATATTGTTTGTGATAATGTTCGGCATAAGTTGGATTACGACGCGAACGCCGGGACGGATGGCGCTACTGCTGTGGATTGCCGTAACACTTCTGTGTCTGGTGGTTATATCATCGGTATTTCAATCGGCAATAGTGGAATTAACATTACGCCGAGGTATTTTCAAGATTATTCCGCTCATCATCATTTTAATTGGTTCGTTGCCATTGATTCGTATTTGGAGTGAGCGATTGCGGCAATGGGAATTTGGGGCATAACCACAAATGTCGAAGCTGCTTTTCATATTTATTTCCGGTATCGTAACACTGTTGGCGTTGTGGGCGTTGAGCGCCTACGTGTCGCGACTGTTTGTAAAACGATCCATACAGCATCTGCTTCGTTCCATTGGTAAGGAGCCCCTTCCAAACTTTTCATCACAATTGTCGCGAATACTGCCAGAACCTGTGAAGAGGTATCTGCATTTTGCACTAAAGGAGGGTCAGAAAAACATTCGTTATGCCATCTTAACACAACAGGCATCGTTCAGACATCGGCCTGACAGTACATGGTTTACTGTTCGTTCAACAGAGTACATTTCAGGGATGGAACCCGGATTTGTATGGGATGCTGTGCTGAGACACAATACCTTCTGGTGGAGAACTGCAAAGCTGAGTTATATGCATGGCATAGGGTACGGACACATCAAGCTGTTTGGAGCATTAACGCTGCAGGAGCATGAAGGACGAGAGACCGACGTTTCAATGCTCTTCCGTTATTTGAGTGAATTGGTTTGGCTGCCGACGGGGCTGATTCCTACAAAGACCCTTCGGTGGGAAGCGATCGACGATAATTCTGCCTTGGCAATCATCAGCGACGGTGGGATAAAGGTCGAAGCTACGTTTCATGTAAATCAGGCAGGTGAAATTGATCGTATTAAAACGACGCACAAATTCCGCGATCATAAGAGTGGTTTTGAGCAGCAGCCTTTCACCCTTGAGTGCAGAGCGTATCGGGATGTAGAGGGAGTGATGATTCCCACACGGGTAGATTTCATCTGGAATCTTGAATCGGGTGACTTCCGGTACGGCCAATTTGAAATTGTTGATGTTAGATATTTTTATAATTAACACATGAAGAGCCGCACGATTTTCAGATGCTCATCATGCGGTCACATCGCATCGAAATGGCTCGGCAGATGTCCTTCCTGTGAATCCTGGGATACTATGATTGAGGAAGTTCAGCATGCATCCTCCAGGAGCGTCGCGAGTAAGAAAGGAAGGTCTAATGGCAGTGTGCTCACTGTAGAGCATCTCGACTCAATCAACAGCATTGAAAAGGGGAGAATCATAACCTCCATTCAGGAACTGGACCGTGTTCTTGGCGGTGGAGTTGTTCCGGGCAGCGTTGTGCTGATAGGGGGCGATCCGGGAATGGGTAAAAGCACGCTTGCTCTGCAAATTGCCGCTGCTGTTGGTGATCGCTTTGGTCCCTCCCTTTATGTTACCGGCGAAGAGAGTCTTCAGCAGCTGAAACAACGTGCTGAACGTCTAGCGCTCAGTGTGAAAAATATTCACGGCGCTGCTGAGACCAATATTGAAACAATCGCTCAGGCGATAATTGCCGTACGACCCTCGATTGTTGTTATCGACTCTATCCAGACGATGGCAACCGGGCTGATGGAGTCTTCGGCAGGGAGCGTAGCACAGGTTCGTGAGTGCACAGCATTGCTGACGAAAATCGCAAAGGCGGAATCCATCCCTATCCTGCTCATCGGTCACGTTACCAAGGACGGCTTTATTGCTGGTCCTAAAATTCTTGAACACATGGTTGATGCAGTACTTCAATTTGAAGGTGAAGAACGATATGCATATCGTGTTCTGCGGGCACTAAAGAATAGGTATGGATCGACGAATGAGATTGCCGTTTTTTCTATGATGGAAAGGGGCTTACAAGGCGTCAGCAATCCATCGCAAGTGTTGCTGTCCGGCAGAAACTCCGATGCGCCGGGAACCGCAGTAGTTGCCGTTATCGAAGGAACAAGACCGCTGCTAGTAGAAATTCAGGCATTGGTCTCGCACAGTGGTTTCAGCATGCCGCAGAGAGTAAGCACCGGGTACGACGGCAAGAGGCTGCAAATGATAATTGCCGTGCTCGAAAAGCGCTGCGGAATAACGCTTAGGCAGCACGACGTGTTTGTGAATGTTGCCGGAGGCTTCTCGTTTCAGGACCCTGCGATGGATTTAGGAGTAGCTATCGCCATCGTATCATCGGTCTACGACACGCAAATTCCTTCAGATGTATCTTTTATGGGTGAAGTGGGATTAACAGGAGAAATTAGGCAGGTGACACAAATCGACAAGAGAATTGCTGAATCACGAAGAATGGGACTAGTTAAAACTTATATTCCGAAATTAGACGTTCCAGGTCAGCCCGATGGCCTTGTTGAATTTGGGAAACTACAACATGTAATTCACGATTTGTTCGTCGTGACCGCCAATGGATGAGGAGCTACTTAAGAGATTCCTGGAAGGGGATGAACGCGCATTTGTGGAGTTAATGCGCAAATACAAAGAGCCGATTACATCGTTTAGTTATCGGTTCCTCGGCGACTATGACGATGCAGTTGATATTGCTCAGGAAACCTTTGTACGGCTTTATCGCTTCGCTCACACCTTCCAGGGCGAAGTAAAGTTCACAACATGGCTGTATGCCATCGCAGCCAATCTTGCGCGTTCAGAACTAAAACGTTACCGCCGGAGAAACGGAGTTTCCATCCAAACTGCATTCCGGCAGTCTGAAGATTCTGATGCCTGGGATGTACCCGACGAAACGTACCGTCCGGACGAACGCGTCGACAGAACTCGCGTTGCCATGGAAGTGCAGACTGCACTCATGAGAGTGTCGCCATCCTACAGGGAAATGGTTATCCTCAGAGATATTCAGCAGCTTACCTATGAGGAGATTGCCGGGATTACTAATACTGAAATGGGTACAGTTAAAAGCAGAATCAA
Organism: Ignavibacteria bacterium; assembly: GCA_016191145.1. Lineage (GTDB taxonomy): Bacteria > Bacteroidota > Ignavibacteria > Kapaibacteriales > Kapaibacteriaceae > OLB6. The sequence goes on from JACPPD010000007.1 coordinate 101,731, forward strand.
TAGGGGTAGGGCACAGCTCCAGGAGCTACTTAAATCCCTTTATGAAGAGGTTTTTGGAACAACGAAGACTATCGAACCGTCTGACGACAACTGAAAAATGAAAAATTTGTCACGCATTCAAACGCCAGACGATTTCGAGCAGGAAATTTTTGTACGGGCTCTCCTTTCACGACTCGAGACTCCGGAACTCAACCCTGCTTTTGATACGCAAGTTCTAAGAAGAATTAGTAAATCCACGCCTAAGGCTTGGGGATTTATTTCTGCGGTACTGGCTGTTGTAATTACTGGGGTAATGATATGGTGGATTTCAGCGCCAGATATCGTCAGAGTTGCAAGTGTGCCAACCATTAGCCCATACCAGATAAATTTAGAGCACCTGCCTCCCGCCCCCTACCATGAATATGTAGTTGTGGAACGTAATCCTGGTAAGTCTGCCGTTAAGAAGAGGGATCATATTACGCCTGGGGTATCCGGGTATTGAGTCTCAGGCTCCGTATCTTTCGGCGCAGCATTAATAGTAATTGCGCCATAACATGTTCGAGAAGGAACTTGATAGGGAACGAAAGGGACTGAAATCTCTCATTTCCCTTTCAGAACCATACGTAAAGATTGAGGCAATTACTGCCACTGATAGCGTCCACCCCGCATACCGCGCCTATTTTGAGGCCGAAGTTGCGTGGTGGATTCACGAAGAGCGTGCTATTCGGACGTCGAACCCAAGGTTCGATACTGCGAGCAGCAGAGTGCGTGACCTTGCCCAAAAGCTTGACGCCGAATTTGTAAAAAATGCAAGGTTCGATCACGAAGAGCTCAGTGCAACAATCGATGCCGCAGTAAGAACGCGCCTAAATTTTTTATGCCGTCCGCGTACTACACTTAAGTGGTTCGTTTACCGAGGCGAACCCACAAAGCCAATTCAGGAAGTCTTATTGCGACTTGGTTTTTTTTACGACTACAGTTATCTAACGGATGGAATTCGCTCGTGGGCAAGGTCGCGCAGTCCCAATGATTCAGGATCGTTTGAAATTCTTTCAATCATCGAATTTGAAAGGATTGTTGAGAAAGTAGACAACGACGGGATTCTCGACCTTTCTCAGGATGAATTTGTGAGCCTGCTGACACCTTTGTATGAGTTTTTTTCCAGTGCGGCTCCGGATATCCCGCCGGAGACAGTACCGACGGAAGCTGTAATTATTTTTCTCGACGATAAGGGGGCTATACCAATTTCACAAGCACTCGAACGCATGCTGTATCGGGAGGATCTCAAATACCTTACCCGATCGAAGTTCCTCGATGTGATTGATGAGGTGATTCGCGGACTCGAAAGCGAAGACACCCTTATGCGGGAAACCGAAGGCTCTGTGGCAAAGCCATACGGTGAAGGCAAAGCCCCGGATCCTTTTGCCGCAGACGAATACGGTGCAAGTGCCCTAGACACCGAAGAGCATGCCATGAGCATCGTCGATCTGCGCCGCTTAAAGTTTGCCGAATTCGTCGACGGAGCGCAGAGAGAGCGTTTTACGGAGAAGTTGTTTGCGGGAGATTCGCGTGTTATGGAAGATGTTTTGCAGGACGTACTATCGTGCAGTCAGTGGAAGGATGCTATGGCAAGGCTCGACCGCTGGTATGCGCGCAATTCCATAGAGCCGAACAGCGCTCCTGCCATGGAGCTCGCTCATGCATTGAACCGGACGTACAGATGAACTTTATCGATACTGCTGCTGTTACAATCAAGGCAGGGGATGGCGGTAAGGGGCATGTATCGTTCAGGCGAGAAAAATATGTTCCCAAAGGCGGACCCGACGGCGGCAATGGCGGCGACGGTGGCAGCATTGTTGCCGTTGCCGACACCCAACTTGGGACACTTCTTGACTTTCGTTATAAACGAATTTATAAAGCTCCATCGGGCAATCCCGGCTCTACAAGCCGATGCACAGGCAGCAGCGGCGAAGATGTAATCCTCCGAGTTCCCTGTGGCACCATCATTAGAAATCGAATGACGGGAGAACAACTTGCCGATCTTGCATCAGATGGGTCGTCCGTTGTACTTGCCCATGGAGGCAGGGGAGGCAGGGGAAATTCAGAATTTGCCACCAGTGTGAACCAAACTCCCCGTTATGCCGAGCCTGGCACTCCCGGAGAAGAGCTGCTCATCGATCTGGAACTCAAGCTGCTTGCCGATGTCGGACTTGTCGGTTTTCCCAATGCCGGGAAGAGCACGCTTATCAGCGTAGTCTCGGCGGCACGCCCGAAGATTGCCGATTATCCGTTCACAACGCTTACTCCCAACCTGGGGATGGTGCGCGTGGGCGAAGGACGGTCGTTTACCATTGCCGATATTCCCGGGCTCATCGAAGGAGCCCACGAGGGTAAGGGGCTTGGAATCCAGTTTTTACGGCACATTGAGCGTACAGCCGTCCTGATCTACCTCATCGAATGCACCGATCCGAAACCGGAGAAAACGCTAAACATATTGAAGAATGAGCTTTCCAGTCACAACATTTCCCTTATGAACAAGCCCTACTTAATAGTGCTGTCGAAGGCCGACCAGCTCGACGCAGCCCAACGTACTCAATTGGAACAAAGTAGATTTGCAATTGGTAACCGGGCACGTCTGCTTTCTGCCGTTAGCGGAGCCGGAGTTCAGGAATTAATGGAAGAGTTATGGAGCTATGTGATTCAAAGCAGAGTTCTTTAAAGAATTGGCACGGCTCTTGTGAGGAAGCGATTGCCATTAGGGTCGATCTTCGATAAGTACCGTTATTACGGGGGATAATCGGAGGATCCTGGGTGTGAACCTGTGAAATTGTCTTCACAGGTGGTGTGCTATCAGAATTTCGAAAGTAAGCTTTGACGCAGATGTTACTTAAGGGCACAATCGTTGGAAATGAAATCATCCTTAGTGGATGTGTGCATTTCACGTTTGGCGCAATCATCTGTCAGAGGTATTTTAGCGGCGCATTGGAGGCACCGCTCACCCGGTTGGGGGGTGGTGTGCGCTATTCCATCATTGGGGGCGGATTACAGGCAGTGTATGAGAGATAGATACTTTTGGGCCGGACCGGGCAAAACCGTTCCGAACAAACATTTGGAAAATGCATGGCGCCGAAGGCGCCTTTTGGTGTTTACTAATAAAATGGATAATCAAAAAAGTTTTGAAAACAAGACAGTCATTATCAATCGTAACTCTTTCTCGGAGGATTGTATGAATCGTTTCGATTCCGCGTTATCTGCGCGGCAACGGGGCGGTGGGTTTGTTGAACGGTTCAAGGCCGTAGCAGCCACGCTGTTGTCGTTGCTTGTTGTGGGTTCTATTGCGGCATCGGCTCAGCCGACCCTTACACACGTCGGACCGCCACCGCCAGCAGCAGTATTCACCGCAGGTCAAATTTGCTCGGGCCAGACACCACAATTCGAAGTAGGTACCACAGCCAAGCCTGTAACAACCTACAACTTGGTTGAGGGGAACGTAGCGCTCGAAGCCGAAGTTGGAGCCACTGATATCATTGGCAACCTCGGCGACGACCAGGTGTGGAAACTACCCGCGGGCGATATTCAGGCGGCAGCAGGGGGGAACTTTATATTCGAATTCTTTGGTCAGCCGCACAATCTCTCCACAGAGGGTTTGTTTATCGGTACAAACGGATTTGTTCGGTTCCAGGATGGCGATCCCACCAACGATGCAAACGTTGAACTGCTCGAAACGGGAATCATTGCCCAAAACATTCCGAATGTGGCCGGACCAAACGGTGCCGCCTACTTCCTGAATATTGACCTTGCACCACAGGCTGGTGAAGATGTCGACTGGGAAATTCAGGATGTTAATGGTGGTGATGCCCTGGTTCTCACGTTCCGGGATGTGTCTCAGTACAATCCTCTGCTAGTGTATCCATACCAGCAGGTTGAAGTACAGATTATTCTGTATCCGAACAATCACCCAAACACGCCAAATATGATCGAAGTCCGCCTGGGCAACTGGCCGGACCCGAACGTTATCCCTGCGCGCGTGCACACTATTGGTGTTGAGAACCAGTGCGGAACTGTTGCCTATGCTGATGCAGACCACAACGCCGATACATGGGCTGTTGCCAATGCTGCAGGCGAAGTAGCTGGCTATTCGATAACATTCGATCCTCAGGCAGGAGCATCTCAAACGCTGACAACGACTCTCTATGTTGTTGGACCAAACGGTGTTATTAATACCTATTCAACATCGAGTGCGTCACCGGATGATATTACCAGATCTGGAGCTACGGCTGGTACAACGGGAATACCTGTTAGTATAACGTCGAATACTGCAGTTACGTCTGTAACTCCTGCAGGGCAGCTTACATTTTTTGCAGTCGTTGAATACGAAGACTGTATAATTGAAGTAACAAACACTGTAACGCTTACCGTAAATCCAACACCCACTGCGGTAACCATTACCGGACCGGTGAACGTTTGTGTTGGTACTAACTATAATTACAATGTCCCGCTAAACAACGGTAATACGTATTCGTGGACATCTACCGATGGTTTCGCGACGATTACGCCGGCAATACCCACCATTAATGCAAATACCGCAACGGTTAATTGGGCAACCGGATCAAACGGTGGCACAGCTCAGACTCTCACAAGTACGGAAACAACGCCGGCAGGATGCCAGGCTGTTCATACTGTTAACGTCACTGTGTACACGGTGCCTAACGGAACCATTTCCGGTCCCACGCCAGTTTGTGCGAATTCGGCCGGCAATGTGTATTCAATTTCTGGTGGACCGTACGGAGCGTACCAATGGTCGATTACTGGCGCTCCTGCCGGAACTACAACGGGATCAACAACAGGGACGACGTTTTCCGTAAACTGGGGTGATTTTGCCCAGCCAGGTACTGCTCAATTCCCGCAGGTCAGGGTTACCGTTTCCAACGGTCCTGGCGGCCTGTGCTCGTTTACCGCAACTCCGCTTGTTGTTACGGTTAACCCGCGTCCACCTGTAAAGACAATCACTGCATCGGATGCTACTCCATGCGTAAACCAGACTATCACGTATAGTGTGGGCCTTACCGCTGGCAACAACTATGCATGGACTGCGGCTGGCGGAACCTTCGCCTATACCAGTCCTGGTGCATACGTTAACGGCACACCTACGCTGAACCTGAATTCGGTTCAGTTGCAGTGGACAAATGCAGGTAGTGGTCGGTCTATGACGGTGAATGAAACAACACCTCAGGGTTGCCTTCGGACAACAACGATGTCAGGTATTGTTGTAGAAGCATTACCGACGCCAGTCATTACCGGACCGTCGATTAACGTTTGCGGTTACCTTGCATCTGCCGGTGGCAACCCATCGTTTAACACTGTTCCTAACCCAATCCAGCACACCTACGCAGTTGCAGTTCCAAATGCATCAAATACGTATGCTTGGTCAATACCTGCAGCTTCAGGGTATATCGTTTCAGCTGGACCTGGGACACCATCGCCGACGCCGGGACCAGGTATTACATCTGTGTCTGGTCTGAACGTTACGCAGATAACAGTTCGTTGGAACAACCCGGCTATATCTGTTGCCCGCACTGTTAACGTTACAGAAACATCTGTTAACAATTGTGCAGGAAATGCTCCGACGTTCAACCTTACAGTGGTTCATACACCAGAAGCTGCTAACTTCTCACTTGCAGGACCTGGTATTACAACTACCGATCCGTGTGCGAACACAACAGGTGTTATTTACACTGGTACGACAACACTACCGGCTGGAACACTTCAGCAGGTATATGTCCTTGCTGGTGGAACGCTTGTGTCTTCAGTCGATGCTTACCCGAATGTTACGGCAACGGTCAATTGGGGTAACGCAGCTACAGGAACACTTCGTCACGAAGCCACTGCTCCGACGGGTTGCGTGTCGTACGAAGAGTACGTTATAACAATTCGTCCGCTTCCAGAAGCCGATATTACAGGACCATCAACGGTCTGCGGTGGAACAACGGGCCAGGTTTATGGCGTTACCAACATCCAGAATGGCCCAATCACTCACAGTTGGTCATTTGCCAGTAACCCGGGTGGAATCGCATCGTTCCCGGGCGCAACAACGAACTCTACAGTAACGGTTGACTTTGCTAATCCTGGGGCTCAAACGATTGTTGTTCTTCAAGACTTCATCACCGGTCCTGGGCCATGGCTGTGCACGAACACCATTACCTACAACATCACCGTTAACCCAACTCCAGCGGCGCCAATTATTGCAGGCGCCGATGGTGGTGGAACTCCCGAGTATGTCTGCGCTGGCACCACTGAAGGGTACACTGTAACAGGTATAGGTGGTGGTACAACAACCATATCGGTTGTTGGTGGAACTCCAAGTCAGACAATTTTTGCCGGTGCAGGTCCGTTCAACTTCAACGTTACCTGGGGCTTTGTACCTGGTGGCGGTGCAGGAAGCATAACAGCCACTATTACACTGAACAACTGCCCAAGTACTCAAACGGTATTTCCAGTTACGGTTTCTCCGCTGCCGGCAGTGCCAATCTTTGAGTATTCTTTGGACAACGTCACGTTCAGTACAACAATTCCGCCACTCTGCGTTTATAATGTCCCATTTTATGTTCGAGTACAGAACAGCACGGCAGGCGTAACATACAACTGGAATGAATATCCCCAGATCTGCTGGCCTACTGCTTCTGCATCGGATAATCCTGGCGGTGGCACCAACGAATTGTGGACCATTACGAACTGGAACTGTGCGCACCCGGCAAACGAGCTTTACATTGTTGCTTACGCACAAGACGATATCACCGGTTGTATTTCTCCTGGAACCGGATTGCCGGCTCCATGGACAGGTTTAGGTGCACCCTATACCAGCTCGCCAGCAGTCGTTGTTGCCCCGGTTCCGACTCCAGTTATTTCCGGCCCAACAGACGCATGTAATAACGTCTTCGATCCGGCTGGGATGAATGGAGCGACGGTTGACGCCGATCCTACCTCGTATACCTACACATACTCAACACCGCAAGTAGTTGGCAACTCCTATTCGTGGACTGTTACAAACGGTTATGTGGTTGCTACATCAACGGACGGTGGGTCCACATGGACATACCTGAACCCCGTTGCAACAACGAATGGCGCACCAATTCTGAATGCTAATACCGTTCAGGTAGTGTTCTACGGACCAACACCGGGCAAGGTGAAGGTATCGGAAATTGCTCCGGGCGGATGTCAGGCAACAACCCTCGACTATAACGTAAATCTGAATCCATTCCCAATAGCGCAGTCTCTGGTATCTTGGTCACCCGAAGTGTGCTCTGGTGATTGGGGACTGTTAGCATCATTTAATTCCGAAGCAACCTTTACCTACCGTGTTGAGACTTCGACAGACGGAGGGTCTACGTGGACGCCAACGCCTGGAGTAGGAACGCAGACTGGTAATGGTGGAGGTCTCTTATGGTTTATTCCACCAGCATCAATCCCATATACTGCAGTTCCACCGAACATTACAACGTATACATTCAGGATAACTGCTCAGCACACCGCAACGGGTTGTGGATGGTATCCAGTGTCGAACACGGATATCATCAACGTTAATCCGAAGCCGGCAGACAACATTCCTGTGGTAAACACCACACCGTTAACCTGCGAAGGTGATAACGTTGTTGTCGAAGTTGGCGATGGCGGCACACCATCGGAAAGCTGGGTGCAGTATCAGCTCATGCGTCGGCAGATCGCAGATCTTTCGACAGGAGCACCGATTGCACCAACACCGTACACATACGTTGGCAGTCCCCAAGTTGGTAATGGTATCGGGTCCATTCAGTTAATTGACAACACCGCTCCGGCAGGGGGCTATCCACTCCTGAATGCCGACGTATATCAATACCAAGTTGAAGCGGTAACAGACATGGCTCCTGCGCCGCCGCCCAATATTCAGTGCACAACTATGCTCGCCCAGACCGTCACTGAAAGAGTCTTTGCTCTTCCATTGGCACAGGTGGTGAGCTACACGCCAAATCCAATTTGCTGGGAAGCTGATCTTACGGTTGATCTTTCCGGTTCGCAGGATGGCGTTGAATATGAAATTCTCCGCGACGGTTTGAGCATGGCACCACCAGTTATCGTTGATGGTAATGGCGGACCTGTTCAAGTTATCGTACCTGCAGTGCAAGTGATGCCATCGAATCCGCTTTTCCCAACGGCTGTTGTGTTCTCTACACAGGCACGCTTGCGTACAGAGGCATTCCCACCATACGACAGACCTATTCCTCCGTCGTCGTGTCCCAATACTTTCGGCTACGAAGAAGTTACCGTCAATCCAAAACCAGTGGCAGTTATCAATGGACCAGACGTAGCATGCGGCCCTTCTACAGTTGATTACACACCAGGACCATGGTGGGGTGGCTGGCCTTCTACATACGACTGGGCAATCCTGTTTGCAGCCGATCCGTATCCGGCCCCACACAGCGATCCGCCTGTGGGCACGACTCCGCTATTTGCGAACAACACAGGATTTGGTACTGTAGATCCGTTCACAGTAGACTGGGGTGTTCACCTCTTGAGCTGCGATGGAACGTACAACCCGATTACGGTTGTGCTTCAGATGATTGAAACGAACCTGTTCAATTGTCCGGATACTGCATTCAAGGAAATCACAATCGAGCCTACACTCAGCGACGCTGTTATCAGCGGACCTACTCAGGCTTGTATCTATGGTGGTTTCGAACAACACCTAACAACGTACACCATCAGCCGTCCGAATCCATGCATCTTCCCGGCAGGAACGACCTTCTTATGGAGCATGCCAACCGGACCGGTAATTGGCGTCATTCGCTCAGGTCAGGGTACTCCGACCATCGTTGTTGAGTGGACGCAAACTGGCGGCACTAACATCGGTACTATTCAGAGCACTGTAACACTTCCGCCGTCGCACGGTGGTTGTGCAACAACTGTGACCTACGATGTGATTGTATATCCGCTGCCGCAGCCAATCGTGGTTGGACCCACATCGGTTTGCCAGGGCGATCAGAACGTGATTTACACTGCCGACTACTATGCCACGGACAATTATGAGTGGATCGTTGTTGGCGGTACAATCAACGGCGGTTCCGGCTCAGGCACTATTGCCGATCCAGGTTACCTATCCAATCTTGCAGCCAACACAATCTCTGTTAACTGGCTTGATCAGGCAAATCCGAATGCCTATGTAAGACTCAATCAGGTAAGCGCAGCAGGTTGCTACAACACCAACACATTGCAAGTGACCGTGAACCCAACACCGACACCGGTAATTGGTGGTCCGGCAATCGTTTGCGACAACAGCGTTTATCAGTACTCTACGCAGAGCAACGCGCCCAACAACGTGTATCAGTGGACGATCAGCGGTAATGCCGTTATCAACAATGGTGCAAATCAGGCGACCGTGACAATTCAAACGGGCGCCATCGGTGGAGGAACGCAATTTGTTCTCGAGCTTACGGAAACCGTACAGGCTACCACCTGCACCAAGACCGTATCGCGAACCATTGACATTGTTGAGAAGCCGAATCCAACAATCACCCGCATTACTGCAGGTGGCGCAGTTGGTGGTGCATGCCTCAATCAGACAATCGAGTATGGCGATACCGATCCGGTAGCTGGCAACCCAGGGTACTCCTACATGTGGACGGTGTATAACGGTTCAATCAGTGGATCGAACACTGCATCAACTGTGATTGTAACATGGAATACCATTGGCACCGGAACTGTAACACTTGCCAAGTGGCACACCAGCTCGCAGTGTACAACCACTGTAAGCATGGACGTCAACATCACCGCTCCGCCACAGCCGGCCATTTCCGGTCCGCTGCAGGTTTGCGGTGAAGGCGAGTACACATACAGCACTCCGTTTGTTGTTGGCAACACCTATGAATGGACAATCAGCGGCAACGGTACTATTACCTCCGGCGCAAACACGAATGCGGCCGTTATCAAATTTGATAATCCGCTTCCTGGATCAACGCTGAGTGCCGACATAACGGTTACAGAAAGCACAACACTCAGTGGATGTGAAGCAAGTGCCGTGGTAGAGGTTACTATCAACTACCAGCCACAGGTCCAAAACATAGATCGAATCGCTCCTGCAGGTCCAGTTGGACAAGCATGTCTGATGGATCAGATTACCTATGCACTGCCAAACAACAACCCTGGTTCCACCTATCAGTGGACAGTTACCGGTGGCTCCATCGTTGGCAGCTCAACGAACTATGATGTAACCGTACAGTGGACCAGCGCTGGTGCACAGGTTCTCACAGTAGTTGAAACGGACGCATCTGGAGCCTGCGAAGCAACGTCGACGCTGAACGTCTCCGTGACGTACAAACCAACACCTGCTATCTCGGGACCAGTGGCGCCTTGTACAGATGTTGATATCACGTACAGCACGCCAGCAGTGCCTGGCAGCACTTATCAGTGGTCGATTACGCCGGGTGTTGGATACATTATGCTTACGGGTACAACATCCAATTACATTACCGTGAGATTCACAGCAGCTGGACCGTACACGATAACGCTTACCGAAGCAAACGGTCCGTGCGAAGTCACAACTTCTGTTGATATCAACGTTACCCAGCTTCCAACGCCCCTTATCACCAGAGTTTCGCCTCCTGGTAATGCGCAGTTGGCTTGCGAAGGCGACATTATCACCTATTCAACACCCGAAGTTGCAGGTAATTCCTACCTCTGGACGGTTGTTGGCGGTGGTACAATTCTCGGCTCCAACACTTCGAATGAAGTAACAGTACAGTGGGTATCGCAGGGTACACATGCCCTGACAGTTCTCGAGACGACTCCGGGTGGCGGCTGCTTCGATGAAGCCACGCTTTGGGTTACAGTTACCTACAAGCCGACACCGAACATCAATGGTGCCAACGTTGCTTGTATCGAGAAGATCCTCACGTACTACACACCGGCAGTTGCAGGCGACACCTATGAATGGAGCATCACACCTGCCAATTCATTCTCTCCAGTTGTTGGCTATCCGAATTCAAACAGCATTACAGTTCAGTGGATTCTCCCTGGTCTGCATACTGTGACAGTAACTGAAACAAACGTTGCTGGCGGATGTGTGACAACCGTCTCCATGGATGTTCAGGTGAATGAAATTCCTGCACCATTCATCACATCGCCGACAGGTTATGGCAACCCTCCGGGACGCCGACCTGGCATCGTTTGCAACTTCAGTACGCACACGTATACAACGTTCCCAACACCTGGCAACACCTTCCACTTCTTTGTGACAGGTGGTACCATCATCGGCAACCCATACACTAACCAAGTTGTGGTTGAATGGGGTCCGGCTGGTATAGGTACAATCTGGGTAGTTGAGACAGTTCCAGGATCCGACTGCATCACGACGAAGCTCGACTCCATCGACATTCGTCCGACACCTGCACCGACCATCACTGGATCCAGCAATCCATGCGGCAACAGTCTCCAAACCTATTCAACGCCATTCGTTGCTGGTAACAGCTATGAGTGGACAGTTGTGGGAGCTGCATCTTGGTTTGTTGTTCCTGGTAATCCGAATCAGATTCGTGTAACGTGGAATAGCCCAGTATGGCCAAACACTATTGCTGGCAGCGTCAGCGTTACCGAATGGGTCACGGATGTACTGCCTGATAAGTCATGCATCAATTCAACAACCCTTAACGTCACGGTACGCCCGAACCCACCAGTACCGACCATTACCGATACGTCTGTGGTTTGCGCAACCGACCTAACGGATACACCGGCTACGATTAATCAGGTCACCTATTCATCGAGCGATCCGGGTGGCGTAAGCTTCCTGTGGACTATCTCGTCGAATGGTACCATCATCGGCAGCTCGACTTCTTCTTCGGTTCAGGTACAGTGGACAAACACGGGATTGACGCCGACGACAGGCACAATCACTGTTCGCCACACCTCGATACCTTGGGGTTGCGAAAACACTGCTTCGATGACGGTGACGATCAATCCATTGCCACGTCCTAACATTACTGGCGACCTCTCTGCTTGCCAGAACACAATCCATGCATACAGTACTCCTGGCTTACCAGGGCATTCTTACAGCTGGACTGTAGGTGGTGGGAACATCATTCGTTCGGGACAGGGAACACCAAACGTTATGGTTGAATGGACACTTCCGGGTACCTATACTCTTACAGTGTCTGAAACCAACACGTACCGTTGTACTGCACAGGATCAGATCAGCGTGACCGTGAATGAGCTTCCGGATGTGACGATCACTGCATCAGGTCCGACCACGTTCTGTCAGGGTGGCGACGTCACTCTCACTGCACCAATCGGATTTGAATCATACGTGTGGTCTACTGGCGAGACGGCTCGCAGCATCGTGGTTCGTACTACTGGTCAGTATTGGGTTAAGGTCACCAACGAGTTTGGCTGCTCCAACAACTCCGATACAATTACCATTAACGTCTTCCCAAGCACGCTGCCAATCATTACTGTAAGCGGACCAACAACATTCTGCGAAGGTGGCTCTGTTGTTCTCACCGCTCCGTCGGGCTTCTCTAACTATCTGTGGTCGACAGGCGAAACATCGCAGTCAATCACGGTTACGCAGAGCGGCACCTACACAGTAACAATTGCAGACAACAACGGATGTACTGGAACATCAACAGAAGTCGATGTTGTTGTGAACCCGAAACCGGCTCCAATCCTGACAGTTGTTGGTTCAACAACAGTTTGCTCAGGGGATAGCGTAGAAGTAAGGGCACCGGCTGGATACGTTTCCTACACGTGGATTTCAACGTCAGCTACCAACTATGGAACTGGACGCACGATCTTCGTTAGCCAGCAAGACGAAATCTACGTTGAGGTTGTTGATCTGAATGGATGCGTTGGCCAGTCGGATACGGTCAGCATCGAAGTTAGTCAGATTACACAGCCAGTAGTTATTCCAAGCGGACCAACAACGTTCTGCGAAGGCGGTTCTGTTGTACTCTCAGCTCCAGCAGGGTTTGCGTCCTACATCTGGTCGAATGGTGCTACAACACGCGAGATAACAGTCGAAGATGGCGGTGAATACTCAGTAACCGTCGTGAATGCTGTTCTCTGCGTGGCTGCTTCATCCAAGACAGAAGTAACGGTGAATCCGCTTCCGGAACGGCCATCAATCGAGCGCAGAGGAGATACTTTAAAGGCAATCTCCCCTGTAGCTGAAGCTTGGCAGTGGTACAAAAATGGAACTGAGATCACTGGCGCAAATGCTTCGTTCTTCATCGTTACGCAGGCAGGTATCTACCGCGTAGCAATCAAAGATGACAACACATGCTCGGCCATTTCAAATGGATTCGACGTGATTCTTACCGGTCTTGATGATGATGTGGTTGCAGGAAAGGTCGGAGACATCAGACTCTACCCGAACCCAACAACCGGTATGTTCACTATCGAAGCTGATATTGCAAAATCCGGTGTGGTTTCCATCGAACTCGTCAACACTGTTGGCGAAATTGTGAAGACGATCACCGACGATTCGCAAGGCGGAGCGTTCAAGAAATCCATCGACATGGGAACACTTGCAAGTGGTGTATATAATGTAGTCGTCACGAGTGCTAACCAGCGCTGGACGGTACGGTTGGTTCGTCAGTAAGAATTGACCACTGCAATATGAAAATATAGAAGGCCGCACCTAGGTGCGGCCTTCTTTATTTTGTAACCACATGATCGCTCGTGTATCTTTAGTTCAGGGTTCCAGGTTCAAGGTTCCAGGTTCAGGGTTCCAGGTTCAGGGTTCAAAGTTCAAGGTTCAAAGTTCAAGGTTCCAGGTTCAGGGTTCAAGGTTCCAGGTTCAGGGTTCAAGGTTCCAGGTTCAGGGTTCCAGGTTCCAGGTTCCAGGTTCATAGTTCCAAGTGGTCGTAGTGCCGGGTGCCAAGTGCCAGGGAGTAATTATGCAGGATTTATTCTTAGAGCTTATTGGAAACCGTGCAAAGTTCCAATTGCCATTTGTGTTGCTATTGTGCCTGCCTATTATGCAGGTATTGGCTGCATCGGGTGGCGTATCCCGTCAGAGCGCCTTCGGGTGCGGTCCCGGCGGATGCCATGGACCTACGGCCAGCTCCCAGACATCTGCTCGCATTAAGGAGGAGGAGTATGGTAGGCTGTCTTTTGAGCCGAATGAAAAGAGGAAGCTAACTCTTATTATAAATAACAATAACCGTCCGGCAGTCGGCTGCAATATTTCGGTTAAGACTACGAAGGGCGGCTACACAAATGCCGGGACACTTTCGACAATTCAGGGACAGGGACTGAGATTGTTGATTGGCGAGCTCACGCATGATTTCCAGCCTAAGGCTATGGCCTACGGTGAAGTACAATTTGAATTCGAATGGACGGCGCCACCTTCTGCAGGCACATACTTTCTGCATGCTGCAGTGAATGCCGTCAATATGAATGGTATTGCCGACGGCAACGACCAGTGGCAGGTAATGCAGGCAGTCGAAATCACCGTTTCGCCAACTAATTCTGTTTTCGAACAGAACAGCTCCAATCAGGCGCAAATCACGCCCCTTCCCGCTCACGAACAAGTTAGCATTCACGCTCTGGTAGGGGGCGATGAAGCTGTGGATCTAAGAATCTTCGACATCTCTGGAAATATTGTTAAAGTAGCGTCGATCCGGCCGATGAATAACAATGTTGACTTTCTGTGGAATGGAACCGACGACGCTGATAGGCCTCTCCCGTCAGGCTTGTATCCTTTCAATATTGTTGCACCTGAAGCCGTCATCCGAGGCATCATTCTCTTTGAACGGTAACTGATTTTGTGAATGACAAGAAACCTATACTACATCAATCATTATCGGTTGGACTTCTAACACTGATTGTATTCCTGTGTACAGCAGAAGTGAATGCGCAGTGGAAGAAACTTAACCTTCCTGGACAATATGCCAGTGGTTACTATCTCGATGTCTTCTTCCTAAAAGATAATCCCAACTATGGTTGGGCCTGCAGTATTGAAGGCTTTGTTGTAAGGACGACAGATGGTGGAGTAACCTGGCAGGGGAGTCGCACTTCCCGAAGCTTTTTGGAAAGTGTTCAGTTTTTAACGCCAACAATTGGCTATACATCGGGGCCTGCGGGTATTTATAGGTCGGACGACGGTGGCGCAACATGGAAAGACATTACACCACTTTCGTTAAATCTAAACCCAGGGAGCGGATTCCAGAACTCGCCATGGGGAAGCTATTTTATTAACCAAAATGAAGGTGTATTCCTTGCAGATGGGTGCGGAAGTGTTCAGAGATTTTATCGCACAACCGACGGTGGCCAGAACTGGCAATACACAGTGGATAATATTGCCAATGGAAAACTCTCCGATGCTCTGATATTCCGAGACGGTTCTGGATTTGCTGTTGGAAGCGGCGTGCTTTGGAGAACAACCGACTATGGCGCGAACTGGGTCTTTCATTCATTCACCGGATCTCGCATTTGGACAGAGGAACTAACATTCTATGCAGGCAGCATTCTGCTTCCTACTGCCGGGAATGACTGCGACGGCGCTCCAACCGGGATCGGCTCGCTGCGATACTCGACAGATAATGGTTTTAACTTTCGAGAGTTTCAAACCAATGCTAACATGTTTGGCTCCTTCCTACTCGATAAAAATCGGGGTTGGGGTGTGGGTAGTAACGCATCCGTTTATTATACCGAAGATGCCGGAAGAACCTGGGTATTGAGGAACTGTGGTATCAAGGGAGATATGGACGATATCTTCTTCCTCGACGACACAACAGGATGGGTTGTGGGCAATGGAATATACCGTTCAAACTTTAATCAACCCGAAAATCCTGTTCTGATTGAACCAGATTCAAACTTGATTGAATTGTGTAAAGGCGATTCAGTTTTTATCAGGGCTTCAGATGGTTTCTCCCAATACCGATGGAACGATGGAGTTTGGTCTCAAGGAAGATTAGTAAGTGCAGAAGGAACGTACATTGTAAGCGCATTTAATGAATTAACGTGCAACATTTTGTACGACACGTTAACCATAAAGTATAAACCCAGCAAGGATCCTGTAATTGAAGCCAGCAAGACAGAGATTTGTGAAGGAGATTCCATTGAACTGCGACTGGTTGGAGACTTCGTTTCACAGTCGTGGTCGACAAAGGATTCATCAAAGTCGATACGAATACGAAAGAGTGGAGTTTATTCGGTTACCACATTAGACATCTTTGGCTGCAGGCGAACAGCGTACAGTCCCTTTATCACGGTTCGCCCTTTACCAGAACCAGTGATTACTGCAAACCGTAGTACAACAATTTGTATTGATGAAACAGTAACGCTGTCTGCCCCGCCCGGTTTAGATAAGTATGTTTGGTCGAATGGTTCAACCGAGCGGGCAATAGTAGTTAGCAAAGCTGGCAAGTATGCAGTGACTGTAACTAATGAATATGGCTGTACTGCAACATCGGACTCGGTTAGCATTACCGTACTTGATACAAAAAATAAAATTGAAATAAATCTCAGTAGTACAAATGGTGATTTTATTATTGCTGATCAAATTGTTGGGGAGAAAAGCTGTAATTATCTCACAATTCGCAACGTATCGTTAACGGAAGATCTCGTAATTGCTAAGCCTTGGATAATCGGCAATGTGATGTTTTCCATTCCTCAAGCACAGTTGCCAATTCGTATAGCTCCTCAACAAACCGCCACGCTCGAGCTGTGTGCCTCGGCAATTGACACAGGGTTGATTGAGGATACACTCTATTTGCCAGATACATGCTCCCCAACACTAGTACCTTTGAAGACCAGAGGAACGTCGTTGGCATTTGAAGGTACGTCGAGATGCAGCGTTGGCGTTTCGACACTTGTGATCCGTGCAGGTAAAACATATCGTTTATCTGCCCCTTACCCAATGCCGGCTAATCAGCAGTTTGCCATAGAAGTTGAACCAGCAGCTTCGCAAACAACAGCAAGTATGTTTGATGCACTGGGAATCGAACGTGTCCGGGCAAATGTTATTAGATTGGACAAGAATTCGCTCATTGAGTTTCGTACGGACAACCTGCCGGTTGGTGTTTATCAGGTTGTTATTGAAATTGATGGAGACGTAGTCAAATCGTATACAACGATAATACAGCGGTAATAGGATACGTATGTCCGAATATCAGTTCCTGTGTATTTTAGTGGCTGAATAACCAAAGAACTATGGCAACTATCATTTCGCTTGATCCGCGTGTTACGCGCATGGAAATCGGTGTTGATTCCGCACAGGAAGCAGTGCCAAAGAACGCCTTGGATCAGTTTCAGACGTTTGAAGTTTTTCATCAGCAAAAGCGCGGTGCTCACCACGTTCACGTTGGGTCGGTACATGCCCCCAACTCAGAAATGGCTCTTGTGTTTGCAAAGGAGCAGTATGGCCGCAGAGGACAGACAGTTAACATTTGGGTAGTTAGTACCGACCATGTTCTAACGATGCGTGGCGAGGATGCAGACGTCTTTGAAACAACGCCTGAAAAGAAATATCGCGATGTGGCTGCATATATGGTCCGCAACAAGGTGGAAGCGTTTAAGAAATCGCAGAAGGAAGGGGGCGATGAATAATGAATTCCGACGCGATAAAGGACTTGTTGCTAAGAGTTGCAGACGATGAGCTAATCATTGCACATCGGCATTCAGAATGGACCGGACTCGGGCCGCTGCTCGAAGAAGATATTGCCTTCAGCTCCATTGCCCAGGATAAGCTGGGTCATGCACAAGCATTGTATTCAATTCTCCACGAAAAATTTTCACTTGCAACTCCCGATGAAATGGCGTTTATGAGGAGTGAAGTCGATTTGCGCTGTTGTCATCTTGTTGAATTACCGAATCAAGACTATGCATTTAGTCTAATGCGACATTTTCTGTACGATGCAGCCGAATATCTCCGCTACTCCATGCTAACAAAAAGCACATTTGAGCCTTTGGCGCAGTTGGCACGAAAGGTTCACGGAGAAATTAAATATCATTTATATCATGCCACTACCTGGGTTGTGCAGCTTGGCGGGAATGGTACTACAGAGAGTCACGACAAAATGCAGAGAGCATTAGATGAGGTGTGGCCGTTTGCTCTGGGCATGTTCGAACACGGACCGTATGAAGAACAGCTAAAGACTGAGGGTATTTTTAATGGTGAAGACGAACTGAAGATTACCTGGCTCAATTATGTTAAAGACATATTGAACAGGGCTGCGTTAATTATTCCGGCAGATGCAAAGCATGTGTTAGGAGGTCGGCATGGTTATCACACCGAATATATGGCGCCGTTACTTCTTGAAATGACGGAAGTGTATCGCACTGATCCTGCTGCAGAATGGTAAGATGACTGTACCTCAAATCATAGAGCATCTGCACAGCGTTAAAGACCCAGAAATCCCAACCATTTCTGTTGTAGACATGGGCATCGTGAGCAAGGTTGAGATGCAGTCTCTGGATAGAGTGGTGGTGACAATCACACCAACATTCGTTGGCTGTCCTGCTTTGGAAGTGATGAAGCGAAACATTGAACATGCAGTCATGGGGATTGGAATAAAATATGTTGATGTTATTGTAAGTTATGATATTCCCTGGTCGTCGAATAGAATAACTGAGCAGGGTCGTGCAGCGCTGCTAAAGCACGGTCTAGCTCCACCGGTACGTTACGACGATACAGTGGAGCTTCAGCTTGATGTTCTCAATGAAACTCCATGTCCGTTTTGCGGCAGCATGAAAACCATCTTGAAATCGCCATTCGGACCTGCTCTATGCAGATCTCTTCATTACTGCAACAACTGCTTACAGGCGTTTGAATCGTTTAAGCCAGTCTAATATAGATTGATCGTTGTCTGAACAAAGTATTGCCTGCCAACAAGGGCGGGGATTAATACTGGATTTAACACATCTGCAATATTGTTGATACCTACAGTAACGGTTAAATCTTTTATCATTCCGATTTCAAATTTTCGCATTAAGGCAGTATTCCATACTATATAGCCTGCAACGTATTCATCTGGCCTATCCAGAACCTTCCTGGGGGGCTGACTCATCACAATGCCATTCTTATCGAGAGATTCATCGCCGTACTTCCCAACAAATTGTGCCCTGATATTTGCACTCCATGTACGGTCGGTGTTATCGAATTGAATCCTGAGTGTTCCGCTATTGGCCGAACGGTTCCACAGTCCGCCATAGGCCTCACGGGTTAGCTGTTCGTTAATGGTGCCTGCCGTTCCCGCGTCGATTGCCTCCAGCACTTCTACATCCTTTGCATCAAGGAATTGATAGCTGGCCGAAAGGCTATACGTTCCGGCTGAATTCGTAGACAGCGCCATAGTAAAACTGAATTCAACTCCTTGTGTGTAAGCCCTTGTAAGATTGCGGTATGAGTATACGCTTCGATTGTCAATGGTACCGTAGAGGTAGTACTCAATAAGATTATACAGGTTGTTTCTAAACAATCGTAGCGAGGCGTTGTACAAAATCGTTAAATCAGGCGACAAGTCACGCTGACCATCCTCATATCGAATTCCGAGATCGTACGAAACACTCCGTTCGGCTTCCAGTGTAGTGCCTAGGCGTGCTGCTCCAATCAAATCGTAACCAGCGCCGGGAAGTCTGTTGGAAAAATTTATATAAAGCTGACGGAAGTCCGGGGCCTTGAAGCCTGTGCCAATGGCTCCGGAGAGTCTGACGTGTTCTCCCGGTTTCCACAGTACGGCAAATCGTGGACTGAGCGCCTGACCATAAACATTGTTATTATCGAACCTGAGACTTAACACATAGGAAATCCAGTCGTTGGGTAAGCCTTCCCATTGTGCAAAACCAACACCTGTTCTGTACAACGGTCGTCCGCCGGAACTGTCGGAATCTGCATAACGAGTGCCGTAAATGTCGTCGTATAAAAATTCACCCCCTAACGTCATCCTGTTTGATTCGCCAAACAGCAAATCGTACTGGGCATAGGTTCGAAAAATTCTTCGCGTTAAGTCGTCGAGAGCACTTCCGCTGCCTTGAGAAACATCGAAGTTATAACGTTCCTGATAAGACGAAGCATAGGTGTTCAGCCTGAGCCGTGCCCGTCCGGCAGTCCATTCAACGCCAGAGTTGGCTGAGAGATCCCACTGTTGCACGCTGCCCGAATTTGTGGCAACCTGACCCAGTACACTCTCGACAAACTCGCCTCTTGATTCCGATACGAAGCCACGCAGCCACGTCAAGAGTTTCCAGTGTTTATCTATCCGCCAGAGAACTTTTGCCTGTGCGGTTCCATCCTGAAACCCGGAGTAGGGAAACTGAAGTGTGTCGTATTGAACGGAAAACGGCTGCGACCTTTTATAATCGATAAACGACGTTAATTCTACGTCGGACGAACCAAAACCTAATTCACTGCGGATTTCCGACGGTCCGTTTGTCAACGTCTGTAATAGCACACTGCCACTGAATCCGTCCCGAGGCGTTTCTGTAATTATGTTTATAACTCCTGCCAAAGCTTCGCTGCCGTACATACTAGACATTGGACCCTTTACAACTTCGACACGGTCGATGTTGCCCACAGAGATTCTTGTTAAGTCAATCACTCCCGCTATGCGGCCAATCACTGGCTGACCGTCGATGAGAATAAGCGTATAGTCGGGACTTAGTCCATTCATTTGAATACCCGGCCGAATGCCGCCTTGCAGCAGCAATCCGGGCTGCTCTTTCAGCAAGTCACCGAGACCAACCATTGAAGTCGTCTTTATCTGCTGCTGATCTATCAGCTCTATCCTCACTGGCGAGTCCTTAAGACGAACAGTATTGCGGGTACCCGTAACAACTACCTGCCGGGCTAATACGCTTCGAATACTGTCAGACGCTCTGTGAGCAGTCAATGAGTCGGGTACATCGGAAAACGCTTCCATAGCAAACGAAGTCAATGAAAACGCGCAGATGATAAATTGTACAAGTATGTTACGCAGCATCAAAAAGCATTAGCTATCAGGGCATCCAGGCAATTGAATAGGCATATCGTTGAGTTGGTGAGTCTACAATTACATGATATAGTCCACTGGCCGCCTGAGTCATATTCAGCCTGATAAGTATGTCGGACTCTTCAGCCAAGCCGCGAATACCAACATCTTCCCTGATTATGCGACCTTCCACGGAAACAATGCGAACAATAAACGATCCGGGCTCACCGCCGGAAATCAATACATCGATAGCGCCTGACGATGGTTTGGGCAGAACTAACACATTTGTTGGTGGGAAGAGTTTAAACATACGTTGAGGCAGACCACACCCAGTAATATAAAGTTCACCGGGAGTAGACTTAGGTGTGGGGCAGACAACATCTGTCCACTCAACATCTTCCCACACCAAGGTGCCAACGTCATCTTTTCCTAAAAGTGTCATTCCACGCACTTCGGTAATTTTCTGACGTTTTGTAACGATAAGTAAATCATTAAACGTCAGGTAGGCGCGGCGCTCATTGTTTCTCAACCCTGGAACGAGTGTACCCCTATCGGTACTCTGCGGAATGAACAAATCTGCCTGCATTATCAGTGTGGCTTTTAGTTTTGAGACACGCAATGGCAGTAGTTCTTGTGCCACATCAACGTAGATTGGAATGCCTGCGCTTCGCTCACCCACGTTGGCCGTAACGGAGCCTGCGACGATCCGAACACTTGCAGTATCAATTACCGTTACTGTTAAATACTTTGTTTCGGTGCATCCCAGAGCATCAACACCAATCACTTGATACACCGTAGTCACCTGCGGCGCTGCTATTGGATTAGAGCTGGAAACATCACTCAATCCATCAGGCGGATCCCACCTATATGATGCTGCACCGGTAGCAAGCAATTCTACCTGTGAGCCAAAACAAATACTTGTATCACGTGAAAGTGTTAGATCGAGGTTTGAGACGAACACGGTAACGGAGTCGATAGCTGTACATGAACCGTTTGTGGCTGTAAGAGTATACGTTGTGGTTGTTGCTGGTGAAGCAATCGGCGAGAGAATGAACGGATCACTTAAACCAGCAGTAGGTCGCCACTCGTAGCGCTCTGCGCTTCCTGTAGACGACAATCGAATGGATGCCCCCTTACAAAGCTCCAAATTAGCGCCTGCATCGATGAGCGGCGATGGTGTTACCGAAATGGTGATCGTATCGAAAGTTGAACATCCGGCACTTGTGCGCGCTTCTGCAATGTATGTTGTTGTCACTGTCGGCGAAGCAATGACTGTCCTTCCGGTATCGCTGCTAAGACCGGCTGATGGCGACCACAGAACTGTGGGCGTACCTGTAGATGCATAGAGAGACGTCGACATTCCCAGGCACAGATCTGTGTTCGGTGACTGAACTTCGATAGGTGAAGCCTCATTAACCTTAATCGTAATCACAGAGGTATCGGAACATGAGCCAGCCTTGCCAATCACTCTGATCCTCGATTCACTAAATAATATTACAACTGCAGAATCGCCAACGGCCTGAATAATTCCGTTGCCACTCCAGGAATAATCAGTTGCATTGCCGCTTGCATAAATAACGAAGCGCTCACCGGAACAGACAACTGCAGGGCCGGAAAGCGTTGTCTGTACAGATTCAACTACTGTTACAACAACTGTGTCGGAAACAACGCAACTATCGACTCGCATCGTAACCACATACGATGTTGTTTGCGTTGGCTTAGCTATTGGGTTAGCAATATTGGGATTGCTTAATCCAGTGGCAGGCGCCCACTGATACGATGCTGCTCCAGAGGCAGTCAGCACCACCGAATCGCCGTTACAGACAGAGAGATCGGGTCCAACAGAAGGACTGGTAACCGTAACCACAACGAAAGCTGTATCGAAACAACCCTCTGCAGATGTTCCAATAACCCTGTATTTCGTTGTTGTCAGGGGGCTTGCAGTGGGTGCCGCAGATGTTGAATTCGAAAGTCCGGCGGCAGGAGACCACACATACGACTGAGCGCCACTTGCCGTTAGCTTTACAGATCCACCCTTACATATCCGCGAATTTCCAGTAACGCTAACCTGGGGTGGAAAGAGGACTCGCACCCATGTAGTTACGGTATCGCTTCCGTACAAGTTTGATACAATCAGAGTGACTGGAAATGAGCCGGCCGAATTGTAACAAATTTTAGGAGAACGCTCCCTCGACGTCGAAGGATTTCCTCCAGGCGTCTGCCAGTACCACGAATCAATGAATCCCTTGCTGTCATCTACAAGGCGAAGGCATTCGCCTATACAGGTCGATAATTCCTGAATCCTCGCTATGGGCTTTCTGCAAGCGCCATCACCTGGCCTGAACTGTAAAAGCATACTGCCGGGGAAGTTTGGAAGGCCCGCTCTGACTTCGCCAATAAGGACAACGGCAGAATCCTGCAAGCCCGGACTAGGCATGGAAGGCGTGTTGAAACGAGCCAATATGTTTGTGCCGGGGCGGCCAATATAGATTTTAGCGTCGGGGCCAAGCTGCAGCGGCATCCACCCCTCCGAACTACCAAACCATGCTACGGATTCCTTCGATGACAGTATCACGCTTGGATCGTCTGAGTCAACAAACCACCTGTAGATCGTTGAGCCCTGTGCGGGATATTCAGTGGTAACGGCTGTGTATACGTACTTGTTATCGATGGAAAAAGACGCACCATAATGTGTGCCTATTCTGGTTCCGTTGAAAAGGTCGACCTGATCGTAAACAACACCGGTTGCACGATCTACATTGAACAGTAACGACAAACCCGAAGACGAAGTGATAACAAGTTTTGAACCGCTTGGCGATGTTTGCATCTGGCCGGCATCGCGGATATCGTAACCATTTTTAATAACAGATACCACCGGTATCTTTGAAATGCCTGCTGATGTTAAGTGAAACGAAACGAATGCAGGGATATTTCTCTTTCGGGCTATGATCCACCAGCCGCCCCCTTCACAATCGGGTGTGGCTGTTACATGTTCGGTTATATCATCTTCCAAAATCTCATTTTTAACAACTACGTCGCCATACCCATCTTCGCGGCGCATATCAACAATCGAGTATTTAAGACAAAAACATCTACCGTTAATGTTGCTCGAAGTAATTGGAGCTGGGTTAACAACAATGTAACTAAATGTATTTCCTGGCATTGGAAGAATAAGGGCGCTTTGCGACGTCGATTTATCTCCATGCAATCCTGTGCCATTCGGCATTGGATTGTGTAGCCGGTTCCAAATTGTTACGCCATCGGTATAAAACAGCATTTCACCATTTGACAGGCGAGATATCGTAGCGCTGCCTTCAAAGGTATTGATCTGCCCACCCGTTAGCACTTCCGGATCGCCGTCGAGAAACGTGATTCCGGCGTTGGCGCCGAAGTACCAATTCTTGGCAAGATTCTGCGCTTCTGCACGCTGCGCAATTACAAGCACGCAGGCAGCGGTGATGCAAAAAACCACCCCGAGGCATAAACGCCCCTTTCCCCCTGAATCATATAGGGTTACCCTTTGCACTACAATGTTGGAATTTACACTAAAAGGCGACACATTCTCAACCTATGTAATGTGTTTTTTACTCAAATGTGAACACCCTATTACCCTAGATTTGCCAAGGCACAAGCCACATAAAGGACTAGATGGAAAAGAAGATTTTAGTTGTCGACGACGAGCAAGACATCGTTGACCTCATCTCTTACAACCTAGGCAAGGAAGGCTACAAGGTTTTCACAGCATCGAATGGCACAAAGGCTGTGGAAGTGGCTACGGCACTGCATCCCGATCTGGTGATCCTCGACATCATGATGCCGGGTATGGACGGCTTTGACGTGTGCCGTACTCTTCGTAGGAATGCATCAACGCAGTCCGTAGCAATCATGTTTTTAACTGCAAAATCCGGGGAAATTGATCAGATACTTGGCCTGGAGCTTGGCGCCGACGACTATATTCAAAAGCCAATCAGTCCGCGGGTTTTAATTGCGCGTGTGAAAACGATTTTGAGAAGAGGCACGGAAACGGTTCGAACGGAAACGATTGCAGCTCCGGAAATACTGCAGATTGGCGCACTGGAAATCAACCGACAGAACTATACCATCCGCGTCGATAAAAAGGAAATATTCTTTCCTAAAAAAGAATTCGAACTGCTAGCCTTTCTTGCTGCTAATACTGGCAAAGTATTTTCGCGCGAATCGCTTCTCCGACGGATATGGGGAGAAAGCGTCTATGTTATCGATAGAACGGTTGATGTTCACATATCAAAAATTCGCGAAAAAATTGCCCCTTATAGCAGTTGGATAGAAACAGTTAAAGGTGTTGGTTATCGTTTCAGAGAGCAACTCTCATAACTTGCATACATGTCGGTGCTTTCCCGTAAGCAGCCTTTTCATCGCGTCTCAGTAATCTGGACCGCCATTGCTATATCGGCTGTTGTGCTGCTGTTCCTTGCAGTTGCCGGAGTGTATACTCCAAATATTGCAGCACAGTTTGGCGCTCTGCGCCTTGCGGCTCTGATTGTAAGCATTGTCCTGATTGGATTTGGAATTCATTGGGCACACATACGCTCATTGGAGCGGCGTGTGCTGCATCCACTGCAACGGGTAGCAGACATCACACAGGCAATTGTTGATGGTGCAGTGTCGGGTCAGATAGATCTTGATAAGGACACCGTTCAGGATGTTGTAATAGTGTCGGAGGCAGTGAATAGGCTTGCACAAAAGGCTACTCGCGACGTTTCCGAAATGAAGCGCCTCGAGCGCGTCAGGAGTGAGTTTATCGGCAACGTTTCGCATGAATTGCGTACACCAATATTCAGCGTCCAAGGCTACCTTGAAACCTTGCTGGACGGCGCCATAGACGACGCCAACGTTAGCAGGCAATTTTTAGAGAAGGCTTATCAGAATGCACTGAGATTAAATGCACTTCTTAGCGATCTGATAGATATATCGCGAATCGAAAGTGGTGAACTGCGTTTGTCGTTTCGGTATTTCGATATCGCAGATGTATTAAAAGAGGTTGTCCAGACAATGGAAATCAGGAGCCTGCAAAAAAACGTTCACATTGCAATCGACGTTGAGCCGAATGCGGACTTAACTGTGTACGGCGATAAAGAACGACTAACGCAGGTGATGACGAATCTGATAGACAATGCAATTAAGTATAGCGTAGAAAAGGGATTTGTAACAGTTAAAGCCTTCAGACACGATGGCCACGTAAGGATATCCGTTAGTGACAATGGCATTGGCATTGCGCCAGAGCATCATCCAAGAGTGTTTGAACGGTTCTATCGCGTAGATCGGGACAGATCGAGGGCAGTGGGTGGAACCGGACTCGGTTTGGCGATTGTTAAACATATTTTGGAAGCGCACCAAGCACCAATTACTCTTCACAGTGAGCAAGGGGCTGGAACAACGATAAGCTTCGAGTTGAAGGCAGCTACCTGATTACGGTTATACGCTCGGGTAGAATGGTCTGGCTGGTTCGCATTGTAAGAGTATAAGAACCAACGGGAACCTGCATTAAATTCACCAGGAGTGACTGACCGGACTGATACCAGCTTGCGGAATGCGTAGTCCCATGAATGTCAATAAGATTACAATCGTCTATTTGAATGCCAACTTCAAGTCCAATCATTACGTGCGTCGCCGCCGGCTGAGGATACACAACATGTACAGCCTGAGTTTGGTCGGTTACCGACGTCAACTGCTCAATTGAGAAATCGTCAAAATAAAATCCGTCAGACTGCTTGGTGACATTCGACCTGAACCTCAAACGGAACAGAAGAGTGTCGCGTACTACCAATTCACGCCCTGTTATCCTGGCCGTCCCATATCGCCATGCATCGTCACCCTTTGTTGTGTCTGCCCAGCGATCATCGAGCGATGAGTTCCACCATGCTAGTACGCTCCATTTACCATCGAAACCATATCCAGATTTTGTTTCCAAGAACATTGTATCACCTGGATCGATAAATGCAGCAACGCGCCACGAGAGTATTACATCATTTCCTTCCGTGGAAGGAAATGGTTCGGAAAATGGGTAGAGATAGACGGTGTCTTTGGATGATCGCGCGTAAGGTCCGACGGAAGAATCGGTGTACGATGCCGGCTCGGAGAAATAAAAATTGTTAGTTGTGTCCCATGATCCTTTAGTGACAAGGTATCTGGGCTTGGCACTGAAATTTTCAAAGTAGTTGGCTAGGCTGCCAGCATACACAACAGTAGTATCTGAGAAGGGAGAGCTATTGCTCTCATCGTCGACAACAGCAGAGCTGATTCTATACCAACCACGTTCGCCAACATATACATTAAACGTAATTGTCCTGCCGGTATCACTCGGTTCAACATCAAAATCGAATACAAACGAATTCGCCCGAATCCGGATAGTATCAAGATTTACGAGTTTGGTAACGCCATCGAGCCGCGTAGTGGGGATGGTTAATACCACTGTTACAGAATCAAGTTCGCTACCGTTCGCAGACATGACGGTGGGAATGCCCGGCAATTTGGATCCACCAGCAAATGCAGAAGCATAACGAGGTGAACTGACAGATGGCCCGGAAGCGGCAACGAGTTTGTATTGATATTCAGAGTACCTTACAAGACCAGTATCTTTCCATGATAGGATGGAGACCGGAGTTTGAAAAACTGAATCTCCATCACGATAGATGA
Source organism: Ignavibacteria bacterium (assembly GCA_016191145.1). GTDB lineage: Bacteria > Bacteroidota > Ignavibacteria > Kapaibacteriales > Kapaibacteriaceae > OLB6. The sequence goes on from JACPPD010000007.1 coordinate 129,318, forward strand.
TAAAAAACGTGTTTGCTGAGTCAAGGGGCTGGCCAAACGATCGCTGCGTAATAGCACTCCACTCCAGCAATATCGATGTTGGCTCATCAGCTAATGTTGTTGCTGTAAACTCCGCGGGTGGTTCGGGTGCATCAACCGGTATCACGCTTGTATAGACGTCGTTGTCTGATTTGTTCGATGGAGTCACATTCCGCATGTCAACCCACGACGGATAAATACGCCCCTTATAAAAATCACATCCGCTATAGTCACCAGCAAAGGTGTTTCCCTGGAAAGGATTCTGACGCAGATCATTTATTCCATCGCCAACCAGCCTGTCCGTCCAGTTGCTTCCGCCGTCAGACGTGTAGCTGACGTAGCTGTTTACGAGAAGGTTTTGTGCATCATTCCTACTATCAAGGTACATAACTGCCACATCGCCATTAGTCGGATCTAGCGCAATCCACGGCCAAAATTGATCGTTAGTTGTATCGGAATGAACAATCCGAGGAGACGACCATGTTTGGCCATTATCCGTCGAGCGTGAAAAGTAAACATTTGGATAATTATCGGCAGCCCAGCACAAATACAGCCATCCATTTCGTGAACCGCCAGTGTTGTCGATAACAAGTGTCGGATACGCTTCAGCGCGAACAACTCCCTTTACACGCGAATTAGTCTGCTTGCTGATTTCGATCTTTTCGCCGAACGGCTGATAGGTGTGGATTATCTCAGGTTGAGTCCACGACGCACCTCCATCCGAAGACCGCGCGTACCGTATAGCACTCTCCGTCCCGCTGTTCCACACTACATGTACATTTCCATTGGGTGCCGTTCGTGCAAGTGGAAAACTCTGCCCAAATGTAGGATCATCGCTGGAGCTGGCAAATCGATTGCTGACGTTTGTTGGTGCCGACCATGTTAAACCACGGTCGGTGCTAAATGAAATTACAATCTGCGTGGATGTATCTGCATTGATAACTCGTTTCCAGGGAATGTATATCCGACCCCTATACGGCGAGGTTCTGCTGGTATCCACGTGGATGTAGTATTTATCTTCAAATGCACTATCGGCCGTTTGCTGCCCTGTGTGAATGATGACGGGCACATGCTTCGGGTTCCACGTTGCACCGGCATCGGTGGTTACCGAAACAAATACACCATTCTCACCAAACTGCGAATTATCGACTCGGTTAAAACCGCCATAACACAAAAATCCTCGTCCCTCGTGGTCGAAGCTTACAGATGGATCGTTGCTCGACGCCCAACCCACCCTTGCTTTCCCGAGATTAGTGTTCTGCCATGTAAGGCCTCCATCGGTGGAGTGATACGCCCACGTCGACGAACCATCGCGATAATCAACAGCAGATGCAATCAGATGTAATGGATTGGTGGGGTTTACCGCAATTGATGATTCATTCTGTGTGGGTAGCGGGTCATCCTCTTCGATAATCGTGTTCACATTCAGGAATAACGACGGGAATGGAACTGACTGCATCATCGGAATCATCGGTAGCTTTTGAGCCCCTTCACTTTGTTCAATGGGTGTTGGATGAGCTCGTTCAAAATTCCGTTCGTGTGGATTTACCGTCTGTGCATGGAGCAGAATTTGAACAGCCAGTAACATAACTACAGCAATAACGGCGGCTTTCATAAGGGACTCCAACCAAAGTCTCGCACCATTGTTTGTACGGCGTGTTCAAACCGACCTACATTGTCGTCGCGTTCGTTTCTCATCATCGTAACAATATTTATCATCGTCAGTAGCCTTGCCGGTGATTTTCTATCGTGTGTAATACGTGTTGCCTCTGTGAGCAGGGCACGCCCTTTCTGTTCGTCGTTATTTGCCAGCGCAAGCACTGCACGAACGTTTAGCAGCATTACCTTGTCGTCTGCCGACCTTACCGATTCTACCCCCGCTTCGTCGAGCAGTGCCTCTGCATCCTTCATCGCCTGCATTGCAATGCACGCCCTTGCAGCAATGCAGCGAGCAATTATCCGCTCATGACTTGTGAGAGTCTTCCGCTGCAATACATCTAATGCTAATCGGCGGGCACTCTGAGGCTCATTGTTTAACAGGTGCTCACACGCAGATCCCAGAATGATTACTGCCATTTGATGCCGTTCAGAAGATGTGCTTTCCGGTGCCGCAGGTTCTTCGGAAAGATCGACGGTTTCTGATGAAACCGTTTTAATCAGGAGTTCCGCCCTGATAAAATCCGAAGTATCGAATGCACCTATCATCTCAGCTCCAACTGCGGCAGACTCCAGCATGGCATTCATGGTAGCTTCATTCTCTGCTTCCGAACTATGTGCTGCTATGAATGCTGCAATCTGAAAACGAATTTCATCTACTGACGCTGCGTTGTGCTCCCGCGATAGAATTTCGACGATGCGTTGATGTATGTGTTTTCGTTCTTCATATTCCGGGTAGTGCAGGAAGTGCAGAAATGCAACGCTCGTTGTAAATTCATACGTCGTGGTTTTAAGTCCATACCTTGTCCGCATACCCACACTCTTTACACATCCTGTTTGCATTTGAATTCTGCGCAGTGTCCTGACGGCCGACAACACATCGGTGTTCATCAGAGACGAAGCAAGGAAGGCAGTGAATTCTCTGCCCTCTGCTGCACAAAGCGATAGCGTGATAGCATCCTGCTCAGAGATTTCGTGAAGTGTAAAATCTGTGTAGGGATGATCGCTCAGCTTCACTCCGCTCTCTGATAGAGCAGTGTCGGGGATTACACCATCCTTACCGATCTGATTTGTGCGTTCGAAGTACCGAATGTATTCTACGAGGACTCCGGGGATTCCGGCGCTCCGCTCATGAAGCATCTGAACCTGCTTATCCGTTGGTTTTAGGTAGGGGGCATGTAATTCAATAATCTTCGCAACATCATCAATATTTATAGTATCTAGGTGAAGAGTTCGCGCAGCGGCATTTGTATGCTGCAGTAGCGATGCTAATTGGAGATTTGATCTATTGGCAACAGATGGAGTTACACACCAAATCAGCAGGATTGGCTGGGCAGATGGTTCTTCCAGCAGCCTCTTTACTACTTCAACACTTTGCGCATCCGACCAGTGTCCATCGTCGATTAAAAGTATCAGCGGAGTTTGGGCAGCAACCCGACGCAATGTTGTGATGCAATCATCGACAGCGGCGCGTTTTTTTTGCTGAAGGGCAGCCGTTTCCTTTCTGAATTCAGTAACGTCTTGCGATATCGCTTTGATGGCGTAAAAAATGTCGCCGGCTATCGGTATCGATGCCAGCACAGACATCCCAATATTCACAGCGAGTCGCTTTCGGGCAGCCCTCTCTGTGTTTAGGAAGACCTGCTCCAGAGCATATCCAAACGGCTGCAGCGGCTGAATTGCCGATACGTTAAACGAGCCTATTGGTGGGCGACAATCTACCCTGACGATTGAATGTTCACCTACGCTGCCACCGAATGTTTCCTGAACGGCACTTAACACATAGCTCTTACCCGAACCCGGTTCGCCGGTAATGAACAATACATCGCCCTTGCCCTTGCGCCATTGTGCCACCGACTCATCGATACGACTTGCAAGATGTGTTCGTCCAATAATCTTCATCAACGATTATCCTCATGCAAATTCGATTTCGGAGTAGCCATTAAAGCGCGAACAAGAAGCTCAGTTTCACTATTCGTGAGTCCCTCGATGGTGTGCCCCCTTGCATCAGAGAAAATCGATCTGTCGATGGAATCCTCTGCGCGTCCGTACATCAAGATTGCGGCGTATGTGATAAGGAGAATAAATTCCAGTCCCAGCGCTGACAGCACCATGCTGGGATCTGTTGCCGGCAGGAACTTAAGCCCCCTGACACCAATCACGATAATGAGAATTGCCGCTCCCATGTATACCAAGCCTAGCACGGCATTGCTATAGCGGTCTGTGAAATACTCACGCATGTAAAATTTTATAGCATCGTGTGCTTTTAGAAATCTAAAAATACCGGAAGAGTTTCTCCACAACACTGCGCGACGCAGAAGTTCCAGATCCGGAAATGTGATGTGATATATATCGGCCAGATCGTGCAATCTTCTAGTATCGGAATTTATTATCTCGTTAGTTAGAGAAAGAATCTCCTGAGGCGTGTGTTCTCCGAACTGAATAAAGGCAAGCCGATCCAACGCAAGAAGTATTTCCCTTTCAATCTTTTGCCGAAGGTAACCGGAGGGGAAAAGAGACGTCAGCAAGGCCGCAAGAGTAAAGCTGCCTACGAGAACCAGCGGCGTGAGTGCGAGTATGGGTCTGAACAGATATTCCGCAACATACACGTTCCGTGGATCGACGAGTGCCCACACCGTAATCAAGCCAGTGGTAACGTGTTCAACGGGGCGGTTCTCCGTCATTTGGTAGGAGACGACGGCTCCATCGTAAACCACACGGCTTCGGAGGAACGTCTCGAAAAACAGTTCAAACAGCGGTACGAACACGCAGTAAAACAGTGCCACAGCCAGCAATCCAATCAACATCCAAAATGCGACAACCTGCAATGGCGTGTGCCTGCTGAGCTCAACAACTCGGGTACGGGTGGTACTTGACATACATTAAGATAGCGGGTTGAACTCATATTCTGGTATCCGTATATGAAACGACCCTACTGCTGCTCAATCCACTCTATAACTCTTGCCTTTATCTGATCCCTGATTGTTCGAGTCTGTGCCAGAATCTCTTCTTCAGTTCCCCGAAGTGCAGATGGGTCCGGGAAATTCCAGTGGAGCCGCTGAAAGGCGCCGGCGATGTATGGACAGCGCTCGGCGCCGGCATCGTCGCATACGGTGATAACGGTGTCTACTGTGGGATTTGCCGACAGAAATTCATCCACGGTTTTTGTGGAATTGTTGGAGATATCGATCCCATCTTCCATCATTACCCTAACTGCTATGGGATTGAGAATGCCCGCCTCGAGACCTGCACTTTCTGCATGTACCAAATGGCCGTAGAAGTGATTCATATATGCCTGAGCAATCTGACTGCGAGCGCTGTTGTGAATGCAAACAAATAGTATGTGTTTCATTGTCCTAACTTATTATTTCCGACATGCAGGCTTCGCAACATTGCCTTCCGTGCGTTCTGCAACAGAGCATTACTGCAGTGAGGGCACCGAGAGTGGGCGATGCAACGTAGATCCATAGATGGCTGATGTTACCTGACGCGACGGCAGGTCCAATACTTCTAGCTGGATTCATGGATGCGCCGGATATGGGGCCGCCTACATACGCCTCCACTGCAATCAGCGCACCAATGGTTACGGCAACGCTCCAAAGGGCAAACGTCTTTGATTGCTGCAAATACAGTATGGTGTACATTAGCAGGAATGTGAATGTAAATTCAATTAATATCGATAGCGCAATGCCTCCTGTTGGATTCGTCGTCCCAAGGTCGGCATCTGCCGACGTTACGGCCATCAGAGTAAATGAAGCGAGAATGGCGCCGAGAATCTGTGATACAATGTACATGAAGGCACGATTCCGATTGATTTGTCCCGCAGTCAGAAATCCAAGTGTTACTGCAGGGTTAATGTGAGCTCCGCTGGTTTTGCCAAAGGCAAGGATCATGAGCGCAACTGCACCTCCAAAGGCAATGCCGCTGGCAAGCATTGGATTGACGAAAGGCACTATGTGCTGCATGGCTATGACGCCAGTACCGACGAAGACCAGGAAGAACGTTCCCGTAAACTCAGCTATAAATCTCTTCATACCTTCGTTTTGAGAATGGAGAGGTTTTCGCCCCACGGACCAACATGGTCTGAATACTGTTTTGCAATTACACGAACAATTTGCATGATGTGATTGAGATCGTGTGCTGCCCAGGTGGCAAGAAGGTTTTTTAGTGATACCCGACCAATCGAAGGATGCAGACCAATAAGAGAGAATTGTTTTTCGGTGAGATTCATTCTGCGAAGAGTTTTGATGTTGGCCAGACGCAGCGCTTCAAACTCGTCGAGAAGATTGTTCAACGTCTTGCCTTTCGACTCAGTGAGTTGTGCAAACCGATCGAACGGTTCAAACGCCTCGGTATCGCCGTGTTCGAGGATTTTATTCAGCCTTGGCATCCAATGTTGTCTATCTCCATGGATAAGATGGCCGACAACATCGTACGGACTCCATGATTCGCCCCCTTCATTGTTATGCGTCCATTCTTCGTCGAGACCCTGCAACAAATATCTGAGCACGGATGGTGTTCGTTCGATGATTTCAATAGTGTGGTCAAGAGTAAAATTCATTATCGGGCTCCGCTGTGAACATCAATGCATGACGACAAATAGAAACACAATCATAACAGTTTGAAGATTCATGGCATGTTATGAAAATGAAATGGGTCGCCCGGTATATACCGAGCGACCCATAGTATTAATCGGCCGGGTTGATTTGAATTACTTGTCTTCGTCCACAACCGTGAAGTCGGCATCTTCAACCTTCTGTCCACCCGGTGCCGCTCCGGCTGCCGATGATGGCTCTCCGTCTTGAGTACTTTGCTGCTGACTACCAGTAGCCGATGCTTCCTGATACATCTTCGTGGATGCTTCGCTCCACAATTGGTTCAGGGCATCCATTGCCGGACGGATATCGGAAGCATTGTTCTTAATTGCATCCTGCAGCCTATCCTTAGCCTTTGTAATCCGATCAACGGTGTCGGTATCGAGTTTGTCCTTGAATTCATTGAGCTGTTTCTCTGTACTGTAAACAAGGTTATCAGCTTGATTCCTCAGCTCAATTTCTTCCTTGCGCTTCTTGTCTTCGGCAGCGTGTTCCTGAGCATCGCGTTTCATCTTCTCAACTTCGTTCTTATCCAAACCACTCGAGCCAGTGATGCGAATGTTCTGTTCTTTGTTAGTTGCTTTGTCTTTTGCAGTAACACTAAGAATTCCATTCGCATCGATATCGAAAGTTACCTCGATCTGCGGAATGCCGCGAGGCGCCGGAGGGATGCCGTCGAGATGAAATTTGCCGAGTGTTTTGTTGTCGGCAGCCATTGGCCTCTCGCCCTGCAGGATGTGAATCTCAACAGATGGCTGACTATCCGACGCAGTCGAGAACGTTTCTGTTTTCCTATGCGGAATGGTTGTGTTTGACGATATCATCGGAGTCATTACGCTGCCCATGGTTTCGATTCCAAGGGTAAGGGGCGTTACATCGAGCAGCAACACATCCTTAACATCGCCGGAGAGCACGCCTCCCTGGATTGCAGCACCAACTGCAACAACTTCGTCGGGATTAACACCCTTCGATGGATCCTTGCCAAAGAAGTTCTTTACCAATTCCTGAATCTTTGGAATTCTGGTTGAGCCCCCTACAAGAATTACTTCATCAATTTGTGAAGGAGTAAGATTTGCATCTCGCAATGCAACTTCGCACGGTTTAAGAGACCGATCGAACAGATCTGTACACAACTGTTCGAATTTTGCTCGCGTGATGTTTACGTTGAGGTGCTTGGGACCTTCCTGTGTGGCAGTGATGAAGGGTAAATTCACATCTGTCTGCAACATTTGTGATAGCTCCATCTTGGCCTTCTCTGCTGCCTCGCGCAAACGCTGCAGAGCCATCGGATCCTTGCGAAGGTCTATACCTTCCTGCTTCTGAAATTCATCTGCGAGATAGGTAACAAGACGGTGGTCGAAGTTATCGCCACCCAGATGCGTGTCGCCATTTGTAGACTTCACCTCGAACACGCCTTCGCCAATTTCAAGAATGGAGATGTCGAATGTTCCGCCTCCAAGGTCGTACACGGCAACAGTCTGATTCTGACCTTTTTTATCAAGTCCGTACGCAAGCGCTGCTGCAGTAGGCTCGTTGATAATTCTTCGTACCGTTAAGCCTGCGATTTCGCCTGCATCCTTTGTTGCCTGACGTTGTGAATCGTTGAAGTATGCTGGTACTGTAATCACGGCTTCGGTGATTTTTTCGCCCAGATAATCTTCGGCTGTTTGCTTCATCTTCTGAAGTATCATGGCCGATATTTCAGGGGGCGAGTAATGCCTTCCGTCGATATCAACTCGTGCCGTGTTGTTGTCGCCCGAAACAACGGCGTACGGAACTGCCTTGGCTTCGTCTGTTACCTCGCCAATCTGACGTCCCATAAATCTCTTTATGGAATACACGGTGTTTTTTGGATTGGTAACAGCCTGACGTTTCGCAGCTTGTCCTACGAGACGCTCGCCACCTTTAGTGAATGCCACAACAGAGGGTGTAGTACGCATACCTTCGCTGTTTGCAATTACAATCGGCGAAGCGCCCTCCATTACGGCAACCACAGAGTTCGTGGTTCCCAGGTCGATTCCGATAATTTTTGCCATTAATTCTTTTCCTTACTTGATAGAGATTTCTTGTTCCTTAGGTTTTGATGGCTCTGCTTTCGGGATCGAAACATTCAGAACGCCATTCTCAAACGATGCATCGACTTTTGATGTGTCGAGATTATCAGGCAATGCAAAGGAACGTGTGAAAGAACCCCAGCTGCGTTCTACACGCAGGAAATTCTTTTCTTCCGTTTTTTCTTCGCGTTTCTTTTCTCCACGAATCGTCAGGACGTTACCATCGGTGATGGCGATCTTCACGTCACTCTTTACCAATCCCGGAAGTTCTGCATGAAATGTAATGCTGGTATCTGTGTCGGCAATATCAACACGCGGTGAAAAGTCTCCGATTTCAAATCGGACGCCACCTCGGTTTACATCGTCGAAAACTTCGCCTACTCTGCGGAGCATATTATCGAATCCGCGGAACGGATCAACTTTGATGATTCCCATTTTGGGTCTCCTAGAAAAATGTGACTGGTACATTGTATTTCTCCTTGAGGTGAACCAACCTGGTAAAAGCGTGCCAAGCACGATAATCTGCCATTCTGACGCATGGGGATCTGAATGATGATTCTTCATGCGTCAAAATGGTGTTCTACCCTCTGCCATTTGTTCATACCCTTAGGTATCCCGAAGTTCGTAGCCCTATGAGAGCCAGCTTACTAAAAAATCTATGTACTCCGAAGGAGAAGATGCCTGTCACGTTTTTGCTCGGTGATGCAGGCATGGGCAAAACAACACTCCTGCGCGAAGTTGAAGTACACTTGAATGCGCATGGCGATGAGCGATGTGTTTTAGCTGATTGTTCTGCACCTGTTGCCGGTATCGATGTTGGTAGTGTCGAAGCGTTGCATCCATGGATTGCAGTGATGAAAGCGTTGGCAACAACCAACGACAAGTCTAAGACACAATCGCTTGTGACAGACCTTGCAATGGCATGGATAAAATTCGTTCCAATTGTTGGCGACCTTGTAGAATCAACGGTGAGTACCGTTGGCATCGTCCGACGTCACAGGCAATCAACCACTGAACAACCCACAAGTAAGGAGCATGTATTTCAACAATGCATTTCATTTTTTAATGCCGTTGGTGAAAAACAAAAACTTGTTATCATTATTGACGATGCACATTGGGCCGATAATTCTTCAGTCAACCTGCTATTTGCATTGGCGCGATCTGGCACTCCCAATATCAGATACATTGTAGCCTACAGACCATTCGACGTGGCAAGTACACATGGCGGAGAAGAGCATCATCTTGCTCGCATCAATCGTGAACTCACACGTTATGAATTGTGCGAAAACATCGAAGTACCACCTTTGACCGATGAAGAGGTCCGTAGTCTGTGCGGCACAATTGCCGGCCATTCTGATGATGAAATCGTTCAGAAAGTAAAGAAATTTAGCGGCGGAAACCCTCTGCTCGCGTTGGGATGGATGGAAGGGGGCAAGGTAGCCGCATCCGTCGAAGCAATCGTGGTGGAGCGCATTCGCAGATTGGACACCGATTTGCGCAGCTTGCTGATGCTTGCCGCTGCAGAGGGTGAGACATTCACTTCGCACGTTATACGCCAACTCTCCACGTATCAGCCAATGGCAATTGCATCAATGTTGCGCAGAGCCGAAGCTGAGCATGGTCTGATAAGGGCTCTGGGCAAGATGCCTGTGTATTCAACGGAAACACCGGCGTATGTATTTAGCAACCAGGCTATTCACCGAGCTTTGGAGGCAATGCTCGGAACCGAGGAGCGAGAACTTGCTCACGGTACGATTGCAGATATTTTGACTGATGAGAGATCCAGCCTCGGCATGTCGGATTCAGAGTGGATGGCTGTGAGTGTCCGGCTTGCTGTGCATTTGGAATTGTCTGACAGGCAGCAAGAATCGGCCGCGGTTTACATGGAAATTGCACAGCGGGCATGGCAGCTCTATGCAGAGCACGAGGCATTGACGGCAATCTCAAATGTGTATCGGTTACTAGGTTCAGTTGCATCGGCAATCAGCGCCGACAAAGAGATAAGGTTGAACGCTCTCGATCTTGAATCGCGTATCCATCAATTTGCCCACCGTATGTCCGAGGTAGAACATAGTACTGAAATGCTGAGAACGTTTGCTCTTGAATGTGGAAGCAGCAAGGCTGCAGTAAACGCTCTTGTCCGTCGGGCACAGATTGCAAACATGAATGGCAATCCCGAAGAAGTACACACCTATGCGATACAAGCGCTGGATGAAGCTACGCGAATAGCATACGTCGACGGAATGCGTGGCGCTACATCGATGTTGGGTATGTGGCACGAAGCCAATGGAAGACTCGATGATGCAGAAGCATGCTTTAGGGCGACGTTCGAGTACGCAGTTACTGAACAATCGGACAAATTCAAAGCAACATCGTTAGTAAACATTGGTAGAATCTTCACTCACAGAAGTATGTATCAAGAAGCGTTAGAGTGTTTTAACAACGCTGTGGAAATGTTGGAGCGTGAACGGGATTGGGACGGCATGGCGAGAGCACTAAGTAACGTAGGGATTTGTCGGGTAGAACTCGGTTTGTTTCCAGAAGCGGCAGCGGCATACGAACGTGCGCTCGAACTAAACGAAAGAATTGGGAGCAGGATCGGCGCGTCGTCGATTCGAACAAATCTTGGTCAGTTGTTGCTTCGGCAAGACAAGGTAGAAGAATCGTTGGAGCAATTCGAAAAGAGCATCAACCTGAAACGGGAGCTCGCGGACCCTTATGGTTTGGCTATCGCACTCTATTCAAAGGGACTTGCACTCAGTGAAAGCGGCCGGTTTGAAGAGTCCTTTGAAATCCTGGAAGAGGCAATACAATCGGCTGAAGAGTCGGGGGAAATGTTAGTCATCAAGGAAGTCAACCGCATCACAGAGATTGTGCGCAGGGCATCTGCCGGGCGAAAGTCAGAACATTAAGCGATGCAAATCTGAAGTAGTGCGGAATTATAACAACCGACGTGCACCGATATAGCGCAAACTCCAGTACCGATCCGACATCTGAGTAATTATTACTCCGCTTGTTGTCGAAGAATGGATAAATGCGTTATCGCCAATAAATATTCCAACATGCGATACGCCCTTGCCAGATGTATTGAAAAACACAAGATCGCCAGGGGCGAGTGCTGATGGCTGGACTGCTTTGCCCGACGAAAAGAGCTCAGACGAAGTTCTGGGCACCATTATCTGTGCTGTCGCAAAGCAATAAAAAACAAATCCCGAACAATCGAAACAATCTGGTGTTTGGCCATTTAAGCAATAGGGCGATCCCTTTAGCTGGGCAGCAGTTTGTAGGACTTTGTCGGTCACGTCATTGCCTGTTTTCCGAATAGAAGTAGTGGAAGAACAAGCGGCAATAACACAACCAATTACAATGGAAACTGCAACTGCTTTTGCCAACTGAATATCACCTCTTAGCTGTTTGCGTATCATCATTCTTTTGCTCTGGGTTCATGAGAGAAAGAATAATCGATGTGGCGAGAATAAATGCTATCGAGCACAGTGTCCACTCGATAGGAATTGGAAAATGGTCGTGAACGATCATCTTGACGCCGATCAACGATAGTATGACGCTCAGACCATATTTGAGGTAGTGGAATAAACCCATGACGCCGGCGATAACAAAGAACAGCGACCTGAGCCCCATAACAGCAAAAATATTTGATGTAAATACGACGAACGTGTCTTTTGTAATAGCAAAGATTGCTGGGATAGAATCTATTGCAAATACAAGATCGGTGATTTCAACAACAATCAGTACAACCATTAGCGGAGTGAAATATCGTAAGCCATCGATAACAACGATAAAATGATCCTGACGATAGTCCTTGGTAAGCCTGAGTTTTCTTTGAATAAATCTCACAATGCTATTGTCGCCAATATCCTCTTCGTCTTGCGTTACAAATGCCATACGGATACCGGTGAATACAAGAAAGGCGCCGAACACGTAGAATACCCAGTGTATGTTAGCCAGCAGCATGGCGCCAAATGCGATGAGACTTCCACGCATGACGATTGCGCCAAGAATACCCCAGAACAACACTTTGTGATGGTACTGAGGCGCAACCTTGAAATACCTAAGGATGAGAATGATAACAAAGATGTTATCTACGGACAGTGATTGCTCTAAGAGATACCCGGCAAAAAATTCCTTACCAGCAACTGGCCCCCTGGTGTAATACACAAAGGCGTTAAATGCAAGCGCAAGCACAACCCAAAACGTTGTCCACCCAATCGCTTCGCTCAGCTTTGCTACGTGCGGTGTGCGGTTGAACACACCCAGGTCCATCGCCAGCAGGAGCGCTACGAGTGTGAGGAAACCTATGTAAAGCCAGATATCGGGTATGGCCATAAGCGCTGCTGCAGAAGATGCAAATGTACAATCCGGTATATTCACGGCTCATGGGACCGCTAATATTAGTCGACGGGTTTTCACTCGTATTTCGAGCATATCATGCGCTTCGAAACAGCGGCATGGAATCTGCAAACGGCGAACCGACATTTGCAGTTTTTGCTTTTGCCAATATTCTAACGTCGTTGCTCGACAAGCATCACCCGGATGCAATTGCCGTGGTGTTCGACACGGCTACGCCCACGTTCCGTCACGAATTGTACGACCAGTACAAGGCTAACCGCGATGCCTTCCCGGAAGACCTTGTGCCGCAATTGGCTCGTATCAAGCAACTCATTTCCCTTATGGGGCTTGAGCAAGTTGAAATGCCGGGATATGAGGCCGATGATATCATCGGCACCATTGCAGCCCGTGAATCGCAGGATGGACATGAGATTCTATGCCTAACGTCCGATAAAGACTACTTTCAACTTGTGACGGATAAGGTAAAAGTCCTCCGCCCGGGAAAGGACATAAACACGTATGAGACCTACGATCCCGACCTGGTAAAGGAGCGGTTTGGAGTGCCGCCCGGCAAGGTGATCGACGTCCTTGCCCTCATGGGAGATTCCGTCGATAATGTTCCAGGTGTGAAAGGAGTTGGAGAAAAGACGGCAAAACCCCTCGTAGAGCAGTTCGGATCCATCGAGAATATTTATGTAAACATAGATAATATTGAAAAGGTTTCGTTGCGAAAAAAACTGGAAGAGTCAAAAGACCTTGCATTCTTATCGAAGAAACTGGTGACAATTCATAGGGATGTTCCAATCAACGCAAAGCGTGTTATGCTCGAGCGAAAACCTATGGACTACGCAGCCATTGATGAACTGTGTGCCGAGCTTGGATTTACAACCCTTAGGAACAAATTCAGAAAGTATGCCGAATCTGCAGGCGTTGAGTTAGAAACCATTTTAAATGACTCGAAGGGGGCAGGTAGCGGAGAATCTGATGGATTGAGTGAGACGCAGATTTCACGTCAAGCCGATAAGCTAAAAACAATTAGCGATGTTAACCATACTTATGTTCTGGTTGATACACCCGGAGGGCTCGACGAGTTGGTAAACGAATTGAAGAATGTTAAGGAACTAAGTGTAGACCTCGAGACGACTGGATTAGATGCAATGCAATGCAGTATTGTCGGCATCTCTCTATGTGCAAAGGAAGGCCACGCGTTTTACATTGATGTCGACGATCCCATAGAAACACCCACTGGCGCTTTGTTTACATCGGGAAGTGAGCGCCATGGTCTCGATGTGCAGCTTGTGATTGAATCTCTCAAGCCACTGCTGCACAATCAAAGCATTAGCAAGATTGGACAGAACCTGAAGTTCGATGCCCTGATTCTTAAGCGTTACGGCATAGATGTGCAGCCCATAGCGTTCGACACTATGCTTGCAAGTTTTATCCTTGATCCAGACAGGCATCATAGCCTCGATGCTCTTGCCGAGCGCTGGCTGAGTTACAAGACCGTTCCCATCACTGATTTGATTGGAGAAAAACGTGGGCAGCAAAAATCAATGAAGGATGTAGATCTGCAATTGATCACTGAATATGCCGGCGAAGATTCTGATGTTGCATTGAAATTGAAGCACATGATGTACGCAGTGCTAAAAAGGGAAAAGCTCCTTGAACTTGCAGAAACCGTTGAGTTTCCATTGGAACGTGTTCTTGTGACGATGGAATTCAATGGCGTGAGAATTGACTCCAATGCGCTTGGAGACCTTGCAGATTTTATGAGAAAGGAGGCAGCTCGGCTCGAAAAGGAAGTGTGGAAGGAAGCCGGCGAAGAGTTCACCATTGGATCGCCAAAACAGCTTGCCGAAGTGTTGTTCGAAAAAATGATGCTACCCGCTGGCAGAAAAACCAAGACCGGTTATTCGACGGATTCGGGTGTTCTTTCCGAACTGGCAGAATCGTTCCCGATTGCACAAATGGTGCTGGATTACAGACAGGTTGAAAAGCTTCGATCGACCTACGTAGAAGCCTTGCCTCGGCTCATCAATCCACGCACAGGACGCGTTCACACAACCTACAACCAGACTGTTGCTGCTACAGGTCGGTTGTCATCGACAGATCCAAATCTTCAAAATATTCCTATCCGAACAGAGCTTGGGCAACGGATACGAAAGGCATTCGTAGCGCAGGCAAGTGATGCCGTAATAATGTCTGCCGACTACTCTCAAATTGAACTGAGAATTATGGCTGGAATATCTCAGGATGAAAATCTTATCGCTGCGTTTAATGATGGCGCAGACATCCACAAGTCGACTGCTGCGATTTTGTTTGGTGTTTCCACGGACAAGGTAACAAGCGAACAACGCCGTATTGCCAAGACTACTAACTTCGGAATCATGTATGGTCAGGGCGCCTTTGGATTATCTCAGCAACTTGGAATTTCACGATCCGAAGGACAACAAATAATTGCGAATTACTTTGAAAAATATCCCGGCATCAAGCGCTACATGGACGAGACTGTACGGCTGACGCGAGAGCGCGGTTTTGCAACAACACTGCTCGGACGTCGCCGATATTTTCCACAAATCAGCAGCAGCAATCGTCAGCTTCAGGCGGCCGCCGAACGCGCTGCCGTGAACACTCCCATTCAGGGTACTGCTGCCGACATGATGAAAAAGGCGATGATCAGCATTCATACACGTATGGAAAAGGAAGGGTTTAATTCGTTAATGATGCTTCAGGTGCATGATGAACTTGTATTCGAGGCAAAGAAATCGGAAGTGAAGGAATTGCAAAAGTTAGTTACAGATGAAATGGAGCATGCGCTACCTCTTAAAGGCGTACCGATTGTGGTAGAAACGGGAGTTGGCGAGTCGTGGTACGAAGCTCATTGAGCTAATTTTGTGTAAATGTCGTTTTTAGTTGCCCTTTTGCTCGGAGTCATCCAGGGTCTTACAGAATTTATTCCGATATCAAGTACTGCACATCTTACGATTGCAGGAAGTCTTCTTGGGACGATCGACCCAAATAATCCTGAATCGTGGACTGCATTTATTGCTACCATTCAACTAGGTACGTTAGTTGCCGTAACTGTTTTTTTTCGACGAGATATCATTTCGATGTCGAAACACTTTTTCGTTGAAAATTTTGGCTCAGGCAGATTGCCTGTCAAGGACCAGAGTCGCGATTCGCGCATGACTTGGTTTGTTATTGCCGGCACTGTTCCGGTAGTTGCAGTAGGCCTTGCCTTCAAGGATTTAATTGAAGGATCGCTCACTAAGGATTTACACATCATTGCGTCGAGTCTGATTGTTGTTGCCATTCTTCTTTGGATAGCCGAGCGTAAGGCAACGTTTACGAGGACGTCAGCTCAATTGAATTTTCTTGATGCAATGATTATCGGATTTGCACAAGTGCTAGCTCTCATTCCGGGCTCGTCGAGAAGCGGAACAACCATTATGGCTGGACTTTTCAGGGGGCTTACACGCGAACATGCAGCCAGGTTTTCGTTTTTATTGTCCATACCCGCAATTTTGGGTTCAGGCATTCTTGAGTTTGCGGGGGAAGTTTCACATTTGAATTGGGAAGAGTCGGGAGCTGCATTGTTAATTGCAACACTTGCATCGATGATAAGCGGTTATTGGTCGATAGCATTTCTGCTGCGTTACCTGCGAACGCGAAACATGAACGCTTTCATTATTTATCGAATTGCGCTTGGCGCCGCGCTGTTACTTACGGCTTGCTCTTCCGATACAGGGCAGCGCGAGGGAACAGACATTGCACGAGAGATGAGTCCGCCATATGCTACGGTTGATTCAGCAGCAAATAATTTTGCGCAAACGCCGGCGGATACTTCCGTGATAACGGATGTGGTTGATCTTCGCACTTCTGCAGGTACCATAACGCTTGGATTGTACGGCAAGGATGCCCCGCTTACTGTGAAAAATTTTCTCGGACTGGTAAGAAAGAAATTTTACGATGGAATTCTGTTCCACCGCGTTGCAAAGAATTTTGTGATACAGGTTGGCGATCCTAAAACTCGCGATGCAAATGCCAGAGCCGAGTGGGGCACAGGCGGTGAGACTGCAGATGGGAAGCCCCTTCCCGAAGAACTCGATGCATCGGCGCCATCGGCAAAAGCGGGGTATCAATTTGGAGTTGTGGCTATGGCAAGAACCGCGGAACCGAATTCTGGTACGAGTCAGTTTTTTATTTGTCTTGAAAAAGCTGCAGCATTGCCGCACCAATACACGATATTCGGCCGTGTGATTGATGGTTTAAAAGTTGTTTCTCAAATTGGTAATGTCGAGTTTGAGAAAACGACTCCCGACGCAATAGAGGGGATTCCAAGGAAAGCTGTGGTAATTAAAAGCATTCGCCTACGAAAACTTAACTGATTACATTATTTACAAAGGCACGATAACATGATTGGAACACTTTTTTCAACGCTTGTCCTAATTGGAGCATTAATGTCGGACACACAACCTCAGTACATCATATCGGTCCGACAGGGCAACCACGATATGGGAAAAATTCGAATTCAACTTTGGCCATCAGTTGCACCCAAGCACTGTGCCTTCTTTGAAGCCCGTGTTTCGGAGGGATGGTATAACGGCTCGGCATTTCACCGCATTGTTCCCGGATTTGTAATTCAGGGTGGAGATCCAAATTCGAAGAATCAGCCTAAGGAAACGTGGGGTCAGGGTGGCTGGCCGGAAAAGGTACCAGCAGAATTCAACGAAAAGCACCATGTAAAGGGTGTATTGTCAGCAGCCCGGACTAACGATCCAAATAGTTTCGGCGGACAGTTCTTTATTTGCCTGGGCGACGTCAGCCATCTGAATGGGAAGTACACTGCATTTGGAGAAGTTGTGTCGGGCATGGAAGTCGTTGATGCAATAGCGGCAGTTCCAGTGGATGCCGACACGCGCCCGTTGGAAAAAATCGAAATGACGATTGAGAAGGTTAAGTAATGGAACTGATAACCACGCTATGATAACTAAATTTAGTTATGTGTTCTTCGCTGTTATCGTAATAGCGTTAGGTATCGGTTTGAATGCAGCATCGGCTCAAGAAGCCGATACGCAGCAGGTTGACTCCATGTACCTGCCGGTTAATCTGGGACCGTCGGTGAATGGACCGTACGATGATATTCTGCCGGTGATTTCACCGGACGGGCAGACGCTGTATTTCTGCAGAAGTCAGGCGCCGGAAAACATCGGTGGGGGCAGACAGGATATTTGGGTAAGCGAGCTGCTGCCAGATGGTTCGTGGAGTGTGGCGCGAAACATTGGTGTACCGCTGAATAATCGCGACAACAACTACATGTGTTCGATTACTCCGGATGGGAACACGGCTGTTGTTGCCGATGCGTATAGCGACCCCAAAAACACTCAGCGAAGTGTTGCAATGTCGTTTCGCACAAAGGGAGGATGGTCTATCCCTCGCCCCCTAACCATTAAAAATTATTACAATAAGAATCGCTTCCATGAATTCTCATTGGCCAACGACGGGAAAACGCTGCTGATGGCAATTGAACGAAACGATTCAAAGGGTGGTAAGGACCTGTATGTATCGTTCAGACAGCCAGACAGCACCTGGAGCGAGCCGCAGAACTTAGGCAACGTTGTTAATACCATTGGACACGAAGCAACTCCATTTATCGCGTCTGATAATTCCTCGTTATACTTTTCATCAGACGGGCATCGCGGCTATGGAGGCTTTGATGTATTTGTAACCAGAAGGCTCGATTCAACGTGGACTGTGTGGAGCCAGCCCGAAAATCTTGGTCCGCTCATCAACACTGCCCGCTGGGACATCTACTACACCATTCCAGCGTCTGGTGATTACGCCTATTATGTTTCTTTCTCAAATAGCTTTGGGTTGGGTGATATTTTTAAGATCAAACTTCCCGAAACTGCACGTCCGCGTCCTGTTGTACTTGTTAAGGGGCGAGTACTGAACAAGAAGACGTTAGAACCAATCGAAGCAGACATTGCCTACGAGGAATTACCATCGGGTAAGGAATTGGGGATTGCACGTTCCACTCCGGAAACTGGCGCCTATAAAATTGTGCTCCCAGCCGGTATGAAATATGGCTTCCGGGCATCTGCGCCTGGATTCATTTCCGTAAACGAAAATCTAGATCTCTCACAGATTGCGGAATACACGGAAATCACTCGAGACTTATACCTTGTTCCAATAGAAGAGGGAAGCGTAGCACGCATCAACAATATCTTTTTTGATTATGATAAGTGGAATTTGCGTCCGGAGTCTTTTCCCGAATTGGATCGGGTTGCACAGATGCTCGCGGCAAACCCAACGATGATTGTAGAACTCGCCGGCCACACCGATAGTGTTGCATCAGACCAGTACAATCTGCGATTGTCGGACAAGCGTGCGAATTCCGTTGTTCAGTATCTATTTACGACCCATAAAATCAGCCTTAATCGAATCAAGCCTAAGGGTTATGGCGAAAGTCGGCCTGTTGCCAGTAATGCCACACCGGAGGGGCGTCAGGAGAATCGTCGCGTCGAAATGGTGATTCTTAAGAAGTAGGCACCAAACACTAAATTCGTGCGATATGATTAACATTACCCTGCCCAATGGCGACGTGAGACAGTATCCTGAAGGCACTACCGGCACAGACATTGCCAAGAGTATCGCCGAAGGTCTTGCGCGGAATGCATTGGGCATTTTCGTTAACAATGTACCATACGATTTGTCGCGTCCGATAACATCCGACGCAAAGATAAAAATAGTTACATTCGATGACGACGAGGGCAAGGCAATTTTCTGGCATTCATCTGCCCACCTGATGGCAGAGGCATTGGAAGATCTGTATCCCGGTGTAAAATTTGGAATCGGTCCGCCTATTGAGCGCGGGTTTTATTACGACGTAGACCTTCCTGGCGATATGAAACTCTCAATCGACGACTTACCGGCGATTGAGTCTAAGATGTCGGAACTCGTAAAGCGAGATGTACCATATCAGCGGATCGAAATCGAGTGGGAAGACGCAGTAGCATACTTCAGGGAAAAAGGCGACGAGTATAAGCTCGAACTGCTTGATGGATTGAAGGATCAGGAGGTAACCTTTTACACTCAGGGAAACTTCACGGATCTGTGCCGTGGCACGCACGTGCCTTCCACGGGAATGCTCAGATTCCCCAAGCTCCTGTCCGTTGCAGGCGCATATTGGCGGGCCGACGACACGCGCAAGATGCTCACTCGCATCTACGGCATTTCGTTTCCAAAAAAACAAATGCTTGAGGACTTTCTTAAACAACGTGAGGAAGCAGAACGGCGCGACCACCGGAAGCTTGGTCGAGAATTAGAAATCTATCTCATAACACCCTTGATTGGAGGGGGCTTGCCAGTGTGGCTCCCCAACGGAACTATATTACGTCGAACACTAGAGGCCTTCCTACGCAGTGAACAGCTTAAACGTGGCTATCAGGAAGTGATTACACCTCACATTGGAAATTTGGAACTTTATAAGACCTCTGGTCATTACCCATACTATGCCGATTCGCAGTTCGACCCGATAACAGTCGAAGACGAACAGTATTTGCTGAAGCCGATGAACTGTCCGCACCACCATCAGATTTATGCATCGAAACCCAAATCATATCGGGATTTACCATATCGAATTGCAGAGTTTGGCACTGTGTACCGGTACGAGCAAAGCGGTGAATTGAATGGCCTGAGTCGGGTGCGCGGTTTCACACAGGATGATGCGCACATCTACTGCACACAAGATCAGCTTAAGGACGAGATCAAGAATGTTGTGGAGCTCACGCAGCTTGTTTTTGGGACGTTTGGAATGGAGGTTACTACACGACTTTCGTTTCGCGACGATAATGCAGAGAAGTACGGCGGCGACTTACGGTTCTGGGAGCGCTCTCAAAACGAAATCAAGGAAGCTGCCGACGAGATGGGGCTTGAATATTTCATTGGCATTGGCGAAGCGGCTTTCTACGGTCCTAAAATCGATTTCATTGTTCGCGATGCAATTGGCAGAAAGTGGCAACTGGGAACAGTGCAGGTGGATTACGTGATGCCGGAGCGATTTCAGCTGGAATATGTTGGAGCCGACAACGCCAAGCACCGTCCCGTTATCATCCACCGTGCTCCATTCGGCTCTATGGAACGATTCATCAGCATTTTGATAGAACATTATGCAGGCAACTTTCCCTTTTGGCTGGCTCCCGTGCAGGTAAGCATCCTACCTATTGCCGAGGCGCATCATTCGTTTGCAATGGATTTGCTAGCCGAATTTGAGCGCATGGGCTTGCGAATACACTGCGATGTGCGAAAAGAAAAGATCAACAGAAAGATTGCCGAAAGCGAGCAAAAGAAAGTGCCCTATGCTCTTATCATCGGTTCTAAAGAAATTGATAATGACTCAGTTGCTGTTCGCATTCATGGAGAAGGAGACAAGGGTCTGATGAAAGTAAATGATATTAAGGAATTGTTTATTAGGTTAAATAGTGCGACGAGATTTGGTTGAATTAACTGCTCCTATGTGTATAATTTGTCGGTTTGGATATAGGAGCACCGGTTTCGTTGTAGAATTCTGCTAATGTTTCAATTAAGTCAAGACCCATTTTAGTGGCTTCCTCATAGGTGGCTCCATGAGTCTTTGCATTCCGAAATTCAGGAATCGTAACAATGAATGCGTCGTCGTCATCTGACCATTCAACGATCATGGTGTAGTGAATGTTGTCTTTCATGATTTGATAGATTTGATAGCGTCATCAACAATTTTGATAATATACAGTTTTGCATCCGATCCATCACTTCCCGAGAGTACGATGAGTACTTTACTTTTAGCATGGTACCAATTTTCGTGACGTCCCTTTCCTTGCGATCGAATGAAACCACAGCGCTGTAATTTTGAGCGCAATTCACGCATCTTAAGAGGCATGCTCTTAAGTGGACGTACTCCAATATCTTGTGACAGGTTGTTATGATGAGTTCGGACAATGCAGTCGATCGAGAACATCCCGGGAAAAAACAGCTCACAGAAAAAGTTCGGGTGTTGCATCCCGGTACTCACGAACACCACATCTTTCTCTGTGCCGATCAAACCGAGCCTAAATGTTGTTCAAGAGAGGTCGGACTTGCATCGTGGGAGTATCTTAAACAGGAGCTGAGAAAACGCGAACTCGATGTTCCAGGCAAGGTGTATAGAACAAAAGCGAATTGTCTTCGCATGTGTGCAATGGGTCCGATTGCAGTGGTTCACCCCGATAACGTTTGGTATCACTCTTGTACTCCAAAGGTTTTGGATAGAATTATAGAAGAGCATTTAGTTAATGGCAAGCCAGTGGAAGAATATAGGATTCGTGCCGAGACTGAAGGTAATCCATAAGGACATCGATTAGCCATCGTCTTACCAAGGTTTCAAACTTCACACAAGATTCTCAACCACGTATAGCCATAGCGCAATGCCTGCAAGCCCGAGCGGGACTATGACTCCTGTCCAGGATGCAATTGTTTTAATTCTTGCTATGTTCTGTCGTGGTATAAACCTGAATGAAAAGAGAGAACTTCTGATTCCATGCCTTAGATGCGATGCAAGAGCTAGCATGGACAGTGTATAGAACGCAGTATAGGGGAGTGAGGCAAATGCAGAATGAGCTTCGGTATACAGATCAAACCCCTTTGTTTCAAGAATCCTGTTTGGGATGAAAAATCGCAGAAGGTGAATGATAAGAAAAATTAAGATGACAACGCCAGTATAGCCGACAAAACGTGTCGAAAAGTATTTAGGCTTGGGAAGGTTTGGGTTCCGGCGCTGAATTTGCCTGTGATGCAGGCGCATCACTAAACCAACAACGATATGCGTGATGAACAACGCGAACAAAGCCCCCTCCAATACCCTTACGAAAATCGATGTGCCAAGAGAGGCGGTGTACCAACGGTATGGTTCTGGATTGCTCAGCAATAAAAGAGCGTTGCCAATCAGGTGTTCAACAAGGAAGAGCAGCAAGAGTGCTCCAGTGAGCGCTTCCAAATTTTTCCGCCCAAGTGGAGTTCTCAGAGAAATCATAGAGCTGAATGCTACGCTGTTGCTTGTTTAGGCAGTACGCGGCGCAGAAAAAGTAGACCGAAAATTGATGAGAGCAGCGACCCCGTGATGATGCCAAGCTTTGATATGTTTAGGTCTGCAGGAGCAACAAAGGCCAGGTTGGCGACGAACAAAGCCATGGTAAATCCAATGCCGCAGATAATGCTGACGCCATAGATCTGAAGAAGCGAAACATTTTTTGGAAGTACGGCTAGCTTGAGTCTGACCAAGCCCCATACCGCTGCAGTAATACCAACCTGTTTGCCGATGAATAAACCAAATACAATTCCCAAACCAACAGGGGTATAGAGTTTACTCAGGGATGATGTATCGATTACGACGCCAGCGTTCACAAGTGCAAACACCGGAATGATTGCAAACGACACCCACCCCTGCAATGCGTGCTCTATCCGGTGCAATGGCGATTGAACTGCCTCGCACATTTCTTCGAGAGCGTGCACATTGTCCATCTGAATTCCTTCCTCTTCATCATTCACAACCTTGTGCCGAATCTTCCTTATGATGTCGGCAGCGCGTTCGGAAAATCCCACTGAATCAATTTTCGCATCAGCCGGAATCGTTAGCGCCAAAACAACACCTGCAATTGTTGGGTGTATCCCTGAAAATAAAATCAAAACCCATAGTGCGACGCCAAAAATTGCATAGTACATCACGGACTTTATTCCAATACGGTTCCCACCGTAGAGTATGCAGGTGACGATTCCTGCTGCAAGCAATACAGACAGGTTGAGTTCTGAACTGTAAAACAATGCGATAACCAATACTGCAAGTAAGTCGTCGGCTATTGCAAGCGCAGCAAGAAAGACCTTTAAACCGATGGGAACACGGGGTCCAAGGAGTGCAAGAACACCCAGGGCAAACGCAATGTCGGTTGCAACGGGAATCCCCCATCCCCTGATTGCCGGTGTGCCCGCGTTAAACGCAGCATAGATTGTGCCTGGGCCAATCATGCCGAAAACAGCGGCAATTAACGGAAGGATTGCACGCTTTGTTGTTGATAATTCACCAACAAGAATTTCTCGCTTAATCTCTAAACCAACAACCAGAAAGAACAAAACCATCAGCCCATCGTTAACGAATCGTTCGAATGGGAAATAAAGCTGAAACCATGATAGGGTAACTGAGATCGGCTGATGAAGTAATTGATGGTAACTCTCCTGAAATGGAGAGTTACTCCAGATTAGGGCAATGGCCGTTGAAACCAGGATGACGATGCCTCCGGACGTCGACCTTTTGAAAAACTCCTGGAATGAAGTTTCGATTACAGAACGAATCTGCTTTAGGTTGGTTTTGATCATCACTGATTTAACAAGCTTTCACAATAAGCCCTATACGACGAAATTGGCAGCGTGGCGATGGATTTTACATATTGCTCGCGCGTTAATAAGCCCGTTCGCAGTGCAACCTCCTCGAGACAGGCAATCTTTAAACCCTGACGCTTTTCTATGGCGTGAATAAATGTGCTGGCATCTAAAAGGCTCTCGGGCGTACCGGTGTCCAGCCATGCAATGCCCCTTCCGATTTTCACAATATTTAGTTTATCCATTTTTAGGTAAGCGTTATGTATGGCAGTAACTTCCAATTCGCCTCTGGCACTTGGCTTTAGGGAGGAGGCAATGCTGCAAACGTCGGAATCGTAAATGTACAGTCCGGGAATGGCAAGCGTTGATTTCGGCTGCAACGGCTTTTCCTCAATAGAAATCACGCGTCCGGAGTCGTCGACTTCCACAACGCCGTATCGTTGTGGATCGGTTACTGCATAGCCAAAAATCGTTGCTCCGGTGTTCGCGCGTATTGCATTGCGTAGAAAATCGAGCTTACCATAAAACAAGTTGTCGCCCAGAATCAGAACAACCTGACTGTTTGAAATAAATGTCTGTCCGAGTATAAACGCTTCGGCAATTCCGCGCGGCTGCTCCTGGACTTCATACGTAAGCGAAATTCCAAATCGAGAGCCATCGCCAAGAAGAGTTTGAAAGGCAGGTGCATCGTGTGGTGTAGAGATGATTAGTACGTCTTTGATGCCTGCCATCATTAGCGTCGACAAAGGGTAATAGATCATCGGTTTGTCGTACACCGGCTGCAATTGCTTCGAAAACACTGCAGTCATCGGATGCAGTCGAGTGCCGCTTCCGCCGGCCAGGACAATTCCTTTTGTAGACTTTTGCATCTGCCGTTCTGCGATTAAAAAAGGGATGCAAGTTACAACCGATGCCTGCGTTAATCGGTGTCGGTGTTCACAGCTCGGTGTCGAACCAATTTTGCTCGCACGAGAAAGATTACCATCTCGGCAATGTTTGTTGCATGGTCGGCCATTCGCTCAAGATCATGGAGGACAAACAGCAGGTTCGATCCTGCTCGAACAAGCTTGCTGTCTTCTTCCATCAATGCGATGAGCTTGGCAGACATCGAATAGTAAATGTCGTCGACGGTTGAATCACTTGGAAGTATATGGTCGGCAAGGTCGGGATCGTTATTGATGAAGGCATCCAGACTTGCCTTGAGCAAACGAAACATTGAATTGGAAAGATGCTCTATTTCGATTCGCTTGCCGAGTTCAACCGATTCTGGAGAATTAATTACGACGCTGGCGATTGCGCCTGCCATATCGCCAATCCGCTCCAGTTCATTATTGATTTTAATAGCGGAAAGCAACAATCGAAGGTCGCTGGCAACGGGTTGGTTCAATGCGAATATTCGCTGGCAAAGTTTATCAATTTTTAGATCAAGCTTGTCTACCTTGTTATCGCGGTCAATCACAATGGCAGCCAATTCGCGGTTACCCTCCTGAAGGGAGCGAAGGGCAAATTCAACCTGCTCTTCTACCAGAGAACCCATGCGGATGAGTCTGGTTCGTAGCTTATCGAGATCTTCTTCAAATGGTTTTATCATGACGTAGGGTATGACGACGTGAGAGGGGGTATTTGCATGTTAACCAAATCGACCCGTTATGTAATCTTCCGTTTCTTTCACGCTCGGACTTGTAAATAACGTTCGTGTTCTGTCGAATTCAATCATCCTTCCCAGCAGAAAAAAGCCGGTGTAATCGCTTACGCGCGCAGCCTGCTGCATGTTGTGCGTTACGAGGACGATTGTGTACGTGTCCTTTAGCTCCGTAATCAATTCCTCAACCTTTGTTGTAGAGATCGGGTCGAGTGCAGAACAGGGCTCATCCATCAACAGTATTTCTGGATTAACGGCAATTGCACGAGCAATACAGAGCCTCTGCTGCTGGCCCCCTGACAAGCCCATGGCGCTGTGCTGCAGCCTGTCCTTTACCTCATCCCATAAGGCTGATCTTCTCAAAGAAGATTCCACAACGTCGTTGAGAGTGGACTTCGAAACGCGCTCGTTGAGCGTTAAACCGTATGTGATATTCTCATAAATGGACTTTGGAAATGGAATCGACTTTTGGAAAACCATGCCGATTTTCCTGCGGAGTACGGCAACATCCACTGTACGATCGTACACATCGATACCGTCGATGATTATACGTCCATCGTTGCGTACACTGTCGATGAGATCGTTCATTCGGTTAATGGACCGAAGAAACGTCGACTTGCCGCATCCCGACGGTCCAATGAATGCCGTCACTCTGCGATCGGGGATATCGAGAGTGATGTCGAACAGAGCTTGTTTAGGTCCATAGTGGACGGAAAACTTCGAAGAATGGATTTTTGTTGCTAACTCTTTTGCCATAGGAACTCTGTAATAGCTCAGCGCCGACGCAATCGCGAACGGATTATGATTGCAGAAAAATTCAACGTAAACGTTAGCCCTAGCAAGACAAGTGTAGTTGCGTATTGCAGCGGCAGCGTTTTCTCAACGTCGGGCGATTGCGTTGCGAGAACATAAAGGTGATATCCCAAGTGCATGAACTTTTCAGTCACTGCATTCGGCAATGCCTCTGCCGAGTAGGTAACTCCAACGAACATAATGGCAGCCACCTCGCCTGCGCCGCGTCCAACAGCCAGTATGGATCCCGTAAGGATTCCTGAAACAGCATTTGGCAGGATGACCTTTGTAATTGTCTGAAATCGCGTTGCTCCAAGAGCTAGCGACGCTTCTCGCAATTCTAAGGGAACAGCTCGCAGTGCTTCTTCGACAGAAACGATAACAACGGGCAGCGTGAGCACTGCAAGGGTGGCGGACGACCATAACAACGAGCCATCACCTAAAGCAACAGTGCCTGTGACAGCATCGATTCCTACTCCAACAAACTGAATAAAAAAGCCCACTCCGAATAAACCAAAGACAATCGAGGGGACACCTGCCAGAGTGTTAACGGCGAATATCACCGTGCGCGCAAACCACGCATCCTTACGTGCGAACTCCGACAAATACACTGCCGTTGCAGTACCAATGGGAACGCCCATCAACGTCATTAACAACACCAGAAATGTAGTGCCGGCAAGTGCAGGCCATATTCCCCCCTCCATATTGCTGTTTCGAGGAAACTCCGTCAGAAATGACCACGACAATTCGCCCCCTCCCTGAACAACAAACTCCACCATCATTCCGAGTATCACTCCCAGAATTGCAACCGTTGCCGTTACCGCAATCATCACTGCAAAGAATCCAACGATTCTCCGCGATAACGGATGTGGTCCGGAAAATGGTGATGCCAACATCATTACTTACCTTGAAATCGTTTGATGAGCCTCTTCTTTACATAGAGCTCCGTCAGTGCATTCAAACCAAAGCTGACGATGAACAGTATGGTACCGAGCAGAAACAACACGCCATAGTGTTCTGATCCCCAGACCACTTCTCCCATTTCGGATCCGATGGTGGCGGCAAATGTTCTGGAGGGTGTAAGGGGCCACCAATCCGCGAGTGGTGCGTTACCTGTTGCCATAATTGCAATCATGGTTTCGCCAAATGCTCTGCCAATTCCTAGCAACACTGCGGCAAAGACTCCAGGAGCCGCAGCGGGCAGCATCACACGGTAGGCAGTCTGCCATTCACTTGAACCAAGCGCCAGTGAGGCTTCACGCAAGGATTTTGGTACGGCGCTTAACGAATCTTCTGCAATCGAAAACACAATCGGAACAACTGCAAGCGATAATCCGATACCGCCAATCAAAGTGTTAAGCCTGAATTCAGAATCAATTGTGCTTTGAACAAACGAAGCAACAATTACCAGACAAAAGAAACCAATGACGACGGAAGGAAATCCAGCAAGCAATTCAATAGCGGGCTTCACGATTTCTCTAAGCCGCCGAGGAGCAAAGAATGCGGTGAAAATGGCGGCGAGTATTCCCAGCGGAGCGCCAATAATAATTGCTATAAAGGTTGTCTTCGCAGTGCCGATTATCAAAGGAATCAATCCAAACTTTGGCTGTTCGCCAACCGGCTGCCACACATCGGTTGTCAGATTCTTCCACAGCGGTATGCCATTCTCTCCAGCAGGATTTGTGTGGTCTTCATTTGATACGGCATCCATGTCCGGCGGAAACATCCCCGTCTCTGCATTGTAAATTTCCGGATAATATGGATTCTTAGGTGTGTAAACCCCCGAGGGTTTCCCTCTGCCGACACTTTCCGAAGCTGGTTCTTGGGGAACCTCTTCGGCCTGATACGACTCCGGTTTGTACGAATCAGGTGTGAGTTGGGTAGAATCAGACCGAGCAGTTGTGGCTGTAGAACCGGATAGATCCGAACGAGACGTAAACAGAGTAAGTGTTTCTCGGAATACAAACAGGAAGATGAGAAAGATCGTTAGAATGGAAAACGATGCTACTATCCTGATAGTCCATTCTGCGGCTCGCTCAATCGGATGACGAGTAGTGCTCCGAAACGGATTTTCCACGTTGTGATTTCGTTGACGTTGTTACTTGATGGGATAGTAACCCACTTCCCGGACAACCTTCTGCCCTGGAGGGGATATCACCCAATCAATAAACTTTTTTATTGTTCCTTCTGGTGGCTTTCTCGTATAAAAGTACAGGAACCGCGAGATTGGGTAATCACCGTTCAGAATCGATTGCTCTTCGGGCAGAACATACTTTTCCGACGCAGCTTTTGCGATTGCAATAGCCTTAACATTCTTTGCATAAGCAGCGCCACCGTATCCAATTGAAAATGGATCCTTCGAAATTGCATTGATAAGGGCAGCGGTTCCGGCCATGTGCTGCGCGGCAGAGGAGAAATCCTGCTTGTTAAGAACATGCTCTTTGAAAAACTCATACGTGCCCGAGTTGTTTTCGCGTGAATACAGGATGATTTTCTTGTCGGGCCCGCCAATTGACTTCCAATTGGTAATCTGACCTGTGAAGATCTGCTTGATTTGATCTATGGTTAATCGGGAAATGGGATTCGATCTGTTTACATAAACCGAAAGCCCATCTCGCGCCACACGGATTTCCATTCCGCGATACCCTGATTTGTCGATCAACTGCTGAACTTCATCTTTTTTAATAGGACGCGATGAAGCGCATATATCTGTAGTTCCGTTAATTAGCGCTGCAATCCCCGTTCCCGACCCGCCTCCTGTGATTTGAAACTCGAGTTTCTTCTTGTTGGGATATACTTCTGTCCATCGCTGGACGAGTATTACCATGGTATCGGAACCCTTAATTGTAATTCGTTCCCTGGTAGGAGCAGCAAGGAGCACAGTGTTCGTCAGCAGCAGAGCATATAGAACTATGTGCTTCATAGGTGAATGTGGCAGCATGGTTATTATGGCATCGAATGGAAAACAAAATTACTGTGTTGTGCGCATGGTCCCTTTACTACAATTCAATGTTACCTGTTGATAACATTGCGTCTAGATTCCGAACTCAACGCTGTACCTGCCAAAGTAATTCGACGTCTCGAGGTTTGAGTTAAAATTTGTTCTGCTGTTCAAACCCATCTCAAGCTGCGTTTTAATTCGGTGATTTTTTATGTAGTAGGCTACAACGCCTGATATTGACTGATCCGTACCGTATTCAGGACGCCCTGCAAGATCGTCTGACGTCTTAACATAGGCGTAGCGTCCACCAAGCGCGATTCCTGAAAGGAACGTATATGTTGCCTGACCCATATATCCCATGCCTACCAACACTGCCTGAATCTTTGTGCTGTCAGTTGGAAGGTAGGTCAGTGGAGCCGGCGATGTTCTGCTGGCATATTCCCCATACAAAGCCAAACCGTTCCACTTCATTACTGCATCAGCATAGATTGTAGTAGCCTCTGTTTTGGAATACAGTTCGGTGCCAAGCTCACCACGAGTACGGCGCATGTTCTCGTTTAATTGACCCGACAAGCCGATGCTCAGCTTTGGGCTTTGTTCGTGCTCAAGGTCTCCTTCGAAATAATCTCCACGGTTCTTAAAGGCCCCAAATGGGAGGAGTTCAATGCGTCCGGTATATGCAAGTCCACCGCCCAGAGACGGCGCCTGATTTCTTCCCCTACCATCTGTTAGGGCAGCCATCAGATTAACAATCACATCGCCGTTGATTGGACGCCAGAATCCTTGAAATCCAAAATCTCTGTCAATGTTGAAAGCCCCATTCACAATTGATCTGTCAGGAAATTCCATATCACCGGATGAAATCACACGCTGCCTGTTTCCCGGCAATTTTGTTTGCCCAAAGCCAACCTGAAGGTTTTGCGAGAAACTCCAATACACCATTGCATCGCCAATAATGTTTGGAGCTTGTGGTGTTATAAAGTCCTGATCGGCCTTGGAAAAGAACAACTCAATTTTGTACGTCAACCTTGGGTCGACGAGTTGCCCGCTGATATTGAGGCGTAAGCGTCGCACTAAGAAATCAATTGACTGAGCCGACAAGTCGGTTTCACTTTTTGAAACGTACGTCACCCAGTTCTGCATGCGAAATCGCAAAACAACCTTGTTCAAACTGTCCGCCGATTGAAAGATGATTCCCTTGGGTCCAAAATCGACACCACCTCCATTTTGCGTTCCATTCTGAGCAAAAGCACAGGTTGCCGAAAAGAGGAAAGACCCAAGTACTGAGTACAAGGTGATTGCAATCGTACACACAGATTTCATCAATCGTATCCAAATGTTGTTGAAAAAATAAGTGTGCGAACATAAGATGTCATTGATGGAAACAGTTACCACCTATTTTCGCCAGCAATGAAACGCATTGCTGTTTTTACCAGCGGGGGCGATGCACCCGGTATGAATGCTCACATACGCGCCGTTGAAAGGGTTGGAGAGAAGCGCGGTCTGGAAGTGATCGGAATCATCGGAGGCTACAGCGGTATGATTGCCGGACACTTCGAAGTGCTGGACCGCATCCGTACTGCTAACATCATCGACAGGGGCGGAACTGTTCTTAAAACAAGCCGCTGCGAGGAATTCCTGTATCCTCAGGGACGCGAAGCTGCGGCTAGGGAATTGAAGGCGCATGGAATCGATGGAGTGATTGCCTGCGGAGGCGATGGTACGTTTCGAGGCGCTCACGCACTTTGCTTAGAGCATCACATACCAATTGTGGGCACTCCCGGAACTATTGACAACGATCTGAGTGGGACCGATTACACAATCGGCTACGACACAGCCGTAAATACAGCTACCGAAGCAATCGATAAAATTCGCGATACTGCCGATTCGCATGGCAGGCTGTTCTTCATTGAAGTGATGGGACGTCATGCGGGTTTTATCGCCATGGACGTTGGCATTGCCAGCGGAGCTGAGTTTATTGCTGTTCCAGAAACAATCACCGATGTCGAAGTCCTCTATCAGCGAGTACTCGCACAGGGATTGGATAAGCGAACCATCGTCATCGTTGGTGAAGGAGATGAATTAGGGGGCGCAACTATGCTATCAAACCTCATCAATGAGCGCTACGGGTTGGAAGCACGCGTCGCTATTCTTGGGCACATTCAGAGAGGGGGCTCTCCAACAGTTCGCGATCGTGTTTTAGGGTCGAGACTTGGTGCTGCGGCCGTCGATGCGCTGCTGGAAGGACATACCGATGTAATGGTTGGCGATATGGCCGGAGCCATTACACATGTGTCTCTCGAGCAAACATGGACGTTTCGAAAACCTGTGCCTCCAGTAATCGTTGAACTATCATCCTTGCTTGTATGAAACCAACTTTTTTAACTCTGATTCAGATGTTCCAACTTGAAGGCATGGTTGCGCTGGGAAAGATGTTAAATCCTGCAACAGGAGAGCTCGCCAGAAATCTTGAACATGCACAGTATGTCATTGATATTCTTGAAGTGCTTCACACAAAGACTTCGGGCAATCTTGCCGATGATGAGCGTAGATTTCTTGAACAAACGCTGAGCACCCTCCGATTGAATTATGTAGAGGAGGTAGGAAATCCTGTTTCACCTCCAAAGGGAGATGTTACCTGATGTTGAAAATTGGTGTGATAGCACTGCTGCAGCGCGATGATGCAGTCTCGTGGGCTATGATTGCCATCCGGCGGTTTACGGAAGAAAATGTCGAAGTTTTTCTCGAAGAGGGATTAGCAGAGCTTGCTCCTCCGGACTTGAGATCGAAGTGTGAATCGTGTGCGATCAGAGATTTCGAAAAATATTCCGACATGGTAATCACGTTTGGCGGCGATGGGACACTTCTGCACGCCGCCTACCATTTAATCGGTTCAGACACACCCATAATGGGAGTGAATGTTGGAAAGCTCGGCTTTCTTGCCGAATTCTCCGTAACGAATCTTGAAGAATCGATTATGTACCTGCTAAAAGGTAATTATCGTATCGTCGATCGATCAACACTACAGATTACATTACGAAATAAGACTCACTATGCACTGAACGAAATACTGCTGGAACGTGCATCCGAAGCTAAGATGATTGCAGTCCGAGCTTCAGTCAACGATCATCATGTTGCCGACTATCGCGCAGATGGTGTGATAGTAGCAACTCCAACAGGGTCCACCGCTTATTCATTGTCTTCCGGCGGCCCAATCATAACGCCTTCTGCAGATGTGCTGTGCATTACTCCCATTTCTCCGCATACACTCACCATCCGCCCTCTTGTAATTCGCGACGATAGCGACATCAAATTAGAGCTGACGGGTGAAAACTCCACGGCGCAGATTGTAACCGATGGACGAATCGTCGGCCAGATTGATCAGGGCGATATTGTAACTATTAAAAAAGGTGAGTATATCGTCAAGCTTGTAAAAAGAGCGGACAGCACATACTACGATATGCTTCGTGAAAAGCTCTTGTGGTCGGCCGATCCGGTCAGATTTTGATGGAAGTAAAAGAAGAGTTGTTGTTGCCTTAGGCTACTACCGTGAACATGACTGAAACGGTGGGTTTCAGTCGGTTCGTTTATACATCCAATATTGGCTTCAAGTCCTTCGGAAGAAGAGTATGGCTATTCTCATCACAATGCTATTCGTCTTTTGCGGATTGATTCAGGTTCGCGGACAAAGCGTCCTCATTGTAGCTGCCCATCCCGCCGACGAAGGAGCATGTGCTGCAATGATCTACCGAATTACCAAGGAGTTGGGCGGCAGCGCCGACCTTGTTGTTATTACAAATGGCGAAAATGGGTATAAGTATTCAACCCTTGCAGAAAATGTATATGGAAAGCCTCTGACGACAGCGGATACCAGCCGCAAATATTTACCCGAAATCAGAAAAAAGGAATTGTTGGCCGCAGTGAAATGGATTGGTATTAGGAATGTTTACTTTCTCGATCAAACAGATTCGAAGTTAACGCTCGATGCAGACGGTGTGTTGAATACTGTTTGGAATGTTTCGGAAATACAGCGCAGACTCGAAGACAGGATGACTTCACAACAGTATGATTTTATCCTTACCATGCTGCCATTACCCGAGACCCACAGCAATCAAAAAGCTGCCTCAATTGTTGTGCTTCAAACTTTTGAGAAACTTGTGAAAGAACGCCGCTTCCCCGGTAAGGAAGTTCCTGCAATTTTAGGTATGACTAATGGCGGACCAGAATCTCTCAAACTATTCAGAGAGCTGAAGTCGTACCCGATTACAGCAATTGATACCGCCGCTCAAGTGTTTGTATTCGACAGGACTCAATCGTTTGGTTACGATAATAAACTTGATTACACAGTTATTGCCAGGTGGCATGCTGCAGAATATAAAAGCCAGGGCGCGCTGCAAAATGTCGACGTGCCAAAGGCGGAACGCTACATGCTCTTCAAAGTCAATCGTGGAAGTGCCAGAGGAAGAGCCAAGTGGCTGTTCAATAGAGTTCAGCGATAGGTAGCTTTGCATTCCAATGAAAACAAAACAATCCAGGCAGATGATTGAAAGTAGCAGCCATTCGATTTCAGGAATTATTTACGATTTAATGGACCGAAGAAAATTTCCAGGTACTGTGTATGTCGAAGGGGGCTTGATAGCAGATATAGTTGAGGACGAAACTGTAAACTCTCAGCAACTGATAATGCCTGGTTTGGTGGATGCCCATGTACACATCGAATCTTCGATGCTTGTGCCTTCGGAATTTGCGCGGTTGGCAGTTGTGCATGGTACTGTGGCAACAGTCAGCGATCCGCACGAGATTGCAAATGTCTGTGGAATAGACGGCGTTAGATTCATGATCGAAAACGGCGAGGAAATGCCGTTCACATTTGCATTCGGCGCTCCATCGTGCGTTCCAGCAACTAGATTCGAAACAGCGGGAGCAGAGATTACAGCAGACGATATCAGGGAGCTGTTTAAAGACAAGAGAATTCTCTATTTAAGCGAAATGATGAACTGGCCCGGCATCTTGAATGAAGATGCCGAGGTATTGGCAAAGATTGCAGTTGCTAAAAAAGCAAAACGTCCAGTCGACGGACATGCACCCGGTCTTAAAGGCGCCGATGCGCGCAAATACGCAAAGAGGGGGATATCCACAGACCACGAATGTTTCACACTCGAAGAAGCGCTGGATAAAATTAAAGCTGGAATGAAAATTCTTATTCGCGAGGGTTCTGCAGCCCGAAACTATGATACCCTGCATACACTCTTACAATCGCACCCGGAGAGCATCATGTTCTGCTGCGATGATATTCATCCAGATAGTCTAGTCGCTGGACATATTAATGAACACGTAAAACGCTCGCTAGAGCTCGGTTACAACGAATTTGATGTTCTCAGAGCCGCATCGGTGCATCCGGTAGAACACTACAAGCTTCCAGTAGGTTTATTGAAAAAGGGCGATCCAGCAGATTTTATTGTTGTTGATAATATTGATGACTTTAACATCATTGAAACATGGATAAAGGGGTTTAAGGTTGCTGATAATGGTAAAACTCAGCTTCAGCATAGTTCGACGCCCAAAAACGGGACAGATGTTAATCCAATTAACAACTTCAGTCGGACAGAAATAACGTCAGGTGATATCCATATTGACGTCGACGATGAAGAAATACGCATCATCGTAGCTCATGATGGTCAGCTTGTAACAACGGAGGAAATTGGCCACACAAAAGATCCGGACGTGCTAAAAATTATTGTGGTGAACAGATATGCAGACGTAAAACCCTCTGTAGCGTTCATAAAGGGCATGGGGCTGCGTCACGGTGCAATCGCTTCAAGCGTTGCTCACGATTCACATAACGTAATTGCTGTAGGGTGTACCGACGATGAAATCGTTGCAGCGGTGAACGGAGTAATTGCCGAGCGTGGAGGGATTAGCGTTGCAGTCGGACGTACGGTACAGGTTTTACCCCTGCCCGTAGGTGGCTTGATGAGTCTCGAGGACGGTTACAATGTTTCTCGTATGTACAAAACACTCGATCGGTTGGCTAAGAATCAGGGTTCGCGGTTACGAGCCCCCTTCATGACGTTGTCTTTCATGGCCCTACTGGTTATACCACATCTTAAACTGAGTGACAAAGGACTATTTGATGGAAACACCTTTACATTCACAGAACTTGCAGTCGGTTAAGATGCCTGGCAACACCCCTGCCAGCAGACTTTTAACCGATGCTTCGATTATCCGCCTTGTACAGATTGCAATAAACGAAGATGTTGGATCCGGCGATGTTACTACAGAACTCACCGTTCCCGCTGATGCTGTGGCTGCAGCGCGCTTTATTGTTAAACAAGATGGGATAATCTGCGGTCTGCCAATTCTTGAACTGGTACTGCGGCAGTTTTCTAAAGATTTCAATCTTGAATTGAAAGTTAACGAGGGTGACTATGCAGATGCCGGAACAGTTGTTGCCACTGTCGACGGGCCTGCCCACGCTCTGCTTGGCGCAGAGCGGACGTGTTTGAATTTCATTCAGCGAATGAGCGGCGTTGCAACTAAGACGCGAGCCTATGCCGATCGCATTGCCGGAACCGCAGCACGGATTCTCGATACGCGAAAAACAATTCCCGGATGGCGTCTGCTTGATAAATACGCTACTTCAGTTGGCGGCGCAATTAATCACAGGGTTGGACTGTATGATATGGTTATGATTAAGGACAATCACATAACAGCAAGCGGTAGTATTGGTAGCGCAGTTAATTCTGTCGTGGAGGAATTAAGGGGCCGATCGAATCTGAAGGTGGAGGTTGAAGCGCGCAATCTCGACGATGTGGAGGAGATTATGCGGTGCGGCGGAATCGATAGAATCATGTTCGACAACTTTACTCCGCAGCAAGTACACGAAGGCGTGATGATAGTTGACAGGCGAATG
This sequence comes from Ignavibacteria bacterium, assembly GCA_016191145.1. Lineage (GTDB taxonomy): Bacteria > Bacteroidota > Ignavibacteria > Kapaibacteriales > Kapaibacteriaceae > OLB6. Next base: position 165,664 of record JACPPD010000007.1, read on the forward strand.
GAAACTGAAGCGAGCGGAGGAATTACATTCGACAATATTTACAGATATGCCGAAACGGGCGTCGACTTCATCAGCGTCGGCGCAATCACCCACAGTGCTGCCGCGTTAGATATCAGCATGAAACTCTACGTGCCGAGGAGTTCTTAAATAAGGTTACGTTTTTCTTGGCCTATGCCCGTTGATGATGCTCATTGCCACATGGTGTACACTGTCGCGCAGGTGCGCCGGTTTAAGCACGCGAATCTTACCGCCGAACGAGATAATCCAATGAACTAGCACATCGGTGACTGGTACGGTTAGCATGAGCTGAATCTTGCCACCTTCGAGTTCGACAATTTTTTGTGAAGGATGCAATTCCATAAGGTGAAATTGATCGGCGATTTCAGAATCAATTTCAAGCACCACATTAATGTAGTCGCCATGATCGGTGTGAGCGTTTAGACCGCTGATATGCGGTGCGAACAGAACCGGGATCGGACCATTCAGTGTATAGGACTTTTTCTTCGGATCGTACGCGATTGGCAGATGCAGGCTGTTAATTAAATAGTCCAAATCGCGCGCTATTGTGCGAGGACTAACTTCAAGAATAGTTGCCATCGCGCCTGCAGTTACCCGTTCCCCATGAATGAGCGAGCTAAGGATTGACTGGATGCGATAGAGCGTTGGTCTTGACACGCTCTTCATTAAAAAACTGAATTGAACTTCACGAATTAGATGCGATGCTACGTCGCTCACTATGCCATATACTGTCATAGTCGGAAATTCAACGTGTTTTTCTTGGTTTGTCACACATGTACGTCGTGTGTACATGGCGTAATGTGACTACACTAACTACAGTTCCCGACGAAGCCGTGCAACAGGAATGCGAAGTTGTTCGCGGTACTTGGCAACGGTTCTTCTGGCAACCTTATAGCCAACTTTTTTCAGATCTCTGGCAAGCTTTTCGTCGCTCAGCGGTTTAACTTTCGATTCATCCCCGATTAAATCTCTAATTTTTTGTTTGATAATTCTTGTCGATACCTCTTCACCTTCTTCTGTAATCAGTGATTCACTGAAGAAATACTTCAGCTCGAACGTTCCAAACTCTGTCTGAACGTATTTACCGTTTACAATTCTGCAAATCGTGGATATGTCGAGTCCGGTAATTGCGGCCACATCGCGATAGATAAGGGGCTTTAAACCTATCGGACCAGACTTAAGAAATTCGGTTTGTAATCCCGCAATGGCCGTCATTACACGCAGCATGGTACTCTTTCGCTGACGTATTGCCTGTATCAGAAACTTCGCATCTTCATATTTCTTGCGGAGCCACTCACGTGTTTCTTTGTTGAACTTGTGATTTCGAGCCTCACGCTTTAGCCGTTCGTAAGCATTGCTGACGCGAAGCGTGGGCAGCCTGCTGTCGTTCACTGTGATGGAGAAATCCGATTCATCTTCAGTTTTTTCGATGATAAAGTCGGGGACAAGAGTGTTGACTTCGTATTCAATGGTTCCGCTGCCCGGGCGAGGATTCAGGTGGCGAATTACGTCGATTGCTTCACGCAGGTATTCTTCGGTAACATCAAGCTGTCGTTCAATAACGTTAAAATGCTTCATTGCAAATGCTTCGTATGCATCGGTCAGTACTAGCAATGCAAGCTTCTGCGCTGCATTGGGTTTCCGAACCGACTTCAATTGAGCGATGAGGCATTCCTGCACATTCCGCGAAGCAAATCCGGGAGGATCCAGCATTTGGATTTTCTTCACAACCTGGTCGGCCTGTTTCAACGAAATTGGAATTAGGGAGCGATCGATTCCGTCTATCAGTCCTTTCTCGTAGGCAGACTTCTTTGCGCCAAGCAACAAATGAGCATGCAAGGCAAGGTCGTGTTCCGAAAACACTGCATTGACTTCGGCAATGAGATCATTGATATCGCGACGCAGATATCCGTCTGAGTCAACATTACCGATGACGTACTCGCCAAACAGTCTCTCTTCATCGGAAAGGTTCAGAAATTGCAACTGCTCTGTAAGTTCATCTTCTAACGATGGGGCATCGCGGAACTGTGGTTCTGTTCCCTCCGAATCATCATCGTCACCTGCAAAATCACTAGCCTTGCCAGAGCTTGGGTCTTCACCCCATATCAGCTTGTAAAACTCAAAGGCATCCGTTTCATCAAATGGCTGTGGTTGTTCGCTAATGGATTCGTCTGATTGATGCGGCGCGCTCAGTGAATCAGCAGGTATGGCAGAGGATCCTCGGTCGGGCAATTCGGATGGAGATTCCTGCAACGATGCTTCTGCATCCCGACTGCGAAATGATTCGTCTCCCTGCACATTCTCTGGTACATCGTCGCGTTCCTCTTCAAGCATAGGATTGTTCTCAACCTCGCCGCGAACGTGCTGTTCGAACTGAAGCGCCGACAATTGCAAAAGCTTCAGATACTGTATCTGCTGAGGCGTCAGCGTTTGCTGAAGCGATGCCTGCAGATTTAAACCAAGCTTCATTGGGTTTTCTCCTGCCGCCTCTTCAAACTTAGTTGAACAATCCTGTTGTACATGTCTTCGCCGACGGCGCGGATCAGTGCTTCTCGCACTGTTTCGATCAGCTTGACGTTACTTCGCTCACCACGCTGTCTTCCCGGCTTACATTCCTCAAATTGTTCGTAGAAAATATATGGTCCTCCAAAGTCGGCAATTCGAATAGGAAAGAGATGGCATGAAAGGGGCTTCCTAAATGTGCTCTCGCCGGCATGCCATGCCTTTTCGAGAGTGCATACGGCTACATTTTGTTCGTAAGCAACAAATACACAATCTTTATCATCAATGCACACAGTAGTCCAATCACCTGCGTGGCCTTCAAGCGGACCCTTCTCATGAAGAACTTTCTTCGATGCTTCGCTGAGATATTTTTCAGCGGCAGGTTGTGCGCTTTGAATTAATTCAACTTCTTTATCAAGTACTGGCGCGCCGGCACCGCCGGGTAGCGTGCAACATGCCCCTTTACAGCGATGTACGTCGCATGCAAATCGTGCACTTAGCACGGTTTCGTCGATAAGCAAATGGTCCAGCGAAATCATTTCGCTGAAAAATAGCACGTTTTTTGCTAGAGCATGCGTTTTAAGCGCAGCGCATTACTAACAACCGTCACCGAACTCAGGGCCATGGCGGTTGCGGCAATGATTGGCGAGAGCAGCCAGCCAGTGAAGGGGGCCAGAATTCCGGCAGCAATGGGAATACCGAGCGTGTTGTAAAGAAAGGCTAGAAACAGGTTCTGACGAACCGTTTTCATGGTGGTTTTTGAGACGTCGATGGCGTCGATAAGACTGGAAATGTCGTTTCTTACAAGGGTAACGTCGGCAGTCGACTTTGCAATATCCGTTCCTCCGCCTACTGCAACTCCTACGTCGGCCTGCGCCAGCCCGGGCGCATCGTTGATGCCGTCACCGACCATTACAACTTGCTCGCCCCTTCGCTGAAGATTTTCAATCGCCGCTGCTTTGTCGGCAGGAAGAACTTCGGCGATGACTTCATCGATGCCAACCTGACGTGCTATCGCTTGCGCCGTGGCTTTTTTGTCTCCCGTGATTATCGATACTGAATAACCTCGGTTCTTAAGATTTTTTATTATGTCTGCCGAGGCTGGCCTTATCGTGTCAGCGGTTCCAACTGCAGCGAGAACCATACCGTCGATGGCGACGAAGTTAGGCGAAACTCCCTGTTCTGACCATTTCGCAGCATAGTTTTCCAGATTCGAATCGATGAGAAGCATTGCATCAGTCATCAGCGATTCATTGCCAATGCGAACCTTGTGTTTCCCCACAGTACCCACTACGCCCTTACCGGGTATCGCTTCCGTGCTTTCAGGTTCTGTGGTTCCTATGGCTTCACCATTTGGGTGATAATTTGTAAAACACTTTGCAAGAGGATGCTCAGATCTTCGCTGAACAGAATGAACGAGTTCCCACAGCGCTGTGGCTGCATCGGTTCTTTGCCAGCGGAGTGCAGCAGTGTTTTCAAAAGTTTGAGAGTATTCTACGTTCACCACCTTCGGAGTACCGTGTGTAATGGTTCCGGTTTTATCGAACACGAACCTGGTAGCTTCGCTGAGCTTCTGAAGAGCTTCTGCATTGCTGAATAGAATGCCGCGCTTGGCAGCAGCTCCGCTCCCAACTATGATGGCAGCGGGAGTTGCCAGACCCAACGCGCATGGACATGCAATGATGAGAACTGAAATCGATGTAGTAAGCGCCATCGCGAGCGGTGCATCAGCAGGAGATGCCAACATCCACACAACGAAGGTTACAACTGCAATTACAATTACGATTGGAACGAAGACGCTGCTGATTCGATCGGCAAGATGCTGAATCGGCGCCTTAGAGGCTTGAGCGCTTTCAACAGACCTAATGATTCCTGCTAGCACCGTATCGGAGCCCACTGCCGCTGCCCGCATAACTAACGTACCGTTTCCATTCAGCGTGCCGCCCGTTAGAACAGCGTCCTTGCCCTTCTCGTTAGGACTGCTCTCACCGGTAATCATGGATTCATCAACGCTGGAGAATCCGGAGATCACAACACCGTCGACGGGAATCCGCGTGCCGGGAAGGACGATGACGGTGTCGTTGACGATAACGTTGGAAGCATCAACATCAACTTCCTCGCCATTACGCCGAACCCTGGCAGTTGGCGGCGCAAGTTCAAGCAGTGCATGCAGCGCCTCGGCAGTCTTGCCCTTTGCCCGCGCCTCAAGCCATTTCCCCAAAAGGATCAGCGTGATGATAACAGAAGCAGTATCGAAGTATGCTCCGGCATGGGACTCTCCGGCGAACAGCCCCTCCGGCCTAAAAGTTAAAAATGTTGAGTAAATGAATGCTGCCAGCGTTCCTATGGAAACGAGAGTGTCCATCGTAGCGCTTCCATGCAGCATGGACTTCCACGCTCCGATGTAGAACATACGGCCAGCCCAGAGAACTGGAAGGGTTAAAGCAAACAAAACAGTGTTCCATTCTGCAGTGTGAAGACCTAACAGAGTTGGGTTGAACATTAGCGTCATCGACGCTGCAACAACCAACACGGTAAATGGTAGCGACAAGAACAGTGCCTGTTTAATTCTGTTGGTTGAAATGTCCTGACGCTTCACGACGTCAGACTTCGACGTCTTCCTCTCAGAATAGATGCCTTCTACTGTGTAACCTGCACGCTCAATTGCCTGATGCAAATCTCTGTCTTCTACAACGCCATCAATTTCCACCCGCGCCTGGTTCAGCACCAGGTTAACGGAAGCCTGCACCACACCAGGCACCTTTGATAACTGGTTCTCAACTCTCTGCACACAGGAGGCGCAGTGCATGCCCCCTACATCAACAGTCTTTGTAACGCTCATTTTAACAAGTTCTCTTTAAAAAAATTTATCATTAAATTGTAGGCATCGGCAGACGCCACGGAATCATGATTGGGGTTGCTAGGATTAGCAAAGGCATGATCGGCATTGTAATACTTTACAGTAAGTGAATTGCCTGTAGCAGTCATCGCCTGCTGAAAACCGTTTACAACGTCGCGAGTAATCCATGCATCTTTCTCAGCAAATATTCCCAGGACCGGCGCATTCAGCGATTGCAGTTTGTCCCGATCCAGCTCTGGCATGCCATAGTATATCACACAGGCTTTTGCTCTGCGCTGAGCAATCAAGGTAGCTTGCATCGACCAGCCCCCTCCAAAGCACCATCCGACCGTACCAATACTGTTATCCGAAGGAACTTCTTTGAGGACTGCCCTAATTCCTTCACGGGCTTCTGCGTCATCTACACCTTGCATTAAAGTTGCAGCCTGATTACGGTTGGTAGCAACCGTGCCACCGAATAAATCCACTGCAATTACCGTGGACTTCTCATCAAGTGATTTGTAGATCTCGTCGCACTGTTGTTTGATATAGTCGTTTAAACCCCACCATTCATGAAAAACAAGGACTGTTGCGCGGCTTTGAGTGCCGCCTTTTACTTTGTAAATCTTAACCTTCTTGCCCGAATTCGTCGTAACAAATTCATTTGATCCCAGTGCTTTGGCGTATGCAAACGGAGTGGGCACATCATGAGACAAACGAAATGCAGCGTTTGTGCTGAATGCTGCAAACTGTTCCGTTGGGGAACAACATGGCTGTTGTGCTGAAGTCATCGTTGCGGCAATCACAATGAAAATAAAAATGCAGTCGAATTGTTTAACAACATTCACTGTCGTTACTTGTATTCGGTTTTAACACGGTCTTTGAATTGCTTCATAAACTTTTCTACTTTCGGTCGGACAACAAATGCACAATACGGCTGTGAGCCATTCTCGTTAAAGTAATTCTGATGGTAATCCTCGGCCTTGTAAAACGCTTTAAAGGGCGCAACCTGCGTAACAATTGGATCCTGCCACGTTTTCAGTTTCTCAAGCTGACGCAGGTATTCTTCGGCGATATTTTTTTGATATTCATCGTGATAAAAAATTGCGCTTCTATATTGAGTTCCAACGTCGTTGCCCTGGCGGTTCAGCGTTGTAGGATCGTGTGCCGAAAAGAAAACGTGCAGGATGTCTTCGTACGATATCACCGACGCGTCGAACGTTATCTGACATACTTCTGCATGGCCGGACGTGCCCGCCGACACTTCTTCGTACGTTGGATTAGGCTTGCTGCCGCCACTATACCCGCTTTCAACTTTATGGACGCCTTCGAGGCGTTGATACACAGCTTCGATGCACCAAAAACAGCCGCCTGCAAGTGTGGCAGTATCCATTGATTTATTAACCATAGCAAGTGATTGAGTTGTTACGCTGGGGGCTGGGATATTCTTGTTATCCTGTGCACACGAGAGAACTGACTGTGCACCTAACACCATCAATGCCCACAAGAACATGTTCATTCCAGTCTGTTCGTTATGTATACCCCATTCACGACGGCGGCAGAGATACTGATTCCGCTACCGTTCTTATCACATCGTTTGTGGCCGCATAGACGTTCCAGTAATCGGCAGGATTGCAGTAAGGCCTTATGGCAAGGATTGGACCGGAAGGTGTAAGGTCTATTACCCAGACTTCGGGCGGTGGAGTCTTAAGTACTCCGGGCGTGGCTTCGAGTCTCGATTTAAGCCGGTTAATCACATCGTCGATGTTTGCATTGTGAGCAAGCTGCATCAACCTATCGACACGGCGAATCGTTTCACTGGAGAGGTTTTGGATGTTATCGCTGAAGATCTTGTTGTTTCCAACGTATGTGCGGATTCCATCTGCTGTAACCAGCGTTGTGGTAAACAACCCAATTACTTCAACAGTACCTGAAGTCCCCGCGGCAACAATGAAGTCACCAACTTTAAAGGGTCGAAGAATTAACAGAAATGCTCCCGCCGCAAAGTGAGCGAGCAAGCCGCCCCATGCAGTGCCAACGGCAAATCCGGTAGCGGCCACCAGTGCAGCGAAGGAAGTAGTGTTGATGCCGAACTGTGATAAGATGGCAATTATCAGCAGGATGTTGAAAGAAACGCTGGTGATGGAGGCAACATACTGCTGAAGTGTAGGGTCGAGGCTCCTTGCCTTAAGAGCCTTGCGAATAACTTTTACAAAGAGATTGATAAGCCACCGTCCAACAATCCAAAAAACGAGGGCAACAACAACCATCAAGCCGTACTTAACAATCTCCGATTCGATTTGAGCCCATATCGTATTCAAGTCCATGTTATACTCCTTCCTATGATGATTCCCGCATAAGCCGCTGCGGTGCAGCCGAATAATGTCGAAAAAACATAGATCAGCATTCTGCTAATTTCTCCAATGTGTAGCAGATTCAGCGATTCGACCGAAAAAGCCGACATTGTTGTAAAGCCGCCACATACTCCGGTTCCCAGTAGCAAAAGCATCGATCTACTCAGTACATCCGAACGGTATGCAATGCCGGACAATAAACCCAGAGCAAAGGAGCCCAGTACGTTAACGACAAGCGTTGCCAATGGTAATCTGTCGGCAACGTATCCAATGGAGTGGCTCAGCAAGAAACGAAATGCACTTCCGATTGCTCCGCCAACCATTACAAGTAGAACGTCACGCGTCATGTTGAAATATAACCGTTAGTAATTTCATTGTTTGCTTTTCAGGAAAATGCATGACGAAGTTGCTGATCTACACTCTGTTAATGTTAGTTGATTGCTCCGCAGCCGTCCGTTTACAGGCTCAGGGGGCATTCCAACATACCGTTTCCTACTATGATTCACCGGAAGGCATTCCGCGGGAACATCCGCTGGATTTTTCACGAATGTCGCTCGACGTCAGCTTTGAACCAGATTCCGGCTTGGTTAAGGGGCGTGTAACACATGTTTTCAAGGTGCTGCAGGAAAGGGTTGATTCAGTTATACTCGATGCCGTTAACATAAGAGTGCTGCAGGCAACTGTTGGGACCAAACCAACGCGATACCGCAATACCGACTCCACAATTATTGTGTTTTTCGAGCCTGCACTGATGTGGGATCGGACCGACAGCATCGTGGTTATCTACGAGGCTTCGCCGCGCAAAGGTCTGTACTTCGTTGGCTGGTCTGATACAACTGCAACGCGGCAACGGCAGATATGGACGCAAGGTCAGCCGCGGGACCATCGGCATTGGATACCAATGTATGATAACTTAAATGATAAAATGTTAACGGAAGCTACAATAACCTTTGATTCATCGTATTCAGTTGTTTCCAATGGAATCCGTTTGGCGACGATTGATAATAGCAATGGCACCAAAACGTGGAGATACAAAATGATGAAGCAGCATTCCAGTTATTTATTCATGTTGGCAATCGGCAAGTACGCAGTCACCAACATGGTTTCATCATCGGGAGTGCCTATCGAGCTGTATAGCTATCCGCAGTATCCGTCCCAGATAAAACCAACGTATGCCAACATGGTATTAGCGTTTGACTTTTTAGAATATAGAATCGGTATGCCTTATCCCTGGTCTGTGTACCGACAAGTCCCAGTTGCCGATTTTATTTTCGGCGCGATGGAGAATACAACTGCAACAATCTTTGGAGACTTCTATCTCACCGATTCACGCGCTGCTCTGGATCGGTCGTATCTCAGCGTGAATGTGCATGAACTCACTCATCAGTGGTTTGGAGATCTCGTAACGGCGCGAAGTGCGAAAGATCATTGGCTTCAGGAAAGTTTTGCAACATTCTACCCCTTGTTGTTCACTGAGACCTTGCAGGGAAAAGATGCCTATCAATGGAGTTTAAGGGGCATGCAGAACGCTGCACTTTCGGCTGGGGAAGCAGACAGATTGCCCGTGGCACACCCCAAGGCTGGAGGCTCAAGAGTGTACCAAAAGGGCGCAGCAGTACTCGACATGATGCGATACGCCTTTGGCGATGATGCACTGCGCCGCGTAATTCTTCACTATTTAAAGCATAATGCATTTAGCAATGTAGAAACTAACGATCTTTATCTTTCTTTTCAGGATACATTGGGCTTGTCGCCAAAATGGTTCTTCGATCAATGGATATATCATGGCGGAGAGCCGCACTACAGTGTGTCTTACAAATCGAGTAAAATCTCTTCTGGCGGAAGACTACGCGATGTTACCCTTGTTGACGTAGAGCAGATACACCCAACCGATGCTTTTACCGGGTTTTTCGAAATGCCGGTGATCATTGAGGTCCACTACGCAGGCGGGAAAAAAGACAGCGTTAAAGCATGGGTGAAGGGTGAGCGGACAGTCGTCGAAATCCCCAACACTGAGGGAAAAACCCCGCTATTTGTTTTGTTCGACGCAGGATCGCGAATTCTCAAGCGTTTAACCTTCAAGCGTACTGCTGCTGAACTGGAAGCTCAGGCAAGGAAAGCCCCTTACATGATTGACCGGTACGATGCCCTAATGGCTTTGTTGGAAGACTCATCGCAGGTTCAATCTGCGCTGTCAGTGGCACTGGATGCTATGTCGGCAGAGCCATACTATGCCATGCGTTCCGCATCGATCGACGTTGCCAGGCAGGCAATGCGGCGAGAGCCAGACCTTGCATGGAAAATTTTTGAAAGGGGGCTTGCAGACAGCAATTCACAGGTTAGGAAGGCAGCATTGTCAGCTATGGATACCGTTCCAGAACGCCTCAGGGCCAAACTAATTCAACTACTCGCGGACTCATCATTTTTTGTGATACAACGGTCGCTTACCATGTTGTGTTCGTCGTTCCCGTCCGAATCTGTTATTTTTGCAAATCAAGTCCGTGCTGTTAAATCGCCGGAGGCATTTGTTGAAATCACAGCGCTCGAGATGAAGGCCATACAAGGCGATTTACCGGCAATTGATAGCATTGCTGAGTATGGTAGCAATCGGCATGAGTTTGGGGCGAGACGGAATGCCTTTAATGCCCTGAAGCGATTAGGCATACTAACCGAGACGGCAGCAATCAACTTGATTGATGCGTCTCAAAATCCCAACGAAAGGCTTGTGGCTGCGGCAATGGATACGATTGAATACTTATCGGAACAAACCCGTTGGAAGGAGCTTCTTAGGCGAGTTGTTCTTCGTGGCAACGTTGTGGGAAATGCAATTAAACTCGAAAGACTGATCCGATAAAAATTGGTTCGGTAATTGCTAGCCCTGTTGGTGGCTTCCTATGTCGTCTATGTGTTAAGGCTGATTAACATTAGGTGACAGGGGTATGTGTGGAAACCCAGTTCAGTACCGATCTTTGTGGTACGTTGAACGTTGGGTATTTTACAGTTTGGAAAAAAGTTTTGAAATCAAGAATTAGCATCACTATTTCACAGTTGGAGGAATTATGACTCGCAACGCTACGCGTTTTGTGTCGTTGCTGGTTACACTCGTACTTTCGGGGGCTGCAGTCGCAGTCGCCGGCACAATAGGCTCGACTTTGTCGTACGATGTTGCCAATGGCAACTACGCAGAGATCTCGGGGGGTACGGTGCTTGCTAGCGGTACAGGAATTGAGGGGTATAACGGTAGTGTTACGCTGCCATTTAACCTTGCATGGGATGGCGGAGCTGTTAACACAGTTTATATCTCATCTGATGGATATGTATCGTTCGATCCCAATGCAGGCGGTTCCATCGGATCGTCGGGTGTTGCGGCATGGGCGAATTATCTAACCGGCACAGCGACAGGCGAGTTGGGGTATAAGACAGTTGGAAACTCGCCTAACAGAGTTTTTGTTGTGCAATGGAAGAACGTAACGCGAGCCCCTTCCGGTTCATCGAATGATGTGTACAATTTCCAAATTCGCCTTTTTGAGAATGGCGGGTATGCAGAAGTTGTGTATGGTTCGATGACGTTGACTGCTGCAATGGGCGCACAGATCGGTGCTACGTGGCCCAGCAGTGATGATATATATCTAATCGCAGATTATAACGTCAGCACTTGGAATAATCCGGTTATTTCAATGAGCGCCCAGGAATCGAGAGCATTGGAAGGCTGGGGTCCAGCCTCCGGATTAACATACACCTTTGGCAGTATTGGAAATGTTGATGCTGGTGTAATAGGTGTTGCCAACCCATCCGGCAAGTTCAATGCCAACACGTCGATGATGATTCAGGCTACGATACGAAACTGGGGTGCAACAGCTCTCGACAGCGTTGTAATAAACTGGAAGATCAACGCTACAACACGTACACCTGTGACCTTTTATCCCCAGCCAGCATTGCAGCCTGGGGAAGAAGCAACGGTAAACCTCGGTACGGCAAACTTTACTGCCGGCTCGTTTAACACACTTACAGTTTGGACGTCCGCTCCGGATGGCGGCGGTGACGTCAATCCTGGAAACGACACACATATCCGATACCTTGCACCGCGCGTTCAGGGCAATCTAAATCTTGCTATGAGTGGCAACAACGGAATATTCACGTCGTTCCGCGATGTTTTCCGTTATCTCTATACCTCTGGCATCAGCGGTAATACTATTGTGAGAGTATTCAACGGCAATTGGGATGAGCAGATTATTGTTCCTAACGTCAATGCCAATCCGTCGAATAGTATTGTAACTATTGCAAGTGCACCTAGTAATGCTCCAGTCATTGTATGGACACCGTCGTTTTACCCGTGGTCGATGTATGGTACTTTCGACGCAGATCATGCACAGGCAACTGTGCTGGATGGTGCATCGGTTAACTTCTCTAACCTCAAGTTTATGCTCGCGAATGGTTTGAACTGGGGTAGCCACATCTACTCGCCGAACAGCTCTCGTTTAGGCGTAGACATGTGCAATCTGCAGGGACCAAACAACTTCTTGTCGGCAACGGACCCATCATACTCCATATCGGTATACAGTGGTACAAATACCATTACCAACAACACCGTCAACAACATGCGTTATGGATTAAACATTCAGTCGTGGGGTACGGTGTCGACTGTTACAAACAACGTTGTTACTAATTGTGCCGAGCAAGGCATTTATATCTACTCGTCGAACATGACGGTTGACGGTAATGAAGTGTCGGGAGCGGCAGGTGCATCGAATTTCACCGGCATCACCGCTGAAGGGGCTGGCAAAGTATCTAACAATATGGTATGGGGCGATGTCTCCGTTGCAGTGGGTAGCCAGGCAACTGGAATTTTTGGATATTCCTATGATGGTACAGGCGGGTCAAATGGCCTAACCATAGTTAATAACATGGCAAGTGTTGCTGCAACTGGCGGCACATTTGGCTTGTATGTTTACACTAATGCTAGCTTGGCAACAACAAAGTTGTATCACAACTCTCTAAACGTAACCGGAAGTGCAGCACCGAATTCTTCAGCACTTTGGTTGGTTGGGTATACGGCAGCGGAAGTGATTAACAACATTTTCCAGAATTATGGGAATGGTAATAATGGTGGTTATGCAGTGTATGTTCAGAACTACAGTGCAACCAACACTTATAATGTGGCTGACTTTAATAATCTGATGACTACGGGAACCAACGTAGGCTCAGTGAACGGGACACCCTATGTGCGAAATGCAGTTGGGAATCCGCTTACATCGTGGAGAACTGGAACCGGGAAAGACTTGAACTCATCTTCTGTTGCCGTGAATTTTGTTGGCGGTGCAGACCTTCACCTCTTGTCAATTCAGCCGAAATTATGGGGCTCTTCAGTCCTTCTTTCCGCGGTGCCAACGGACATTGATGGTGATACCCGTACCAAGCCATATATGGGCGCCGATGAAATCAAACCTGCTATTAGAATTCTGCAAAATCCTGAAAGCCGCTACGCGTGCTTAGGAGAATCGTTTACACTCATAACAGTTGCCGAAGTCACAAATGGCGCCACCATTACCTACCAGTGGTATAAGGATGGTGTAGAATTAACAGGTCAGACAGGAGCAATTCTTTCGTTTGGCAGTATTGGTTATGGTTCTTCAGGTGTATACACATGCCTGGTTAAGGCTAACGACGGTACTAACTTTGTTGAGGTAATGTCTGAGCCGGCAGTCATTATCGTCGTGCGGCAGACGTCAATCACTCAACAGCCTACCTCGCAGCCCGTGGCCCTCGGCGGGACTGCAATTCTTCAGGTATCAGCCGAAGCCATTGGTGCTCCGACTGACTTTGTCCCAACCTACCAGTGGAAGAAGCGATACTGGAGCACAACGGCAAATGCCTACCTTGACTCCAATGTTGTTGATAACGGGCGGATCACCGGCTCACAGTCGTCGACACTAACCATTCGTAATGTCGCGACAATCGACACGATGGATTCGTATGTGTGCGAAGTCGCCGGATACTGTGGCACGGCAATATCCAAGACAGCGCGTCTGTTCATTCCAATTGTTGCTCTTTCTAACAACACACCGAATGCCTGCGCAGGCGGCATCATTCAAATCGAATGCGCAGTATTCCCGTCGGCTGTTCCCGGTTCAGCGGTGTATTTCGAATGGTTCCGTAATGGCATTAAGTTGTTTGATGGAGGCGATGTTTCCGGCGCCACAACAAAGGTTCTTACCATTACGAATGTTAGCGCTACCGATGCTGGCGAATATCACGCCGAAGTAACGTGGGATGGTGTTGACGTAACAATCTCTTCAGATACCATCAACGTCAAAGTATCTGTACCACCAACCGTTGCAACGCAGCCTGTTGGTGATACGCTTTGCGAAGGCCAGACGTTGACGTTGACGACTAGTGGTACTGGAAACAATCTCTTGCATCAGTGGTTCAAGGATACTACTGCAATTCCGGGCGCTAGGGCACAACAGTATACGGTTACTGCAGTAACTGCGGCCGATGCAGGTACATACTACGCACGCATTACTAATGCTTGCGGTGAAGTTCTGACTGATGCAGTCGACGTAGTTGTCAATACACCTCCGGCTATCACAGATGATCCAACAGACGTTGCCTTGTACGATGATCAGACACTTACTCTTACAGTAACTGCATCTGGATCCGGTCCGCTCGAGTATCAGTGGTACAAGAACGACACTGCCATCGCTGGTGCCACTTCATCCACGTACACCAAGACTCCGACAACAGGCCAAGACCAAGGTTCGTACTCCGTTGTTGTTTCTAACGAATGCGGTTCCGATTCATCGGATGCCGCTGTAGTTAACATCACAACGGGAATTGCTGGTGGCGATGTGCTGCTTAACGGCTTTATGCTGGGCAGTGCTGTTCCGAATCCTACAACCGACGCTATCGCGTTTACGGTTGTAGTGCCGACAGCTCAAAACGTTACAGTAACTCTTTCCGACATGCTCGGTAACCAGGTTGCAACTATCCTCAACGGATTCGTTAACGAAGGAGCATCTCCGGTACGGTTTAATGCAGGCGATTTTAATCTCGCTCCGGGCGTGTACACATACACATTCGTTGCAAAGGGATTTGTTGCTGCTCAGCAGTTTGTATACGTTAGATAAATAATTTGATCGTGGCTCGAATCTTTTATCGAGGCCCCGAATATGTTAGAGGCGAGCCTGCGCAAGCAGGCTCGCCTCTTTTTTATGCCTTTAGTTGTCTATCTCAAATCAACAGTCTGCCACCCTGCGGGCGGACTGAAGGTAAGCTGGGCGGTGTTGATCTTGTTATTTAATTTCAGATTTTGTACAGACCAGGTTGTTTTCATAGAATTGTTGTACACATCTATCAACCTTAGGTCTAATGTTCTTGTACACGTCAACTCAACTTTGTCCACCCCTGCAATGGTTGCGTCCTTGTCGGGGGGAAGTAATCGAATCAGTACGAGCTTAGAGGTGTTCATGATTACCTCGGCTCTGTAAACATTGAGAAGGGTAAAGAGAATCTTCTCAACGGATATATCATCAGTTTTGTCGTCGTATTTGTTTATTACAACAGTCTTCGTGGTATACTGTATGTTATATACTGCCTTGCCATCGCTGACTATTGATCTTTCTCCCAGCTCAATGCGATACTTTCCGCCGCGCACCGCATACATCGTTCCCTGAAAGCCACTCGATGTAAACTTGCACGACATACTTGATAAATTATCATACTTTTTGTGAAATGCCTGCAAGATATCCTCATCCGATGCTGCGAAACTTACAGTTCCGACAACGGCAAACAACGACACAGCGATTGGTCTGTACAGGTTAATCTTCATCAGGGTTCAGCGGTCCTCTGTTTTCACCTTGGCCTCGATAGCGCCTCGGGTTCCTCTGTACCCGGTAAGTACTGCGTCGATAGAGCCGATAGGGATTTGTGTGCTCACCTTTATTGGAATTTTTCTATCGTCGGCCGACATCCACATTAACAGCCTTCCCTTGAATGCAAAGGGGCTGCCGGACTCGATGATTGGTTCAATTACGACGCAGTTGAATACGCCAGCATCAACGGATATACGCTGTCGGCCCAGAATCTTCACAGTCAGATCATGCGTCTTTCGATCAAAAAAATTTTTAAGGTGAATTGTTTCACCCTTCTTGCACGATCGTAGATCGTAAGTCCTAACGTAATAAAATGCCGACACGATGTCATGAACATATTCCGGAATGTCGAATGTTCCTTCCGTCGTAATGGCTTTGTGTTCCAGCTGATCGAACTCAGCCCGATAATCCTTTGAGAAATTTCGTTCCCTCGTTAATTGCTCAAACTTCCAAGGAAAGATTCCATCAACGTCGATCCACGTTGTATAGGAATCCCGAACCTTGTAGATAAACTCCAAACTCTTGTGTGATGCTACGACGAACGAAACTTCATAACAGGGCCTGCCGGAAACATATACAGGATCCCTTGCCACAGAGAAGACGGCCGTGCCTGCCGAAATGAATTTGTAGCCAACATCATATTCCAATCTTTCGCCAAATCCATACGCTTCGTTTTTTGTGTATCGTAATATGTTGCGCGGTTTGGGAGTGGTAGAATCATCCAAAGGTGGAAGAGAATGAGTCGGCTCCGATGACGTCATCGTTAACGCCACAGTTGCGATGGCAACGACAACTGCAACTGCGATGCTCACAACTCTCATGTTACCTTTGACGTTAAAAAAAACTACTCCGTGCCTCCCACGTCGCCCAGCCCCCTACCATTATAGTTCCAGCAATCCCACACTCCCAACATCTGATCCGGCTATACGCTTAATGGAAACACACCCTGACGGGATGCAATCTCTCGTCGGTGCGTGATTCGGCAACAGCTCTATCGCGCTCTGCCTGAAGCTGTGCTACAAATTCCTGTCTCGATTACTCTTCGATGGACTGAGCCAGCACTGTTCCGACAGTAAAACTTGAGTGGCAATGAGGACAAATGATCTGAGTGCTTGACGTGTTGTGGGCCCGGCAGGATTTGAACCTGCAACCAACGGATTATGAGTCCGTTGCTCTAACCGTTGAGCTACGAGCCCGATTTCCTAGTTGAACAAGCCTATCAGAATTCCTACCTGAGTTGAAAACGCATCGACGGAAATTCCGCTCGGAACGCCCGATACATTGCTTACTCTATTACCCGTCCAACCTTCAGACGTCAGAGATAAAGTATAGGCAGCCTGAGCCCGAATTGCGACAAACGGAGTAAGCGCGTACTCGACATTTAATCTGGGCATCACATAGAACGAAGTCCTTGTCAACTCGGAGAACATGTCGGGTGATGTTTGGATTTTATAATCATTCCACGTACGGTTGGGGTAAGCCTGGAACGTCGAAATTGTTTGTGTTCCCCAACCAAGGCCAGCTCCGGGAAGAATTGCAAACGACTTGAAGGGCACAATTGCATAATCGGCATGGAAGGTAACTGAGTTCAGGCGGTAGTTGAGAGTTTTTGCAAGTTTAGTGTCGCCCGAGCCGAAAGTCTTTTGAGTCTGATTTGAGCCATTAACCCAACTGAAACCGACGCGTACATTGGGTACAACACCAATCGCCGTAAAGATTTCGGCCCCCCACTGTAAAAGCGGTCCGTTAATGGCATCTAAACTCAGATCGTTTGTCCGTGTATTCAAATCTGTCCACGACGGAAAGCCGATTGTAAGTACCGGACCAACGCCGATCGCAAAATACGGTACAGGTTCGTCGGTAATCGGAGCTTCTTCGAAATCCAAATCATCGAGGCGGTCATCTTGTGCGAATCCCGGTGCAGCGATACACACTAAAAACAACGCCGCAACAATGGATCTAATCATGTATTTACTCCTTGAAGACATCAAAACGCAAAGATACGACGTGCATTTAAGGTAGGGGGCTGGTACAGCTGAGTTTGTAGTTTGCAATGATGAGAATTGCAGCAATTATCCTTGCAGGCGGTTTGGGTTCGCGGTTATGGCCCCGTAGTACGGAGAGAACACCCAAACAATTCGTACACGTTTTGGGTGAGGGCACGCTTATACAAAACACGGTTATGCGCCTGATGCCCTTTGTCTCTACGGAAGATGTTTACGTTGTTACTCCCGCTGACATGGTGCACCATGTTTCCGAACAACTGCCAGTTCTGAGAACAGCAAACATCTTTGTTGAGCCGTTTGGAAGGAATACCGGACCTAGTATCGCACTTTCGGCAACACTCCTCAGAGAACGGATGGGCGATGATGGAGTTATGATAGTGCTTCCTGCAGACCATATCATATCGAGTGTTAGGGAATTCCAAAACACACTTGAATTGGCAACATCGGTGGCTGGGTCTACCAACAATATCGTTACCATTGGCGTTGCACCTACACGCGCCGATACGGGCTATGGCTACATACAGGCGGGTGAGGAGATAGTTGGTGAAGGGAGCTCGTATGTGGGTGCAGTTCACAGAGTGAGAACGTTTGCCGAAAAACCAGATGTAGCAACTGCTCAGCGTTTTATCGATGCAGGAGATTTTGTATGGAACTCAGGCATCTTCGTTGGAAAGGTTGGTACTATTCTCAGCGCAATTGAAAGACATCTTCCAGATCATGCACCGTTGTTTTCGTTACTGACAAAACATATTGGTACAGATTTATACCCGGATTTTCTGGAGAATGTATTCAAACAAATCAGATCGGTTTCATTTGATATTGGTGTGATGGAAAAGGCTCGAAACGTGTGCGTTGTCGACGGTACTTTTGGGTGGAGTGATGTTGGTACTTGGGATGAATTGTACCGTCTTTCGATGAAGGACGGAAGGAACAACGTCATAGAAGGAAATGTTGTTACTCTTAATGCGAACTCATGTCTCGTCTATGGAACTAGCGCAAGAGTGATTGGCGTTGTTGGCGTCGATAATCTCGTTGTTGTCGAAACAGATTCGGCCGTAATGATCTGCAGGCGCGGACAAACTGAGCAGGTTAAAGATCTTGTCGATTTACTTCGCAGAAGGCATATTGGTAACCGCAGTTAATTACACTTCGCAGATGAAGGTGCGCCTTATCATTACTGCAGTGATGATGGCCATTATTACATCTCCAGTATGGAGCCAGACCGAAGATTCGACATTGATAGAAGAGCAAACAGTGCTTGCTCGAAGGGCCGACAGTCTGAAAACCGAGTGGTCTCGTTTATGGAGGATGAGCGACAGTTTGCGTATCGAAGCGATGTTACTCCGCATGAAATCTGACAGCATTCGGCGAGCTGCTTCGGCTGACCAAAACGCAATCGTGGACTCAATGACTGCTCTGCTCAATGCACGATTTGCTGCTGCAAGGATGTCCAGCGGAATGGTAAGAGATGGTCAAACTCTCAGCGATTCAGTGACTTTTTATATAATGTCTGCTGAGGGCGACTCAGGCATTGCATCGTTCTATGCCGATGAATTTCACGGCAAGCGTACATCAAGTGGTGAGTTGTACAACATGAACGCTCTCACGTGCGCTCACCGCTGGTTGCCTTTTGGAGCGATGCTAAAAGTTGTTAACGTATCGAACGGCAATGAAGTAACAGTTAGGGTAAATGACAGAGGGCCGTTTAAGCACGGGAGAGTAATTGATCTTTCAAAGCGAGCCGCTCAGGAGCTCGGCTTTGTTTCCAAGGGTACGGCATTTGTTCGTATTTACGTTGTACGGTGAAGGTTGCTCATACGAATGGTGTCTTTGTAATCATTGCGGGAAACCACGATCCGCGAGCGCTAATTTCAATAATAGTGCCGGGAGCCGAATGCTCTATGCCAACGTAACCAAGTCCAATTCCCGTTCCCAGGCCGGGGCATATATTCCCGCTCGTTACCGCACCTACATGATGTCCGCTGGCAATGATTTCGTAACCATGACGAGGTATAAGCTTTTCTGTTCGCATTACAAAACCAACAAGAAGTCTTTTCGGTCCATTAGCTTTTACCTGCTCTATTACAGACTTCCCGTTAAAATTACTCTTTGAGAGTTTGGTGATCCATCCCAAGCCTGCTTCGATAGGATTGGTGCTTTCGTTGATGTCGTTGCCATACAAGCAATAACCTTTTTCCAGACGTAATGTGTCGCGGGCGCCGAGACCAATCCAGCTAATGCCGTGCTTGCCCCCTTCAGACCAAAGAGCATCAACAACGCGCGATGCAATCTGATAATCTCCTCGGAAGTACAGTTCGAATCCAATTTCCCCCGTATAGCCGGTTCGGGATATAATCATAGGGACGTCTGCAAGGCTCCCCTGTAAAAAAGTATAGTATGCCAGATTTTCGACATGATCACTCGTTAGCGCGCGGATTATTTCCAGACTTTTCGGTCCTTGCACAGCCAGCAGATTGACTTCGTCGCTGACATTCTTTACTTCGACATTCTCGAACTGCTGAGCATTCTCCATTACCCATTCAAAATCTTTAGTAACGTTAGCGCCATTAACAACCAGCATAAATTCGTCGTCGGCCAACTTGTAAACAATGAGGTCATCAATGATATTCCCAGTTGGGCGGCACATAGCTGAGTATTGAGCCTTGCCCGGCGTTAGCTTGGAGGCGTCATTCGTAGTGAGTACTTGAACAAGGTCCAGACTCTGAGGTCCGGATATTTCGAATTCGCCCATGTGGGACACATCAAAAACGCCAACTTTATTCCTAACAATCCTATGTTCTTCCAGAATCCCAGTCGGATACTGAATTGGCATTTCGAAACCTGCGAATGGAACCATCTTGGCCCCTGCTGCTACATGGTAGGGATGAAAGACGGTGGTTTTCATCGCGTGCCTTTTCGTAAAATGGAGCACAAATATACCCGTACCACATTCAGAGGCACGGTCAGGAGGTTCAGATGATACCCGTTATATGGAGTCTTGCAGGAGGCATTGCTGGATTGCTCCTGCTCATCTTAGCTTCTGTTCTCGGGCTATACGATTCGCATCCAAACTTTGGAACAACAACACTTTGGCTCGTTATCGGCCCTGTTTCGGTAGTAGGCGCCATGGTGCATCAGCGTCGGGTTTCGGATCGATATCGGTACGTCGATGCGTTAAGAACAGGGGCTATTACAACGATGCTATCTACTGCGAGCCTCCTCATTGCATGGCTAATTTACATTTTAGTGATAGAACCAGATTTTTTTTCCTTAATAATTGTTAGTGTTGAAAGAGAAGCAATGGCGGCAGGCAATTCGCCTGCTATTGTATCATCGCGAGTTGGAGCTGCCAGCATAATTCATTCATCACCTGCGTTTTATGTTGTAAGCGCCATCGGACCGCTAGCCTCCGGCATTATTGCTTCAATTGTAGCAGCGGTGGGTCTTAGAAAGAAAAGTTGATATTGAGGCTATGATTTTGTTACGTTTGTTTATCCAGATGTTTGACATTTGGTTTATCAGACTGAGCAAATCCTGGAGGTACCGTGAAGCATGCTGCTGAAATGCAACATCCTCCGTGAGAAATTACCTACGACCCTCTTGGGGAATATATTTGGGGACGTTGGTTTGCTAGGCACTGAAGTTGCCTTTGAGTTGTTGTTGGGACCAACAACTAAGCGCCCCCTGCACACAGTTAATGATTTTTTCAATTTAACGTGCAGGTGTATGAAAAATTTAATACTTCTTGTCGTTGGGATTATTTCTGCAACGGCTTTTGCCATCGCGCAAAACCGCACAGTTACCGGAAAGGTAACTGATAAAGATGGCACCGGGCTGGCTGGTGTTGTCATTCAGGCAAAGGGCTCATCAGTTGGCACCTTTTCCAAGAGCGAAGGGAAATACAAGATTGTTGTACCGGGAGGCACAACAATACTCGTATTTAAACTCATCGGTAAAAAGACAACTGAAGTGCAGCTTGGAACAAGTGACGAGGTTATTGTGGCACTTGAAGAAGATGCGTTACGAGCCGACGAAGTTGTGGTAACTGCAATTGGTATCGAGCGGCAAAAGAAATCACTCGGCTACGCAACACAGGAGATAGAAGGCCAAGAGATCGTTAACTCTCGCGAAACAAACATTGTAAACGCTTTATCCTCGCGCATTGCCGGCGTACAAGTGAACAATTCTGCAGGTGTTCCGGGAGCATCGTCGTTTATCAGAATTCGAGGTTCGAGTTCCATCAGTGGTAATAACCAACCGCTATTTGTAATCGATGGCATTCCCATCGACAATTCTCAGCTTTATTCGGGCAATCCCGATAATGTTGAGAACAACCTTTTGGCAGGAGTCGCCTATTCCAACCGTGCAATCGACATAGATCCAAGCACCGTAGCAAGCATGAACGTTCTCAAGGGTCCTGCCCCTCTCTGCCAATAACTTCCTGGACACAATCAGTGGCGTAAATTAAGCTACTAATTGAGGGTGAGAAGGACATTGTGATGAGAGAAGAAATGTATCCGCCCCAGCAAGTACATCTGTTTGTCAATATAATGATGAAATAACTTCGCACCACAACATACGTAAGTGGCGTGATGAACAAACAGGAAAAAATGTTTAGTGTGGTGGAGGCGTGGAAGCAGAGCGGCCTCGGGGGACAGAAGTACGCGGCACAGATCGGCATGCCGTACGCGACGCTGCAGTACTGGGGCAAGCGCTACCGCGATCATCAGCAGCAGAACACGCCAATGCCAGCGAGGTTCGTTGCCCTGGAAGTCCCGACAGAAGAGAGATCACCCTCAATGGTATCGGGAATCGTGATCATTCTGCCCAGTGGCGTTCGTATTGAAGTGCACTGATGCTTGCCTGGCCACGGCAGATCCGCTACTGGCTCTACCCGGCAGCGACGGACATGCGCAAGGAAAAGAGGGCCGCGACAGTTTGAGCGGTCTGGTACGAAACACGTTATTGCGTGATCCGCTGATGGGTGACGTCTTCGTGTTCGTCAGCCGCATGCGCATGCACATCGAGGCCCGCTTTTTTGTACTGGGATGGTGACGGGTTTGTGCCGTACTACAAACGTCTGGAGAAGGGGCGCTTTGATTTTCCGATCACGGAAGCGGCCGTGCGTGAACTCAAACGCGATGCAGCCCGCTTTTGCTGATGCTCCTGGAAGGTGTGCGCCTGTGAGCGATGACACGGAAGACGCGATATCACATTGGGCAGTAGCGCCGGACGTGCAAGATACGCAGATAATAAATAAGCATAGATAAAAAGAACGTGCGATATTTGTCCAGTGACAACGGCGCTGCAACATCTTTCTCAGAGTGCTCTCATCGAGCTTGTGCTTGTGCAGCAACAAGAACTCATCGTAAAGGACGATAGCATTCGTGTAAAGGACGACAGCATTCGTGTAAAGGACGACAGCATTCGTCACTATGAAGCACGGGTGTTTGATCTTGAATTTCAGATCAAAGAACTTCAGCGTCTGCTCTTCGGAGCAAAGCGCGAGCGTTTTGTTTCGCAGATGCCTGCAAGCCAACTCATGCTGAACTTTGAAGCTAATGAGGCCGAAGTTGCCTCAGCCGTGGATGCCGAGCTTGAGAAAATCAGCTACGAGCGCAAGAAGCCACAGCTCCTGGCAGCGCCTGACGGCAGAACACCTGCGTCCGCTGCATGCTGCGCTGCATGTGCAGGTGATGCAGGCATCCTATCTGCAGGTTGATGAAACAGGTCTGGCCGTGCAGGACAGAACAAAACAGGGAACAACGCACAAAGGGTTTCTGTGGGGATACCATGCACCCGTGCAGCGGATTGTCTACTTTGAGTATCAGAAAGGACGCGGGCAGACCCATTGCAGGGAGTTGTTCGACGCCTACAGCGGATACCTGCAGACCGACGACTATCAGGCCTATCATGCACACAAGGCGCGCGACGGCGTCATCGGCCTTGCCTGCTGGGCTCATGCACGCAGGAATTTCGAGAAAGCGTTGGACTACGACCATGAACGAGCGTCGACGGTGATGAAGCTGATTCAACAACTCTATGCTGTCGAGCGTGAAGCGCGTGACGGCGGACTCTCCCATGATGCCCGCAAAGAACTGCGTCTGCAGAAGTCTTTGCCGTTACTGAACACCATCAGCGCCTTGTTGATCCATCAACTGCCGGACACGCTTCCAAAGAGTCCGATGGGCAAAGCTCTGCGCTATGCCATTCGCCTGTGGGATGACCTCATGGCCTATCTCTGCGACGGCAGACTCGAAATTGATAATAACCTTATGGAGAATGCCATTCGTCCGATCGCTCTGGGCAGAAAAAATTATCTCTTTGCCGGATCACACGACGCGGCGCAGAACATCGCGATGTACCGCTCGCTCTATGCCACGTGTTCTCTTAATCAGGTCAATCCATACCAGTGGACTCGATACGTACTTACGCATATTAATTCCACTGCCCCCGTTAATTATCACACGCTGCTACCTCATCGCATCGATAAATCTCTGCTCAGCTAATTGGCAAGATGTACTTGCTAGGGTGGATACGGAACAACGTTCTTCCACTATCAATTCGTACTTCCTACGTCAGCCGGCTCAGTTCGTGCTTCAACAGTGCCAATTAACCCGGGTTTAAACACCTGTTCGAGCTCATCCTGGACTGTCTTCCTTTGGTGATAACGCGGTTGGTCGCGTACGAACGACGCAAGAATATCAATATGCCAGGGGGGAAGTAGGGTAACATGTATCCCGTCGTCAAATTCAAATTCAGGCTGTATCGCCCGTATCGAGTCGATTATTGAAGCCAATGCTTCCTGTACAAAATGGACGGCTCGGTCCTCGTTTGGGGCTTCGATCAGAAAATGGATATGATCGTGGCCAACATACGTTTCGTGGTGGATGCATTGGTTCATAAGGCATGTTGTCGAAATGGCTGTATTGATTGAATCAACCGTTTCGGAAGAAATATGCAAGTTTGATGAAGCAGGGAGCATCATCACATGTATGCCGATTGATGGTGTGCGCATTGGGAGTCCTGAGTGATGTACTTGTAAGTATCCTCCAGTATCGTAAGTGTGACTTTTGAGATCCGTGTCGCATTGGAAATTGTCAGCCATCATTGCCGCCCTTGTACTGGGTACCGCACTCATTGCTACCTATTTCTTCATTCAAAGCCACATCGTAAGTACCATCAACAGGGCTCTGATATACTACGTCAACGAACGTCTGTTGTTCGCGGCTCATGAAGCTTCTGGCGGTAAGGCTTCCGTAAACATTGGCGATATCTCATATCACATTTTTACAAATACCGCGTTGATTCAGAAGGTGAGGATAACATATCGAGATTCAACGCATGATGGATCCACCGAGATAATGTTAACCGTTCCCGCTGTCACAGTTTCAGGCGTGTGGCCATGGGAAATGTTATGGGGCAATGGACTGCACATCGGACACATCGTTATCAATAAACCTGAGTTTGCATTCGCAGCCAATGGCAATAATGAATCAATCCTGGAAAAGGATGATGTCTTAAATGATACGTCGGCGTTTTCTCTTCCCAACATTCCCAATGTCGACTCATTGGTTAGCTCGTTCGCAGCATTGTTCCTTCCAAATAATTTAGCCCCCCTCACTATCGACCACATTGAAGTTCGCGATGCCAATGGGAGCTATGCCAATGCTTTCGGCATTGAAAGGCTGTCAGGAATGTATGAAGACGTCGACCTGATGGTTGCAAACGTTAAGATATTTAGCGGCCGACATTCACCCGATCGTGTGATAAACAACGTGAGCATACACGTGGGATTTCTGCGGCACTTCTCAAAACAGTCAACACTGTTGACAACGGCCGGCATCGATATCACACTAAATTCAATTGATACAGTGCTTACAATCGATACCTTCAATTATCAAAATGAATCATCGTATACCTATAAGGTGTCGGATATTTCCATCTCTTTCTCCAAAAGGATTATAGCTGTCGACTCATTCTCCATTACGGCAACACAATCAGATGCGAAATTCTTTGCGGTTTCCGACAATGGATCCGACTTGTTTCGAATGCATGGAAAGGGGCTTGAACTACGCAATGTAGACATGCCAAGACTTAGCGATAAGCAGGGTCTAATCGTTAAGTCGGTGACTTTAGACTATGGGCATCTGAGTGTTGTAAGCCAGAAAAATTCTACAGCAGCGCGAAAGTCCAGAAAGCATCCACCACCAATGTTATACCAAGTATTGCGGGACCTGCCATTCGACGTTGATATTGACAGCATCGGAGTAAGGAACCTTGCAATTCTCTATGAAGAACATTACTCTGGTGTGCAGACTGCTGCAGCTCTCGATTGGAAAAATGTAGATGCAACAATCACTGGACTGTCAAACATTGAATTAAGACAGCGGAAAATGCCCCTTACAATTACTGCATCAGGGATATTCCTGAATCATGCTCCAATGAGGGCAACAGTTATCATGCCACTGAATATCGACAGGTATAGGTTGTCTGCAACCGGAATGGTATCGAATCTTAACATAACGAAATTGAATACCTTTTTACCTATTGCCGACAAGGTGAAAATATCTGATGGATATTCGGAAACATCGACGTTCGAGTTCGAGCTGATTGGACGAAAAGCCAGGGGATACGTGGATACCAAATACACAAACCTCGTTATAGACGTGCTCGATGAAAGTACGAGAGCATCAACTGTACTTACTGACGTGACGTCGTGGCTAATTAATATGATCGCTATTCGAAGTGACAATACTGGAATTGCATTCAAACGGGGAAGAATAGACTACACAATGCGTAAGAATGCTGCCATCATACAGACAATCTGGTTTCCCATTCGCGACGGGCTTGCCGACGTCATAGGTTTCTAGCTAGCAGCCGACGGAATTAGAGATCGAGGTGAATATTCGTTATTTGGATTTGGTCTAAATAAGAGTTAATTTAGGACTAAAATAGTCTACAATTAGGACAACACATGAAGTCACCCTCAATTCTCCGTATTCTCTACACCGTTCAGGCTGCTACGTTTAGCATTTTGCTTTCAGGCTGTACCGGAGACTCTCCGGCTACGCCTGCGCCGCTTAAAGTACCAGAGAGTTACGATGCCAGTACATATTCTGCATCCACGTCTGACATCTATCAATTGCGCGACGATTATGAGGCATTGATTTTAAAGATCAAGAGCGGACGCGACAAAAGTACTATAATCACATACGAGGAGCTGGCTAATCTTTACGCCCCCTTACAACCATTCACGATGCCAGAATTTGATCCTATGGTCGAAAGCCTGCTTCAGTCTGCCGTCTCTTCGAGTGGCAAGGATTTCGATCCTATGAGTAATCCACAAAATTCTTCTAACGGCGGCGTATATGGTGGATACTTTTTTGATAAGTACGGCAGGTGTATCGACGAAAATTTTGAGAAAGGAATGTATGCCGCATTGTTATACAACCAAGCGAATATATTGATCAGTGATGGAGTGTCCGTTACAGATATTGACAAACTAATCGCCCTGTTCGGAGCAAGCCCCTTGTTCCCTAATACCGGAAATGCCGCAGAGAACGCCGATGTATTCAGTGCCGAGTATGCAGCACAGAGAGATAAGAACGATGGTAAGGGATTTTACTCTCAAATCAAGAAGGCGTTTATTACTGCACAAGCCGCAGCCAAGGCTGGTGATAATTATCGCGACGACCTCAATGCCTCAATTGCAACAGTTAAATCTGTTTGGGAACGGGCTTTGATGGCGACAGCAATTAGTTATTTGTATTCAACGGTCTCGCAGCTAAGTGCCACGAATCTCGACGCACCAGCTCGAGCATCGGCAATCCATTCATTTGGGGAGGCAAGTGGTATCGTGTTTGGCTGGCGATTCTTAAACAGCAAACAGCGTATTGCTACCGATTACCAATTAGCTGAAATATTGTCGCTTATTAAAATGCCCGCTGATCAGGAACCAACAATACACTTGCTTTGGCAACAATCGTTCGCGGAATTACCAAAACTTGAAACAGCCATTGGAAGGCTTCAGGCTATCTATGGGTTCTCTGCCTCCGACCTTGAAGATTTCAAAACAAATTGGGTCAATGCTCAGGGTAGGAATTAATACAACACGCCAGCAATAACCATCAGGGAGATTTGTGCTGAAGACAATCAGTCTAACCGGTGCCTTTATTGCGTTGCTGACCTTAATAGGCTGTCAATCAGATAAACAGACTCCAAGTGATGCATTCGATAGGAAAGCAATGTTAACCGACGTTGCCGACGCATTGATTATACCCGCGTATGCATCGGTAGATAGCGCTAATGTGGGTCTAAGAAACGCAGTGGACCAGTTTACCGCACAGCCATCGGAGCCGTTACTATCGGAATGTAGGAACGCATGGAAAGTGTGCGTTTTCCTTTGGCAGCGTGCCAGCCCTTATAACTTTGGACCAGCCGAAGGACTGTATGGAAATCTGAGGGAAAACATAGCAACATTTCCAGCCAATGCAGATTCAATTGAAAAATACATCGCTGCAGCCGACACATCGCTTCAGAATTTCAATCGAGATAGCCGGGGATATTATGGCCTCGATTATCTGTTGTTTTCAGGTGATATTACATCGGTAACTCAGAGATTTCAGGATGATGTAAATCGAAGAGCATACTTGAGAGCAATTGTGCGCGACGTTGAACAGAGGGTTTCGACGGTATACTCTACATGGGCATCTGCATACCGAAATGAATTCATTTCCCGTAACGGAACAGATGCAGGCAGCAGCACGAGCCTTCTATTCAATCACATGAATATGAGCTATGAGCTGGCAAAGAATTACAAGGTATCGCTACCTCTGGGCAGACTTGCAGGTCAGACGCAAATCGAACCAGGAAAAGTTGAGGCATACTACTCAGGGTATTCTATTGCATTACTAAGGGAGCATTACGCAACCATCATGCGAATATGGAGGGGCGAAACGGCAGAGGGTGCTAATATTGTTGGATTCAAAGAATATTTAGAATCTGTTCCCGGCGGTGACAGACTTATCGTTGATACGGAAATGCAATCAGACTCAGTCTCGATAGCGCTCCAATCTCTATCCGAAGACGAAAGCCTATCAGCCATCATCATCAACCAACCCGATAGGCTTGAACCGTTGTATGCCGGAGTGCAAAAGTTTACACGGTTTATCAAGAGTGAGTTATCATCTCTGATAGGCATTGCAATCACGTATAGCAGCGGCGATGGCGATTGATATTACAGAGAGATTCTCGCAGTACCTGGGAAAGCAACTGCCGTCGAAACACGTTGGGATTCTGCGAGCTCTCTTTGGTGCAATGATGGTCTTCAGTTGCACACGTTTCATCACATTGGGATGGATACAGGAGCAATACGTTAAACCCATAATGCACTTCCCATATCTGGGTTTTGAATGGGTTACGTCCTTGGGCTCACCTGGAATGGAGATTCTGTTTGCACTCATGCTGTGTTCAGCCGTGGGAGTGATGTTTGGTGCGTGGTATCGAGTGAGCATCATCATTTTGTTTCTAACTTTTACATATATAGAACTGATAGATAAAACCTACTACTTAAATCATTACTACTTTGTAAGCATTACAGCGTTTCTATTCTGTCTTCTGCCGGCACACGCCGGGTTTTCCGTGGATGCATTGCGGCACAAATCGCAGCATCGGCCAACACTACCCCTATGGATGCTCGACGTTTTTAAGCTGCAGATCGCAATTGTATACCTTCATGCAGGGTTTGCCAAAATCAATTCATCGTGGCTCATAGATGCCATGCCTCTTCGGCTGTGGATGCCTGCTAACGATACGCTTCCGTTAGTAGGCGGGCTGATGGTGATTCCGTGGATGCCTTGGGTGTTCTCATGGGCTGGGATGTTGTTTGATACAACAGTCCCGGTATTCCTATTGAACCGACTAACTCGTCCGTATGCATACATCGCTGTGATATTCTTTCATACGGTTACAGGCATGATGTTTCAAATTGGAGTCTTTCCGCTTGTAATGATTGCCATGACAACGTCATTTTTTCTTGCTGACAAGAAATACGTTGTTCAACGAGAATCCGAAACTGCTCAACAACGTCGTTCATCAAAAGTGTTATTAAGCGTACTAGCCGTTCACTTTTTCATTCAGATTGCTGTTCCTTGGAGGTACGTTTTCTATCCGGGTAATTTATTCTGGACTGAGGAGGGCTATCGGTTTGGATGGCGTGTTATGCTGGTTGAGAAGGCGGGGACGGCGCTCTTTACCGTTGAAGATAGGGCGACGCATCGGAAGGGTGTTGTTGCTAATTGTGATTTCCTAAATGAGCATCAGGAAAAACAAATGGCGATTCAGCCCGACATGATTGTTCAGTACGCTCATTACCTGCACGATATTTATGCACAACGCGGGATCACCGACCCAATAGTACGCGCAGAGGCTTGGGTAACAATGAATGGAAGAGCAAGCCGGCTACTTGTTGATCCGCACCGGGATCTGGGAAGGGTAAATCTAGGAATTGGACGCTCTGACTGGATTATTTCGTATGAATAACCGCGTCCGTTTTCTTTTTGCAATTATTCTCTGTACCGTCAAAGTTAACGCCTTCTATGTAGAAGATAAAAATAGTTATGAAGCTGTTTCCGACACGGTGAATTATCCAGGTGTCGAAGTTGTCGACTCCCTAAATTCTGGCTCGGGATTACGACGTCTGGATGATGTCCAAACAGGCTCCATCTACGCTGCTAAGAAGACCGAACTGATCAGAATTCGCGATCTGACCATCAACACATCCACAAACAATGCTCGGCAAGCATTTGCATCTGTTGCAGGATTGAATATATGGGAGAGTGATGGTGCAGGACTACAGCTCAGTATCGGAGGCCGAGGACTATCTCCCAACAGAACATCGAACTTCAATACGCGCCAGAATGGTTATGATATTTCCGCCGATCCACTCGGTTATCCAGAAGCGTACTACACGCCCCCTCTCGACATAGTTGAGCGCATCGAACTCGTGAGAGGAGCTGGGTCGTTACGTTATGGAACGCAGTTTGGAGGCACATTGAATTTTGTTCTGAGGAAGGGCGACAATACCACGCCTATTGCGGTGCGGTCGCGTTTGGGAGGGGGCTCGTACGGATTTGCCACCGGATTCGCCGAGCTGGGAGGGACAGCATATCAAACGAATTATATAGCTTCTTATCAGTTTAAGAGAGCAGACGGATGGCGGCCCAACTCGCAATTCGAAATGCATACAGCAAATGCCTCCGCAACTTATACGATTACTCCTTTGTGGTGGGTAAAGGCAGACTACACGTACATGTCGTATCTCGCCCAGCAGCCCGGTGGTCTTACTGATAACCAATTTTATAAAGATCCAACAGTTAGTGTTCGGGCAAGAAATTGGTTTAATGTTATTTGGAATGTTGCTTCGATCCAACTCGATGGTATTCTAAGCGACAGGACTGCAATCCGATCGTTAACGTTCGGGAATTTGAGTCAACGTCAGTCAGTTGGTGATTTATCGCGGATCAACCAAGCCGATTTAGGCGGCGCCCGAACACTCATCGATGGGCAGTTCTATTATTTTGGGAATGAAACAACTATCACTACAGACTTCGATTTTCTGAGCGATACATCTGTTCTCGTAACGGGAGTGCGATATTTCCGTGGAGAGACCAGGCAGCGTCAGGGCGATGGATCGGCTGGTTCCGACGCCAACTTTAAATTCACTAATCCCAATAATTTGGAAGGTTCGGACTACACATTTCCTAACGACGATGCGGCGCTATTTGCCGAAGCTGTTATTCCAATTGCCAACGATTGGCGTTTAGTACCTGGCATTCGAGCAGAATACATAACAACCCGCGCCGATGGGTGGTACAGAAGACGCATCAAAGATCTTGCCGGCAACATTGTTCTCGATAGTGTTATTGATGAACAGCGTTCACGTTCACGAGTGGTAGCTCTTGCAGGTATTGGCATTTCGTGGAAGCCAAATGAGGGGCTGGAGCTATATGGCAATGCCACTCAGAATTACCGTTCGATAACCTTCTCGGATTTACGAGTAACAAATCCAAATCTTGTCATCGATCCAAATATTAGTGATGAAAGGGGCTATACATTAGATCTTGGGACGAGAGGTACGCTTTTCGGATCGGTGTCTTTTGATGCGAGTATTTTTTATCTGCGTTATAGCGATAGAATCGGAGAAGTACTGCGTGTTGGCGGGCCCCCTTACTACCTGCCTTACACATACAGAACAAACATTGGCGATGCCTATACATCTGGTATTGAAGCGGTTGTGGATTTGAATATTTCCCAGGTTTTCGAACTTTCGGAATCGCTGCCAACAATTCATTGGCTAATTAATGGATCTGCCATGCGTAGCCAATACCTGGAGTCGGAAGCTGCTTCGGTGGAAGGTAACGCCGTTGAATTTGTTCCTGCCTATATCATTCGTACGTCTCTATCTGCACAGTGGAGTCGGGTGCGATGCTCAATTTCAACATCGTGGGTTGGAGAACACTATACCGATGCTTCGAACGCAGTGTACACTGCGTCGGCAGTGACCGGTAGCATACCTGCTTACAGCGTTACCGATTTATCCATTTCATATTCGGCATCGTGGTTTTCAATCGAAGGCAGCCTTAACAACATATTAAATGCTTACTATTTCACCCGTCGGGCTTCATCTTATCCGGGACCAGGTATCATCCCCGCCGAGCCGAGGACAATTACCGTCATCGCTCAATTCCAATTCTAGACGATGCCGGGAGGGATATGCTGCCGGGGAAGATGCCGGGAGGCATATGCTGCCGGGTAAGATGCCGGGAGAGATATGCTGCCGGGTAAGATGCCGGGAGGGATATGCTGCCGGGGAAACTTTAACAATTGGCTCTTAACTCGTTGTGCCTCAACACAGAGGCTAATGCAATGGCAGAAGAATTTCGTGCAGAGACGCTACCGAATTTCATAATTGATAAATTTTATTTTGAATATCTCGTAGGTTAGCCCTTCACTTTTGTCGGGGTAGCCATGAATAGATTGCTATTCGTTGTTCTCTTGTTGGTGACAACTGCAATAACGAGATTACATGCAACCGACTTTGTAGCAAAGCAACTAAAGGTTCTGCCGATATCTGTTGGTGTCTACCAGCTTATTCTGGTTGTTCGCAACGACAATGTGCTGGCAGATGCATTTGCTGTCAGGTGGGAGATTTATTTAGGTACCAATGCAACCGGTCCTAAGGTGTTCGATTATACACAAGATGAGCCCACGCTTCAGCCGTATACCGATCGTGACGTAACGTCGGCAGAAAACTTCACAGCAACGACTGCGGGCTCTCACTACGTTCGCGGCACGGTTGTTTATGGCAGTGAAATCGATCCATCCGACAATATAACGTCACTGATTTTCGAGGCCATTGTTCCCGGCTGCGAGGCTGGTGAGACGTGGCGTGCAGGTCCTGCGATGACGATTGTATCTTCGTTTAAAATCTGGCCAGACACGCCAATGGTTGGTGATAAGTTACGTCCGGCCGACGTAATCGGAATTTCAGCCTTAGTTACGGATGCCGACTTGCTTGAACAATCTTGTGGCTGTTTGGATGAAGACACGTCGGTTGTTCGCGGGCCATATCCCGACGAAGTTTCCTACGAATGGACTCTCGAAGGTCCTGGCACCCTGATTCAGCCTCCCTCGGGTAGCAAGAACACCGTCATGTACCAATTGCCTGTTTGTCCTCCTTCGGAATTCTTTTCAGCAACAGTTCGGCTGCGGGTGACGAATGCAGGGGGCAAGGCACGCGATGAAGAAGTGTCGGGTTCGGTTTCCTTTAGCGTGTCGACTGCACGTATTTACTCTGCGGATTTTACGCCAACGTGGGATGCATATACGTACGATGTTTCGCCCTCCTACAACCATCTTGTGCCAAAATCTGACGGTGTAGTGGAAACAGCATCAGGAAATGCATGCACACCTCTTGAACCAATTTGGGAGAAAGGGCCCGCCATATCTGTTAATGGTGGAATCAGAAAATCATCGGCGCCGTTACTGTGTCCTGAGTATCTCACTCTTCTATCTGTTAGTGCAAGCGATATTGACAAATACAAACTTGTATGCGGATCCACGCCAACAACTTGTTCACCGAGCGATACTCTTTCTAACACAAGCAATGATGGCCTTACATATTCCTGGTCTATTATAGGAGGCGCTGGCGAATTACCGATTCCTTCAACTGGTTCATCCATTGTTGTACGCCGCTCAGCATCTAAACCAACCATTGTTCAGTGCATCATCAATGATGGGGGGTTACAGGCAAACGACGATCCTGTAACTGTTATCGATACCCTGCCCCCGGTTGGGAAGCCAAAGGCTTTTGTCGGGCTGGGAGATGACGAAGGTACAAGCGTTTCAAAACTTGCAGGCAGTGTTTGGGATACCTGGAAGGAGATATTGGGAGGGACATCTTCTGGTGAGGAGTTGTATGGAGGCAGATCCGGCGCTTTGAAAAGTGCATACGAGTCGTTGGTATCAAAACTTACAAATGCAGGGTATGATGTAATTGGAGATGATTCTCTCGTTGTAACTGAGTTTCAAGCGATAGTAGAAAACCCGTGTATTAAGACATTTGCCTTTGTTGGTCATGGAGCATCGGGGAAAATAAATATGGCTCGAATGTTTATCGCCGGATCGTGGAATACTCCACAGCGAGGTGGTGAGCATGTAAAGGGTATTTCACAAACAGCCTTCAACTGCGACAGACATCCCTTTTGGCGCGATCTTGTTCTGCTAGCCTGCGAAACAATGCAAGGTTCGTGGGGGAGCGTACAGGTGTATGGAAGAAGTCATGGTTACACTACAACGAAGAGCTTTGCCAAGCTCAGATGGTGGGCGTATTGGTCGTACGACCCACTTCCGCCAATTATTCTCACTGTAGACTAGGGTGGTAACATGAAAACACTAATTGTAACGATTGCAAATATCCTAGCCGTAGCAAGCGCATTGTCGCAACAATACGTCAGCAGGATAGACAATTACTCATTCGGAGGATATACAATCACCGATGTGGAATACAATGCCCCCTACCTGTTTATTTGTGGGGACCAGGCAACCATAATGTATTCGGAATTGACGAATCCAGATTTCAAGAAAGCCTTCACCGATGTTGGCGACTCCGTTCTCCTTAACGATATTGAATTTGGTCCAGCATCAATGGGGCTGTGCGTTGGGTCTGACGGAACCATTTTGCGATCGTCCAACGGAGGTCAAACGTGGGCAGGTATTTCAACTGGAACGTTCGAACATTTCTATGGGGTCGCTATCAGCCCATCCGGCAACGATGCTATTTGCGTTGGCACTGGCGGTATTGCAATGAAATCTGGCGATGGAGGGGCGACTTGGCAGACAACAAATACAGGAACTAAATTGACATTATATGATGTTACTATCCTGCCCGGTGGGGCATTCCTGGCCGTTGGTGAGGGCGGTTACATTGCCACGCTTGCTTCTGGATCTTCGACTTGGCAGGTGCGTTCAGGGTCTTCGAGCAGGACATTTTACTCTTGCCTTTTTACTAGTGCTCAGAACGGCTGGGTTGGAATTAACGGAGGTATCCTTCGTACCGAGGATGGTGGAGTTACGTGGACTCAACAGTTATCGGGCGTTTACGGGTCGATCATGAATATAGATCGAGATGCCAACACACTTGTTGCCGCGGGTTCTGCGTATGGAACAATAGGCGTTTCGCAGGATGGTTCCACCTGGCAGCAGGTTTATGTTGGCGACACAGTAGCTACAAAAGGAGTTTTATATTCCTCCGTCATCAGTGCCGCTGTTGTTACCGGTGAGGATGGAATGGTGAGGGTCTTAGAACTTGGACCAGCATTGATTTCTGAGATTGGCGCATACAATGCCCCTTTCTATTTCGACCACTTAAAACTTGGCGATGGAACATTGTGGTGTGTTGGCTCTAATGGAGCCGTGCATTCACGCTCGAGCGCGGGTGAATGGATAAAGCATACTACAGGGAGTACGGCATTGCTGACGGGTATCGCTTCTAATATTGATGGCAGCATCTTGTGCGTCAGCGGTGCAGATGGCGTTGTACTGCGTTCATCAGATGGTGGTTCAACGTGGAATTCAATTTCTTTACCAAACCAAACTCCGCTTTCTTCCATTTCGTTCAATGGTTCGTTCTGGGCCGCTGGTAGAGAGAAGGTCTATGTGTCTTCCGATGGTTCTTCGTGGTCGCAGGCGGGATCGGTTACAGGTACAAGGTTGCTTGACGTTGAAGCAGTCAGCTCAAATGAAGCATACGTCTGCGGCACTGGTGGTATAATATCTAGGACTACAGACGGCGGCAGCACGTGGACGCTGCTTACAACTAATGTTACTTCAACCTTTATGGATGGTGACATCGATGCATCTGGTATCGGACTATTTG
The DNA here is from genome assembly GCA_016191145.1 of Ignavibacteria bacterium. Taxonomy (GTDB): domain Bacteria; phylum Bacteroidota; class Ignavibacteria; order Kapaibacteriales; family Kapaibacteriaceae; genus OLB6. Next base: position 201,693 of record JACPPD010000007.1, read on the forward strand.
TTGGGCAATTCGGCTTAGGCTTGCTTACCACCGACGGAGGCAGCACGTTCTTGCCTCTTACCATTCCCGAGAGTTCCATCATGATTACTGCAGTCGATGCCGACGCATCAACTGGTCGTGCTGCAATAACAACCATAAGTGGTAAAATTATTTACCGTGCCAGTCCCACTTCGCAATGGGCGGTATTCGACGGTGCAACCCAATTCTCTGACGTTGCTCTAACCGCCGATGAGATAACGGCTGTAGGTGAAGGGGGCACTGTAATACGCGTTCCACTATCGGCAGTATCTGTCGAAGAAGCGCCATTGCAGCACGCCCTCCTCATAACTCCCAATCCTGCAAACGAATCCATCGAAGTAATTCTAGATGAAGCAGAGAAGGCGCGAAATGACGGATACCAATTGGTTGTAACATCAATTGAAGGAAAGGTAGTAAAGAAAAATAGATTTGAGCCCGGGCGAAGCAGGTTAACTTTTGATGTGAGCCGATTGCCGATTGGAGTGTATTCAATCTCAGCATTTGATAAGGAAGGCATACCGATTGGCAGTGGACTAGTAACGCTGTCACGATAACGATCTTGGATTCTTGTAAGCAGCAGAAAGGACTGAGCAATAGGGCAGCAGAGACTTACTCGAGTACACCTGCATCAAGAGCCCCCCTAGCGTAGGCAGCGTCTGGCGGAATGAGCTGCCAGATTCGGGCTTCAAGGCGTTTTGAGGCCTGTGGTTTTATTCGAGTGAAATACATTTTAGCATCGCTGGCAACTTCAATACTATCGGCATTGTAGAACCTCACACGAACAACAGGATCTACAAGCGTTTTCTTTGTTCCATTCTTCACAGTTACCGTAACAACTGCATCCTCGCCCCTTCTCATCCAAGACACACTGCAGCTACATTGTTTTAACATCGTGGAAGTATCCTGAGCCATAAGCAAGTCAAGTCCGGCGCAGATGAACAGGAAGACCATGAGATGACGGAATAGCATCATACTTACAAGATATATCGAATACCAATGGCACCAGCAAAGTAAAACGCCGATTTGTTTATGATCTGCAATCCTGGAGCGAGTTGTCCAAAGACTTCTATTCTTTCTGCCGGGAACCACTGTAATCCAACGGGTACACGTGCCGCAAGTAGGAATGGATCTCCAATGCCGAGATCGACGCCGGGACCAAGGTACCAATCAAGATGCTCTGCAAGATTTTCTTTGAGAAGCCACACGTCGACCGTTGTATGCAGATATCCACTATTTCCAAACCTCCACGCGGCACCAATCGGAATATTATCAAATCTTAGTGACATGCCCACCGTTCCGGGATGTCCGAATTGAATGCCAATCCCCGTATCAGCATACATCTGATAGGGGGCAAGCAGCGAAACGAAGACTACGAGCGACAGCAAAAGAGTTTTCATGGACATCGGTGCCTCAGAAATATAAAGGTAAAATCATTTAGTAACTGCGGACCCATAGGGATTCGAACCCCAAACCTGCTGATCCGAAGTCAGCTGCTCTGTCCAGTTGAGCTATGGGTCCGGCACAGAGTCTCAAAAATACATCCTATGCCAATCCATTCAACCATCATATTCGCAAGGAATAAAAGTATCCTGACGATATCTGAAGTACAGCGTTAAATGGTTTATCTGAGCGGGCAAACGATCTGCTGAACGACTCCGAACACTTGCCCCCTACATCGCTCCAAACGTTATCAGTTACTGAACCGGTAATAGCGTTGTATGTATTTGCTGTTCCACCTCTCTCAAGAACCAGGACGATATACGTCTGGTCGAGAACCTGGCTCGTTCCCGTAGCTGCAGTTATCTTAACTATTGTTAGAAAGAATTTGTCACCCGATGTTGCAGAGGTTCCCAACATGACAATTATTCCTCTACCCGAAGAATCGAACGCCACCGAAGCGGAGTCGTAGTCATAAGCTGAATATTTTTCGTAATTGCTCCCCTCGCCATTAGCAACAAAGGAGTTTTCCTGTACCGACCCATTTGGAAAGGTGGGATTGTTTTTTATGCAGCCAATGTACCAGGTGCAATGCTAAGAATAGCAAATAACAATCACAGTACCATAACACATTTCCAGTACAATGGCAAAATATTCAAACCAATTGCTTCCAGAAATGTTTCTCGCAGAGAATCTCTTTATCAGAGTTTCTCGATAACGGATTTTAATGCTTCGCGAACTTCGTTTCCCAGTTCTTCCAGATTGGGATTATTCACGCTCTGCATGCTGGCTACAGGGTCGACAGCCGATACATCCGTTGTGCCATTACCTGCATCCTCCACAACAACATTACATGGCAGAAATACTCCAATCTTATCTTCCGTCTGCAATGCACGGTATGCATAATTCGGATTACAAGCGCCAAGAATCCTGTATTCCTTGAAATCAACATCAAGCTTCGATTTCAGCGTTTCCTTGACGTTAATTTCAGTCAGAATCCCAAAACCGACAAGTTTCAACTCTTCTGTTACCCGAGCGACCGCTGCGTCGATTCCAACATTCAGCGTCTTAGTAAAGTAGTACATCATGCACAAAAATACACTGAAGTTAAACGCTGCCTGTAATGGGAAAATTGAACACAATACAGGTTCTCGATTTTGAACCTGTACGACGTCAAGCATGGCGCTTTACCAAACACAGATTAAATAGAACCGATCCAACTCAACGCTCGGAGATACGACATTCATCGAATCCGAACGTGAGCGTGTTCACAATAAATAATCGTCTTAGTATTTTCGGTTTTTCAATTAGGGTAGATCACATCGTATAGGGGGGGGACCTTGTGAAAAGCCCGAGTGCGCTTCAATATTATCATTGCTTTTTTGCAAAACATGGAAGAATTGACCGATGCCAATTGGAATAATTGTGCATGGTGATCATGCTGTGCATTTATTCAGAGCGCGACAACCGACAATTCTGGAGCGGAAAAGTAGGGCTAGACAAAGCTTTAGCCAAGATAGAAAAAAATATCGATAATTATAATCGACGTCGTCTGCATTCACCTCTCAGGCACACTACACCAGATGCATTCTAATGTGCTGCATTTGTAAACAGCGATTTAACAGAGATAGTGTCTGGTTTAGCGTACCTGGTACATTTTTCATAGAAGCTGCTGGATATTGAGCTTTAGAAAGTGCTGGTTATACATACACCCGAGAGGAAGGTGTTCGAGTAGTTTCAATTGATCTCCTTGGTCTATTGGATTGCCGTAGGTTATTGCCTAATACAACAGGAGTACGAGACTGCAGGGCTCATGGGCGTAACAAAACATTTGCATACTTTCAACCGGGGAGACCTTTTCAAAATACATGCGCTGAAAGTTTTGTTGGCACAATTCGAAGAGAGTTCTTCTATGATGAAGACTTTGGTCACTGCTCGGGGCACATGTCATATCCAGTCAAAAGGTGAAAAATCTATCTGCTCAGGATAATGTAGACAGCTCGCAAAATGATATACGATTTCAATCTATCACGACGAAGAAGAGACACGGTTCGACCGTTATGTGTAGCAATTCTCGTTTGTCTGTCAATCGGTAGTTGTAGTACCACCGAGTTGACTAAACCAATTTGTGGAAAGCAATTGCGCTTAGCAGTTCTACGAGATTCGTTGTCATCAATATTTCAGAGCGGAGATCTTGGACGTTATAGTGAGACATTCTCGAATTATATATTTCAAACGCGGGAGGAAAAAGAGTTTATTGCACAAACGGATTACTTACTAAAAACTGATACTTCTCTATTCAGAGGAAGACCAATACCTCAGGTAAATACCGACAATTCTGAAGAAACCAACCCCGTCTTAGACGGAAAAGAAAGACTCTATTTCACTCGATCTGGACCAACTACTCTCCTTGGTAGTGAGGATATATTTATTTGGAATAGGGAACCTGGAACAAATTCAGTAACCCCGCTCCCAAGGCCAATAAACGATGCTCATGAGAATTCGCTGCTGTTCTTGGATGGAGATACATTGTATGTATATGGACAATATGATAGTAGAAAACGATACTTCGTTACTTTAGGATCAATGCAGTTGACAATTCCAACTTTTATCGTGAATCATCCCAATGGATTTCCCAGGTATTCGAATTATGTTTATGCTTATGATCCACTCGCTGATTTTCCATCGGCCGAATTATTGTTGTATTACCCTGTGTCAAAAATGTTGAATGAGCGAGAGTACAAGAGGATAGAATTGTTGAGCTCAGCCAGTGGCTCTTCAGATTCAAGGGGCGGCGTGTTCGTTTTCTGGCGAAATGAAATGAATAACTATCGTTACCAAAGGCAATTAGAAAGCCCCATCAATACTTCATATTGGGATTCGGACTTATTCTTTAGCAAGAACAAAAAAGTCGCCTTCATTTCTTCTGATAAAACCAGCAACGACTGTCTCGTCGGCAACAAGCTGTCGGCAAGGAAGTCCAATCCATATATCATGGCTGGGAATACCGATTTGTTTTTGATTGACAGTGCTTGGATTGGAACCGACAGCCAGTACGTTTTCGACTATCCAATAAATACAGTGCTTTCCGAACGAACTCCAAGTCTGTCTTTTGGTGAAGACACGCTTTTCTTTGCTTCAAATGGTCTTCCGGGCTACGGCGGCTTTGACATCTATTACTGTGTAAAGGTGCGGGATAGTTCGTTTAAATACTGGACGAAGCCACGCAACCTAGGTCCGTTGGTCAATTCGAATGGTGATGAACTTTGGTTTCGCCAAAGTGACGATGGTCAATTTGTTTATTCTAGCAATAAGGGTGGCACATTTGACATTTATGAAGCCATTACAGCAGATCGTTTTGTTCAATCTCATACAAAGCAGACCTGTGGCGATTGGCGTGAACACAAAGCATACTTCAAACGAGAAGAGGACAGGACTGAGACACTTCACATTATGTATGAGGAATTTCTCGATACGGCAGACAGTGTGAGGTCGCAACGGCAAATCAATATGCCGATTGATAGGACGTTTGACGCAGATTGTGTTGAGCAAAACGGGCTAACGGATAAAGAGATATTTCACAATTCATGTGCGTTGAAACAAGCAACAAGTTTATCTCACCAAACAACAGAAGTTTATATATCGGATTGCGAAACCGACAAGTCGATTATAAACTTGATTAGAATAATCTCTTCGGCTATTGAATTTGATAAGGAGAGTAGGGTTATGATAGAGTTTTCAGATAATAGAAGAATAGATGCAGACTTGATCACTGATGTCTTAAGCAAGCACGGAATCAAATACGACATGATGAAAGTTGATTTGGGACATCTGTTGATCAAATACTAATAATATTGAGGAATTGGATTAAAGTTGCCTGGCAAGTTCCTTCTGTGATGGCAAATAATTGGAGTTATTGATGGAAGGGGGTAAGGTTCTCTGCGGTATTACGCGAAGTTCAGATCTGAAGTCACTGACTTGGTCATGGTGAGTAGGGTGGTATCGTCTAAGCCAGCCTCTCTGTTACTAAGCAAATTGACGAAATCGTTTTGCGCCATAACATACAAAAATGGTGAGATGAGCAACTAGAATGATATAAATTCTATAACCCTTTGCTCACTGCGGACCCGTAGGGATTCGAACCCCAAACCTTCTGATCCGTAGTCAGATGCTCTATCCAATTGAGCTACGGGTCCGGCTAATGCGTCACGACGTTAGCTTGGCTACGTGCTTTGCTAGGGAACTCTTCTTATTGGCCGCATTGTTCTTCTTGATCACTCCTCTGGACGCTGCCCGATCGAGAATGGAAAATGCCTTGTTCAGAAGTTCCTTAGCTGCCTCTGCCGATGTTGCTGTGCGTACGGTCTTAATGACTTCGCGTATAGCCTTCTTGTTCGTGCGGTTGTAAAGCTTGCGCGTACGCGACTGACGGATCCGTTTTAATGCTGATTTGTGATGAGCCATGTCCTTGTTTGACTTCGTTCAGGAATAGAGAATCACAAATATACAGGGGGTTGGAATAACTTTGCAAAGTGACGCTATTCGAACAACTTGAGGCTCTGACAACTGAAGCCGTTAACCCGGCAACGACAGACATTGACCTTTTGTCTGCCCGCGAGATTGTTGGCCTCATCAATGATGCCGATAAAACGGTTGCAGATGCCGTTGAATTGGTCCTCGACGCAGTTTCCCGCGTTATCGGAATGGCTGAAGATGTCGTCCGAACAGGCGGCGGCATCCTGTATGTGGGAGCAGGCACAAGCGGACGCCTCGGAATCTTAGACGCGGCGGAAATGCCCCCTACCTTCGGAACCCACTCTGACTTGATACGAGGTATTATTGCAGGGGGCGATCCAGCCGTGTTCAGAAGTATCGAGGGCGCCGAAGACTCGTCAGCTAACGGTGAACAATCTGTTCTGGACTATATAAAATCCTTTCAGGATTTTGAAAACTCTGAAATGTTGGGCTTGGAAAAATCTGAATATCCGGGCTTAGGTAATTACAGGTTTCTTGCAATTGGTCTTAGCGCTTCGGGAAGAACTCCGTTCGTGCTTGGCGCACTGCATAAGGCGCATGAACTGGGAATGAGTACGGTATTGGTCTGTACTAACAACGAAGCGTCCGCAAGGGGATTTGCTCCCTTTGTTGATGAATTGATTTGCGCAGTTGTAGGCCCCGAAGTTGTTGCAGGAAGTACCAGGATGAAAAGTGCAACAGCACAGAAAATGATAATAAATATGATTACAACTGCAACTATGATTCGTCTTGGTAAAACGTACGGGAATGTGATGGTGGATTTGCAGCTCTCTAACAATAAGCTAAGAGAACGTGCCCGCAGAATTGTTATGATGATCTGCGATGTGCGGTACGATGCAGCTTGCAGCCTTCTGGAACAAGCTGGTAACCACGTCAAAACCGCTCTGGTGATGGGCCTGTGCCGATGCAGTCGCCCCGAAGCAGATGAACGTCTTCTGAACTCCCACGGGTTTGTTAGGAAGGCTCTTTATTAATTACGTGGCACCTGGCACTTGGCACGAGTATGGAACCCATTTTAGACTTCATTCTGCACATCGATCATTATCTCACGCTGATAACATCAGAGTATGGCAGTTGGACTTACGCTATTCTCTTCCTGATAATCTTTGCGGAGACAGGACTTGTGGCAGCCCCCTTCTTACCAGGGGATTCACTGCTCTTTGCTGCCGGAGCCATCTGTGCCTTAGGTACGCTCGATATTGGCTTGCTGATTTTCCTGCTATCACTGGCGGCGGTACTGGGTGATGCCGTGAATTATTTCGTCGGCGCACGTCTCGGACCACGCGTCTTCAGTAGCTCATCCTCAAGGTGGCTCAACCGCAGGCATTTGGACCGCACGCATCAGTTCTACGAAAAACACGGTGGTAAAACCATAATTCTTGCTCGCTTCATGCCTTTCATCCGCACATTCGCTCCATTCGTGGCTGGTATTGGAAAAATGACGTACCCGAAGTTTGCCATATACAATGTGGTAGGAGGCTTAGTGTGGGTGTCTGCCTTCAGCTTGATGGGATTTTATTTTGGGAATCAGCCCGCAGTCAAGGAGAATTTTACCTTAGTCATCGGAGCTATCATTCTTATCAGCGTAATTCCCATTTTTGTCGAGATTATTCGTGCATGGCTTCAGCGACGTTCAATGGTTTGATGAGCTGGTAATGGGTTTGATGAGCTGGTAATGCCGGAACGTTGTATTTCTGCACTTATGCTTGGATGGCGGAACTGGTAGACGCACGGGACTTAAAATCCCGTGTTCCGTAAGGGACGTGCGGGTTCGATTCCCGCTCCAAGCACACTAGGGAAAAAAATCCTTTTGCATAGTGTGTAACAATCTTGTATGTTATAAGTTGTAACACAAAGTCTTTTCAACTAAAGACGTGTTATGCAACTCGGAATAAAAAAGACAACGCCGTAACCAAACCATTTGCCCGGAAGGTCACGACGTCGTTTTGCAGACCGCATACAGCGCTGTGTGCGCATATATGCGGTTGTTATGTTTAGATCGAGTGCTCATTTTTCTCTCGGGAATGCTGAGAGGTTCCCCGATCCTTGGCAAATGACAACGAATGGACGATAGAGTTTCCTTTGAGATTTAAATATTTTTTTTTTGGAGCGTCATGATGAAGTCTATGTACTCTTTTGCATTGAAAATTCTTTTAGGAGTTTTCATTGTAGTAATTGCGAGCAGCGTAGTCACAAATGCCCAGCAATACACTGTCGTTCCCGGATACACCGGACCTGGTTCCTACTTGGTAGGCAGTAATTATTATGCATATAATTACCCGAACTACTACCGGAGCACCCAATACACCTATATGATGTTCTACGACTATTTCGCTCCAGTATATACAGAGTGGATCGTTACTGCGCAGGACATGAGAAATGCTGGGTTGTGTGCAGGTCCTATCGATGCCATGAGCCTTCAGTTTATTCGCAATCCGATTACCTGGAATGCCCGGATCAGGCTATTTGTCAAGGCAATTCCATCAACTCAGAGCACATTGGGGTACAACTTTGCCAATGGTGGATATCCTGATTACTATTTCACGGCTGTAAAGGGGATGGGTTCTAATATCCAGGCGGCAACCGGTGGTGTTGAAGTCCATGATGATCCGAACTTCAGCATGGCTCCTATTCCACCAAATGATACTACGTGGGTAAACTTCAATTTTAATAAGAACACCTTCACGTGGGACGGAACGAGCAGCATTGTTATCGGCTTAGAGCGTTGTCAGACAACGTATGCATATCAGTACGCTGAGTATATGGTTACAAGTGTTCGCCCCCCAAACCCCTATACGTATTACAATGGGAATTTTGGGAGCTACCCAATGAACACGGGTTATTATTACGCGTTCTATTCCCGGACGTGCGAACAAGGACCAGCCTACTATATCCTTCCCAATTTTTTATATGAATATAATTATCAAACATATCAGTATAACAATTCAGCGCTGCGTCCGTACCTCCGATTGCGAAATCTCTCGGGAATATCCCAGTCCTTCCCAGATGATGTAGACCCGAGGTACATCCTACGTGCAACGGAAGTGTACAACGGTTCCGACGCAACTCATCCCTTGCCATCACTTACATACTATTCTCAAATCGGCAAATCTTACACAATCACTTATAAGATTACTGGTCCTAATCCCAGCTTGGCGACTGTCTATGAAGCACGCCAGAGCGGAAACACCAGTATTACCTTTACAGGAACTGTCAATGGCTGGACTACCTATTCTTTCGGCGAAGCAGTAGGTACCTATGCCGGCACTGCCGGCGCATTGGACCTGACGAACGCGACGGGTGGCTCGTACCGGGTTATTGCATCCTTTGCATCAGATTGCGGCACACAGACCTGGGCCAAACAATTCATTATTGCCTTCCCGTGGGATGTAGCGATGGCCGAGATTCGTTCACCTAAACCACTTCCCAAGAAAAATCCGCTCAACGTTACCCTGCCCCTTTCCGCACAAATCCAAAATGTGGGCCTGAACAACATCACTGATGTAGACGTTAATGTAGTCGTACGCAAATACCCGAGTGGCGTCCAGGTGTTTGACCATCAGGTGAAGTGGACAGGCAACATGGCAACAGGTCAGCGTGGCGTTGTTGACCTTATAGGTAAGGCATTTATCCCAACAGCGGTTGGGACGTATTCTGCTGAGTTCTGTGCCAAGCTCAACGACAACATAGACCAGCAGGTTGCCAATGACTGCCTGCCTACGTCCGGAACGTATATTTTCCAGGTGAACTATAACGCAGAAGCTAGCGCTGGGTCTATAATTAAGCCATCACCGAGTGGGAGCTACTACGCTAACCGTCCGTTGCAGCCACAAGGTGACATTTTTAACAATGGAATTCTTGACCTTTCCGATGTTCCGGTTTTGATGGAAATCTTCAATGCAGCCGGACAGAAGGTGTACAGTGAGCAGGTTCTTGTGCAGTCGGTCGATGCTGCTGCTCCGAATAACTATGCTGGAGTTGTGTTCCCATTGTTCACTCCGGATGCTCCTGGACAGTATACTGCCTGCATGACGGTGAAATATCCCGGTGATCCGGATAAAACCAATGATCAGGTTTGCCAGACCTTTACTGTAAATCCAAACCTCTCTGGTACCTATACCATTGGGACTCTCAAAAACGGTCAGCCGCGGAACTATTCCAACATAGAACTTGCCATGAGCGACCTGTTCCTGAAGGGCGTATCTGGTCCGGTGGCCTTCGAGTTTACCGACGCATCTTACACTATTAACGGGTCTATTAGCACCAACAACGTTGCCCTCGACCTTTCGGGCTACGTTCCAGGGATGAGTGCGACGAATACCGTGACGTTCAAGCCAGCGCTGAATCAATCGTTGTCAAGGGGCTCGGTAACCATCACGCTGAATTCTCTCAACGGTATTGGTGTACTATTTGGACAGCAACTTCAGCCGTCTAACTATAACTCCTTAGGCCGTGAGTTTCCATATGTGCGGAGCTATTCGAACTCGGCAGGCTATTACATTTTCGACGGCGGTCTGCAGAAATCTATCCGTGTGCAGTTAGGGGCAACCACAGCGTTTCGAGCACCATTCTATCTGGGCAACGGATCTCAGAACATCACGCTGAA